>NZ_FOWT01000003.1:0-638500 GCF_900115535.1 Pseudomonas sp. NFPP28 | reverse complement strand
CTGTTGGTGATTGCGGGGCGAAAAGTCGACGGCAAGGGCAGGGTGGTGGAGCGGTTTTCATGATCGGTCCACACCACCGCATCACCCACAACCACCAGCCGATGCGCCAGCGCGTGACTCCAGCCAAACCCCAGCCCGACATCCACTTCCACCGCACTGGTGCGATACAACCGCGTCCACTCAAACGGCAAGATCCCGTCCAGCGTCCCATCGGTGAGGGTCAGGAGTTCCTCGCCGGTGACCATCGACACCGGGCAGCCGTTGGTGACGGTCTTGTCCGAAGATGCCGCCGCATCCCCATTCGGGTTGCGAGCAGAAACCGGCACATCATCCACGGTCTCTTGCCGCACCAACGCGGTTCGCTGGGACTTGTTGCGTACCACCGGCACCGCGTTGGAGACCACCTGATCCCCAGCCTTCAACGGTGCATCCGGAATCGTCTTGATCGTCGTCGCCTGGCTACTGAGCAATATCG
Organism: Pseudomonas sp. NFPP28; assembly: GCF_900115535.1. NCBI lineage: Bacteria > Pseudomonadati > Pseudomonadota > Gammaproteobacteria > Pseudomonadales > Pseudomonadaceae > Pseudomonas > Pseudomonas sp. NFPP28. The sequence continues at coordinate 638,025 of NZ_FOWT01000003.1, read as the reverse complement.
GCTTGGCCACCTGCGTGTGATCCGCACGAAAATTCCCGAACTGCCCAGCCATGTGCTCAAGCCATTTGCGCGCACGTTGAGACTTGATGCTGCCCAGCACCTTCGTACTGATGCGTACCGCCATCCCCATACCTGCCGTGGCAAGGCACAGCAGCAAATTGATCAATACTTCAGCGCTGATTTCCCCCAGCAGCTCATTCATATAAGGCGGCGGCAACATCCGCGTCCAACTGACCATTGCCGACAGATAAATGAACAGCAACGGCTCATCACTCAGCACCAGCAAGCCCTTTGCGATGCTTTCGGTGCCGAGCTTCAACAGCTTTTCGAATTCTTCCTGGCTCAGGTAATGCAGCAGCTTTTCGGCATGCTTCAGCGGGTCCAGAAACCACTGAAGCATCTGCGTGATGTTGTCCCAGAGTGAATACAACGCCCCACTAAACCCGCGTGCATAGGCTTCGTGCAGCGAGAGGTAGCGCTTGAGAAAATTGGCTTCGGAATAACCCTTCCACAAGGCGGCGAAGGTGGTGGCCCATTCACGGCGCAGCCAGCCTTCCAGCGGTTCGATAACCGACTGATAAGAGGCGTACAGCGCCTTGAAGTGCGCCTTGGAAACGTTGGGATAGAAACTGACCCGGTACTGCTGGTTACGATCACATTCCTTGATTTCGAGAATGCCGCTGGGTCCGATGGTTTTATGGATGGGCTCCCCGAGCGGGCCACCCTTCGGATCAATGCGCTGCACCATCACGGGCGTATCGCCAATCGGCACAAATCGAGAACTCTGGAACATATGCACCAGGGTCAGCGTGCCGTCTGCCTGGCAGGTTGCGGTGGTGGTGCTGGGAAACCGGGAGCGATTGATCGGCGCGACCAGCGCCACTTCATCTCCAACCTTGAAGACCTGCTCGATATCCAGCGCCGAAAAGCTGAAAAAGCTCGAAGCCCAGGCGTCGTAGTGATTGAGGCAGCGCTTGAAGTCGCGGATAACGGATTCGACGTCTCGCGTCTTTGAATCCAGGGTGGCCAGTACCAAATAGCCAATGGTTTGGCTGGTCACTTCGATCATGAAACAGCCCCATCAACCGGAGCCAAAACCCATAACGCCATCTGCAATCCCTCGCACTGTGTAGTCAGGCGAGGGACTTTGCGGACGTTTGCAGGGCAGGGGAGTAGCGCTTATCCGGCGGTTATGTGGGACGGTTCGACAGTGCTCGTCCGCTATCACGCGACTAGCGGCTATTGTCAGAAATTTCCCACAAGAGTACAAATGTACTCCATGACGACTCTAACCCCCCGCCGTACCGCCATCCTGACCTTTATCCGCGACCGCATCGCGCAACAAGGCCAGCCTCCCAGCCTCGCCGAGATCGCCGAGGCGTTCGGTTTTGCCTCGCGCAGCGTGGCGCGCAAGCATGTGCTGGCGCTGACCGAAGCCGGGTTTATCGAGGTCAACCCCAACCAGGCGCGTGGCATTCGTTTGCTCAACCAGCCGGCGCGCCCGGAATGGCTGGATGTGCCGGTGCTCGGTCGCGTGGCCGCAGGTTTGCCCATCGGCGCCGATGCCGAAGTGCACAGCCGCCTGCAACTGGACCCGTCGACCTTCGCGAAAACCCCGGACTACCTGTTGCGGGTGCAGGGCGATTCGATGATCGAGGACGGCATTCTCGACGGTGATCTGGTCGGCGTACGCCGAAGTGCCGAGGCCTTGAACGGGCAGATCGTGGTGGCGCGCCTGGACGGCGATGTGACCATCAAGCGTTTCGAGCGCAGTGGCGACCACGTGCGTCTGCTGCCGCGCAACCCCGCGTATCAACCCATCGTGGTGGGGCCCGACCAGGACCTTGCCATCGAAGGGGTGTTCTGCGGTTTGGTGAGGCAAGGCTGATGGGCGCCGTGGTTGCGCTGGACACGCTGTTCAATGGCGGGCGTGTCTGGAAGGGCCGGCCCGCCGCTCCGCCGTCCAGTGTGCATCCCACCGGGCTGGCGGCGCTGGACGCGGTGCTGCCCACGGGCGGCTGGCCGGAGGCGGCCTTGAGTGAAATCCTCATGGCCAAGGAAGGTGTGGGCGAATTGCAACTGGTGCTGCCGACCCTGGCGCGCTTGTCGAAGGCAGGGGAGCGCATTGTCTTGGTGGCGCCGCCGTATACACCGTACCCCCATGCCTGGCAGAACGCCGGGGTGGACCTGCGCCTGCTCTCGGTGATCCAGGCCGAGGAACGCGATGCCCTGTGGGCGGTGGAGCAATGCCTGCGTTCCGGCAGTTGCGGGGCGGTGCTGTGCTGGCCGCGCAAGGCCGATGACCGGGCGCTGCGGCGCCTGCAAGTGGCGGCGGAAACCGGGCAGACCCTGGCGTTTGCCTGGCGCGCCTTGAGTGAGTCAGTCAACTCATCGCCCGCCGCGTTACGCCTGGCCGTGGAGGCCAAGCCCGCGCAGGTAAGGGTGCTCAAGTGTCGGGGCGGGCTGGCCCATCCGGCGCCGATTGCCCTGGCGGGGCACTGAGGTTGTCATGCGCTGGGTGTGTATTGTCTTCCCGCAATTGGCGCTGGACGGGGTGCAGCGTGTGCACCCCGAGCCGGACCAACCCTTGGCCCTGCTGGCCGGCACGCCACAGCGGCGCGTGCTGCAAACCGTCAATGACGCCGCCCGCGCCCTGGGCCTGCGCCCCGGTCAATCCCTGACGGCGGCGCATGCCCTGACCAAAACCTTTGCCAGCGTCGAATACGACCCCGCCGAGATCGAGCGCCATCAACAGTTCCTGGCTGCCTGGGCCTACCAGTTCAGTTCCCAGGTCAGCCTGTATTACCCGCGTGCCTTGTTGTTCGAGATTGAATCGAGCCTGGGCCTGTTCGGGCCGTGGCCGCGGTTCGAAGCACGCTTGCGCCAGGAATTGACCGAACTGGGTTTTCGTCACCGCATCGTCGCTGCGCCCAACCCGGCGGCGGCGCGGGTGCTGGCGAATTTCTACGATGGTTTGGCGGTGCAGGATCACGGCTTGCTACAGGCCCTGGCGCCGCTGCCCATCGATCGCGCCGGCCTCGACCCGCAGGCCGCCACGGCGTTGTCGCGCATGGGCCTGCGCCGTCTGGCCCAGGTGCAAGCGCTGCCTCGGCACACCTTGGCGCGACGCTTTGATGCCGACCTGCTCAAGCACCTGGACGCATTGACCGGGCAGCGCCCATTGGCCTTGGCGTTCTATCAGCCCCCGGACCGATTCGACGTGCGCATCGAGCTGAATTTCGACGTGCAGTCCCATCAGGCGCTGCTGTTTCCTTTGCGACGCTTGACGGTAGATCTGTCGGCCTTCCTGTGTGGCCGCGACAGTGGCGTGCAGCGCTTTGACTTGCACCTGGAACACGCCCAGGCGCCGGACACGGTGATCAAGGTCGGCCTGCTCAGCGCCGAGCGCGAACCGGCGATGCTGTTTGAATTGGCCCGGGGTCGCCTGGAGCAGGTACAGGTCACCTCACCGGTACGCGGTTTCCGCCTGGTCGCCCAGGATTTGCCGGTGTTCGTGCCGCAGCGCCAGGACCTGTTCGACGACCGCCCGCAACAGACCTTGCCGTGGGAACAATTGCGCGAACGCCTGCGCGCCCGTCTCGGCGATGAGGCCGTGCAGGGCTTGCGCTTCCACGCCGACCATCGCCCCGAATGCGCCTGGCAAGCGGCGAGCGACAAAAACCTCTGCCCGACCTTGCACAAGGTGCAACGCCCCGGTTGGTTGCTGAGCGAACCTACGCTATTGGCCGAACACGGCGTGAATATCCTCATGGGGCCGGAACGCATCGAGTCGGGCTGGTGGGACGGCGCCGATATCCGCCGCGACTACTACCTGATCCAGACCCGCGCCGGCCAGCAAGGCTGGGCCTTTCGTAACGTCGGGCAAAGCGATGGGTTGTGGCTGCAAGGCTGGTTTGCATGAATTACGCCGAGCTGCACTGCCTGTCCAACTTCAGCTTCCAGCGCGGTGCGTCGAGTGCGCTGGAGCTGTTCGAACGGGCCAAGCGCCAAGGCTACAGCGCCCTGGCGATCACTGACGAATGCACCCTGGCGGGCATCGTGCGGGCCTGGCAGGCGGCGAAGGCGGTGGAATTGCCGCTGATAATCGGCAGCGAGATGCGCATCGAAAACGGCCCGAAACTGGTGCTGCTGGTGGAAGACCTCAGCGGCTACCAGCACCTGTGCCGCTTGATCACGGTGGCCCGGCGGCGCGCGGAAAAAGGCAGCTATCGCCTGTTGCACGAGGACTTCGAGCAACCGCTGCCCGGCCTGCTGGCGCTGTGGGTCGCCGAGGACGGCGACACCCAGGCCTCGATCCAGTGGCTGCGCCGCACCTTCGCCGGGCGCCTGTGGCTGGCGGTGCACCTGCACTGCGGCCAGGACGATGCGCGCCACCTGGAGCAACGCCTGAACCTGGCCGCCAGCCTGCACATCCCGGCGGTGGCCTGTGGCGATGTGCACATGCATGCGCGTGGCCGCCGCGCTCTGCAAGACACCATGACCGCCATCCGTCATCACGTGCCGGTGGCCGAAGCCGGCACGCGCCTGCACCCCAATGGCGAGCGGCACCTGCGCAGCCTCGATGCCCTGGCCGCGCTGTACCCGCAAGCCCTGCTCGATGAAACCCAGGCGATTGCCCGGCGTTGCACCTTCGACCTCAGCCAGTTGCGCTATCACTACCCGCATGAACTGGTGCCCAGCGGCCACGACGCCGAATCCTGGCTGCGTGCCGTGACCGAAGCGGGCATCGCCCAGCGCTGGCCTCAGGGGGTCGACGCCAAGACCTTGCAGCAGATCCATGACGAACTGAGGCTCATCAGCGAGCTGGGCTACGAAAGCTATTTCCTCACGGTGCATGACATTGTGCAGTTCGCCCGCAGCCGTTCGATCCTGTGTCAGGGCCGCGGCTCGGCGGCCAACTCGGCGGTGTGTTTTGCCTTGGGCATCACCGAGATCGACCCGAGCCTGACGAGCCTGTTGTTCGAGCGCTTTCTGTCCAGGGAGCGCAACGAGCCGCCGGACATCGACGTGGACTTCGAACATGAGCGCCGCGAAGAAGTGTTGCAGTACGTATTCCAGCGCTACGGCCGCACCCGCGCGGCGCTGACGGCGGTGGTCAGCAGTTACCACGCCGCCGGTGCGGTGCGCGATGTGGCCAAGGCCCTCGGGCTGCCGCCGGACCAGATCAACGCCCTGGCCGACTGCTGTGGGCGTTGGAGCGACGACGCCCCGCCGCTGGAGCGCTTGCGTGAAAGCGGCTTCGACCCCGACAGCCCACTGCTGCGCCGAGTGCTCACGCTCACCCAGCAGTTGATCGGCTTCCCTCGGCACTTGTCCCAGCACCCCGGCGGCTTCGTGATTTCCGAATACCCGCTGGACACCCTGGTGCCGGTGGAAAACGCCGCCATGGCCGAGCGCACCATCATCCAGTGGGACAAGGACGACCTCGACGCCGTGGGCTTGCTCAAGGTGGATATCCTGGCCTTGGGCATGCTCAGTGCGATCCGTCGTTGCTTCGACTTGCTGCGCCGCCATCGCCACCGCGACCTGGCCTTGGCGACGATCCCCCAGGACGACCCGGCCACCTACGCGATGATCAGCAAGGCCGACACTATCGGCGTGTTCCAGATCGAGTCGCGGGCGCAGATGTCGATGTTGCCAAGGCTCAGGCCGCAGAAGTTCTATGACCTGGTGATCGAGGTCGCCATCGTGCGACCCGGGCCGATCCAGGGCGGCATGGTGCACCCGTACCTGCGGCGGCGGAACAAGGAGGAGGAGACCACCTATCCTTCGCCGGAGCTGAAAGTGGTGTTGGAGCGTACCCTGGGCATTCCGCTGTTCCAGGAGCAAGTGATGCAGATCGCCATGGTTGCCGCCGACTACAGCCCCGGCGAGGCCGACCAGTTGCGCCGCTCCATGGCCGCCTGGAAACGCCACGGCGGCCTGGAGCCGCACCAGCAGCGCCTGCGCACCGGCATGCTGAAAAACGGTTACACCGAAGCCTTTGCCGCGCAGATCTTCGAGCAGATCAAAGGCTTTGGCAGCTATGGCTTTCCTGAGTCCCACGCGGCCAGTTTCGCCTTGTTGACCTACGCCAGTTGCTGGCTCAAGTGCCATGAACCGGCGGCGTTTGCCTGTGCGCTGATCAACAGTTGGCCCATGGGCTTCTACAGCCCGGACCAGATCCTGCAGGATGCACGGCGCCATCGCTTGCAGATCCGGCCGGTGGATGTGCAGACCAGCGATTGGGATTGCAGCCTGGAGCCCATCGATGGTGCACAACCGGCGATTCGCATGGGCTTGCGCATGATCTCCGGGTTTCGCGAAGAAGATGGGCGGCGCATCGAAGCCGCGCGCCTGCGTCGAGCGTTCAGCGACATTGCCGACCTGGACGAGCGCGCCGGGCTGGATGCACGTGCCCAGGCCTTGTTGGCGGATGCCGGGGCCTTGCGCGCCCTGGCTGACAACCGGCACACGGCGCGCTGGGCGGTGGCCGGCGTGCACAAGCAACTGGGGCTGTTTGCCGGCCTGCCGAGCCCGGATGAGGCGGCGGTCGAGTTGCCGGCACCGACCGTGGGTGAAGACCTGCAGGCTGACTATGCCACTGTGGGCACGACCCTGGGGCCGCACCCTCTGGCGTTGCTGCGGGATGAATTGCGTAAGCGCCGCTGTCGCAGCTCCCATGAACTGATGGCGGTGGAGCACGGCCGTAATGTCAGCGTTGCGGGGCTGGTGACCGGTCGACAGCGCCCGGGGACTGCCAGCGGTGTGACCTTTGTCACCCTGGAAGATGAATTCGGCAACCTCAATGTGGTGGTCTGGCGTGACTTGGCCGAGCGTCAACGCCAGGCGCTGGTGGGCTCGCGGCTGTTGAAGGTGGACGGGCGCTGGGAAGCGGTGGGCGAGGTGCGGCACTTGATCGCCGGGCGCCTGACCGACCTGACGCCCTTGTTGGAAGGGATCAATGTGCGCAGTCGGGATTTTCACTGAGTCCCGTGGTTTCTGCTGTAATCACTTCTGATGCAGATGAGGTGAAACCATCCGGGTTTGCAGCGCTCCAAAACTTGCCGATGTTCTCTTAGCGCACAGAGCCAACCGATGCAATTCTTATCCAACCCCCACGGCTGCGAAGGCTGGGCCGGTGAAATGGCCCAGCGGATCCGCGCATTCGATTGGTCGGGCACCGACCTGGGCCCCATTGACCGCTGGTCCACCAGCCTGGCGTGTACCGTACAGATGATGCTGGCTTCGCCCGTGCCGATGGTGATGTTGTGGGGACGCCTGGGGCACATGATCTATAACGACAGCTACTCGGCCTTTGCCGGTGGCCGTCATCCCTACCTGCTGGGCACACCGGTGGAACTCGGCTGGCCGGAAGTGGCCGACTTCAATCGGCATGTGATGGACACCTGCCTGGCCGGCGGCACCCTGTCATTCAACAACAAGGACCTGGTGCTGTTGCGCAACGGCCAGCCGGAAACCGTGTGGCTGGACCTCTACTACAGTCCGGTGGCCGGCGACGATCAACAACCGGCCGGCGTGCTGGCGATTGTGGTGGAGACCACCGAACTGGTGAAGTCCGAACAGGTGCGCCGGGAACTCACGCACAACCTCGAACAACGGGTGGCCGCCGAAGTGCAGGCGCGCTCCGCGGCCGAGGACCAGTTGCGCCAGTCGCAGAAACTCGAAGCCATTGGCGGCCTCACCGGCGGCGTGGCCCACGACTTCAATAACCTGCTGCAAGTGATCGCCGGCAACCTGCACCTGCTGGCCCGCCAGGAACCGGACAACGCCCAGGTGCAGCGGCGTGTCACGGCCGCCATTGCGGCGGTGGAGCGTGGGGCCAAGCTGTCCTCGCAACTGCTGGCGTTCGCCCGGCGCCAACCGCTGTCGCCGGCGGTGTACAACCCGCAACGCATTTACGCGGGGCTTGGCGAGTTGCTGCAACGGGCGTTGGGCGAAACCATCCATATCGACGTGCAGATGCCCCAGGATGCCTGGTTTATCAATGTCGACCGCAACCAACTGGAGAACGCGCTGCTCAACCTGGCGATCAATGCCCGCGACGCCATGAAGGGCGAAGGCGTGATCCGCATCTCCGGCGAAAATATCATCCTCAATCCGGCCGATTGCGCGGGTAAAAGCATCAAGCCCGGCGAGTATGTGCGCCTGGAGGTGGCCGATACCGGCGTCGGCATGTCCGAGAGCACCCTCAAGCGTGCCTTTGAACCCTTCTTCACCACCAAGCGTGAAGGCCATGGCACCGGCCTGGGCCTGAGCATGGTGTTCGGCTTTGTGCGCCAGAGTGGCGGGCATGTGGAAATGTGGAGCGAGGAGGGCAAGGGCTCGGTGGTGCAGATGTATTTCCCCCACAGCCTGGAACCGGAAAGCCTCGATGTGCATATGGACCAGGTGCAGCACAGCGGCGGCCAGGAAACCATCCTGGTGGTCGAGGACAATGAAGGTGTGCGCCTGACCGTCGTGGAGTTGCTCGAACAGTCCGGCTACACCGTACTTACCGCCGAAGACGGTGACCAGGCTATGTCGAAACTGCAGGCAGGCTCGCCACCGGACCTGATCTTCACCGATGTGGTCATGCCCGGCCGCGTCAAAAGCACCGACCTGGCCGACTGGGCCCGCCAGCAGACGCCTGCGGTGCCGGTGCTGTTCACCTCCGGCCACACTCGTGACATTCTCTCCAGCAATCACTTGCTGAGCCCCGATATTCATCTGCTGAGCAAACCCTACAGCCCCGAAGCGCTGACGCAACGGGTGCGCAGCGTGCTCACCGCCCGACAAGGTTGTCCATGACTTCAACGCGCAATATTCCCTCTATCACTGCCCAACCCTCGGGCTTTGTCCGCGTGCGCGGCGCCCGCGAACACAACCTGCGCAACGTCGATGTGGATATCCCCCGCGATGCCCTGGTGGTGTTCACCGGGGTGTCGGGTTCCGGCAAATCGTCCCTGGCGTTTTCCACGGTGTATGCCGAGGCCCAGCGTCGCTATTTCGAGTCGGTGGCGCCCTATGCACGGCGGTTGATCGACCAGGTCGGCGTGCCGGACGTGGACAGCATCGAAGGCCTGCCGCCTGCCGTGGCCCTGCAACAGCAGCGCGGCACGCCGAGTGCGCGCTCGTCGGTGGGCAGCGTGACCACGTTGTCGAGTTTGATCCGCATGCTGTACTCCCGCGCCGGCAGTTATCCGAAGGGGCAGGCGATGCTGTACGCCGAAGACTTTTCGCCGAACCTGCCCCAGGGCGCGTGCCCGCAGTGCCATGGCCTGGGGCGTGTGTATGAAGTGACCGAGGCGCTGATGGTGCCCGATCCTTCCCTGACCATTCGCCAGCGTGCGGTGGCGTCCTGGCCGTTGGCGTGGCAGGGGCAGAACCAGCGGGACATCCTGGTGACCCTGGGCTATGACGTGGACATCCCCTGGCGCGACCTGCCGAAAAAGCAGCGCGACTGGATCCTGTTTACCGAAGAGACCCCCACCGTCCCGGTGTACGCCGGCTTCACCCCGGAACAGACCCGCGATGCGTTGAAGCGCAAACTGGAGCCGAGCTACCAGGGCACCTTCATCGGCGCACGGCGCTACATCCTGCACACGTTCACCCATACCCAGAGTGCGCTGATGAAAAAGCGCGTGTCGCAGTTCATGCAGGGCAGCGCCTGCCCGCTGTGCGATGGCAAGCGGCTGACCCAGGCGGCGCTGTCGGTGAAGTTTGCCGGGGTGGACATCGGCGAGTTATCGCAACTGTCGTTGACGCAGTTGGCCGAGTTGCTGCGACCGGTGGCGGCGGGGCAGGACAAGATGAAGCTGTCGGTGGAGAAACGCCTGGCCGCGCAGCGCATCGCCCAGGACTTGCTGGAGCGGGTCAGTACCTTGACCGAACTGGGCCTGGGTTACCTGTCCCTGGAGCGCAGCACACCGACCTTGTCGTCCGGCGAGTTGCAGCGACTGCGCCTGGCAACGCAATTGGGTTCGCAGTTGTTCGGCGTGATCTACGTGTTGGACGAACCTTCGGCAGGCCTGCACCCGGCGGACGGCGAGGCATTGTTCACCGCCCTTGACCGCTTGAAGGCGGCCGGCAATTCATTGTTTGTGGTGGAGCATGACCTGGAAACCATGCGCCGCGCCGATTGGCTGATCGACGTCGGCCCGGCGGCCGGTGAACAGGGCGGGCAGGTGCTGTACAGCGGCCCGCCGGCGGGGCTGGCGCAGGTGGAGGCGTCGCAGACCCGTGCGTACCTATTCGCGGAACAGCGCGTGTCGGCTCAGGTGCGCCGTGAAGCCACCGGCTGGCTGCAACTGGAAGGTGTGACGCGCAATAATCTCAAGGGCCTGGACGTGGATTTCCCATTGGGCTGCTTCACGGCGGTCACCGGGATTTCCGGCTCGGGCAAGTCCAGCCTGGTCAGCCAGGCACTGCTGGAGCTGGTGGGCGCCGGCCTTGGGCGTGTGATGGAAAACGACGAAGAACCAAGCCTGGAAGACGACGCCCCGCAAACCAGCGGGGGCCACATCCGCGCCGGGCTGGAGCATATCCGCCGCCTGGTGCAGGTCGACCAGAAACCCATCGGCCGCACGCCACGCTCCAACCTGGCGACCTACACCGGGCTGTTCGACAACGTGCGCAAGCTGTTCGCGGCCACTCCGGCGGCGAAGAAGCGGCATTACGATGCCGGGCAGTTCTCCTTCAATGTCGCCAAGGGCCGTTGCCCGAACTGTGAAGGCGAGGGCTTTGTCAGCGTTGAACTGCTGTTCATGCCCAGCGTGTATGCGCCATGCCCGACCTGCCACGGCGCACGCTACAACCCCGAGACCCTGGCGATCAAATGGCAAGGCTTGAGCATCGCCGACGTGCTCGGGCTGACAGTGGAACAGGCGGTGGAGGTATTTGCCGAGCAGCCTGGGGTGTTGCGTTCGCTGCAGGTGCTGCGGGATATCGGCCTGGGTTACCTGCGCCTGGGGCAACCGGCGACCGAGCTGTCCGGTGGTGAAGCACAACGCATCAAACTGGCGACCGAGCTGCAACGCAATGCGCGGGGCGCCACCCTGTATGTGCTGGATGAACCCACCACCGGGTTGCATCCACGGGATGTGGACCGCCTGCTCAACCAGTTGAACCAGCTGGTGGACGCGGGGCATACAGTGGTCGTGGTGGAGCATGAAATGCGCGTGGTGGCGCAGAGTGACTGGGTGATCGATATCGGGCCGGGGGCGGGGGATATGGGCGGGAAGGTGGTGGCCAGTGGTACGCCGCAGAAAGTTGCCAAAAGCAAGGCCAGCCGGACTGCGCCATTCCTGACCAAAGAACTGAACTAAAAGCGGATGAGAACTTGTGGGAGGGGGCTTGCCCCCGATGACAGTGTGTCAGTCAACTGATATGCGACTGACACACTGTCATCGGGGGCAAGCCGAACCGTCGCACCGCCCCTCCCACATTTCGATCACTGTTGAGTCAGTTGGATCTGCGCTTTCGCCTGCTTCACCACATTCTCCACGGTAAACCCGAACCTCTCCTGCAACTGTGCCAACGGCGCCGACGCACCAAAGCTGTTCATCACCACCTTGGCGCCGGTCTGCCCCACATACCGGTCCCAGCCGAGGGGGCCTGCCTGCTCCACCACGACCCGCGCTTTCACCGCCGGCGGCAACACGCTGTCGCGGTACGTCTGGTCCTGGTCCTCGAACAACTCCCAGCTGGGCATGGACACCACCTGCGCGGCAATCCCTTCGTCTTTCAACTGCTCATACGCCGCCACCGCCAGGCTGACTTCGCTGCCTGTGGCCAGCAGAATCACCTGGGGCGCATCTGCACCCGCCAGCACGTAAGCGCCCCTGGCGGCCCCGGATGCCGGCGCGTACCGCGTACGATCCAGCGTCGGCAGCGGTTGACGCGACAGCACCACGCAACTTGGCCGATGGGTCTGTGCCAGCGCCACCTTCCACAGCTCGCGGGTTTCATTCGCGTCACCGGGGCGCAAGGTCAGCAGCCCCGGCGTTGCGCGCAACTGGATCAGATGCTCGATCGGCTGGTGCGTTGGCCCATCTTCACCCACGCCAATCGAATCATGGGTAAACACAAACACCACCGGCAGTTCCATGATTGCCGCCAGGCGGATCGGTGGCTTCATGTAGTCGCTGAACACCAGAAAGGTCGAGGTGTACGGCCGCAGGTAGGACAATGCCATGCCATTGGCGATGGCGCCCATGGCATGTTCACGAATGCCGAAGTGCAGGTTGCGCCCGCTGTAGTCCTCGGCGCTGAAACGCCCGGCGCCGTCGAAGGTGAGGTTGGTCTTGGTCGACGGTGACAGGTCGGCCGAGCCGCCCAGCAGCCAGGGGATCTGTTCGGCAAACGCATTCAGCACCTTGCCGCCGGCGGCACGACTGGCGATGCCCTTGGCGTCGGTATCGAAATCCGGTAGGTGTTTCTGCCAGTGCTCCGGCATTTCCCCGGCACGCATGCGCCTCAATTCATCGGCCAATTCCGGTTCGTACTGTTCCAGCTGGGACAGGTGTTCGCTCCACTTTTCATACAGCGGCTCGCTGCGCTCAAGCAAAACATCACGCAATTGCGTGCGCACCTCATCGGGAACCAGGAAGCTGGAATCCTCGGGCCAGCCATAGGCTGCCTTGGTCAGGCGAATTTCCTCTTCGCCCAGGGGCTCGCCATGGGCGGCGGCCGTGTTGTGTTTGTGCGGGGAGCCGTAGCCGATCACGCTGTCGACCACAATCAGGGTGGGCGCGCCGCGGTTGCAATGGAACGCCTCCAAGGCATTGCTCAGGGCTTGCAAGTCGTTGGCATCGGTCACATGCAGGGTGTGCCACCCATACGCCTGGAAGCGCTTGATCACATCTTCGCTGAACGCCAGCTCAGTGTGGCCTTCGATGCTGATGGTGTTGTTGTCATAGATCCAGCACAGCTTGTCCAGTTTCAAATGCCCGGCCATGGACGCCGCTTCGCCGCTGATGCCCTCCATCATGTCGCCGTCGCCGCACAGGGTGTAGACGTTGTAGTCGAACAGGGTTTTTTCTTCGCGGTTGAAGCGCTTGGCCAGCCAACGCTCGGCCATCGCCATGCCGACGCTGTTGGCACAGCCCTGGCCGAGCGGGCCGGTAGTGGTCTCCACCCCAGTGGTCATACGGTATTCGGGGTGGCCGGGGGTTTTGGAGCCCGCTTGGCGAAACTGCTTGATATCGTCCAGGCTGACAGCGGCCTGGCCGGTGCGCTTGCCGTCGGCATCCAGTTCCACCACACCGGCCAGGTGCAGCAGCGAATACAGCAACATCGAGGCATGGCCGACGGACAGCACAAACCGATCACGGCTGGGCCAGTCGGGATGTTGCGGGTGATAACGCAGGAAACGACTCCACAGCGTATAACCCACCGGCGCCAGGCCCATGGGCGTGCCCGGATGGCCGGAATTGGCCTTTTGCACGGCATCCATGGCCAGGGTGCGGAGGGTGTTGATGCATTGGGTGTCGACAGCGGTGGCAGCGTGCGTCATGAAACCGTTCTCCCTCGGGTGGCTATCTAGAGTGGAGGGCAGGGCGCGGCAAAGGTTTGATCCAAACGCCCGCGCCGCGACGAACGGGGCTGTATTGACCCTGAACATGACAAGACCCCTCGCAATGGTCTAGCTTCTAGGGCGTAAGCCATTGATCAACATGCGGAGGTACGCCATGCCAGTGAAACACGACCTGTATCAGGACTTGGGGTTGAGCAAGGAAGTCGTTCACGAACGCAGGGCGAGCGACAAACGCCTGGACTCGCTGCTCACGCAGTACGACGACGCTGACAAAGAGGTGCTGAAGGCGGAGTCGGCAAGTGCCAGCGACGAGGATGTGGAGAAGCTGAAGAAGAAACGCTTGTTGATCAAAGATGAGATTGTGGTGAAGTTGGGCTGATCACAACCGAGCCTCCTTGTAGGAGCAAGCGTGCTCCTACAAGGTTATGGACGTATTTTATCTACCCGGCTTTAGGCCTGTCACGGCGCATCTCCAGTAAACCGGGTTGATTCAAGCTTTTTGCTCTTTTTACAACGTTGTTGCCCACTTAGCAGTAAGGTAGTACTTGCAAAAAATAGCCCCATAAAACAGACGCCTGCAACAACAATCAACGTTGACGAGAAACCATATCTATCCAGCAGCCCGCCGAAGACAGTGTAGGAGATACCGATGATGATCGAATTGACTAGATTGGCGACGGAGAGGCAGGAGGCTCGAATACGTGACTCTATGTTGTCATTGATGTAGGTCTCGTAGGCAGTTTCATAGATAGCGGGGAGTGACATGATTAAAATAAATACTGCGACTGAAGAGAGTGTTCCGGTATTCAAAGATAGGGTGAAGAGAAGTGCTGTGACAATGAGGGTGGTGGTGACGGCTATCACCCCAAGCGTGAATCTGGAGCAAATATATCCTGCAACCATAAACATAGCAGCCGATATAATTTCAACTGCGGCATAAATGCCGGCAACAACAGGTATTTCTAGACCCTGCTGGGAGAAGAATGGCTGGCCGTAGATGAAAAGAGGAATGGTTGAGAGTTCAAATAGAGCATATCCAACAAAGAGAGGTATAAGTAAAGCACCTCTGTTGGAACTGAAAAATTTGATGAGTGAAATAAAGCTACCCTCTGCGGTTGTCGTATTTAATTCATTTACGTTGTTGGGGTTTAGTGAAATAGGTGGAAGCTTGATTTCGGAGTTGAATACTACAATGATGGCGCCGATGAGTTTTGATGCTGCAAAAAAAATATAGACTCCGTTCCAAGACAAGGTGTCTTGTATGACACCGCCAAGAAGCATGGACAAACTCAGCGATATCGCACCAATAGCACGGGCGCGTGACAATATTTTAGGATACTCATCAGCCCGATGTTCTGCCAGTAAGTTGTCATACAGCAATGCTCTGTCTGAACCAGACCCCATGGCAATGCTGGCACCGAATAGGCAGAATATGATTGCGAAGGGAATAAAAGACGAAAATAGCAAAAAACCAATCCCACTCATACACAAGCCTAAAAAGCTGATGATAAGTGTGAACTTGCGACCATATCGATCTGCGAGTAAACCAGAGGGGATTTCCAGCGCGACTGAAGAAAAAAACAAGAATGATTGTAGGATACCTATCTCTCCCTGGGTGATACCGAGTTGCAGTAGGTAAAGTACAAATAAGCTTCTCTGGACGTCCAGGTTCATGAAGACAGACAAAACGTAATATAAGTTGTCGTTCTTGTTTTTGATAGGTTTAAGCATGCTTGTTGAGTGTCTGTTTTGGGGGCGGGAAGGAGGCTGATCATTCCTGAATGGCACTCAGTAGAAGCCATGTTGCCAGCATTGTGCAAATGTAGGACTTCCTAAATGCGTGTAGTATTTTTCTGTTGGGTTTAATGTGAGTTGTTCTTTGTGGTGTATTTTTGAATTGCACGCATGATAAGCGCAGTGGGGCTTATGTCTGGAGTTTGGGAGCACATACGCGTCACCTTGCAATTACTATTTTTTTTGAGTCGCCAGTTCATAGATTATGAGCACTATCAGCACGCCTACCGTGAATGAGTACAGCAGCAACGCATTTATCGAGATCGGTTGCTTGTACACATACACAGCGATCACAAGCTGCGTGATGGGCAATACGAATTGAAATAAGGCTGCCTGGGAAAGTGGGATTCTGCCGATGGCGTAGGCAAACATTATCAAGGGCACGACCGATATTACGCCTGCCAGGGGAATCAGCCACTGAGCCTGAGTTGACATGGGATCTGGCCAGGCAAGGCTCCATCCAAGCAGCGCAACAGCGAGCACGATGGCGAGTGTTAAAAACAGAGTCTCGACGAACAAGCCCTCTACCGCATTCAACGGCGTGGCTTTTTTGATGCAGGTGTAACTCCCCCAAGTGACGGCGATCAGCACGTAAATCCAGTGGTTGAGCTCGCTGCTGGTTAGCGCCAGCAGCAAGGCTGCGGCCATGATAGTCAGCATTGAAACAGTCTGTGCAGGCCTGAGCTTCTCGCGGTAGAAAAAGACGCCCATCGTTATCGATAAAAACGGGGCAAGCAAATAGCCGAAGCCACTTTCAAGCACATGGCCGTGCAGGGATGCCCATATGAAGGATCCCCAGTTAACGGCTACCAAAAAAGAAGCAGTGCAGTGCAGGCCTAAGGTGCGGATATTGAGCTTTACGAGGTGACGAAAGCCTTGGCCAAACCCAATGATCACAGCCAGTGCGAGCAGGGATAGCAGGACCCTGTAGGCAACCAGAACCTGGGGCGTGAGTTCGTTCAGCTCTCGCCAGTACAGCGACGATACCCCAAGGAGAATATTGGCAGCTAAGCCGCTGGAGGCCGCCAATAGATAGGTAAATGAAGGCTTGGTCATATCGGCCGCACGCAGGGGAATCTGCTGCAGCATCGTTGTTTTATTGCGCAGTGAACAGGGACGTTCGCCCCGTTCACATTTTTTCAGAATTGACTGAAAGACATCATCCCACTCACTGCCTATCATGCCCATCGCCCACCCGGCTCTGGGGACTGTTGCAGCGCAAGGATTGCGCTGGTGAGCCGGGTGGGTACTTCAGTTCATGCCAGCAGCGCCTGGGTGCATTCATCGATGGAGCGCTGCTGCGTCTCGCCATACAGTTTCAATTCATCAATCGTCCGCCGGCCCAGTGCCTGTTCGAACTCGGCCTGGTTCGAGTTGGCTGCGTAGTGACTCTGCGCCGCATCCCCCAGGTTCGACTGGAAAATCCCCGCCGCGCTCACCGGCAGAAAATCTTCATACACCAACGGTTCCACGTCGATGTGGCCGGCGGCGATCAGTGCCTCCAGGGTGCGTGGTTGATCGGCGCTGCCGCGTGCCGCCAGGCCTTGCTCGGTGGGGAGGTAGCGGTAGTAGGCCAGGCCCTGCTCGCGCATCTGGGCATGGTTGTCCGGGAAGGCCTGGAAGTGTTGTTCCATCAATTCGACATAGCGTGCAGCGTTGCCCTCGTTGGGGAAGGCGCCCAGTGCGTCGCGGGCGGCGTTCAGCAGTTGGTCGTAGAGCGCGCGGCCTTTGGGCGTCAACGCCACGCCGCGTTGTTCGATTTCGCCGAAGCGTGCGCTGTGGCTGCCTTGGGCGTCGGTGAAGGCGATGGGTTCGTCCAGGGCCTTGAAGCTGGTCTGGCGCAGCAGGATCGGGCAGTGGCGGCGTGGCGGGCCTTCGATCACGGCCTTGGGCGTGATGCCTTTGCCGGGCATGGCGGCCTGGACCTGGTCGATGTCCAGGGTGCGTGGGGTCAGGTGGTTGATGTGCGGGCCCTTGAAGGCGACCACGTCGGCGATCAGGCGGTGCTGGTCGCTCAGTTGCTGGTACTGCGCGCCGGTGACGGTGGCGGTGTGATGCCAGCGGAAGGTTTCCAGGGCCTGGCGGATGAATTCGTCGGCATCCTGGGCGTTGAGTCCGCCCTGGTTTTCGGCTTTTTCAATCAGCGCCAGGGCGCCGGAGGTGAAGATCGAACGCTTGGCCAGGGCGGTTTCGGCGAAGGCGCGCAGGTCGGGGTTTTCGATCAGTTCCAGGCGCAGCAATGAGGTGAACACGCGAAACGGGCTGGTCTGCAACGCCTGTTCATGCACGGCGCGAAACGCGGTGGAGTGTACGGGCACGCCAGCCGGGGTCAGGTCGTAGTAGCCCACCGGCTGCATGCCCATCACCGCGAACAGGCGGCGGATGGTGGCCAGCTCGGTGGCGGTGCCCAGGCGGATCGCGCCGTGGCGTTCCATGTCCAGGCGCTGGATTTCGCCGGTGCGTTGCAGCTGTTGCGCCAGCAGCGGTTGGGTGTCGAGCACGTGCGCATTGGTCTCGGCCACCAGCTCCATCAGCGCGCCATACAACGGAACTTCATCTCGGTACATGTCGGACATGGCCTTGGAAAAGCCCTTGCGGATCTCGTCGGGGCTGACCTGTGCGGTGCTGGGCATAGAAAAATTCCTGATGGCGGGGGCGAGGATAGTGGCCTTTTGCTGGATTTTGTTGAGCGCAACGCCGCCTTGCAAACGAAGATTCTTCAGGACTTCATTCTGCAAATGAATGAGATGACGTGAAGATGACAAAAAACGGCCCGTGTGAAATTTCATTTTCGGGCGTTTTTCCTAACTAATTCTTCACGAAGTCCGCCCCGGCCGGCGTGAAAGAATCGTCACGTTTGCAAGGATGAAAACGCCGTTATGCACACCAGACACATAAAAAAATGTTTAGGGGCTGTCGTTAATGAAAATTTCTACACTGGCGTTGTCGATCACCGCCGCCGTTCTTGCACAACAGGCTTACGCCGATGACTTCGGGCTCGGCTCGCTGGGCACCGGCAACGGTCACAGCGGCTTCCTTGAAGACAGCCATGCGTCTGTCAGCTCACGGACCATGTACTACAGCGCGGATAACCGCTCGGGCACCAACAACGATCTGCGCGAAGCCGCCACAGCGCTGCGTTTTGACTACAAGTCCGGCTTCACCCAAGGCACCGTTGGCCTGGGTTTCGATGTCATGGCCTTCGGCGCCCTGCGCCTGGACGGTGGCGACGGCCACACGGCGGGTCCGGGCCTGGCGGGTAACGGCAACAGCTTCTTCCCGACCAGGAACAATGGCACTGAACCGGCCGACTCCTTCGGGCGTGCCGCCGGCAATGTGAAGTTCCGTATTTCCCAGACCGAGTTGCACGTCGGTGGTGGCCTGGCGCCGGTGCTGCCGATCCTGGTGTCCAACGACAGTCGCGTGGCACCGCAGACCTTTGATGGCGGTATCCTGACCTCCAACGACATTCCCAATGTCACCTTCACCGGTGGTGAGCTGAACCGCGCCGAAGGCCGTGCTTCCAGCAACTCCACAGGCCTGAGCGTGGCCGGTGGTACTCGCGACAGCGACAGCTTCAAGTTCGGTGGGGTGGACTACAAGCCGTTTGGTTCTTCCGACAACGTGATCGCGAAAAACCTGACGTTGCAGTACTACTACGCCCAACTGCAAGACTTCTACAAACAGAACTACGTTGGCCTGGTCCATACCCTGCCGCTGGGCAATGACCAGTCGTTCAAGACCGACCTGCGCTACTTCGACAGCCGCAGCGACGGCAAGAACGGCGAAAGCGGCTACCAATTCAACAACAACGGTGGCTACGCCAAACACGCCGGCGAAGTCGACAACAAAACCTACAGTGCGGCCTTCACCTACCAACTGGGCGGCAGCAGCTTGATGCTCGGCCACATTGGCGTAGGTGACGACGGCGGTTTCGTCTGGGTCAACCAGGGCAGCCTCGCCGACCCGCATGCCCAAGGCGCCGGCGGCAGCGACTTCTACCTGTTCACCGACGCCGTGGTCGGCCAGTTCTCCCGCGCGGGCGAGCAGGTCAACTTTGGCCAATACACCTATGACTTCAAGGCGTACGTACCTGGGCTGAAGGTGTCCGTGGCCTACCTGGACGGTTCGGACATCAAGGCCAAGGTCGCCGGCGGCCCTGACCAGAAGGAAAACGAAGCCGACTTCCGCCTGGACTACGTGGTGCAGGCAGGTCCCCTGAAAGGCTTCGGTACCACCTTCCGTACCGGTACCTACCACGGCAAGAACACCGGCACCGCCGACCAGGACCAGACCCGCCTGATCTTCAACTACACCTACGCCATCTTCTAAGTCTTCATGTGCACCCGGGCGTCATTGGGCTCTACACTGCCTCTCACCTGGTAGGCGCTGGAGGACCCGATGACGGCCACACCCGACACTCGAATGCTTGAGACAACCGAAGGTCAGCGCCTGGCGCAGCAGGATGCCGAGCGCTGGCGCGAGTGGGGTCCCTATCTGAGCGAACGCCAATGGGGCACGGTGCGCGAAGACTACAGCGCCGACGGCGACGCCTGGGCCTACTTCCCCCATGAACATGCACGCAGCCGCGCCTACCGCTGGGGCGAGGATGGCCTGGCCGGTTTCAGTGACAAGGCGCAACGCTGGTGCCTGGGCCTGGCCCTGTGGAACGAGCGCGACGCGATCCTCAAGGAACGCCTGTTCGGTCTCGACAACGCCGAGGGCAACCACGGTGAAGACGTCAAGGAACTGTACTTTTTCGTCGACGGCGTACCGAGCCATGCCTACATGCGCATGCTCTACAAATACCCCCATGCCGCCTTTCCCTACGCCGACCTGATCAGCGAAAACGCCCGCCGTGGGCTGGCTGATGCCGAGTACGAGATCCTCGACACCGGCGTGTTCGAAGACAACTGCTACTGCGATGTCAGCGTCGAGTACGCCAAGCACCAGCCCGACGATATCTTCATGCGCGTCACCGTGCACAATCGCTCGGACCAGCCGACGCGGCTGCAGGTGCTGCCGCAACTGTGGGCGCGCAATGACTGGAGCTGGACCTTTGACGCGCCCAAGCCGCAGTTGATGTTGGACGGGGAGCAGGTGCTGGCACGCCATCCGGAACTGCCGGACCGTCATCTCGGCGCCTGGGGCCAGGACGGGCTGGAGTGGCTGTTCTGCGAGAACGAAACCAACTACCCCAGGCTGGATGGGCAGCCGGCGCCGGGGCCGTTCAAGGACGGGATCAACGATTACGTGGTCGAGGGTGTTCACTCGGCAATTCGGCGTGACAGCGGTACCAAAGTCGCGGCGCGTTTCGTCGTCGAACTTGCCGGGATGGAAAGTAAAACGCTCTACCTGCGCTTTGCCCCTGTCGACGCGCCACAGGTCAACGCGCGCAAGCTGTTCGAACAACGCCGCCAGGAAGCGGATGACTTCTACGCCGCCCTGCAACGTGGCATGGCCGACGACGATGCGCGCAATGTGCAGCGTCAGGCACTGGCCGGGTTGCTGTGGTCCAAGCAGCTGTACTATTTCGACGTCAATCAATGGCTCGACGGCGACCCCGCACAACCCGCGCCGCCGCCCGAGCGCCTGCATATCCGCAATACTCATTGGCGCCACCTGTCCAACTTCGACATCCTCTCCATGCCCGACACCTGGGAATACCCGTGGTATGCCTCGTGGGACCAGGGCTTTCAGGCAGTGGCCATGGCGCTGATCGATCCGGCGTACGCCAAGCAGCAGTTGTTGCTGCTGGTGAAGGACCGCTTCATGCACCCCAACGGCCAGTTGCCGGCCTACGAATGGCGGTTCGACGACGCCAACCCGCCGGTGCATGCCTGGGCCAGCTGGCGGGTGTACCAGCAGGACAAGGCGCTCAACGGCGTAGGCGATATGGATTTCCTTGAGCGGATCTTCCACAAGCTGCTGCTGAATTTTTCCTGGTGGGTCAACCGCAAGGACGCCGAAGGCCGCAACCTGTTCCAGGGCGGTTTCCTGGGGCTGGACAATATCGCCTTGTTCGACCGCTCCGCCGCACTGCCGCCGGGGTATCAACTGGATCAGGCCGACGGTACGGCGTGGGTCGCGGCCTATGCACTGGACCTGATGCGCATCGGCCTGGAGCTGGCCAAGCGCAATGCGGTATACGTTGACATCGCGGTGAAATTTTTCGAGCACTTCCTGTATATCGCCGGCGCCATCAACCGTGTCGACGACAGCGCCGAAGGCCTGTGGGATGAGCAGGACCTGTTCTTCTACGACGTGCTGCACCGCCCCGATGGCCAGAACGAACCGGTGCGCCTGCGTTCGATGGTTGGCCTGATGCCGCTGTTTGCCGTACTGGTGCTGGAGCAGCGTGAACATGAAGGCCTGGAGGGGTTGCGCGAGCGGCTGCTGGGGTTCATGAAACATCGGCCGGACCTGGCCAGGCTGGTTTCACGCTGGAACGAACCGGGGCAGGGTAATCGCCTGTTGCTGGCGCTGCTGCGCGGCGAGCGGACCAAAGACCTGCTGCGGCGCATGCTCGATGAACAGGAGTTCTTGTCGACGTTCGGCGTGCGCTCCTTGTCCAAGGCGTTCGCCGAGCAACCGCTGGCGTTGAAGATGAATGGCAACACCCTCAGTGCGAGCTACCAGCCGGGTGAATCCGACTCGCGGCTGTACGGTGGCAATTCAAACTGGCGCGGGCCGTTATGGATGCCGGTGAACTACATGCTGATTGAGTCGCTGCGCGAATTTCACCGTTATTACGCGGACAACTTCTCGGTGGAGTACCCGGCGGGCAGCGGTTATCTGGCGTCCCTGGAGGACGTGGCCGACAGTCTGAGCCAGCGGCTGACGCGGTTGTTCCTGAGGGATGAAAACGGCTCCCGGCCGTCGATGGTGGGATATGCGCCGTTGGAGGCGGATCCGGCAAGTCGCGATCTGGTGCTGTTCCATGAGTACTTTCATGGCGAAACCGGGCGTGGGCTGGGGGCTTCGCATCAAACCGGGTGGAGTGCGTTGGTGGCGTTGTTGCTGCAACCCAAATAAAAATCCCGCCTGTAAAGGCGGGATCGGGATTCAGGGTTGCCCGTGAATCAGGAAGGGAACAGCTCGCTCAGCTTCATGGCCAGCATCATGTCGCCTTCGGTGCGCAGCTTGCCGCCCATGAAGGCCTGCATGCCGTCGGTCTCGCCGCTGACGATGCCTTTCATGGTTTCTGCGTCCATCACCAGGGTGACCTGGGCGTCCGGGTTTTCACCTTCCAGCAATTCACAGGTGTTGTTTTTCACGACCAGCGAGAAGTTCTGGGTGTCGTCGATGCGGAAACCGAACACCAGGTCCAGGCCGTCAGCGGCGGCTGGGTTGAATTTGGCTTTCATTGCTTCTACAGCTTTGGCTACGTCAGTCATGGTTTCGATCCTTTAGGGTAGAGTCCAGTGACCTTGGGGTCACGGTTGGCCGCAGTTCATCGGAACGTGATGAGCTGCGGCGCCTTCAACAGTTGCAAGTGGGTATGGCTGTTGAAGGAAGCCAGTGCCACCTCGCGACCGCGGAATTTCAGCTGGTTGAGCGAGGTGTTAACAATTTGCCAGTTCAGTTCGAAGGCTTGCGCGGCAGGCATTCGGGTGATCAGGTGGAGCAGGGCGGTGATGGTGCCGCCGGAGGTGAACACCGCGATCTTCTGCGTGTTGTCCGCCGCCTCAAGGATGCGTTGCAGGCCACCTTGCACGCGTTCCACGAAGCCCAGCCAGCTTTCCAGTCCCGGTGGATCATAAGTGCCGGCCAGCCAGCGCTCGATGATCAGCGCGAAGATGCGCTGGAATTCGCTGCGGTTCTGCGCGGCATTGCGCAGGATCTCCAGGGCTTCGGGTTCGGTGGTGAGCAGGTCGGGAAGCAGGGCGCGGATGATTGCGTCGGCATCGAATTCGTTGAACGCGCTGTCGACTTCCAGCGCCGGCACCGGCAGACCGAGGGCGTGGTACTGATCGAAGGCGGCGCTGGCGGTGTGCTGCTGGCGGCGCAGGTCGCCGGCCACGCAGCGGTCGAACACCAGGCCCATGTCCGCCAGGTGGCGACCGAGCACTTGCGCCTGCTCCACGCCGACGGGCGACAGGACGTCATAGTCGTCTGCACCGAAGGAGGCCTGGCCATGTCGAATCAGATAGATGCTGCCCACGTCCGTTTTCCCGGTACGTTGAAAGTCTGGCGAGGTTATGAGGATGCCTGCGAGCTGTCAATGAAAAAACATACGCTTGTTTTAAAAGCTCGTTGGAGCCTGTAGTTGCTGGCGGTTTGATCACTGGCCCGAACGCGGTGCCGCCGGTATGCTGGGGCAATCCGCGCCCGGCGCACTGCACTT
Source organism: Pseudomonas sp. NFPP28 (assembly GCF_900115535.1). Lineage (NCBI taxonomy): Bacteria > Pseudomonadati > Pseudomonadota > Gammaproteobacteria > Pseudomonadales > Pseudomonadaceae > Pseudomonas > Pseudomonas sp. NFPP28. Next base: position 614,347 of record NZ_FOWT01000003.1, on the reverse strand, counting down.
GTAAGGAGCAACATGGATTTTTTGGCCGAATATGCGAGCTTTCTGGCGAAGACCGTCACCCTGGTGGTCGCTATTCTGGTGGTATTGATCAGCTTCGCGGCGCTGCGCAGTAAAGGGCGCCGCAAATCCGCCGGCCAGTTGCAGGTCAGCAAGCTCAATGATTTCTATAAAGGCCTGCGTGAGCGCCTGGAGTCGAGCCTGCTCGACAAGGACCAGCTCAAGGCCTTGCGCAAGTCCGAAGGCAAGGCCGAAAAGAAGAAGGGCAAGCAGAAGGCCGAGGCCAAGCCACGGGTGTTCGTGCTGGACTTCGACGGTGACATCAAGGCCTCGGCCACCGAAAGCCTGCGCCACGAAATCACCGCCTTGTTGAGCCTGGCCACCCCGAAAGACGAAGTGGTGCTGCGCCTGGAAAGCGGCGGCGGCATGGTCCACAGCTACGGCCTGGCCTCGTCGCAACTGGCGCGTATCCGCCAGGCGGGCGTGCCGTTGACCGTGTGCATCGACAAGGTCGCGGCCAGCGGCGGCTACATGATGGCGTGCATCGGCGAGAAGATCATCAGCGCGCCGTTCGCCATCCTCGGCTCCATTGGCGTGGTGGCGCAGTTGCCGAACGTCAACCGCCTGCTGAAGAAGCACGACATCGACTTCGAAGTACTCACCGCCGGCGAGTACAAGCGCACGCTCACCGTGTTTGGCGAAAACACCGAGAAGGGCCGCGAGAAGTTCCAGGAAGACCTGGACATCACTCACCAGTTGTTCAAGAACTTCGTGTCGCGTTATCGCCCGCAGTTGGCAATCGATGAAGTCGCCACCGGAGAAGTGTGGCTGGGTGTTGCAGCCCTCGACAAGCAACTGGTCGATGAACTGCAAACCAGTGACGAATACCTGGCCACCAAGGCCAAGAGCGCCGAGGTGTTCCACCTGCACTATGCCGAGCGCAAGAGCCTGCAGGAGCGTGTGGGCCTGGCGGCCAGCGGTTCGGTGGACCGGGTCCTGTTGACCTGGTGGAACCGGTTGACCCAGCAGCGGTTCTGGTAAGGCTGATCAGCGGTGCGCAGGTTTTATTGAAGCCTGTTGCACCGCTGGGATTGGTTTGCTCATCAACATCCCCACCACCAACGCTCCGAGCAACCCCAACAACCCCGCCACCCACAACACCCCGCTGAAGCCACCCACAAAGGCCTGCCGTGCCAGCGGCTGTACCACCGCCCGTGCCGATTCCGGCAACAAGCCCATCGCCGCCGGCATATCCCCGGCCACCACGCGTGACGCAATCGCGTTTACCTGTGCCTGCCATTGCGCGCCAATGCTTGCACTCAACAGCTGTTCGCTATGACCGCTCAACAACGCCCCATACACCCCAATCGCCAACATGATCGCGCTGAAGCGCATGGTCGTGCTCATGCCCGACGCCATTCCCGCGCGGTCCCGTGGTACGCAGGCCATGATGTTTTTTTGCGTATCGCCATTGAGCAAGCCGGCACCGGCGCCCGTAATGGCAATCGCCAGGGCGAAGGGCAGGTAGCCGCCGATGTTCACTGCCCAGGCACTCAAGAGGTTGCCGCTGCCCACCAGGGTCAACCCGGCGGCCATCATCGTCGCCGGGGCAAAGCGTGCGGCCAGGCGTGCGCCGATGCGCGGACAGATCAGCATGGTCAGCGCAAACGGCAGCATGCCCAGGCCCGAGGCGATCGCGGAAAATCCCAGGCCGTTCTGCAGGTAGAACGGTAGCAGCGTCATCATCACCTGGGCACAACCGGCATAGGCGAACATCCCCAACAGCGCACCGATAAAGCGTGGGTGGCGGAACAGTTGCAGGTCGACCATGGGCCGCCGCTGCACCCGTTCGACGAGTACAAACACGCCCAGCAAGACTGCGCCACCGATCAGGCGGGTGTAGGTCAACGGGTTGTCCCAACCGATGCGGTTGGCTTCGATCAGCCCCCAGATCAGGCACAGCAGGCTGGCGCTGAACGCCAGGCTGCCCCACGGATCGAGCCGCGCGGATTGGGTGTCGCGGGATTCCGGGATGGCGCGCAGGACCAGACTCATCAGCATCAGCCCCACCGGCAAGTTGAGGTAGAAGATCCAGCGCCAGCCCAGGTACTGGGTGATCAGGCCGCCCAAGGTCGGTGCGGCAGTCATCGCCACGCCCATGCACGCGCCCCAGAAGGCCCAGGCCTTGGCGCGCTGCACCTCGTCGTGGAAGGTATGGCCGATGGAGGCGAGGGCGGATGTGAGCAACAGCGCCGCGCCCACGCCTTTGACCGCGCGGGCGCTATCGAGGAGCAGCGCGGTGGGTGCTGCCCCGCAACCCAATGACGCCAGGATGAAAATACTCAGGCCCCAGACCAGGGTTTTCTTGCGCCCGAACCGGTCGGCAATGCTCCCGGCCGGAAGCAATAGCGCGGCGAACGCCAGCATGTAGGCGCTGACCACCCATTCGATATCGGCGAAGTTCGCCCCAGGTCGCGGGCGATACTCGGCAGGGTCACGGCGACGATATTGGTGTCGAGCACGATCAGCGAGCAGACGCCGGACGCAGTCAGCAAGGTCAGGCGTGGGCTGACCCGGCTCATGATTGAATTACCTCAAAGGCAAGAGGGGGGGTACGGTTGACGACCATCGCAAGGGCTCTCTAGTGTTGTGGTTTGTCTCAGCATATCCGCGCTGCCCAGTGGCTTTATTAGCCAGGCCGACTCGTTTCATTACCTTTGAGCTAATCCAGAGATGGACATCCGTCATTTTCGCTATTTCCTGGCCGTTGCCCGTCAGCGCAATTTCACCCGCGCCGCCGAGCAGCTGGGGATCGCACCCCCGACCTTGAGTCGGCAGATCCAGGACATGGAAACCAGCCTGGGCACACGTCTGTTTGTTCGTCAGCAGCGGGAAGTCAGCCTGACCGAGGCCGGTGCCGCGCTGCTGATCGAAGCGGAGGCGACGGTGCGTCAGTTCGAGTTTGCCCAGCGCAATGCCCAGCGTGCCGGGCGTGGCGAGATCGGCCATCTGGAGTTGGGCTACGTGGCTTCCGCCGTGTATTCCGGCGTGTTGCAGCGGCAGATGCAGGGGTTCTGCCAGGCGTTTCCCGATGTCAGCGTGAACGTGCGTGAATGTGCCATGGCCATACTGCCGGGTGCCGTTGCGGACGGGCGCTGCGATATCGGCTATGTCCGTTCGCCGATGACCTTGCCGGACGGTGTGGAAGCAGTGCGCCTGGACAGTGAAGGTTTTGTGCTGGCGTTGCCGCAGGACTCATGGCTGTTGGGTTTGAAAGTCATCTACTGCGAGCATCTGCAAAACGAGACCTTCATCCTGCCGGAGCAGATCAGCGGCACGCTGCACGTCGCGGCCCAAGGTGGTTTTGCGCCGCGCCTGGGGCCGCAGCCGGGTGGGTTGGTGGCGGTCGTCGCGCTGGTGTCATTGGGGCAGGGCGTGGCGGTGGTGCCGGCGTCGGTGGTGGGGCATGTGAGCTTGCCGGGAGTGGTGTATCGCCCGATTCAGGGCAGCGAGGCGGCGTCCTGGTTGTCGTTGATCCACCGGCGCTTCGAGAAAGCGCCGGCAGTGGTGCGGTACATACAGTTGGTCAAGGCTCAAGCACTACCTTGAGGGACTTGTCGCCGCGCTCCATCACTGCGAACGCTTCCTTGAAGTCCGCCAGGGCGAACTTGTGGGTGACCACGTCGCGCATGTCGATCTTGCGGTTGCCGATAAAGTCGATGGCGCGCGGGTACATGTAAGGCCCCAGGTGCGAGCCGAGCACATCCAGTTCCTTGCGGTCGCCGATGATCGACCAATCCACCGTAGCCTCGTCATTGAACACGCTGAACTCGACGAACCGCCCCAGCTTGCGCAGCATCGCCAGGCCCTGGTTCACGGCCTTGTGATGACCGGTGGCTTCGATGTAGATGTCGCAGCCGTAGCCATCGGTGATGTCGCGGATCTTCGCCAGTACATCGACTTCGGCCGGGTTCCACACTTCGTCGGCGCCCATGCGCAGGGCGAGGGCGGCGCGTTCCGGTTTCATGTCCAGCACGATGAGTTTCTTCGGATTGCGCATGCGCACCGCACCAATGATGCCCAGGCCCAGGGTGCCGGCGCCGGCGACCACCACGACATCGTCGAAATCCACATTGGCGCGCTCGGCAGCGTGCAGTGAGCAGGCCAGGGGTTCGATCAGGATCGCTTCATCCGGGGCGATGGAGTCCGGGACCTTATGGATGATGCCTTCCTTGGTGAAGATCATGTACTGGGCCATGGCGCCCTGCACGTTGTTCTGGAAGCCATACAGGTCGTGTTTCTGGCACATCCAGTACTGGCCGTGGTTGCAGAAGCGGCAGCCCCAGCACGGCACGATCTGCTCGGAAATGACCCGGTCGCCGATCTTCACGCCGCGCTTGTCCGCGCCGGGGCCCAGGGCGACCACGCGGCACACGAATTCATGGCCGGGGATCATCGGCGGTTTCACATAGCGTGGTTGCTCGGCGTCGCCCCAGAACGACGGCGCGCCGCGATAGGTCTTGATGTCGCCCATGCAGATCCCGCACAACTCGACCTTGGTGAGGATTTCCTCGGGGCCGGGGGTGGGCACGTCGACGGTTTCCAGCCGGTAGTCTTCCGGGCCATGGCAGACCACGGCCTGCATGGTTTTCGGGATGACGGGGTGCAGGTGTTCTTGCGGGCGTTCGGTGGCGGTGGACATGGCAGGCCTCACAACAAAGATGAACGGATCGCTCCCATGCGGGAAGCGATCAACCGGCTACGGCTTACTTGGCGCCGCTGACTTGCTTGTACAGCGCATCGGCGTTGGCGTTGGTTACTGGCACCCAGGGCAGGATGTAGTTCTTCGCGGTGCCGTCAGCCCATTGCACATCCTTGGCATAGCGTTCCCAGATCACCGAGCGGGGCTTGTAGTCGCTGCCGGCCAGGGCGCGCAGGGCCACGTCCAGCGCACCCTGGGACTGGGCCTGGGCATCCTGCAGGAAGGTGGTGACTTCGTCTTTTTTCGCGGCCTGGATGGCATCCGGCATGCCGTCGATGGAGGTAACCGGTACATCTTTGGACGTCAGGCCGTGGGATTTCAGGGCCTGTACCGCGCCGAGGGCCATGTCGTCGTTCTGCGCGATGACGCCGTTGATGCCTTTGGGGTGGGCGTTCAGCCAGTCCTCCGTCAGCGCCATGGCCTGGGCGCGGTCCCAGTTGGCGGTTTTTTTCTCGATGATCTTGATGTCCGGGTGCTTGCCCAGCACTTCCAGCTCGCCTTTTTCCCGGTCGATCTGTGCCGACTGGCCAATGGGGCCCTGGATGATCACTACATTGCCCTTGCCGTTGAGTTTGTCGACCATGGCCTGGGCCTGCAGGCGGCCGCCCTCTACATCGTCGTTACCCACGTAGGGGACGGCGGCATCGGCAACTTTCGTATTGGAGGCGATGACCACCACGTCGTTACTCATGGCCTGCTTCACGGTGCCGACGCCAGCCTTGGTGTCGATGGGCACGAAGAGGATGGCGTCGTAGTGCTGGGTCACCATGTTTTCGATCTGGTTGTTCTGAGTCAGCGCGTCGTAGTTGCCGTCGAATACGGTCAATTGCACGGTGCCGTCTTTCACGGCGGGGTGCTCCTTGAGTTCGCGTACCCAGTTCTGCATGAATTGGCCCTTGAGGCCGTAGACCGCGGCGCCGACCTTGTAGGTCTTGCCGTCGGCGGCCAGGGCGATGCTGCTGGCGAGGAGGGAGAGGGCCGCAGCGGCGGCGAAGGTCGTAGCAAGTTTCATGATGAGCACCCCATTTATTGTTGTAGTCAGTCGTTCATTCATTGCCTTGTGCTGATCATATGTTTATCAAATGAAAATCTGATCAGTCAAATGCTTTCGTATAAAACGCAGAAATAGGCTGATTTATTGGTTTTTAGGGCTTTGTACCAACGATCAGTAGGTATTTATGCTGATAATAATTTCATTTAATGATCAAATGATCGTGCTGGTTTCGAAGGTTTTACAGATCTTGTAATAGTTTTGGGTTGTGGGGATTTTCCCTTTCGACTGTACGATTCAAGTCCTTTTGTCATTGCAGGATTTGCATGAACACCCTCTCGGAGCCTCCCAGTCGTCTTTCCCCAAGACATCCTCTGTCGTTGTTCCCGCTGAAGCACCCCGTATTCCGACTGCTAACCTTTTACCGGTCCACTGACCGCACTCTGCCGTGCCCGGCATTCTGAAAATCGATGACTGAAGAGACTCAATAAATGGAATGGTTAGCGGATCCAACGGCCTGGCTCGGCCTGTTGACCTTGATTGTGCTGGAACTGGTACTGGGCATCGACAACCTGGTGTTTATCGCGATCCTGGCGGACAAGCTGCCGCCGGAGCAGCGTGACCGTGCGCGCTTGATCGGCCTGTCCCTGGCGTTGCTGATGCGCCTGGGCCTGTTGGCGAGTATTTCCTGGTTGGTAACCCTCACCCAGCCGTTGTTCGAGGTGTTCGACAAGAGCTTCTCCGGCCGCGACCTGATCATGCTGTTTGGTGGTGTGTTCCTGCTGTTCAAGGCCACCATGGAATTGCATGAACGCCTCGAGGGGCATGTGGCCCAGCGCACAGGCAATGTGGCCTACGCGATGTTCTGGCCGATCGTGGCACAGATCGTGGTGCTCGACGCGGTGTTCTCCCTGGATGCGGTGATTACCGCCGTGGGCATGGTGGACGAACTGGCGGTGATGATGATCGCGGTGATCGTGTCCATCGGCCTGATGATCGTGGCGAGCAAGCCGCTGACACGCTTCGTCAACGCGCACCCGACGGTGATCATGCTGTGCCTGGGCTTCCTGATGATGATCGGTTTCGCCCTGACCGCCGAAGGCCTGGGGTTCCATATTCCCAAGGGTTACCTGTACGCCGCCATCGGCTTCTCGATCCTGATCGAAGTGTTCAACCAGATCGCCCGTTCACGCCGCAAGAAGTCGGCGCAAGGCGTGTTGCCGGTGCGCGAGCGTACCGCCCATGCGGTGATGCGCCTGCTCGGCGGTCGCAGCCTGGCGGTGGAAGAGGTGGGTGAAGAGGTGGCCGACCTGCTCGGCGAGCCGGATGCCACCCAGGGCCCGCTGTTTGATCGACGTGAGCGCGTGATGATCAGCGGCGTGCTGCAACTGGCCGAGCGACCGATCCGCACGCTGATGACGCCGAGAGCCAAGGTCGACTGCATTGATCTGGCGGACGACCCCGACAGTATCCGCCTGAAACTGATGCACTCGTCCTATTCGCGACTGCCGTTGATCCGCAATGGCGCCGTCGATGAGCCGCTGGGCTTCGTGCACAAGAAGGAGTTGCTCAAGGAGTACCTGGCCGGCAACGAGCCGAACCTGGAGCACCTGGCGCGTCGGGCGATCAACTTGCTCGACAGCTTTTCGGTCCTCGATGCGCTGGAGCAGATGCGCCAGGAATCCACGCACATTGCGTTCGTCATCAACGAATTCGGTGACTTTATGGGCGTGTTGAGCATGACCGACATTCTCGAGTCCATTGCCGGTGAGTTGCCGGATGCCAGTGAAATCGAGGGGCCGGATATCGTCGAGGAAGGCGATGGCTTTCGCGCCAATGGTGCCTTGAACCTCAACCTGGTCCGCCAGCGTACCGGTTTCAAGGCGACGGCGACCGAGGACTACCAGACCCTGGCCGGTCTGGTCATGAGCCTGCTCGACCGCCTGCCAGTGGTGGGCGATAGCCTGGAACATGAGGGCTGGCGCATGACGGTGGCGGCGGTGGAAGAGCGGCGGGTGACGCAGGTTTGCCTGGTGCCTATGCACCAGGCGTAACGGCGGGTAGTTGGCTGTATTGCTCGAAGGCGCTTCGCAGCGCTTGCTCGCCAAGGCCGGGAAGGGCTTCGAGCAGTACCTGATTGCGGTAGATCAACAGCATCGGGATACGGTCGACCCTTGGGTGTGGAGGCGTGTCCATACAATCAAGAATCAAGATTTTGACCTGCTCCTTGTAGTGCTCGCTGATGCGCATGAAACGCGGCATCGCATCAGTGCAAGCCGTGCATTCATGTGACATGAAAACCACAAATACGGGTTGTGGGGTGTTCAGTTCGCGCTCAAACGCAGCTTTGTCTGCAATCACGGCATTCACATAGCTCATCGATATTTCCCTCCAGGCCTGGCTCACGCTAAGCCGGGGGGGCGTCAGTCGTCTACTGTCAACCTTCACAGGTCCCGGTCACGCTCCAAGCGTTCGCGGGCTTTGCGCGCCTGGCTTGCGCATTTCTTGTATTCCAGATTGTCCCTTGAGGCCTTCGCCTGACGGTAGCCGTGGTGGTTCTGGCTTGTGTAATTGGTGCTCAGGGCTTCGTTGAGCTTGCGCAGTTCGGCCTTGCATTCGCGTCGGTCGTTGCTGGCCGAAGCGCTGCCGGCCACCAGAAAGGACAGCAAAACCAGGGTGAGGCGGAAGGTCATCGGGGTGGAGTCCTTGTCGGAATGAATGTGCCAAGGCTAGCCCAGCGCGGGGATTTTTCCACGCGACAGCCGCACCGCAACGGTGCGTGGTAATACTGCTGTAGCGCACGCAAGTGTGGCGTGTCACCGCCGTGTGGGGCCTTGGGTAGCAAAGAGATTTCAAGTGCTGGCTTAACGCCTGGTTACGGATCTTCATTTATCTATCTGATCTAAAACAGATTTATTCATGCCGTGTTTTTCTGTTAGCGCGTGTGGCACACTTTCTGCTGTCTATTCCGTTGTTACATACTAAGTTCCGGTATAGCGGAATACACAACTCCTGGAGTGCTTGTCATGCATCACCGACCTTCCGTATTCAAAGCGTGTGTTTTTCTCTTCGCCGCATCGGCCTCCCTCGCAAGCCAAGCGCAAGCGGCGGACAGCAAGCTCGATGATGTGCTCAAACGTGGGCATCTGATCGTGGGTACAGGCAGTACCAATGCGCCGTGGCACTTCCAGGGAGCGGATGGCAAGTTGCAGGGCTTTGATATCGACATCGGCCGCATCGTGGCCAAGGGCTTGTTCAATGACCCGAGCAAGGTCGAGTTCGTGGTGCAATCCTCTGATGCGCGGATTCCCAACCTGCTGACCGACAAGGTCGACATGAGTTGCCAGTTCATCACCGTCACCGCCAGCCGCGCCCAGCAGGTGGCCTTCACCCTGCCGTACTACCGCGAAGGCGTGGGCCTGCTGCTGCCCAACAACAGCAAGTACAAAGAGATCGAAGACCTGCAGGCCGCCGGCGACAGCGTCACCGTGGCCGTGCTGCAAAACGTGTATGCCGAAGAGCTGGTGCACCAGGCCCTGCCCAAAGCCAAGGTCGACCAGTACGACAGCGTCGACCTGATGTACCAGGCGGTGAACTCCGGTCGCGCCGATGCCGCGGCCACCGACCAGTCCTCGGTCAAGTACCTGATGGTGCAAAACCCAGGTCGTTACCGCAGCCCGGCCTACGCCTGGAGCCCGCAAACCTATGCGTGCGCCGTCAAGCGTGGCGATCAGGACTGGCTGAATTTCGTCAACACCGCGCTGCATGAAGCCATGACCGGCGTGGAGTTCCCCACCTACAAGGCCTCGTTCAAGCAATGGTTCGGCGTGGATCTGCCGGAACCTGCGATCGGCTTCCCGGTTGAGTTCAAGTAAATCGAAAACCTGGGGCGTCGCTGACGGCGCCCCAATCAGGTACTGCTGACCATGAACTATCAGTTGAACTTTGCCGCCGTGTGGCGCGACTTCCCCAGCTTGCTGGCGGGGCTCGGCCTGGGCCTCGAGCTGGCGCTGCTGTCGATCGCGATCGGCTGCGTGATCGGCCTGATGATGGCATTTGCCATGCTGTCGAAACACAAGGCACTGCGCGTGCTGGCCTCGGTGTATGTGACGGTGATCCGCAATACGCCGATCCTCGTGCTGATCCTGCTGATCTACTTCGCCTTGCCCAGCCTGGGCATCCGCCTGGACAAGATCCCGTCGTTCATCATCACCTTGTCGTTGTACGCCGGGGCTTATCTGACCGAAGTATTTCGCGCCGGGCTGCTGAATATTCCCAAGGGCTTGCGTGAAGCCGGGCTGGCCATCGGTCTGGGCGAGTGGCGTATCCGTGCCTACATCACCGTGCCGGTGATGCTGCGCAATGTGTTGCCCGCGCTGTCGAACAACTTCATTTCGCTGTTCAAGGACACCTCGCTCGCCGCCGCCATCGCGGTGCCGGAGCTGACCTATTACGCCCGCAAGATCAACGTCGAGAGCTACCGGGTTATTGAAACCTGGCTGGTCACGACCGCGCTCTACGTGGCCGCCTGTTACCTCATTGCCATGCTGCTCCGTTACCTGGAACAGCGCCTGGCGATCCGTCGTTAAGAGAGGTTTCCATGTACGAATCCCCCAGCTGGCTGCATGAGTTGTGGATCGCCCGGGATACCCTCTGGGCGGGTTTTCAGGCCAGTGTTTATGTGTCCGCATTGGCGATTATCTTTGGCACCCTGATCGGCATAGTCGCCGGGTTGATCCTGACCTACGGCAAATTCTGGATGCGTGCGCCGTTCCGGCTGTACGTCGACCTGATCCGGGGCACGCCGGTGTTTGTGCTGGTATTGGCGTGCTTCTACATGCTGCCGGCGCTCGGTTGGCAGATCACCGCGTTCCAGGCCGGTGCGGTCGGGTTGACGCTGTTCTGCGGTTCCCACGTCTCGGAAATCGTGCGCGGTGCGCTGCAAGCCATTCCCCGTGGGCAACTGGAAGCGGGCAAGGCGATTGGCCTGACGTTCTATCAGTCCCTGGGTTATGTGTTGCTGCCCCAGGCGCTGCGCCAGATCCTGCCGACCTGGGTCAACTCCTCCACGGAAATCGTCAAGGCCTCGACCCTGCTCTCGGTGATCGGCGTGGCCGAGTTGCTGTTGAGCACTCAGCAAGTGATCGCACGCACCTTCATGACCCTGGAGTTTTACCTGTTCGCAGGCTTTATGTTCTTTGTCATCAACTACGCCATCGAGTTATTCGGGCGCTACATTGAAAAGCGGGTGGCCTTGCCATGAACCAACCTCAAACCAACCCACCACTGCTGAACATTAGCGGCCTGCGCAAGCAGTACGGCCAGGTGGAAGTGCTCAAGGGCGTCGACCTGTCGATGCAGCGCGGTAACGTGGTGACCCTGATCGGCTCCAGCGGCTCGGGCAAGACCACTCTGTTGCGCTGCGTCAACCTGCTGGAGGAGTTCCAGGGCGGGCAGATCACCCTGGATGGCGAGTCCATCGGCTACAGCGAAGTTGCCGGCAAGCGGGTGCGTCACCCCGAGCGCGTGATTGCCCAGCATCGTGCCATGACCGGCATGGCATTCCAGCAGTTCAACCTGTTCCCGCATTTGACGGCGTTGCAAAACGTCACCCTGGGCTTATTGAAAGTTAAGAAAATGCCTAAGGACGAGGCGGTGGCGCTCGCGGAAAAATGGTTGGATCGTGTAGGACTTCTGGAGCGTCGTAACCACTTTCCCGGCCAGTTGTCGGGCGGCCAGCAACAACGTGTGGCGATTGCCCGCGCGATTGCCATGAACCCCAGCCTGATGCTGTTCGACGAAGTCACCTCGGCCCTCGACCCGGAGCTGGTGGGCGAAGTCCTCAGCGTGATCAAGGGCCTGGCGGAAGAGGGCATGACCATGTTGCTGGTCACCCACGAAATGCGCTTTGCCTATGAAGTCTCGGACAAGATCGTGTTTATGAACCAGGGCCGCATTGAAGAGCAGGGCACCTCGAAGGACATCTTCGAGCGCCCGCAATCGCCGCGCCTGGCGGAATTTCTCAAGAACATTCGTTTTTAATCAGGAGCCTGTTGTTATGAGCATTACTCGTTATGGTGCCGGCAGTACTGCCGGCGGTGGCCAACCCCGTCCTTTCGCCCGCGCCGTGGAAGCGGACGGTTGGTTGTACGTCTCGGGCCAGGTGCCTGCGGTGGATGGCGAAATCATCACTGGCGGCATCATTGAGCAAACCCGGCAGACCATGCGCAACGTGGTGGCGATCCTCGAAGAGGCTGGCTACGAATTGAAAGATGTGGTGCGCGTGGGGGTATGGCTGGAGGACCCGCGGGACTTCTGGAGTTTCAACAAAGTCTTCGGCGAATACTTCACCCCGGAACACGCCCCGGCGCGGGCCTGTGTGCAGGCGAACATGATGGTCGACTGCAAGGTGGAGATCGATTGCGTGGCCTACAAGAAAAAGGGCTAAATGCCCCATTCTTGAAACCACGGAAAATCCAATGTGGGAGGGGGCAAGCCCCCTCCCACAAGGATCTGCGCAGATCACAGCATTTTTACAGGAATCGAAGGCTGCCATGACCGAAGACACCATCAAACGCCGCGCCAAAGGCCTGGACCGGGCATTCGATATCCTCGATTTTCTCAAGGAAATCGGCCAGCCCCTGCGCCCGAATGATATTGCCAGCGGCATCGGCAGCCCCAAATCCACCGTCTACGAATTGGTCGCGTCACTGCTGGAGCGACGCATCCTGGAAACAGTGGGCAAGGACGGTCACGTCTACCTCGGCCGCCAGCTGTATTTCCTGGGCCAGGCACACCTGCGGCATTTCGACCTGACCCGCGAGGCCGACCACGCCTTGCAGGAGATCGTCAGCCAGACCCACGAAACCGCGCAGATGTGCCTGCTGAACGGGCGCAAGTACACGGTGGCGCTGATGCGCGAGGGCGAGCGGCATTTTCGTATTTCTTCGGACATCGGCGAAAACGCGCCGATCCCCTGGACCGCTTCCGGGCGCCTGTTGCTGGGGCACTTGAGCGACCAGCAGATCGTCGACCTGATCGATCACGATGACTTTATCCTGCCGGATGGCCAGCGCTTGCCGCTGGATACCTTCCTGGCACAAATCCGTCAGGCCACCCTCGATGGTTTCTTTTCCTTCGACAGTGTGGCCGACACCTTTACCCATTGCTTTGCCGCCCCGGTGCGGGACGCGCAAGGCATCAGCATTGCGACCCTCTGCATCGTCGCCCCGCGCGCCGATGCGATCAAAAATTACAACGACTATCGCCGGGTGTTGATCGAAAGTGCCAACAACCTGGCCCGTCGCATCAACGAATAGGAGCATTTCATGTCTGCCATCAATGCCGTTGAAAAAGGCGCCGCCGCCGTCGGTGCCCATCTGGTCCGCGACGTCAGCCTGCCGGCCCTGGTGCTGCACCGCGAGGCGCTGGAACACAACATCCGCTGGATGCAGGACTTTGTCAGCAAGAGCGGCGCGCAGCTCGCGCCCCACGGCAAGACCAGCATGATGCCGGCGCTGTTCCAGCGTCAGATCGAGGCAGGCGCCTGGGGCATTACCCTGGCCAACGCCGTGCAGACCCGCGCCGCGTATGCCGGTGGCGTGCGCCGCGTGCTGATGGCCAACCAACTGGTGGGCGCGCCGAACATGGCATTGATCGCTGACCTGCTGGCCGACAAGGACTTCGACTTCCACTGCATGGTCGATCACCCGGACAACGTCGCCGACCTGGGGCTGTTCTTCGCCGCCCGTGGCCTGCGCCTGAACGTGATGATCGAGTACGGCGTGGTCGGCGGCCGTTGCGGTTGCCGCAGCGAGCAGGAAGTGCGCGAACTGGCCAAGGCGATCAAGGCCCAGCCGGCCCTGGCCCTTACCGGTATCGAAGGCTATGAGGGCGTGATCCACGGCGAGCACGCCATCAGTGGTATCCGCGATTTCGCCGCGAGCCTGGTGCGCCTGGCGGTGGATTTGCAGAACAACGGCTCTTTCGACCTGCCCAAGCCCATCATCACCGCGTCGGGCTCGGCCTGGTACGACCTGATCGCCGAGTCGTTCGAAGAACAGAACGCCGCCGGCCGCTTCCTCAGTGTGCTGCGCCCCGGCAGCTACGTGGCCCATGACCATGGCATCTACAAAGAAGCGCAATGCTGCGTGCTCGACCGCCGCAGCGACCTCGATGAAGGCCTGCACCCGGCCCTGGAAGTCTGGGCGCATGTGCAGTCGTTGCCCGAGCCGGGCTTTGCGGTGATCGCCCTGGGCAAGCGCGACGTGGCCTATGATGCCGGCCTGCCGGTGCCGCTCAAGCGTTACAAGGCCGGTATCCTGCCAGCGGAAGGCGATGATGTGAGCGCGTGCAAGGTGACGGCGGTGATGGACCAGCATGCGTTCATGACGGTGGCGCCGGGGGTTGAACTGCGTATTGGTGACATCATTTCCTTTGGCACTTCGCACCCGTGCCTGACCTTTGACAAGTGGCAGGTCGGTTGCCTGGTGGATGAGCAGTTGCAGGTGATTGAGTCTCTGCCTACCTGCTTCTAGACCGCGTCGATCCCATCGGGGGCAAGCCCCCTCCCACAGTTTGATGTGTGAACCCATTCCAATGTGGGAGGGGGCTTGCCCCCGATGAGGCCATCAGTCACTCCCGAGACAATCGCTATGAGCACCCAACCCCGCATCGCCCTGATCGGCGAATGCATGATCGAACTGCAACACCGTGCCGACGGTAGCCTGCACCAGAGCTTCGGCGGCGACACCCTGAACGCGGCGGTGTACCTGCGCCGCGAGTTGGGCGATACCGGCGGTGTCGACTACGTCACTGCCCTGGGCGATGACAGCTTCAGCGATGCCATGTGCCGGCAATGGACTGACGAAGGGTTGGGGGTGGGCATGGTCCAGCGCCTGCCCGGACGTCTGCCGGGTTTGTACTGCATCCAGACCGATGCCAACGGCGAGCGCAAATTCTTGTATTGGCGCAACGAAGCCGCCGTGCGCGACTGCTTCACCACGCCGGCAGCCGAGCCGATCCTGGCCGCGCTGCCGGGCTATGACGTGGTGTATTTCAGCGGTATCACCCTGGCCGTGCTGGGTGAAATCGGCCGCGAACGCTTGCTGCAAACCCTGATCGAAACCCGTCGGCGCGGGGGCAAGGTGGTGTTCGACAACAACTACCGGCCGCGACTGTGGACGAGTGTCGAGGCGGCGCGTGCTGCGTATGGGCGTGTCCTGGCCGAAGTGGATATTGCCTTGCTCACCGAGGATGACGAGCGTGCCCTGTTTGGCTATCCCGACAGCGAGCAGGTGTTGACGGCGTATCCGGATATTAAAGAGGTGGTGCTCAAGCGTGGCGCGGATGCGTGCCTGATACGCTGCAACGGCGAGCGCTTTTGCGTGCCGGCGATCAAGGTGGAAAAGGTGGTGGACACGACAGCGGCGGGGGATTCGTTCAGTGCGGCGTACCTGGCCGGGCGGCTCAAGGGAAGCTCGCCGGAGCAGGCTGCATTGGCTGGGCATCGGTTGGCCAGTCGGGTTATCCAGGTGCCGGGGGCGCTGATTCCCCGGGGGTGAATGGCCGCCTGCGGCGGATCGGGGGCAAGCCCCTCCCACAGTTTGATTTGTGAACCTATTCAAATGTGGGAGGGGGCTTGCCCCCAATAGCGGTCTGCAGCCAACCCATCAATCCCGGTAAAACACCTGCACCAGGTGCTACCCGAACTTGCTCTTGATCGGCCCGTGAACTCGTTTCACGTTGTGATCCAGGAGTGCTCTGCGCCTATTACCACACGGGCTCTTTCGAAAAAGGGGAAGTAATGGTCCGTCACCTTGGATAATTTATGAAAGTAAGCGGTGTCAACTACACCAGGGTTAATCTTGGTGCCATGGCTGCGGGAGCGCTGGACCAGTACGCCGTAATAATCCGGTCGTTCACGTGCTAGTACATCGTTGAATACTTGCGGACCGGTCAATTGAAAAAGCTCGGCTGAGTAGGTTTTTAAGGCTTCGTAGGTTGAATCGTATTTGCCAGTAAAGTGCGGTCTGGGTTTGATAAAGAAATCCTTATGCTTGTCGCACCGGCTGAGAATCTCTTCCGTTACCTTGACCAATACCGGGTTATTGGCGTGAGTGGCGAAAATACTGGAGTTGTAACCATAAAAGTCTGCATGGGGCGCATTGATGAAAGTGCCTAGTAATACATCATTGCTCGCCGCCATGAACACTTGCTCGCTTATCTTCGTTGTGAAGCAGTCATCCATGTCCATGTAGATGCCTCCGTAATGATTGGCGAGCGGGTAGCGTAATATGTCAGACGCTGCCGAGTAGTTGGTTGTGGTGCCTGTGGAGATATTCAGGTAGTGCTTATAGATGGCGTGTTTTTTGAAATCTTCAAAAAACACGGTGCCGTTCAACGGAGCAATCGTCAACGTGGGTACGGCGTTTTTCAGTATCTGTGTAAGGGGAATCAATAAGTCATCACTCACATCGGTATGGACGATGACCTTATAACCCGCTGTGTGCGCGGCGTTACGGGTAAGCGCGTCAATGAGGTTCTGACTGGGAAGTAAAGTACCTATCCATATTTTATGAATTTCTCGCGGAATCGGTTGTGTATCCGTGGGCAACACGGGATAGCCAGGAAGCTCCACGTTTCTGAATTCAGTGGGCTGGGGCAACTTGTGCCTGATGGCTTGCCAGTCTTCCAACGTTCCGCGGTCCCAGTAACCCTCATGGGTGAGCCATACAGCTTGGGTGAGGAGTTCGCCGTCAATGGTATCAGGGTGTGTCATCCAGACGCCATGCTGCACGTCGTACCAGATACTCATCGGCGCGCCCTCCGCATCAAGAACAGATAGATGATGCTCAAACTTAACCACCGGAACTCTTGAGGTATGAAGGGGCGCCAAGGGTTGTAGGGCGCTGACAGGAGGGGTGCAGTGATGTTCAGGGTTCAACATTGTATCTCCCACCTGTTTCGAGTGTGATCGAACTTGACGCGAGGGCCGATGTGAGTGTCGTTGTAAAGTTGATAGTCGTCAGTGCCGTGCGGTTTTCTCACAGCGAAGATGTTACCCTGAAGATAAATATAGGTTTTCCCTTCTTTTACGTACATTGAGTTGACGGCTGTTATCTCTGATACGTCGACAGCACGAGCGTGTAATTTGAATTGTTGTTGGATATTGAGTTTGTTGTCGCCGGTGCGGGTGTCAGGTTTGAAGAACTGCGCGCGGCCTTGCGCAGTGGGTACAGCGGAGAGGGGGCGGTACTCAAGTGCTGGAAGATGCCTGTGTGCAAGCGTTTTGAACAGTGTTGGCCCCTGCGACATTTCGGCGCGTGTAAATCTAAGTAAAAACTTGATGGCCAGCATGCCTTTGTGACTGTATTGAAATAACAGTGCAATGGCGCCGAAGGGATTAGCCGCACCTAGAGACCGCAGGAGTACATTGGGTAAAGAACTTTGTAACGGTTGGATCGCCTTGGCTGCTGTTAAGGCTACCTTTGAAAAATTCGTTGACTTAGAAAGAATGATGACCCGACCAAGGCGCGTGGAAATACTAAGGGCCTTGATGCCAAGTCCGACAAACGGCAGTAACAGGCTGAACATTTCAAGGGCCGTGGTAATGATAGTACCCAGTGTTACTTTTCCGGCCTTGATGTCCTGATAAAGCGCATATCCAGGCAGTACAAAGCGCGCCATGAGTTGCGCGCGTGCAAACAGTCGCTCTTTATGGGTCTCGTACGGCGTAGGACTCTTCAAATAGGGGTAGGCAAGGTCCATGATGTTGCCGAATACAGCGTTCACCATTTTTTTGCACAAGTATTGGATCTTTTGTGCTCTGGACATTCCCTGTGTCTGCCGTCGGACGGTGTAGAAGCTGACCATTAAGTACGGCGTACTTTCTTTCTGATCTGGGGCACCTCTGAGGTAAGCCCCTTCATTCAAGGGAGAGATATACAGATACGGCAACTCATGCCACAGAGCATCCTGTGTGGGGGGAGAAGACGTCACGTGGATGCGGGTAGCGCGTTTAGCAGAGAGAGGTAGCGCTCGGACAGTTCCTGAAGGGCAAAATATTTCATAGGCGTACTGGATGTCCTCGTTCTCTTTATAAAGGGCGATGAGCCCAAAGCGGCTTTCCTCCCAGTTACCCTGACTGTTTTCAAACGATACCTTTATGTATTTGTAAGCGTTAAGTATCCGCTCCCGGTCCAATTGCGGTGTGCCGTGCAGCGCGAGTGCCAGGCGGTCAACCATGGCGCTTAGAAAGTTGTCCTTGTAGATGGAAAATTGTTGGTCAAACCGCGCTTGTAACTCGCAAGCGCCGTGTGGGTAGGGTTTTACCCCAATCTCTTGTTCTGTAAACCCCACACCGGACACACAGGACATGTACTTTTCCAGAAGGGTCATACGCATTCGGCGTCCAATATGCCGGTCTGCCGCGACGGAGGGGTGAACATGGAAGTACTTCTTGAGCTCGGCTTCTGTGAACGCGATGATCTGTTCCGTATCCACACCAGGATTGGCTTTTTTGAATGCGCTGCTTGCCATGCTTTTACGTTGAGGTGGTACTTGCGCCAGATGAGTAAAGGTTTGTGCCTCGAGGGCCTCTTGTTCGCTGACATAGGCGACAGCCTTGAGGCTATCGGCATGGGTGACCCAGGCAATTTCGGTTTCGGGAATGACTCCCTGGCACATGGCAAAGTGCAGACTGGGCAGCTGCTTTAAAAGAGCAACAGCGGTTTTCTTATCATCGCTCAACCCCGCGTAATGAGCATTCGAGTAGGCGGTGACTATTTCCACGTAGCTCAGGCCTTGGCTAGAGCATGGCTGTTCAGCTTCCAGGCATGCAACCGCATGACGCCAGTGAAGACTGTCCAGGGTTTGCCCGTACAGCAGGGTGGCTGGCACTTGGGTCACTAATAATTCCGGTGCATAACGAGCGCAGAGCACTGTGAAGACGAACCGCTGGGTTTGGCGGTCTACGTTTTTCGGGAGGCGTTGTTTGAGATGCGCTCGAAGCGTCTCGCGAACCTGGCTTACCGGAGACTCCCCTAGCTCGACGCTGTGCAAGTTCAAACCACAAATGTAGCCGGGCTTTTGTTCGGTGGGTGGGTAGAGATAATCGGTTATAACCGAGATGGCGAGCGCCCTAAATGATGTCTGCGCGTCATTGCGGCCTGGTGCAATGATTTTTCCAAGGGCTTTGCCCAGTCTGTGCAAGCCTGGAAGATCCAGCAGCAACTCATGATATAGCGAATAGTTACGTGGCTGTGCTGGTGAGATCATGTGCTCAGGGTCGTAGTCCGCCAATAACGACAGATTGAGGTAAGACGCTAATGCCGTTAGATCAATCTGGTCAGGTGTTGCTTTGATTTCACTGCACAAAATGGAAACGAGCGCGGGAGATTGGTCCTGTGCGAGGGTCAGCTCTCGTGCGGAGTAGTAGGGGTGAACGCCCTCGCTGGGTAATTGCTTCATGCCCAGTAACCTGAGGCCCACGCTTTCGAGTCGTAAGCCTAGGCGATCGCTGGGGGCGTTGCTCGCATAGAGCTGCATGAAGTAATAGAAGTTGTGCCGAAGACTGCCGGGGTGCTGCCAACTGAAAATCTGGCGTTCATCGCGGTAGGCGCAGATGCGTTGCAGGGCAAGAAAGCGAAGAGAGAGGGGAACAGGTGTCTCGGCAGAGAAATAACTGACGACATGGCTCATGACACCTTTGAGAGTGTTACCCACTTTGTCGGTGTTCAAGGTGCCTATCATCAGCGCTCTGCATTTAGTGTCATTGAACGCAAGCTTATTGAGTGCCGAGAGGTCCAGTATGGGTGAGTCCAGATCTTTGCTGTAGATATCCTGCGCGCGCGCAGTGGAAGTCAGTACTAACGCATCAGAAAGCGTTTTGCCGGGCAACTGTTCAAGCATGCTTGTCTGGCGGTGGTTTATCCAGCGCGCGTGCTGTTTGGTCAAGTGTTGGGCCAGTGATGGATTTAGTGCGTTGCAAAATGCTTCGAGCCCGGCAGGCAACGTATCATTTTTTATCGCGGTGAAGTCGTGCAGGAAATTTTCCGCCTGCTGGACGAGTAAACCCTCCACAAGTTCGTCAACGACGTAAGCTGCTGTGAGCATTTTTTTCAAACCCAGTCGAGCGGGTTGTGTTGAGCAAAAATCAACGATGTTCAGAGCGCTTTTTTTGCTCAAATGGTCCAGTAATAGCGGTCGACTGTTGCTATCAGCCATCTGGGAAAGCAGGCGCTTCTCGAATGCTTCCCAGCTTTCGTACTCCACCGCGCCTGTGTTCAGGGCGAACGCCACAAGGCGGTTTTGCTTTGAGGCTGATGCCTGCTGTTCGATCAGGAATGTGCCGCTGATGGGAAATGCCTTACCGCTGAAAAGATCTACGAACGCACAGGTGTAGGTGCTGATTGCAGGGGGCAGTGCTTGAGCGGAAGATTGGCTGAGTATCTGATTGATCTGCGTATGGCTGTCGTGCGTCAGGGTACTGTCCGCCAGCCCGATACGGGCTGTGGTTTCGATAGCGTGCTTGAGATGGTTGCGCCAGATCGTCTTGGCCCCCTTTTCAGAGGTCACGGGCGCCCAATAGTTTATGACATCCTGCTGGTACAACTTGGGGAGCCTGTCGAGGCGATCCAGAAAGTCATCCAATGTGCCGATATCAACGGAGATGAAAGGATGTAGATTGAATTGACTGTGGTTGATCGGCGAGTGCTTCAATAAATCTTGGGCAGTTACCAGGGCGGGATGATCTTCTCTGGTGATGCTCGTGTCCTCATAAACCGATATCTGCAATGAGGTCCACCGGGTGTCCGTTTGCTGATGAGGCCTGACACCTGTGCGAAGGTAGTCTGCTACCAACGACGCGATGGGTTTTGTATAGATGATCAGTCGATCGGTGGCAGGTGGCTTACGGTCTTTGGATGGGACATCGACATAGCCATGGACGATCGCAGCGTAAAAAGTCGAGTGTGTCGTGGCACTGAAGGATTTGCTGATGAACGTGGTGATTTCCCGCTGCAAGTTGTGCGATAAGCGCGGTTGGCGTTTCAGAATGTCGAGCGGATCGTGACGATGGAGTGTGAGCGCATTGAGCTCCAGTTTCTGAAAGGCGCGCAGTTGATAGATATCGATAATATTCGCGATCAACGCAAGGGAATCCTGGTCCAGAGGGTAAGCTGAATTCCTTGAAGTCTCGCTGTTAGTTAATGCGCTGATGAATTCATCCTTGAAACACTGCCGTGCTGTGCGGTCAAGAATCGCGGTGGGATAGAGCAGCGCTGGAAGCTCTCCGCGCCAGAGGGCTTCTGAGAGTTTGTAGAGACATTCCAGGGTCAGCGAAAACGTTAACTTCTCGATGGGAATTGTCACTGCGGTGGAAATCAGGGTTTGAAAAGGCGGAAATCTGCACAGGCCAGGCAGCGCGTGTTCGTCGCCGAAATCAAGGGTTTTGAAGAAGACGTGGGCACGCAGGGCGATAACATGGGAACGTGTGAGCAGGCGCTGAAAAAACTGGCGTGCCTGATCGCTGGGCAGGTCCGCCACATTTGGAATATGTAACGCGTAGAGCAAACTTGGAATGCTGAGTTGTTGTATTTTGGCGGTGTCCACATCCGGCCTCCCTGGTCCTGGTATAGCGATCAAGGTAGGCTGTGTGGAAAGTCACCCGGCAGTATTTATATCTCGTCCAGGTCGACGACGAGCGATACAAATAGAGCCGGTTAATCCCGGTAAAACACCTGCACCAGGTGATACCCGAACTTGCTCTTGATCGGCCCGTGAACCACCTTCACCGGTTTCTTGAAGATCACCGCATCAATCGCCCCCACCATTTGCCCGGGCCGCACTTCGCCCAGGTCGCCGCCACGCTTGCCCGAGGGGCAAGTAGAGTACTTCTTGGCCAGCACATCAAACGCCTCGCCCTTGGCGATGCGCTGTTTGAGCTGTTCGGCTTCTTCGCTGGTTTTCACCAGGATATGACGGGCTTGGGCTTTCATTGATCTCTACCAGGTGTGCGACGGCGCGCGATTATGCCTGAACTCATTCGTCGGCGTTGATCATGCTGCGGATTTTTGTCGCCAGCAGGTCGATGGAAAACGGCTTGGCCACCATGTCCATGCCGTCTTCGAGGAAGCCCTGGCGCTCGGCGGCTTTTTCCGCGTAACCGGTCATGAACAGTACCTTCAGCCCCGGCCGGTGCTGGCGGGCGATTTCCGCAAGCTGCCGGCCATTCATGCCCGGCAGGCCGACGTCAGTCACCAGCAGATCCACACGCAGATCCGACTCCAGCAGCGGCAGTGCAGCCCGGGCGTCGCCCGCCTGGTGCGCCGTATAGCCCAGTTCGTCGAGCACATTGACCACCAGCATGCGCACTGCCGGGTCATCTTCGACCACGACCACGGCTTCACCGGCCAGGGCTACCGGGGCTTCACCGAGGCTGGCAGGCAGGTCGCTTTCCAGGGAGGTGCCATGCAGGCGCGGCAGATACAGGCGCACGCAGGTGCCCTGGCCCGGCGCGCTCTGGATCGTCACATGCCCGCCGGACTGCTGGGCAAAGCCGTAGATCATCGACAGCCCCAGGCCTGTGCCCTGGCCGATGGGTTTGGTGGTGAAGAACGGGTCGAACGCCTTGGCCAGAATCTTCGGCGCCATGCCGGTGCCGTTATCGCACACGCCAAGCATCACGTAGTCGCCGGCCTTGACCGGTTCCAGGGTAGTGATGTCGGTGCCGTCCAGGTAACTGTTGGCGGTTTCGATCAGCAGTTCACCGCCGTCGGGCATCGCGTCGCGGGCGTTGATCACCAGGTTGAGCAGGGCGTTTTCCAGTTGGCTGGCGTCGGTGTTCACCGGCCAGATGTCATGGCCGAGCTGCACCTTGAGGCTGATGTGCGCGCCCTTGGTGCGGCGGAACAACTCTTCAAGGGACGCCACCAACTGGTTCGGGTCCAGCGGGCGACGGTCCAGGGACTGGCGCCGCGAGAACGCCAGCAAGCGGTGGGTGAGGGCGGCCGCACGGTGGGCGGAGGATACGGCGGCATCGGTAAAACGGCCGATCTCGTCACTGCGCCCGGCAGCGATGTAGCGCTGCATCAGGTCCAGGCTGCCGATGATGCCGGTGAGCATATTGTTGAAGTCGTGGGCGATACCGCCGGTGAGCTGGCCCACCGCTTCCATCTTCTGGGCGTGGCGCAGCGCATCTTCGGCGCGTTCGCGTTCGAACATTTCGTTTTGCAGGCGCTGGTTGGCCTCGGCCAGCGCCTGGGTGCGCTGGGCCACGCGTTCCTCGAGGTTTTCATTGAGGTGGCGCAGGGCTTCTTCGGTGAGCTTGCGTTCGGTTTCATCGATCACAAAGATGTAGAAACCCTTCACCGAACCGTCATTGCTGAAGCGTGGCAGGTACTTCATCAGGGCGTGGCGCGGTCGACCGTCCTGGTGTGGTGTGATGGTCATGAAGCTGCAGGCCTTGCCCTTGAGTGCGGCCTCGATCTTGTCTACACGCCCGGCATACACCTCGTCGCCGAGCACTTCGCGGATGGTCTTGCCGTACAGCTCCTGGGGCGTCATGCCGTACCATTCCAGGTAAGCGCTGTTGTTCAGGCGGAACCGCTGCTCGTGGTCGACATAACCGATCAACACCGGCATGGCGTTGATGATCAACTGCAGCTCGCTCTGGCTTTGGCGCAAGGCCTGCTCGGTGTGTTTGCGCTCGGTCAGGTCCAGCGCAGCACCCAGGAAACGCGCGGGGCGGCCTTGATGATCCTTGTAGCAGCGCCCGCGGGCGAATACCCAGCGCACTTGGCCATCGGCTTGCAGCAGGCGGTATTCCTCGGCGTACTCGGTGCCGAAGGTGATGCAGTGCTTGATGCTGCGCGCCACCATGCCACGGTCTTCCGGGTGCACGCCTTGCAGGTAGTCGCTGATCGGCAAACGGCTTGCATCGTCGGGATCGACACCATGCAGGTAGGCGAAGTGCGTGTCAGCGATAAAACGGTCTTCGCCGATATCCCAGTCCCAGGTGCCGACCGCGTCGGTGGCCGCCAATGCCAGTTGCAGGCGCTGTTCGGTGTTGTGCTGGGCCTTGCGCCGTTCATTGGTTTCGATGGCGGTGACCAGGATGCCGGCAACGCTGCCGCTTTCATCGCGGACCGGGCTGTAGGTGAGGTCCAGCCAGATTTCAGTATCGCGATTGTGGCGTTGCAGTACGAAGCGCTGCTCGCTGAAGGTGCGCACCTGGCCGCTGAGCACGGCGTCGTAGATCGGCCCGGTAAAGCCTTCCAGCTCCGGCCAGGTCTGGTGCGCCGGCTGGCCCATGGCCCCAGGGTGTTTATTGCCCGCGAGTTGGGCGAACCCGTCGTTGTAGAGCTGCGTGAGCTGGTTGCCCCACAGCAGGAGCATCGGCATCGGCGAGTGCACCACGATATCGACCGCCGTGCGCAGGCTTTGCGGCCAATCACCGGCCTCACCGAGAGGGCTTTGCGCCCAGTCCAGCCGCGCAATCAATGCGGCGGCTTCGCTGCCGGTGGATGTTCCAATCATGAAAAAGCCCTGAGCGTAACGCTTTGAAAAATGACAACACCCATTATCCCGTCAGACGGCAATGAGTGACTACCCCCGAAAAATAGCATGCATTGGGGGTTTGTCTTCAAATGAGTGCGTCAGCGCTGAAACCTTTCATCCTTGCGCCAGTTCCGGGCGATCGCGGAACTGATCAAGCGCCTGCGGGTTGGCCAGGGCGTCGGTGTTCTTCACCGGCTCGCCGTGCACCACATTACGCACTGCCAATTCGACGATCTTGCCGCTGATGGTGCGGGGGATATCGGTGACAGCGAGGATCTTGGCCGGCACATGGCGCGGTGTGGTGTTGGTGCGGATCACCTGGCGGATCTGCTGTTCCAGGGCCTCGTCCAGTTCGATACCGTCATTGAGGCGCACGAACAGCACCACGCGCACGTCGTCCTGCCAGCGTTGGCCGATGGCCAGGCTTTCCAGCACCTGGGGGATTTTTTCCACCTGGCGATAGATCTCTGCGGTACCGATCCGCACGCCGCCCGGGTTAAGTACCGCGTCGGAACGCCCGTGGATCAGCAGGCTGCCGTTGGGGCGCTGTTCGGCGTAGTCCCCTTGGGCCCAGACGCCGGGAAACTGGCTGAAATACGAAGCGAGCAGTTTCTTGCGCTCCGGATCCTTCCATAGCCCGATGGGCATGGCCGGGAAATGCCGGG
This sequence comes from Pseudomonas sp. NFPP28, assembly GCF_900115535.1. Taxonomy (NCBI): domain Bacteria; kingdom Pseudomonadati; phylum Pseudomonadota; class Gammaproteobacteria; order Pseudomonadales; family Pseudomonadaceae; genus Pseudomonas; species Pseudomonas sp. NFPP28. The sequence goes on along the minus strand of NZ_FOWT01000003.1, from coordinate 589,374 downwards.
TGCACACCAGCTCGCCTTTTTCACCGACCAGCGGCCGGCCCTGGTCGTCCCACACTTCGATGTCCATCGCCAGGCTCTTGCACTGCATTTCACCGCGCCGCACCGGCAGCACCGGGTTGCCGATCACAAAGCAGGAGACGATATCGGTGCCGCCGGACATGGACGACAGGCACAGCTCGGCCTTGATTTCGCGGTACACGTAGTCATAGCTCTGCGGCGACAGCGGCGAGCCGGTCGAGATCAGCGCTTTGAGGCTGCCCAGGTCATGGCTGAGGCGCGGTTGCAGGCCGGCTTTTTCCAGGGTGGCGAGAAACTTGGGGCTGGTGCCGAACACGCTGATGTGTTCCGCATCGATCAGGTCGATCAAACGCTCGGGGCCGGGGTGAAATGGTGAGCCGTCATACAGCACCGCCGTGGCGCCGATGGCCAGCACCGACACCAGCCAGTTCCACATCATCCAGCCGCAGGTGGTGTAGTAGAACAGGCAGTCCTCGCGGGACAGGTCGGCATGCAGGCCGTGTTCCTTGAGGTGGGTGAGCAATACGCCGCCGGTGCCATGGATGATGCACTTGGGCACGCCGGTGGTGCCGCTGGAGTAGAGGATGTACAGCGGATGGTCGAACGGCACCGCGACGAAGTCAGGCTCGCCGCCGGGTTGGTAGAAGTCCGGCCACAGCCAGACGCTGGCGTGGGTCTGATAGTCCTCGATCCTGGCCTGGGGGCGCGCATACGGCACGATGATCAACTGCTCCAGGGACGGCAGGCGCGCGAGGATTTCATTGAGCTTGGCGGTCTGGTCGATATCCTTGCCGGCATAGCGGTAGCCGGCGCAGGTGATCAGTACCTTGGGCTCGATCTGGCCAAAACGGTCGATCACGCCCTGGGTGCCGAAGTCCGGCGACGAGCAGGACCAGATCGCCCCCAGGCTGGTGGTGGCGAGCATGCCCACCAGGGTTTGCCAGGTGTTGGGCATACACGCCGCGACGCGGTCACCCTGGGTCACGCCGGCAGCGCGCAGGCTGCGTTGCAGGCCGGCGACGTGGGCGGCCAGTTCGGCGTAGGTCAGTTGTTCGCGTTGGCCGTCTTCTGCGACAGCCACGACGGCGGTGTGAGCGTCACGTCGGCGCAGCAGGTGTTCGGCAAAATTCAGCGTCGCACCGGGAAACCAACGGGCGCTGGGCATCTCGGCGTCTTCGATCAGCACTGCGGTGGGCGGGCTGCGAAATTGCACGTCGAAATAGTCCACGATCGCCCGCCAGAAATCCGCGCGCTGGTCGATGCTCCACTGGTGCAGCGCCGGGTAGTCGCCAAGCTGCAGGCTGTAGCGCTGGTTGATGTAGCGCCGGAACTGGTCCATGCGCGTGTTGGCGATGCGTTCCGGGGAGGGTTGCCAGAGGATGTCGGGCATCAGCAGGTCTCTTGTTCTTATCTAGGTCTTCCACACAATACAGTTCAAATGTGGGAGGGGGCTTGCCCCCGATGAGGGAGTGCCAGTTGATACATGGGGTGACTGACCCTCCGCTATCGGGGGCAAGCCCCCTCCCACATTTGAACGCCAGTGTCCGCTGTTACTGGGCCAGCCAGCCGCCGTCGATATTCCACGCCGCACCGCGCACCTGGGCACCGGCTTCGCTGCACAAAAACAGCACCAGTTCACCCAGTTGCGGCGGTGTCACAAACTCCAGCGACGGTTGCTTCTCCGCCAACAGGTCGTGCTGCGCCTGCTGCGGGTCGATACCACTGGCGGCGCGATCATCGATCTGCTTCTGCACCAGCGGCGTCAGCACCCAGCCGGGGCAGATGGCGTTGCAGGTGACATTGCTGGTGGCGGTCTCCAGGCCGACCACCTTGGTCAACCCGATCACGCCATGCTTGGCCGCCACATACGCGGCCTTGCCCACCGACCCGACCAGGCCATGCACCGAGGCAATATTGACAATACGCCCCCAGCCCTTGGCCTTCATCCCCGGCAGGCTCAAACGTGTGCTGTGGAACACCGAGGACAGGTTGATCGCGATGATCGAGTCCCAGCGTTCGGCCGGGAAGTCTTCCACCGCCGCCACATGCTGGATGCCGGCGTTGTTGATCAGGATGTCGACGCCGCCGAATTCACGCTCGGCGTAGGCGATCATGTCGGCGATCTGCGCCGGGTCGCTGACGTCGGCCGGATGATGGCCGACCTTGCCGCCGAACACCCGCACCTGGGCGATCACCGCGCTGGCGTCACCGAAGCCATTGAGGATCAGGTTGGCGCCGGCCTTGGCCAGGCTCAAGGCGATGCCCAGGCCGATACCGCTGGTGGAGCCGGTGACCAGGGCGGTCTTGCCGTTCAATGTCGTCATGGAAACCTCACACAATGCCGGTGGCGTAGAAAGTACCGATCACCACGAACACCGCGAGGGTCTTGATGAGCGTGATGCCGAAAATGTCCTTGTAGGCTTCGCGGTGGGTCAGGCCGGTGACCGCCAGCAGCGTGATCACCGCGCCGTTGTGGGGCAGGGTGTCCATGCCGCCGCTGGCCATGGCCGCGACGCGGTGCAGCACTTCAAGGGGAATATTGGCCGCATGGGCCGCCGAAATAAAGCTCTCGGACATCGCCGCCAGGGCGATGCTCATGCCGCCCGACGCGGAACCGGTGATACCGGCCAGCAGGGTCACGGTGATCGCTTCATTGACCAGCGGGTTGGGAATGCCCTTGAGCCAGTCCGCCAGCACCAGGAAGCCCGGCAGCGACGCGATCACCGCGCCAAAGCCATATTCAGAGGCGGTGTTCATCGCCGCCAGCAGCGCACCGCTGACCGCGCTTTTGCTGCCTTCGGCCAGCTTGCTCTTGATCGCCGAGAAGCCGAACGCCAGCACCACGATGATCCCCACCAGCAACGCCGCCTGTACCGCCCAGATCGCGGTGAGCTTGGCGATTTCGGTGGTCACCGGCGCACTCATGCCGGGCAGGCTGAGGCTGTGGGTCTTGCCGTACCACTGCGGGATCCAGTGGGTGAACAACAGGTTCATCACGCCGACCAGGATCAGTGGCGACAGCGCGATCCAGGGATTGGGCAGGGTCAGGTTCTCGGCGGTTTCCGGCTCGTTGCGCAGCTCCGTGCCATAGCCTTCACCGGCACGCTGCGCCTTGTTGCGCTGGCGTGCCAGGTAGAGCATGCCGGCGCAGAACACGAAGATCGTACCGATCAAACCCAGCCACGGCGCGGCCCAGGCGGTGGTGTTGAAGAAGGTGCTGGGGATGATGTTCTGGATCTGCGGGGTGCCGGGCAGAGCGTCCATGGTGAACGAAAACGCACCGAGGGCGATGGTGGCCGGGATCAGGCGCTTGGGAATATTGCTTTGGCGGAACATCTCCGCTGCAAACGGATACACCGCAAACACCACCACGAACAGCGATACGCCGCCGTAGGTGAGCAGGGCGCAGACCAGCACGATCACCAGCATCGCCTGGCGCGTGCCGAGCAAACGAATGGCTGCCGCCACAATCGAGCGCGAGAAGCCCGACAGCTCGATCAGCTTGCCGAACACTGCACCGAGCAGGAACACCGGGAAATACAGCTTGATAAAGCCGACCATCTTCTCCATGAACACGCCGGTAAAGGCAGGGGCGACGGCGGACGGGTCGGTGAGCAGGACAGCGCCGAGGGCGGCGATGGGGGCAAACAGGATAACGCTATAGCCACGGTAGGCCGCCAGCATCAGCAGCGCCAGGGCTGCCAGGGCAATGATCACACTCATGGTGTGTCTCCATCGGATTGTTATTGTTGTGGGGTGTTGCTTTAGGAAAGGGCTATAGCGAGATGTGTGCCATGTTCTTAACTTGTTGAAATTAAACAGTAATTTTCTGTATTTGGTGTGCTTCTCTGAATATTGTCTCTAACTTGAGACAAGTGACAAACAAATGTGGGAGGGGGCTTGCCCCCGATGGCAGTGTGTCAGCCGCCTGATAGGCAACTGAAGCACCGCAATCGGGGGCAAGCCCCCTCCCACATTAGCTAGTCTCTGTATTGAAATTTGTGTCTCTTTTTGGAGATCAGTTGATACCCAACGCCACCATCTTCTTGTACAGCGTCGACCGCCCAAGCCCCAACCGCTTGGCCGCTTCCACCACATTTCCCTCGCACGCGCTCAATGCCGCCGCGATGATCTGCCGATCAAACCGCTCCCGCGCCGCACTGAAGCTTTCGCCCTCGACCGTAGCGACGGCACTGCCACGCTCCACGGGGGTAAAGGTGCCAATCGCCGCCCGAATCTCCCCGGCATTCAACACCAGGTCATCACTGAGCAATGCCGCCCGCTCCAGCACGTTGCGCAGCTCACGGATGTTCCCCGGCCACGCATGCTGCGCCAGCAGTGCCAGGGCCTCGCGGTCCAGTTCATGCTGGCTGCGCAGTTCCTCCAGAATCGCCTCGCTCAACGCCGGAATATCCTCCAGCCGCTCACGCAACGGCGGCACCTGGATCGGCAGCACATTCAGCCGGTAATACAAATCCGCGCGGAACTCGCCGCGCTTGATCGCCGCCTCCAGGTCCATGGAGGTGGCGGCGATCACCCGCACATCGCTGTGCAGCATCTCGTTGGAACCCACCGGCTCGAATTCCTTTTCCTGCAACACGCGCAGCAGTTTGCTTTGCAAGGGCAGGGGCATGTCACCGATTTCGTCGAGGAACAGCGTGCCGCCCTGGGCGATCTGGAACTTGCCGGGGCGGCCCTTGCGGTCAGCGCCGGTAAACGCTCCCGGTGCGGTGCCGAAGAACTCGGCTTCCAGCAGGTCAGCGGGAATCGCCGCGCTGTTGATGCTGACAAAGGCCTTGTGCGCACGGCTGGACGCGCCATGAATCGCCTGGGCCAGCAGCTCCTTGCCGGTACCGGTTTCACCCAGAAGCAGCACGGGCGATTCGGCGCTGGCACTGCGCCGCGCCCGGCGTTTCACTTCGAGGCTGGCGGCGCTGGTGCCGATAAAATGCGCGAAGTTGTATTTGCTCTGCCGCGAGCGCAGCAAGGAGCGCGTCGACGCCAGTTCTTGCTGCATGCTCAGGTAGCGCTCAATCAGTGGCGACAGGTTGCGCAGTTCATCAAACAAGGCAAAGCCGATCGCACCGATCACCGCACCGGCGTCGTTGTGGATCGGCAAGCGCATCACCACCAACGGGCCCTTGGGCGTGTCCTGGATGTCCAGCAATATGGGCTGGTCATTGCGTACCACCTGGCGCAGCAGGCTATTGGAGATCACCTGCTCGCACGGCTGGCCGATGGCCTCGTCGGCGCTCTTGAGGCCAAAGCGCTTGGCGTAGCGCTCGTTCATCCACACGATATTGGCGTCGCGGTCGACAATCACCGTGCCTTCGCTGGACTGCTCGATGATCTCGAACAGCGACTGGATAGCCAGGCCGCGAACCTGTTGGTAATCCGTGAGGCTGGTACTCATGACGACAGCCCGCACGCCGCCGCCAGCAGCTCTTGGGTGTAAGGATGCTGCGGTGCATCAAACACCTGGTGGCTCGCGCCGGCTTCCACCACCTTGCCATCCTTGATCACGATCATGTCATGGGCCATGGCACGCACCACGGCCAGGTCGTGGCTGATAAACAGGTAGGTCAGGCCGTATTTCTCCTGCAACTCACGCAGTAGCGCCACCACTTGTTTCTGCACGGTGCGGTCGAGGGCCGAGGTCGGTTCGTCGAGCAACATCAGCGCCGGCTTGAGCACCAGGGCGCGGGCGATGGCGATGCGTTGGCGCTGACCACCGGAGAACTCATGGGGGTAGCGATGGCGGCTGGCGGGATCGAGGCCCACGTCCTTGAGCACCTGCACCACCTGTGCATCGCGGTCGGCCAGGCTGCACGGTGCGTGAACCTCCAGGCCTTCGCTGATGATCTGCTCCACGGTCATGCGCGGGCTGAGGCTGCCGTAGGGGTCCTGGAACACCACCTGCATCTGCTTGCGCCATGGGCGCATCTGCTTATGGTTCAGCGGGTCGAGGGCTTCACCCTGGAAGCGGATACTGCCCGTGGAATCAAGAAGCCGCAAAATCGCCTGGCCCAGGGTGGACTTGCCCGAGCCGGACTCGCCGACAATCCCCAGGGTCTTGCCGCGCTGCACGCTCAGGCTGATGCCATCCACCGCCCGCAAGTAAGTCTTGCGCCGGAACAAACCACCGCCGAGGGGGAATTGCACGGTCAGGTCATCCACCTGCAATACCGTCTCGCGTTCGTCACTGCACAGGGCATTACCGGCCGGTTCAGCATCCAGCAGCAGGCGGCTGTAGGGGTGCTGCGGCGCGCTGAACAGTGTCTGGCAGTCGGCCTGCTCGACGATCTCGCCGGCACGCATCACGCACACGCGCTGGGCAATGCTGCGCACCAGGTTGAGGTCGTGGCTGATCAGCAGCAGGGACATGCCCAAGCGTTGTTGCAGGGACTTGAGCAGCAGCAGGATCTTGCGCTGCACGGTCACGTCCAGCGCCGTGGTGGGTTCGTCGGCGATCAGCAGTTCCGGTTCGCAGGCCAGGGCCATGGCGATCATCACCCGTTGGCGCTGACCACCGGAGAGCTGGTGCGGATAAGCCTTGAGGCGTTCCTGGGGCTTCTGGATGCCCACCAGTTCGAGCAGTTCCAGGATGCGCGCCTGCGCCGCCTTGCCGCCCAGGCCCTTGTGCAGCAGCAGGGTTTCGCCGATCTGCTTTTCGATGCTGTGCAAGGGGTTGAGCGAGGTCATCGGCTCCTGGAAGATCATGGCAATGCGGTTGCCACGTAGCTTCTGCAAGGTGGCGGCTGAAGCGCCGACCAGTTCCTGGCCACGGTACTTGATGGAACCGGTGGTTTGAGTACCGGCCTCGGGCAGCAGTTGCAGGATCGAGTGGGCCGTCACCGACTTGCCCGAGCCCGACTCGCCCACCAGTGCCAAACACTCGCCGGGGCGTACGTCCAGGCACAGGTTGCGCACCACGGTCTGGCCACTGAACGCGACGCTGAGGTCGCGGATTTCGATCAGGTTCATAGGCAGTCACTCATGAGCGTGGGTCGAAGGCATCACGCAATGCCTCGCCGATAAAGACCAGCAGCGACAGGATCAGCGCCAGAGTGAAAAACGCTGTCAGGCCCAGCCACGGCGCTTGCAGGTTCTGCTTGCCCTGGGCGATCAGCTCACCCAGGGACGCGCTGCCTGCCGGCATGCCGAAACCGAGGAAGTCCAGCGCGCTCAGCGTCGAAATCGCACCGGTCAGGATAAACGGCAGGTAACTCAAGGTCGCCGTCATGGCGTTGGGCAGGATATGCCGACGGATGATTTTGCCATCGCCCAGGCCCAGCGCCCGTGCGGCCTTGACGTATTCCAGGTTGCGCCCGCGCAGGAACTCGGCGCGCACGACATCCACCAGGGCCAGCCAGGAAAACAGCGCCATGATCCCCAGCAGCCACCAGAAGTTCGGCTCCACAAAGCCCGACAGGATGATCAGCAGGTACAGCACCGGCAATCCGGACCACACCTCCAGCACGCGCTGGCCGATCAGGTCCACCCAACCGCCGTAATAGCCCTGCAATGCGCCGGCGGCAATGCCGATGGCTGCGCTGATCGCGGTGAGCGCCAGCGCAAACAGGATCGAGACCCGGGCGCCAAAGATCACCCGCGCCAGCACATCCCGCGACTGGTCATCGGTGCCCAGCCAGTTCACCGTCGAAGGCGGGCTGGGGGCAGGGCGGGTCAGCTCGTAGTTGGGCGTGTCGTCGCTGAACGGAATCGGCGGGAACAGCATCCAGCCGCCGTCCTGCTCGATCAGCTTTTGCACGTAGTCACTGCGATAGTCAGCCTGGAACGGCAACTGGCCGCCGAACTGTTGCTCGGTGTAGCGCTTGAACACCGGAAAATACAGCTCGTTCTTGAAACTCAGCACCAAGGGTTTGTCATTGGCGATCAACTCGCCGCCCAGGGTCAGGATAAACAGGCCGATAAACAGCCACAGCGACCACCAGCCGCGGCGGTTTTTCTTGAAACGCTCGAAACGCCGACGGGCCACGGGAGACAGGTTAAGCATCAAGCGTTCCTCGCGGCGAAGTCGATACGCGGGTCCACCAGGGTGTAGCAGAGGTCACCGATGAGTTTTATCAAGAGGCCGAACAAGGTGAAGATGAACAGCGAACCGAATACCACAGGGTAGTCCCGGGACACAGCCGCCTCGTAGCTCATGCGGCCCAGGCCGTCGAGGGAGAAGATCACCTCGATCAGCAGCGAACCGGCAAAGAACACGGCAATAAAGGCCTGGGGAATTCCGGAGATCACCAGCAACATCGCATTGCGGAACACATGCCCGTAGAGCACGCGTCGTTCGCTCAAACCCTTGGCGCGGGCGGTCACCACGTACTGGCGCGTGATTTCATTGAGGAACGAGTTCTTGGTGAGGATGGTCAGCGTGGCAAACCCGCCGATCACCAGCGAGGTGACCGGCAATACCAGATGCCAGAAGTAATCGGCGACCTTGCCCACGGTGCTCAGCTCTTCGAAGTTTTCCGACACCAGACCGCGCACCGGGAACCAGTTCAACGATGTGCCACCGGCAAACACTACGATCAGGAACATCGCGAACAGGAATGCCGGCATCGCATAGCCGACGACAATCGCGGTGCTGCTCCACACGTCGAAGCTACTGCCGTGGCGCACCGCCTTGCGAATCCCCAGGGGAATCGACACCAGGTAGGTGATCAACGTGGCCCACAGGCCGAGGGAGATGGTCACGGGCATTTTTTCCAGGATCAGCTCGATCACCGTCTTGCCGCGAAAGAAACTGTTGCCGAAGTCCAACTGGGCATAGCTCTTGAGCATCAGCCACAGGCGTTCCGGCGCGGGTTTGTCGAAGCCATACTGTTTCTCGATGTCAGCGATCAGCTTCGGGTCCAGGCCACGGCTGGCGCGGGAGCCGCTGCTGATGCCTTCACCGGAGGAACCGCCGACGCCGCCGCCGCCGATCCCTTGCAGATGGGCGATGGCTTGTTCCACCGGGCCGCCGGGAGCGGCCTGCACGATCACGAAATTCACCAGCAGGATGATCACCAGCGTCGGGATGATCAGCAGCAGGCGCCGCACGATATAGGCAAACATCAGTGCGCACCTCCGCGTTTTTTCAGCTCAGCGTTCATTTGCTCATTCGTCAGCGGCGTGGGGCTGATTTCCCACCAGGTTTCCAGGGCTTCGTCGTTCTTTGCCTCGATGGCCGGGCGGCCGAAACGGTTCCACCATGCAGCGGACGTGCCGGGCGGGTAGTAATTGGGGATCCACAGGTAATTCCATTGCAGCACCCGGTCCAGCGCGTGGGCGTAGGTGAGCATCTGCGCCTGGGTGTCGGCCTTGACCAGGCCCTTGATCAGGCTGTCGACGGCGGGGTCCTTGAGTACGGCGTAGTTGTTGGCGCCTGGATCGTAGGCGGCGGCCGAGCCGAAATAGTTGTACAGCTCCATGCCCGGTGACGTGGTGACGGGGAAACCAATGACGATCATGTCGTAATCCCTGGCCATGATCCGATTCACATATTGCGAGGAGTCGATACGGCGGATATTGAGGGTAATACCGATCTGCGCGAGGTTACGTTTGTACGGTAACAACAGACGTTCGAGGCCGTTCTGAGTGTTAAGGAACGTGAATTCCAGCGGCTCGCCTTCGGCGTTTACCAATTTGTCACCCTCTGGCTTCCAGCCTGCTGCTTCCAACAGGCCCAGGGCTTGCAACTGTTTGTCGCGGATCATGCCGCTACCATCGGTGACCGGTGCCTTGAACACCTGGCTGAACACCTCGTCGGGGACCTGGCCACGCAAGGGTTCAAGAATCGCCAGCTCTTCTTTTGTTGGCGGCTGGCTGGCGGCCAGCGGGCTGTTGGAGAAGTAACTCTGCTGGCGGATGTACATATTGCGCATCATCTGCCGGTTGGCCCATTCAAAATCCCACAGCATCGCCAGGGCCTGGCGCACGCGGCGGTCCTTGAATATCGGTTTTTGCACGTTGAACACATAACCCTGGGCCGGTTGCGGCATTTCCTTGGCCAGGTGCGCACGTTGCAGGCGCCCGTCATCCAGGGCCGGGCCGTTGTAGCCGATGGAATACCCGGTGGCGGAAAACTCACGGTTGAAATCGTAGGCACCGCCGCGCAATACCTGGCGGGCCACTTCGGTGTCGCCGAAATACTCCAGGCTCAGGTGATCGAAGTTGTACAGGCCACGGCTGACAGGCAAGTCCTTGCCCCACCAGTTCGGATCACGGGTGAAGGTGATGGTACTGCCGGAATCGATCTTGCTGATTTTGTACGGACCGCTGCCCAGTGGGGCTTCATAGCCACCGCCGTTGGCAAAGTCGCGGGTCTTCCACCAGTGCTCGGGGAAGACGGGCAGGGTAGCGATGTCCAGGGGCAGGGTACGGTTTTCATTGCTGGAGAAGTCGAAACGCACCTGGCGCTCGCCTTCGACTTCGACGTGCTTGACGTCGGCGAACAGGGTGCGAAAGCGCAGGCTGCCCTGGGTCATCAGCAGGTCGAAGCTGTAGCGCACGTCTTCGGCGGTGATCGGCTTGCCATCGGCAAAGCGCGCCTTGGGGTTGAGGAAAAAGCGTAGCGACAGGCCGTCGTCGGCGCGCTCCATTTTTTCGGCGACCAGGCCGTAGACCGTGTAGGGCTCGTCCAGGGAGCGCTGGGCCAGGGGCGCGTAGAGCCAGCCGTCAACCTGGGACACGCCGATGCCTTTGTCGATATATGGCAATACATGGTCGAAGCGTCCGATCTCGATGGCCGAGCGGCGCAGGCTGCCACCCTTGGGGGCGTCAGGGTTGGCGTAGTCGAAATGGGTAAAGCCGGCGGGGTACTTGGCCGGTTCGCCATACACCGTCAGGTACGGTTGAGGTGCCGCGATCACGGCAGTGCTGGTCAGCAGCAGTGCCAGGGACGAGCTCAAGAAGTAAGAAAAAGCCAATCGCATTGTCAGCCTTGAACGCCGTATGAAGAAGGAAAGGGATTTGTACGCTAACGGCATGAGCGTCGCCAGTCATCACATGCACAACGGCCCACCAAAAGGCGGGCCGTTGTTTATTGCATCAGCACAGACGGGATCAGTCCTGGCGGCTGGTGACTTCGAGCAGGTGATAGCCGAACTGGGTCTTCACCGGACCTTGCACGGTGTTGACCGGGGCGCTGAACACGACGGTGTCGAATTCCTTGACCATCTGGCCTGGACCGAACGAACCCAGGTCACCACCTTGGCGGCTGGATGGGCAGCTGGAGTTGGCTTTGGCGACTTCTGCGAAATCGGCGCCGCCTTCGATTTGGGCCTTGAGTTCGTTGCACTTGTCTTCAGTGGAAACGAGGATGTGACGGGCGGTGGCTTTGGCCATGGGAAGTAACTCCTTGAATAAAAAAGGTGAGCCTACCGGATTCAGGCGGTTATTTCCTGGCAAAGTTCCACTCGATTAACCGAGTGGCTCAGGTACAGGCCATGGCGCCGCTACGGGGAGCCATTCGATGAGTTGCGCATGCACTGTCAGGTAGGGTTCAGGTCAGGACGATGTAGTCGTTCTGCTGGATGACCGGTCGGTGCGGTCCCTGCACCAGGTGGATATAACGACCGTCCACCAGGTCGATGGGCAGGCAGTCGTCGATGTCCAGTACCCCATCGGTGTGGGCCTGGGACCAGTGACGCAGCATCTGTTGCTTGCCCTTGTTCGTGGCCTCCTGCTTATTGCGGGCGGCCACCAGGAGGTAGTGGTGGGCCTCGCCAAAGCTGTTGGCTTCGTAACCGCCCAGGTTGATGAAGTACAGGTGATGTGCGCCGGCGGCAGGGGCCAGGGGGCTGAGTTCGACTTTCCAGCCGTCGACGCCATCCACCGCCATCCACGAGTCGATATGCATGCCCTTGGGGCTACCGAACCAGTCGGCACGCAGTTGCGGGTAGGCTGCTTCCAGCGTGTCCGCCACGGCGAACACCACATCGTGAACTTCAATTTTCGCCCGCGGGTGCTTACCCCCGAGCATGACGACAAACAGCATTGCAGAGACTTCCTGGCGACTTGGCAGAGGCTAACCATACTTCGATTGAACCCTTTTGTCCGACCAATGCCACACTGTTGATCCGCGAACTCATCAGGAGGTTGTCATGCGTACCATTGATCTGGCGGGCGTTCCCGTCCCTGTCATCGGCCAGGGCACCTGGCGCATGGGCGAAAATCCCGACCAGCACCGCGCCGAAGTGGCGGCGTTGCAACTGGGCATCGACGAGGGCATGACCCTCATCGATACCGCCGAAATGTACGGGGAGGGCGGTGCTGAAACGGTCGTCGGCGAGGCCATTCGTGGCCGCCGCGACCAGGTGTTCCTGGTGAGCAAAGTCTACCCGCACAACGCCAGCCACAAGGGCGTGCCCCGTGCCTGTGAGGCCAGCCTCCAGCGCCTGGGCACCGACTACATTGATCTGTATCTGCTGCACTGGCGCGGCCAGTACCCGCTGCAAGAAACGGTCGAAGCCTTCGAACGCCTGCGCGAAGCGGGCAAGATCGGACGCTGGGGTGTTTCCAACTTCGACGTGGCCGACCTGCAGGAACTTGCCTCCCCGGCCTGCGCCACCAATCAAGTGTTGTACAACATTGAAGAACGCGGCATCGAATTCGACCTGCTGCCCTGGTGGCAACAGCACCACTTGCCCTTGATGGCGTACTGCCCGATCGCCCAGGGCGGCGAACTGTTATCCAGCCCCACCCTCAAGCAGATCGCCCGCCGCCACGAGGTCACACCCGCCCAGGTTTCCCTGGCCTGGGTGTTGCGCCAGGACGGTGTGATCGCCATCCCCAAGGCCGTTACACCCGAGCACGTGCGACTCAACGCAGCTGCAGCCAAGCTGGTGTTGGATGAGCACGACCTGGACGCGATCGATCGGGTATTCGGCGCGCCGAAACGCAAGCATCCTTTGGCGATGGTGTAGTTGCCGTACAGGCATGGCGCCTTCCCTGGCGCCGTGCCTGTGTCAAGCCGGTTTAACCTGCAACCGGGCTGCGCCAGTCATCCGACCCCGAAGTACCGGACACTTCGTGGGTCCACACGATCTTGCGATAGGTGAAATACACATCTTCCAGGTGAGTGAAGTGGGCGTTGTCGGGGTCCTGGCAGTTGGGCATGCGTGACTGGATATCCACGATGGTCGCCCCCTCCAGTTCGATGGTGAAGTAATGCTCCTGGGTGCCGGCCGACGAAGTGCGCAGCCACTCCAGCCGGCACTTGACCTCTTCGCCGCTGGTCAATGCACTGAAGAGCAAGGGCGAGGACTTATCGAACACTTTGCTGATCATCAGGGGTTTATGGACGCGCTGACCTGTTGGCTGGCCTGACTGTGGGTCGCGGGGAATGATCACCTGATGAGAAAAAGCCTGGACCAGGATCTAGTCTTCATGGCCTTCCTGGTAAATGTTACCTACCGAGTCCTGGGTAAACGTGCCTGCCGTGATCAAACCTTGTTTTACACCGGTAATGGAGAGATACGCGGGTGTTGGCATGACGGGGTTCCTTGTCTGATTGATGAGGTAGTTCCAGCCGATAAGTTTTTTCGGCTGGGCAAATACCTATAACAAGAAGCGTGCCTGAAAGTGCAGGCGCCAATGAAATCAGGGTGATGCTGTTGTATAAGGTCGAATATCCAGCGCGATAGGCTGCTACTGGGCTTAATTGCGCGTATTCGATTGCGCATGGGTGCGCATTTAGTTGCTCATATTGAACTGTTGATAAATGCTGAAGTTTGACGATTAGCTGAGTGGCTATGCAGTGTTAGGTGCGCAAAATCCTGCGCGCACCCTGTGGTAACTGGCTTTGTAGGAAAAGGACTAAGTGCAGTTCCATCGCTTGCTGAATGTTTTGGGCATGACTAAGGTTCGAAGACGTCGCAAGTTTTTTGCGAAATCAAGATGGCTGGTAGACACGCGATACTTGTGTAGCTAGTTGTTGTTTGAATGTTTAGTTGGTTGTGGTGGCAAATGCCTTATTCGGATGGTCGGTATGATTATTACCTTGAACTTGCGCGAGCACCCTGTACGCAAACAAGTTTTGCGGGCAGCGATATGCGCTTTTCGAGTGAGTATGAAGTGCTGGAGTCCGAGCTGGCCAAGGCACAATCGATTCATGCCGGCAGCCAGCCCGACTGGCACAAGGTGCTGGAAACCAGCGAGAACCTGCTGCGCCATCAGTCCAAGGATCTGCGGGTGGCTGTGTGGTTGACCTGGGCATTGCACCAGCGTGAATCCTACCCGGGGCTGCTGGCGGGGCTCGGGTTGTTGCGCTACCTCTGTGAGCATCAGTGGTCGGTGCTCTACCCGGAAAAACCGCGCACCCGCGGTGCCGCATTCGGATGGCTGGTGTTGCGCCTCGAGCCGCTGTTCACGCAGGGCCTGGCGCTCCAGAACCAGCAGCCTTTGTTCCGCGCCTTGCTGGAGCACCTGGTGCATCTGGATGAGCTTTGGGCCGAGCACCTCGGGGATGATGCGCCGCTGCTGTTGCCGGTTCGCAGGCAATTGGCGCAGCGATTGGAGCGGGCAGTGCAGGACGATACCCCGGTGGCGGGATTGAGCGGAGTTATCGAGCAAGTCAAGCAGGCCGCCAGCCAATTGCGCAAGTCCGAAGCGGTGGTGGAGAGCGAAAAGGACGCCCACAAGGTGCTCCGTACCTTGCAGGAGCAGGCCCGCCCGCTCTGTGCCTGGTGGCTGCGCCAGAACGCCACCGACCTGCGCGCGTTGCGTTTGAGTCGGACACTGGCATGGCTGGCACTTGCCAGCTACCCGAATGCCGATAACGAGCAGGTGACCGCGTTGCGCGGGCCCGCTCCCGACAAGCTCAAACGTTATCAGGAGCGCTTTGCACAAGGCCATCACGCAGACCTGGTGCTTGAGCTTGAGGCCAGTCTTGCCGGGGCGATGTTCTGGTTCGATGGTCTGCGCATGCTCTGGGAATGCCTGGAGGTCCTGCAGGCCGACCTGGCCATGACCGAACTGGAAGTGACCTTCGCGCTGTTGCTGCAACGCTTGCCGGACCTGCCGGAGTTTCGCTTTCACGACGGCGCACCCTTTGCCGACGCAGCCACTCGCGACTGGATCTCCCAGCAGGTTGTCCGTCACCTGCACCGGTCCGAATTACCCGCAGCAGTGATCGATACGAACGCCGAGCCCTGGGCGACCGCGTTGCAGGCGTTGACACCGCGGTTGCGTCAGGACGGACTCAAGTCTGCCATTCGAGAACTCAAGCAAGGCATGCAGGCCGCGCGCAGTGATCGCGCACGTTTTCATTGGCGGCTCGCCCAAGCGCGTCTGTGCATACAGGCGGGCAAGCATGAGCTGGCGAAGATCCAGCTCGAACAGCTTGACCATGAACTGCAACGCATGGGCCTGGAGCGCTGGGAGCCGGAGCTGGCCCTGGAAGTGACGCAGCTCCTGCACCGCTGTTGCGACCTGCTGCCACAAAACCATGCCGTGCGCGAACGCAAGGAAGACACCCATCGCAGGCTGTGCCTCTTCGATCTGGAAGCGGTACTTGAATAGGCTTTCGAGCCACTTGAAAAAGGAGAGACACCATGGCCAAAGAAGGTTCGGTAGCCCCCAAGGAACGTATCAACATCACGTTCAAACCCGCCATCGGCGGGGCGCAGGAAGAAGTCGAGCTGCCATTGAAACTGTTGGTACTGGGCGATTTCACCCAGCGTGAGGATGTGCGCAAGCTTGAAGATCGCAAGCCCATCGCAATCGACAAGAACACCCTGGATGACGTGTTGGCCAAGCAGGCATTGAGCTTGACGTTGAGCGTGCCCAACCGTTTGCAGGAGGAGGCGGGCGTCGACGAGTTGGCCATTCAGGTACGCATCAACGGCATGAAGGATTTCAACCCTGCGAACCTGGTGGAGCAGGTACCCGAGTTGCACAAGCTGATGGCCCTACGTGAGGCACTTGTGGCGTTGAAGGGGCCATTGGGCAACACCCCGAGCTTTCGCAAGGCTATCGAGCAAGCCCTGGCCGATGACGAGTCCCGCGCACGGGTACTGGCGGAACTAGGGCTGGACAGCCCCGACGCCTGACATTTTCCAGTAAAAGGACACTGACCCCATGACGACACAACCGCATTCGCTGCCGGCACAACTTGCTGATCAGTACAGCATCCTCGATAACATCGTTGCCCAGACATTGTTGAGCGCCGACGACGACGCCTATGACATTGCCAAGCGCGGTGTATCGGCGTTCATCGAAGAGTTGATCAAGCCCCAGAACCGTGGCGAGCCCGTCAAGAAACGCCTCGTCGACCGGATGATCGCCGAGATCGACACCAAGCTCAGCCTGCAGATGGACGAGATACTGCACCATCCCGACTTCCAGGCGCTGGAAGCGTCCTGGAAGGGGTTGCAACTGCTGGTCGATCGCACCAACTTTCGCGAGAACATCAAGATCGAACTGCTGAACGTCTCCCGGCAAGACCTGCTGGAAGATTTTGAAGACTCGCCGGAAGTGACCCAGTCCGGTTTGTACAAGCACATCTACAGTGCGGAATACGGGCAGTTTGGTGGTCAGCCGGTGGGCGCGATTATCGCCAACTACTTCCTATCCCCCAGCGCCCCTGATGTAAAACTGATGCAGTACGCCGCCAGTGTAGCCTGCATGGGCCATGCGCCATTTATCGCAGCCGCCGGGCCGGCGTTCTTCGGCTTGGAAAGTTTCACCGGTTTACCCGACCTCAAGGACCTGAAGGATCACTTCGAAGGCCCGCAATTTGCCAAGTGGCAAAGCTTTCGCCAAAGCGAAGATGCGCGCTACATCGGCTTGACCGTGCCGCGATTCCTGCTGCGCACGCCCTATGATCCGCTTGAGTGTCCAGTCAAGACCTTTGCCTACCAGGAAAACGTGGTCAACAGCCACGAGCACTACCTGTGGGGCAACACGTCCTACGCCTTCGCCACGCGCCTGACTGACAGTTTCGCGCGGTTCCGCTGGTGCCCGAACATCATTGGCCCGCAAAGCGGTGGAGCGGTGGAAGACTTGCCGTTGCATCACTTCCAGAGCATGGGGGAAATCGAAACCAAGATCCCCACCGAAGTACTGGTGTCCGACCGTCGTGAATACGAACTGGCGCAAGAAGGCTTCATCGCCTTGACGATGCGCAAGGGCAGTGACAACGCGGCGTTTTTTTCCGCCAGCTCGGTGCAAAAGCCGAAACACTTCGGGCTCAGCCCCGAGGGCAAGGAAGCCGAGCTGAATTACCGCCTGGGCACCCAGTTGCCATACATGATGGTGGTCAATCGCCTGGCCCATTACCTCAAGGTCCTTCAGCGTGAGCAATTGGGTTCATGGAAGGAGCGCACCGACCTGGAGCTGGAACTCAATAAATGGATTCGCCAGTACGTCGCCGACCAGGAAAACCCCAGCGCTGAAGTCCGTGGGCGACGTCCCTTGCGGGCGGCACGCATCGTCGTCAGTGATGTCGAGGGTGAGCCCGGCTGGTACCGCGTCAACCTGAGTGTGCGACCGCATTTCAAGTACATGGGCGCTGATTTCACGCTATCCCTCGTCGGCAAGCTCGACAAAGAATGAGCAGGGACCAAGAAGTGCGCGGTTATCGAAGCCTGTTCGAGCGCCTCGAGCGTCCGGCGGCAACCTCCGCCAGTAGCGTGACATCTGTCGCGAACCACCTGGGGAAAATGCTCAGTATCCGTGCCGGCAGCGTTCAGACATTGCCGGACTACGGTATGCCCGACCTCAATGATATGAATCAGAGCCTGCATGAATCACTGAGTCAGTCACGTCTGTTGATCGAGCGCTTTATCCGAGCGTACGAGCCGCGCTTGAAGCAGGTAAAAGTGATGATGTTGCCACGGGGTCATGACCCACTGGCGCTTGCGTTCGCTATCGAAGCCACCCTGGTGGTCAAGGGTGTCGCTCAACCGGTGGTGTTTACCGCGCGGCTCTCTGATTCCGGCCGGGTAGAGGTCATGCCTGATGACCTTTAACCGTTACTACCAGAGCGAACTCAGTGCACTGCGACAGCTCGGTCGACGCTTCTCCGAGCGCAATCCGGCGCTTGCTCCCTTTCTTGCGGAGGCGGGTCAGGACCCGGACGTAGAGCGGTTACTGGAAGGCTTTGCGTTTCTCACCGGGCGCTTGCGCCAGAAACTGGATGACGAGCTTCCAGAGCTGACGCATTCGCTGATGCAGTTGCTCTGGCCCAACTACATGCGTCCATTGCCGGCGTTCAGCATCCTGCAGTTTGATCCGCTGAAACACTCAGGCCCTGGTGTGTGGGTCGCGCGCGATACACCGGTTGAAAGTGTCGCAGTCAATGACGAACGATGCCGCTTTCGTACCTGCTACGCCACTCAGGTTCTACCGTTGCAACTGAGTGCGCTGGACTACAGCGCCCAGGCTGAGCGGGGCAGTTTGAGCCTGCGCCTGGAGATGAGTGCAGAAGGCAACTTCAGTGAGTGGAACTTCGATCAGCTACGTCTGCATCTGGCGGGAGATCGCTACATCAGCCAGGCGTTGTACCTGAGTCTGTTGCGTCATCTGGAGGGTATCGAGTTGCTGCCTTTCGGTCGGGATGGCTTGCCGGTCGGTGGGGAGGATGGGCAGGCGATATCGCTGCTTCTGGACGCCGATCAGGTTCAGCCGGTGGGGTTCAGCGAGGAGCAGGCACTGATTCCGTATCCGCCGAATACTTTTGGCGGCTATCGCCATCTGCAGGAGTACTTTGCCTTTCCCGACAAGTACCTGTTTGTCGATGTGGGAGGGTTGGGGGTACTGCACCGATTACCTGGCGAACTGCTCAAGCAGGTGTGCGGCGTAGTGTTGCGCTTCCGATTGGGCAGGCCATGGCGAGAACCCGGGCAGCCCACCCTGGATAACGTGAAGCTGTACTGCACCCCCATCGTCAACCTGTTCAAGCATGACGCGGTACCTATCCGCCTGGACGGAAAACAGGACGAATACCTGCTGATCCCTGGTGAGTACTCACGTGGTAACGCCAGTGTATTTTCCGTAGACAGCGTCACGGGTTGGCACCCCGGAGGGCTGGGGTATCAGGCCTACGTGCCCTTTGAATCCTTCGAGCATGAGGGGGATACCGCGCGTTCCCAGGGACCGGCGAGTTACAGCATTCGCCAGCGGCCATCGGCGCAGCACACCGGGCTGGATACCTGGCTCGGGTTGGGCAGCGGTCTGGAGCTGGATCAGCAGACACTGTCGATCGAGCTGACGTGCACCAATCACAACCTGCCTCGACAGTTGCAGATCGGCGACATCAACCAGCCTTGCGAGCAGACGCCGCAAGGGCTGTCGTTTCGGAATATCTGCGCACCGACAGCCAGTTTTATTCCGCCTCTGGACCGGGACTTTCTCTGGCGGCTGATCAGCAACATGTCGCTCAACTACCTGTCGCTGACCGACATCCATGCCTTGAAAGTGATCCTCGAAACCTACGATTTGCCGCGCTACCACGATCGCCAGGCGCAGAAGGTCAGCGAGCGGCGATTGGGCGCGATGCGCTCGGTCAGCCACACAGCAGTCGACCAATTGTTCCACGGCTTGCCGATTCGAGGGTTACGCATTGACTTGACCATCGATCCCCAGGGCTTCCTGGGGGAGGGCGAGGTGTTTGTGTTCGCCTCGGTGCTCAACGAATTCTTCGCGCTGTACGCCAGCCTCAACGCTTACCACGAACTTAGAGTCATCAGCACACAAGGAGACGTGTACCTATGGTCACCACGGATGGGCCAGCAGCCCCCGCTTTGACACAACTGACCCGGGTCATCCGTGAGTACTCGCTGTTTCAGGCGGTCCTGCGGGTCATCAAGCGTCTGCGCGATGCCCATCCGTTGCTGGATGACGACACGCTGTACGACTTGCTTGAGTTCCAGGCCAACCCGGGCCTGGGTTTTCCCGGTCACGATATCGACCGGGTGGCGTTTTTTATCGAGCACGGCCAGTTGCGTGCGCGTTTGCGTCTTAACGTACTGGGCCTGTGTGGTGCGGGTTCGCCATTGCCAGCGTTTTACGCTGAGCAGGCGTGCGTCGATGAATTGGGTGGCAACGCAACCCGGGATTTCCTCGACGTGTTCCATCACCGTCTGCAACGGCTGATGCTGCCGATCTGGCGCAAATATCGCTATCGGGCGTGTTTCCAGGCAGGCGCCCGTGATGCCTTCTCCGAGCAGATGTTTGCGTTGATCGGGTTAAGAGGGCCGCAGGTCCGCAGCGCCACGCAACTGAACGGCAAGCGACTGTTGCCCTACCTGGGGTTGCTCAGCCTGCGGGTGCATTCTGCGGTCTTGATCGAGACGGTGCTGCGTTACTACTTCAAACACCGCCGTTTGTTCGTCGAGCAATGGGTCCTGCGCAGCGTGGTCATCGCCGAATCACAGCGAAATCGGCTTGGCGCCGCCAACAGCACCCTTGGCCATGACCACGTGCTGGGCAGCCAGGTGGCTGATCGCAATGGCAAGTTCAGGGTGCATCTGCAGGGGGTGGGGTGGGACCGATTCCATGGTTTTTTGCCGACCGGCGCGGACTACCCGCTGCTGTGTTCGTTGGTGCGCCTGACGGCGCGGGACCCTTTGGACTATGACGTGCGTCTGGTCATGGCCAAGGAAGAGATCCGGCCGCTGCACATCGGCGAACACAACGTCTGCCGCCTCGGCTGGACCAGTTGGCTGGCGCATGAGTGCGCCGACGGTGTGGTCATTGTGCCAGGCAACGCTTATTAGGGATGAATCAGGATGATGAATGTGGACCTGCAACAACTTATCCAGGCATTGACCCCCCAGGCCCGCAGAGACCTGGAGCGTTCCGCCGAGCGCTGCGTCATGCGCGGCGGCAGGGAAGTGCTGGTGGAAGACCTGCTGTTGACCCTGCTGGAGCATCGCGATGGCCTGCTGGTGCGGGCGCTGAAGGATGCCGGTATTGAAACCGCAGAACTGCAAGCCACGCTGCAACCCAAGGGGGAGGCCAGTGCGTCACGCAATCCGGTGTTTGCCCAGGCACTGGTGCAATGGCTGCAACAGGCTTCGATGGTTGCTCATTTGGAATTGCGGCACATTGAAATCGATCACGGCGCCCTGTTGCTGGCGCTCTTGCGCCATCCGCTGCAGCACGCGGGCAGCGCCTATCAGGTTTTTCTGAGCCGGCTGGATGCACAGCGTGTGCAGGCGTTCGTGTCGAGTCAGGCGCCTCGTACAGACCCTGCGCCGCAGGGCGAATCACTGCTGGAGCGCTTCACTCACGACCTGACACGCCAGGCCCATGAAGGGCGTATTGACCCGGTGTTATGTCGTGACGTTGAGATCGGCCAGTTGATCGACATACTCATGCGTCGACGCAAGAACAACCCAATCCTGGTCGGTGAAGCCGGAGTGGGCAAGACAGCCGTTGTCGAAGGCCTCGCGTTGCGTGTGGCCACTGCACAGGTGCCCGAGTCTCTCAGGGAGGTGCGGCTACTGACCTTGGACATGGGCCTGCTCCAGGCCGGTGCCAGTATCAAAGGCGAGTTCGAGCGACGCCTGAAGGGTGTGATCGATGAGGTCAACGCCGCGGTGAAACCGGTGATCCTGTTTATCGATGAAGCACACACGCTGGTGGGGGCGGGTGGGCAGGCGGGTGCGTCCGATGCCGCCAATCTGCTCAAGCCGGCGCTGGCCCGCGGCGAGTTGCGCACCATCGCTGCAACGACCTGGACGGAATACAAGAAATACTTTGAAAAAGACCCGGCATTGGCGCGGCGTTTCCAGCCTGTGCGGGTCGGAGAACCCAGCGTCGAGCAAGCGATCTCGATCCTGCGCGGATTAGTCCCGGTGTATGAGCGCAGTCATGGTGTTTACGTGCGCGACGATGCAGTGGTCGCGGCGGCGCAGATGAGCGCCCGTTACTTGGCCGGGCGTCAGTTGCCCGACAAGGCGGTAGATGTGCTGGATACCGCTTGCGCTCGTTTGAGCACTCGCCGGGAGACCGCGCCTGAGGCGTTGCAACACCTTTATGCAGAACAGGCGGCGGGGGCGCGGCAGCGTCAGGCATTGAGCCGAGACCGGGACGAAGGCTTTCCCGTGGACGAACAGACCTTGTACGCGTTGAACCTGCGGATGGAGGCGCTGGACGGCGAGCGCCTGGACCTTGAGCAACGCTGGCTTGCACAGCAGCAAACCACGCAGCAGGTGTGCCCCCGCCTGGTGGCTCAGGTCATCAGTGCATGGACGGGGATCCCGGTTGAACAACTGGCACTTGAGCACAGTGAACAGGTACTGGGTTTTGCCGATGCGCTGCGCCTGCGCATTCTCGGCCAGGAGCAAGCGGTGCAGGCCCTGGACCGCAACCTGCGTGCCGTTGCTGCGGGGCTCAACAAGGCTGATGCGCCGGTCGGCGTATTCCTGCTGGTCGGCCCCAGTGGCGTGGGCAAGACTGAGACGGCGCTGGCCATTGGCGACCTGCTGTATGGCGGTGAGCGCTTCGTCACCACCCTCAACATGTCGGAGTTCCAGGAAAAACATTCCCTGTCTCGGTTGATTGGCGCACCGCCCGGTTATGTCGGTTTTGGCGAGGGCGGCGTGTTGACGGAAGCTGTGCGCCAACGCCCGTATTCGGTAGTGCTGCTCGATGAGGTCGAGAAGGCCGACCCAGAAGTGTTGAACCTGTTCTACCAGATTTTCGACAAGGGCCTGGCCAATGATGGAGAAGGGCGGGAAATCGACTTTCGCAACACGCTGATCCTGATGACGTCCAACCTGGGCAGTGAGTGCATCGGGCAATTGTGCGCAGGTGGCGGGCGACCTGACGTGCGAACGCTGCATGAGGCGATCCTGCCGCAATTGCGGGACCACTTCAAAGCCGCGTTATTGGCCAGGATGCGTGTCGTGCCGTATTACCCGGTCACGGGTGACGTCCTGCATGACCTGGCAAGGCTCAAGCTCGAACGCCTGGGGCAACGCTTGAGTCTGCGCAGTCTGGCATTCAGTTACACGTCGGAGCTGGTTGAACACATGGCCGAGCGGTGCGCCCACGATGACAGTGGCGCGCGTTACGTCGATCAATGGATCGAGCTGCATTTGTTGCCGCAGGTGGTCGATCGGCGGTTGCAAGCCATGGCCCGAGGTGAGCCTGTGTCACAGGTCCATGCCCGGCTGGCGGCTAACGGCGTTCCAACCTGTGAGTTCAGCCAATGAGAGAGGATCGGCTGCTCACCCTGCTGCCCCGTTCGGCGGTCTGTGCCGATGCGCTGCTTGACGGGTTCATCCGCCTGGGCAGCGCGGACGACGCAGCCACTCTCCCCGGTTTGTGTGTCGCCGCAGCGGCGCGACTGAGCGAGTGTGACCTCAGCCAATGGTACTGGCGCAACGAATCCACTGGCCGGCTTGAGTTGATCGCCCAGCATTTGCACGGCATACCTTGCCCTGGCGATCCGGCCTGTACCAAGGATTTCCAGCATGAACAGGTGCTGCACTACGTGCTCAACCAGCAAACTGCCCTTAGCCTGGAAGAACACTCAGGCAGCATGTACGAGTACGGTTTCCTGCCGGTCATGGGGGCCCCCTGGCAAGCGTTGTCATGTGTGCCGTTGTTTGACCGAGGCAAGGGCATCAAGGGGGTACTGCTGTGTGCCAGCCAGCATCGGAAAAACCTGCAGGGCTACACCGCCGCCTTGAGCCAGTTGGGCAGCCTTGCCTTGATGCAGCGCGCTTTACTGCAGTGTCAGTGTGCCACTGGATGTGTTGCCCAGCCTCAGGCTTACATGCCGGCGCCACGTTCAGCGTACGGGTTGATCGGCAGCAGCATGGCTATGGACGAGACGTATCGTTTGATCGGCAAGGTCCTGCATACCCCCTACACCGTGTTACTGCGTGGCGAGACCGGTACGGGCAAGGAGGTCGTGGCGCGGGCGATCCATTCTGCGGGGCCGCGCAGGAGCAAAGCATTTGTGGTGCAAAACTGTGCGGCGTTTCCCGAAGGGCTGCTGGAGAGTGAGCTGTTCGGTTACCGCAAAGGTGCTTTCACGGGGGCCGAGCGTAACCACGCCGGGCTGTTTGACAGCGCGGACGGCGGCACGCTGCTCCTCGACGAAATCGGTGATATGCCGCTGTCGCTGCAGGCTAAATTGCTGCGGGTCTTGCAGGAGGGCGAAGTGCGTCCGTTGGGCGCCAGTACGGCCCACAAGGTGGATGTACGCATCATCGCCGCCACCCACCGTGACCTCGCCACCATGGTCGCCCAAGGCAGTTTTCGCGAGGACCTTTACTACCGGCTTGCGCAGTTTCCCATCGAACTGCCGCCCCTGCGTGAGCGCGACGGCGATGTGTTGCTGTTGGCGCGGGAGTTCGCGCATCAAGCCTCTGCCGACCTCGGGCGTGTGCCGGTGCAATGGTCGAGTGCAGCCCTTGATCAACTCTCGGGTCACGCCTTCCCCGGCAATGTCCGCGAACTCAAGTGCCTGGTGGAACGTGCGGTGCTGCTCTGTGACGACGGTGTGATCCTGCCGGCACACCTGTCCTTGCCGGTGCCGGCTGCCACCGGGGCAGTCGATGCGACGCTGCGCCAGCGCCTGGAGCGGGTAGAGCGGGTATTCCTGATCGATTGCCTGCACAAGAACCGTGGCAATCGCACCCGTACCGCACGTGAGTTGGGCGTTGCGCGGCGCACGCTGCTTTACCGCCTGGCACGCTTGAAAATCCCCGTGGGGGATGTCCGCGAGGAGTGTTGAGCAGGGAACGTGCGGGCCGCTTATTTTCATGGGAGATACCTGATGCCTTTTCATCCGTGGCAAGCCCTGGTGCTTGCGCTGTGTTTGTTGAGTGGCTGTAACGCCAATTATGTCTTTGATGACGCCGACTACCGTCCGTTGGGTGACCCCCACGCGACTCGTCGTGGGCACTGAATAGGGGGGCTGCTGTCATGCAATTGATGTTTGAACGCTGTAGCACCGCAAACGGGGAGCCGCCTGAGCGCAAGACATTTGACGGTGTCGGTGGCGTGATCGGACGTGGGTCGGGTTGTGACTGGGTGCTCCCGGATGCCAACCGTCTGATTTCCAGTCACCACGCTCTGGTCAGTTTTAGAGAGGGCCGCTATTTCCTGACGGATATCAGCAGCAACGGTATCGGTGTGTCGGGCAGTATGGAGCGCTTGTGCAAAGGACAGGCACGGCTCATCAGTGACGGCGATGTGTACCAACTGGGGTTGCTGGATATCCGTGCCCGCCTGGTGTTGCAGGCAGGGCAGGGTTTTGCTCGGCAAGACACGATTCCAGACGACGCGTTCCTGGGGCTGGATCCTGTCGACGCATTGGATCGCGAGGTACGGCTCGGCAATTCCTCAGCAGAGCTGGACGCGTTGGACACAACGCCACAGGCACCTTTCGAAACCTTGCGTCAGGGCACGGTGGAGCACGATCACCTGGTCGTGCCGCAATGGGCTGAGCCGGCCAGAGACGTCGTGTCACCTGGCCCTGTCACACCACCACCTGCAACCTCGGAAGCATTCTGGGCGCAGTTCGCCCACGCATTGGGCATGCAGGTGGACTCGCTTGATACGCCGGGGCGCGAAGCCCTGGCGATCAAGGTGGCGGGCCTGTTCAGACAAACCCTCGCAGGGTTGCAGCAAAGCGTGCGAACCCGCGATGAACTCAACAGCGAGGTCCACGGCTTACTGGCGGTTCCGCTGCTCAATACCCGCAATCCGTTGAAAGACTGTGCCGACAGCCATGCCGCCCTGGCTTTTTTGCTCGGCGCCGATGAATCCTGTCAGTTCTCTGCCGAGCAAGCGGTCGACCAGGCGTACCGAGACTTGCAGGTTCATCAACTGGCTCTGGTCGTGGCCTGTCGGGCTGCCATACGCGGTGCATTGGCAGCCTTTGCGCCTGGGCACTTGCTGCTGCGCTTCGAACGTGACGGCAAGTCACCCAGGTTCTTCAGCGATGGCGCCCATTGGCGGGCCTACCAACGTCATTATCGGCGACTGACTGAGGACGAGCCCCTGGATGAGCAGGTGCTGCGTCATGAATTTTGCAAAGCCTACGAGGAGCAGGTACGCCTGGTCTCCACCCTTCACGCGGGGTACGCAGAATGATTGGCCGGTCTCGGGTCGCGGTTTCATTCACGCTGCTACTGCTGGGGTTGCTGGCGGGATGCAGCACCCTTTCACCTTTTTCCACCCTGACCAAGCTGGACCTGACTTTGACGGCCAGTGACGAGGTCAACCCCGACCTTCACGGTCGCCCCTCGCCCGTGGTGGTGCAATTGCTGGAGCTGCGGCATCCGGTGGCTTTTGAAAACGCCGATTTCTTCAGCCTCTACGGCCGGGCCGAGCAGGCACTGCCCAAGGATTGGGTCAGCGGCGAGGAACTGGAACTGCGTCCCGGCGAACGGCTGGCGCTCAAGCTGAGTGTCGAGCCGCGCAGTCGCTATGTCGGCGTGCTGGCGGCCTATCGTGACTTGCCCCATGTGCAATGGCGATGGGTGCTGCCTGTGGCTCCCGGACAGTTGACCCGTGCCGACATCGTGCTGGACCAGACCGGTATCCGGATGGCGGCACCTCAACCTGACAGGACGGAGGACTGAGATGCAGATCCACAACGTTATCTGGCAAGAGGGCATGCTGCTGAGGCCCCAACACTTGCAGCACAGCGACCGCTATTACCATCGGCAACTCAACCACACCCGGCTGCTGAGCAGTGATGCCTGGGGTTTCCTGAGCCTGGAAGTCGATGTCCAGTACCTGAACCTGGGCAAGATTGTGGTGAACCAGGCCACCGGAGTGCTACCGGACGGCAGCCTGTTCGAGCTGAGCGGCACCCTGGAACCCCTGATGTTGCAGGTGCCTGCCAATGCAGGCAGACAGGCTGTGTACCTGGCGCTGCCGCTGGCGACTGACAATCAGGTCGAGGTGCGTTCGAAGGAGCAACGCGATGTCCTGGCGCGCTATGTTGCCTGTGATACAGAAATCGGTGACTCCACTGCCGGGGTCGACTCCCGTTGCCAGATCAAATGCGCGCGCCCGGACTTGCGCCTGATGCTGGGCGAGCCGCCCGGTGACGCGTTCTACGTGAAACTCCAGGTTGCCCGGGTGCTGGATTCGACCCAGGACGGCGGCGTGAGGCTGGATGCGGATTTTGTACCAACGTTTATCTACCTTCAGGGTTCGGGGTATGTGGCGTCTTGCATCAACGAAGTCACCAGCCTGCTGGCGACCCGTGGCGATGCGATTGCAGCGCGCATCCAGGGAAACGGCGCTAGCGCCAGCGCACAGGTCGGCGACTTTTTGATGCTGCAGTTGATCAATCGTGCGGAATTGAGATTGCGTCACTACCTGAGCCAGACCCAGGTGCGGCCGGAGGTGGTGTATCGGGAGTTGCTGTCGATTTTCGGTGAGCTGTGCACCTTTTCCAACGACAGCAAACGGGCGCAATTTCCGGCGCAATACCGGCATGGCGATCAGGGCGCGAGCTTTGGTGGATTGATGGAAGGCCTTCGTGCGGCGCTGTCGCTGGTGTTGGAACAGCAGGCGGTCGAGTTGACGCTGCAACCACGGCAGTACGGGGTGCTGGTATGCCCGGTGAGCGACCTCAAGTTACTCGGTACAGCCACCTTCATCCTGGCGGCCACTGCCCAGTGCGATACGGAGGAACTGCGTCATCGACTGCCGGCCCATCTCAAGATCGGACCGGTGGAGCGCATCCGCGAACTGGTCAACCTGCACCTGGCCGGGATCAAGGTCAAGCCGTTGCCGGTAGCGCCGCGGCAGATTCCGTTCCACGCCGGCAAGACCTATTTCATGCTCGAACTCAGCCCCCGTGACATTGCGCAGTTGGAGCAATCAGGTGGTTTCGCCTTCCACGCCAGCGGCGAGTTTGCCGAGCTGGAACTCAACTTCTGGGCTATCAGGAACTGACGTCATGACTATGGACAGTGAATACCCGCAAGACGAAAAAACCGTGTTGCTTGACCGTGAGGGTCTCGGACCGGCGCACGCAGCCGTTACGGACTTCCCGTCGCCGCCACGCTTCGAGCAACTGGAAGACCGCATGATCTATTGCGCCCAGATGCAAGGCATACGGCACTTCAAGAGTGGCCCCAACGTGCTGTTGACCGCGGCCTGGGAACTCTTGCTGCAAGTGGTCCAACTCAAGGCCAGCCCCGGCCGGGAAAGCCTGCCGGCACTCAATGAGGAGTTTTCCTCGGGCATCACCGCGTTCGAGGCCTATGCCTTGTATCTGGGGGCCGATAATAGTCAGGTGATGTCGGCGCGTTACGTGCTGTGCAGCGTCATTGATGAAGCCGTGGTCACTACGCCGTGGGGCGGCCGTAGCGACTGGTCGAAGACCAGCCTGCTCAGCCGTTTCCACAACGAAACTTTTGGCGGTGAAAAATTTTTCCAGTTGCTTGAGCGTTTGTCCCGTGACCCCGTCAAGCATGTGGCCCTGCTGGAATTGATGTACCTGTGCCTGTCCCTGGGGTTCGAAGGCCAATACCGTGTCATGGAGCGGGGAAGGGCGCAGCTCGAAACTGTGCACGACGCGGTGTATCGCCAGATCAGGCACGTGCGCGGTGATCAGCCGCCGTTAACCCTTGTATCCGGCGCCGGCGGGACCTCTCAGGTACGGATACGCATTGTCTCGGCTACCTGGGCCGCAGCCTGCGTGCTGGCGTGTCTGCTGGTGGTGTATTCGGGGTTCGCCTGGATGCTGGGCCAGGAGCGCAGGGCGACGTTGCACGCTTTCCAATCTTCGCTGGCAGAGCCTTCTCGGACGCCCTTGTAACGCTGGGAGCAATGAATGAACGCATTCTTCAGACGCGTGGGCAAGGTGCTGCGCGAGAGTTGGGTATGGAGCCTGTTGCTGGTGCTGGCCGGTGCGCTGCTGGTGTGGTTTGTCGGGCCGTTGCTGGCGGTAGACGACTACCGTTTCTGGCAGGGTTCGACGGCCCGTTTGTTGACCATCAGCGCAATGCTGCTGTCATGGGGGTTGGCGATGGTGGTTGTGGGGGCACGTCGCTCCGCGCGTTTGGATCAGCCTGGGCAGCTGGAACATCTTCAGCAGCAGGGGTTGATCAATGACGAAGTGGTGCAGGTGCGCAGGCGCTTCAAGGAAGCGCTGCAGACGTTGAAAACCTCACACCGCTACGGCGAGCGCAGTGAGCGTTCGCGCCAGGAACTGCCCTGGTTCCTGTTGATTGGCGAGCAGGGCAGCGGCAAGACCGACTTGCTGGCCGCTGCCGGGTTGCCAACGGCGCTCGACCGGACGCACGCGATGCCGCCAGGCGCCACCTCTTCCTGTGACTGGTATTTTGCCGACGACGCGGTGGTGGTCGAGATGGCAGGTCGATACCTGAGCCAGCCCGACCACAGTGTCGATGCAGCGGGATGGTCGACAATGCTGGACATGCTCAAGTCATGGCGCAGGGCACGGCCGCTCGATGGCGTGGTGGTGACGCTGTCAGTCGATACGCTGTTGCGCAGCAACGAACACGACCTGGAGCTTCACGCGCGCCATGTGCGTAACCGCTTGCAGGACATCCAGCAGTCACTGCAGGTAGATGTGCCGGTTTATCTGGTGCTGACGCAGCTTGATCGGCTGGCCGGGTTTGCCGAGTTCTTTGATGCGCGGCAGGGCGATGCCGCGGAAGGCTGCCTGGGTGGGTGCCTGGTGTCAGGCATGGCAGGCACTGATACCGCCGAGGTGCGCGAAACATTCGACGCCTTGTTGCAACGTGTGGGTGCCGAGCTGATCCCGCGCTTGCATCAGGAACGCAACCTTGAGCGCCGAGGCCGCATGCTAGGCTTTCCTCAGCATCTCGCTCGCCTGGGCGAGTTCGTCTGCCTGTTTATCGAGAGTACGTTTGCCGCCCATCGCTACCAGCGAATCAACGGCTTGCGCGGGTTCTACCTGACCTGTGCGAAGACAGGTGATGTGCGTGCCCATTTTGCCCAGGGCCTGTTCAATCGGGTGATTTTTGCCGAGGCCGGTCTTGCCGGGCTGCGTACCCCGGAGCGACAGCGCATACGTCGACGCCACGGGTTGATGGCGCTGGCCGCCTCATTGGTTGTGGGTACGGCCGGGGCGCTGTGGGCGCACAGTTACGCATTCAACTATCAGCGGCTGGTGCAACTGCGGGAGCTGATCAACCCCAAGCCTGTAGGCCAACCCGAAGCGGACGCCAGCCTGGCGTTGCTCGCGCTGTTGGACAGTCGCCTGGCGGCCACGGGAGTGTTTCCACCGGCGGCGCAGGTACCTTGGGTTGAGCGGGGCGGCTTGTATCAGGGCGAGTTGAGTCGGCCATCATTGAACAGCGCCTACGAGCAAGCCCTGCATCAGCAATTGCTCCCCTACGTGACCCTGCGGCTCGAACAACAGGTACGTGACAGCCTGGGTGATCGCGAGCAGTTACTGGACAGCCTTCGCGCTTACTTGATGCTCAACCTGCCCGAGCGACGTGATAAGGCCTGGTTGGCCGAGCATGTGGCGGGGCTGCGGACTGTTGGGTACATCGAGGATGCATCGACACACAAACGCCTGCACGAACACGTTGCACGGCTCGTTGAACAGGTTTTTTTGGCCCCGCTGAATGATGAGTTGGTCGCCCAGGCCCGCCTGGTGCTGCGCGGTGAGCCAATGGTAGAGGTGGTCTACCGGACACTGCGCGAGCAAGCTCGGCACCTGGAGCCCTTTCGCCTCGCTGAAAGCCCGGCGTTTTCGAGGGTTGAGCCCCCCATCCCGGGTTTCTATACCCGTAAATACCTGCAGTTTTTCGAAAGCCAGGGGCCACAGTTGGTCAATGCCATCGCCCAGGATAATTGGGTGCTTGGGGAGGCCGCAGACCTCAGCGTCGTGGACTTGCGCAAGCTGATGCTGGAGCTGGAACAGCGTTACTTCAGCGAATACGCCGACATCTGGAGTGATGCGCTGGGTCGAGTCAGGCTGCTGGAAAGCGACGACCTGAGGCACGATGCGCAGCAGCTCGCGAACTTGACTTCCGCCCAGTCGGCGCTGGTGTTGCTGTTGCGGCAAGTGCGGGAACACACGCGACTGCTGCCGACCCATGAGCGGTTTGGAGCGGTGAGCCAGCAGGTCGCTGAGCTGGGCACGCCGGTGTCCGGCTTGCTCACCCGAGCCTTGCCGCGCCAAACATTGCCGGATACTGCCCGGCGCGCATTGCTGCGTCGTTTCGAGCCCTTGCACCAATTGCTGGATGAAGAGCTGAACCCGACCGCCGAGTTGACCCAGGCCTTGCGCCTGTTGGATGAGTTGCACTTGCAAGTCTCGACACTGAACCGTGACAGTTCGCCCGAGCACGCGGCATTCAAGATGGCCCGGCAACGCATGGATGGACAGCAGCCGCTGTTGGGTAACCTGCGTGACGCTGCTGCTCGCTTGCCGCAGCCGCTCAAGGGCTGGTTGGACGGGATTGCCGAGCAAACCTGGCGCCATCTCCTTGATGACGCCTATGGGTATGTGAACCAGCGTTATCAGAGTGAGGTGTATGGCTTTTATGTGAAAGCCATCCGGCACCGCTACCCCTTCAATGCCGACGCCGGCAGCGATGTTGCCCTGGGTGATTTCCAGTCGTTCTTCAAACCACGGGGGGTGATGGAGCACTTCTATGACAGCTACCTGCGGCCGTTCGTCAGTGTCGAGGGGAGCCGCTATCGTTTGCGTGGCCTTGAGGGTCGCAGCTTGCCTGTTTCACGTTCGTTGCTCGACCAGTTGACACGCGCGCAGGTCATTCGCCAGGGGTTCTTCAGCGCAGACCAGGGGAATTGGGCCGTTCTGTTCACGCTGGCGCCCTACAGCCTGGACCAGGCCGTCAACCGTGCGACGCTGCGGGTGGGCGATCAGCAATTGGAATACCGTCACGGTCCCATCGTGCCGATGGCGTTCCATTGGCCGAGTGATGCGGACAATGGGCGCAGCAGCCTGGTACTGGAGCGCGGTACCGAGCGACCGCTGGGCATTGAAAAAGACCGGGGAGCCTGGTCGTTGTTCCGGCTTTTCGAACTGATGCAAAACGAGCCGGCCAGCGGCAGGGATGCACAGATACTCAAGGCCGACCTGGCCGGCCTGCGTGCCAACTACCTGCTCACCAGCCAACGCAGCCCCAGCCCGTTCCAGATGGCCACATGGCGCGGCTTCCGCCTGCCGGAGCAGTTGTGACCCGCGCGTACCCTTGGCGAAGTGCTGGCCGCACGGCGCAAGGCAAGCGTCGTGCGCGTAACGAGGATGGGTTCCTCGATTGCCCGCAACGCGGTTGCTGGGCGGTCGCCGATGGAATGGGAGGGCACCATGCTGGGAATGTGGCCAGTCAACGGGTGGTCAGCAGCCTCGCGGCGCTGCCAGGCCAAGGCAGCTTCGACCAGCGGGTCGAGGCCGTACAACGCTGCCTGCGGGGGCTCGACAGCCAGTTGCAGGCGGCCGATGGCCTGGCACGCGTCATGGGCAGTACGGTGGTTGTACTGTTGCTTGAGCGTGACCGCGCGGCGTGCATCTGGGCAGGGGACAGCCGATGCTACCTCTGGCGAGGGCAGCGTTTGTATCAGCTGTCCAGGGACCACTCCCTGCAACAGCAACTGATGGACAAGCAGCATGTGAGCCTGGAACTGGCCCGCGCTCATCCAGACGCCCGTGCCTTGACTCGTGCCATTGGCGCCGGAAAACCGCTGAGTCTGGAGATACTGGAACTGCGTCCCCATCCAGGCGATGTGTTCTTGCTGTGCAGTGATGGCTTGTACCAGGGGCTCAGCCACCGGCAACTGGGGCGTGCGATGAATGCCGGCACGCCCGGGCAGGTAGTGGAGCGGTTGTTCAGCGACGTGTTGCGTGGACCTGCGCTGGATGACCTCACTGCGGTGGTGGTGCAGCCATGAACGCCGCAGCCGGTCCGCCGAACCTGCTTGCGGGACGCTACCAGCTGGAGCGAATTCTCGGTTCAGGGGGCATGGGGGTGGTCTATCGTGCCCGGGATCTGCTGCATGAGGCGTTTGGCGAACCGGACGCGCGCGTGGCGCTGAAGCTGTTGGGTGAGACGCTCTGTGCGTCCACCGACGCCCACGTGTTGCTGTACAGCGAGTTCGCCCTGACCCGGAGCCTGCGACATGAACATGTGGTCCGGGCCTTTTCGTTCGAGGTCGACACGGCGCACCAGCTGGCATTCTTCACCATGGAAGTGATGCCCGGCCTGACCCTGGACCGCCTGCTCCCGGAATGCCCGCAAGGGATGGCGTGGCAGGCGCTGCAACCCATCGCCCTGCAACTGCTGGATGCGCTGGCCTACACCCACCGACAAGGAGTGCTGCATGGCGATGTGAAACCGGCGAACATCATGCTGGGGGAGCAGGGGATACGGCTGTTCGATTTTGGCCTGGGGCATGCTGAAGCGCAGGCAAGGGCCGGATTGCCCGGCCTGAGCCGCAGTCGCCTGAATGCCTGGACCCCTGCGTATGCAGCGCCGGAGCTGATAGCCGGAGGGCTTCCCTCACCCCGTGCCGATCTGTACGGGGTTGCCAGTGTGCTCTATGAGTTGGCCGAAGGACGGCGCCCCGGCGAACGTCAGCAGCATCAGCCGCTGCCGAGGCCGAGGCAGTTGCCCAGGCATTGCTGGCCTGCAGTGTCTTCGGCTCTGGCGATGGATCCTGAACAACGCACGGTGTCGGTCGCCGAGTTGCGCGAAGTGCTGGGCGGCGGGCGCCGTCTCTGGTTCCTGGGGTAGTGCGTTAGCCGGGCAGGTCGTGCAGTTGGCAGTACTCGACCCAGCTCAGGCCCGCCATCTGTGCCACCTCCTTGTGTACCTCACGACGCTGGGCGTCAAAGGCCTCACAGGAATCGGCGGTCAGTTTGAGGGTCAGCTCCCAGGCAAACAGGCCCTGGCGTTCAGCTTGCGCTTCAAAGGCTTCATGCAAGCGTTCGGCGCGGTACTGGGCCAGGGTTTCGCCCCTGGCCTGGGCAGCCAGCGGATTCAGGGTATCCAGTTCGGCGGCGACATCGGGGTGTTCATCGAGGAATCTGTCCAGCGCGCGCTGGTGGCTATCACCGGGTTGTGACAAAGGCTTACTCCAAACACAGGTCAGGGGGAGGGCGGATAGGCGTCATTGAAGCAGATTGAGCGATTGGCCTGGATCATAAAACTCAACTGTTTGGAAAAAACAGGGCCTGGCCTGTTATCCGATTCGGAAATTCACCCAGATGAATGGCAAAAGGCTTTCGCTCATTGGGCCAGGACGTGTAGCGTTAGCCGGTGCTTCCAGCCCTGCCTTGCAGGGACAGTGGGCGATGGGCAGAGGGATGGGTCATGGCGCAAACGCTGTTCAAGCTTTTCTTCACCCAACGCCTGGCTGCGTTGGCCAGCACTGAATCGCTGCGGGCGATCCGCGAAGGGCTGTTGTGGATCCTGCCTTGCCTGCTGGTCTCGGCGGGCTTTCTGATTCTGTCGGAATGTGCTCGCGTCCTTGGCTTCCACGCTCAGGTGGTGGCGTTCCTCGCCGGCCTGCACAACCAGATCAGTTCCGTGATCCCGCTGCTGGTGGCCGCGTCCATCGGTTACATGCTGGCGATCCAGCATCGCCTGCCCCAATTGCCCGTGGCATTCCTGTGCCTGGCCCATGTGGTGGTGGCGACATTCATCCTGCGGGACTACCCCAGGGCCTCGGCCACCTTTGTGCTGTTTATCGCCATTGCCTCGCCGCTGTTGAACGTTCCCGCAATTGCCTGGCTGCACCGCTACCGCTGGACCCGTCTGGTCAACGAAGACCTGGTGGGGCACAACCTGCGGGGCACGATCAATATGGTGCTGCCAGGCGCTATCACCGCCCTGGCATTGGTGGTGGTGCTGTCCTTGTTGCTGCAGATTCCGTATGTGGCGCAGTTGCAAGGCCCCCAGGTGCTGGACGCGCTGGAGTCGCCCTACGGCAGCGGCCTGTTCGTGACCCTGATGAATTCGCTGCTGTGGTTTTTCGGCATCCACGGCGTGTACGCCATGCAACCGCTGTTCGATGTACTGGACCAGGTCGTGGTGCTGAACAGCACGGCCCTGGCGGCGGGCGAGCCGGTCAAATATGTGTTGAACAGTGGCCTGTTGGGCAGCTTTGCGTTTATCGGTGGCTCGGGCGGTGCATTGTGCCTGTTGCTGGCCATCCTGCTGTTCTCCAGGAGCCAGTCCATGCGCTTGTTGGCGGTGGCGAGCCTGCCGCTGTCACTGTTCAACGTCAGCGAGGTGCTGCTGTTCGGCTTGCCGATCATCCTCAACCCGCGTTTGTTCATACCGTTTCTGATCGTCCCGGCGTTGAATGCCATGCTGGCGTTGACGGTGGTGCAGATGGGCTGGGTGTCGCCGGCGGTGGTCAGCGTGCCGTTCACCGCGCCGGTGCTGCTCAATGCCTATCTGAGTACCCACGGCGACCTGGCGGCGGTGGCGCTGCAAGTGGCGCTGCTGGGCCTGGGCACCCTGGTGTACGCGCCGTATGTGCGCGCGATCCATCGCCAGGCCAGTGAAGGGGGCACGGTGTACCTCAAGTCCCTGGACATGACCTTCCGTGGCCTTGAAGAAAAGGGCCGGCTGCGCGAGCTGGACCCGGTACTCGCCTCCCACAAGACCCTGGCGCGCCAGGCCGTGGAACTGAGCCGCATCCAGCAGATCAGCGACTATGAGTTCTACCTCGAATTCCAGCCGCAAGTCTCGACCCGCACAGGCCTGTGCACCGGGTGTGAAGCGCTGATGCGGGCCCGCGACGCCCAGGGCACGGTGCATTCGCCGTGGGAATTCCTGCAATGGCTGGCCCAGGCGCGGTTGATGCCGGATGTGGATGTGTGGGTAGCATCCCAGGCGGTTCGCCAGTACCAGAAGTGGCAGAAACTCGGTTTTGCCCTGCCGATGACCATCAATATTTCCAGCGCGACGCTGACCGACGCCGCCTTCGGCGAACGCCTGGTGGAGATCCTGGCCCAGGCCCATGGGCACGTATCGGTCGAGATCACTGAGGACGCCCTGGTCAGTGATATCCAGGTCACGCGCCAGACTATCCAGAAGCTGCAGGCCATTGGTGCCAAGGTGTATATCGACGACTTCGGCACCGGCTTTTCGGCCCTGAGTTACCTGCACCAGTTCCCGGTGGACTTCATCAAGATCGACCGCAGCTTCGTGGTGGCCCAGCACGACCCCAAGGGTGCGCAGGTGATGACCGGCATGCTGCGCTTCTGTGAGGCGCTGAACCTGGGCGTGGTGGTGGAAGGGGTGGAGACTGCCGAGCAGTTGGCCTTCCTGAATACCGGCGCCGAATTGATTATCCAGGGCTGGTATTTCAGCAAGGCGCTGCCGGGCGATCAGTTGGAAGGGTTCGTACGCGAACGCGCCGCCTTGGCGCAGGCTTAATACCCGCGCTGGGTCTGCTCGATCTCTTCGACCAGGCCATCGATCCCGGCCAGGCGCGCCCGATTGTCGTGGTCCCAGGGGTGAAAGCCGGGTTTGAAGTAGTGCAGCCACGGCACCAGCATTCGTGGGAAAACACCCTTCGGCCCATACAGAAACTTCAACATGCGCCAGAAACCCTTGAGGTGCCCACCCGACTTGCGGTCGGCAATCAGCAGGCGCAGGTGAAAGTCGAACACCACCAGCCAGAAGAACACCGTGGTGGTCAGCATGGTGCCGGTGCGCAGCAGATAGCGCTTGGGGCCGGGCTTGATCACGCGGTTCCATACATCGAACGCCACGGCCTTGTGTTCGGTTTCTTCCAGGGCGTGCCAATACCACATCTGCTGATAGCCCTTGAGCGAATTGCCGAAGCGCGACGGGTCGCTCAACAGGATTTCGGCCAGCATCGCCGTGTAGTGTTCAAGGGCAATGGTCACCGCCAGGTTGAAGGACGCAGGCAGGTGTTTTTTCTGCCAGTCGAGGATGAACTTCAAGCGCCGGTCCAGCGTATGTGCCGGCAACCCGGCGGCTTGCAGCAAGTCGTTGTAGGCCACGTGTTCGCGGCTGTGCATGGCCTCCTGGCCGATGAACCCCTGGATCTCTTTTTTAAGAGCTGGGTCGTCGATGTCCTGGCGATAGTGGCGCACGCTGTCCATGAAAAACAGCTCGCCCTGGGGAAACAGCAGCGACAGGGC
This sequence comes from Pseudomonas sp. NFPP28, assembly GCF_900115535.1. Lineage (NCBI taxonomy): Bacteria > Pseudomonadati > Pseudomonadota > Gammaproteobacteria > Pseudomonadales > Pseudomonadaceae > Pseudomonas > Pseudomonas sp. NFPP28. The sequence goes on along the minus strand of NZ_FOWT01000003.1, from coordinate 552,272 downwards.
ATTGAAGAAATGCGTGATGAACGGGCCCTGTTCATGCCAGTCCTTGATGCGCTCGGCGGGCAGGGCGAAATGGATGTCACGGCGGATCGGCAACATAGTGCGTGCTCCTGTTCAGAGGTGGGGCTCGTCGTTGGTTTCAAATACCGGCGTGCGCGGCTTGGGCGCCATGCGCTTGCTGGCGAACACCACCAGGGCTTGATAGGCCGAGGGCAGGCAACGGGCGAGCAGGTCGAGGAAATACGCGTCGCGGCCGATCAGCACGCGGCGCTTGTTTTTGCGCACGCCGTGCAGGATCACTTTGGCGGCCTGGTCGGCGTCGGTGATGAACAGCTTTTCGAAATCGGCGCGGGCCTGCTGTTCGCTGTGGATCAGGAAGCCCGTCATGTTCGCGTCGATACGGCTGCTGCGGCAGATATCGGTGCGGATGCCACCGGGGTGCACGCAGGTGGCCGACACGCCGCAGCGTTGCAGGTCCAGTTCCTGGCGCAGGGATTCGGTGAAACCGCGCACCGCAAACTTGGTGGCGTTATAGCCGCTCATGCCGGGCTGGGCGAACAGACCGAATACGCTGGACGTATTGATCACATGGCCTTCGCCCGAGGCTTTCAGGTATGGCAGAAATGCTTTGGTGCCGTGCACCACGCCCCAGAAGTTGATACCGACGATCCATTCCAGGTCGGCATAGTCCACGCCTTCAACCGTGCTCGACAGAGCCACCCCGGCATTGTTGAACACCAGGTTGACCTGGCCGTGATCGGCCACGCAGCGTGCGGCCCACTCCTCCATGGCCTGGCGATCGGACACATCCAGTACCTGGGTGGTGACCGACACGGGGGCCAGGGTCGAGGTCTTGATCAGCGCCAGGGTCTGCTCCAGCCCCTGGCTGTTTTTATCTGCCAGCGCCAGGTGGCAACCTTCACGCGCCAGGGCCAATGCCAGGGCGCGGCCCATGCCGGATGCGGCGCCGGTAATTGCCGCTACGCGGCCATTGAATGACTTCATGACAGGCTGCCTTCCGGGGTGGAGTGGGGGGCCGGCACGGGGCGGCTGGGCAGGTTGACCGGCAACTGGTCGACCACGTAATCCTTGAGCGCAAACTGGCGGGTGACCTGCTTGAAGCGCCAGGTCGAGCCGGGCCACAAGGTGGTGTTCCTGCCGGTGCGAGGGTCGAGGTACCAGCTCTGGCAACCGCCGGTGTTCCAGATGGTGCGCTTGAGCTTGGCTTGCAACTGTTGGTTGTAGGCGCTTTCCACGGCCGCCTTGACGTCCACCGTGGCGATGCGGTGCCGCTGCATGTGCTGGAGGGCACCCATGATGTAAGTCACCTGGGCTTCGATCATCAGGATCATCGAGTTATGCCCCAAGCCAGTATTGGGCCCGACGATCAGGAACAGGTTGGGATAGCCAGGCACCGTGGTGCCCTTGTAGGCATGGGCGCCGTCTTGCCAGGTGTCCATCAGGTCCACACCGCCGCGCCCGATGATGCAGTCGCGGGGCAGGGGATCGCTGGCCTGGAAACCGGTGCCGAAGATCAGGCAATCGGCCGGGTGCTTGATGCCGTCGGCGGTGATCACGCCGTCGGCTTCGATGCGCAGCACGCGATCGGTGACCACCTCGACATTGCTGCGCGACAAGGCGGGGTAGTAGTCGTTGGAGATCAGCACGCGTTTGCAGCCGATGGTGTAGTCCGGGGTCAGAGTCTTGCGCAGGGATGGGCGGGCTACTTGTTTGTGCAGATGACGCAGGGCGATTTTCTGCACCATTTTCATCAGTCTTGGGTGCAGGGCAAAGCCCACCACGCGGCCTTCCAGCGCCCAGTAGAAAGCACCGCGCACCAAGCGCTGAGTGAAGGGCAGGTGCTTGAACAGCCAGCGCTCGAAAGGCGTAATCGCCCGGTCGGGCTTGGGCATGATCCACGGTGGCGTGCGCTGGAACAGGTCCAGGTGGGCCACTTGCGGCGCGATCTGCGGTACGAACTGAATGGCACTGGCGCCGGTGCCGATCACCGCGACGCGTTTGCCTTTCAAGGAGTATTCATGGTCCCACTGCTGGGAGTGGAAGCGCTTGCCCTTGAAATGATCGAGCCCCGGAATATCCGGTAACGCCGGACGCGACAGGCCGCCCATGCCCGACACCAGCACCCGCGCACTGACCTGGCGGCCACCGCTGAAGCTCAATTGCCAGCGTTGCAGGTGCTCGTCGAACACCGCTCGCTCCAGGCCCATGCCGAAGCGCAGATAGGGCGCCAATCCAAAGCGCGTGGCGCATTGCTCCAGGTACGCACGGATCTCCGCCTGCGGCGCGAACTGCCGCGTCCAGGCCGGGTTGGGTGCAAAGGAAAACGAATACACATGGGACTGCACATCACAGGCGCAGCCCGGGTAATGATTGTCCCGCCAGGTGCCGCCGAGGGTGTCGGCCTGTTCGGCGATAAAGAAGTCGGTGAACCCGGCTTCCTTGAGCTTGATCGCCATGCACAGGCCGGCAAAGCCGGAACCGATGATGGCGATGTCGATTGAATCACTCTGGGCATTCATAAGCAGTCCCTCGTGGGCATCGGATGTGCTCCTTTCTTGTTTTGTCTTTTAGATAGAACACCATTGCAAAGAAAAATTGAATTACTTATTTTAAAAAAGATTTTAAATAATCTACCTGAAAATATCGCCTACGCTAGTCCCAGGTTCCTCATGTGCCATTTGTCCGACGGACAGGCACGCCGTTCGGGTCCAGGGTGTGGACGATGGCCGAGGCTTTGATCAATTCCGGTCAGGTCGCCGGCAGCAGGGATGCAGAGGACCGAGCTATGGCTGTTGAATGGGTTATCGCTGCGGCTGTGTTTGTAGGCGCGAGCGCCGTGTTGTGGGGATTCAGTACGTGGATGACGCGGCGTATCGAAGCCGCCGTTCCGATCAACGGACGCTTTCTGGAGGTGAACGGCGAGCGCTTTCATTATTACGAGGAAGGCAAGGGGCCGCCGCTGGTGATGATTCACGGCCTGATGGGCAGCAGTCGCAACCTGACGTATGCCTTGTCCGGTCAGTTGCGCGAGCACTTTCGCGTGATCAGCCTCGACCGACCGGGGTCGGGCTATTCCACGCGCCATAAAGGCACTGCCGCAGACTTGCCGGCCCAGGCGCGTCAGGTGGCGGCTTTTATCAATACGTTGGGCCTGGATAAACCGCTGGTGCTGGGGCATTCCCTCGGTGGGGCGATTTCCCTGGCGCTGGCCCTCGACCATCCCCATGCGGTGTCGGGGCTGATACTGGTGGCGCCCCTGACGCACCCGCAACCGACCTTGCCACTGGTGTTCTGGTCACTGGCCGTGCGGCCTGCCTGGCTCAGGCGCTGGGTGTCGCGCACCCTGACGGTTCCCATGGGCCTGTTGACAAGACGCTCGGTGGTCAAGGGCGTGTTCGCACCGGACAGTGCCCCGCAGGACTTCGCCACCCGTGGCGGCGGCCTGCTGGGCATGCGTCCTGACAACTTCTATGCGGCCTCCAGCGAGATCGCCCTGGTCAACGACCACCTGCCGGACATGGTCAAGCGCTATCCGCAGCTGACGCTGCCCATCAGCCTGATCTACGGCGCACGGGACAAGGTGCTGGACTTTCGCAAACACGGCCAGGCCCTGGCCGACAAGGTGCCCGGCCTGAAGCTGCAAGTGGTGGAGGGGCGCGGGCATATGCTGCCGATCACCGCCACCGAACGGGTGGCGGAAGCGGTGCAGCAGCTGGCCAAGCGTGCGCGGCCAGCACAAACCGCCGCGATCCTGCACCCGCCGTTTGCCTTGGCGAACAAATAATCGTGGCCCTCGTTGCGGGTTGGACCGTCCGAAATGCTTGCCCTAGAGACCTGACCAAACAGCTGAAAAAGAGACTGCCCGGTCACGTAAAAAAGGCTTCGAAAAAGTAGTTGACGACCTAACGATTCCGCGCTATTTCTTTAAAAAAATATTTCAATGTTTATTTTGAAATGATTTTTGAAATGCCTAAGAGCGAATAAAAATGAAAAAAACGTCTTTTATCGCATGGTTGATTTCCTGGATTTCCTGGAGCACTCAGCGCTCCCTGAACCTGTTTCCTGCCCCCATGACACGGAGGCTGCCATGAATCAGACCCTGGCAGCCCCAAGCATCTGGACCGACGGCAAGCGTCACCTGTGGTGGCTGGGCATCCTGCCCCTGGCCACTCCGTTGCTCTCCGGCACACTGGCCATCAGCACCGGTACCCAGCAACTCTGGTGGGTCGGTGTACTGGTCATCTTCGGCCTGATCCCATTGATCGATGGCTTGCTCGGTGAAGACGTGAGCAACCCGCCCGAATCCGCTGTCGGCCACCTCGAATCACAAAGCTACTATCGCTGGATCGTCTACACCGGCGTGGTGTTTGTCATCTCCTCGGTGGTGATCACCGGCTGGCTCGCCGCGGGCGGAATCGACTGGATCATCCAGGGTGGCCTGTTGCAGGCTGCCGCCAACCTGGAGCCGTCCAGCTGGCTGTCCCACGCCGCCAGTTACATCACCGCACGTACTCAACTGCATGGCGAACCGAGCTGGTTCACCTACCTGGGCATGGCCATGTCGACCGGCGCCGCCACTGGCATCGCGATCAACACGGCCCATGAATTGGGGCACAAGCCCAACCCACTGGAAGTGTTCCTGGCCAAGGTCACCCTGGCACCGACCTTCTACGGGCACTTCTACACCGAGCACAACCGTGGCCATCACGTGCGTGTCGCGACGCCGGAAGATCCGGCCAGCTCGCGGTTGGGCGAGAGCTTCTGGGCCTTCCTGCCACGCTCGGTGTGGTTCAGCGCCCGCTCGGCGTGGAACCTGGAGCGCGAACGCCTGCGCAAGCTTGGTCTGCCGGCCTGGCACTGGCAGAACGGCGTACTCAGCGCCTGGATGTACAGCGTGGTCTTATGGGGCGCGATGATCGCCTGGTTGGGCGCGGCGGTGATTCCGTTCCTGATCATCCAGGGTATCTACGGCTTCTCGCTGCTGGAAGTAGTGAATTATGTGGAGCACTACGGCCTCAAGCGCCAGAAGTTGCCCAATGGTCGTTATGAACGTTGCTCGCCACGGCATTCATGGAACAGTAACCGTATTGTCACCAATATCTTTCTGTTCCAACTTCAACGGCACTCTGATCACCATGCCAACCCGACCCGTAGTTATCAATCGTTGCGCCACTTTGATGAGTCACCTCAACTCCCTTATGGCTACGCGAGCATGATTGTCTGGGCCTATGTACCGTACTTGTGGCGGCGGCGCATGGATCATCGCGTACTCAATCATTACGCCGGGGATATCACCCTGACCAACCTTCAGCCCTCACAGCGGTTGAAGTACCTGGAGAAGTACAGTAACAGCGCCAAGCCGTTCTAAGTTCAAGTAACCGGTTGTTGGCGTACTCGGGGCCTGCGTGCCGCGCAGGCTGCTTTTGCCCAAGGTTTACAAAACGAGTTGCAATACAGTGGTTTGACCCGAACAAAAATAATTAAAGGGAAGGACGTACACCATGCAATCACCTGCCAAGTTCACCACTCACATCGTATTGGCCGCGCTGGGCCTGATTGCCTATCACCAGGCCCAGGCTGCGCGCATCGAGCCGGCGGGCAGCGCCTTTACCGCCCAAGGCCCCATCAGCTTCTCCAAGGGTGCGCTGATCAGCGCCGACTGCACCATCAAGGTGGCCGGCAAGGTCGCGGCCGATGGTTCTTCGGTGAATGTCGACAAAGTGGAATTCGACGGCGGCCTCAAGTGCAGCCGCGTGGAAGCCATCAACTTGCCGTGGGTGTTAGTCGCCAAAGACACCAAGAGTGGTTCCATGTCGAAGATCAGCGTGGACGTGCATGCATTCGGTCTGGGCGGAAAGTGCGGACCTTCGACGGCTGATGGCACTTGGGATAACGCCACCGGCACGTTGGAAGCCGCCAATGTACCCATTGGCGAAGACTGCAAGATCAAGACGGTGTCGATCAAGATGCCGCCGAACTTCAAAGTTGTTGAATAACCGTCGGATGTTACAGCGGTAATTGAATTGAAATTTGGCTGGAAAGGGAAGTTCTGCAGATTCACCGTGACCTCTCGTTCATGGCCATTACCCCCGGCGAAATGACTTCGCCATAACATGTGAGGAAAAACAATGAAAAGCTTGAAAACCCTCGTATCGTTGTCTGCTTTGGCTGTTTGCATGGGTGCTGCTTCGATGGCGAACGCGTACAGCATCAGTCCTGTAAACACGAGCTTCACCGCGCCAGGCACCATCTCGGTGAAGTCGCCTTCGTCCTTCCAGGCCACCGTCAACTGTGGTGCCACGTTTACCGGGAATGTCGATGCGACAGGCGTGGCCAAGATCACTGGCGTTGCGGTCACCGGTGGCGGCCTGTGCGCGCTGCCGAAGATCACCGGTTTGCCTTGGACCCTGACTGCCACGGGCCCTGCCGCCGGTTCGGTGACAAACGTCGGCTATACCATCGCCAGCTCGATTCTGTACCCAGCCTCCAATTGCGGCCCTTCGACTATTACCGTGGGCTACAGCGGTGGTGTGCTGACCGCTGCCAACCAGACCCTGAGTGGCAGTTGCACCGTGGTGAGCCTGAGCGTCACCCCATCGCCGACGTTGACCATTGTTCCTTGATGGTTGTTTGAGAACAAAGGGCTGATCACCCCTTAAGAAGACAAGCGTCTCTGTTGAGGCGCTTGTTGAGGCGCGCCAGGTGTTCCCTTGAACGTGGAGTGTCCATTTATACCGAGTGAACGCTGTCATTAGTTCAGAGAGGAATACGTCAAGTGCAAAAGACGACTGTGATCGCACGTGTTTGTTTGCTTGATTTAATTCTGCGGCAGTGCCGATGGCCGCCTATTAACGTGAGTGTTGGCAATGGCCCGTATGGTCTTGATGTTTCAGCAACCCATCAAGTGCCGGCTGGCGGCGGTACGGTGGTATAGATGAGTGTCGAAGTGTCCAACGCTATTTTTATTCCTTGAATAACAGTTCACGCTCATATCAACCGTCACACAGGGAAGAAAAGGTAATGAAGAGTTTGATAGCACTCGTAAAGGCAGGCTCGATAGTGTTGTGTCTTGGCCTGGGAGCGGTTGCCAATGCGGCGTCTTTCAGTCCATCCGGCGCGATTTTAACGACCAGTTCGGGCGGGACTATAACCATTAAATCCGCGTCGACATTTGGAGCTGCGGTCAACTGCAGCTTCGCATTTACAGGCGTGGTGGAGCCAGAGGGTGCAGGGCTGAGAATCAACACCGTGTCACTTTCCGGAGGGGCGATCTGTGCCCTGTATCAGCCCACTGATTTACCCTGGCGGTTGACGCCTACCAGCATCGCCACTGGTCAAATCACCGGCATGGCCTTGACCTACGCGACGACCTCTCCCGCGTGGCCTGCGACTCATTGTGCTCCATCCACCGTCTCTGTCTCGCTGGCTAATACACCTGGCGGCTTGAGTGTGGGCGCGAGCAACCAGGCACTTACAGGTGGCTGCACCATTGTCAGCCTAGGCGCCGTGGCCCCAGGTATTACCGTGCTTCCCTGAGCGGGATGCACAGCAAATCAGGAAAACCAAGTAGCAACACGAGTCGGCTGGGGCCGACTCAGTGAGATAACAATAAGGAGTGCCGTATGAATAATAAAAAACAACAGGTACAGGTTCTGCTGGGCTTGGCATTAATGGGAGGGGTGATGGCTGCCGCGCCTGTACACGCCGGCGGTTTCTCTACGCCTACTTATGGGGCACCTGGTTGGGGCCGGGCCTTTGCTGGCGGTTCGTTGTTCAAGAACGATCCGAGTTCTGCGTACAACAACCCGGCAGCCATGGCTTTCGTAGAACATAACGTTGCGCAGTTTACGGTCGATTACGCGCGCATCAAGATCAAATACAAGGGGAGCGCCAATGATTACAAAGGCGACCCTATTGCCAATATTCCAATTGGGGACAACGGTTTTCCCGATATATCGGCGGCTGCGGTGAACAACAACGATGGGGGACAAGGCGGGTTTACGGCGTGGTTGCCGACAGGGTTCATGGTAATGCCACTTGGCGACCGCTTCGCTTTCGGTTTGAGCCAGGTGGTGCCCCAAGGCATGCGTTCGACATGGAATGAGGACTCCAAATTCCGTGATTTTGCCGTAGATACAAAGATCGAAACCGTTGGGTTGACAGGCTCTCTTTCATTCAAGGTCAATGATCAGTTTTCCATTGGTGGCGGTTTGATTGTTCAGCACAGCAAAGGTTTTGTGAGCCAGAACATCGATTTGTTTTCCGCGGCTTCCCTTTCCAACAGCCCTGAGCTGAGTGGTGTCCAATTTCCCTCAGGCGTGGGGGGCGCGCTGATGCGGGTCAAGGTCGACAATATTTCGACAGGCTGGTTTACCGGTGTGACCTGGAAACCGACTGATCAAGACACCTTGGGCCTTAACTATCATGCCAAGATCAAGAACAAGATGACGGGCAAGTACAATATTCGGGCGGACGCGTATAACTATGCCTTGATGACCCAACCCAGCCCGATAGGTGGCAACGGAACATTGGTTGAAGTGGCTTACCCAGGCCTAAAACTGTTCCCCGATGGTGCCCATGCCAGCACCCAGCTCGATATTCCGGCCACGGCTGGCTTTGACTGGGTGCACCAATTCAACGACCGCTTCACCTTGGGCGCGAGTGTGGTGTGGACGCAATGGTCATCGTTCAAGGATCTCACGCTGAAGTCTGGCGATATCAATATCGTCTCTATTCCTTACAACTACAAAGATACGTGGATGTATTCGGTCGGTGGCGACTTCCGCGCTACCGATGAGTTGACCCTGCGTGCCGGTGTCGCTATTGACCAGACGCCAACGCGTAATTCGACCCGTGATCCACGGATTCCGGACGGCGACCGCACCTTCCTCTCACTCGGAGCCGGGTACGATGTGAAAGCGATCAAGGGCTTGAGTTTTGACGTGGCCTACTCCCACCAGTTCGTACAGGAGGTCAAGCTGAAGACCAAGAACGTCGATCGCCTGGGGGGCGCCAGCCTTGACGGTAAAGCAGAATCGTCGGGCGATGTGGTCAGTCTCTCGGCAACCTACGCGTTCTGACGTTAAGAGGATGATGGAGAAGGGCATCAAGCGCATCTTGCTGCCCTTATCTGTGAGCGTCCTCCTATGCAGGGGTGATGAGCTCTTCACTATCACTTGAGCAGGCTGACGGGTTCAGCCGCTATTTTTTCGCCAATGAATTAAATAAAAATTTCAAAATAAAATTTGAATTTGCTTTTCCGAGTTTGTAGTGTGGCTTTACGCCGCCGCTCATTTCGAGCTGCATAGTGTTTGCCACGCCCTGATCGAGTAGAGGTATCCCCATGGTTATCTGGTTATTGGTGGGTGTCGCAGCTGCGATTGCCCTGGCGTATCGACAAGCCGCTGCCATTCACTGGCTGGGCGCTGGCCTGATCTGGCTGGCAGTCGGTTATCTGTTCAACGTGGTCGCCGGTTTCGGCATGACCGTCGCGGCGCTCCTGGTGCTTCTGCCTGCAGTGCTGATGACCATCAAACCCCTGCGCCGCACCTTGCTCACCAGCAAGGCTCTGGCGCTGTTTCGTACAATCATGCCCGCCATGTCCGACACCGAGCGCGCGGCCATCGAGTCTGGCACCGTGTGGTGGGACGCCGAGCTGTTCAGCGGCAAGCCTGACTGGCAGCGCCTGTTGCAAGCCGCGCCCGCCAGCCTGAGCGCCGAAGAGCAGGCCTTCCTCGACAACGAAGTGGAAACCCTGTGCGACATCGCCAACGATTGGGAAACCACCCAGGTCTGGCAGGACATGTCCCCCGAGGGCTGGCAATACACCAAGGACGCCGGGTTCCTCGGCATGATCATTCCCAAGCAGTACGGCGGCAAAGGCTTTTCCCACTATGCGCACTCGCAGGTGGTGATGAAGCTGTCGACGCGCTGCTCGGCGGCGGCGATTTCGGTGATGGTGCCCAATTCCCTCGGCCCGGCCGAACTGCTGCTGCACTACGGCACCGACGCCCAGCGCAATTACTACCTGCCGCGTCTGGCACGGGGGGAAGACATCCCGTGCTTTGCCCTGACCAGCCCGTATGCCGGCTCCGATGCCGGGGCGATTCCCGATCTGGGCATCGTCTGCAAAGGGATGCATGAAGGCGAGGAAGTGCTGGGCTTCCGGGTGACCTGGGACAAGCGCTATATCACCCTTGGTCCGATCGCCACGGTACTCGGCCTGGCGTTTCGCGCAGAAGACCCGGACGGGCTGCTGGGGGCGCCGGGTTCGCTGGGCATCACCTGCGCGTTGATTCCTACGTCTCACCCAGGCGTCAACAGCGGTCGCCGCCATTGGCCACTCAACGCCGTGTTCCAGAACGGTCCTACCACCGGCAAGGATGTGTTCATCCCGCTGGAATGGGTGATCGGCGGGCGCGAACAAGTCGGCAACGGCTGGCGCATGCTGATGGAATGCCTGGCCGCCGGGCGCGCGATTTCCCTGCCATCGGCCAACGTCGGCCTGGGCAAGGTCGCGGTGCGCGGCACGACCGCGTATGCGGCGATGCGTAAACAGTTCGGCCTGCCCATCGGCAAGTTCGAGGGGGTACAGGCGCCCTTGGCGCGCATGGCCGGGCACCTGTATGCCTGTGATGCGGTGCGTAAGGTGTCGGTAGCATCCCTGGATGCCGGTGAAAAACCTTCGGTGATCTCGGCCATTGCCAAGTACCACGTTACCGAACGGGCGCGGATCATCGTCAATGACGGCATGGACATCGTCGCCGGCAAAGGCATCTGCATGGGCCCGAATAACTTCCTGGCCCGCGCCTATCAGCAAAGCCCCATCGCCATTACGGTGGAAGGCGCGAACATCATGACGCGCTGCCTGATCATCTTTGGCCAGGGCCTGATCCGTTGCCATCCCTATGTGTTCCGCGAGATGGAAGCGGCGCGCAACCCTGATCGGCGCAAGGCGCTGGAAGCATTCGACAGTGCCATGTTCGGCCATGTGAGTTTTGTGCTGGCCAACACCGTGCGTGCGGTGGTGCATTCCCTTACAGGCGGCCGGCTGATTTCTGCTCCCGCCAAGACCGACCCCGCGCTGGCGTCCTACTACCGCCAGGCCAATCGCCTGTCGGTGGTGCTGGCATTGGTCTCGGACATTTCCATGGGCGTGCTGGGCGGAGCCCTCAAGCGCAAGGAAAGTATCACCGGGCGCCTGGGGGATATTCTGTCGCAGCTGTACATTCTGTCCTGCGTGCTCAAGCGCTTCGAGGATGACGGCCGGCCCCAGGCGGATTTGCCGCTGGTGCACTGGGCGGCCCAGGACGCCTTGCTGCGCGCCCATGAAGCACTGGCCGAAGTGCTCGACAATTACCCGTCGAAAGCCGCCGCCTCCGTGCTGAAGGCCTTGACGTTTCCCTTCGGCATCCCGCTGCGCAAACCGTCGGACCGCCTGCTGGCCCAGGTGGCCGATGTGGTGCAGACGCCGGGGGAAACCCGCGATCGCCTGCTGGCCAATTCCTACATTCCGCGTCCGGAAATCGACAAGCTGGCCTATGGCGAATTGGGCTTTCGCCTGTTGCCGCAAGTGGAGCTGATCGAGGCCCGGCTCAAATCCGCCGTCAAGCAGGGCCTGATCGAGCCGATGCCGATCTCCGCCACGGCGTTCACGACCTGGCGCGTCAAGGCGCGGGCACTGGACCTGATCAGCGACGATGAAGACACCTTGCTCGGGCGTTATGTGGAATACGCCGACCACGGCATTCAGGTGGACGACTTCCCGCAGGACTTCGGCTTGCTGGAGGCGTTGCAACAGCGCAAGCAAGCGCTGGAGCCGACGACGAAACGTCGCGCCAGCCAAAGCGAAAACGCCTCGGTCAATTAGGAAAAAAACCAATCAATGTGGGAGGGGCAATCCCCTCCCACACAGACCCGGTTTACACGGCATGTATGTGTGGTGAGTGAATCTATCTATGAGTGACAGCTACCTCTCGTTCGTCAATTCCCCCTGGGGCCGTCGCCTGGCCCAGGCCGTGGGTTTACCGCAACCGCTGCCGCTGCAACGCCATCGCAGCGGCCAGCACGGCCTGGTCAACCCGGTGATCGTCGCTGGGGCAGGGCGCCTGGCCGCTGAAGTGCAGCGTGTGTTCGCGGCCACCGACACGGTCACCGCCACCCCGGCCACGCCCAAGGCACCGTCCACGGTCAAGGTGCAGGGCGCAGTGTTTGACGCCAGCGCCGTGGCCAGTCTGCAGCAGCTGGACGAGCTGTATGAATTCTTCCACGCCAACGCCAAACGCATCGGCCACCATGGCCGTGTGGTGGTGCTCGGCACTGCGCCGGAACATTGCCAGGACTTGCCCCAGGCCATCGCCCAACGCGCCCTCGAGGGACTGGTGCGTTCGCTGGCCAAGGAGCTGCGCCGGGCGATCACCGTGCAGTTGATCTACGTGGCGCCTGGTGTCGCAGGCGCGCTGGACAGCAGCCTGCGTTTCTTCCTGTCGCGCCGCTCGGCCTATGTGTCCGGGCAAGTGGTGCGCCTGGAACAACCGGTAGATGGCCAGGTCACGGTCAACTGGGACAAACCCTTCGCCGGCCGCCGCGCCCTGGTCACCGGCGCTTCCCGTGGCATCGGCCTGGCGATTGCCCAGGTGTTAGCCCGGGAGGGCGCGCATGTGGTGTGCGTGGACGTGCCCCAGGCGCAAGACGCATTGCAGCAAGCCGCCACTAGCGTTGGCGGTTCCGCGTTGCCGCTGGACATCACTGCCCCGGACGCTGCCGGCTTGTTGCAGGCCCACACCAGCCAATACGGCGGGTTTGATGTGGTGGTGCACAACGCCGGGATCACCCGTGATAAAACCATCGCCAAAATGCCCGAGGCGGCGTGGCGCAGCGTATTGGCCGTCAACCTCGACGCACCGTTGCAACTGAGCCAGGCGTTGCTGGACAACCAGGGGCTCAATCCCGGCGGGCGCATCGTGTGCGTGTCGTCGATCTCCGGCATCGCCGGCAACCTCGGTCAGAGCAATTACGCCACCTCCAAGGCCGGTGTGATTGGCCTGGTGCAAGGCCTGGCACCCCATGCAGCGGCGCAGCAGGTCACGGTGAATGCGGTGGCGCCCGGGTTCATCGAGACCCAGATGACCGCAAAAATCCCGCTGATGATCCGTGAAGCGGGGCGGCGCATGAACTCGATGTCCCAGGGCGGTCAGCCGATTGATGTGGCCGAGACCATCGCCTGGCTGGCACACCCGGCTTCCGGCGGGGTCAATGGCCAGGTTGTACGCGTGTGCGGGCAAAGCCTGCTGGGGGCCTGAGCCATGGACTACGTGACGCAGATTATCGACCCGCCGCCATCGCGCACCCGCTTGCTGCTGGATGGCGTGCGCGCCTTGCGCAAACCCAAACTTGACGGCGCGCCGGTGCTGCCCAGGGAGCGCCTGGTGCGCGCGGCCGCAGAGTTGTCCGGCGCCGGCATTGAGGCCTATGGCCGCGCCTGCGGTTTTCGCCGCGAGCAGGGTGTGCCGTTGTCCTATCCCCATGTGCTGGCGTTCCCGCTGCACCTGATGCTGCTCACGCGCCCAAGCTTCCCGTACCCGGCCAGCGGCATGGTGCACCTGGCCAATCGCATTCGCCAGCACCAGCGCCTGCACCCGGGCCAGGCGTTGCGCCTGGAGGTGTACGCCGAGCGCTGGGTCGCCCATCCCAAAGGCCAGGCGCTGAGCATCGCCACCCGTGCCTACGGCGCCGACACCCTGGTCTGGGAGAGCGACAGCCTGTACCTGCGCCGGGACGTCAAGGACCCGGTCGGCCAGCCGTGGGACGACGTGTTGCCGTTGCAGGAGGAGGGTCTGTTGCGCACCCAACGCTGGGTGTTGCCCGCCGACCTGGGCCGGCGTTTTGCCAGGGTGTCGGGGGATTTCAACCCGATTCACACCTCGCTGATCGGCGCGAAACTCTTCGGTTTCCGCCGCGCCATCGCCCATGGCATGTGGACCCTGGGCCGGGCGCTCGCCGCCCAGCAACCGCCCGGCGGGCTGGACCAGGCCGAGGCTCATTGCGACTTCAAGCTGCCGGTCTTCCTGCCCGGCCAGGTAGCGCTGTGGAATCGCCCCGTGACCGGCCCGCGCCGTGAATTCGAAGTGCGCAACTTCGCTGGCGACAAGCCCCATATGCGTGGCCTATTCATTTGGAATGAGAGCGTTCGATGAGTGACTACAGCTTCAACCCGCCGCCGGCTCGCCGCGTGGCGATTATCGGCGGCAACCGCATCCCGTTTGCCCGCTCCAACACGGTGTACGCCCACGACAGCAACCAGGACCTGATGGTGGCCGCCTTGCAAGGCCTGGTCGACCGTTACAACCTGCACGGCCAGCGCCTCGGTGAGTTTGCGGCCGGGGCGGTGATCAAGCACTCGCGGGATTTCAACCTGGCACGTGAGTCGTTGCTCTCTACCACCTTGTCCCCGGACACGCCGGCCTACGACGTGCAGCAAGCCTGCGGCACCGGCCTGGAAGCGGCCTTGCTGGTGGCGAACAAGATCGCCCTGGGCCAGATCGAGGTAGGCGTTGCTGGCGGTTCCGATACCACCTCCGACGCACCGATCGGCATCAACGAATCCCTGCGCCACACCTTGCTCGCTGCCAACCGCGCCAAGGGCATGGGCGCCAAGTTCAAGACGTTGCTCAAGGTTCGGCCGTCGATGTTCTTCAAACCATTGCTGCCGCGCAATGGCGAGCCACGCACTGGCTTGTCCATGGGCGAGCACTGCGAAGCAATGGCCAAGCGCTGGCAGATCAAGCGACTGGCCCAGGATGAGTTGACCCTCACCAGCCATCAGCGCCTGGAAGCGGCCTACAAGCGCGGCTTCTTCGACGATCTGATCAGCCCCCATCGCGGGCTGGCAAAGGACAACAACCTGCGCGCCGACGCCAGCCTGGAGAAACTCGCCGGCCTGGCCCCGGCCTACGACCGCCAGGACGGCACGCTCACGGCGGGCAATTCCACGCCGCTGACCGATGGCGCTTCGGTGGTGTTGTTGGCCAGCGAGGCGTGGGCCGCCGAACACGGCTGGCCGGTGCTGGCCTACCTGCGTACCGGCGAAACCGCCGCGGTGAACTTCGTCGACGGCACCGAAGGCCTGTTGATGGCCCCGGCCTACGCAGTGCCGCGCATGCTCCAGCGTGAAGGTTTGAGCTTCAACGACTTTGATTTCTTCGAGATCCACGAAGCCTTTGCCGCCCAGGTGCTGTGCACGCTCAAGGCCTGGGAAGACGCCGATTATTGCCGCGAGCGCCTAGGCCTGGAGGCACCGCTGGGGGCCATTGACCGCGCAAAAATGAACGTCAACGGTGGCTCACTCGGTTGCGGCCACCCGTTTGCGGCCACCGGTGGCCGCCAACTGGCGGCGCTGGCCAAGCTCATTCACGAGAACGGGGGGGGGCGCGGCCTGATTTCCATCTGCGCGGCGGGCGGGCTGGGCATTACCGCCATCGTCGAAAAGTAGCTCTATCAAAAACAACAACAAGGAGACTGCCATGAACGCTGTAAGCCTGGAACACACCGAACGGGTCTGGTTGAACGCTTACCTGCCTGGCGTCCCGGCGGATATCGATGCCGGTATCGAGGACTATCCGTCGTTGCGCGAGGTGTTCCTGGAGCACCTGGATAAGTTTCGCGAGCGGGTCGCGTACGTCAGCATCGGCACCGAAATGACCTATGCCGACTGGCAGGTGCAAGGCTACGCTTTTGCGGCCTGGCTGCAGGGGCAGGGGGTCAAACAGGGCGACCGCGTGGCGCTGATGATGCCCAACTGCTTGCAGTACCCGATCTGCCTGTTGGGCACGATCCTGGCCGGTGCGGTAGTAGTCAATGTCAACCCGTTGTACACCGCCCATGAGCTCAAGCATCTGCTCAAGGACAGCGGCGCAGAAACCGTGGTGATCTTCGAGAACTTCGCCCACACCCTGGAAAAAGTCATCACCGGCAGCAGCGTCAAGCGCGTGGTGATCGCGGCCATCGGTGACCTGCTCGGCACCTTCAAGGGCGCAGCGATGAATTTCATCCTGCGCCGTGTGCAAAAACAGGTGCCGGCGTTCAACCTGCGCGGTTCGGTGCGCTTCAACCAAGTGCTGAAACAGGGGCGGGCACTCAACCATTTTCCGGTGGGGATGCATCTGGACGACCTGGCGTTTCTGCAATACACCGGCGGCACCACCGGCGACGCCAAGGGCGTGATGCTCAGCCACCGCAATATCATCGCCAACCTGCTGCAGGCCAAGGCGTGGGTGGGGGACCAACTGGACCAGGACAAGCAGGAAACCAACGTCACCTTGCTGCCGCTGTACCACATCTTTTCCCTGACGGTGAATTGCCTGATGTTCATGTGCCTGGGCGGGCGCAACATCCTGATCGCCAACCCACGGGACGTGAAACGGGTGCAGATGATCCTGCGCAAGGAGCGTTTCAACGGCATTGCCGGGGTCAACACATTGTTCAACGGCTTGCTGGAGAACAAGGAGTTCTGTGCGCGGGACTTTTCCGACCTGCGCATGGTGATCGCCGGCGGCATGGCCACCCACACGGCGGTGGCCAAGCGCTGGAAAGAAGTCACCGGGCTGCCGATCATCGAAGGCTACGGCCTGACCGAGTGTTCGCCGGTGGTGAGCATCAGCCCGATCAACATTGCGCGCATGCGTGAGATGGAGTTCACCGGCAGCATCGGCGTGCCCTTGCCGTCGACCTGGGTGCGCTTCATGCGCGAAGACGGCGAACTGGCCGACATCGGCGAGCAGGGCGAACTGCAAGTGCGCGGGCCGCAGGTGATGCAGGGCTACTGGAAACGCCCTGAGGCGACCGCCGAGGTGCTGGACGCCGACGGCTGGCTGTCGACCGGCGATATCGGCGTAATGGACGAGCGCGGCTATATCCGCCTGGTGGACCGCAAGAAGGACATGATCCTGGTCTCGGGCTTCAACGTGTACCCCAATGAAATCGAGGATGTGGTGGCGCTGCATCCAGGCGTGGGCGAAGTGGCGGCGATTGGGGTGGAAGATGGCGTGACGGGGGAGAGGGTGAAAATCATCGTGGTGCGCAAGGACCCGAACCTCACGCAGGAGCAGATTCTGGCGCATTGCCGGGAGTACCTGACAGGGTACAAGGTGCCCAAGTTCGTGGAGTTCCGTAGCACTGAACTGCCCAAGACCACCGTCGGCAAAGTACTGCGCCGGGCCTTGCGCTGACCTCGAATTGTCTATGATCCGAATGTGGGAGGGGGCAAGCACCCTCCCACATTCGACCTGTGCTGTGTTTCAGACGGCGTTCACGGTTACCCAGCGCTCTTCTTTGGCCGCTACGCGAATCGCCGTTGCCAGTCGCTCAACCTCCCACGCCGCTTCAAAGTCCGTGCCATCCGCACCTTGGCCTGCCAGCGCCAGAATCAACTCCTGCACCTCCAGCGTCTTCAGTTCGTTGTACCCCAGTTGATGCCCCGCCGCCGGGCTGAACGCCGCATAACCCGGCAGGGCAGGGCCGGCGAGCAAACGCTGGAACCCCTCCTGACCCACGCGGCACACCTGCAATTCATTCAAGCGTTCCTGATCGAACGCCAGGGTGCCTTGCGTCCCGCTGATCTCGAAACTCAGGTGGTTCTTG
Organism: Pseudomonas sp. NFPP28; assembly: GCF_900115535.1. NCBI lineage: Bacteria > Pseudomonadati > Pseudomonadota > Gammaproteobacteria > Pseudomonadales > Pseudomonadaceae > Pseudomonas > Pseudomonas sp. NFPP28. Next base: position 534,617 of record NZ_FOWT01000003.1, on the reverse strand, counting down.
TAGCCGTGCTTGAGCCAACTGCTGCTGACGGTGCCACGTGCGCCATTGGCGAAACGCAGCAGGGCATGCACCTGGTCATCCACGGCGATGGATCTCAGCTCGGCGCTGCCTTTGACGGCAGGGCGCTGGCCATGGACGGTCTGGGTGTCGGCGCACACGCTCAGCACATCCCCCACCAGATAACGGGCCATCGACAACAAATGACTGCCCAGGTCCGCCAGGGCGCCACCGGCATGTTCGACTTCGCACCGCCATGACCACGGGGAGGCCGGGTCGGCCATGAAGTCCTCGCTGAACTCGCCCTGGAAGCTGATGATTTCGCCGAGCTCGCCGCTGGCTATCATCTGCCGCGCCAGTGTGATCATCGGGTTGTGCTGGTAGTTGTAGCCGACCCGCGTCACCACCCCGGCGGCACTGGCGGCGCGGCGCATGGCGTCGGCCTGTTCCAGGCTCACGGCCAGGGGTTTTTCGCAGTACACCGCCTTGCCCGCGGCTATCGCGGCCATGGCCATGGGATAGTGCAAATGGTTGGGCGTGGTGATAGCCACCACATCGACGCTCGGATCATTGATCAGCGCCTGCCAATCGCCATGGGCCTGGGTAAACCCCCAGGCGGTGGCACAGCGCCGGGCGCGTTCGCTGTCGGCATCGGCCAGGGCGGCCAGCTTGAGGTGTACCGGCAGTTCGAATACCGCACGGGCGTTATTGAATGCCAATGCATGGGCGCGGCCCATGAAGCCTGTGCCGATCAAGCCGATTCCGAGTTCACGCATCGCCGTGGTCCTTTGGATTATTGTTTTCAGGAAGGCTATTAATGGAATAAAAATTCCTTAAATTCAATAGATGGAATAAAAATTCATTTGTGCGCTGGCAATCACCCCGGCGAATGCAGCTACATTCACCATGGGGCCAAATGCCTTCAGTTAACAAAAGATAACGTAGCGCCGATTGTCAGACGATTCGAAAGCCCGATAGGATGGCCCCTGCTTCCTCCAGGCGCTCTAGATTGCAGGTTCCAAGGCCCCGGAAGGCGAGCGATAACAATAATAAATGGGAGAAGGGTCTATGAGTGAGCCTGTCATGGGTTGGGTTGTCTGCCGCCCACGCGCCGCACGCAGGGTTGCGATGCTGGCCGCAGCGCTCTCGCTGTTTGGACTGGGGGTAGCGTCAGCCGCGTTGTCGACCTCCGTCCAGGCCGCCGGCGATACCACTTTTGCGATTGAATCCCCCAAGGCCGCCAAGGGCCTGATGATCGACGTGGTCCACGCAGGCAAGCGCCTGGTGGCAGTCGGTGATCGCGGGCACATCCTCTATTCGGACGACCAGGGCAGCACCTGGACCCAAGCCAAAGTCCCCACCCGGCAATTGCTCACGGCGGTGTTTTTTGTCGATGACAAGCAAGGCTGGGCGGTCGGCCACGATGCACAGATCCTCGCCAGCACCGACGGCGGCGCGACCTGGAGCCAGCAGTATCAGGACCTCAAGCGCGAAGCGCCTCTACTCGATGTGTGGTTCAACGACGCGAACCACGGCCTGGCCGTGGGCGCCTACGGTGCGCTGATTGAAACCACCGACGGTGGCAAGACCTGGAATGACGTCAGCGACCGCCTCGACAACGAAGACCAGTATCACCTCAACGCCATTGCCCACATCAAGGATGCCGGCCTGTTCATCGTCGGCGAGCAGGGCAGCATGTTCCGCTCCAGTGACGACGGCCAGACCTGGGAAAAACTCGAAGGCCCCTACGAGGGTTCGTTGTTTGGCGTGATCGGCACCGCCCAAGCGCAAACGCTGTTGGCCTACGGCTTGCGCGGCAACCTGTACCGCTCCACGGATTTCGGCAGTACCTGGGAACAGGTCGAATTGAACGCGGCGCGGGGAGCGCTGGAGTTTGGTTTGTCGGGCGCGGCGTTGCTGGATGACGGTGCCATCGTCGTGGTGGGCAACGGCGGCAGTGTGGTGGTCAGCCATGACGATGGGCTGACCTTCAGCGTGTTCAACCGTCCGGACCGGATTTCGCTGTCGTCCGTCACGGCGGCCGGCAACGGCAACTTGATTCTGGCCGGGCAGGGTGGGGTGCGGGTTGCCACGCCGACTGGCGCCGAACTGCTCCTGAAATAAAGAGCCAAAATAAGAAGAAGGCGGGGAACCATGAGCAGTCATCACAACGATAAAGCGACCTTTCTTGAGCGCCTGATCTTCAACAACCGCCCGGCAGTGATCGTGATCTGCCTGCTGGTGAGTATTTTCCTGTTCTGGCAGGCAACGTTGATACGCCCGTCCACCAGCTTTGAAAAGATGATCCCCCTCAAGCACCCCTTCATCGAAAAGATGATGGAACACCGCAACGACCTGGCCAACCTGGGCAATACGGTGCGCATCTCGGTGGAGGCCAGGGACGGTGATATTTTTACCAGGGAGTACATGGAGACTCTGCGGCAGATCAACGACGAGGTGTTCTACATCTCCGGCGTCGATCGTTCGGGGCTCAAGTCGCTGTGGAGCCCCAGCGTACGCTGGACCGAAGTGACCGAAGAGGGGTTTGCCGGCGGTGAAGTGATCCCGCAGAGCTACAACGGCTCGCCGGAAAGTCTCGATCAACTGCGCAACAACGTGCTCAAGTCTGGCCAGGTCGGGCGACTGGTGGCCAACGATTTCAAGTCGAGCATTGTCGACATCCCGCTGTTGGAGTCCTACCCGGACCCGCAGGACCAGGGCAAGTTGCTGGCCCTGGACTACCGCAAGTTCTCCCACGAACTGGAAGACAAGATCCGCGACAAGTTCGAAGCCCAGAACCCCAACGTCAAGATCCACATCGTCGGCTTCGCCAAGAAGGTCGGTGACCTGATCGACGGCCTGGTCATGGTGGTGATGTTCTTCGGCATCGCGTTCGTTATCACCCTGATCCTGCTGCTGTGGTTCACCAACTGCCTGCGCAGCACAGTCGCCGTGTTGAGCACCACGCTGGTGGCGGTGATCTGGCAGCTGGGGTTGATGCACTTCTTCGGTTTCGGCCTTGATCCCTATTCGATGCTGGTGCCGTTCCTGATCTTCGCCATCGGGATCTCTCACGGCGTGCAGAAGATCAACGGCATCGCGCTGCAGTCCAGCGAGGCGGACAACGCGCTGACCGCCGCCCGGCGCACCTTTCGGCAACTGTTCCTGCCGGGGATGATCGCAATCCTGGCCGACGCCGTGGGCTTCATCACGCTGTTGATCATCGACATCGGTGTAATCCGTGAACTGGCGATCGGCGCGTCCATCGGCGTAGCGGTGATCGTGTTTACCAACCTGATCCTGTTGCCGGTAGCGATCTCCTATGTCGGTATCAGCAAGCGCGCCATCGCCAAGAGCAAGAAAGACGCGAATCGCGAACATTCGTTCTGGCGCCTGCTGTCGAATTTTGCCAACCCGAAAGTCGCGCCGATCTCCATCGCCCTGGCGCTTGTCGCCTTTGGCGGCGGCCTCTGGTACAGCCAGAACCTGAAGATCGGCGACCTTGACCAGGGTGCGCCGGAGCTGCGCCCGGACTCGCGCTACAACAAGGACAACAACTTCATCATCAGCAATTACTCCACCAGTTCCGACGTGCTGGTGGTGATGGTCAAGACCAAGGCCGAAGGTTGCTCGCGCTATGAAGCCATGGCGCCCATCGACCAACTGATGTGGAAGATGCAGAACACCGAGGGCGTGCAGTCGGCGATTTCGCTGGTGACCGTGTCCAAGCAGATGATCAAGGGCATGAACGAGGGCAACCTGAAATGGGAAACCCTGTCGCGCAACCCGGATGTGCTGAACAACTCCATCGCCCGTGCCGATGGCCTGTACAACAACAACTGTTCCCTGGCGCCGGTGCTGGTGTTCCTCAACGACCACAAGGCCGAGACCCTCGACCGTGCGGTGCATGCCGTGCAGGACTTTGCCAGGGAAAACAACAAGGACGGCCTGGAATTCATCCTCGCCGCCGGTAACGCCGGGATCGAAGCGGCCACCAACGAAGTGATCAAGGAGTCGGAACTGACCATCCTGATCCTGGTGTACCTGTGCGTGGCGACCATGTGCATGATCACCTTCCGCTCCTGGGCCGCGACGCTGTGCATCGTGCTGCCGCTGGTGCTGACCTCGGTGCTGGGCAACGCGCTGATGGCATTCATGGGCATCGGCGTCAAGGTCGCGACCTTGCCGGTGGTGGCCCTCGGCGTGGGGATTGGCGTGGACTACGGCATCTACATCTACAGCCGCCTGGAGAGCTTCCTGCGTGCCGGTTTGCCGTTGCAAGAAGCCTATTACCAGACCCTCAAGTCCACCGGTAAAGCCGTGCTATTCACCGGCCTGTGTCTGGCGATCGGCGTGTGCACCTGGATTTTCTCGGCCATCAAGTTCCAGGCCGACATGGGTCTGATGCTGACCTTCATGTTGCTGTGGAACATGTTCGGTGCGCTGTGGCTGTTGCCGGCCCTGGCGCGTTTCCTGATCAAACCGGAGAAACTGGCGGGGCAGAAGGGCAACTCGCTGTTTGCGCACTGAGTCGCCGCCTCCGAAAAAGCCGCACAGGGTGCGGCTTTTTTGCGGGTTACAGTTTCAGGAACAGTTTCTCATCCAGTGGCTTGCCAATCTGCGCACGGACAAGATCCACCGCCCCGGCAGAACCCGGCTCGTTGACCAGGTCTTTCTGGGTCAGGTAGCGCTGGGCGGGTATCTTCAGGTGCGCCGCCGTGTACGTGTCACGCGGTGCGCCGGGTTGTGGGTAGTGAAAGTGCGCAAACCACAACGGCTCCACAGTGCCTTTTTTCCTGACCACGTACTCGGTGAAGACGTCGCCGCTTGCGGTGGGTATATCGCGCCGCACCAGGTTGATATCGACGAAGCCGTTGCGCCAGAGGAAGTCGACATTCTCCGGCTTGGGTTTCACTGCGAAATAACCATCCGCCGCATATTGCCGTGCTTTGCGCTGTAGCTCATCCGCCTCGTTTCTCCAACGGGCCACGAGCTCAGCGGTTTCCGGACGCGTTCCCTGGTGGTGCTCGGCTTGCTGGGCCAGTTCTCGCAACTTGTCGGCGCGCTGTTGCAGCATATCGTGCCAATCCAATGGATCAACGGTGTCCCGGGTTTCGGGTTTCTCGAGTTTCTTTTTCTGATGCTTGATCGACGCCTCTTTCTGCGCGGCTTCCACCATCACTGTGGCGGCTTCCTCTTTGTAGGTCGCCAGTGATTTCGGCGGACGAGGAAGCTGGGGGGCGGACGGTTGTCCCTCAACTATCTGAACCCATTTGCCTTCGGTGACATGTTCGCTGTAGCTGGCGAGGGTCTCCCCCGTCTGGGGATCTTTCACGTCAATGATGTTGAACGGCGCAGTCTTGGGTTCACGCAAGGTGCCTGTTAGTGTCTTTTTGTCACGGGTTTTGAACACCTGCTGTTTCTTTGTTTTGGGCGGGCGTTTCTTGCTCGCGGGTCGGGGGGGCGTCAGTTGCAGTTCTTCCCGGACGACATCGGCCAGATCACGTTCGGCAGCGGCGATGAATTCGTTCAGGCGTTGGTGGAATACATTTTGGTACTCGGGACGGCACAGCTCAGGGCTTGTTTCAGATAGGGCAGTGCTGTCGTGCAGGCTCTGTTTGTAGGTGTCGATGATGGTTTGCAATAACGCTTTGCGTTCATCGAGCGTGTAGCCGCTATATTCGTGCAGATCCCTAAACGCCCGACTCACTGCGTCCAGCGACGTTGTGTGAAAGCGATTTGCATAAAACTGAGCGTCTGACCCCTCTGCGATTCTGGCAAACCGGTTGACGCTGAGTATCTTGAGCGTCTTCAAAAGTGTTAACTTTTCTTCGAGCGCTACGATGATCGGAGGCCGCGTTGTTATGCGGTCAAGGTAATGATCGACTTCTGTGGCGGCGAAGGAGGAGTCATTGCGCCACTCTTCTTCCAACGTCGCGAAGGCTTGCTTGGCCTGCCACAGTTTTTCACGGTTCTGGTAAATCGCTTTCGTCCCTTCTATGACTCTTGGGTACGCAGCTGCGGAACCCGATCGAAGCTCTTGAACCAGCTCGTTCATGGGCTCGCCATGAGCGGTGTGCGCCTGGCTCTCTCGGAGCAGTCGTTTGTAGACGATAATCGAGTTATTCAGCGCTTTTGACATGCTCATATAAAGCAACGAACGTCGCATCTTGTTTTCCAGGAGATCATCGATGTCAGCAAATTTTTTGGGCCGGAGGACTTCGATGGCATTTCTGCCATGCTGCAGGAATTCAGCAAGGTAGGGTTCGAGCTGGGTGAGATGTTGGTCGATCTTGCTTTTCAGTGCTTCCGTGGTACGCAGTTGTTCTGCATATTGAGCGTCAAAACGTCCGCTCGAAGGGTCCGTTCGGGTGAGTTTCCATAGCGTTATGAGTTTCTTTCTGGCACCTTCGTAGCCAACCAGGTCTTTGTCGCCAACCAGGTCTTTGTTGAGCTCATTGAGTGTTTTGAGATAGCTATCCGAGGCCATCTTCACTTTGTCAGTTTGCTGATCGAACTCGGCCTCTTTCAGCGCCTCTGCCCTGAGGTTTTCATCCATCTTACGTGCGATGCCGCCTTTGGGCATGCCCCCCCTGAGCTTGGGGCTGAGGTCGAAATCCCAGCGGCCGGCGTCATCGCGCTTCAGGGGCGGCCCTGTGCGCGCCTTGTCCTGCTGATCAATCACGAACACCCCGTCCAGGTCCCGTGCCACGCGGAACCACAGGTTGCCAATGTGCGCATGCAGTTTGTCATCAATACGGTACAGGCCTTTCAAGCTCCCTTCAGTGATCGCCGTGCCCGGTTCGGCAGGGGCGGGTACGCTGAATGTCTGCACGTGTGCCCATTGGGCAGGGCTCAGGTCTCGCGGGCTGGAATAGGCGAAGTCAAACGCCCGTTGGCTGTCGATGAATCCGGGGGCGGACGCGGGGTCACCCTCTTCGACCAATATTTGCGAGGGAGGACTGACGGCATCGGTGCGACGTAGCGCAATTTCGACTTCCGTGCGTTGTGCAAAAGGCACGTCACCCACGGGGCGGACCGGCTTGGTTGTGACGGCGGTGTGGCTCAGCAATGTGCCGACATTGACCAGCAGATCGACCATGTTGGCGGCCGGATCACGGGTATTCGGTTCACTGCCTTCTTTGATGTCGTGCTCGAGGCTGGCCAACTGCATCAGCCAGCCAACCATCGCGCCTGGGCCGCGTAAAACGGGCAGCAGTGTGTTGAACAGCAGCCATCCCAGCTCCTTGCAGGACGCCCAGCGACTCTGGGCGTCGGAGGTGGATTGGTTATCGGCCAGCGTCACCAGGCTGCGAGCGTTGGCGTTGAACAAATATTGCATCAGGTCGCCGTTCTGTACATCGTGGTGCAACTGCTGTGCCGCCGGGTAACCACCGACCGCCAAGGTGGTGGGAGCGGGCTGGCTGGGGGCGTCGAATTCGTTGAACACGCCGTAACGGGCGATGTTGGGTGTCTTGAACCCGCCGTTACCGTAGATCGCACGGGTTTTTTCGTCCGGCAGCCAGGCCAGGATGCGCTGTTGCAGCGTGCCGGGTTCCTGGATCGCGGCCAGCAGCGCATCGCGGCTGGGAAACTCTTGCAGGCTCGGGGACAGTTGCGGGCCGTACAGGATGTGCGGGCCTTTCGCGGGGTCCACGGGCTCGATCAGGAACATGTTGGCGACCACATCCGGCGTGGCCCCCGGCTTGCGCAGGAACGCCAGGGGACGCACGGTGATTTCCTGGCCGTCGACCCGGCGCGCACCGGCGCCGGGCTGAGCAATGGCTTCGACAAACTGGTAGCCTTTCGCGCTGATCCCCGCTTGCCCCTTCAACTTGAGTTCCAGCGCCTGCATGGCCAGTTGGATCGGCACTTGCTCGCAGAACAGCGCGGCACGTTCCCGGGCCTGGGCAGTGTCACTGAGCAACTGCTGGTTGAGCAGGGCCGGATAGTGCTGGCCGATGTCGACTTTGCTGATCAGGTCCTTGAGTGTCTGCGCCATCTGGGGATCGTTCACCGGCTGTCCGCGCAAGCGAATATCCATGGCTCCCTTGGGCAGCCCCGCGAGATTCTCCAGCGCCATGTCCACCAGGCTCATCCTGACCGGTTCGATATAGCCGCTGCCCATGTTGCCCACGGGGACTTTGAAGGTGATTTCCAGGTCCTTGGCGGTGTAGCCCTTGGGTGCCAGTTCTGCATCGAGTTGTTGTTCGGCGTAGGTGCGCAGGTCCGGGATGTCGGTAAGGAAGTTTCGGCCCTGATGGCGTCGCACGCTGCTGGCCAGGTCCAGGATATGGCGTTGGTAGGCAAAGCGCTCGGCTTCGCCGGCCTTTGCCAGCCAATCGGGCAGGTTGCGCTTGAACTGCTCCAGCCGGTTGGGCGGCAACTGCGAACTCGTGCTGAACCACGCGGCGGTATCGGTGGCTTGGGAAAACAGTTGTTCAAGATCGGTCCCATTGCCCTGGGCGGGGAGCTTGATTGCATTGAGGTTCTGCAATTGACGGTCCAGGAGAATGGCGGCCTGGATATCGAAGATGTTGCCGTCCGGTTCCACGCGCTTCCAGTTCAGGCGGTCGAAGCTGAACTGCGCGCCGAGCTGACGCTCCCAGGCCACGGCAAACTGCTCCAGGGACTCATAGGGCGTGACGACGCCCGCGCTCGTCACTTGCAGAACGACGGTATGGCCGTCGACCTCGTGGGTGATCAACAGGTCCGGGCTCAGCACGTCAGCGCGGGTCTGGCCGTGTTTCAGGATAGAGTCGAGGGTGAATACCTTGGCGGCGTTCGCGCCGTGGACCTGGGTTCGTTCACGGGTATCCGGGTAGCGCGTGACCTGATCCAGGGTTGCGCGCTGCCGCTCATCCAGGCCGGGCTGCTTGAGGCCGGCGATACGCAGGGTGTCGCAGAGGGTGTCGCTGAGCCACCGCCAGCGGCTGACGGAAGCGCCTGCTCCCGTGGCCTGCACGAAGGCGTCCTGGCCCCAATACTGGCTCAGTGCTTGGGCGTAGGCATCCTTCAGGCAGGATTTCAGGCTGCCGATGGCCAGCTCGACGGTCTGCGTATCCAGGGGCGTTGCACGACTGCCTGTGCCGTCGACGATTTTCAGCGTGCTGCCGCTGGTGGAGTCGACCCACTTGCACGGCTCGCCGTAGCGGTCGCTAAAGTCCAGTTCGGCGCCGGATGCCAGATGTTCAAGCACCAGGTCCACCAGTGGCCTGAGCCGGTACTGCAGCGGATCGGACTGTGTCGCCACTGCCACGGAGGTCTTGTCACTGTCGAACTCCAGCGTGGGGTATCGATGCCTCACGGCTTCATTCAGCAGGGAGGCCACCACCGAACGCACCGTTGGCCGTGTTGCGAATTGGTCAGCCACCACCTGGGCGGGCGAGTCATGCACTACTGGCGTGCCTGGGGTGAGCTGAGCAAGGAACCTCGATCCCGGGCCTGGCAGTGGAGGACGGGCACGTCGGGGTTTCGCCGCTGCGGTTGGCCGCTCCAGTAGGGGTGAGTGTGTGACGGGCGCCTGGCTGATGATGGCCGGCAACGTAGTGCTGAACGGGGCGGAACTGAGTCGATAGGCGCTGTGTACTGATGGCATAGAGGCACTTCCTTGGCTTCAGGTTGATAAGCGCCAGAGAAAGTACAAGCTCGATGCAGCGAAGGTTTCGAAAAAGCGTTTTGAACTGTGTCGAGTCGCCGCCGACACGTTTGCCAAGCCTTGTCGTACCGCGCTTGAGCGCGCCTGTTTCAGTGTGTGAACAGACGGCGCCAACGGGTACGTGACCGCCACGTCGACCGTCGTACCCGCTGGCGACCACGCTAATACCCCATCCTCTGGTCAGCCGGCCTTGTTCACGCCTGAACACCCTTGGGCTTGGGCGCTATCTTGAGGAACAGGTTGTCCAGCGGTGGAGTGATGAGCACGTAGACGATTTTCGTCACGGGTTCGCTGCCCGGGTCTTTCACGCGGCTCAGGTAATCCTGCACATGGGCCTTGAGCAAATCCTTCTGGGTGAGTTTGCGTTGCTCCGGCAATTTCAGATGGGCCCGCGTATAGCCATCGGGCGGCGCGTCGGCGGTGGCGTAGTGGAAATGGGCGTACCACAACACCACCGGCGGTTTTTGCGCCTTGTCGTACACCGCGTATTCGGTGAAGAAGTCTCCACTGAGGGTCGGGCGTTGCGGGTCGGCCTGGCTCGTGAGGTTGATATCGATCTGCTGGTGGTCCCAGAGGTAGGCGACGCTTTCCATTGTCGGCCACTGGCGTTTGTAGGCATCGCTGCAGATGCGCTGTGCCCAGCGATTGATGTCCTTGGCTTGCGCCAGGCATTCGTCAATCAGGTTCTGGGCCGTGGGTGCATCGAGATGGTCGCGTTTGATTTCATTGGCGAGTTGGGTAAGTTTTTCGGCTTGCGCGTTGAGCAGCGTGTCCCATTCGCCGGGATTGGCATCCTGGCGAGTGAGGGGGTTGTCCAGTTTCGCCTGGTCCGCCGCGACCAATTGCTCCAGGTCCTGGCGTTGTCCGATCAATCCCTGGGCTTCACTCTTGAGGGTCGCGAGTGAGCGAAGCTGCGGGGCCGGCGTCGAGGTGGTTGCCTCGTCGATGGGGGCCCAACCGTCCGTATGCTGGTTATACGAAGCCAGGGTCTTGCCCAGCAACGTGTCGGTGATGGTGATGTGTTCCTCGCCGTTATGCGCGTCGGCGGGCTTGAACTCTCCGATCAGGTATTCCTTTTTGCGGGTCTTGAACACCCGCTTTGCCGGGGGCTTGGCACGCAGTGTCTTGGACAGTGGCAGTTCGACCTTGAGGTCTTCCTGTTCTCTGACCACCGCCTCCAGTTCGTTTTGCGCCAACGCCCTGGCGAATTCGAGGCCCTTGAGCACACGTTCGGCTTCGGGCCCCAAGGCATCGGGCTTCAGCGTCTTGAGGGCCCTCAGGGCGAACTCGGCCTGCTGGTATTTATCGAGAACTGTCTCGTAGACATTGCGTTGCTCGGCCAACGGGTATTCGGTACTGCTGCGTACCTCGATGTGGGATTTCAGGCCTATGTCCAGCCCGCACACCTGATAACGCGCCTTGTAATACCACTGCAACGCAGACAGTGATGAAGGCATCTTGAAGCGTAGTTGGCTCAGGCTGGCAAGCAGTTCCAGCGCGCTGAGCTTGAGGTTGTCGGAGAAAAACAATTCAACGATTGGAATGCCTGCCAGCAGTTCCTGCCGTACCGCGCGCGCTGCAGCGGACGCTTGTCCCAGATGCTGGAGGGTGGCTTCCATGGTGGCGGAATGCGCGGCCATGTGTTCGAGGTAGTCGATGTAACCGGTGACCATCCGCAGGTTTTCGTCGACGAGGGTCAAGTCTCCCGCGACGATTCGCGGTTGCATCCGTTCGTGCCATGCCGCCAATGGCTCGCCCGCCTCGGTAGCGGTATGAAAATCCAACGCTTCCAATTGCATCTTGTGGAGGAACAACTGTTGGTTCCAGAGCTCTTTCAGGATGGTTGACGCATTGATCAGGGGCAGGTCGGCAATGGCGGCGGCCTCCAGCTGGCGGGTCAAGGTGGCCAACTCAAAGCGCACGGGCAGGGATTCGGACAGTTGAGTTTCGAGGTGCTGCAGCAATACACCAAACTGGTTGCGAAGGCGTTTGTACTCGGAGATTTCAGTCTGTTGGCGTATTTCCAGGTCTGGACGCTGGGTTTGCGAAGCCTTGAGCAGCAGATCCTGAATGATTCGCAGGGTCTTGAGTTGTTTCTCCAGGCCCTTGAGGGCGGATGCCAGTTGCGCTCCTGCCTGATCAATGGGGACCATGAGGTACTGCGCCTCCTGAGCGAGCTGGAGCAAGCGATCCTTCAACCTTTTGTTCTCAAGTTGTTTTTCATGGCGCAACTCCTGCAACCGCTTGCGTCCGCCCCCCTGCAACTTGAGACCACGGTCCAGCGTCCAATGGCCGTTGCCGTCGGTTTTCAGCTTGATGCCCGGGTGATCCGGTTTGAGCGGGTGAATGATAAAGACTTCACCGAAACCCGGCACGATGTTGACCCTGAACAACAAGCCTCCCACCGAGGCATGCCATTGGTCGTTGATCTTGTACAAACCCCGATAGGGCCCGAGATTGACCGGTTCGGGAGCCGGCGTGGGCCAGGGCACATTGACGGCCCGCAGTCGCTCGAAAAGCGCCGCCGAGGCGCCATCGCCGGCCAGGGAGCGATCAAAGTCCAACAGCGTGCGACCACCCCCCGGTGGCTCGGAAGGCAGGCCGACAGCGCCTCGTTCAACCACCGCCGGCCTGATCAGACGCTGGCCTGGCAGTGGGTGCTTGAAGGGCAAAGGGATCGTGGCCTGTTCATCGCGCTGGGATTCTTCGTGCGACGCGCCGGTCGATCCGTGATGCAACATCGCCATGCCGATATTGAGCAGCAGATCAATCCACGCCAGCTCCCTGGCTGTGGGATCGGCACTCTCCAGTGCCGGCAGGTCCTTCACTACGCCATGCATGGCCTGCATCAGCCAACCGACTGCCGCCATGGGGCCGCGTACAACCAGCAGCAGGGTGTTGAATCCCAGTTGCAGGCCTTCAAGGATAAGCGCCCAGCGGCTTTCACTGTTGGAGGTCGACTCCCTTTCGGCCTGGTCCACCAGTTGCTGTGTTTCACTGCCGAACAGATATTCCATGAGGCTGCCGTTGCGCAGCGCCAGGCCTATTTCATCGTTGCTTTCGTCGTCGGCACCGGCCAGCTCGGCGGGCTTTGGCACGCTGGGCAGGCTGTCGAACTCCGAGCCCATGCCGATGCGCACGTAGTGAGGCTCGTTGAAACCGCCGTTGCTGTAGACCGCCCTGGCCTGGTCCGGCAACCAGGTCAGTACGCTCTCCTGCAGGTCGCCGGGTTGCACGATGGCCGCCAGCAACTGCTGGCGATTGGGGTATTCCAGCAGCGCCTCGGCATAGGCCGGTCGATACAGCAGGTGCGGTCCCGACTGCGTGTCGCGGGGTTCGATGACGAACATATTGCGCACCACATCCGCGGTGGCGCCTGGCTTGCGTACAAAGGCCAGCGGCCGGATGACAATATCCTCGCCATTGACCCGGCGCTCCAGCGGGTTGGGGTTGACCAGCGCTTTCACACACTCGAAACCACGCTGGGTGAGGCCGGCTTCGCCCTTGATCAAACGCTCCAGTGCCTGGGTTTTCAGATGCAGGGGGCGCAGTTGCTCGAACAGGCGTTGACGTTTGCGTGCCGCTTCGGTCTGCCCCATCAGCTCCCGGCGCAGGTAAGCGGGGTAGTTTTTGCCGATGTCGACGCGCTGGACCAGTTGAAGGAGGTAGTCGGGTGTCAGCCAGGCTTCGATCGCGCGGCCTTTGACGTGGCGTATTGTCATGCGGCCTTTGGGGCGGCCCGACAGGTTCTTCAGGGCCAGGTCGACCAGGTTCATGACGACCGGTTCGACGTAACCGCCTTCGAGGATACCGACCGGCACATGAAAGGTCAGTTCCAGATCGCCAGCATCGTAGCCGGTCGCCAGCGCTTCATGGGTGCAGGCGCGCAGTCCGCCCTGGGCAACCGCACGGTCCATGCACAGTTGCTGGTTCACATGCGCGGTGGCATAGCCGCGCAGTGTTTCCAGGCTATCGAAGTCGGCGTCGCCAAGGGTCTGGCGCTTGATGCTGGCGTTTTCCAGCAGGGTGTGTCGGTAGGCCAGGCGGTTGGCGGCGCTGGTGGCTTGCAGATGATCCGGCAGGGCGGCCTGGATGGCCGCCACCGTTGCCGGCGACGTGGCGTTTGATGGCGCCAGCCACTGCGCAGGGTCGGTGGTGACGGCAAACAGGCGTTCCACTGCTTGCCGCGTGGATTGGGCGGGAAGCTGGAGAGTCGCGAGATCGTCCAACTGCTGGTTCAGGATGAGCGCCGCTTGCACTTCGAAAATATTGCCGTCGGGTTCGTACTGCTGCCAGGTGATGCGCTCGGCCATGAAGCGCTGTTGCAACTGCTCGCCCCACGCCTGGCCGAAGGTTTCCAGGTCGGGGTAGGTCTGGATCTCACCGTTCAGGCGAAAAAGCAGTGCTTGCTTACCGCGCACCACCAGGATCTCGGTGCCTTGTACGGTCAGCCGCTTGCCGGCGCGTTGCAAGTGGGTTTCCAAGGTGTAGGCGTGGACCTCGTTGGCGGGGGCGGGGCTGAGCGTGCGCGATGCCCGGTCGGGATAACGGTTCAACGCGCTGAGTATTTCAATGTGCTGGGCAGCGAGGCCGGTCTGGCGTGTGGCGACCTCGAGCAACACACCTTGCAGCACATCGGCCAGCCACTTCCAGCGGACGCTCCCTGCGTCGCTGTCCTGTCCCCAGTACGCAGCCAAGGCTTCTTGAAAACCGATGAACAGCACCCGTGGCAGCTCCCGGATGAGGGCTTCGATAACCCGCAGGTCGAAGTCGCGGCGCTCTCCGTTCTCATGAGAACCGAGCCGGGTGCCAGTGGCATCGCTCAGGTAGCAATCCAGGTTCTGGCGTGCCGTCAGCTCGGGGAAACTGCCGTCGGCGATATGGTCCAGGGCAACGTCCAGCAACGGCAGCAGGGCGCGGCCGCCGCCTTCGCGGGGGACGGCCAGCCGAAGGTCGGCGACGGGCAGCGTCAGGGGCGGGTACTTCTCCACCAGGTGGGTGCCCAGCATTTGCGCGGTGACGGTGCGCAAAGTGGGGCGCCCGAGAAATTGCGCTGCAATCGCTTGTCGTGTGGGGTTTGCCGCTGGGGCGGGGGGCTGTACAGGCATGTGGGTTCCTTGATGTCGGATAAGAGTGCGTCCTTGCAAGGTAATGCCCAGCGTTGTCGCCATGCGGTAGCCCGCTATGGTTTTAGGCCCTGGCGGCAAACTGGCCTATGATTAGCGCTTTGAACCTGATGAAAGACTGTGATGACTGAGAATTTGCCTGCCGTCCTTGAAACCAGCGACATGCTTGAAATCGATGGGCTGCATGCCTTTGATTTTGAACTCGACAACGAAAAACTGCTGATCACCGCCATGGACGGCCGTGCAGAAAAACGCTGGCGTTTCAGCCTGGAACAGGTCAACGCCGCGACGTTCGATGACACCTTGCAAAGCTGGACCCTTACCGGTGATTCGGGCGAGCACCGCCTGATCTGCATGAGCGCCTTCACCGGCAACAATAACGACGAGGATGAAGCGGATGATGATGCGTAAATTCTGGCCGCTGCTGATGGCCGGCAGCGTGGGAGCGATGTCGGTGCAAGCCGCGCCGGCCGATACCTATGAACTGTTGGTGGGCAGCTACACCGCCGGCAGCAGTGAAGGGATCTATCGCCTGCAGTTTGACAGCCGCACAGGCCAGTTCAGCGGTAAACCGGTGCTCGCGGCCAAAGCGGCCAACCCGTCCTGGCTGACAATCTCCAAGGACCAGAAGCACCTGTTCGTGGTCAACGAGAACGGCCCCGGCCAGAAGGACCCGGTCGGGCGCGTCAGCAGCTACAGCATCGATCCGCAGACTCGCCAATTGACCCTGATCAACCAGGTGCAGAGCCTGGGCAACGAGCCGACCCATTCCAGTTTGGCCGCCGATGGGCGCTACCTGTTCGTCGCCAACTATTCGGTCGTGGAGGACCCGGGTGGCAGCCTGGCGGTGCTGCCGGTCGATGCCACGGGCAAGCTGTCGCCTCCGGTGCAACTGAGCGGGCACCCGGCCAGCCGCGTGAACCCTGAGCGCCAGGCGTCCAACCATGTGCACTCGGTGGTGTCGTCGCCGGATGGCAAGTACGTGTTTGTACAGGACCTGGGGGCGGACAAGCTGTTTGCCTACCGCTACGATCCCAAGGCCAACCATGAGCTGCCATTGACCCCGGCCAATCCGGCCTCGGTGCAACTGCCGCCAGGCAGCGGCCCGCGTCACTTGTTGTTCAGCGCCGATGGCAAGCACGCCTGGCTGACCACTGAGATGAGTGCGCAGGTGGCAGTGTTCGACTACAAGGATGGCCAGTTGACCCAGACGCAACTGGTGGACTTCGCCGCCGGCCAACCGGTGTCCGACAAGGCCGGTGCCGCGTTGCACGCCTCCAGTGACGGAAAATTCCTCTACGTGAGCAACCGTGGCACGGCCAACCAGTTGCTGGTGTTCAGCATCGATCCGGCCACCGCGCACCTCAAGGAATTACAACGTCGCTCGGTGGACGGTGACCACCCGCGCGAATTCAGTCTGGACCCCAGCGGTCGGTTCCTGCTGATCGCCAATCAGAAAAGCAACGAAATCGTCGTGGTCGAACGCGACCCCAAAACCGGCCTGCTGGGTAAAACCGTGCAGAAATTGCCGATCGATGCCCCCAGCGACCTCAAGTTCCTGGTGCGTCAATAAGCCACAGGCCCCGCCGTGCGGGGCCTGACCCTTTCTATTAATTCTGTTAATAGCGGCTACTGTTTCAAAGCATTTCTAAGGTTCAGCCCTCGGGCGTAAGTTTGGTTCCAAGGCCTTCCCCGGCCACTCAACCAAACGAACACAAGGGTTACCGACATGAATCTGAACCTCTTCTCCATCATCGCCGCTTCCGCTGTTTCCGCCACCGTTGCCCTGCCTGCCGCAGCCAGCGTGGAAGTCACCGGCAAAAAATCCAGCACCAGCGCCTATACCCAGAAATACTTGCAACAGAGTGCCAACTTCTACGCCGCACTGGATCACAAGACCCAGCACTAAGCGGTAGGTCACTGAGATCAAATGTGGGAGGGGGCTTGCCCCCGATAGCAGTGGGTCAGCTACAGATTAGCTGACTGATCCACCGTCATCGGGGGCAAGCCCCCTCCCACATTTGATTGTGCCGGCCTCAGGGTTTTGTCATCACGGCGATAAATAGCGGTGAAGTAAGGACGCGCTGAAGCCAGGCTTGTAACCGTTGATACGGCGTCCCGGCGAACCACTCCCGATCCACATGGGCAAACTGGCGTACAAACGGCGCCAGGGCCATGTCCGCCAGGCTCGGATGCTCTGCCAGCAAGTAGGCGCGTTCCCCCAGCAGGCCTTCCAGCTTCTGCAAGAACGCCTCGCCCTCGGCCCGATAATGTTCCATCGGGTGTTCCGGGTAGCGGTCGGCGTACTTGTATCGATCCAAGTGATACTTGAAACCCTGGTCGTTCTCGGCAATCAGTGCCAATACCGCCGGGTCACCCTGCAGCAGCCAATCATCCGGATCGTGCTGGGCCAGGGCCCATTGCATGATCTCCAGGCTCTCTTCAATCACGCGTCCGTCAACGCTCAGTACCGGCACCGTACCCTTGGGCGACAATGCCAGCATCTCGGCCGGCTTGGCCTTGAGGCTGACCTCGATGATCTGTACGGGCACGCCTGAATAACGCAAGGCCAGGCGTGCCCGCATCGCATACGGGCAACGCCGGAACGAATACAGCAGCACCTCGCTCACTTCACCTCCAGCGTGCTCAAACCATTACCCTGGCGCTTGACCTGGATTTGTACCGGAATGCGTTCGTGCATTTCCTGCACGTGGGAAATCACCGCCACCTTGCGCCCCTGGGCCTGCAAACCGTCCAGCGCGTCCATCGCCAGTTGCAGCGATTCCGGGTCCAGGCTGCCGAAGCCTTCATCGATAAACAGCGACTCGATCTTCAAGGTGCTGGATGCCATCGACGCCAGGCCCAAGGCCAACGCCAGTGACACCAGGAAGGTTTCGCCGCCGGACAACGAGTGCACCGAGCGCAGTTCGTCGCCCATTTCCGTGTCCATCACCAGTAGCCCCAACATGCTGCCGCCGCGCTTGAGGCGATAGCGGCGCACCAGTTGGCGCAATTGCACGTTGGCGTGGTGCACCAGCAGGTCGAGGTTGTAGGCCTGGGCGATCTTGCGGAAGGTGTCACCGGTGGCTGAGCCGATCAGTGCGTTCAGGCGCGCCCAGCGTTGCCATTCGTCATACGCCTTGGCGATCTGTTCGGCAAACGCCTGGTTGGCGTCCTGGCGGCGCTGGTCTTCGGACTGGCGCGCGCGCAGTTCGGCGCAGTGTTTCTCGGCCTCGGCCAACTGTTGGTTGAGCGTGGCCAGGGCGGTGTCCAGTTCATCGGCTTCGAAGTTGCCATTGTGCTGGGCTTGGTGTTCGGCGAGGCGTTGCTCACGTTCTTGCAGCAGGACCCTGGCCTGTTCGACGGCTTTCTCGCTGTGTTGCAACTGCTGGCGCAAGTGGCTGACCTGGGCGTCGTCGTAGGCCAGCAAACGGTCGAGGCCGGCGTCGTCGAGTTCCGGGTGCAGCGCGCGCCAGTCGTGCAGGCGCATGTCGAGGCTGTGCTGTTCGGCCTGCAATGCCTGCTCGCGTTCCTGCTGGGCCTTGAGGTCGGCGGCCAGTTGGATCAGGGCGTTGTGGATGTCCTGCAGTTGTTGGTTGGCGTCGGTTTCGCTCTGGCGTGACTGTGTCACGGCGTGTTCCAACTGTTGCTGCCACTGCTCGGCGCTGGTGTGTTCACCGAGCAACGCGTTGAGTTTTTCCTGAGCCGCTTGCTGTTGGGTCGCCAGTTCGGTGACTTGCTGGAGCAGGGCGTCGAGTTGCTGTTGGCGATGCTGCTGGTGGGTCTGTTCCTTCTCGATCGCCTGTTGACGCTCTTGTTGCTCGGCCAATTCGTCGCGCTGATGGCCCAGTTGTTCCAGGCGCTGGCTGACCTGCTGGTCCAGCTGCATAAAGGTGGCAGCGGGCTCGGCGCGCAGACCTTCCAAGGTGTCTGCGGGCAGCAGGCTGGCGAAGGCACTCAGTTCCTGCTCAAGGCGTTCGCGGTCGGTGGCCAGCTCGCGCTGCTGGTCCACCAGCAATTGACGGGCCTGCTGGCTTGCTTCCTGGGCGGCTTGCAGTTGTTGCTGCAGGCGCCCGGCGTTTTGTTGCAGGTTGAGCAGGGCGCCTTGGCGCTGTTCATCCTGGGTGATGCTTTGGGTCAACTGGCCCAGTTGCTGCTCAAGCCAGGCGCTGCGCTTGGCCGGTTCCTGATTGAACAGCGACGCGGACAGCGGGTGTGCATCCAGGCTCGGTTTCAGCGCTTGCTGTTGCGTCGCCAGGTGTTCCTGCTGTTGCAGGTATTCCTTTTGCTGGGCGATCAAACCGCCCACTTCGCCACGCAACTCGGTGAGTTTTTCCTTAAGGGTGTCCACCGCTTTCTGCGCGCTGGCTTCTTCGTTTTCGTCATGACGACCGAGGCTTTGCAGCAGGGCTTCGGGCTGGTGGTACGGGTGTTCGTGGCTGCCGCACACCGGGCAGGGCTGATCGTCCTGCAACTGCTCGCGCAACTCCTCGACGCTGGCACTGCGGGCCAGGCGCTGGCGTTCCAGCAGTTGTCTGGTCACGTCCAGCGTTTGTTCGGCCACCGCCAGCTCGGCCTTGGTTTGCAAGCCGGTCTGGTTCAACTGCTCGCGTTGCTGTTGGGTCACGGTGAGCTTTTGCGTCAGGCCGGCGGCTTGCTGATCCAGCTGTTGCTGGTGGTCCCACAGGCGCGTCAGGTCTTCGAAGGCACGCTGCTGTTTGCGATTGTCTTGCAGCAGGCTGGCCAGCAACTGGATCTGCTCGGCCACGGCGTGAGGCTCGGCACCGGCCTCCTGGTACAGCAAGTCCAGTGCTTCGCGTTGCTGGGTGAACTGTTCGGCGGCGCGGGTTGCACGTTGCTCCAATTGCGGCAGTTCGGCCTGGCCTTTATTCAGGCGGTTACCGATCAGCATCAGTTGTTGCAGGCGGTCGCGGTAGGCGGTCCACGCATCACTCAAGGGCGCGAGGGCGGCGCTACGCTCAAGCTCGTTGGCCAGGCGTTGCAGGCGCTCTGCGACTTCGCTCTGTTTTTCCAGCAGGCCGGTGAGCCGGGCCTGGCCTTCGGTGCAGGCGCTTGCGTGTTGCTGTTTGTCCTCGGTGCGCTTGGCCAGCTCTTTGGTCAAGTGGGTGAGGGTGCTGTGTTCGTCGAACGCCTGGCGCAGCAAAGGCGCGGCATCCGCCTGGTTTTTCAGGGCTTGCGCCAAGGCGGTTTGCGCGCTGGCCAGTTGCTGCCGGGCCTGGTCCTGGCGGGCCTGCAATTCGGCTTGTTGCCGCGTATGGGACTGAATCTGCGCCGCCAACGGCGCCAGCTGTGTGCCGAGTTCCGCCTGGCGCACGAACAGATGACGCTGCGGCGCCAACTGTTCCAGGTGGCCCAGGTCCTGGCGTTGCGCGTCCTGGTTATTCCAGTCGGCCTGCGCCTGCTGCAGCTGTTCGGTGGCGGCGAGTTGGCGTTCCTGCCATTCGCGCAGTTCCTTGAGCCAGGTGTGCTGAAGCTCCAACTGCTTGAGTTGGGCTTGATGGACCTTGAGTTGCTGCTGCGCGGCATCGAATTGTTGATCGAGCTCGGCACGGGCTTCAGGGGCCAGGGGCACCACGCCGGTGGCCTGGTCCTGCAACTGTTTGTGCGCATCCCGGGCCTCTTTGGCCTTGTCGAAGGCACGCCGGCCCAGTTGGGTGTACAGGGCTGTGTCGGTGAGCTTTTCCAGCAGTTCGCTGCGCTCGTTGTCGTTGGCCTTGAGGAACGCACTGAACTCGCTCTGCGCCAGCAACACGGCGCGGGTGAACTGTTCGAAGTTCAGGCCCAGGGCCAATTCCAGCTGGGTCTTGTATTCGGTTTTCTGGCTGGCCAGCAGTTGGTCGCTGTCCAGGTCGATCAGGCTCTGGCGGCTGTTCTGCAACTTGCCGCTGGCCTTGTCGCGCGCGCGATTGGCTTCCCAGCGCGCGCGGTAGCGGCGGCCACTGACGCCGACAAAATCCACCTCGGCATAACCGCCACCGGTGCCGCGGCGCAGCAGGGTACGTGGGTCACCGATGGAGATGTCGCTGTCGGCATCCGGCATCTTCGCCTGGCCGGTATCACCCAGGCGTGGCACGGCACCAAACAACGCCAGGCACAAGGCATCGAGCAAGGTGCTTTTACCGGCGCCGGTCGGTCCGGTAATCGCGAACAACCCGGCGCTGGCCAGGGGCTCGGCGGTGAAGTCGATCTCGAACGGGCCGGCCAGGGACGCGAGGTTTTTCAGGCGGATGGCAAGGATCTTCATGGCTGTTCCTCCTCTTGCTGCACTTCCTGGAGCAACACGGCGAAGTCCTTCAAGGTCTGTTCATCCACCTCGCTGCCGTAGCTGTCCTGCCAGGCGCGGCTGAACAATTCCTGGGGCGTGAGCTGGTCGAGTTCGATCAGGCGGTCGTCGCCTTCGTCCTCACGGGGGCCCTTGCCGGCGTACTCGGCAGCGATGCGCACCAGGCGCACAGCCTTGCCTTGCAGCGCGGCTTCGATTTGCTGACGCAGGTCGGGCTGCGGTTCGTCGAGCAGGACGCGCACTTCGAGCCAGGGGTGGCGTTGGGTTTCAGCCAGCAGGTCGATGTCCGGCAACTCGGCCAGGGCCTTGAGGATATCCGCCAGGGGCGCGGCTTCCAGACGTTGCAGGTCGACCGAACGCGGGATCAGGATGGGTTCGACGCTCACCAGGCATTGGCCCTGGAACACCACATCGAGGATCTGGTGCTTGTAGCCGATTTCGGAAAACGACAGTGGGATCGGCGAGCCACTGTAGCGAATACGTTCTTCGCCATTGACCTTTTGCGGCTTGTGCAAATGGCCGAGGGCAACATAGCCGACACTTTTATCGAACAGGCTGGCCGGCAGCGCCTCGGCATTGCCGATGATCAGGCTGCGCTCGGAGTCTTCCGACACCGAACCACCGGCCATGTGCGCATGGCTGATGGCAATCAGCGCCTGGCCTTTTTTGCGCTTGGCATTGGCCGCGGCGATCAGCCATTCATGCACCTGGCCGATACCCCGCAGGTAGTCGTCACCCAGGTGCGCGCCGGTGACTTCCGCCGGGCGCAAAAAGGGCAGCGCCAGGCACCACGCGGCAACCTTGCCTTTGGCGTCGGGCAGCGGGATCAGCAGCCGTTCGGCGTCGAGCTGGCCATCGTCCAGCCACAGCACGCGGCCGAGGGCATGGGTGTGCAGGCGGCGCATCAACGGTGCCGGCAGCTCGATACGTGAGCCGGAGTCGTGGTTGCCGGCGATCATCACGATGGTCAGCTTGGGGTTTTGTTCGTGGGCGCTGATGATGAAGTCATACAGCCGCTCCTGGGCCTTGAGCGGCGGGTTGACCGTGTCGAAGATATCGCCGGCGATGAGCAGAGCGTCCGGCTGATGGGTCTTGAGTTGGCCCAGCAGCCATTCGAGGAAACAGGCGTGTTCGAAGTCGCGTTCCTGGCCGTGGAGGTTTTGACCCAGGTGCCAGTCGGAGGTGTGAAACAGACGCAAGGCGAACTCCGTGGAATAGATGAAAAGGAGGGGAGTTTACCTGTAATGCGACCATGCTGCCCCAGGCGATACAGATTCAATGTGGGAGGCGGCTTGTTCCCGATGGCGGTGGGTCAGTCAGTGCATTTCTATCTGACACACCGCCTTCGCGAGCAAGCCCGCTCCGTGCCAAGGGTTAGAATATTTCTCTGAAAAAACGCAAAGTAAAATGTTATTAAATGCCGATCCCATAAGTGGGCGGCAGGATTAGGAAACGCCTTACTTATTCCTGCACTAAAAAATGACAGGACTTTCCTTCCAGGATTTAGGAAGCAGCTGGCTTAATTTGATAAAAATTCATGCAGTCTGGCAAGCGTGGAGTGGTCAAATAACGCGCTCCTCGTGTGATGCGCTTTTGTGTTTTCTTAATAATGATGGAGACTATTATGAAAAGCCTTATTGCATTGCTGCTTGCTGTATTGACGTTGTTTGCCACGCCAGCCTCTGCGCTATGTCTCTATATCACTGATAGTTACAGTGGAATCATACCACCTGAGGAGGAAATTACTGCTCATCGTCCATTTGCAATAACCTCGGCCAACGGCTGTTACGGGGCGAGCATTGATGCAATGGTTACAGTAGGAGGGGCTGGAAGGACTCCCGGGATTTTTATCGAGCGTGAAGTAGGCGGGACGTGGAAAAAGGAAACTTTCAGTATAGGCAGTAACGCCTCGTACTCAGGCCCGTTTGGTAACTATCGAGTCAGGCTGAAAAACAACGAAGCGGTACCGAAATCCTACTCAGGTACGATCAGATACGGTCGCTGAGGGGTTAAAGGCAGTGCGTCAGGGCAGTCCCCGACGCACTGTGCTTCACGCTGTGCATTTAAGCACGCTCATTGACTGATAAATTACTATGCGTTGATTTTACGAAGTAGGCCAGCGCGTTGATAGCTTGATTGGCCTCGACCATGCTTCGTAAATGGTCCATGGCACCATCGCGCTTACTGATTCGTGGATCAGTTTTAAAATAAGCTACCGTGTCTTCCAGTTGTTCGTTGAATAACGCTATGCCGTTAAATTTTACATGGGTATTTGTCTGGCGCCCATTGGCATCGGATGCGCCGTCACCAGAAATGAACATTCCAAATGCACGCTCACTGATCATTCCGTCGTCAAAAAGCCGTCTGCCAACTTTCTTCAATTCTGCGGTACTGATTGACGTCATATCATAATCTTTCAAAAACTCCTTAAGCTGACTGATCTTCTCCTGATCGCCAAGCTTCAATGTATCCGACGCCTCGGAGGCTTCGGTAATGGTGAATGCATTCGTGACTTGCTGCGGATTTTTGATGGTATAAGCATCTGTCTGCTTACTTAATGGCGGATAGGAAACATTCAACGTAATGGCCATTTTAAAAACTCCATTAATCGAAAGCTACATGGTTTTATCGGCCATGCCTGTCCTATCTTGAGTAGTGACCTTGGCTACTTGGGATACAGCGGCGGCAGGCTGGTGGTATCCGCCGCCGGGTCCGGTTCGCGCTCAGCTATCGGAATCGCCTTCACCGCACGCCACAGGTCTTCACCCAACCAGAAATGCCCGCTCTCGCTATACAGTGCACCATTCAAACCGTCCAACGCGTCCGACAGCGGCACAAACCGCGCCGCCATATCCGCCAGGGTTTCCGGCTGTTGCCGCGCCCAGGCGTCAAGGGCCTGGCGGGTGGCTTGGGGGTCGTTGGCCTGGGTGGCGCGTTTAAGGTCGTCGAGCAGCGTGCGCGGGCTCGGGCCGGTCTGTGCGGCGCGCTGCACGGCCGGTTGCCGACGTGCACGCCACCACAGGCCAAAACCCAGCAGGGTGGTGCAGGCCAGGATCAGCGTACTCAGTTGCCACAGCCACAGGCGTTCATCGTCCGGCGCGGTGATCACCGTCGGCGTAGCGGGGGTATCCACGGCCAGGCTCGGGTTGATGGCGACCTGCAAGGTGCGCGCCGGCAGGCTGGTGCGTTCGAGGTGGTCTTCGTGGGTGTTCCACCACACCACGTCCACGGCGGGCAGTTCCAGATTGCCGGCGCGAGTGGGCACCAGGGCCTCGCGGTCTTCGCGGCTGCCGATCAGGCCATGGTCGCTGGTCTGGTTGCCGAGCACCGGCTGGTCCGGGTAACGGCGCAGGCCGTTGATTTCGGTGCTGGGCAGCGCTGGCAGTTGTGCGCTGGAAAGGCCCTCGGCCTTGACCGTAAGGCTGCGGGTCAGGGAGTCGCCGACCTGCACATGCTCGGGCTCCGGGTTCCAGTGTTCGCTCAAGGTCAGGCTGCGTGCCGGCAACCACGGCGCATCGGCGGGATACAGCGCCGGTTTGGGTTTGACCACCAGCGGCAGCTCTGCGGAACTCACGTGGATCAACTTGCCCGGCTTGGTGCCTTGCAGGGTGTTTTCCTGGGGCGGGCGCGATTCCACCAGGGTCGCGCTGAAGGTCTGCGTCGGGATCGCCAACGTGCCGCTGTGCTGCGGGTAGATCGCGTAGCGGGTCTCGATCACGCCGTGGCGGATGCTGTTGATGACCTTTTCATAGGTGCGCGACTCGCCCAACTGCTCCACACGCGCATCGGCAATCTGCAACGGCGTGAGGCTGCTGTCGTCATACAGCGACACCGAGTGGTAGACGCGCACGGTCAACAGCGCCTGGGCCTGGACATAGACGCTGGTCTGGTCGAGGTTGGCCTCGATAAATACCGGCGCCAGCTCGGCAGCGGTGTTCTGGCTGGCGGTCTCCACCACTTGCAGGCTGATCGGCTGGGTCTTGTGTTCGCCCACTTGCAGGGGCGGGATGACCACCGTGCCGTTTTCCCTGGGCAGCAGGGTGATGATCCAGCGCGTGGTGGCGTGGTTGTCGCCGCCCAGCGTGGTGAGTTGGTTGATCTGCCGCGTGCCGCTGACTTCGAACTGCGCATCCAGCGGCGACAGGTCGGGTTTGCCGAACTGAGTGACGTCGCTGGACTCCACCGTCAGTTCCACCGTTTCCCCGGAGTTGACGCGGCTGCGGTCGACGCTGGCGACCAGGCTCGCCGCCTGGGCGTGGCCGGCCGACAAGGCGAGCAGAAGCAGTAGGGTGGTGCGGCGGCTCATCGAGTCTTGTCCTGATGTTGTTGCTGTTCGTACCAGAATTTGCGGCGCAGCAGTTCGCCGGGGTTGTCCGGGATCTCCTGCAGCCATTGCTCCAGGGCCTGGCGATGTTCACCGTCGAGGCTGGCCTCGCTAGGCCGCAGCGGTGGGGTGGTGGTCTGTTCGTCGCCCAGTTCGCTGCCCGGTACTTCATTGCCCGCGGTTTGCGGCGTGTTGCCGGGCTCGGTGTCGCCAGTGCCGGCTTCACCCTGGCCTTGGGATGACTGTTCGCCGCCTGTGGCGTTTTGCCCAGTGGCGCCCGGTTGCGCAGTTTGGCCGGGTTGGGTGGTTTCGTCATCCTCGTTTTTTGCCGCAGGAGACGGCTCCGGCTGGGCCTGTTCCTGCATAAGGGTTTCTACCAGCGCTTTGTTTTTCAGCGCCGGTTGCAGGTCGGGCTGGGCTTCGAGGGCTTGCTCGTAGGCGTCGATAGCGGCTTCCAGTTCCCCGGATTTTGCCAGCGCATTGCCCCGATTGTAGTGGGAGTAGGCGTCATTGCCTTCGGCAAACAGCTTGATGGCCTCGGCATAGTTGCCGGCCTCGTAAAGCGCCACGCCCTTCCACTGCGGGTCCTGGAAGTGTTCGGCGGCTTCGGCCGGGCGTTTTTTCTTCAGCAGATATTGGCCCTGCTGGTCGGGACGCAGCCACAGGTCTTGCAGGCCGAAGGCGTAGCTGGGTTGCGGTGCAATCAACAGCAGCAACGGCAGGCAGAACAACCAGCCGCGCCGACCGGCGCAGGCGGCCAATAGCAACAGCGGCAGGAGCAGCCAGTAGCCCTGGTCGGCCCAGGTGTCGAGGTGCAGCAACTGGCCGTCGTTGCGCAGGGTTTGCGGTGGGTCGAGCACGCCGAGCTGGCGCAGGTCCTTGTCGTCCAGCCGCGCAGCGCGGTAGCGGCCACCCATTTCGCTGGCGAAGGCCTTGAGGGTCGGGCTGTCCAGGCGCGGCACCAGGATCGCGCCTTGTTCGTCCTTGAGGAACTCGCCGCTTTCCTGGGTCACCGGCGTGCCCTCGCGGCTGCCGATGCCGAGGATCGACAAACTCGGCGCCTGGCCGCTTTGCAGCAATAGGCGGATGCCCTGGCGCTCCTGTTTGGACAGCGAAGAACCAATCAGCAACAGGCGGCCCTGGCCGAGGCCGCCTTGTTTGAGCAGACCCAGGGCCTTCTCGACGGCCAGGTCGGCGCGGTGGCCGGGTTCGGGCATGATCGAGGGACGCAAGGCCTCCAGCAGGTTGCGGCTGGTGGCCAGGTCGTCCGACAGCGGCACCAGCGTGTGGGCGCTGCCGGCATAGACGACAATGGCGGTTTGCGCATCGGTGCGCGCCTGCAACAGGTCGTACAGCTTGCGCCGCGCCTGCTCCAGGCGGTTGGGCGGGCTGTCGGTGGCGAGCATTTCCGGGGTCAGCTCCAGCAGCACCACCAATGGGTCGGACGGTTTCTGGTTGGACTGCTCGACTCTTTGCCAACTGGGGCCGAGCAACGCCAGCACTGCCAACAGCCAGGCAATGCCCAGCACCACCCAGGGCGATTTGCTCTCGCGGCCGTTGCCACCGCTGAGCAATACCGCGTGGAAGGCCGGCGGCAGGATCATTTGCCAGCGTCCGGCGCGCTTTTGCCGGTGCCACAGATGCCACAGCAGCCAGCCGAGCAACGGCAACAGCAACAACCACCAGGGACGGAACCAGTGCGGCCACAGGTCGATCATCGACGCCTCCGCAAACGCAGGCGTTTGAGGCGCTGGCGCCATTCCGGGTGTTGCTGCAGGAAAATCCCCTTGCTCGACAGCTTATTGAACACGCGTTGCAGGGCGTTGTTCGGCCAACGTTCCTGGATCACCAGCAACATGCTCAGCACCAGCGCGAGGGCCAGCGGCGCGCTGTACAAGGCCAGGGCGGGCCGCGCCTGGGTGGGTTGTTGTTCGACAGGTTCGAGCTTGTCGAGGGTTTGCTTGATCGCTTGCAACTCTTCGCCATCACGTGCTCGGAAGTACTGGCCGTGGGTGGCTTCGGCGATGGCCTTGAGCGCCGGTTCGTCGAGGTCAAGGCTCGGGTTGACGCCAAGGATGCCCAGGGAACCCGTTTGCTCCGGGTCGGCGCCGATGCCGATGGGGTAGATCTTCACGCCTTCTTCGGCCGCCAGGCGCGCAGCGGTCAGCGGGTCGATCTGCCCGGCATTGTTGGCGCCGTCAGTGACCAGGATCAGCACGCGGCTCTGCGCCGGACGCTGGCGCAGGCGTTTCAAGGCCAGGCCGATGGCATCGCCAATCGCAGTGTTCTTGCCGGCAATGCCGATGCGCGCTTCATCCAGCCAGGTGCGCACGGTGCGGCGGTCGAACGTCAGCGGTGCCTGCAGGTAGGCCTGGCTGCCGAACAGGATCAGGCCGACGCGATCACCCTCACGGCCCTCAAGAAAGTCGCCGAGCAGGTGCTTGACCAGGCTCAAGCGACTCACGTCTTCGTCCTGCCAGTTCATATCGGGAAAATCCATGGAGCCGGACACGTCTACCGCCACCAGCAGGTCGCGGCCACTGGCGGCGATGGGCAGTGGCTCACCGAGCCATTCCGGGCGTGCGGCGGCGGTCAACAGCAGCAACCACAGCACCACGAAGGGCGCTTGCTGGCGCCAGCCCGGCAGGTTGACGCGGGCGCGGCGGCGGGCCAGGCCTTCGAGGTCGCTGAGGTAGCTGACTTTCAATGCGGGCTCACCACTGTCGGCGGCGGGCAGCACCAGGCGCATCAACCAGGGCAATGGCAACAGGGCAAAGATCCACGGCCAGGCGAACTCAAACATGTTTGCGAATCCAGGTATCGACCGCTTGGGTCAGGCCGGCGATGGCCTTGTCGTCGAGTCTGCATTCGGGTTTGTAGGCGCCTTCCACCAGCACCATCCAGCGCGTGAGGCCGGCGGCAGGGCAGCGGTTGTCGAGGAACGCCAGCCATTTGCGGCCGTTGAGGGTGTGGCTCTGGCTGTAGGGGTAGTCGTTGCGGCACAGGCGCTTGAGCAGGCCGTTGAGCTGTTGCAGCCAGGCGCCGGCAGGCGCGCCGTCGTAGGGTTTGGGCATCAGCGCCAGTTCCGCCAGGGCGGCAATGCGCAGCGGGTCCAGCGGTTGTTCGGCGCGAGCCACGGGGCGGCGGGCCGGCAGGAAACGGCGCAGGGACCACAGGCCCCAACCGAGCAGCGGAATCACCAGCAGCAACAGCCACCAACCTGGCGCAGGCGGCCAGAAGCCGATGGCGGGCGGGGCGATCAGCGGTTGCAGTTGGTCCAGGCTGCTCATTGTTTTTTAACCGGGCGTTGCGGGTTGAGGTATTCGCGCAGTTGCTCGACCATTTCGCTCTGGGTGCTCAAAGGCATCAACAGCACACGCAGTTTCTGCGCGAGCAGTTCCCAGCGGGCAATGCGCGCTTCGGCCTGGGCCTTGTAGGCCTGGCGCAGGTCGAAGTTGAGTGTGTCCAGTTCCAGCTGGGCGCCGCGTTCGGCGAAGCGCAACAGCCCGGCGGCGGGCAGGGCGTGGTCCAGCGGGTCGGAGATCGGCAGCAGCAACAGGTCGCAGTGGCGTGACAGCAGGCTGAGTTGTTGCTCGGCGCCCTCGGTCAGCGCGCGTTCATCGCAGATCACAATCACCAGGCTGCCGGGGCGCAGCACTTCGCGGCCACGACGCAGGGCCATGCCGAGGGCGTCGGCTTCGGGGCGGCTGTCGGTGTTCAGGCTCTGGTTGACTCGCACCAGGCGGTTGAGCAATTGCAGCAGGCTCTGCTTGCTGCGCCGGGGCTTGATTTCGTAGTGCTCGCTATCGCCGAACACCAGCCCGCCCACGCGGTCGTTGTGGCCCAGCGCGGCCCAGCCGATCAGGCTGGCCGCCTGTGCCGCCAGCACCGACTTGAACATTTGCCCGGAGCCGAAAAACAGCCGGCAGCTTTGCTCCACCATGATGAAGATGGGCCGCTCGCGCTCTTCATGGAACAGCTTGGTGTGCGGCTCCTGGGTACGCGCCGTCACGCGCCAGTCGATGGTGCGCACATCGTCCCCGGCCTGGTACACGCGCACCTGGTCGAAGTCCACACCGCGTCCGCGCAGTTTGGAGTGGTGCAGGCCGATCAGCGGGCTGCGCTGGCTTGGGGTGGAAAACAGCTGCACTTCGCGCACGCGATGGCGCATCTCGATCAACTCGCTGAGCGTGATGCGGATGCCATCGCCTGCGTTCATGGGTTTCAAGCGACGGCAACGACGTCGAGAATGCGTTGCACCACGCGGTCCTGGTCGATGCCGGCGGCTTCGGCTTCGAACGACAGGATGATGCGATGGCGCAGCACGTCGAACAGCACCGCCTGGATGTCTTCCGGGCTGACGAAGTCGCGACCGGCCAGCCAGGCATGGGCGCGGGCGCAGCGGTCGAGGGCGATGGAGCCGCGAGGGCTGGCGCCGTAGGCGATCCACTCGGCCATCTCCGGATCAAATTTGGCCGGCGTGCGCGTGGCCATGACCAGTTGCACCAGGTATTCCTCCACCGCGTCGGCCATGTACAGGCCGAGGATTTCCTTGCGTGCGGCGAAGATCGCCTGCTGGCTGACGCGACGTTCCGGCTTGGTTTCGCCGTTGAGCGCTTCGCCACGGGCCTGTTGCAGGATGCGTCGCTCCACGGCGGCGTCGGGGAAGCCGATCTTGACGTGCATCAGGAAACGGTCGAGCTGGGCCTCCGGCAGGGGGTAGGTGCCTTCCTGTTCGATGGGGTTTTGCGTGGCCATCACCAGGAACAGCGGCGACAGGTCATAGGTACTGCGCCCGACGCTGACCTGGCGCTCGGCCATGGCTTCCAGCAGGGCCGATTGCACCTTGGCCGGGGCGCGGTTGATTTCGTCCGCCAGCACCAGGTTGTGGAAGATCGGGCCCTGCTGGAACACGAAGCTGCCGGTTTCCGGGCGATAGATCTCGGTGCCGGTGATGTCGGCGGGCAACAGGTCGGGGGTGAACTGGATACGATGGAACTGCGCTTCGATCCCTTCGGCCAACTCTTTGATGGCCTTGGTCTTGGCCAGGCCTGGCGCGCCTTCCACCAGCATATGGCCGTCGGCGAGCAAGGCGATCAACAGGCGATCGATGAGTTTTTCCTGGCCGAGAATCTGCGTAGAAAGAAAGGTTCGCAGCGCAAGCAGCGCTTCACGATGTTCCATCGATGACGGTTCCTGGAGAGATGAGCCTTGGCGTTGTGAAAAATGCCAAGACCTGGGGCGTCTACTTTAAAGCATCGAGGGGGGTGGCGACTAACGGCGTGACGGGTATTTTTGGCAAATCTTGTAGGAAATGTGTGTGGGAACGCGGTCGATGTGGGAGGGGGCTTGCCCCCTCCCACATTTGATTGTGGGTGCCGCTTAAATTCGGGTGAAGGCGCCGGTGCCTTTCAGGATGTTTTGCAGGGTTTGCTCGACTTCGGCCATATCCGACGCCGCCGTGGCGTGGGTAATCTCCAGCTGGTCCTTGCCACCCAAGGCATCGGCATCGCCGGCAGCCAATTCGACCAGCAGGGTAGTGTCACTCAGCGTGACCTTCAGCCCATCCAGCGTCGAGGGCTCGTAATCCCAGGTCAACTCCACTTCGTCTTCATCCGGGTAGCGGGTGAGCATGAACATTTCGCCGTTCTTGCCGTGGCAGCAGAGCATGGCCATGTTGTCTTCTTCGTCGTCGCACGGCGTGGCCATCAGGGCGTCGGTTTTCAGTTGCAGCATGGGCAATCCTGTCTGGGGTAGGGCGTAATGCGCGCAATTGTGCCATTGCGGCGAATTTTGTGCTGCTTCCTGTGTCATACCCCGTGCATGACCTGGCGGGCAATATCGGTCATTTCTGATACTCGCCGGCGTGGAAATAGCCGGTTTTTCTCCCGGGAATGATGGGTTGCCCAAGTCGCAACCCGGTGCCTGCTTACTGATGACCGAATATGTCGCAGCGTCGCAAGCAGCTGGCTTCCCACACTCGTTAAGCTGCGCAACGGATGTGCATGAGCCTGGCGCCTGACCTGCCCGTCGTACCGTCACCCGGCAAGGTGCACATCTTATGGAAGTTGTATGTGACCTCATTGTCTTGTCCAGCTTCACCCACCTGTCACCCTGATTCGTTTATGGTGCTTAACTCGTCACCCAGCGAACAGCGCTGACGGTCTCCCCGCAAGGGGATAACACGCGACGCTTCCATCAATAACAAGCCCAAGCGGAGTACCACAGATGGCGTTTTTCACCGCAGCCAGCAAGGCCGACTTCCAGCATCAACTGCAAGCGGCACTGGCGCAGCACATCAGTGAACAGGCACTGCCACAAGTGGCGCTGTTCGCTGAACAATTCTTCGGCATCATTTCCCTGGACGAACTGACCCAGCGTCGCCTTTCCGACCTGGCCGGTTGCACCCTCTCTGCGTGGCGCCTGCTTGAGCGCTTTGACCATACCCAACCGCAAGTGCGGGTCTACAACCCCGATTACGAACGTCATGGCTGGCAGTCGACCCACACCGCGGTCGAAGTGCTGCACCATGACCTGCCCTTCCTGGTGGACTCGGTCCGCACCGAGCTGAACCGCCGTGGCTACAGCATCCACACCCTGCAGACCACCGTGCTCAGCGTACGCCGTGGCGCCAAGGGCGAGTTGCTGGAAATCCTGCCAAAAGGCACCCAGGGCGAAGGCATCCTGCAAGAATCGCTGATGTACCTGGAAATCGATCGTTGCGCCAACGCCGCCGAACTGAACGTGCTGAGCAAAGAGCTTGAGCAGGTGCTGGGCGAAGTGCGCGTGGCCGTGGCCGATTTCGAACCGATGAAAGCCAAGGTCCAGGACCTGCTGGCCGGTATCGATGCGAGCCAGTTCGCTATCGACGGTGAAGAAAAAGCCGAGATCAAGAACTTCCTGGAATGGCTGGTGGGCAACCACTTCACCTTCCTCGGCTATGAAGAGTTCGTGGTACGTGACGAGGCGGACGGCGGTCATATCGAATATGACGCCGGTTCCTTCCTCGGTCTGACCAAGCTGCTGCGCGCCGGCCTCACCGCCGACGATCTGCGCATCGAAGATTACGCCGTGGCCTACCTGCGTGAGCCAGCCGCGCTGTCCTTCGCCAAGGCCGCGCACCCGAGCCGCGTGCACCGCCCGGCCTACCCGGACTACGTGTCGATCCGTGAGATCGACGCCGACGGCAAGGTCATCAAGGAACACCGCTTCATGGGCTTGTACACCTCCTCGGTGTATGGCGAAAGCGTACGGGCCATTCCATACATCCGCCGCAAGGTCGCGGAAATCGAACGTCGCTCGGGCTTCCAGCCCAAGGCGCACCTGGGCAAGGAGCTGGCCCAGGTCGTTGAAGTGCTGCCCCGTGACGACCTGTTCCAGACCCCGGTCGACGAGTTGTTCAGCACTGTGATGTCGATCGTGCAGATCCAGGAGCGCAACAAGATCCGCGTGTTCCTGCGCAAGGACCCGTACGGTCGTTTCTGCTACTGCCTGGCCTACGTGCCACGCGACATCTATTCCACCGAAGTGCGCCAGAAGATCCAGCAAGTATTGATGGATCGCCTGAAGGCCTCGGACTGCGAGTTCTGGACCTTCTTCTCCGAATCCGTGCTGGCCCGTGTGCAGCTGATTCTGCGGGTTGATCCGAAGAACCGCCTGGATATCGACCCGCTGCAACTGGAAAAGGAAGTGGTGCAGGCCTGCCGCAGCTGGCAGGACGACTACTCCAGCCTGGTGGTGGAAAGCTTTGGAGAAGCCCACGGCACCAATGTGCTGGCGGACTTCCCGAAAGGCTTCCCGGCCGGTTACCGCGAGCGCTTTGCCGCGCACTCGGCGGTGGTCGACATGCAGCACTTGCTCAGCCTCACCGAAGCCAATCCGCTGGTGATGAGCTTCTATCAGCCGCTGGGCCAGGTCTCCGGCCAACGCGAGCTGCATTGCAAGCTGTACCACGCCGACACCCCGCTGGCGCTGTCCGACGTGCTGCCGATCCTGGAAAACCTCGGCCTGCGTGTGCTGGGCGAATTCCCGTACCGTCTGCGTCATGCCAATGGCCGTGAGTTCTGGATCCATGACTTCGCGTTCATCGCCGCCGAAGGCGTGAACCTGGATATCCAGCAACTCAACGACACCCTGCAGGACGCGTTCGTGCACATCGTGCATGGCGACGCCGAGAACGATGCGTTCAACCGCCTGGTGCTCACCGCTGGCCTGCCATGGCGCGACGTCGCGCTGCTGCGCGCCTACGCCCGTTACCTCAAGCAGATCCGCCTGGGCTTCGACCTCGGTTACATCGCCAGCACCCTGAACAACCACACCGACATCGCCCGCGAGTTGACCCGGTTGTTCAAGACCCGCTTCTACTTGGCGCGCAAGCTCACCGCCGACGACCTGGAAGACAAGCAGCAACGCCTGGAGCAAGCGATCCTCACCGCCCTGGACGATGTCCAGGTGCTCAACGAAGACCGCATCCTGCGTCGCTACCTGGACCTGATCAAGGCGACCCTGCGTACCAACTTCTACCAGACCGACGCCAACGGGCAGAACAAGTCGTACTTCAGCTTCAAGTTCAATCCGCACGCGATCCCTGAATTGCCCAAGCCGGTGCCGAAGTTTGAAATCTTCGTGTACTCGCCACGGGTCGAAGGCGTGCACCTGCGCTTCGGCAACGTCGCCCGCGGCGGCCTGCGCTGGTCCGACCGTGAAGAAGACTTCCGCACCGAAGTGCTTGGCCTGGTCAAAGCCCAGCAAGTGAAGAACTCGGTGATCGTGCCGGTGGGGGCGAAGGGCGGCTTCCTGCCGCGTCGCCTGCCTCTGGGCGGCAGCCGTGACGAGATCGCGGCCGAGGGCATCGCCTGCTACCGCATCTTCATTTCCGGCCTGCTGGACATTACCGATAACCTCAAGGACGGCGCCCTGGTGCCACCGGCCAACGTCGTGCGCCATGACGACGATGACCCGTACCTGGTGGTGGCGGCGGACAAGGGCACCGCGACCTTCTCCGACATCGCCAACGGCATCGCCATCGACTACGGCTTCTGGCTGGGTGACGCGTTCGCCTCCGGTGGTTCCGCCGGTTACGACCACAAGAAAATGGGCATCACCGCCAAGGGCGCATGGGTCGGCGTGCAGCGTCACTTCCGTGAGCGCGGCATCAATGTGCAGGAAGACAGCATCACCGTGGTGGGCGTCGGCGACATGGCCGGTGACGTGTTCGGCAACGGCCTGTTGATGTCCGACAAGCTGCAACTGGTCGCGGCCTTCAACCACCTGCATATCTTCATTGACCCGAACCCGAACCCGGCCACCAGCTTCGTCGAGCGCAAGCGCCTGTTCGAGCTGCCGCGTTCGGCCTGGACCGACTATGACACCAGCATCATGTCCGAAGGCGGCGGTATCTTCTCGCGCAGCGCGAAGAGCATTGCCATCTCGCCACAGATGAAGGAACGCTTCGACATCTCGGCCGACAAGCTGACGCCGACCGAACTGCTGAATGCCTTGCTCAAGGCGCCGGTAGACCTGTTGTGGAACGGCGGTATTGGCACTTACGTCAAGGCCAGCAGCGAAAGCCACGCCGATGTGGGCGACAAGGCCAACGACGCCCTGCGCGTCAACGGCAACGAGCTGCGCTGCAAGGTGGTGGGCGAGGGCGGTAACCTCGGCATGACCCAGCTGGGTCGTGTGGAATTCGGCCTCAATGGCGGCGGTTCCAACACCGACTTCATCGACAACGCCGGTGGCGTGGACTGCTCCGACCACGAAGTGAACATCAAGATCCTGCTCAACGAAGTGGTGCAGGCCGGTGACATGACCGACAAGCAACGCAACCAGTTGCTGGCGAGCATGACCGAAGAAGTCGGCAACCTGGTGTTGGGCAACAACTACAAGCAGACCCAGGCCCTGTCCCTGGCGGCGCGCCGTGCCTACGAGCGTGCTGCCGAGTACAAGCGCCTGATGAGCGACCTGGAGGGTCGTGGCAAGCTGGACCGCGCCATCGAGTACCTGCCGACCGAGGAGCAGCTCACCGAGCGCGCCGCGAACGGCAAGGGCCTGACCCGTCCGGAGCTGTCGGTGCTGATCTCGTACAGCAAGATCGACCTCAAGGAAGCGCTGCTCAAGTCGCTGGTACCGGATGACGAGTACCTGACCCGCGACATGGAGACCGCGTTCCCGCCGAGCCTGGTCGCCAAGTTCGGTGAGGCCATGCGTCGCCACCGCCTCAAGCGCGAGATCGTCAGCACCCAGATCGCCAACGACCTGGTCAACCACATGGGCATCACCTTCGTGCAGCGACTCAAAGAGTCGACCGGCATGAGCCCGGCGAACGTGGCCGGCGCGTATGTGATCGTGCGTGACATCTTCCACCTCCCGCACTGGTTCCGCCAAATAGAAGCCCTGGACCACCAGGTCTCCGCCGAGGTGCAACTGGAGCTGATGGATGAGCTGATGCGCCTGGGTCGTCGTGCTACGCGCTGGTTCCTGCGCAGCCGTCGCAACGAGCAGGACGCTGGCCGTGACACCGCGCACTTCGGTCCGCACCTGGCGGCGCTGGGCCTCAAGCTCGACGAACTGCTGGAAGGCCCGACCCGCGAAGGCTGGCAGAAGCGCTACCAGGCCTACACCGAAGCCGGCGTGCCGGAGTTGTTGGCACGCATGGTTGCAGGCACGACCCACCTGTACACCTTGCTGCCGATCATCGAAGCCGCTGACGTGACCGGGCATGACGCCGCCGAAGTGGCCAAGGCCTACTTCGCCGTTGGCAGCGCTTTGGACTTGCCATGGTACCTGCAGCAGATCAGCGATCTGCCGGTGGGCAACAACTGGCAGGCTGCGGCCCGCGAAGCGTTCCGCGACGATGTGGACTGGCAGCAACGCGCGATCACCATCTCCGTCCTGCAAATGGCCGACGCGCCACAAGACATGGAAGCCCGCGTGGCCCTGTGGCTTGAGCAGCACAAGGACATGGCCGAGCGTTGGGTGGCGATGATGGTGGAAATTCGTGCGGCGGTCGGCACGGACTACGCTATGTACGCGGTGGCCAACCGGGAGTTGCTGGACCTGGCGTTGAGTGGTCAGTCTGTGCTTTAAACGTCTGATCCGTCGTTGAAAACAAAAATCCCCGCATGGAATGATGCGGGGATTTTTTATGGGGCCTTCAATGTCGCCAGATGTTCTGGGATCAATGCGGTGCGCCCACGATGATGAAGGGGACGAAGGATTTGAATACGTGTTCTATACGTTCATGCAGGCTGACGCGGATTGCTTCGCTGGCCGAATACTGTTGCGGCGTCATTTGATGCCAAATAGCATCCATGTCATGTTGCAGGTTTTCAGCCGCGAGGGGGTTGGTCAGTTTCGGCAGAACCATGCCCAGCACTGCATAGGCCTTGGCGAAATCCCTTTCAAGTCCGTACGTCCGCGGTGCCACGGTGTGTCGCTGCACGACAAGGGACAGCCCTTGGTTAATTTGCGGCATGCCTGCCAGTGCATACCCATATTCCACCAACGCATCGAGTTGACCCAATAAAGCGAGCTGGACCAGTCGTTGTTGTTTTTCCAGAATGTCTGCGGTGGACGTTTGGGAGAAAACACGCTCAGCCAGCGCCGGCACGCTACCGCCGTCGGCCGCTTTCTGCCGAAGCTCTTCGATCAGTGCGTGACGTTCCACGGCGTTGGGGATCAGTTGCGGAGTATCGTGATAGGCCTCGGCGAGCTCGAATTGCGCTGAAGAATCGTTGAGGGCAACGGCTTTTTTCAACCAATTCACATCCTTGTCGAGTTTAAACAGGAAGCTCATGGCCTGAGTATCTCCGGCCTCCGCCTTGGGGGTGAGTATTTCAGCGGCTTTGCGCAGGGATTGGGTATCGCCCAAACGCATCAGTGCCGGGACGTAGTCTTGAGCCGCCGCCAGCCTCAGCCATTGGCGAGTTTCTTGCGAGGCAATGCGAAAACCACCGTCCCGGCGGGTAACGCAGGTTGCCATTGCGTACTGGGCTTGAGCCTTGCCTTGGGCGGCGGCAATCGTCAGGCATAGCTCGGCTTTGTCATAGCTCTCAAGCGCGAGCAGTTCAAAGCCGATCTTTGTCGCGATCTCATTCAGTTGTCCCAGTGATCCATTGATTGTTTCACCCAGTAGGCTTTTCTGCGCATTCAGCTGTGTGAGCAGCGCGAACAGCGCAGGCATGGTTTGAGTATCTACATACATGATGATGACCTGTGATTAGGCACTTTAGTTGTGCAGACACAGGGTATGGAGCAGGTCGGTATCCGGGCGGTACATACCTAGGGTGTGAGGGGCGTCGTCATTGATTCAGTTGTCTTTCCAGGTGATTCAGGTGCAGGGTCATCAGGTTGACGGCGCGGGTGACGTCCTGCTGTTCAATGGCGTCGGCAATTGCCCCATGCTCCTGCCATGCGCAGTAGGTACAGGCTTGCGCTTCATAGCGAGCGATTGCGAGTGACGTGAGCGGCACCAGGCTGTTGAGGAACTGTGCAAGCGGCTCGTTACCGGCGATCTTTGCCAGCTGCAGGTGAAACTCCCCGGATAACCGAATCGCCGGCCCACGCTGGTCGCGCTCGATGCATTCGCGCTCCCTGGTGATCAAGTCGCGCAACTGGCGTATTTTCGCGGGAGTGGCTTGGGCGCAGGCCAGTTGCACCACGGTGATTTCCGTCAGTCGCCGCGCTTCCAGAATTTCCCGGGTCTGTTGTGCGTCCGGTGCTGCCACCTGGGCGCGCTGGTTGGGGCGCAGGATGATCACTTGCTGATGGGACAGCTTGGCCAGGACCCGGCGGATCACACTGCGACTCACACCAAAGGTCTCGCCCAGGCCTTCTTCGGTAAAACGGCTGGCTGGGGCAATACGCTGTTCGAGGATGGCGTCGAACAAGCGCGGATAGATGTCATCCACTGAAGGCTTTTTACCGGCGACCAGGCGCAGGGTCGGGAGGATAGGGTCGTAGTGCAAGGCGTGGGCGGTCATGGCCTGTCTCCAAAAAATCAGCTGCCCAGATGGTCGTCCGGGATGTTCAAGCGAATACCCATGCGCAGGCCTTCCCGAAGGATGTGCCGCCGCATCTCGGCACTGGCCAGGGCGCTGTTCTTGTTGCGGATGGCGCGTACTACGGCTTCGTTTTCCTGCAGGCGTTCGGCCAGGTGTTCGGGCGAGTTGCGCAGTACCTGGGCGCTTTGCTTGAGGGCATTGCTGGTCTGTTGCACCACGTTCTGGAAGATCGGGTTGGAGGTAAGGGCGAACAGCTCTTCGTGAAAGCCGATGTAGGCGTTCATGCCGGCTTCGGCGTCGCCCGCGTCGAGGGCTTCGCGCATGTCCATCAAGGTCAGGCGCAGTTGGCCGACTTCCTTGCTGCTGATGGACTGCGCTACCAGGCCGACAATGAAGGGTTCGAGGGTGTAGCGCAGTTGCAGGATGTCTTCCAGGCTGGCGTCGGCTACCGCGTCGCTGGATTGCGGTTCGCTGACGCTGGTTTCCAGCACCACTACGCCTTTGCCAGGCATGGAGCGCACAAGGCCGAGGGTCTCCAGCACGATCACCGCTTCACGCAGGCTGGGGCGGCTGATGCCCATCTGTTCGGCCAGTTCGCGTTGGCCGGGGAGCATTTCACCCCGGCGCCACTGACCACGCGCCAAGGCGGCGCGGAGTTTTTCTACGACTGAATTGACGACGGTTGAGGTGCTGATCACGTCGTGCGTCTCCCTGATCTTGCAAATGGATGTGTGGGAGAGGGCAAGCCCCCTCCGACATTTCAGAACTCTTGATGCGCCGGTAATACCGGCTTCTTGGCCTGGAAGGCATAGCCTTGCTGACCGTCCAGCACCTTGTTGGCGCGCTGGATATCGATGTCTTTTTCCCAGCGAGCAATGGCCACGGTCGCCACGCAGTTGCCGATCAGGTTAGTCAATGCACGGCCGATGCCCATGAACCAATCCACCGCCAGCACCAGCACCAGGCCCACCACCGGAATCGCCGGGATCGCGGTGAGGGTCGCCGCCAGGATCACCAGCGCCGACCCCGGAATGCCGTGGGCGCCCTTGGAGGTGATCAACGACACCAGCAGGATCGTCAGCAGGTCGGTCATCGACAGGGGTGTACCAGTGGCGTTGGCGATAAACACAATGGCCAGGGTCAGGTAGATCGAGAACCCATCGAGGTTGAACGAATACCCCGTTGGAATCACCAGGCCCACGGTGGAACTGCCAATGCCCAGGTGCTCCAGCTTGCGCATGATCTGTGGCAGCACGGCGTCAGAGGAAGCGGTGCCCATCACGATCAGCAGTTCTTCACGCAGGTACTTGAGCAGCGGCAACATGCGCAGGCCCGACAGGCGCATCACCACGCCGAGGATCAGTGCGACAAAGGCAAGGCACGTCAGGTAGAACAGGCCCACCAGGCTGCCCAGGTGTTGCAGGGAGTCCAGGCCATAGGTGCTGGTGGTGAAGGCGATCGCGCCGAACACACCGATCGGCGCCAGGCGCACGATCATGCCCATGATGCGGAAAATGATGTGGCTCAGTTCGTTGATCAGTCGCGAGATGCCCGACGCCGCTTCGCCCACCAGGTTCAGCGCGCTGCCGAACAGCACCGAGAACAGCAGCACTTGCAGCACGTTGTTGTCGGCAAAGGCACCGATGACCGAGTTGGGAATCAGGTCCATCAGGAACTGACTGGTGCCGCGGATGTGCTGGCCCTTGTCGGCCAGTTCATTCAAACCAGCGGAGGACAATTGTTCCAGATGGATATTGGCGCCTTGGCCGATGCCGGTGCTGAAGGCCATGACCAGGCCGATCACCAGCGCGACGGTGGTGAGGATCTCGAAGTAGATCACTGACTTGAGGCCGATGCGTCCGACTTTCTTCAAGTCGCCGGCGCCGGAAATGCCGCTGACCACCACGCAGAACACGATCAGGCCGATCAGCATTTTGATCAGCTTGATAAAGCCGTCACCCAGGGGTTTGAGTTGCGAGGAGAATTCGGGAAGGGCCAGGCCGCAGGCGATGCCGAGCATCAGGCCAATCACGACTTGCAGGAAAATCGAACGCGAGCACCATCTGAGCATGGGAGGGATCTCTATTCGGTGCCCTGGTGGTTCCAGGGCTTAATTGTTGTGGTCTTACCGGTAAGTCCAGTGCGGGGCCAGTCTACGCCCAGTATTTTTGAAATCACAAGCAATTATTTGGCGGTTGACAGGTCCCGGTCTGACCAGTTGGTCGGTAACGGCGATGCTTGAGCGGTTGGCAGGGCGGAATTTTTTTCGCTTATCATCCGCTGCTCGGCACATGAGGTGATGGATGGACACACCAGGACTGACCACTGACGACACCGGGCAGACCCACTGCACTTGGCGCACGGCGGCGCCGGAATACCCGCGTTACCACGACGACGAATGGGGCGTGCCGGTGGCGGATGACATTCAGCTGTACGAGAAGATCTGCCTGGAGGGCTTTCAGGCGGGCATGGCCTGGATCACCATCCTGCGCAAGCGCGAGCAGTTCCGGGTGGCCTTCGAAGGCTTTGATTTTCGGCGGGTGGCGCAGTACGGCGAAGCAGATATCGCGCGGTTGATGCAGGACCCGGGCATTGTGCGCAATCGGGCCAAGATCGTGTCCACGATCAACAATGCGCGCCGGGCGTGTGAGCTGGTGGATGAGACCGGTTCGCTGGCGCGCTGGTTGTGGGCGTTCGAACCCGATGAGGATGAACGGCCGGCGGTGGTGGACATGGCTTACTGGACGGGCAATCCCACGTCGCCGGCCTCGGTGCGATTGTCCAAGGCCTTGAAGAAGCGCGGTTGGACGTTCGTTGGGCCGACCACGATGTATGCGTTGATGCAGGCGATGGGCATGGTCAATGATCACCTGGAAGGCTGTGCTTGTCGCGAGCGGATCGAAGGCCTGCGCCGCCAGTTCAAACGCCCCTGAGTCACTGACCGATACAAATCAAAATGTGGGAGGGGGCTTGCCCCCGATGGCGGCGTATCAGTAGCAGATTCATTGGCTGACACTCTGCTATCGGGGGCAAGCCCCCTCCCACCTTCCTGATTTGTGGCGTGGTGGGTTACTTGGGCAGGGGGGTAAGCACCTCGGCCCTGTCATCCAGCACCATTACCACCAGCAACCTGGCCGGCTTGGTCTGGCTGGCATTGCTCGATTCAAAGTGGCGGGAACCCGCTGGCTCGTAGAACGACTCGCCGACCTTGTAGGTTTTCGCGGGCTCGTCATTCACCCGTGAAGTGATCGCGCCTTCCAGCACATAGGCCACGGCGGTGCCGGTGTGGCTGTGGGGCACGGTGGCCTGCCCGGGGGCGTAATCGACGGTGAGCATGAGGGTTTTCTTGCCCGGGACATTGGCCAGCGCATGCTCCTGCAAGACCTTGATCGACTCCTGGTTGTACACCGGTTCGTGAGCAAAGGCGCTG
This sequence comes from Pseudomonas sp. NFPP28, assembly GCF_900115535.1. Classification (NCBI taxonomy): domain Bacteria; kingdom Pseudomonadati; phylum Pseudomonadota; class Gammaproteobacteria; order Pseudomonadales; family Pseudomonadaceae; genus Pseudomonas; species Pseudomonas sp. NFPP28. The sequence goes on along the minus strand of NZ_FOWT01000003.1, from coordinate 492,774 downwards.
AGCGAGGCGAGCATCAGGGAGGCGGCGAGCAGTCGTTTCATGATGAGGTTTCCGAGTAGTTCGAGACCTCTTCACCCTACGCCGCAGGGCCTGAGTGACCAATGACCAATCCGGCGGAAAATCCGCTAGCCAATCTGCTGGAGAATATCGCGGACCGTATCCAGCGCCGGGTCGATGTCCAGGGCCTCGATGGCACCGAAGCCGATGATCAGGCCTGGACGTACCGGCGCATCGTGGAAGAACACATCCAGGGGATACAAGCCCACTTCTGCCTGGCGCGCCAGCTCCATCAGCAGCGGCATGTCCACCGGCACCTTGCACAGCGCCGCCATGTGGAACCCGGCCACGGTCGGCACCGCTTCGAACCACGGCGACAGATCCCCCGCCAGGCGCTGCAGGATCCGCTCGCGGCGCCCGGCGTAGATCGTGTGGCAGCGGCGGATGTGCTTGAGCAGGTAGCCCTCGCTGATGAACTTGGCCAACGCCCACTGGGGCAGGGTGGAGCTGTGCTGGTCGGTCAATTGCTTGGCCTTGAGCACCGCGCCGTAGATCGCCGGCGGCAGCACTGCGTAGCCCAGGCGCAACTCGGGCAGCAGGGTTTTCGAGAAGGTGCCCACATAGGTCACCACACCACGGGTGTCCAGGCTTTGCAGCGAGTCGGTGGGCCGCCCCTCATAGCGGAATTCGCTGTCGTAATCGTCCTCGATAATGATCGCGCCCAGCTCGAACGCCCGCGCCAGCAAGGCTTCACGACGCGCCAGGCTCATGGGCATGCCCAGGGGGAACTGGTGGGAGGGCGTCACATAGATCAGCCGTGTGCCGTCGGGAATCAGGTCGACCCGGATGCCCTGTTCATCCACCGGCACGCTGGCGACCTGGGCGCCCACCGCCATGAACATCTGGCGGGCGGGGCTGTAGCCGGGGTCTTCCATCGCCACAACGCTGCCCGGTTCCAGTACCACGCGGGCAATCAGGTCCAGCGCCTGTTGCGCGCCGTTGGTGACCACGATGTCGGTGTCGCGGCAGTTGACGCCACGGGAGAACGCGATGTGCCCGGCGATTGCGCTGCGCAGCGCCGGCAAACCTTCGGGTTGGCTGTAGAAGCCACTGTTCTGGGCAATGCGCCGCAGCGCGTCCTGGGTGCAGCGGCGCCATTCATCCAGGGGGAACTGGTGGCGGCTGGTCGCACCGCCGATAAATTCGTAGCGCAAGGTGCTGTCGCGGGTGGGATGACGCATGGGCGAGGGCAGTGCCTGCCATTTCGCCAGGTTGGCGGCGCAGGCCAGGTCGGTGGCGGTTTGCACGCGATTCGTCTGTGGCGCCCACGCATTGACGAAGGTGCCACGGCCAATCTTGCCCACCAGCAGGCCTTCATAGGTCAACGTGGCGTAGGTGTCGGACACGGTCTTGCGCGATACGCCCAATTGCTCGGCCAGCAGGCGGCTGGGTGGCAATTGCGCGCCCGCCGCCAGTCGGCCGGTGGCGATGGCTTCACGCAACTGCTGATAAAGCTGGGCAGCCAGGTCCTTGCGCCCGTTGATGACGATGTGGAGTTCCATGTTTCATCCTGGGACAGTTCGATCTGCGCCAAGGTTACGCGCAAATCGATCTGTAGAAACCCAGGTGTACTCAGGACAGGAAACCGCCGTCCACATTCAGCGATACGCCGGTGGTGTAGCTTGACGCGTCACTGGCCAGGAACAGCACCGCACCGGCCATCTCGCTCGGGTCGGCCACACGCTTGAGCGGGATCTGCGCCAGGGCCATTTTCAGGATGGAATCGTTCTTCACCAGCGCCGAGGCGAACTTGGTGTCGGTCAGGCCCGGCAGCAGGGCGTTGCAGCGAATGCCGAACGCCGCGCATTCCTTGGCGAACACCTTGGTCATGTTGATCACGGCTGCCTTGGTCACCGAGTAGATGCCCTGGAACACACCCGGCGAGATCCCGTTGATCGAGGCGACGTTGATGATGCTGCCGCCGCCGTTCTCGCGCATCAGCTTGCCGGCTTCCACGGACATGAAGAAGTAGCCGCGGATGTTCACGTCCACGGTCTTCTGGAACGCACCGAGGTCGGTGTCCAGCACGTTGCAGAATTGCGGGTTGGTCGCGGCATTGTTGACCAGGATATCCAGGCGGCCGAACTGCTCGCGGATACCGGCGAACACCTGGGTGATCTGCTCCATTTCACCGATATGGCAGGCGATGGCCGTGGCCTTGCCGCCGTCGGCGATGATCGCATCGGCGACGTGCTGGCAGCCTTCCAGCTTGCGGCTGGAGACGATCACGTGGGCGCCTTGCTGGGCCAGCAACTTGGCGATGGCCTCGCCGATGCCACGGCTGGCGCCGGAAACGAATGCGATCTTGCCATCGAGGTCGAACAGGTGGGTCTTGGACATAGCGGTTCCTTAAAGGGACGATTTGCTGATGACGTTCAGGCTCATCTGCTCGAGCAGCTTGTTCATGTGAATGAACTGCGCAAAGCGTTTGTCCTGGGTCTGGCCATGGAAGAAACGGTAGTAGATCTGCTGCACGATGCCGGCCAGGCGGAACAGGCCGTAGGTGTAGTAGAAGTCGAAATTGTCGATCTGGATGCCCGAGCGTTCGGCGTAATAGTCGACGAACTCACGGCGAGTGAGCATGCCGGGGGCGTTGCTCGGCTGGCGGCGCATCAACTGCACCGGCGCCGGGTCCGCCGCTTCGATCCAGTAGGCGAGGGTGTTGCCCAGGTCCATCAGCGGGTCGCCGAGGGTGGTGAGTTCCCAGTCCAGCACGCCGATGATCTGCATCGGGTTGTGCGGGTCGAGGATCACGTTATCGAAGCGGTAGTCGTTGTGCACGATGCTGGACGTGGGGTGATCGGCCGGCATCTTGTCGTCGAGCCAGGCGCGTACGGCTTCCCAGCTTGGTGCGTCGGGGGTCAGGGCCTTTTCGTAGCGGTCGCTCCAGCCGCGGATCTGGCGCGCCACGTAGCCGTCGGGCTTGCCCAGGTCGGCCAGGCCGCAGGCGTGGTAGTCCACCTGGTGCAGTTCCACGAACTTGTCGATGAAGCTTTTGCACAACGCCTCGGTCCTGGTCGCATCCAGGCCCAGTTCGGGCGGCAGGTCGGAGCGCAGGATGATGCCGTTGACGCGCTCCATCACATAGAACTCGGCACCGATCACCGACTCGTCAGTGCAATGCACATAGGCCTTGGGGCAATAGGGGAAACCGTCCTTGAGCTGGTTGAGAATGCGGTATTCGCGGCCCATGTCATGGGCGGACTTGGCCTTGTGGCCAAAGGGTGGGCGACGCAGCACGAATTCCTGGCCGGGGTATTCCAACAGGTAGGTCAGGTTCGACGCGCCACCGGGAAACTGGCTGATCCTGGGCGTGCCGTCCAGGCCCGGGATATGGGCCTTGAGGTAGGGATCGATCAGGCTGGCATCAAGCTCTTCGCCTGGGCGAATCTGGGTCGATTGGTCGTTCAGCGCCATGCTTATCCCTTCTGCTTATTCTAAAGGCCTCGGACTATTTCCTAATCTAATGCGCACAGCCGCCCAGCGACAAGGTCGGGGCGGCTTAATAGGTTAGCGTGTTGGAGGATGATCAGCGTGCCTGATCGGTCATTTCGTAGGCGGGGGCAGGGCGACCGGAGTGAGCACCGGGCGGCCGGCAAAGTACTCCACCAGGTTGTCGGCCACGCGCTGCACGGTGTCATGGGCCGCTTCCGGCGACAGCCCGGCCACGTGGGAGGTGAGCACGGTATTGCCGAGTTTCTTGAGCGCGTCGGGCACCTTGGGCTCATCGTCGAACACATCCAGCGCGGCGCCACCGATGCGCCGCTGCTCCAGGGCGGCGACCAGGTCGGCGGTGACTACCACGCTGCCACGGCCGATATTGACCAGGTAGCCATTCGGCCCCAGGGCATCCAGGGCGTGGCGGTCGATCAGGTGGCGGGTGCTGGCACCGCCCGGCGTGGCCAGGATCAGGAAGTCCGAGGTGCGCGCCAGTTCAACGGCGGTGGCGCAGTAGGTGTAGTCCACATCGTCACGGGGCTGGCGGTTGTGATAGCTCACTTGCATGCCGAACCCCAGGGCGGCGCGCTTGGCGATCTCCATACCTACGGCGCCCAACCCGAGAATGCCCAATTGCTTGCCGCCCAGGGACGGGCGCATCACTTTGGGCCATTCGTTGCGACGCACCGCGGCGTCGGTCTGCGGGATGCCGCGCACCAGCGCCAGCAGCAACGCCATGGCGTGATCGGCCACCGACGGCGCATTCACCCCGGCGCCGTTGGTGACCACGATCCCGCGATTGCTGGCGGCCTGCAGGTCGACGTGTTCGTAGCCGGCGCCGATCACGCAGATGATTTCCAGCAGGGGCAGGGCGGCGATTTCCTCGGCGTACAAGCCCAGCGGACCACGGGTCAGCACCGCCTTGATCTGGCTGCCGTGGGCCTTGATGGCTTCGGCGCGTTCGGCGGGTGTCGGCGCGAGGATCACATGAAAGTCATTGCCCTCGATGATGGGCAGGTATTCGTTGATGGTTTCAACCAGGACCAGAACAGTGGCGGTCATCGGAAGGCTCTTCCTGAAGGGTTTGAGGGGAGGAGTATGCGGTATTTGTGCGGTCAGAAGCGGGTCTCGACTGCGCTTGCCCGCCGCCGGAAGCGGTCGTGGTGGTACGGGTGAGGGACGAGCCGGAAAAAGTTCATGGCCTGGTCATGCCGGGACGGGGGAAGGGCTGTCAACGGGCAGGAGGGCATTTCTTGCAGCCTTCAGGAACTCGTCCGACAGGCTATTGCCCCGTGTCGCACGTGCCAGGGTCACTGCGCCCACCATCATTGCGTACTGGGCCAGCATGGCTTGACGGTCACCGTCCTCGAGTTGGGCGAAGATCTCCAGGGACTTTTCAACGCCTTCTATAAACGTGCGCTGCAAAGCGGTATCGGCCGGTTCATGGCACATGTCCGGGGCGAAAGCCGAGACCGGGCAGCCGTCGCCGGGGTTGTCGCGGTGGGTGGCGGTCAGGTAGGGCCCCAGCACCGCCTGGCGCGCGGCCTGTTGATCGTCGCTGTGCTCGATTTTGGCCTGCCAGCCCAGGTTGGCGTGCTCGAATGCCTGTTGGCAGGCTTCGGTGGCCAGGGCTTCCTTGGAGGCGAAGTGCCCGTAGAATCCGCCGTGGGTCAGGCCAGCAGCAGCCATCACGTCTGACAGGCTGATACCGTGCAGTCCGCGCTCACGAAACAGGTGCGTGGCGGCCTCGACGATGATTTCGCGGTTGAGATCGGCTTGTTTGCGGGAGACGCGAGGCATGGCGGGGCTCTCTGGATAAGCGGCGGGCGTTGTGTGAAAACTACAGTAACAGCCGTGATTCTAAAATAGATTGGTACGGGAATGTATATTCTGCCTTCAGCCACAGGCCCCGAAAACCGCCGTCTACAGCCGTCCCTGCGGGCTTGCACCGCACCACCGTTCCTCAGCTAAGTCTTTGCTTATTCACAAGAATCCCGGACAATCCGGCCCCTTCTATGGTCGGGGCGCTGCCTGTCAGGTTTTTCTGACTCGTCCCGGCCGTGTAAATGCGGAGATCCGACCGGATGAATGATCAGGCCAATAGCGTCGACGAACGCTATGCAACGACACCTGCAACCCTCACAAGCTGGAGCCGCCAGGACACCACCTGGATGCTTGGCCTGTTCGGTACCGCCATTGGCGCCGGTACGCTGTTCTTGCCGATCAACGCGGGCCTGGGCGGCTTCTGGCCCCTGGTGATCCTGGCGCTGCTGGCGTTCCCGATGACCTTCTTCGCCCACCGTGGCCTGACCCGCTTCGTGCTGTCCGGCCGTGAAGGTTCCGACATCACCGACGTGGTGGAAGAACACTTCGGCATCAAGGCCGGCGCGCTGATCACCTTGCTGTACTTCTTCGCCATCTTCCCGATCCTGCTGATTTACAGCGTGGCGTTGACCAACACGGTCGGCAGCTTTATGGAACACCAATTGCACATTGCGCCACCGCCCCGGGCGATCCTGTCGTTCGTGCTGATCCTCTGCCTGCTGGCCGTGGTGCGTTGCGGCGAGCAAGTGATCGTCAAGGCCATGAGCCTGATGGTGTATCCGTTCATCGTCGCGTTGCTGTTCCTGGCGGTGTACCTGATTCCGCACTGGAACGGCGGCATCCTCAGCACCGCCAGCGTCATCCCCGCACCGTCCGCACTGCTCAACACGTTGTGGCTGGCGATCCCGGTGATGGTGTTCTCGTTCAACCATTCGCCGATCATCTCGGCCTTTGCGGTGGACCAGAAGCGCCAGTACGGCGCCCACGCCGATGAGCGCAGCTCGCAGATCCTGTCCCGCGCGCACCTGTTGATGGTGGTGATGGTGCTGTTCTTCGTGTTCAGTTGCGTGCTGACCCTGTCGCCGGCGCAACTGGCCGAAGCGAAGGCGCAGAACCTGTCGATCCTGTCGTACCTGGCCAACCACTTCAATAACCCGACCATCGAGTTCGCAGCGCCGTTGATTGCGTTCGTGGCGATTGCCAAGTCGTTCCTGGGCCATTACATCGGTGCGAGTGAAGGCCTCAAGGGGCTGGTGCTGAAGACCGGTCGTCGCCCTGAGGCCAAGCGCCTGGACCGCATGACGGCGGCGTTCATGCTGGTGGTGTGCTGGATCGTGGCGACGTTGAACCCGAGCATCCTCGGTATGATCGAGGCGCTGGGCGGTCCGATCATTGCTTCGATTCTGTTCCTGATGCCGATGTATGCCATTCGCAAGGTGCCGGCCATGGCCAAGTACCGGGGGCAGGCGTCCAATGTGTTCGTCACGGCGGTTGGCCTGGTGGCGATTACTGCGGTGGTCTATTCGTTCTTCGCTTAAACCTGACGCGGTAAAAATGTGGGAGGGGGCTTGCCCCCGATCGCGGTGTCTCAGTGCCGGATTTATTGGCTGACCCACTGCTATCGGGGGCAAGCCCCCTCCCACATTTGTACTGCATTCCAGGCATAAAAAACGCCGCGTACCTCACGATACGCGGCGTTTTTTCACATCAACACCTTAGGCTTGAATCACCGGGATGTTGGCGCTTGCTGCGATCTTGCGGAACTCGGCGATCTGGTCGAAGTTCAGGTAGCGGTAGACGTCACTGGCCATGGTGTCCAGTTTCGCTGCGTAGCCCATGTACTCTTCGACGGTCGGCAGGCGACCCAGGGTAGAAGCTACCGCTGCCAGCTCGGCCGAAGCCAGGTAGACGTTGGCGCCGTCACCCAGACGGTTCGGGAAGTTACGGGTCGACGTCGACACCACGGTCGAATTCGGCTCAACACGTGCCTGGTTACCCATGCACAGCGAGCAGCCCGGCATTTCCATGCGCGCGCCAGCCTTGCCGTAGATGCCGTAGTAGCCTTCTTCGGTCAGTTGGTGAGCGTCCATCTTGGTCGGCGGCGACAGCCACAGACGGGTTGGCAGCTGACCCTTGACCTGCTCCAGCAGCTTGCCGGCCGCACGGAAGTGACCGATGTTGGTCATGCACGAACCGATGAACACTTCGTCGATCTTCTCGCCGGCAACGCTCGACAGCAGGCGGGCATCGTCCGGGTCGTTCGGTGCGCAGAGGATCGGCTCGTTGATGTCGGCCAGGTCGATCTCGATGATTTCGGCGTATTCCGCGTCGGCATCGGCTTCCATCAGCTCAGGGTTCTTGACCCAGGCTTCCATCGCTTGGGCGCGACGTTCCAGGGTGCGTGCATCGCCGTAGCCTTCACCGATCATCCAGCGCAGCAGGGTGATGTTGGAGTTCAGGTATTCGGTGATCGACTCTTTCGACAGCTTGATGGTGCAACCGGCAGCCGAACGTTCTGCCGAGGCGTCGGACAGCTCGAAAGCCTGTTCCAGCGTCAGGTCGTTCAGGCCTTCGATTTCCAGGATGCGGCCGGAGAAGGCGTTCTTCTTGCCTTTCTTCTCTACAGTCAGCAGACCCGACTGGATCGCGTAGTAAGGAATGGCATGAACCAGGTCACGCAGGGTGATGCCAGGCTTCATCTTGCCTTTGAAGCGCACCAGGATCGATTCCGGCATGTCCAGTGGCATCACGCCAGTGGCTGCGGCGAACGCAACCAGACCGGAACCGGCCGGGAACGAAATGCCCATCGGGAAACGGGTGTGGGAGTCACCACCGGTACCCACGGTGTCCGGCAGCAGCATGCGGTTCAGCCAGCTGTGGATGATGCCGTCGCCTGGACGCAGCGATACACCGCCGCGGGTCATGATGAAGTCAGGCAGGGTGTGGTGGGTGGTCACGTCGATCGGCTTTGGATAGGCCGCGGTGTGGCAGAACGACTGCATTACCAGGTCGGTCGAGAAGCCCAGGCACGCCAGGTCTTTCAGTTCGTCACGGGTCATCGGACCGGTGGTGTCCTGGGAACCCACGGTGGTCATCTTCGGCTCGCAGTAGGTGCCAGGACGAACGCCTTTGCCTTCTGGCAGGCCGCACGCCTTGCCGACCATTTTCTGCGCCAGGGTGAAGCCTTTGCCGGTGTCGACAGGCGCTTCAGGCAGCTTGAACAGGTCGGTTGGGCCCAGGCCCAGCTCGGCACGGGCCTTGTCGGTCAGGCCGCGACCGATGATCAGCGGGATACGGCCACCGGCGCGGACTTCGTCCAACAGCACCGGAGTCTTCATTTCGAAGGTGGTGATGACTTCGTCGGTGCCGTGTTTGCAGACCTTGCCAGCATGCGGGTACAGGTCGATCACGTCGCCCATGTTGATGTTGGAAACGTCGAATTCGATTGGCAGTGCGCCGGCATCTTCCATGGTGTTGTAGAAGATCGGGGCGATCTTGCTGCCGAAGCAGAAGCCGCCAGCGCGCTTGTTCGGCACGTACGGAACGTCGTCGCCGAAGAACCACAGTACGGAGTTGGTCGCGGATTTACGCGAGGAACCGGTACCGACCACGTCACCGACGTAGGCGATCGGGAAGCCCTGGCCGCGCATTTCTTCGATCTGCTTCATCGGGCCGGTCTTGCCTTGCTCGTCCGGCACAATGCCTTCACGGGCCATTTTCAGCATGGCCAGGGCGTGCAGTGGGATGTCGGGACGGGACCAGGCATCCGGCGCAGGGGACAGGTCGTCGGTATTGGTTTCGCCGGTCACCTTGAATACGCGCAGGCTGATCTTGTCGGCCAGGGTCGGGCGGTTGCGGAACCACTCGCCGTCAGCCCAGGACTGGATCACGGCTTTGGCGTGTTCGTTGCCGTTGCGGGCTTTTTCGGCCACGTCGTGGAACGCATCGAACATCAGCAGGGTGTGCTTGAGTTGGGCGGCGGCGACGGGAGCCAGTGTGGCGTCGTCCAGCAGCTCGACCAGGGTCACGATGTTGTAGCCGCCTTGCATGGTGCCAAGCAGTTCAACGGCGCGTTTCTTGTCGATCAGGGGGGAAGTGGCTTCGCCCTTGGCCAGGGCAGACAGGAAACCGGCCTTGACGTAGGCAGCTTCGTCAACGCCTGGTGGAATGCGGTTGGTGATCAGGTCAACGAGGAATTCTTCTTCGCCAGCCGGAGGATTTTTCAGCAGCTCGACCAGGCCTGCGGTTTGTTCGGCGTTAAGCGGCTGGGGAACAATACCCAGGGCTGCGCGCTCTTCGATATGTTTGCGGTAGGCTTCAAGCACAGTTATTACCCTCATCAGTGGTCCCACGGGACGCTCATCCAGAAATGAACGGCACGCATGCGCTCGGGGGCTTTTTGGGCCGCAAAGCCAGCGCTGCCGGCATTCCTCACAGAAGCTGCTTTCAAAGTTTTACGCCTGCAGAACGGAGCTGATGAGGGTTGGCGAGGGCTTTGACCTACCGAGTCAGGGCCCGCGCCAACACCGTTCTGAAGGAACGACTGTGCTCGTGACGCTTTGAAAACAGCTTCCAGCGGATTATTGGCGCCTTACAAGGCCGGATGATTCTACGGCAAAAAATTTCTAAAGGTAAGTTGCCTGACCAAGTTTGCTGGGTGATCACGCTTAGACAAAGGGCTAACATGGCGCATTGTTTTGCTGATCTGCGTGTCGTTACCCATGTCCAACCAAACCATCAAGACCCCCTGCGTCGGCCTGTGCTCCACGGTTTACGGCGATCTGGTGTGCCGTGGCTGCAAGCGCTTCCACCACGAAGTGATCCAGTGGAATGGCTATAACGAGGAAGAAAAACGCGCGGTCTGGCTGCGATTGGAGCAGCTGTTGGTGCAGGTGATGGCCGGCAAACTGGAGGTCTTCGACCCCAAGACCCTGCGCGGCCAGCTGGAACAGCGCAAGATCCGCTTCGTGCCGCACCAGTCCGAGTACTGCTGGGCCTACCAGTTGATCGCCCGGGGCGCGCGGGTGATTTCCAACCTGGAGGCGTATGGGATGGTGCTATTACCGGAATTTCGCGATTGGCCGTTGCCGGACCTGCGCGATGCGATTGACCGTGAGTTCTTTATCCTGTCCGAGGCGCATTACCAGCGCTATATCGCGCCGGGTCTCCTGCGCGATGTGTTTTCCACCTGACAACGGATAACCCCGTGGGAGGGGGCTTGCCCCCGATGGCAGTGTGTCAGCCCGGGATTTATCAACTGACACACCCTCATCGGGGGCAAGCCTCCTCCCACTTTTTATCTTCATTGTTTGAAAGGTCGGCATCAGGCCTTGGTGGCCTGCTCCACCAGACGGTCCATCACTTCGTCAGGTTTCAGCACCAGCACATCACTCTCCAGGGCATCCAGCACCACCTCTGCGGTGTTACCGATCAGCGCCCCGGAAAGACCTGTGCGCCCCACGGTGCCGATGATGGTGACCGCCGCCGGCAATTGGTGGGCAAGGTAGGGGATCAGTACATCGGCAGGGCCTTCTTCAATATGCAGGTGCTTGTCATCCACATCGAACTCAGCCTGGAACGCCCTGCATTGCTCGCGATACCGCGCCTGGATGGTTTCCTTGAGTTGGAACGTCGGGTCCGCCGCCGACAGCATCGGTGACGGATGTGCGCTGATCACATGCAACTGCGCCTTGGCCAGGTTGGCGATATCAAAGCCATGGTCAATGATCGAATTGTGCAGCGAACGGTGTTCGCCATCGGTGTTGCCTACGTCGATCGCCGCCAGGATCTTTCCGCCGGTCCAGGGTGTAGACGTCTTGACCAGCAATACCGCGCTCGGGCAATAGCGCAGCAGCTTCCAGTCCGCCGGCGTCAGCAGGGCTTTTTTCAGTGGACTGTCCGGGAAATGCTGTTTGATCACCAGCCCGCAGCCTTCGGCCTGCTGCACGTCGATAATGGTTTCATGCAGGCTGGTATTCCATGCCTGCTCGGTGCTGACGTGGTAGCCATCTTCCTGCAGGCCCGCCTTGAGCAGCGCCAGCAGCGCCGAGTGCTCATGCTTCTTGTCGCACACCAGCAAGTGCAGGTGTGCGTCGGTGACCCCGGCGATCAGCTTGGCGCGCTTGAGGGCCAGGCTTTCCGAATGTTCGGGTTCGATGACCACCAGAATGCTGCGGATGGCTTGCATGATCGGGATCTCCATAAAAAGGGCGGGGCCTGGAACAACTATAGTTGCTGGCGCGCGCACGTCATGTTGATGCACATCAAGGCCGGTGGCTGGTGGTCTGCGGCGGGGTCGGTATAATCGCCGGCCTTTTGTGATCCTTTTGCCCGTGAGCCCGATGAACCTGCCAGAAATCCACGAATTCCTCGGTTGCCGCACCCCTGATGCCTGGGTCCAGGCCGCGCTGGCCGATCAGGAAACCCTGCTGATCGACCACAAGAACTGCGAATTCAAAGCCGCCAGCACCGCCCTGAGCCTGATCGCCAAGTACTACAGCCATGTCGACCTGATCAACATGATGTCGCGCCTGGCCCGCGAGGAGCTGGTGCATCACGAGCAGGTCATGCGCCTGATGAAAAAGCGCAAGATCGAGCTGCGCCAGCTGCATGCCGGGCGCTATGCCTCGGGCTTGCGCAAAGTGGTGCGCAGCCATGAACCGGTGAAACTGGTGGACACCCTGGTGGTCGGTGCTTTTATCGAAGCGCGCAGTTGCGAGCGTTTCGAAGCCCTGGTGCCGCATTTGGACGAAGAACTCGGCAAGTTCTATTTCGGGCTGCTGAAGAGCGAGGCGCGGCACTTCCAGGGTTACCTGAAGCTGGCGTACCAGTACGGCGACGCCAAGGACATCGCCCAGGTGATCGAGCGGGTCAGGGCGACCGAGCAGGACCTGATCGAGTCACCCGACATCGAGTTCCGCTTTCACAGTGGCGTGCCAGCCTGAGGCCACGGCCACACCGAGCAATGCGGCGATCCCGGCCAACAGCAGGATCACCGCCTGCGTCCCCAGCGGCGCCGCCAGCAACGCCACCGCCAGGCCCGCCAAGGGTTGCGGCAGGTTGTTGAGCAGGGTGATCACGCCCACGGTCTTGCCGAAGTCCTGCACGGGGATCACCCGCTGGCGGGTGCTGCGCAGGTAGACGTTGAACATCTTGTCGAAGCCGGTCACCAGCAGGAAACCCACGGCATACAGCCATACGCCGGGGCTTGCGGCCATGATCAACGCCCCCACCCCGATCATCGAATACGACAAGCCGCCCAGCACTTTCAACGGCAGGCCGGCCCGGGCCAGATAAAACAGAATGCCGATGGTCACCAGTGCACCCGCTGCCTGCAGCAGGGCATAGGCGTCCTTGTCTGCTGCAAAGTGGCCGGTGACCATCGCCGCCGATGTGGCCAGGGTGACGCCAATGATCAGGTTCACCCCCACGGCCAGGGTGATGATCCGTTTCAAGTCCGGCAGGCTGCGGATATGCCCGAACGCAATCTTCAGCGGTTGCAGCCAGATATCCTGATGCTGTTCGAAGGTTTCCAGGTGCGCCGTGCTGGAGCGTTGCCACGCGCGCATCGCCAGGTCGGCCAGTACAAACAATCCGGCCACCCCCAGCACCACCCAATGCCAGGCCCAGACTTCCAGCATCAGCGCCGCCACCAGCGGCCCCAGCACCAGCCCGCTCTGGTCGGCGATCTGCGAGTAGGAGAGGGTCTTGGCGTAGCTGTAGTGCGCGAAGATGTGCGGCATCAGCACTTCCCGCGCCATGATGCCCTGGGTCGTCAGCACCCCGCACAACGCCGAGAGCAGGACAATCCAGTAGAGGCCATCGAACACCCCATGCAAGACCACCGCGAGCACACACGCCAGCGCCCGGTAAACCTGGCTGATCTGCAGCAGGCGCACTGGCGCGAATTTATCGCACAAGGCGCCACACACCGGGAACGCCAGGTAACGCGGTAGCGACTCGACGAAGAACGCCAGCCCGGCCCAGGCTACACTCTGCGTGGTCTGGAATACGATCAGGGGCACGATGAATAGCAGGATCTGGTCCGCCAACCGCGAGAGGAACAGCGAAACAAAGAACGCCAGGTAATCCTTGCGCATACAACTCCCTGTGGCTGGCGTTAAAGAGTGCGGGGTATTTGTTAAAAACTCTTAAAAGCATGAAGCTTCGTCGGCAACGGCTGGCCAGTTGCTTAAGTTGGGCAGCTTGCCACTTATAATGCCCGCTCTTCAATCTGCGTCTGCACACTGAGAACTTATGGAAAACCTGGGGCTGGGCAAGGTCTTGCTCGTTGAAGACGACGAAAAACTCGCGGGGCTGATCGCGCACTTCCTGGCGCAGCATGGCTTCGAGGTGCGCGTGGAGCACCGGGGCGATGAGGCCCTTGCAGCGTTCCTGGCGTTCAAGCCGAAGATCGTCGTGCTGGACCTGATGCTGCCTGGCCAGAGTGGCCTGCATGTGTGCCGTGGGATCCGCACGGTGTCTGACACGCCGATTGTGATCCTGACGGCCAAGGAAGATGACCTGGACCACATCCTGGGACTGGAGTCCGGTGCCGACGATTATGTGATCAAACCGATCAAGCCGCCCGTGCTGCTGGCGCGCCTGCGTGCCCTGCAACGGCGCCAGGCCCCGGAGCCGACGGTGCGTGGTGCCCTGGCGTTCGGGCGGTTGGCCATCGATCGCAGTTGTCGGGGGGTCAGCCTGGGGGATGACAAGATCGATCTGACCACCATGGAATTCGAGCTGTTATGGCTGCTGGCCAGCAACTCAGGCACGATCCTGTCCCGCGATGACATCCTCAACCGCATGCGCGGTATCGCGTTCGACGGCCTCAACCGTAGCGTCGACGTGTACATCAGCAAACTGCGCAGCAAGCTCAACGACAACCCCCGTGAACCGGTGTGCATCAAGACCATCTGGGGCAAGGGCTACCTGTTCAACCCGTTCGCGTGGGAGGCTTAAATGCTGCGGCTGTTTCTGCGCCTGTATGTGATCCTGGCCCTCGGTCTGGCGGGGGCGATCTGGCTGGTCAACTACACCTTCGACGAGCTGCTGCCCGAAGCCAACGAAACCTATAACCGCGAAGCCTTGCGCGGCCCGGCGTATGCCCTGGTGGAACAGCTGCGTCCGCTCGGCGCCGAGCAACGCCAGGCCCGGCTGGCCGAGTTGCAGCCCCATTATGGGCTGCATTTGAGGTTGGTCCAGAAGGACACCCAGGCGCTGACCGAACGCGAGACACAACTGCTGGCCGCTGACTTGCTGGTGGTGCGCGGTGATTTCATGGAGTTCCTCGCCAGCATTGACGGTGGCCCGCAGTTGCTGGAAATCAAACTGCCGGAAGAGCCCAAGTGGCTCTACCTGTGGGCCTATGGTTTTCTCGGGGTGTGCCTGGCGATCGTCCTGTATTTCTGGGTGCGCCCGCACTGGCGCGACCTGGAGCATATTCGCCTGGCCGCACAACGCTTCGGTGACAACGACCTCGGTTCACGCATCCTGCTGCCGCGCCGTTCCACCGTGCGCGAGCTGGCGGGGCACTTCAATCAGATGGCCGAACGCATCGAAAGCCTGATCGCCAACCAGCGCGAACTGACCAACGCCGTGTCCCACGAGCTGCGCACGCCGATTGCGCGCCTGTCGTTCGAACTCGACCAGCTCAAGCAACAAGTCGACCCGCGTCTGCGCGGCGAACTGATTGCCGACATGTATGCCGACCTGGGCGAGCTGGAAGAAATGGTCTCCGAACTGCTCACCTACGCCAGCCTGGAGCGCGGCGCCACCCAGGTCACCCGCGAGCGCATCGAGGCCCACAGTTGGCTCGACAGTGTGATCGGCAGCGTGGCGCTGGAGGCCGAAGCCGCCGGTATCCAGTTGTCGTTGCGCACCTGCGAAGTGGACTACATCCAGATCGAACCGCGTTTTATGGCGCGGGCGGTGATCAACTTGCTGCGCAATGCCATTCGGTATGCCGAGCGGCGTGTGGAAGTGTCGCTGGTCAAGTTCGGCAGTGGCTATGAAGTGCGGGTGTGTGATGACGGCCCAGGCGTGCCGGAGGAAGGCCGCTCGAAGATCTTCCAGCCCTTCATGCGCCTGGACGACAGCCGCGACCGTCGCACCGGTGGCTTTGGCCTGGGCCTGGCACTGGTGCAGCGGGTGTCGCAGTGGCACGGCGGCCAGGTGCAAGTGCAGGATTCGGAATGGGGCGGCGCGTCGTTCCGGATGACCTGGGCGTACGCCGAATAGCGCTTTTACATTCAATGGAGATCCAAGTGTGGGAGGGGCTTGCCCCCGATAGCGATATGGACTGATGCACCGCCATCGGGGGCAAGCCCCCTCCCACCTATCCAATCAGAACGTGTATTCCAGCACGCCCATCACCGACGTCTGCAACCGTCGCTCCACAATCGGGCTCTTGCCCGCTTCATCCGCCAGGTACTGCACATCCAGCAAGGTCGAGAACTCGGTGTGCTCGCTGATCGGCAGGCTCCAGGCCAGGTTCAGGCCATTGCTGATATTGCCGGCACCGGCCTTGTAGGCCTTGAAGCGGCTGCGCGCGGCTTGGCCGGTAGTGACGCCGTACCAGGTCTGCATATAGTCACGGTCGCCAAAGTGGCTGTTGATGCTGGCATCGACGGAGCCATAACGCCCCTCGTACAGCGTGGTGCCCAGACTCAATTCCAGATGGGTGAACGCCTTGCCGCTGTCCTTGTGGTCATCTTCCTTGAGGGCATGTTCCAGGGTCGCGCCGACAATGGCGCCGCCGAGATTGTAGTGGGCACTCACGCCCAGTTGCGGGCGTGACTTGATTTCGCCCATGCCCTTGAGGCGCTTGGAGCCCAAGTGCAGGGATTCGTTCTTGTCCTTGCGCGATGCGCTGGCGCCGACATACGCACTGAAACTCAAGGCGTTGCCTTCGTAGCCCCAGCCCAGGCCCTTGTCGGTATCGAGGAAAATTCCCCAGGGGCTGACAATGGCGCCGCCGAACACCGGGGCAGTCATGCGCTCGTCACTGCCGCTGTAGCGCGGCAGATTGGCCATGCCGGCTTTGAGGCTGTAGGTCCAGTCCTCGGCCAGTGCTGCGTCGGCGCCTGCCAGCAAACACAGCGAGGTGAGGGACAGGCAGAGGTTTTTGGGGCTCATCAGGGTTTTCATGTCAGTCAGAAACTCAAGGGTGGATGGGTACGTTTGAAGGAGTAGCCCGAGGCGCTCAGGCCGTTGACCTGGCGGCTGACGGTGTCGCCCAGGCCATAGCCGTTGCCGGCGAGCACGGCATGGGCGTTGTCCACGGGCAGCAGGATGTAGTCGGTCAGCGGCTCGTCGTGCAGTTGGCCGCGAATCACCAGGAAACCTTCTTCCAAGCGCACGCTGATGCCGCTCAACGGCGCATCGGGCTCGTGGGTGTTGAGCACTTGGTAGGTCCCGACGGTGTCGGCCCAGGCCATGGGCAAGGGTGGCGGGTCGATGCGTTCACCGATGGCGATGCGCTGGCCGTGGCTGCGCGCGGTGAGCATCTGCCGGCCCTGCACGGTGATCACATCCAACTGCACGCGGCCGAGTTCGCCGAGGTCCTTGAGCCAGAACCCCAAGACTTTCTTCTGCGCGCGCAGCCAGCCGTGATCGTCACGCAGCAGCTCGAAGTCGTAGCCGGCCAGTTCACCGCGCAGCCGACCGGCGTCGTCCCGGATGCGGAATACGCCCCAGGCGGTGGCGTAAAACCCGGACAGGCGCTGGCGGTCGACGGCGGCCGGCACCTGGCGCAACTTGAGCCCGTGGCGGGGCGCCTGGCAGTCTTCGCTGCACACCGGCTCGCCGGTCTGCGCCTGGAGCATCAGGCGCAGGGTGTCGGTGGTCAACGTGGCAACCAGGTCTTCGGCGTTGCTGTCATTGGCCATGATGATCACCGCCAGTTGCTGGTCTGGCAGCAGGGTCAACTGCGCGGCGAAATCATCGCCGCCACCGCTGTGCTGATAGGTGCGCACCCCAGGCCCGACCGGCTCGTCACCGCACGGTGCGAGAAACCAGGCCAGGCCGATCCGGCAATCGAAGTCCAGGGCGTTGCCGGTGTTTTGCTGGGTAAACATGTCATCGATGGAGCGCTGGTTCATTACCCGGTTGCCCTTGTACAGGCCCTCGGCGAACAGCATCTGCACGTAATGGCTGAGGTCCTTGGGGCTGGCCCACAAGCCGCCGGCCGCCAGGTCGCGCACCTGCGCGTCGGTGCTGGCGATACCGTCCTGATAGCCCTGGGCGCGATAGCTCACCTGTGCGGCGGTGCCGATAAAACTCGCCTGGTTCATCTCCAGCGGCTTGAGCAGGCTGTGTTGCATTTGGGCTTCGAACGCTCTGCCGCTGCTGCGCTCGATCGCCGCGCCGACCAGCGCATAACCCAGGTTGGAATACGCCACCTGGGTGCCGGGCGGTGTACTCAGCCAGACGCCGGACAGGCGCATCGGCATCTGCCCCATGGCATAGCTGTTGCGCAGGTCGCGCAGGTGCTCGCTGGGCAGGCCGGATTGATGGCTGAGCAGGCGGCGCAAGGTGATGTCGCGGTCGGCGGCCTGCTGGTCGGTGTGGAAGCGCGAGCGCACGTAGAACTCGCGCAATGTCTGTTGGATCGGTGCATCCAGCGCCAGCCGCTGCTGTTCAACCAGTTGCAGGGCCGCGCTGGCGGTGAGCAGCTTGGAGATCGCACCGGCGCGAAACGCCGTGTTCGGCGTCACCGGCACGCCCAGTGTTTTGTCGGCCAAGCCGAACCCAGCGGCCCAGATCAACTCCTGGCCATTGACCAGGGCAATCGACAAACCGGGCACGTTGGCCTGGGCCATGTCCCGAGGGATGCGGGTTTGCAGGTAGCGGATGATCGCGCTGTAGTCGCCCTTGGGGATCGGCGGCGGGGCAGAGGCTTGCCCATGGCAGCCGATGCTGCCCAGCAGGCAACCGAGCAATGGAATACCGCGCAATGTGCGAAGCATGAAGAGCACCCGGCAGGTGGTTTGGATGCTCGAATGCTAGGGGCGTGGCGCCTGGGGGTCTTTGACAGCTTTGTCGAGAAACTGTCAAAGAGTGTTAACGGGCCAGCCCATGCCGCTCATGCCACTGGGCAATGGATTCTTCGGGATACTCATTGAACTGCTGATCGCCCTTGCGCAACGTGACCTCCACCCACGGCGCCTTCGACCCCAGCATCAAGTGCGTATGGTCCGGCGGCACCGGCAATGGTGTGTCGATGGCCGAGGCAAACGGGTGGATCAGCTCCGGCCATTCCGGGCTGAACACCCACAGCGCGCTGCCGCACTGCGAGCAGAAGTGCCGCTCGGCGCTACTCGCATGGGCACGGCTGGCGCCTTCGGGCTTGAGTCTGGCGTGGTAGATCGTAATGGATTTGCGTCCGCGCACCTTCAAACTCGCGGTGTTACCGGCCAGGTTGATCGCGTAACCGCCACCGCCCTGGGTCTTGCGACAGATCGAGCAGTAGCAGCGCTGGTAAGGGTAGGGGTGGGCACTGGTGAGGCTGAACGTGACGGCGCCGCAATGGCAGGATCCTTCGAGCTGCATGGGCTGACTCCTTTGGCAAGGTGACTGATCAGCTTAGGCGTTTTCCGGCATCAGTGTGGCAATCAACGCCCGAATGGTGCCGGGTAACGCCTCCAGCTCCCGCACCAGGATGCTGCGCTCGCGGATTGCCCACGGCTCATCAAGCTTCACCGCCACCAGTTGCATGGTGCGGCTGTGGCGTACAGCGGCGGACTCGGGAATGATGCCGATGCCCACGCCGGCTTCGACCATCCGGCAGATCGCCTCGAAACTCGACACCTGGATACGCAGCGACAAGTGCTTGCCCAGTCGCTCGACGTGTTCACGCAGGAAGCTCAGCAAGGTGCTGCCTTCATGCAGGCCGATGTGCTGGTAGGCGAGGGTCTGTTCCAGGGTGACTGAGGTTTGTTGCGCCAGTGCATGCCCCACCGGCACCATCAGCACCAGTTTATCCGTGCTGAAGTGCAGCACCTGCAACCCCGAGGCTTCCACGGGGCCGGCGATGATGCCCATGTCGCTGGTGCCATCCAGCACACCACGCACGATGTCGCGGG
Organism: Pseudomonas sp. NFPP28; assembly: GCF_900115535.1. Classification (NCBI taxonomy): domain Bacteria; kingdom Pseudomonadati; phylum Pseudomonadota; class Gammaproteobacteria; order Pseudomonadales; family Pseudomonadaceae; genus Pseudomonas; species Pseudomonas sp. NFPP28. Next base: position 473,368 of record NZ_FOWT01000003.1, on the reverse strand, counting down.
ACAGGCGCTCCTGCAGGTCCACCGTTACGCCAGGGCGCTGGGACAGGAAGCCCGCCAGCACCTCCGGCAAGAACTCGGTGACCGCCGTGGTGTTGGCAAAAATGCGGATATGCCCGGCGGAATCCACGCCGTATTGGGTGAATTCGCTTTTCAGGTAATCCACCTGACGCATGATCAACCGCGCATGGTGCAGCAGGCGCTCCCCGGCCGGGGTGATCTCCACGCCACGGCTGTCGCGGTACAGCAGACGCGTGTCGAGTTGGCCTTCGAGGGCCTTGATCCGCGCACTGGCGGCGGCCGGCGAAAGAAACGCACGCTTGGCGCCCTGGGTCAGGCTGGGGGATTCGGCGATGTGGATAAACAGGCGCAGGTCGGCCAGATCGAAGTGCATGCAAGACTCCCGGGACAGGGTGGCGGCGTTCAGCATAACCGAACGCTGGTTTATTGAAATGCAAATTCCCGGAACGGGTGCGTCCTTGCATGATCCGGGGCAGACACTCACTGCCCGAGGACCTGCACCCGATGAGCGCCACCGATTGGATCGGCCGAAGCGAAACCGCCCACGACCACCTCAGCCATAACCTGCTCAAGCGTATTGCCGCCACCTTCGGCGAAGCCGTGCCCGAAGACGGCGCGGATATCCCGCCGCTGTGGCAGTGGTGTTTCTTCCAGGACCCACTGCCGGAAACCGCCCTGGGCACTGACGGTCATCCGGCCCGTGGCGGCTTCCTGCCGCCAGCCGACAACCGCAATCGCATGTGGGCCGGTGGGCGCATCGAGTTCCTGCATGCACTGCGTGCCGGTGAGGCGGCGACCCGGGTGTCGACCATCACCCAGGTCGAAGAAAAGACCGGCCGCAGCGGCGCGCTGCTGTTCGTCACCGTGCGCCACGACTACTCCCAGCAAGGCCGCCTGGCGATCCGCGAGGACCAGGACATCGTCTACCGCGAACCCACGCCGCCCAAATCGGGCAGCGGCGAGGCGCTGGAGCAGGGCGAGTGGTCCGAAACCGTCGACCCCACGCCGACCCTGCTGTTTCGCTACAGCGCGGTGACCTTCAACGGCCACCGCATTCACTACGACTACCCCTATGTCACCGGCACCGAAGGCTACTCGGGACTGGTGGTGCACGGGCCGCTCATCGCCACCCTGAGCCTGCGTGCGTTCTGCCGCGCCCGTCCCGACGCCACCTTGCGCCGGTTTGCCTATCGCGGCGTGCGGCCATTGATCGCGCCGCAACCCTTCGAAGTGGGCGGGCGCGTGACCGAGACCGGTGTGGCCCAGCTGTGGGCCGGCAATACCGATGGCCTGGCACAGCAAGCCCAGGTGCATTTCGAATAATCCAAGAACAACAGGCGGAGAGCCGCAGATGAACCCGAATGACAACGAAGAACTCAATGCCATCCGCGACGGCGTGCGCGCCTTGTGCGCTGAATTCGATGCCGCTTACTGGCGCCGGATCGATGAAGAGAAGGGCTTCCCCGAAGCCTTCGTCAAGGCGCTGACCGACGCCGGCTGGCTGTCGGCGATGATCCCCGAAGAATACGGCGGTTCCGGCCTGGGCCTGGCCGAAGCTTCGGTAATCCTTGAAGAAGTGAACCGCTGCGGCGGCAACTCCGGCACCGTGCACGGCCAGATGTACAACATGTTCACCCTGTTGCGGCACGGCAGCGAAGCGCAGAAACGCTTCTACCTGCCCAAGCTGGCCAGCGGCGAATTGCGCCTGCAATCGATGGGCGTGACCGAGCCCACCACCGGCACCGACACCACCAAAATCAAGACCACCGCGATCAAGCGCGGCGACAAGTACGTGATCAACGGCCAGAAGGTGTGGATCTCGCGGATCCAGCATTCCGACCTGATGATCCTGCTGGCGCGCACCACGCCGTTGGCCGAGGTGAAGAAGAAATCCGAAGGCATGTCGATCTTCCTGGTGGACCTGCGCGAAGCCATCGGCAACGGCCTGACCGTGCAGCCCATCGCCAATATGGTCAACCACGAGACCAACGAGCTGTTCTTCGACAACCTGGAGTTGCCGCTGGACAGCCTGATCGGCGAAGAGGGCAAGGGTTTCAAATACATCCTCGACGGCCTCAACGCCGAACGCACGCTGATCGCCGCCGAATGCATCGGCGACGGCCGCTGGTTTATCGAAAAAGCCTGCGCGTATGCCCGTGACCGCGTGGTGTTTGGCCGGCCCATCGGGCAGAACCAGGGTGTGCAGTTCCCGATTGCCGAGGCGCATATCGAGATCGAAGCGGCGGACCTGATGCGCTGGCGCGCCTGCGAGGAATACGACAGCGGTAAACAGGCCGGCGCCAGCGCCAACATGGCCAAGTACCTGGCGGCCAAGGCGTCCTGGGAGGCGGCCAATGCCTGCCTGCAAACCCACGGCGGTTTCGGCTTTGCCTGCGAGTACGACGTGGAGCGCAAATTCCGCGAGACGCGCCTGTACCAGGTGGCGCCGATCTCCACCAACCTGATCCTGTCCTACGTGGCCGAGCACTTGCTCGAACTGCCACGCAGCTTCTGAGGGCCCGACCATGAGCCAAACCCAAGCCTTGTGTCGGTTCCTGGCGGACCTGCACTACGCACAGTTGCCCGAAAACGTCCTGGCGCGCACCGAAGATTTGTACCTGGACTGGCTGGCCTCGGCGCTGGCGAGCAAGGGCGCGCATCCGATTCCATTGTTCGAGCGTTATGCGCAGAAGATGGGGCCGAGTAACGGCCCGGCGCAAGTGATCGTCAATGGCGCCGGCAGCAGCGCCTACTTCGCCGCGTTGGTCAACGGTGCTTCGTCGCACCTGGTGGAGCAGGATGACCTGCACAACAGCTCCGTGTTGCACCCGGCCACCGTGGTGTTTCCGGCTGCCCTGGCCGCCGCCCAGGACCTGGGCAAATCCGGCCGCGACTTGCTGCTGGCCTCGGTGGCCGGCTACGAGGCTGGTATCCGTATCGGCGAATTCATGGGGCGCTCCCATTACCGCATCTTCCACACCACGGCCACCGTCGGCACGTTGGCGGCGGCGGTCGCGGTGGGCAAGCTGCTGGATTTCAACCAGGAACAATTCATCAACCTGCTCGGCAGCGCGGGCACCCAGGCCGCTGGCTTGTGGGAGTTCCTGCGCGATGCCGCCGACTCCAAGCAACTGCACACCGCCAAGGCGGCAGCGGATGGCTTGCTCGCCGCATACCTGACGGCGGATGGGCTGACGGGGGCGCGTAATATCCTGGAAGGTGACCAGGGCTTGGCGGCGGGCATGTCCAGCGATGCCGAGCCGAGCAAGTTGTCCGCTGGCCTTGGCAGTCGCTGGGCGCTGCTGGAAACCTCGTTCAAGTTCCACGCCTCGTGCCGCCATACCCATCCGGCCGCCGATGCGCTGCTGGACCTGATGCAACGCGAACGTCTCGCCGCCGCCGATATTGCCCGCGTCGAAACCCGCGTGCACCAAGGCGCGATCGATGTGCTGGGGCGCGTGAACGTACCGACCAGCGTGCACCAGGCCAAGTTCTCCATGGGCACCGTGCTGGGCTTGATTGGCGTGCATGGCAAGGCCGGTCTCACCGAGTTCCATGAGCTGGCATTGACCGATCCAGCCGTCTCGGCTTTTCGCGACAAGGTCAGCATGACCCTCGACCCCGAAGTCGACGGCGCCTACCCGCAACGCTGGCTCGGCCGCGTCACCGTTACCACGCAGGATGGCCGCACGCTGCATGGCGCTATCGACGAGCCCAAGGGCGATCCGGGCAACACCCTGAGCCGCGCGGAGCTGGCGGATAAATTCCAGCGGCTGAGCCTGTTCAGCGGCGCCCGCACACCGGCCCAGGCCAACGCCCTGATCGAGAAGGTCTGGAATTTGCGCAACGCCACGTCCATGGCCCACTGGCTCTGAGGAACTGTCATGACTAACCCGAGACCGCTGGACGGCATCACCGTTGTCAGCCTGGAACATGCGATTGCCGCGCCATTCTGCACACGCCAGTTGGCAGACCTGGGCGCCCGCGTGATCAAGATCGAACGCCCCGGCGCCGGCGACTTTGCCCGTGGCTACGACGAGCGCGTGCGCGGCCTGGCCTCGCATTTCGTGTGGACCAACCGTTCCAAGGAAAGCCTGACCCTGGACCTCAAGCAGGACGAGGCAGGCGATATCCTCGGCACCCTGCTCGCCGATGCCGATGTGCTGGTGCAGAACCTGGCGCCCGGCGCGGCGGCGCGCATGGGCCTGTCGTTCGAGGCGCTGCACGAGCGTTTCCCACGGTTGATCGTCTGCGATATTTCCGGCTACGGCGAAGGCGGGCCGTACGAGAAAAAGAAGGCCTACGACCTGCTGATCCAGAGCGAAGGCGGTTTTCTCTCGGTGACCGGTGGCCCTGGCGACGACCAGATGGCCAAGGCTGGTTGTTCCATCGCCGACATCTCGGCAGGCATGTACGCCTACAGCGGCATCCTCTCGGCGCTGCTGCTGCGCGGCAAGACCGGCAAGGGCAGTCGCATCGACGTGAGCATGCTGGAAAGCCTGGTGGAGTGGATGGGCTACCCGATGTATTACGCCTTCGACGGCGCACCGCAGCCACCGCGTGCCGGCGCTGCGCACTCAACGATCTACCCCTATGGGCCGTTCCCCACTGGCGATGGTGGCACCGTCATGCTGGGGTTGCAGAACGAGCGCGAATGGGCGGCGTTTTGCGACAAGGTGCTGCTCACGCCTGAACTGGCGGCGGACGAGCGTTTCAGCGCCAACTTCAAGCGCTCGGCCAACCGTGAAGTGTTACGCCAGATCATCGTCGACCGCTTTGCGCAATTGGATGCCGAAGCGGTGATCCAGCGCCTGGAGGAGGCGCAGATCGCCAGCGCCCGGGTCAACGATATGCAAGGCGTGTGGGACCACCCGCAACTCAAGGCGCGCGACAGCTGGCGTGAAGTCGACAGCCCGGCCGGTCCGCTGCCGTCGCTGTTGCCGCCGGCCCGCAATGCCGCGTTCACCCCACGCATGGACGGCGTTCCGGCATTGGGTCAACACAGCCAGGACATTCTCGATCAGCTCGGTTACTCCGGCGATGCCATCGACAGCCTGCGCGCGCGCGGCGTTATCTGAATAAGGAATTGTGTCATGCCAAAGCCATTGGTGCGTTCGGCGTTGTTTGTACCCGGTAGCCGACCGGAACGATTTTCCAAAGCCCTGGCCAGTGGGGCCGATGCGGTGATCGTGGATTTCGAGGACGCGGTGGAAGAGCCGCTCAAGCGCCAGGCGCGGGATAACCTCGGGGCGTTTTTGACGGCGAACCCCGCTGCCCAGGTGTGGGTGCGCATCAATGCGCCGGAACATACCGAGCATTTTGAGGATGTGGCGTTCTGCAAGGCCCATGCGAATGTGGCGGGGGTGTTGCTGCCCAAGGTTGAAAGTGCCGCGCAGGTGGCGGTGGTTGCCGCCACCGGCAAAGTGATCTGGCCGATTATCGAAAGCGCCCGTGGCTTGTTGGCTGTGGCCGAGATCGCCCATGCGCCGCAGGTGCAGCGTCTGTCGTTTGGTGGGCTGGACCTGGCGCTGGACCTGAACCTGAGCAGCAACTCCCCGGCTGCGCAGTTCGCCCTGGACCAGGCGCGCCTGGCGCTGATCGTACACTCCCGCGCCGCCGGGCTGGTCGCGCCGTTGGACGGCGTCCACCCGGCCATCGATGACCCCGAGGGCCTGCGCCGTTCCATCCGGCATGCCTACGAAATGGGCTTTGCCGGGGCGTTGTGTATCCATCCCAAGCAGGTGGCCGTGATCCATGAAGCGCTCGCACCGAGCGCCGCAGACCTGGCCTGGGCGCAGCGGGTGGTGGACGCCGGCGCCCATGGGGCAGGGGCCTACCAGATCGATGGGCAGATGGTGGATGCGCCGGTATTGCTGCGTGCACAAAGGTTGTTGGCGGCCCAGGCGCAGCGTTCGGCCACTCCGAACGCAGGTATCTAAAATTCGAAATTCACTACACGCGTCACATCAGGCACCTTGCCTTACAACACAACAATAAGAAGGTAATTTTCCATGCTCAAGCTCTCCCGGGCGCTGCTGTGCGCCGCCACCTTGTTTGCCGCAGGCCTGGCTCAGGCGGCGGACCCGATCGTGATCAAGTTCGCCCATGTGGTGGCCGAAAACACCCCCAAAGGCCAGGGCGCGCTGTTGTTCAAGAAGCTCGCCGAAGAGCGTCTGCCCGGTAAGGTGAAGGTCGAGGTGTACCCGAACTCGTCGCTGTTCGGCGATGGCAAGGAGATGGAAGCGCTGCTGCTGGGCGACGTGCAGATGCTGGCGCCGTCCCTGGCAAAGTTCGAGCAATACACCAAGCAGGTGCAGATCTATGACCTGCCGTTCCTGTTCAATGACCTGGCTGCTGTCGACCGTTTCCAGGCGGCCCAGGGCAAGGAACTGCTGACCTCGATGCAGGACAAGAACATCCTCGGCCTGGCCTATTGGCACAACGGCCTCAAGCAATTGTCCGCAAACAAAGCGCTGCATGAACCCAAGGACGCCCGTGGCCTGAAGTTCCGCGTACAGGCCTCCAGCGTGCTGGAAGAGCAGTTCAAGGCGATCCGCGCCAACCCGCGCAAGATGAGCTTCGCCGAGGTGTACCAAGGCCTGCAGACCGGCACGGTCAACGGCACCGAGAACACCTGGTCGAACTATGAAAGCCAGAAGGTCAACGAGGTGCAGAAGTTCTTCACCGAGTCCAATCATGGCCTGATCGACTACATGGTGATCACCAACGCCAAGTTCTGGAACGGCCTGCCACCGGACATCCGCAGCACCCTGGAGCAGATCATGGTCGAGGTCACCGTCGAGGTGAACAAGCAGGCCGAGGCGCTGAACCAGTCGGCCAGGCAGAAGATCGTCGACGCCAAAACCAGCGAAATCATCGAACTGACCCCGGAGCAACGCCAGCTGTGGCGCGAAGCCATGCGCCCGGTGTGGCAGAAGTTCGAAGGTGAGATCGGGGCTGATCTGATCAAGGCCGCGGACGCCTCCAATCGGTAACCCCCAATGTGGGAGGGGGCAAGCCCCCTCCCACATATCGATATCTCATTTGCTTTCGCGAGGTTTTGCCATGCAAACGCTAAGGCGCGTCTGGGAGCACCTGGAGGAAGGTTTCATTGCCTTCCTGCTGGCAGCCATGACCCTGGTGACATTCGTCTACGTCATGCTCAACAACATCTACACGCTGTTCTTTGCCCTGTCGGACAAGTGGGCCTTCAGCAGCACCTTCTTCGGTGCCCTGGGCGACCACACCATGACCTGGGCCCAGGACATGACCTGGAGCGTGGCGCTGACCAAGGCCATGTTCGGCTGGCTGATTTTCTTCGGTATTTCCTACGGCGTGCGCACCGCCGGCCATCTCGGCGTGGACGCCCTGGTCAAGCTGACCAAGCGCCCGGTGCAACGCGTGCTCGGGATGTTCGCCTGCCTGTGCTGCCTGGCCTATGCCGGGCTGTTCATGATCGCCAGCTACAAGTGGGTCAGCGCGGTGATGACCGCCCATATCGGCGCCGAAGACCTCGACCAGTACGGCATCGACGTCGGTGACATCGTGATCATCGTGCCCATCGGTTTTGCCATGGTGTTTATCCGCTACCTGGAAATTTTCTACCGCATCCTTACCCACCGTCAGGTCGGGCTGGGTTTGGCCGACGAGGCCGGTGAGGCCAGCAAATTGGCCGGCAGCCATGAGGAGCGTCACTGATGGCCGTGCTCTGTCTGTTTCTGTTGTTGTTCGTGTTCATGTTCCTCGGCGTGCCCATCGCGATTTCCCTGGGCCTGTCCGGTGCGGTGTCGATCCTGATGTTCAGCCAGGACTCGGTGAGTTCCCTGGCGATCAAGCTGTTCGAGACCTCCGACGCCTACACCTTCCTGGCGATCCCGTTCTTCCTGTTGTCCGGGGCGTTCATGACCACCGGCGGGGTGGCGCAGCGGCTGATCGACTTTGCCAACGCCTGTGTTGGGCATATTCGTGGCGGCCTGGCGATTGCGGCGGTGTTGGCGTGCATGCTGTTTGCGGCGCTGTCCGGTTCGTCACCGGCGACGGTGGCGGCGGTGGGGTCGATTGCCGTGGCGGGCATGGTGCGTTCCGGTTACCCGAAGGCGTTCGGTGCGGGGATCATCTGTAACGCCGGCACCCTGGGCATCCTGATCCCGCCGTCGATTGTGATGGTGGTGTATTCGGCGGCGACTGAAACCTCGGTCGGCAAGCTGTTCATGGCAGGGGTAATTCCAGGGTTGCTGCTGGGCCTGATGCTGATGATCGCCATCTACATCGTCGCACGCATCAAGAAGCTGCCGGCCCAGCCCCGGGCGACGTTCCGCGAATGGCTGACCTGCGCGCGCCGCGCCTTCTGGGGCCTGTTGCTGCTGGTGATCATCCTCGGCGGCATCTACAGCGGCATGTTTACCCCGACCGAAGCGGCCGCAGTGGCGGCGGTATACTCGGCATTCGTGGCGTTGTTCGTCTACAAGGACATGAAGCTGCGCGACTGTCCCAAGGTGCTGCTAGAGTCCGGGCGCCTGGCAATCATGCTGATGTTCATCATTGCCAACGCCATGCTGTTTGCCCATGTGCTGACCACCGAACAGATCCCCCAGGAAATCACCGCGTGGGTGATCTCCGAAGGGCTGACGCCGATTGGCTTCCTGATCATGGTCAACGTAGTGCTGCTGGTAGCGGGCAGCTTCATGGAGCCGTCGGCCATTGTGCTGATCCTGGCGCCGATCTTCTTCCCGATTGCCATGAAGCTGGGCATCGACCCGATCCACCTGGGGATCGTGATGGTGGTGAACATGGAGATCGGCCTGGTGCACCCGCCGGTGGGGCTGAACCTGTTCGTGACCTCGGCGGTGACCGGGTTGACCCTGGGGCAGACCATCCGCGCGGCGATGCCGTGGCTGATGATTCTGTTGGTGTTCCTGATCATGGTCACGTACTTGCCGTTCATTTCGCTGGCGCTGCCGCATTGGCTCGGTATGTAACCCAACGTGCAGGAGCCGGCTTGCCGGTTCCTGCGGGGCGTGTGCATCAGTGGTCCAGCGCACTCAGGATCGCATGGGCCACTTTCACCCGTTCGGCATTCGGGTAGTTCTTGTTGGCCAGAATCACCACCCCCATGTCCTTGCTCGGCACATAGGCCACATAGGCACCGAACCCACGGGTCGAGCCGGTCTTGTTGTACAGCACGTTGGCCGGCTGCGCCTGGGCCGGGGCCAACCATTTCACCGTGTGCGGCTCCATGGCCATCGGTGTGGAGTTGCCCTCCATCAGCGCTTGCAGCGTGATCGGGTAGGGGTAGTACTCCCAGCCCAGGCCCTGGGTCATGCCGTTCACCGTGTAGTAACCGGTGTGGGTGGTGGCGATGGCCTGTTGCAGCGGTTTCTCCAGGGTTTGCGGGTGCATGTTCAGCATCACGTACTGCGCCAGGTCCTGGGTGCTGGTCTTGATGCCATAGGCTTCGCTGTCCAGCGCGCCGGGGCCGACGCGCACGGGTTTCTGGTCCTTGTCGTAGCCTTGGGCGTAGGTAGGGATTTTGTCTGCCGGCACGCTGACATGGGTGTTCGTCAGGCCCAGCTTGGGCAGCAGGGTTTTCTCCATGGCGACGTTGAACGGCTGGCCCAGGCTTTGCGCACTGAGGTAGCCGAACAGGCCAATGCTGGGGTTGGAATACAGACGCTGTGCGCCTGGGGCGTAAGTGGGTTTCCAGTGCTGGAAATAATTGAGCATGGTGTCGGCACTGTCGGCGGCATCTGGAAACTGCAGCGGCAGGCCGCCAGGGGTGTAGGTGGCCAATTGCAGCAGGCTGATGCGGTCGAAGGCACTGCCCTTGAGTGCGGCCAGATGCTGGCTGGCCATGTCCGACAGCTTCAGCTTGCCGCTTGCCGCAGCGTAGCCGCCGAGGGTGGCAGTGAAGGTCTTGCTCACCGAGCCGATCTCGAACAGCGTGTCTTCGGTCACGCGTTGTTGCATGTCTTTGTTGGCGACGCCGTAGTTAAAGTATTGCACCTTGCCCTTGTTCACCACCGCCACCGATAGGCCGGCGATGCCTTGCTGCTGCATCAGGGGTTCGACGCTGCTGTCTACGACCTGGCGCAGGTCGGTGGCGGCCATGCAGGTGCCGGAGCTGATAAATAAGGCTGAAATCAGGAAATTTCTGACGTTGGAATTCATGGTTATTCGCTTCCATGTAAATGATGCACTGACGATCGGGGCCTGCGCAGGCGTGGCAAATCTAGTCAGGTTCGGTTCCTTCGACAAACGATGATATCTTGCAGCTGCCATTAGAAAATCTAGGGTAGGACATGCTGCGTTCCCATTTGCCCCTCAACGCCCTGCGCGCGTTCGAGGCGTCGGCCCGCCATTTGAGCTTTACCCGGGCGGCCATCGAGTTGTGTGTGACCCAGGCTGCGGTCAGCCATCAGGTGAAAAGCCTGGAGGCGCAACTGAATGTCACCTTGTTCAAACGCCTGCCACGAGGGCTGATGCTGACGCGCGAAGGTGAAACCCTGCTGCCGGTGTTGCGCGAGTCCTTCGACCGTATTGCTCACACCCTCGGTCAATTTGAAGGCGGGCATTACCGCGAGGTCCTCACCGTCGGTGCGGTCGGCACGTTCGCGGTCGGTTGGTTGCTGCCACGCCTGGCGGATTTTCAGCAGCGCTACCCGTTTATCGACCTGCGTCTGTCGACCCACAACAACCGTGTCGACGTGGCCGCCGAAGGCCTGGATTACGCCGTCCGTTTCGGTGCCGGCGCCTGGCACGGTACGGATGCCTGCGAACTGTTGGAGGCCCCGCTTACCGTACTCTGCATACCGCAACTGGCCGAACAGTTGCACGCACCGTCCGACCTCTTGAAACACACCTTGCTGCGGTCCTACCGCGCCGATGAGTGGAACCTGTGGTTCCAGGCTGCCGGCTTGCCCGCCGACACCCTGCTGCCGCGCAGTATCGTGTTCGATTCCTCGCTGGCGATGATGGAAGCGGCCTTGCAAGGCCTGGGCGTGGCCTTGGCGCCAGCGATGATGTTTGCGCGGCAACTGGAGAGCGATGTGATTCGCCAGCCGTTCGATGTCGGCATCACCACCGGCAGTTACTGGTTGACGCGCTTGCAGTCGCGGGCCGAGACGGCGGCGATGCTGGCGTTCAAGGGCTGGTTGCGGGATATGGCTGCGGAAGATTGAAACGCTTTTTTTGAAACATAATGAAACATTTGTCAAAGGCCAGCGCTCTACCGCAACACCTGCACTGAGTTTTTCCATGAAGATACCGCGCCCCTCCGCCCGCCTGCCGCACCTGACCCAACTACGCAACCTGAAAATGGCCCGCTCTGCCCACGCCTACGTGCGCGGCAGCACCGTGCAATTCTACGAATGGCTGCACAGCCAGAGCGGGCGCCGCTTGCCCCATGGCCCGGCGATCTGGATCTGCGGCGACTGCCACGCCGGCAACCTGGGGCCTACCGGCGATATCAAGGGTCGCATCGATATGCATATCCGCGACCTTGACCAGACGGTGATCGGCAACCCGGCCCACGACCTGGTGCGCCTGGCGCTGTCCCTGGCCACCGCCGCACGCGGCTCGGACCTGCCCGGCGTCACCACCGCGCGCATGCTCGAAGAAATGATGGTGGGCTACGAACAGGCGTTCAAAGACAAGCCTGACGAAGCGCCGCCGCGTCCGTCCCAGGTCAAGGCGGGCATGCGCAGCGCCGTGGCGCGCACCTGGAAGAACCTGGCGCGTGAACGCATCGAGAACGCTCGCCCGAGTATTCCGCTGGGCAAGCATTTCTGGTCGCTGTCGCGGGCCGAAAAGCACGCGCTGCAAACGCTCTGTGCCTCCGCAGACATCCATCAATTGGTGACGTCACTCAAAGGCCGCCCCAAGGACGCCAGGGTCGAGCTGCTGGATTCGGCCTATTGGGTCAAGGGCTGCAGCTCCCTGGGCCTGCAGCGTTATGCCGCCTTGCTCGGCGTGGGCGACAAGGACGACCAGGAATATTGCCTGATCGATATCAAGCAGGCCGTCGGCGCGGCGGCGCCCCGTGTGGCACGGGCGAAGATGCCCAGGGACAATGGCCGCCGGGTGGTGGAGGGTGCCCGTCAACTGTCACCGGGTTTGGGGGAGCGCATGGTGGCGACGCGGATGCTGGACAACGGTTTCTTCATCCGCGAACTGCTGCCCCAGGACATGAAGCTGGAATTGGACGAATTGAGCGAGATCGACGCCATGCACGCCGCCGGTTACCTGGCGCGGGTGGTGGGTGTCGCCCATGCCCGGCAGATGGACCGCGACACCCGCAAGGACTGGATGGCGGTGTTGCAGGAGAACCGTTCCAGACAGCTGGATGCGCCGTCGTGGCTGTGGACCAGCGTGGTGCAACTGGTGGGGAGCCATGAGCAGGGTTATCTCGACCATTGCCGGCGCTACGCACTGGAACATTGAGCCCATCCCTGTGCGCCCCGCGCTCAAACCAGGTATTTGCGGAACCAGCCCAGTGTGCGCTCCCACGCCAGGTTCGCCGCCGCTTCGTCATAACGCGGCGTCGAATCATTGTGGAAACCGTGGTTGGCCCCCTTGTAGATGTATGCCTCATAGGTGGTGCCGGCTGCTTTCAACGCTTTTTCATACGCCGGCCAGCCTTCATTGATCCGCGTATCCAGCTCAGCGTAATGCAGCATGATCGGCGCCTTGATGCGCGGTACGTCCTTGGCTTCCGGCTGGCGTCCATAGAACGATACGGCCGCGCCCAGTTCCGGGTAGGCCACGGCCGCCGCATTGGTCACGCCACCGCCATAACAGAAACCGGTAATGCCGACCTTGCCGGTGCTGCTGTCGTGGTGCATGAGCCATTCGATGGCGGCGAAGAAGTCGTTCATCAGCTTGGTTGGGTCGACTTTCTGTTGCAGTTCCACGCCTTTTTCGTCGTTACCGGGGTAGCCGCCCACCGAGGTCAGGCCATCCGGCGCCAGCGCGATAAAACCGGCCTTGGCCAGGCGCCGGGCGACGTCTTCGATGTAGGGGTTGAGGCCACGGTTTTCATGGACCACCACCACCGCCGGCAATTTGCCCGCCGCCTTGGCCGGGCGCACCAGGTAGCCGCGCACGTTGCCGTTGCCTGTGGGCGACGGGTAGGTGATGTAGTCGGCGACGATGTCCGGGTCGGTGAATTTCACCTGTTCGGCCAGGGCGTAGTTGGGGCTCAGGGCTGTGAGCAGGGCCGAGGCGGTGAGGCCGCCAAAGGTGAACAGGGCGGCGCGGTCGAGAAATTCGCGACGGTTGAGCTTGCCGTGGGCGTAGCCGTCGTAGAGTTCCAGCAGTTCGGGCGCAAAGTCTTTCGCGGTGAGACGAGTCATCGGTGCAGTCCTCGATTAGCGGTGGCCATCAATGTAGACCAGGATCAGCTGTCACGGCCATGGGCGGCGGCGGCCAGTTGGCCGGTGTCGACGCGCACGAAGATCGAGTCGCCTACGGCGGTCAGCACGTCACCGGCGTACACCTCGCAGATCACGCGGGTTTTGCGCCCCACGTCGCCCTCGACACGGGCGCGCAGCGTGAGGGTGACGCCCATGGGGGTCGGCTTGATGAATTTGATGCCCAGGTTGCCGGTCACGCAATCGATGCGCGGCAGGCTGCCGGGTTCGCGGTGTTCGGCGCGGTAGTGGTAGGCCATGGCGGTCCAGTTGGAATGGCAGTCCACCAGCATCGCGATCAGGCCACCGTAGACCAGGTCGGGCCAGCCGCTGTACCTGGCCTCGGGCAGGTGTTCGGCGACCAGGTGGATACCGTCCGCGTCCCAGCGGCTCTTGATATGCAGGCCATGAGGGTTGCTGCCGCCGCAGCCGTAGCAGATGCCTTCCGGCGCGGTGGTGTCCTGGAGCGAAGGGGCGTGCATGCAGCGTCCTTATTGTTGTGGGGCGACTACTCTGTTTAGCAGGACAAACGCCCGATGGGAATAAATCCCTGGTATGAAGTGTCAGCTCGATACTGTGTCTTCACCTGTTGCGGAGTGCTGCATGAAACCTCGAAAGACCCCGGTCGCCGTCCTCGCCTTGATCCTTGCCTATGGTGCCGGCGCCCAGGCGGTGGAGTACAAGGACGTCAACCGCACCGCCAGCCAGATCAGCTTCACCTACAAGCAATTGGGGCAGCGGGTATACGGCACCTTCAGCGACTTCGAGGGCACCTTGACCTTCGATACGCAACAGCCGGAAGCCGGGCATGCCTTGCTCAGGATACAGCTCGCCAGCATCGACGCCGGCAGCCCGGACGCCAACGATGAGCTGCAACGCGCCTCCTGGTTCGATACCGCGACCTACCCGGTGGGCGTGTATGAATCCACCGGTGTCAAGGCGCTGGGGGGGAACCGCTACACGGTCAGTGGTAACCTGACAATCAAGGGCACCACGCGGCCGGTGGACGTCGACGTGGTGCTCAAGGAGCAGGGTGGCATTGGTGTGTTCGACGGCGAGTTCATCCTCAGGCGTGGCGACTTCAAGATCGGCGAGGGCGAGTGGGCCGGCAACAGCGTGGTGTCCAATGACATCAACATCAAGTTCAAGATGGTCGCGCCGCAGCGTTAACGGGCGAACTTCTTCGCGCCAGCCACACAGCCGATCACCGCGACGGTGACCAGCACCATGCCCAGGCTGACCTGCTCATGCAACAGGCCCGCCGCCAGCGCCAGGCCGAAAAACGGTTGAAGCAATTGCAACTGGCCGACGGCTGCGATCCCGCCCTGGGCCAAGCCGCGATACCAGAACACAAAGCCGATCAGCATGCTGAACAACGCCACATAGCCCAGGCCGAGCCAGGCGGGCAGCGTGATGTCGCTGAAGCTCGTGGGCGCCAGTATCAGGCTCAGTGGCCCCACCACCGGTATCGAGACCACCAACGCCCAGCAGATCACCTGCCAGCCGCCGAGGCTGCGTGACAGCTTGGCGCCTTCGGCATAGCCCAGGCCGCAGACCAGCACCGCCAGCAGCATCAGCAGGTCGCCGGCCGGCGCGGCGCTCAAGCCCTGGGCGAAGGCATAGCCCATCACCAGCACACTGCCCAGGATCGAAAACAGCCAGAACACCGGGCGCGGACGCTCGCCGCCGCGTAGCACGCCAAACACTGCGGTGGCCAATGGCAGCAAGCCGATGAACACGATGGAGTGGGCCGAGGTTACGTATTGCAACGCCAGGGCGGTGAGCAGCGGGAAGCCGATCACCACGCCCAGGGCGACAATCGCCAGGGGCATCCACTGCTGGCGGGCGGGGCGTTTTTCCTTGAACAGCCACAGCAGCAACACGCCCAGCAGGGCGGCGATGGCCGCGCGGATCATGGTGAGGAATACCGGGTCGAACTCCATCACGGCCAGGCGCGTGGCGGGCAAGGAGCCACTGAAGATCACCACGCCGATAAAGCCGTTGATCCAGCCTTGGGCGCTGGTATTCAAGGTGTCGAGAGAGGAGGTGCGTTCCATGATCAGGCGTCCGGACAAGGAGGGGTTGCGTTGCGGTCATCCTAGGGGTGAGGATTGAGACAATCAAAAAATTGTCATGGATACAGCCCAATGCCCCGTGCCCGCTACAAGTCGTTGGTCGATACCTTTGCCCAAGCCATCCGCAGCGGAACCATGTCTCCCGGCACACGCCTGCCAACCCACCGGCAACTGGCCGCCGAGCATGGCCTCGCGCTGGTCACCGCCAGCCGGGTGTATGCGGAGCTTGAGGGGATGGGACTGGTCAGCGGTGAAGCCGGGCGTGGCACCTTCGTGCGCGAAATCTCGCTGCCGCCGGGGCAGGGCAGCGGGCAGATGACGGTGGCGCCGGGCATGCTCGACCTGAACTTCAATTACCCCTCGTTGCCGGGCCAGGCGGATATGTTGCGCATGGCGTTGCGCCAGTTGGCACTCTCCGGCGACCTCGAAGCCCTGTTGCGTTACCAGCCCCATGCGGGCCGCTTGCATGAGCGCGCAGCGTTTGCGCGGCATTTGCTCAGTCGAGGGTTGAGGGTGGACGCCGAGCAGGTGCTGCTGGTCAGCGGCGCCCAGCACGGCCTGGCGGTGACGATGATGGCCTTGCTCAAGCCTGGCGATGTGATCGCCGTGGATGCCTTGACCTATTCGGGGTTCAAGGTGCTGGCCGAGACCCTGCACCTGGAAATCGTCGCGATCCCGGTCACCCCGCTGGGGCCGGACCTGGATGCGCTGCACAAGCTGTGTCGCAAGCGCCCGGTGCGCGCGGTGTACAGCATGCCAACCCTGCACAATCCATTGGGCTGGGTGATGGACATGGCCCGGCGCGAACAGCTGGTGTCGATCGCCCGTCAGCACAATCTGATGATCATCGAAGACGCGGCCTACGCGTTCCTGGCCGAAGACGCGCCGCCGCCGCTGGCGACATTGGCACCCGAGCGCACGGTGTATGTGGGCGGGCTGTCGAAAAGTGTCGCGACCGGGTTACGTGTCGGGTTCGTCGCAGCGCCAATGGAATGGGTAAAACCACTGGAGCGCACCCTCATGGCCACTACCTGGAACGTGCCGGGCGTGATGAGCGCCATTGCGGTGGCCTGGCTCGAAGATGGCACGGTGGCGCAACTGGAAGCACAGAAGCGCCAGGATGCCCAGGCGCGGCAGACCTTGGCGGCGCAGGTGCTGAAGGGGCTGGCCTACGTGAGCCATCCGTCCTCGTATTTCCTGTGGTTACCTCTCGGGGAAGAGGCGCGGGCCGATCAGGTGGCCATGAGCTTGCAGCGCGAGGGCATTTCCGTGTCCACCGCCGAGCCGTTTGCCGTTTCGGCCCATGTGCCCCACGCACTGCGCCTGGCCTTGGGCTCGGTTGCGCTGCCAGCGCTGCGCGAAGCGCTGTTGACGGTGCGCAAGGGGGTGGCGTGGTGAGCCGGTTTCAGCGGCTCACCGCTGGGCATCAGTACTTGTAGGCCTGACGTCCGATCAGCAGCCATTTGCCTTTTTGCTTCTGCCAGACCTGGAAGTTGTCGATATCGGTGGGCACTTCAACGCCACTGTTCACCGCCAGGGCATGGAAGTGGTTGCGCACCAGTGCGGTGTCGCCTTGCAGGGTGATGGTCTGGTTTTGCATTTCCAGGGTCTTGAACGCGCTGGTGTGGGTTTCCAGGTCAGCAATGAATTGGTCTTTGTTCTGCACCTTGCCGCTGGAGTGGCCGTAGGTGAGCTTGTCGGAGGTCAGTGCGTGAAGCTGCTTGAGGTCCAGGTGCAGCATGGCCTGGGTCAGTTGGTCGACCGCTTGGGCCACGTCCTTTTCGGCTGGGGCAGGCGCTGCGGCGACATAGCCGCTGAACAGGCACAGAAAACCGATCAACACTTTGACGTTTTGCATGGATGTTTCCTTATTGTTGTTGGGGGCTGGCACGACGGGTTAAGTCGTCGTACAACCATGCAGTATTTCAGATGGGGAAGGAAAGTGAAATTTTGAAATAGCCTGAAAGCTTCGGCTTTATGGCGTTATAAATAGATCTTCTGCTTATGTGATGTCCTAAGACATCAAGCAATGCACGCCTTGCTTCCTGCACGGGTAGCACATCGCTATGCTAGCGCCGAAACCCCACGGCGCCCGAGAGACAACATGGATTTTGACTGGCACAGCGACCCCATCACCCGCACTACCCCCGTCACCCCACACTACAAGAACACTCAGAACGTTCGCCGCTTCATGCTTGAGCACTGCGGCCCGGGGTTCAAGTTCGACCGGCCGTTCATGGCCTGGATTCGCAACGATAGGCCCAAGACCCTGGGCGACATGGTGGATGAGTGGCAACGTCGCAACGAGGAAAAACGCCCATGACCCGCGACGAAAAATACCAGGCCGCCCAATTGCGTATCGGCTATCAGTTGAATGAGTTCAAGATCGGCGGCAACTACACGCCGCTGGTCCGCGATGGCAACCACCTGTATATCAGCGGCCAGATCCCGCGTGTCGGCGATGCCATCGTGCTGCCGGGCAAGGTTGGTGACAGCCTGACCCTGGCCCAGGCGCAAGTCGCCGCTGGCATCAGCGCGTTGCGCTGCCTGGGGTTACTCCAGCAAGCCCTGGGTTCGCTGGACCAGATCAAGGCCATCCCGCGCATCACCGTGTACGTGCGCAGTGCCGAGGATTTTGATCAGCAGAGTGAAGTGGCCAACGGCGCGTCGGACCTGTTGCACGAGGTTCTCGGTAGCGCCGGGGTGCATACGCGGACGTCGATCGGCGTGATGCAGCTGCCGAAGTCGGCGGCGGTGGAGATCGACATGATTGCGCTGGCGCACGGCTGAGCGAGCGATGATTACCCACGGCACGGCAATCCTGTTGATTGCCGTGCCCCTGCCTTGAGTTAGAGTGCCGGCGTACGCGGCGGCACCAGGCGCTTGCTGCCGGTCGACTCATACGCCGACGCAAACCGCAGCAACGCCGAGTCATCATAGGCGCGCCCGGCAAACGTCAGCCCCACCGGCATGCCGATATCGGCCATCACGCCCATGGGCACGGTGACGGTCGGCACGCCCAGGTGGCGGATGGCAAGGTTGCCGTTGGCCACCCAGACACCGTTGCTCCAGGCGATGTCGGCAGAGGCTTCGTTCACATCGGCGTCAGCCGGGCCTACGTCGGCCACGGTGGGGAACAGCACGGCGTCGAGGCCAAGCTTGTCCATCCAGTCTTCCAGGTCGATCCGGCGCGTCTGTTCCAGGCCGCGCAGGCCATCGGGGACGGTGCTGATCCGGTCCCACGGGGTGATGCCACGCTGGGCCATGCGCACGTACTCATCCATGCCGGCGGCCAGGTCGTCTTCGCGGTTGGGCAGGGTGCCCGGGTCGTGGGGGAAGATCTTCGGCCCGTCCACATCCGCCAGGCGGTTGAGCGCTGGATCGTCGTTGGCGCGCAGGAAATCATCGAAGGCCCAGGCCGAGAGTTCCCACAGTTCATCGTGCAGGAATTCCTTGGACACCAGCCCACGGGTAAACACGGTGGGCGCGCCGGGGCGGTCGCCTTCGCAGTTGGACACCAACGGGAAATCCACGTCGATCACTTCAGCGCCGGCCGCCACCAAGGCTTGGCGGGCGTCGTTCCACAGGTCGATAACGCTGGCGCGGGTGTTGATCTTCTGCCCGGTGGGGCCGCCGATGCCGGGTTTCTCGCTGGTGCCGGCGTCGGGGTCGGCATTGATGTACATGCGCGGTACGCCAAAGCGCTTGCCTGCGAGGGAGGCCGCGCTCACGGCCAGGTCAGCGTAAGACGCCGGGCGCACCGAGGCGACGCTCGGGATCGGCACCCAGGGCTGCAGGCGCCACAGGTCGCCACGGGTGTCCGGGTCTTCGGCCACCACCACATCGAGCACTTCCAGCAGGTCGGCCATGGTGCGTGCGTAGGGCACCACCACGTCCATGGTGGGTGTGAGCGGCCAGTTGCCGCGCACCGAAATCACCCCCCTGGACGGCGTGTAGGCGCACAGGCCGTTGTTGGACGCCGGACCGCGCCCGCTGGACCAGGTTTCTTCGGCCAGGCCAAAGGCCGAGAAACTGGCTGCCGTCGCCGTGCCGGCACCGTTGGACGAGCCCGAAGCAAACGGTGCCGTCAGGTAGTTGGCGTTGTACGGGCTTTCCGCCCGACCATAGACGCCACGCTGCATGCCGCCATTGGCCATCGGCGGCATATTGGTCTTGCCCAGGCAGATAGCGCCGCCGGCGCGCAGGCGCTCGATGGTGAACGCATCGCGTTGGGCCACCAGGTCGGCAAACGCCGGGCTGCCGGAGGCCGCCGTCAGGCCCTTGACCAGGTAGCTGTCCTTGGCGGTGTAGGGAATGCCATCCAAAGGCCCCAGGGTTTCGCCTTTGGCCCGGCGCGCATCGGACGCCTCGGCTTCTTCGAGCGCCCGGGGGTTGCGCACCACCACGGCGTTCAAGGCCGTGGCGGTCTGCGGACCGTCATAGGCATCGATCCGCGCCAGGTAGGCTTCTACCAGTTCAACGGCCGTGGTCTGGCCGGATTCAAGTGCCGCGCGCAATTGGGCAATGGAGACTTCGGTAACTTGCATCAGGTTTTTTTCGCCGCCTTCAGGTGGGGGTATGGCGGCAGTCTACGTACAGATATTTCACAAAACCAGCGCGGCATAACTCGCATAGGCCGCGCGCATCACCTGCCAAGTGGCGTCGTCGGCAGGAATCAGATGTTCGATGCGCAGGGAGGAAAGGGTGATGTCCTGGGGCATGCCGAAGGTGGTGAAGGTGGAGAGAAAACTCAGTTCGCCCCGGCTTGAGCGGATGCGCGTCAGCACCAGCGGCGGCATGTCGGCGGGCAGCTCGGTGCTGGCCGGCGTCGGTAAACGCGCCAGCAGGGCGGCCAGTTCAGGATTGCCCAGCGCCTCACGGGTGGCGCGTTGCCAGGCGAGGGTGCGGACCTCGTTGGCGTTGATCAGGTGATCGCCCAGGCCGCCCGACTGCAACAGCGTGGTCAGCAGGTTAAAGTCCTCGGCTGAATCGGACGGGATGCCAGCCAGATCAAACAACACGGCGGTGCTGGCGGTCGCTGGCTTCGCTGGTGCCGTATTTTGTGCTGACGGCGGTGTTTGTGTCGGTGGGGCCGTTGCTTTATCTGGTGGTGAATGGGCTTGAACCGTTCAGCGAGAAGACCGGTTGACGCAAACTCCCTCGGGTGAGAGGGCTTGATGTGGCGAGCGGGCTTGCCCCGCGTTGGGCTGCGAAGCGGCCCCAATAACTGATGTCGTGGTTCAACTGAAACACCGCAGCGGTTTTAAAAGGGGCCGCTTCGCAGCCCAACGCGGGGCAAGCCCGCTCGCCACAACAGGTTCGTTCGGCTCAAGGGTTGAGGAAGGCCTGGTAGTTGTCCTTGGTGATCTGCTGATAAGGAATGGTCAGCTCAGGCGTGTACGGCTCCTTCTTCACCATCTTCACCGCCAGGTCGATCGAGCCCACGGCCTGGCCCTTGTTGTCCTGATACACCGTCACCAGCAACTGGCCTTTCTTCACCGCATCCAGCCCGGCAGCCCCACCGTCGCTGCCCGCCACCAGGATGTCCTTGCCCGGCTGCATGCCCGCCTGGCTGATCGCCATGGCCGCGCCGATCGCCATCTCATCCGCGTTTGCCGCCACCGCATCGATTTTGCGCCCGGACACGATCCAGTTGTTCATCAGGTCAATCGCTTTGCTGCGCTGCCACTCCGCGCTCTGTTCCTCGACGATCTTGATGTCGGGATACTCCTTGAGCACGGTCTTCACCCCCAGCGTCCGATTATGCGTGGCGTTGTTGGACAGAAGCCCGAGCATGATCGCCAGGTTGCCCTTGCCACCCATCTTTTGCGCCAGGTAACGCATCTGAATTTCACCGGCCTTGACCTCGTCCGAGCCCACATACCCTACGCCCGGTGGCAACTGCTGAGCATCCGGGCGGCGGTTGACGTACACCAGCGGCGTCTTGGCTTGCTGGGCGTTGGCGGTCATTTTTTGCGTGGCAGCAGTGTCCACCGGGTTGACGATAATCGCGTCCATGCCCTGGGCGGTGAAGTTCTGCACCTGGTTGAGCTGGCGCACCACGTCGCCCTGGGCGTCTTCGAATTGCAGGGTCACGCCGGGCAGTTGCTTGGCGTGGGCGGCCATGTAGTCACGCATCTGCGCGAGGAAGACGTCGTCGACCTGGGCGATGCTCACGCCGATACGGATGTCGGCCAGCGCCCAGGGGCTTATCGCCAGGGTCAGGAGTGCCGCAAGGAGTTGCTTCTTCATGATGGTGCTCCGTTGTTTTTGTTGTTGTTGAAACAGAGGGTTCACGCCTGGCGCTTGGTCCGCAGTTGCTCCACGGCAGCGGCAAACGCCGGGAATGGCCAGCGTTCGTCGAGGGCTTGCTGCATCAGTTGCTGCCCGGTTTGCGGGGCCAGGCCCTTCAAGGGCGGGTCGGTGTCGAGGTTGGTGGGGAAGGAATAGCCGTCGGCGGTGCAGGCGATCACCGCCGCCGCGGCCTGGGCATCCAGTGCGGTGTTGTCCAGCAAGGCCGGGTACACCGCCAGCATCATGCGGTCGCGGTCGAGGGCTTCCATGGGCTTGCCGAACGCCGAGGAAATCTGCAACAGGTTGGCCATGCGTTGGCGGTCGGCTGTGCGGTTGGTGCCGGCGGCATGGAACAGCGCCGGGTTGAAGAACAGCAGGTCGCCCTTGTTCAGCGGCAGTTGCACGGCGTGCTGCTGGAAATAGTCGATAAACTCCGGACGCCGCCACGCCAGGTAACCCAGGGCGTATTGCTGGGAAAACGGCAGCAACTGAGTCGGGCCGGTTTCCAGCGGCATGTCCGAGTGCGCCACCGCGCCTTGCAACGTCAGGTACTGGGACAGCAGGTGCAGGGGCAGGGGAAAGCGCTCCACTACATCATTGGTCTGAAAGCCCAGGTGGTAATCGCGGTGCGGTTGCTGGGCCTGGCCACCGGGATGCACCACGTTGACCTGCGCCGTGACCTGATAGCTCGGCCCCAGCCACGCCTCGGCAATCAACCCCAACAGCGGGTTGGCGTAGTACTCCACAAACGACGCCGGCGACTGCAGCGCGGCTTTCTGCAATGAATTCCAGATGCGCCCGTTGCTGCCGGCCTTGGCGAAGTGATCGGCCGCCACGCCCTGCGCCGCCTCATGGGCGAAGATCGCCTCGAACACCTGGCTGTGGCGGTCGACCACTTCCAGGTCTTCATAGGCCCGGCGCACCACCATCACCCCGGGCCCCTCGCGGAACAGGTGGTGAAGTTCATTCATCACCGCCAGGCGGTCGCTGTTGCGCAGGGTGTGGGCCTGATAGATCGGCACATTGCTCTGCACTTGAGCGCAGAGAGGGTAATCCTCTCGGCTCACGCGTTGCGCACAGATGTCATTGAAATCCGCCAGGCGCACGGCCTGTTCCGTCACGAACGCCGACATCACACACCTCCCAGCGCCTGATTCGGTTGCGGGCTGCCGCCGTCGGTACAGCCGACCACGCCTTGTTCCAGGTCGATCACCGAGCCGGTCATCATTCCCGACTCGCTGGACAGCAGGAAGGCCACGCTGCGCGCCACTTCTTCAGGCTTGAGCAGGCGCCCGAACGGCTGTGCGCGCTCGGCCTTTTCCAGCCAGCCATCCTGGGCACCGTGGTACTGGCGCTGGATGTCATCTTCGTGGGGCGTGTCCATCCAGCCGATGTTCAGGCCATTGACCCGGATGCGATTGCGCAGGGCACTGAACGCCACATTTTTGGTGAGGATCGCCAGCGCGCCCTTGGACGCGGCATAGGCACTCAGGAACGATTGCCCGCCGTGCCCGGTGACGCTCTGGATATTCACCACCGCGCCTTCCACGCCGTTGCTGATCATCAGCTTCAGCGCCTCCTGCATCAGGAAAAACGGCGCCCGCACATTCACCGCCATCAGCCGATCAAACAGCTCGGGCGAGGTGTCCAGGATGGTGCCGCGATCCGACATCCCGGCGCAGTTGACCAGCCCATGCAAGGTGCCGAAGTGGGTACGCGCCGCATCGATGATCGCGCGGCAATCCTCGACCTGCTCCAGGTCCGCCTCGACAAAAAACGCCGGGCAATCCAGCTGGGCCAACTGCCGCACCTGCTCTTCACCCTGGGCGCGTCGTCGCCCGCAGATGATCAGCCCGGCGGCGCCACGTTGCGCCAGAGTACGGGCGACCGCCGCGCCCAGGCCCTGGGTGCTGCCGGTGACGACAAAGTATTGGCCGCTGAACGACGTGGCGAGATCGGTGTTAGGCATGCAGTTCTCCAGGAGTTTTTGTTGTTGTGCATCGTCCGGCTCGACGCCGGACAAAACTGAGACTAGCATTGCAAAACCTCAGTAATACCCAAAAAACACCTCAAAAACACCTCATGCGAGGCTCCATGCTCGAACGCGCCAAACACTTCTCCATCAAGCAACTGGCGATGCAGGCCGGCGTCAGCAAAGCTACGGTCGACCGCGTCCTGCATCAGCGTGGCAGCGTGCATGCCCAGACCCGGCGGCGTATCGAGCAGGCGCTGGAGGAGTTGGAGTCCCAGGAAAAAAACGGCCTGGCGGTAGGGCGCACGTTCCACGTCGACGTGATCATGCACACGCCCAAGCGCTTCAGTAGCGCGGTGCAGACGGCGATTACCGCACAACTGGGCAGCCTGGCGCCGTTCCGCATTGCTCCGCGCTTTCACCTGTTCGAAGAGATCGAGCCCCAGGCCATGCACGATCAACTGCTGCGCTGCCTGGATACCGGCAGCCAGGGCGTGGTGCTCAAGGCCGCCGATGAGCCTGCGGTGAACCTGGCGGTCAAACAACTGATCGCGGCCGGGATTCCGGTGGTGACCCTGGTTACGGACCTGCCGCAAAGCGAGCGCATCGGCTATGTCGGCATGGACAACCGCACCGCCGGCCAGACCGCTGCCTACCTGATGTCGCGCTGGCTGCCGGCGCAGCCCCAGGACGTGGCGGTGGTGATTGGCAGCGAACTGTTCCGTGGCGAAGAAGAGCGCGAGATGGGCTTTCGTGCCTGGCTGCGTGGGCGTGCCGCGCACCTGCGAGTGCTGGACGTGAGCGGCGGCTTTGGGGTGTACGACCGCACCTTCGAGCGGGTGACCCAGGCGCTGCAACAGCATCCCGAGCTCAAGGCGGTGTACAGCGTCGGCGGCGGCAATCGCGCGATTGTCGACGCGTTCGCGGCCCTGGATCGGCCACTGGAGGTGTTTATCGGTCACGACCTTGACGAAGAAAACCGCCAATTGCTGCGCGAAGAAAAGGTCGCGGCGATCATCGATCACAACCTGCAGATCGATGCCCGCCACGTGTTCCTGCACATCCTGCACTACCACCGGCTATGGAAGGCCGGGCCGATTGCACCGTCCCAGGTGCAGATCGTCACGCCGTTCAACCTGCCGGACTGAATCTCCCTCAATAACAACATCAGGAGTTCGACCATGCTGAGAATCGCCGTCCTGGGTGCCGGGCGCATCGCCAGGATCCACGCCGCCAATGTCGCCGCCCATCCCAATGCCACGCTGGTGCTGGTGGCCGACCCCTGGCGCGAAGGGGTCGATGCATTGAGTACCCAACTGGGGTGTGAGGCGGCCTACGATTGCGCCGCGGTGCTTACCCGTAATGACATCGACGCCGTGGTGATCGGTACGCCCACCGACACCCATATCGACCTGCTGCTGGCGGCGGTTGCCGCAGGCAAGGCGGTGCTCTGCGAAAAGCCCATCGACCTCGATATCGTCAAGGCTCGTAGCGCCGCCCAAGCCGTGGAGCGCCAGGGTGGCCGGGTGATGCTCGGCTTCAACCGGCGCTTCGACCCCGACATGCTGCGCCTGCGCGCGGCCCTCGATGCCGGTCAGATCGGCGCGGTGCGCCAAGTCATCATCACCAGCCGCGACCCCGGCCTGGCCCCGCGTGACTACCTGGCCCACTCCGGTGGCATCCTGCGCGACATGACCATCCATGACTTCGACACCGCCCGCCACCTGCTCGGCGAAGAACCGGTGGAAGTCAGCGCCATCGCCAGCCGCCTGGTCGACCCCGCTCTGGCCGAGATCGACGACTACGACAGCGTGATGGTGCTGCTGCGCACCGCCTCCGGCAAGCAATGCCACATCAACTGCTGCCGCCAGGCGGTGTACGGCTACGACCAGCGCGTCGAAGTCTCCGGCGCCACCGGCGTGCTGCTCACCGACAACCACCGCCCCAGCACCCTGCGCCACTGGAGTGCCGAACACACCGAGGCGCTGGAGCCGTTGCAGCACTTTTTCCTGGAGCGCTATGCGGATGCGTATCGCAATGAGCTGGCGCAGTTCATCGACGCATTGAACAACGGCACAGCATTACCCACCAGCGTGCGGGATGGGTTGTATGCGTTGCATTTGGCGGAGTGTGCGTTGGAGTCGGTGAGGACTGGGCGTGGGGTGGCGGTCAGTTAAGACCTTTAGCCAAAGGGGCTGGCGCCCGTGCGGTCGACGAGGCGAATGCTATCGCGCCCACCGCGCTTGGACTCATACAGCGTGGTATCCCCTTGCTCGATCAGCGCCGTCAAACTCGGCGGCGGCTGGTCGAACAGGTTCGCGCCAATGCTCAGCGTCACCGGCGCCGGCGTGGTGAAGTGCTGTGCGGCCAGTTGCTGGAACTGGTCGCGCAGGCTGCTGCCCAGTTCGACAATCTGTTCGGTGGACGCCGGGTTCAGCAGGATCACGAATTCATCCCCGCCCAGGCGGGCGGCCAGTGCGCCTTGGGGCACCACGCTGCGGATCATCTCGCTGAGGGCGATCAGCAGGCGGTCGCCGGCGCTGTGGCCGTGGAGGTCGTTGACCGATTTGAAGTTGTCGATGTCGATCAGCAGCAGGGCGCCCGGTTGTGCGGGGGATACCTGGGCGAGCAGGCGTGGTGCGCGCAGGTCGAGGGCGCGGCGGTTGTAGAGAGCGGTGAGCGGGTCGCGGGCGGCGAGGCGGGCGATCTGCTGTTCGCGGCGATAGCGTTCGGAGCCGGTCATCGACAGTGCGATGAGCATGATCGCCATGGCGCCTTCCACCAGGGAGATCTGGATGATCTCGCCCTTGAAGGCCGCGAGGTCGATCAAGGTGCCGGGTATCAGCACCGAGAGCGCCTTGGCCACATAGAACGCGCCATGGATCAGCAGCACATAACGCAACTGCACCGCGCCGATGCTCAGGGACTTGCCGTGGGGGCGCAGCAAGAAGCTGGCGCGCAGGGTCGGCAGCGCCACCAACAGGGACTGCACCGCCAGCATGGCTTTGGACCATGATGGATCGGCCGGCAACATCAGCATGCCCAGCCAGACCAGCAGCATCAGCAACCACACGGGCGACAGCCGCGTTTGGGTGAACCGCGCCACACCCAGTAAAAACAGGAAGTGCGCGGTCACCAGCAGGCCGTTGGCGAACCAGATGCCGATCATCAGCAAGCCATTGAGCCGCAGCAGGGCGAGGGTGGAGCCGACGGTGATCGTCGCGAAACCGGCGCTCCAGCACAGCAGCGAAGGTTCGCGCACACTGCGCCATTCAACGGCCAGGTACAGGGCGGCAGCGGCTGCCAGGGCAACGGTGAGTGCCAAAATGGTGGGAGGGTCGAGCGTCATGTCTTGCCGGGTCTGCCTGGTGTGCGTTTAGAACCGGGATTGTAAGCGCACACGCAGGTTTTTCAGAGCATTCCGTGTGATGGCACACGGCCAGGCGATGTTCGGCAGGTCAGGCGCCCTTGGTCGAGGGCAGCAAGATGGTCAGGATGCCCACCAGCGGCAGGAACGAGCACAGTTTGTAGACATACTCGATGCCGTGGGTGTCCGCCAGCAGGCCGAGCAGCGCCGCGCCAATCCCGCTGAAGCCGAACATCAGGCCGAAGAAGATCCCGGCGATCATGCCCACATTGCCGGGCACCAGTTCCTGGGCATACACCACGATGGCCGAGAAGGCCGACGCGATGATGAATCCGATCACCACGCTGAGTACCGCCGTCCAGAACAGGTCGACGTAGGGCAGGGCCAGGGTGAACGGTGCCGCGCCGAGGATCGAGAACCAGATGACTTTCTTGCGGCCGATCTTGTCGCCGATCGGCCCGCCGGCGAAGGTGCCGACGGCCACGGCGCCGAGGAACAGGAACAAATACATCTGCGAGCTTGCGACCGACAGCTGGAATTTCTCGATCAGGTAGAAGGTGAAGTAGCTGGTCAGGCTGGTCATGTACCAGTACTTGGAGAACACCAGTACGGCCAGCACCACCAGGGCAAAGGTCACGCGGCCTTTGGACAGGCCATGGGTGGCTTTGCCGCCTTGCTTGAGCTTGAACAGGTTGAGGTGGTGGCGGTACCAGCGGCTCAAGCCATACAGCACCAGGATGGCGAACACCGCAAACAGCCCGAACCAGGCGATATGGCCCTGGCCGTAGGGGATGATGATCGCCGCTGCGAGCAGAGGGCCCAAGGCGCTGCCGGTGTTGCCGCCGACCTGGAAGGTCGACTGCGCCAGGCCGTAGCGCCCGCCGGAGGCCAGGCGCGCGACGCGGGAGGTTTCCGGGTGAAAGGTCGACGAGCCCACGCCCACCAGGCCCGCCGCCAGCAGGATCGCCGGGAAGCTGCCGACAAACGCCAGCATCAGGATGCCGACCAGGGTGCACACCATGCCCGCCGGCAGCAGCCAGGGTTTGGGGTGGCGGTCGGTGTGATAGCCGATCCAGGGTTGCAGCAGGGAGGCGGTCAACTGGAAGGTCAGAGTGATCAGCCCGACCTGGGTAAATGTCAGGCCGTAGTTGGCCTTGAGCATCGGGTAGATCGATGGCAGCACAGCCTGGATCAGGTCATTGATCAAGTGGGCCAGGGCGCAGGCACCGAGGATGCGCATGACCAACGGGCTGGCCTGGGGTGCAGTGGTTGCAGCGGCGGGTGACGCGGTAAGGGTCGACATGCAGGCATTCCATACAAGGCAGCTAATCAGAGGCGGCCACTTCTTAAGGTGGCCATCCATTACAAAATGATTCGGCGTTCATGCTAGATTTGTCAGTAATGCCTGTCTCGCGCAATTGGGGCGGCAACTGTCGCAAAAAGGGCGAAATGATCAAACCTCTGAACGAATTTCTCCAGGAAATCAACGAAGGCGCCTGGGCTGTCATCAGTTCCGCCACCGATTACCCCGAAAACTGGGTGATCCCCGACCACAGCCACGAGAAGCATCAACTGCTCTACGCCATCGAAGGCGTGATGGTGGTGTACTCGGCGCTGAACCAGTGGACCGTGCCGCCCAACCGTGGCATCTGGATGCCCGCCGGGCACGTGCATTCCCTGCGTTGCGTGGGCACCCTGAAAATGCGCAGCGTGTTTGTGCGCCCGGATCGCTTCCCGAACATGCCCGGCGAGCCGAAAACCGTGAGTATCTCGCCGTTGCTGAGCGAGCTGATCAAGGCGTCCGTGAGCCTGAAGCCGCCGTACGCCGAAGACTCGCGGGATGCGCGGATCATGCACCTGATCCTCGACGAACTGGCGATCCTGCCGGCGTTACCGCTGTCCTTGCCGCAGCCCGCCGACCCGCGCCTGCAACGCATCTGCCTGGCGCTGCAGGAAGAGCCGGGCGATGCCTCCACCGTGGCGGACTGGAGCGAGCGCCTGCACCTGGACCAGAAAACCATCCAGCGCCTGTTTCGCAAGGAAACCGGCATGACCTTCGGCCAATGGCGCCAGCAGGCGCGTTTGCTGCTGGCGCTGGAGCGCATTGCGGTGGGCGAGAAGGTGATCGATATCGCCATGGAGCTGGGTTATGACAGCCCGAGTGCGTTCACCAGCATGTTCAGGAAACAGTTTGGCAAGACACCGAGCCATTTTTTCCGCTAGCGCCGAGCAGCCCGTTGAACGTGTCGATATCCAGCGGCCGACTGAGGTAGTAGCCCTGGCCTTCGTCACAGGACACCGCCCGGAGCATCTCCAGGTGCCCGGAGGTCTCGATACCCTCGGCGGTCACCGTCAATGCCAGGGCACGCCCCAGGCCGACGATGGCCTGGATGATCGCCTTGTCATCCTCACTGTCTTCCAGGCGGCTGAGGAAGCTGCGGTCGATCTTCAACCCGTCGAAGGGGAAGGCCCGCAGGTAGCTCAACGAGGAGTACCCGGTGCCGAAGTCATCCATGGCAATACGTATGCCCAGGCGTTTGAGGGTGTGCATTACCGCCAGTGCGCCCGCGGCGTCTTCGAGCATCACGCTTTCGGTGATTTCCAGTTCAACCCGCGCCGGATCGATCCCCGACGTCTTGAGGGCGTTGCGAATGCGTTCCACCAGGTCGCCACGCTTGAACTCCGTGGACGACAGGTTCACCGACACAAACAGTGCTTCGGGCCACTGGGCGGCGCAGGCGCAGGCGGTTTGCAGTACCCAGTCGCTCAGCGACAGGATCAGCCCTGACTCTTCGGCAATCGGTATGAAGGTGTCGGGTGGAATCAGCCCGCGCTGTGGGTGCTGCCAGCGCACCAGCGCTTCGGCGCCGACCATCCGCCCATCGGCAATGCGATAGCGTGGTTGGAAGTGCAGGCGCAGTTCGTTGTGCTTGATTGCAAAACGCAGGTCGCTTTCCAGGCGGCGACGCTCGATGATCCGTGCATTCATCTCCCCTGAGTAAAACCGCCAGGTGTTACGGCCAGCAGCCTTGGCTTCGTATAGCGCGATATCGGCATAACGCAGCAGTTCGGCGGCTTCGCTGGCATCGTCGGGGGCCAGCACGATGCCGATACTCGCGCTGACGAACACTTCCTGCTCACCGATCCTGACCGCCTGTTCAACGGACTCGATCAAGCGCAGGCACAAGGACTCGACATCGTCCTGGGTCCCCGCATTCGTGAGGATCATCACAAACTCATCGCCACCCACCCGGGCTACCAGGTCGCCGTGGCGCACGCAATCGGCCAGGCGGGTCGACACTTCGTTGAGCACGTGGTCGCCCGCGGCGTGCCCGAGCAGGTCGTTGACCGGTTTGAAGCGGTCCAGGTCCAGGCTGAGCATGACCAAAGGCTGCCCCGACGCCGGCAGTGCCTTGAGCTTGTCGTCGAGGAACGCTTGCAGGCGCGTTCGGTTCGCCAGCCCGGTGAGTGCGTCGTGCTGAGACAGGAATTCAATGCGCCGCCGTGCTTCGACTTCCTCGGTCACGTCGGTGGCGGTTCCGCGGAAACCGCCACAGGGCATTTGCCTTGCCGCGAGCCGTGTGGTGCGTTCCTGGCCGTGGGCGTCGACGTAGCGGCATTGCACGCTGAGGTCCGCGGTACGGCTGGGGGTGTTCAGCCATTGCGAAAGCGCGCCGGCTTCCGTGTCCAGGAGCTCGTTGATGGCGGCGCCGATCCAGGTATGACGGGCCAGGCCGGTTACGTTCTCGAAGCGCTCCGACAAGTACGTGAAACGCCAGCCGGCGTCGATTTCCCAGACCCAATCGGAGCTGGCTTCCACCACATCGCGAAAGCGCGCTTCACTGGTAGTCAGGGCATTCTGGCTGTCTAGCAGCGACGCATGGCTGGCATCCAGGGCCAGGGCAGCGGCACTGGCGCGGCGCAGGATCACCCAGGTCATCAGGCATACCAGCAATGCGGCCAGGCCCAGCAGCGGCAAGCCAACACCCATCAACCGCACGCCTGGGCGCGCCGGCTGCCAATGCAGGCTGCCGGCTGCACCGTTTTCGCCCAGGGGGACCAGCAAGGTATTGCCGACCTCATCGGCGCTGGCGATATGCAGTTGATTCACCCCGAAATCATTGCCGATCAGGGCCAGGTGGGCGCTGTCGAGAATGTCGACAAACACCAGTACCGACGCGGGGCGCCCATCCACCTTCACCGTGGGGTCGGTGCCGGGCGTGATGGCGGCTGCGGCCACGAGTGCCGGGCTGCCGCGCACGTTGATGAAGGCGGTGACCGGCGTTTCCTGTTCGGCTCCGGCACGAGCCTGCTCGAGGACCTGCGTGATGGGCTGGGCGAGCCAGTCGCTGAGGTCAATGGGTTGCAGCTCGCCTTCGATTACGGCGTACACCGTGCTGTTGGCGTCGTTGACCACAAACAGCCCCTGGAAGCCGAAATCCTGGAATAGTGTGGCGCCGACGTTGCCGCGACCGTAGGCCCAATCGGTATCCACCTTGAGGTGCAAGTGCTTGTAGGCATCGCTCCAGAAGGCGTAGTCCTTGACGGTCACCCGCAGGGATTTTTCCAGGGACTGCACGGCTTTACGCGTGTAAAACGCGTTTTCCTCTTGCTCGGCGTGGTCCAGGTCATGGGCCAGGTAGATCAGCGAGTAGGCTGCTGCTGCAAATACCAGGACCAACAGGGCCGTGAAATTGAACAGTGAGGTCCGTGTCAGCGACAGGCTGGTGCGGTTGGAGAGCGTTCGGGTGATCGGGACGAGAGTGTTCGGCATTGTTTCCCGCAGGGCAGCGCTGCAAGTCAGGGGTATCCCTGGTTATCGGCGGCGCTGCTGGAAAACTGAACGCTCAGGTATCGCTGGTCGTCAGGTTGGCGAAAAAAATGCAGCCGATCAGCCGAGCAAACAGGCTGAGGGTTTCCGGCAGGTTGGGGTCTTCGAACAGCATTGCCCGCGAATCCAGTGCACACAGCGCACCGAACAGACGGCCGTCGGGCAGGAAGATCGGTGCACCGGCATAGCTCTCGATGGCGTATTGCTTGACCACCGGACGTGCGGCGAAGCGGCCGCTCTGGCTGATCTGCGGGATGAACAGGGTCTGTGGGTTGATACAGAACTCGCTGCACAATGTTGTTTCCAGCTCAAGCACGTCATCGACATGAATGCCCATGTCGACGGTGTCATGCACGGAGCAGACCACCCATTCCAGGTCGGTGAATTTGGCGATGCCGGCGAAGCGCATGCCGGTCAGGCGGGTAACCAGTTGCAGGATGCTGGTGGTGGCTTCTATTTCGGCAATGGCGGCGCGTTCATCTGCGCTGAGCAACGACTGTGGTGCGGTGACGCTTGGAACCATGGTTGAACTCTCCAGAAACATGGCGGCGGGTGGGGCCGCCATGCAGGGTCAGGCTTCAGTTGATACGCGGATGTTGCTGCACCAGGGTTTGGCGCTTGGCTTCCAATTCGGCAATCTGCGCGTCGATATCTTCGATCTTTTGCTCGATGTTGTCGTGATGTTCCTGCAACAACTCCTTGGCTTCTTCCATGTCCGACGCCGCCGGCGCTGCGCCACGCAGCGGCTTGTTGGCGGTTTCCTTCATGGTCAGGCCGGTGACCAGGCCGACCACGGCAAACACCATCAGGTAGTAGGCGGGCATGTACAGGTTGTCGGTGCTTTCCACCAGCCAGGCCACGGCGGTCGGCGTGACGCCTGCGATCAATACCGAGACATTGAACGCACTGGCCAATGCACTGTAGCGCAAGTGAGTGGGGAACATCGCGGGGAGTGTGGAGGCCATTACGCCGATGAAGAAGTTGAGGATCACCGCGAGGATCAGCAGGCCGGCGAAAATCAGGCCGATCTTGCCGCTGGTGATCAGCATAAACGCCGGAATGGACAGGAACAGCAGACCGATACTGCCAGCGATGATGAACGGCTTGCGGCCGATCTTGTCGCTGACAAAACCGATGAACGGCTGCACGAACAGCATGCCGACCATGATCGCGATGATGATCAGCACGCCGCTGTTTTCTTTGTAGTGCAGGTTATGGGACAGGTAGCTCGGCATGTAGGTGAGCAGCATGTAGTACGTCACGTTGGTGGCCGCGACGATGCCGATGCAGGTCAGCAGGCTGCGCCAGTGCTTGGTCGCGACCTCCTTGAACGAGACTTTGGGGCCGTGGGTCAAGCCTTCGCGGTCGCCCTGTTCCATTTTGTCCATGTGCTGCTGGAACGCCGGGGTTTCCTCCAGGGCGTGACGCAGGTACAGGCCGATGATGCCCAGGGGCAGGGCAAGGAAGAACGGCAGGCGCCAGCCCCACGACTCGAAGTCGGCTTCGCCCAGGATGCTGGAAATCAACACCACCACACCGGCACCCAGCACGAAGCCGGCGATGGAACCGAAGTCCAGCCAGCTGCCGAGGAAGCCGCGCTTGCGGTCCGGCGCATACTCCGCGACGAAGATCGACGCACCGGTGTATTCGCCACCCACCGAAAAACCCTGGGCCATTTTGCACAGCAACAGCAGGATCGGCGCCCAGATGCCAATCGAGGCGTAGGAGGGGATCAGGCCGATGGCGAAGGTGCTCAGGGACATGATCACGATGGTCGCGGCCAGGACCTTTTGCCGCCCGTATTTATCACCCAGTGCACCGAAGAACAGGCCACCCAGGGGACGGATCAGGAACGGCACGGAGAAGGTACCCAGTGCTGCGATCATTTGTACGCTGGGCGAGGCATCGGGGAAGAACACCTTGCCGAGCACATAGGCGACAAACCCGTAGACGCCAAAGTCGAACCATTCCATGGCGTTACCCAGGGCGGCGGCGGTGATCGCCTTGCGCACCTTGGTGTCGTCGACGATGGTGATGTCTTTCAATCCGATGGGCTTGACGCTTTTCTTACGTAATTTCATGCGGGGCACTCTAAAGCAGAACAGGGGAGGCGCCATCACTGCGATGGCACCGCTCTGTCACTTCAGATACAAGCGGACATGAAATAATTCACCACTATTTGCGTTTTTTTGCAGATGGATTGAACTTTGTCCGCCCACACACGAGTTATGCGAATGCCAGCCGCCCATTCCCGCCTTGTCTACCGCCAGCCGCAGCCGGGCGACCTGCAGCGATTGTTCGCGATCTTCGGCGACCCGCAGACCAACCTGTTCAACCCATCGGGCCCCATGGCCAGCCTGGAGGCGGCGCAGCGTCTGCTGGATCACTGGCTTGAACAGTGGGCGACCCTAGGGTACGGCTGGTGGGCGATTGCACGGCGCGAGGCGCCGGACCACATCATCGGCTTCGGCGGTATCGCGCCCCTCAACTACCTGACCGAGCGGCGCATCAACCTGGGTTACCGTTTTGCGGTGCAGGCCTGGGGGCAGGGCTATGCCACCGAGTTGGGGCACGACGCGTTGGCGCTGGCATTCGACAGCCTGGGGTTGCCCGAGGTGTTCGGGCTGGTGCGACCGGATCATGGGGCCTCGATCCGGGTGCTGGAAAAGATCGGTATGCAGCCTTTTGGTGTGCTCGACGATGTACCGGGCAAAGCGCCCAGCCTGGTCATGCGTATTTGTCATCCTACAACTGTATTTGCCTGACCTTTTACAGACCCACGTAGAACCTCGATAAACGGCAATCTTTCAGATTGACAGCCGGTAGGCGGCCCGATATAAAAGTCGCAGTTGTACGACGACATATGACGTTACATATGTCCTACCTAACAAAAATAAAAAGTGATGCCATGAACTTGAACGAGCCCATCCACGCTCACCGCGTTGGCCAAGCGGTAGGCAACTATCGCTGGACCATCTGCGCGATGCTGTTCTTCGCGACTACCGTCAACTACCTCGACCGCCAGGTGCTCAGCCTGTTGGCACCGCAGTTGTCCACGCAATTTGGCTGGAGCAACACCGACTACGCGAACATCGCGGCGGTGTTCCAGTTTGTCTACGCGATCTCCATGCTGTTCGCCGGGCGCTTCGTCGACAAGATCGGCACCAAGGCGGCCTATGTGGTGGCGATTGGCATCTGGTCCACGGGCGCGATCATGCATGCCTTCTCGGTGCCGATGGGCGAGGGCATCGCGGTCATCAGCGGCGCGATCGGCCTGGCGGTGATCCCGGTGTCGATTGCCGGCTTCATGTTGTCCCGTGCGGTGCTGGCGATTGGCGAGGCGGGCAACTTCCCGATTGCGATCAAGGCCACCGCCGAATATTTCCCCAAGAAAGAACGCTCGCTGGCCACCGGTATCTTCAACTCCGGCGCCAACGTGGGCGCGATCCTGGCGCCGATCTGCGTGCCATTGATTGCCGGTCTGTGGGGCTGGGAAGCGGCATTTATCGTGATCGGCGGGCTCGGCTTCGTGTGGGTCGCGGTGTGGATCGCGCTCTACCGCAAGCCGGAGGAGCAAAAACGCCTGTCGGCCGCAGAACTGGCCTATATCCGCAGTGACCAGACCGTGCAGCCGTTCACCCCGTCACCGGCCGGCGCCGTGGAGAAAAAAGTCTCGTGGTTCAAGTTGCTCACCTATCGCCAGACCTGGGCCTTTGCCTTCGGCAAGTTCATGACCGATGGCGTGTGGTGGTTCTTCCTGTTCTGGCTGCCCACCTACCTGTCGGCGCAGTACGGCATGAAAGGCGCCGATATCGTCATGCCGCTGGCGGTGCTGTACAGCATGACCATGGTCGGCAGCATTGGTGGCGGCTGGTTCCCCAGCTACTTCATGGCGCGCGGCGATGCACCGTACGACGGGCGCATGAAAGCCATGCTGGTGATCGCATTGTTCCCGCTGGTGGTGTTGCTGGCCCAGCCGTTGGGCTATATCAGCTTCTGGGTGCCGGTACTGCTGATCGGTGTGGGCGCCTCGGCGCACCAGGCGTGGTCGTGCAACATCTTCACCACCGTCTCGGACATGTTCCCGCAGAAAACCGTGGCCTCGGTGGTCGGTATCGGTGGCATGGCCGGCGGCCTGGGCGGCGTGGTCATGACCAAGATCGGCGGCTGGGTGTTCGACTACTACAAGTCCATCAACGACATCCATACCGGCTACATGATCATGTTCGCGATCTGTGCGCTGGCCTACCTGGTGGCCTGGAGCGTGATGAAGACGTTGGTGCCGCGCCACAAGGAAATCACTGACCTGTAAGGCTCCACGTCCCGCGCCGCCATGGCGCGGGGCTGTTTCACAGCGGGCGAGCCCAGGTCTGGCTGACCAGGGCTTTGCCGAAGCTGACCATCGGCTCTTCCTCCACCAGCTCGAACCCGGCTTTCTGATACAGCTTGCGCGCGTCGGTCAGAATATCCACGGTCCACAGCAGCATGCGTGTGTAGCCCACCTGGCGGGCAAAACGTACGCACTCATCCACCAGGCGCTGGCCAATACCCATGCCCCGTGCGCTTGCATCCACGTAGAGCATGCGCAGCTTGGCCGTGGTCTGGTCATGGCGGATCACGAACACCGAGCCCACCACCTCGCCGTCCTTTTCCGCGATCCAGCAGCGCTCGCACGTGGGGTCATATTCGCGCAGATACTTGGCGACGATCTCCGCCACCAGCGCTTCGAATTCCCAATTCCAGCCGTATTCACGGGCATAGATCGCGGTTTGCTGCTGCACCACGCGGCCCATGTCGCCGGGTTGCGGGTCACGCAGCAGATAGCTGGGCGCGGTGCCTTGCAGCAGGGCCTGGATGCGCTTCATCGCTTCGGTGAGTTGTTGCTGTTGCGGTTCGGGCAGGCTCTCGAGCAGGGCGATGACTTCGCGCTGGGTTTGCTGCTCCAGCGGCGCCAGCACGGCGCGGCCGTGGTCGGTGAGGTGCAATTGCACGGCGCGGGCGTCGGTGGCGCAGCGGACTTTCTGGATCAGGCCGCGCTTTTCAAAGCCACTGGTCAGCCGGCTCAGGTAACCCGCGTCGAGGCCGAGCATCTGGCACAGGTCGGCGCTGGTGAGGTCTCCCCGGGAAGACAACTCGTACATCACGCGGATTTCAGTCAGGGAGTAGTCGCTTTGCAGCAAGTGTTCCTGCAACACGCCGATCTGGTGGGTGTAGAAGCGGTTGAAGCCGCGCACAATGCCGGCGCGTTCGACAAGCAAGGGGGTGGACATGCTGAAATGCTCGAATGGTTGCCTTAGGCAACAATATTGTTGCTTCAGGCAACCATGTCAAACATTTTGTTTAGCGGTTCCGCGTCACGCGCCAAACGGTATTGGCCAGGTCATCGGCAATGATCAGCGCACCTTTCGGGTCCACCGTCACACCCACCGGGCGCCCACGGGTCTTGCCGTCGTCGCCGCGAAAGCCGGTGGCGAAGTCGATGGGCTCACCGGACGGCTTGCCATTGCTGAACGGCACGAAGATCACCTTGTAGCCCACCGGGTTGTCGCGGTTCCAACTGCCGTGCTCGCCGACGAACACACCATCGGCAAACTGCTCGCCCATCTGCGGGATGGAAAAGTCCACGCCAAGGGCGGCCACGTGGGAGCCCAGGCTGTAATCCGGCTTGATCGCGGCGGCCACCTTGGCTGGGTTCTGCGGTTGAGCGCGTGGGTCGACGTTCTGGCCCCAGTAGCTGTACGGCCAGCCGTAGAACGCGCCTTCACGCACCGAGGTCAGGTAGTCCGGCACCAGGTCCGGGCCCAGTTCGTCGCGCTCGTTGACCACCGTCCACAGTTGCCCGGTGTCCGGCTGGATGGTCAGTGCCGTGGGGTTGCGCAAGCCAGTGGCGTAGGGCTTGTGCGCCCCGGTGGCGGCATCGATCTGCCAGACCATCGCACGGTCGATCTCCACTTCCATGCCGCGTTCGGTGACGTTGCTGTTGGAGCCGATGCCCACATAAAGCTGGCTGCCATCGGCGCTCACGGCCAGGGACTTGGTCCAGTGATGGTTGATCTGCGCCGGCAGGTCGGTGACGGTGCTCGGCGGGCCGCTGGCTTTGGTCTGGCCGTCGGCGTAGTCGAAGCTCACCAGTGCGTCCTGGTTGGCCACGTAGAGTTTGCCGTTGGCAAACGCCAGGCCATAGGGCGCATTGAGGTTGTCGGCGAATACGGTCTTGAGTTCGTAGGTGCCGTCACCATCGGCGTCGCGCAGCAGGGTCAGGCGGTTGCCGCTCTTGACCTTGGTGTTGCCCTCGGCCTTGATCAGGCTGGCGATCACATCCTTGGGCTTGAGCTTGGCCGCACTGCCGCCACGGCCTTCGGCAACCAGGATATCGCCGTTGGGCAGCACCAGGGTCTGGCGCGGGATCGCCAGGTCGGTGGCAATCGCGGTGATGCTGTAGCCGTCCGGCACCTTGGGTTTCTGTTCGCCCCAGGGCGCAGGTTCGGCGATTTTCATGCTCGGCAACAGGCTGCTTTGCTGTTCCGGCAGCTTGGGATCGGGGCCACGGGCCTGGGTCTTGTCGCCTTCGCCACCGCAGGCACTCAGCAACAGCGCGGCGCTCAATAGGGTCAGGGTGCTGGACGTTTTCATTTGACACCTCCCGAACGCAGGCCGGTCCATGTGGCCGCCAACGTCAGCAGCAAGACAATGGCCGACAGGATCAGGCCGCCGGGCATCGAGGCGTAGGCGTCCTTGGCATGCTGGAAGGCATTGACCAGGCCCAGTACCCAAGTGGCCAACAGCAACAGCACATAGCGAGTGGGTTGACCGGCCTTGTGCTCGGCGCGCAGCAGGTTGACCAGCGCGAACAGAAACGCGAAACCGGCGAACACCAACGCGCCGGCAATCAGCCAGGAGGCGAAGTTGGCCCATTGGATCTGGTAGGTCTGGGTGTAGGCAATGTCGCTGAGCAAGGCACCAAGAAACAACGGCACGGTGCCGGCGAGCAAGGTCGCATGCAGCGGCCCTGGGGCATATCGGTAAACGGGGAGGGTAGTCATACGGGGGCGGCTCCTTGTTGTACAACGCCCCTGGACGGGGCAGCGCATAAGAAGTGAACGCAGCGCCGGTGAGAAAGTTCAGCGTGAAACGTTTCGAAATAGTGGGAACCCGCCTGGGTCTACCCCGGACTAACCCCGTATCATTCGCTCCTTTTTCCTACGCCAGGCGCCTCCATGACTCACCCACGCATTGGCTTCGCGTGCCAATACAAACATCCCGAACGGCTACTGTCGGCCAGCGCCCAAAAGCTGATCGAAGGTCCGTTCAACCCGCGCACCACCACGTTGCGTTGGATGGACAGCGTTACACCGCAGGTGGCCCGGGACAAACTGGTGGAAGTGGTCACGCACAACCTGGCCGCTCAATTGCGCCTGCTGGCGTATGTCGCTGAATTGCCTTCGACCCTGCGCATGCTGCGCTTGAGCAGCGACCTGTTGCCGTTCTACAGCCATCCCAAAGTGGCCAGCGTCTACAAGGACCCGGCTATCGAGCGTCAATTGGTTGAGGGTTTTGCCGCCATCGGTGAGCTGGCCCGCGCCTCGGATATCCGCCTGTCATTCCACCCGGGCCAATACTGTGTACTCGGCTCGGAAAACCCCGGCGTGGTGGAAAACAGCCTTGCCGAATTCGAATACCACGCCGACATGATCCGCATGATGGGTTATGGCCGGCGCTTCCAGGACCTCAAGTGCAACGTGCATATCGCCGGCCGCCTCGGCGTGGAAGGCACCCGCGCCGTGTGGTCGCGCCTGTCGGAGGTGGCGCGCAACTGCATCACGTTCGAGAACGACGAAAAGACCTATGGCCTGGACCATTGCCTGCAAGTCGCCGACCTGGCACCGGTGGTCCTGGACATCCACCACTGCTGGATCAACGAAAACGACTACATCGACCCCCACTCGGAGCGGGTCGCCCGGGTGATTGAAAGCTGGCGCGGCGTGCGACCGACCATGCATTACTCCCAGCCCCCGGAGAGCCTGCAAGAGCTGGGCTTTGATGCCGAACACAAGCTGGAAATGGACGCGCTGTTGCAGGTGGTGTCCAAGCGCGACCTCTACGCCCACAGCGCACAGATGTGGAACCGTTGGACCAACGATTATGCGCTGCAGTTTCTCGACCGCTTCGACATCATGCTCGAAGCCAAGGACAAGAATGTCGCGGCCCTGGCGTTCCACGAGCATTGGAAACGGGGCGTTGTGTGATCAATCCATGGCGGTCATGCTGGCGGGACTGACATAAGGAACCGCCCCATGCCAACCCTGCATTTGCTCTGCGGCAAGATCGCCTCCGGCAAGTCCACACTCGCCAAGACCCTCGCCACTGAGCACGCTGCCATTGTGCTCAGCGAAGACCACTGGCTCGCCACGCTTTACCCCGGTGAAATCCACGCCATTGCGGATTACATCAAATGCGCCCAGCGTATTCGCGGCGTACTGGGCCCCTTGGTGATCAATGTGCTGCAGTCGGGCCTCGACGTGGTGCTGGATTTCCCTGCCAATACAGTGGCCAGTCGCGAATGGCTGCTGGGGTTGGCACACGCCGCCAAGGCCCGGCACTGCCTGCACTACCTGGAGCTGGATGACGCCACCTGTCGGGCCAGGCTGCATGCGCGCAACGCCCAGGGTGAGCATGACTTTGCCGCCACTGATGCTGAGTTTGATCTGATTACCCGCCATTTCACGGTACCGAGCGAGGCTGAAGGCCTGGTGATCGAGAGACATCACCCATGAGCCCGGCGCAATCCACGGGGGTGGACGCCGAGGGCTTTATCCTTACGGTTCCCCACGTCCCCGTGCAGCGTGAATTTCAGCCACTGCTCGAGGCTGTCTGCAACGTGCTCTCGCAGCCTGACTTGGGAGTGGACGGCCTTTATCTTTATGGCAGCGTCGCGCGTGGCGATGCGCTGCCGGGCGTTTCCGATCTTGATCTGACGGTGGTGCTATGTGAGCCGCCGACCTCTGCAGTTTTGGAGCGGTTGGAGCGGGTGCGATGCGACCTGGCCGTGCGGTACCCGCAAGTCACCAAGGTGGATTTCGATATCGGCAGCCGCGCACAGGTACTGGCCATCGAAAACAGCAACAGCTGGGGATTCTGGCTCAAGCACCACTGCCGGTGCGTGTGGGGCAATGATCTGTCGGCGCAGTTCGAGCGGTTTCGGCCATCACTGGATATTGCCCTGGCCGTGAACGGTGACTTTGAAGCGGTGCTCACCGCTTACCTTGGCCGCATCGCACATGCCGCCAACGAGCAGGAGCGACTCCGCCTGCAGCGCGAAGCGTCACGCAAGCTGCTCAGAGCCACCCAGATACTCTGCGGTGAGCAGGCATCGTGGCCGCATACGCTGGAAATGCATGTGGCGCTGTTCGTGAAGGAGTACCCATCCAAGATGACTCAGGTGGCCTTCTTTTTGTTCGAGGCCCGGAACCCGAGTGCCGACCGTGAAACATTCACGGCTCGACTTCAGGCGTTCCAGGCCTGGATGGTTGCGCAATCGCGCATTTGAGCGTTTGCCATATGGCGCCAGAGCACTGACTTCCTCAGGACTTGAAGCGCCCCACCAATCCATTCAATTCATCCGATAGAGTGGACAAGCGCCCCGAGTCGTCCTGCGCCGAGTTGGCCAGGCTCTCCACCAGGCGTGCCTCGTCGTAGATCTGCTGGATGTGCCGGTTGATCTCTTCGGCCACGCTGTGTTGTTCCTCGGCGGCGGCGGAAATCTGCAGGTTCTGGTCGCGGATCTCGTTCACCGACGTCTGGATACCCTCGAAGCTGTCCCGCGCACTTTCGATGGATGACACACTGGCCCGCGACAAGTCCAGGCAACTGCCCATCTTCTGGGTGACTTCCTGGGTCTTGTTTTCCAGGGTGCCGAGCAGTTGCTCGATCTCGCCGGTGGAGTCGGACGTGCGCTTGGCCAGGGCACGCACTTCATCGGCCACCACCGCGAAGCCACGGCCCTGGTCACCGGCACGGGCGGCCTCGATGGCGGCGTTGAGGGCCAGCAGGTTGGTCTGTTCGGCAATCGCGCGGATGGTGCCGAGGATCTGGTTGATGCTGCGGCTGCCAGCTTCCAGTTCGACCATGGCCTGGGAGGACTCGGTGAGACGGCGCCCCAGGCGGTTGACGTTGTCGGTGGTGACTTCGATCTGCTGCTTGCCCTCGGCCACGCGACGGTGGCCGTTTTCGGCGGACTCCGCGGCGCCGCTGCAGGAACGGGCGACTTCGTTGGCGGTGGCGACCATTTCATTGAATGCGGTCGACACCAATTCAACGGCCTCGCGCTGGCGTCCGGCCGCCTCGTTCATATTGTGCGCCACCTCGCTGTTGACCTTGGAAGCGTTCTGCAAATTGGCCGACGCCGCGCCG
Source organism: Pseudomonas sp. NFPP28 (assembly GCF_900115535.1). Classification (NCBI taxonomy): domain Bacteria; kingdom Pseudomonadati; phylum Pseudomonadota; class Gammaproteobacteria; order Pseudomonadales; family Pseudomonadaceae; genus Pseudomonas; species Pseudomonas sp. NFPP28. Next base: position 430,995 of record NZ_FOWT01000003.1, on the reverse strand, counting down.
ATGTGCTGGATCAGTTGGCGGATCGCCGCGAGGAACTTGTTGAACCAGCCGGCCAGCTCGGCGGTTTCATCCTTGCCCTGTACCTGCAGTTCGTGGCGCAAGTCGCCTTCGCCCTGGGCGATGGACTGCAAGCCGGTGCTGACCTGGCCGATGGGCTTGACGATGACCTTGGAGAACGCCGCCGCGATCAGCCCGAAGATCAGCACCAGCACGCCGACGATGATGGCCGTGAGGTAGGTCATGCGCGTGGCTTCGGCCATGACTTCACGGTGTTCGATCAGGCCGATGTAGCGCCAGCCAAGGCCGGGGGAGGTCCACACGTTGGCCATGTAGCGCACGCCATCGATCACCACCTCGGTGGATCCCTGAGGCGTGTCGGCCAGCTGCGCGTAGGGCGCGCCCAGGTCCTTGAGCGGCTTGAAGCTGTGGGCGGCGTCACGCGGGTCCACCAGCACCACGCCGTCTTCGATCAGCATCACGTAGCCGCTTTCGCCCAGCTTGATGCTCTTGACCAGCTCGGTGAGGTTTTTCAGGGAGACGCTGACCACGAACACGCCCTTGGCCTTGCCGTTTTCCAGCATCGCCCGGGCGGTGCCCACCAATGCTACATCGTCCTTGTCGTAGTAATACGCGGGGGTGCGCACGGTTTTGCCGGGGCTGGCCATGGCCGCCTTGTACCAGGGGCGGGTGCGCGGGTCGTATTTGGCCAGTTGGGGGTCATCCGGCCATTTGGCGTAGGTGCCGTCTTCCAGGCCGATGGACAGGATCGCTGCCGCCGGGTGGGTGGCGCCAAAGCGTGCGAAGCGCTCGATCACGGCTTGCGCCTCGGCCGGCAGCGGTTGGCTGGCGGCATCGGCGGCCTGGTAGTTCTTCAGCGTGCTGACGGAAGTGTATACAGGATCAGTGGCCATCTGATCGACGTTTTGCAACGTGCCATCGAAGAACTGGCGAATGTTGCCGTCGATCTGGCGAATCTCCCGGGTGCTGCCATCGATGAACTGATCCACCGCCTGGGTCCGCGTGTTCATGACCGAAATCACGGCCACCAGGCTGACCGGAATAAATGCAACAGAGACAAATGCCAGGACCAGCTTATTTTTTATTTTCATCGAGACGACCATCAGCGTGAAGGGCGGCCAAATCGCTGCATTCCTCGATCAGGAGTCAGGCGATTTGCTATCACTGCTGTTTCGGCCTGGCACCGATAAATCTTTAGGGTTTTTTGTACACAATACAAAGTGCATATTGTTCTGTATCCAATCAATACACATCACGCAGATAACGTTTCTGTTCGCTCATCTGTCGCCAGTACTCCACGGCGCCCTCAACGCCAAGCCCGCCGTGGGTTTGCGCGACCTGACGCAAGGCCTGGTCGACGTCCTTGGCCATGTGGCTGGCATCGCCGCAGACGTACAGCCTGGCGCCGTCCTGTAGCCAGCGCCACAGCTCGGCGCCCTGATCGCGGATGCGGTCCTGCACATACACCTTTTGCGCCTGGTCGCGAGAGAACGCCAGGCTCAGGTGGGTGAGCAGGCCATCGCGCTGCATACCTTGCAACTCGTCCTGGTAGTAGAAGTCGCTGGCGGCGTGCTGTTCACCGAAGAACAGCCAGTTGCGCCCCTGATGACCCAGCGCCCGGCGTTCCTGCAAGAACCCACGGAACGGCGCGATGCCGGTGCCGGGGCCGATCATGATCATCGGCACCTCTGCGTCGCTGGGCGTGCGGAAGTGTTTCGACGGTTGCACGAACAGCGGCACTTCCCCGTCACCGACGCGGTCGGCGAGGAAGGTCGACGACACGCCTTTGCGCTTGCCATAACGCACAGCGGCCACGGTGAGGTGCACCTCGTGCGGGTACGCCTTGGCGCTGGAGGCGATCGAATACAAGCGCGGTTGCAGGCGCTTGAGAGTGCCCAGCAGCTCATCCGCCGAACAGTCGATGGGGTATTCCTGCAACACATCCGCCAGTTGCCGACCCCACAGCCAGTCATTGAGTTCGGCCTTGTGCTCGGGGTTGAGCAAGTGCTTGAGACCCGGGTTGGCGCTGCGCTCGGCGATGAAGGCCAGGGTGTCGCTGCTGGGCCGGGCGATTTCGAAGTGCTGGGTGAGGGCCTGTTGCAACGGCACATCGCCGAAGGTGTCGATGTTCACGCAAGTACTGGCATTCAGGCGGGTGAGGTCGAGCAGTTCGCTGACCAGTTCGGGGCAGTTGCGTGGTCGTATGCCCAGGGCATCCCCGGCTTCATAAGTCAGCCCGGAGTCGGCCAGGTCCAGGGCGAACTGGCGGGTTTCCTTGTGCGCGCTGTGCGGGTTGAGATGGCGGTTGAGCAGCAGGCGCGAGCCGTACAGCTTGGTTTTACCGGCGGGGGTGGCCGGTGCCACCGGTTTTGCCGGGTTGAGTGCCTGCTGGAACCGCGCCAGCCAGGCATCGGCGGCGGCTTCGAATTCAGTGTCGCAGTCCACCCGTTCCAGCAGGCGCGTTGCCCCCAGTTCCAGCAGGCGCCGGTCCAGTTGCTTGCCGTGGTTGCAGAACTGCTCGTAGTTGGCGTCGCCCAAGGCCAATACCGCAAAGCGCAACGACTCCAGGCGAGTATCGGCGGTGCGCAGGCTGTGCCAGAAACCTTCGCCGTTGTCGGGCGGGTCGCCGTCGCCAAAGGTGCTGCTGATCAGCGCCAGGGTGTGGGTGCTTGCCAGTTTACTCGCGGGGAAATCCGCCATCGCGCTCAGTTCCACGCTGATGCCTGTTTCGCGCAGGCGCTTGGCAAAGCGTTCGGCCAGGGCTTCGGCATTGCCGGTCTGCGAGGCCCACAGCAGGGTGACGGCCGGGGAGGGCGCGGCGAGGGGTTCTGTAGGACTGAACAAGCCGGCGAGCAAGCCGTTCAGCCATAAGCGTGACGCCTCGGTCAGCGGCGCAGTCGCCGGCAGGGTCGGTACGCCGAAACCCTGGCGCGCGGCGCTGGTGTGCAAGCCGCTGAGGAAGCCGGCGAGGTAGGTGCGTTCGCTGTCGTTCAGGGGCGGTGGCGATAGGTGGCGGATGCCGGTGATGTCGGCGAAGGCGTCGAGGCGCGACATGGCGGTGTCCTCTGCTACGGGGGAAGGGAGGTCGAGGAACTGGTGGTCGATCAGCTCGACACGGCTGAGGGCGACGGCGCAGCACTTGAACTCCGGCTGCAGGGAAATCGGGTCCACCGCATCATGGGTCACTGCGTTGATCGCCAGGTGTTCGCCGAACACATCGTTCCAGTGAAACGGCGCAAAGCAGTTGCCCGGCTGCACGCGGTCGGTGACCACGGCGGGCAGCACGGCGTGACCGCGCCGGGAGCGTATTTCGACCCGGTCCTTGTCCTTGATGCCCAGGCGGGCGGCGTCTTCGGGGTGCAGTTCGACGAAGGGGCCGGGGTTGAGTCTGTTCAGGGTGGCGATCTTGCCGGTCTTGGTCAGGGTGTGCCACTGGTGCTGCACACGACCGGTGTTGAGCACGAAGGGAAACCCGTCGTCGGGCATCTCGGCGGGCGGCATATGCGCGCGAGCGAAGAACCGCGCCTTGCCGTTTTCGGTGGCGAAGGTGAGGGTGCCGCCATGACGGTAGCGGATCGGGTTGCGGTGCGCTGCCTCAACCGGTGCGCAGGGCCATTGCACAGGGTTTTCACGCAGGCGCGGGTAGCTGGCGCCACGGATGTCGTAGCCGGTCTTGGGGTTCCAGGCCTGTTTGATTTCTTCAAAGACCTCGGCGGCGGATGCGTAGGTGAAGGCCTCGGCAAAGCCCATCTCACAGGCGACCCGGGCGATGATCTGCCAGTCGGGCAGGGTCTCGCCGGGCGCGTCCACGGCCTTTTGCATCAGGGTCAGGTTGCGCTCGGAGTTGATCATCACGCCCTCGGCCTCGGCCCACAGTGCGCCGGGCAGCAGGATGTCGGCGTAGCGGTTGGTCTCGGTGTCGAGGAAGGCGTCCTGGCTGATCACCAGCTCGGCGGTGTGCAGGCCGTTGATCACGGTTTGCCGGTTAGGCACGCTGGCCACCGGGTTGGTGCAGATGATCCAGCAGGCCTTGATCCGGCCGGCGGCCATCTGCTCGAACATCGCCACGGTGCCACTGCCGGCCTGGCGCGGCAGGCTGTCGTGGGGGATTTGCCACAGGTTTTCGATGAAGGCGCGGTCCGCGTCCACCAACACTGAGCGCTGCCCCGGCAGGCCCGGGCCCATGTAGCCCATCTCGCGGCCGCCCATGGCATTGGGTTGGCCGGTGAGGGAAAACGGCCCGCTGCCTGTGCGGCAAATGGCGCCGGTGGCCAGGTGCAGGTTGCACAGCGCGTTGGTGTTCCAGGTGCCGTGGGTGCTCTGGTTGAGGCCCATGGTCCAGCAGCTCATCCACTCGGTGGCCTGGCCGATCCAGTCGGCGGCTTGGCGGATATCCGCTTCGGCGAGGCCGGTGATGGCGGCGACGTGCTCGGGGCAATAGTCCTCCAGAAATGGCGGCATCGCCTCCCAGCCTTCGGTGAAGTTCGCGATGAAGGCAGGATCGGTATGGCCGTTTTTCACCAGCAGGTGCAACAGGCCATTGAGCAGGGCCAGGTCGGTGCCGGGGTTGATCGGCAGGAACAGGTCGGCCTTGTCTGCCGTGGCGCTGCGCCGGGGGTCGACCACGATCAGCTTCGCCCCGGCCTTGACCCGGTCCATCATGCGCAGGAACAGGATAGGGTGACAGTCGGCCATGTTCGCGCCGATCACGAAGAACAGGTCGGCGCGGTCGAAGTCTTCATAGGAGCCCGGTGGGCCGTCGGAACCGAGGGACAGTTTGTAGCCACTGCCGGCGCTGGCCATGCACAGGCGCGAGTTGGACTCGATGTTGGCGGTGCGCACAAAGCCCTTGGCCAATTTGTTGATCAGGTACTGGGACTCCAGCGACATCTGACCTGATACGTAGAAGGCCAGCGCGTCCGGGCCGTGTGTGTCGAGGGTCTGGCGCAGGCGCCGGGCGGTTTCGCTGATGGCCTTGTCCATGCCGAGGCGTACGGGGTCATGGTCGCGGGCCTGGCGCACATAGGCGTTCTCCATGCGGCCGGACTCGGCGATGGCCTGGCCGCAGGTAGTGCCCTTGGTGCACAGGCGCCCGAAGTTGGTGGGGTGGGCCTTGTCGCCGATCACCTTGACCACTTTATTGTGCTCGACCTGCAGGATGATGCCGCAGCCCACGCCACAATAGGGACACACACTGCGTATGTTTTGGTTGGCCATCTGAAACCCGTATAAACAAAAAAGGCGCCTTGTAACCCTCCGTTCAGAACGGGGGTTACACGGCGCCTTTGTCGTGAGAGGGCAGTCTGCGTTGACTGCCTGGTTGGAGTGTTCCTAGCAAGTCACGCGCCAGGTTTTTTTGTGGCGAGCGGGCTGGCCCCGCGTAGGGCTGCGAAGCCGCCCTACGCGGGGCCAGCCCGCTCGCCACAGAAGGGGTTTGTGCACTTTTATGACGCGAGGTGCACCAGTTGGAGGCGATTACGCGCAGTTTCATCGCCGTTGTTTTGCGTGTGATGCCTTGAGTGCGGGCTTTGTCTTCGCTTGGCACAGACCCTGCAAGCTCCCCATCAACCCACCTCGGTCAACGACGATCGACAACCAGGGCAATAGCGGTGAATCCGGCGCAGTCGCCTGATCCGAACCCGCACAAGAACAGGCAAAGACGCCTGGAACCGCAAGGTTTCAGGCGTTTTTTTTTGCTTTTAAAACCGTGATGAGCGTTGTCAGGTGCTTACTATGAACCCTCTCAAAACCTTGATCGTCGTCGGCAATGGCATGGTCGGCCACCACTGTGTGGCGCAACTGATCGAACGCGGCGCGCTGGCTCACTACCGTTTGCACGTGTTCAGCGAGGAGCCGATGCGCGCCTATGACCGGGTGCATCTGTCCGAGTATTTCACCGGGCGCGATGCCGAGTCGCTGGCGCTGTCCGACGCTGCGCTGTACCAGACGCCGGGGGTGACCCTGCACCTGGGCGTGCCGGTGCTGGAGATCGACCGCGCCCGCTGTGAAGTGATCACCGCCGACGGCTGTGTCGCCTACGACAAGCTGGTACTGGCCACCGGTTCCTATCCGTTCGTGCCGCCGATCGAAGGCGCCGAGGGCGACTCACGCCTGGTGTATCGCACCCTTGAAGACCTGGATGCGATCCGCAAGGCCGCCGCCAATGCCCGACGCGGCGTGGTGGTGGGCGGTGGCCTGCTAGGCCTGGAAGCCGCCAATGCGCTGAAAAGCCTGGGCCTTGAAGCCCATGTGGTGGAGTTCGCGCCGCGCCTGATGCCGGTGCAACTGGATGACTTCGGCGGCCTGGCGCTCAAGGCGCAGATCGAGCGGCTGGGCGTGGGCGTGCATTTGTCCCGTGCGACCCAGTCGATCAGCGCCGGCGAGCAGTACCGCTACCGCATGAACTTTGCCAATGACGAATTCCTCGAAACCGACCTGATCGTGTTCTCCGCCGGCATCCGCGCCCAGGACGCACTGGCCCGCAAGGCCGGCCTGGACATCGGCCCGCGTGGCGGTGTGGTGATCAACGATGAATGCCTGAGCTGCGACCCGAATATCTACGCGATTGGCGAGTGCGCTTCCTGGAACGGCAGCCTGTTCGGCCTGGTCGCGCCGGGCTACCAGATGGCGCGAGGCGTCGCCGCGCTGCTCTGCGCGCAAACCGCCGAGCCGTTTGTGGGCGCCGACATGTCGACCAAGCTCAAGCTGCTCGGCGTGGACGTGGGTTCCATCGGCGACGCCCATGCCCACACGCCCGGGGCGCGCAGCTACCAATTCATCGACGAGGCCAGTGCCAGCTATCGGCGCCTGGTGGTGGATGCTTCGGGCAAGCAGGTGATCGGTGCCGTATTGGTCGGCGATAACAGCTACTACGACACCTTGCTGCAGTACATGCAGAACGGCATCGCGTTGCCGTCCGAACCGGCCAGCCTGATCCTGCCGTCTTCCAGCGGCGCACCCACCCTCGGTCCCGGCGCGCTGCCGGAATCGGCTACCGTGTGCTCTTGCCATAACGTGACCAAAGGCGCGATCTGCTCTGCCATCGACGACGGGTGCAGCGACCTCGGCCTGCTCAAGTCGCAGACCAAGGCCTGCACCGGTTGCGGCGGCTGCGCCGGGTTGCTCAAGCAGGTGTTCGAGCATGAGCTGATCGCCCGTGGCGTGAGTGTCGACAAGAGCCTGTGCGAACACTTTGCCCATACCCGCCAGGAGCTGTACGCGCTGGTGCGCGTGGAAGGCATCGTCACCTTCGACGAACTGCTGGCCAAACATGGCCGTGGTCACACTGGTTGCGACGTGTGCAAGCCGGCGGTGGGCTCGATCCTGGCGTCGTGCTGGAACCAGCCGATCATGGACCCGTCCCTGGTGCCGTTGCAGGACACCAACGATACGTTCATGGCCAACATGCAGAAGAACGGCACCTACTCGGTGGTGCCGCGTATTCCGGGTGGCGAGATCACTGCGGACAAACTCATTGTGATCGGTGAAGTGGCGAAGAAATATGACCTCTACACCAAGATCACCGGCGGCCAGCGCATCGACCTGTTTGGCGCACAGTTGCACGAGTTGCCGGATATCTGGGGTGAATTGATCGCGGCCGGTTTCGAGACCGGCCATGCGTACGGCAAGTCCACGCGTACGGTGAAGTCCTGCGTGGGCAGCACCTGGTGCCGCTACGGCGTGCAGGACAGCGTGAAAATGGCGCTGCTGATCGAAGACCGCTACAAGGGCCTGCGTTCGCCGCACAAGCTCAAGTTCGCGGTGTCCGGTTGCACCCGCGAGTGCGCCGAAGCCCAGAGCAAGGACGTGGGCGTGATCGCCACCGAGAAAGGCTGGAACCTCTACATCGCCGGCAACGGCGGCATGCGCCCGCGCCATGCGGAGCTGTTCGCCACCGACCTGGATGACGCCACGCTGATCCGCTACATCGACCGCTTCCTGATGTTCTACATCCGTACCGCCGACAAGTTGCAGCGCACCTCGGTGTGGCGCGAGAGCCTGGAAGGCGGCCTGGATTTTCTCAAGGACGTGATCCTGCACGACAGCCTGGGCCTGGGCGCCGAACTCGAAGCGCAGATGCAACAGGTGGTCGACCGCTACGAATGCGAGTGGGCCAACGCCCTCAAGGACCCGGAAAAACTCAAGCGCTTCCGCACCTTCGTCAACGACAAACGCCCCGACCCGGACATCCACTTCGTCCAGGAACGCGGCCAGCGCCGGCCAATCATGGCCGCCGAACTCAACCTGATTGCCGTCACCGAGGAGATTGCCTGATGAGCCAAGCCACTACCCAACGCAACCTGGCCACCTGGACGCAGGTGTGCCGCGAGCAAGACCTGGTGAGCAACTCCGGCGTGGTGGTGTGGCTGGACGGCGCGCAAGTCGCACTGTTCTACCTGCCGGGCGCGCAGGCGCAGACGCTGTATGCCATCGACAATCACGACCCGCAGTCGGGGGCGAATGTGATCGGTCGCGGTTTGATCGGCAGCATCAAGGGTGAGCTGGTGGTGGCAGCGCCGATCTACAAGCAGCATTACCGCCTGGCAGACGGGCAGTGCCTGGAGGCGCCGGAGCAGCGCTTGCGGGTATGGCCGGTGCGGTTGAACGGTGGGGTGGTGGAGTTGGCGTTGGATTGATGCCGTGCGCGGGCTTGCTGAGGTGAAAGAGCTAGCTGAGGTGAAAGGGCTTGTTGTGGCGAGCGGGCTTGCCCCGCGTTGGGCTGCGCAGCAGCCCCAATCCCATCACCTCGGTCTACCTGAAGCAGCGATGTGGCCCTGAGAGAGGGGGGCGCTTCGCGCCCCAACGCGGGGCAAGCCCGCTCGCCACAACAAGCCCGCTCGCCACAGCAAACCAGCAAGTGGATGGCCTCAGGAAATCCCCTTCGTCGCACGCACGGAATCCTCCTTGATGTCCTCGGCAAACTTGCGCATCAGTCGCACCAGGTTGTCGAAATCGCCTTCCTCCCAGGTGGAGAAGATCGACATACCGATCCTTTCCCGCGCGTCATCGACGCGGTCGGTCATGGCCTTGCCTTTCTCGGTGATCACCGACTCGCGCACTCGGCGGTCGAGTGCGCTTGCCTGTCGCGTAACCAACCCCTGGCTTTCCAGCTTCGCCACCTGCCGGCTCACCGTGGTGTAGTCACGGCCCACGCGGTCGGCGAGTTCGACCACGCCAATCGGCCCCAGGCGCTCGACCAGCACCAGCAACGGAAACAGGGCGCGGTCCAGGGCAATCCCGGCTTCGCGCACCATCGCCTCGTCGCGTTGCGGGCGATTCATCACCCCTACGATCTCGACCAATGAGCCATGCAGGTCACGCAGCTGGGCGGATATATGTGCCTTTTGCACACTTTTAATTGACACGGTGTTGGCCTCTCTTAATATGTGCGTATTGCACATATAGGTGATCCATATGAAAGCGCAATTGGCTGTCGATGTACTGATTTGCGGTGCCGGTGCCGCCGGCCTGACCCTGGCGATCGACCTGGCGAGAAGGGGCATCAGCTTCCGCCTGATCGAAAAAAACCACCAGCCATTCCAGGGCTCACGTGGCAAGGGTATCCAGCCCAGGTCCCAGGAAGTCTTCGAGGACCTGGGGATTCTCGACCGTTTGATGGCGGTGGGTGGAGTCTATCCGACTGACCGGCGCTACCGCGACGATGGCAGCTACAGCGATGCCGAATTCACTGCATCCAAGGCGCCGACACCGGCCGAGCCCTACCGGCAACCCTTGATGGTGCCGCAGTTTCTGACGGAACAGGTGATGCGCGAGCGCCTGCTTGAACTGGGCCACTGGCCTGAGTTCGGTTGTGAGCTGGTGGGCTTCGAACAGGATGCCGATGGCGTCACCGCCAGGCTGGCCGGCCAGGGCGGCGAAGAAAGCCTGCGTGCCCGCTGGCTGGTGGGGGCCGATGGTGGTCGCAGCTTTGTCCGGCATGCGCTGGCTATCGGCTTCCCCGGCAAGACCCTGGGCGTGCGCGCCCTGGTGGCGGATGGGGTGCTTACCGGCCTGACGCGTGAGGCCTGGCATCGCTTTGGCGAAGGGGATATGCAACGCCAGATTGCGATCTGCCCGCTGGCCGGCACCGACCTGTTCCAGCTTCAGGGGCCGATCCCGGCCGATGGCGACATCGACTTCAGCGCCGAAGGGCTCACCGCACTGATCGCCCAACGCACTGGTCGCGCCGATGTCCAGGTGCACAGCGTGAGCTGGTCATCGGCCTACACCATGAATGCACGCCTGGCCGATCACTACCGCCTGCGCCGGGTGCTGCTGGTGGGTGACGCCGCGCATATCCACCCGCCCACCGGTGGCCAGGGCCTCAACACCAGTGTGCAGGACGCCTACAACCTCGGCTGGAAGCTGGCAGCGGTGGTGCAGGGCGCCCCTGAGGCTTTACTCGATACCTATGAAGAAGAGCGCCGGCCGGTGGCTGCCTCCGTGCTCGGTTTGTCCACCAGACTGCTGGGAGAAATGCAGCATGGCGAACTGCGCCGGGGCAGGGAAGTGCATCAACTGGACATCGGCTACCCCGAGTCCTCACTGGCGTTGAAGAGCCCCGTGCGTAAAGGCGTTGCAGCGGGCGACCGGGCGCCGGACGCGCCGGTCCGAGGTGCCGCCGGGCAGGCGCTGCGGCTGTTCCATCTGTTCCAGGGCACGCACTGGACACTGCTGGGGTATGGCGTCACGCGTGATTCAGTGCCCGCTTGGCCGGGCGTGCAGGTCCATATCGTTGGGCCTGAGGGAGATGTGATTGACGAGCAAGGTGAGTTTCAACGTGCCTACCAACTGGCGATTGGCGAGTGGGTGCTGGTGCGGCCTGATGGGTATATCGGCGCGATTGTAACGTCCGGGCAACGAGAGGAACTGGAGGCCTATCTGTTGGTTTACGCCGGGATAAGCCCGGCGGCCTGATAACTCTGGATCAGTTCGTCATACAAGCCGATATCGAGGCGCGTACGGGCCGTTTTATGACTGGACGCATGCGCTGCCACATGCCGAAAGCGAGCATGGAAACCTGCGCAAGGCGATTCGCTTGCCGGTCTGATGCGTCATGCTCACAACCTATCCAGGATTTCAGTGGTCTCTACAACCTTGGCATAGTCCATCGCCAGATTGCTCAGCGACAGCGCATGCACATCCTCGGCCGGCCACAGGCGCCCGGACAAATCGGTCTGGTCGAAGGTGTAGCAGGCGTCGGCAACCACCGTCACCTCAAAACCCAGGTTGCCGCCCGAACGTGCGGTGGCCTCGACCGAGTTGTTGGTAATCACACCCACGATCACCAGTTGCCGGACCCCACGCACATGCAGCCAGCGCTCCAGCCCCGTGGCCGTGAAAGCATCCGGGACGTTCTTTTCCACCACGTGCTCATGCGCCAGCGGTTGCAGGGTCGGCTGGAACTCGCAACCCGGTTGGCCCGGCCAGAACACCGAGTCGGGCGAGCGGGATATGTGGCGGATGTGCACCACCGTGCGGTTGGACTGCCGCCACGCCTGCAGCAGGCGCTGTATCTGCGCTTCGGCGCCGGGGTTGTTGCGTCGCCCAAGCTTCGGCTGGTTCATGCCTTGCTGCATGTCGATGATCAGCAGTGCGGCATTGCTGGTTAACGGTGTCATAGCGCTTACCTTTGCTCGTGAGGCTCGCAACATATCAGCCAACCTGGGCGCCTAGACAGCGATTTGTTCGAAGCCGGATAGCCCCGTCGCCACCCGGCGAATATAAACGGTCATGAGGCGTGGGTTTACTGGAAGGCCATTGCTCGAAAAAGGAATACCGGCATGATCCGCAAGGCATTACCCGACGACGCAAGGGACATTGCCCAGGTGCATATCAGCAGTTGGCAGGACGCCTACCGTGACCTGATGCCGGCCGAGTATTTGAGCGGGTTGCAAGCCACCCTGGCGCAGCGTGAATCCTTTTGGATGCGCTCGATTGAAGCGGACGAGCCCAAGGTTTGGGTCGCGGAGGTGGATGGGCAGGTGGTCGGTTGGATATCGGTCGGTGCCAGCCGTGACGAGGAGGCTGCGGGTAAAAACACTGGTGAGGTCATGGCCATCTATGTGTTGGCCGGGTACTGGCAAACAGGCGTGGGGCTGGCGTTGTGGAAAGCGGGCTTGCAGAACTTGATGGTGCAGGGGTACCAGGATTTGACGCTTTGGGTCTTGAGCCGGAATGAACGAGCTATCCGGTTTTATCGCAGGGCGGGCTGTGTCGAGGACACAGGCAGCGAGCGTACGCTCCAGAGGGGCGGTGTCACACTGGAAGAAGTGCGGTATCGGTTGGCTTTTTAGCGCGGGTGTCGGAGAAACTGTCAGTGAAATTTCCAATTGTTGCCTGAAACCGCGATCCTGCTGGTCTCCGGGTATGCCGAACGCCGGATCTTCCGCGGCTTACCAAGCCGTTTCGCCAAAGCGAACTTGCAACAAGCTTTGCCGCGCTTCACGGAGGGTTGAGCGCCTTTACATAGGCGCGAAACATATCAGCCATTCCCTCGGCATACACAGCAATTTTTTCCGTCGTGCGCGGGCTGCACGAGAACTCCTTGCCCACTGAGCTGAGCGTGGTAAGCATCAGGTCGCAGGCCAATGTGCGTGTGTTCTCGGCCACCTCGGGCAGCAGCTCCAGCATGAACGCTTCGAAAGTCTCCCGGCCCGCCGCCCGGACTTCCAGCGCTTCCGGTGCATCGCGATACAGCGGCGCCGCATCGCTCAATGCCCCGCGCATCTGCGCTTCCTCGCATTCCGACTGGATAAAGGCATGCACCAACGTGCGCAGGCGATCCAGCGGTGCTTCATCGTGTTTCTCCAGGATGTTGCGCAGCATTCGGGTGGTCTGTTGCCACTCATCACTCTGCAAACGGAACAGAATCGCCGCTTTGTTGGGGAAGTATTGGTACACCGACCCTACGCTCACGCCGGCCTTTTCAGCGACCCGAGCGGTGGTGAAACGGGTGGCGCCTTCCTTGGCCAAAACCTGAACAGCCGCTTCGAGAATCGCCGCCACCAGCTCGGTGGAACGCGCCTGTTGTGGCTGTTTGCGCGTGGAAATACACGGGGGCTGGCGGCGGGTCATACGGGGCTCCGTAAGCAGGGCGAATGCGAATAGCGAAGGATGGGAATCACTCGCATACTTTTAATGCGACGAATGAGTCGCATCTTAGCCCCAACCCTACGGAAATCCATTATGTCTAGCCTGACCACTGCGCCTTTGGCGCCCCTGATCGAACGTCTTTATACCCAGGCCAGCGCCGCTACCAGCCCCTTGGTGAACTCGGTATCCAAGGAGGAACGCGATCGGCTGATGCGCAGCAAGACCGAATACGTGGCGCTGTATTCGCTGCTCAAGGACCTGTGGCTGCCGGTCTCGCGGGACACCGGCAAGCTGCTCTACCTGTTGGCGCGCAGCAGCAAGGCGCGGGCGATTGTGGAGTTTGGCACGTCGTTCGGCCTGTCCACCTTGCACCTGGCCGCTGCGCTGCGTGACAACGGCGGCGGTGTGCTGATCGGCAGCGAATTCGAAGCCTCGAAGATTGCCCTGGCGCGTGAGCACTTCATCGAAGGCGGGGTGAGTGACTTGATCCATATCCGCGAAGGCGACGCACTGGTCACCCTGGCCAGCGGCCTGCCGGACAGCGTGGACTTGCTGCTGCTGGACGGCGCCAAGACGCTGTATGGCGACGTGCTGGGCCTGGTGGAAAAGCACCTGCGCCCCGGCGCGCTGGTGGTGGCGGACAACACCGATTACTGCCCTGAATACCTGGCCCACGTACGCGCACCGGAGAACGGCTACGTGTCTGTACCGTTTGCCGATGACATCGAACTGTCCATACGGCTCAGCGCCTGCTGAATGCCAACCGCGCTGCAAACACTATGAAGATCATTCCAGTGGTGCGGTCCATCCACTGGATGACCTTTTCCCGGCGCAGGAAACCGGACAGCGGCTGCGTGGCACCCATCAACACCAGTGACCACGCCAGGCCGAGCAGCACATGGATGCCCACCAGGCCGAACGTCCACAGGATCAACGGCTGGCCCTGGGGGATGAACTGCGGCAGGAACGACACATAGAAAATTCCCACCTTGGGGTTGAGCACATTGCCCAGCATGCCCTTGATAAACCAGTTGCCGGCCGGCTTGCCCTGCACCTCGGCGCTGGCCAGTGAGCGGCGCGGACGCAGCAGCATGTTCAACCCCAGCCAGGCCAGGTACGCGGCGCCGCAGTACTTGAGCAGGTTGAAGGCGACTTCTGACACAGCGATCAGTGCGCCCAGACCGAAGGCAACCGCTGCGCCCCACAGCAGGCAGCCGGCGTTGATGCCCAGCGTAGCTTGCAGTGCCTGGCGCTTGCCTTCCACCGCCGCGGTCCTGAGCACCAGGGCTGTATCGAGGCCGGGTGTGAGCGTCAGCAGGGTGGCGGCGAAGGTGAAGGCGAGGAGGTTATCCGTGATGGACATGGGCGGGCTTCGTGATTGGGCGGAGGTGAACCCAAGCATACTATGTTGTAGTGAAGGAAATTGTTGTGGCGAGCGGGCTTGCCCCGCGTTGGGCTGCGCAGCAGCCCCATCAATGAGAGCTGCGATGTGTCAGGTATTCCTCAGTGTCTGGTTTTGGGGCTGCTATGCAGCCCAACGCGGGGCAAGCCCGCTCGCCACAGGTCACCGGTTAGCTACAGGACACCGGCTAGCCACAACAAACCGGCTAGCCAGGCGTTCAGCAAAGGCTCAGCGATTGAACCGCTCCACCAACGCATACTGGGTGGACGCAGTGTTCGTCAGTTCCTTGCTCAGGTCCGTGGATTGACGGGCCTGGGTCGACGTCTGGTCGGCCAGTTCGGCGATGGTGGTGATGTTGCGGCTGATCTCTTCGGCTACCGCGCTCTGTTCCTCGGTGGCGGCAGCGATCTGGGTAGTCATGTCGGTGATATGCGACACCGCCTCGCTGATGCCCACCAGGGCCTGGTCGGCTTCGAGTACCCAGGCCACGCCTTCCTGCGCCTGGCGTTGACCGTTCTCCATGCTTTGCACGGCGTTGTTGGACGACGCCTGCAGTTGGGTAATCAGCCCGTGGATCTGGGTGGTGGACTGGGACGTGCGCTGCGCCAGTTGGCGCACTTCATCGGCGACCACGGCAAAGCCACGGCCTTGCTCACCGGCCCGCGCTGCTTCGATGGCAGCGTTGAGGGCCAGCAGATTGGTCTGGTCGGCAATGGCCTTGATCACGTCCACCACGCTGCCGATTTCGTCGCTGTCCCGCGCCAGTTGCGCTACGGTCGCGCCGGTTTCGCTGACCACGCTGGACAAACGTTCGATGGCCTCACGGGTGTCCCGTGCCACTTCACGGCCGCGCCCGGTCAGCACATTGGCTTGCTGGGTGGCATCCGCCGTGCGCTGGACGTGGCTGGCGACTTCCTGGGTAGTGGCGGCCATTTGGTTGACGGCGGCCGAGACCTGTTCGGTTTCGACGCGCTGGCGGTCCAGGCCCTTGGAGCTGGCGGTGGCCAACTGATCGGATTGCCCGGCCAGGGCGCTCAATTGTTCGGCACTGTCCTGCAGGCGCGTGAGGCAGGTTTTCAGGCGCGCGGCCTGGCTTTGGAACGCAGTTTCCAGGCGTGCCTGTGGCCCGCTGGCGTCGCTGTACATCTGGGCGATCAAGGCGTCCGAAGTCGAAGGTTCTACGCCCTGCAGCAGGCGCAGTGTGCTGCCTTGGCGCCAGCGTGAGCAGAGCACGCCCACCGGCACCGCGACGGCGACGGCCACGGCAATTGCGAGCGGCGCGTCGAGGAACAGACCGGCGAGGCTGCCGGCCACTGCGGTGGCCACGTAAGGCACGCAACCGAGTGCGGCCGGCAGCCAGGCGTCCTGGCGCGGGACGGCCGGTTTGCCTTGGCTGATCCGTTGATACAGGGCCTGGGCCCGGCGGATTTCATCGGCCGTGGGCTTGACCCGCACCGACTCGAAACCGACGACCTGGCTGCCATCGAAGATCGGCGTGACGTAGGCGTTGACCCAATAGTGATCGCCGTTTTTCGAGCGGTTCTTGACGATGCCCATCCACGGCAGGCCTTGCTTGAGCGCACCCCACATGTGCGCAAACACGGCGGGTGGCACATCCGGATGGCGCACGATGTTCTGCGGCGCGCCGATCAGGTCGGCGCGTTCAAAGCCGCTGATGTCGACAAAGGCGTCGTTGCAGTAAGTGATGACCCCTCGGACATCCGTGGCGGAGATGAGTTTTTGCGAAGGCGCGAGGGAAATCTCACGCTGTGTTACGGGCTGGTTATTGCGCATTCCGACTACTCCCTGGTTGCCCTCAGTCCATCGGCGCCAAACGCAAAAAGGTTAATCCACATTGGCCAATTCGCCAGCCATTGCTCAAAAGCCTGAAACTTCGCGGTGAAACCCCTCATAATGGCGGCCATTTTTGTTTAGCCGTTATTCTGGTGTGCCCCCCATGGAAATCAAGGTCAACTTTCTCGACAACCTCCGGCTTGAAGCCAAGTTCGATGACTTCACGGTGATTGCCGACCAGCCCATTCGCTACAAAGGCGATGGCTCGGCACCGGGGCCGTTCGATTACTTCCTGGCGTCGTCAGCGCTGTGCGCGGCGTACTTCGTGAAGTTGTATTGCCAGACGCGCAATATCCCCACCGACAATATTCGCCTGTCGCAGAACAACATCGTCGACCCGGAAAACCGCTACAACCAGATCTTCAAGATCCAGGTCGAGTTGCCTGCGGATATCTCCGAGAAGGACCGCCAGGGCATTTTGCGTTCCATCGACCGCTGCACCGTCAAGAAAGTGGTACAGGCCGGGCCTGAGTTTGTCATCGAAGAAGTCGAGAACCTCGACGCCGATGCCCAGGCGTTGCTGATGCCGAATTCGACTTCCGAGGGCGGCACCTACATCGCCGGCAAAGACCTGCCGCTGGAACAGACCATCGCCAACATGTCCGGCATCCTCGCAGGCCTTGGCATGAAGATCGAGATCGCGTCGTGGCGCAATATCGTACCCAACGTCTGGTCGCTGCACATCCGCGATGCGCATTCGCCGATGTGCTTCACCAACGGCAAGGGTGCGACGAAGGAGGGCGCCCTGGCGTCGGCCTTGGGCGAGTTCATCGAGCGGCTCAACTGCAATTTCTTCTACAACGATCAGTTCTGGGGCGAGGAACTGGCCAACGCACCGTTCGTGCATTACCCGGATGAGCGCTGGTTCCAGCCAGGTCCCAACGACGAGCTGCCGAGCGAGATCCTGGATGCCTACTGCCTGAAAATCTACAACCGCGACGGCGAACTGCGCGGTTCGCACCTGTTCGATACCAACTCCGGCAATGAACAACGCGGCATCGTTTCGCTGCCGTTCGTGCGCCAGTCGGATGGCGAAGTGGTGTACTTCCCGTCCAACCTGATCGAGAACCTCTACCTCAGCAACGGCATGAGCGCCGGCAACACCCTGGCCGAAGCCCAGGTGCAGTGCCTGTCGGAGATCTTCGAGCGTGCCGTGAAGCGTGAAATCATCGAAGGCGAGTTCGCCTTGCCGGACGTACCGGCGCAGGTGCTGGCCAAGTACCCCGGCATCCTCGCCGGCATCCAGGGCCTTGAAGCCCAGGGGTTCCCGGTGTTGGTCAAAGACGCCTCCCTGGGCGGCGAATTCCCGGTGATGTGCGTGACCCTGATGAACCCGCGCACCGGCGGCGTGTTTGCGTCCTTCGGCGCCCACCCAAGCCTGGAAGTGGCCCTGGAGCGCAGCCTTACCGAACTGCTGCAAGGCCGCAGCTTCGAAGGCCTGAACGACTTGCCGCCGCCGACCTTCGAAGGCCAGGCGGTGACCGAACCCAACAACTTTGTCGAGCACTTCATCGACTCCAGCGGCGTGGTGTCGTGGCGCTTCTTCAGTGCCCGGTCGGATTACGAATTCGTCGAGTGGGACTTCACCGGCGAAGGTGCAGACTCGAATGCCCAGGAAGCCGCGACCCTGTTCGGCATTCTCGAAGGCATGGGCAAAGAGTCCTACATGGCCGTGTACGAACACCTCGGCGCCACCGCCTGCCGCATCCTGGTGCCGGACTACTCGGAAATCTACCCGGTGGATGACCTGATCTGGGACAACACCAACAAGGCGCTGTTTTTCCGCGAGGACATCCTCAACCTGCACCGCCTCGACGAGGAAGAATTGCAGGCGTTGGTCGAGCGCCTGATCGAAAGCGAGCTGGACGACTACACGGATATCACCACCCTGATCGGCATCGAATTCGACGACAACACCGCCTGGGGCCAACTGACCATCCTGGAACTGAAACTGCTGATCTTCCTGGCCTTGCAACAATATGAAGAGGCCAAGGAGTGCGTGGAGATGTTCCTGCAATACAACGACAACACCGTCGAGCGCGGCCTGTTCTACCAGGCGATGAATGCGGTGCTGGAGATGGAACTGGACGACGACCTGGAACTGGCCGACTACGAAGCCAACTTCCGCCGCATGTTTGGCGATGAGCGGATGGATGCGGTGATTGGCTCGGTGAAGGGCGATGTGCGCTTTTATGGCCTGACGCCGACCAGCATGAAGCTGGAAGGGTTGGACCGGCATCTGCGCTTGATCGACAGCTACAAGAAGCTGCATGCGGCGCGGGCCAACATCACCTCCGCCTGACGCCTATCTGGCTTGCTGTGCTGAGCAGGTGTGCTGTGGTGAGCAGGCTTGTTGTGGCGAGCGGGCCTGTTGTGGTGAGCGGGCTTGCCCCGCGTTGGGCTGCGAAGCAGCCCTAAAACCAGACGCCGCATTCTGCCTGAAAGAATGCGGCGTTTTTATTGGGGCGGCTTCGCCACCCAACGCGGGGCAAGCCCGCTCGCCACAACCAGGCTGCTCGCCACATAGATCAGGGCAAGCTGTTTATATGAGCGCCAGGGCCTGCGCCAGGTCCGCACGCAGATCCTCCACATCCTCAACCCCCACCGACAACCGCACCAACCCATCGCCAATCCCCAGCTGCGCCCGCGTCGCCGCCGGGATGCTGGCGTGGGTCATGATCGCCGGGTGTTCGATCAGGCTTTCCACACCACCCAGGCTTTCGGCCAGGGCGAAGATCCTGACGTTTTCCAGGAAGCGCCTGGCGCCGGCCAGGTCGCTGTTCAGGTCGATTGAAATCATCCCGCCAAACCCCCGCATCTGTTTGCGCGCCAGTTCATGCTGCGGGTGGGACGCGAGGCCCGGGTAGTAAACCCGCGCCACTTGCGGCTGTTGGTCCAGCCAGGTGGCCAGGTCGAGGGCGTTGCTGCAATGGCGCTCCATGCGCAGGGCCAGGGTTTTCACGCCACGCAGGGTGAGGAAGGCGTCGAAGGGCCCGGCGATGGCGCCGACCGAGTTCTGCAAAAAGCCCAGGCGTTCGGCCAGTTCGGGGTTGTCGCCGACGATGGCAATGCCGCCGATCACATCGGAATGGCCGTTGAGGTATTTGGTGGTGGAGTGCACCACCACATCAAAGCCCAGCTCCAGCGGGCGCTGGATCCACGGGCTGGCGAAGGTGTTGTCGGCCACGCAGATGATCCCGCGAGCGCGGCAGATGCGTGCGATGGCGCTGAGGTCGGTGAGGCTCAGCAGCGGGTTGCTCGGGGTTTCGACCCAGACCATGCGCGTGTCGTCCTGCAGACTCGCTTCAAAGGCCGACAGGTCACTCAGGTCGACAAAGCTGAAGCGGTGCCCGGCGCTGCGTTGGCGCACCTTGTCGAACAGGCGGAAGGTGCCGCCGTACAAATCATTGCCGGACACGACATGGGCGCCGGCGTCCAACAACTCCAACACCGTCGAAATCGCCGCCAGCCCGGAGGCAAAGGCAAACGCCTGGCTGCCGCCTTCCAGGTCGGCCACGCAGCGTTCCAGGGCAAACCGCGTAGGGTTGTGGGAGCGACCATAGTCAAAGCCCTTGTGCACGCCGGGGCTGTCTTGCAGGTAGGTGGAGTTGGCATAGATCGGCGGCATCAGCGCGCCGGTGGTTGGGTCGGGAGATTGCCCGGCATGGATCACGCGGGTGGCAAACGCACTTTTATCGGACTGACTCATGCAAGGGATCTCCGCAGGTGGTTGAGCAGGTCGACGCGGGTGATCAGGCCATGGAAGCCCGACGCGTCGGCAATGATGGCGACCAGGCCGCGATCCAGCTCCGCTTGCAATTGCGCGAGGCTGGCGCTGGGGGGCAGGGTTTGCAGGGACGTGGTCATGGCGCTGGCGACGTTCAGGGTGAAGTGGCTGGCGTCCTGGTGCAGGCCGAGCAGGATATCGGATTCGTCGATCACACCGACCAGTTGCTGGCCGTCCACCAGTACCGGTAGTTGCGAGACATCCGCCAGGCGCATGCGCTGGAACGCGGTGAGCAGGGTGTCGTCGGGGCTCACGCTGATCACGCGGCCGTCCTCGAAGCGCCGCGCAATCAGGTCGCGCAGGTCGCCGTAGTGTTTGTAGTGCAACAGGCCGGCGTCGGTCATCCATTGGTCGTTGTAGACCTTCGACAGGTAGCGCGTGCCGGTGTCGCAGACAAAGGTGACCACACGCTTGGGCGTGGTCTGTTCGCGGCAATAACGCAGGGCGGCGGCGAGCAGGGTGCCGGTGGAGGAACCGCCGAGAATGCCCTCGGCCTTGAGCAACTGCCGGGCGTGATCGAAGCTCTCCTCATCGCTGATGGAATAGGCGTGGCGCACGCTGGACAGGTCGGCAATCGACGGGATGAAGTCTTCGCCGATGCCTTCTACCGCCCAGGAGCCTGGCGTTTCCAGCTTGCCGCTGCGGCTGTACTCGGCCATCACCGAACCCACCGGGTCGGCGAGCACCATTTGCAGTGCCGGTTGCACGCGCTTGAAGAAGCGCGTCAGGCCGGTGAGGGTGCCGGCCGAGCCGACGCCCACCACGATCGCATCCACATCGTGCTGGGTTTGTGCCCAGATCTCCGGCGCGGTGCTGGTTTCGTGCGCCAGGGGGTTGGCGGGGTTGTTGAACTGGTCGGCGAAGAACGAATCCGGAATATCCCTGGCCAGGCGTGCGGCCACGTCCTGGTAATACTCGGGATGGCCCTTGCCCACATCGGAGCGGGTGATATGCACCTCCGCGCCCATGGCCTTGAGGTGCAGTACTTTTTCCGTGGACATCTTGTCGGGCACCACCAGTACCACCCGATAGCCCTTGGCCCGGCCGACCAGCGCCAGGCCCAGGCCGGTGTTGCCGGCGGTGGCTTCGATGATGGTGCCACCGGGGCGCAGGCGGCCATCGCGTTCGGCGGCGTCGATCATGGCCAGGCCGATGCGGTCCTTGATGGAGCCACCGGGGTTCTGGGATTCGAGTTTGAGAAACAGCGTGCAAGGGCCGGTATCGAACCGGCTGACCCGAACCAGCGGCGTGTTGCCGATCAGTTCGAGCACGGCGGGGCGGGGCAGCGTGGGCATGTCGTCACCTGAATACGGATGGGTTGGACAGCAAAAGGCAAAGCCTGGGTTCGACGATAGGCCGGGATCGGTCCGGTCGCAACCGGACGGTCCGCTCGTTGTCTGTTTTTGGCGCATTAGCCGAGCAGGTTCTGCACCTGCTGCAAACGGGCGACAACTGCCACGCTGGCTGCCTGCATCGGTGCGCGCAACTCGCTGCCGATCAAGCCTTGCAGGGCCAGGGCGGCTTTCACCGGTGCCGGGTTGGGCTCCATGAACAGCGTGTTGATCAGCGGCACCAACTGCATGAACGTTGCCCGCGCGTCGGCCAACTGGTTGTCGCGTACCTGCTGGCAAAGCGTCACGAACTGTTCCGTGTTGACGTGCGCCGAGGCTGCAATCGCGCCCGTCGCGCCCAGGCACAGCGCGTTGAAGATCTGCAGGTCTTCGCCACACAACACATCCACCTCACCGCTGGCCAGCAGCGCGAGGGTATTGTCCAGGTTGCCGCCACAGTCCTTGATCGCCACGATGCGTTCGTGGGCGACGATGTTGAGCAAGGTGGCCTGCTCGAACGTGGCGCCGGTGCGGTAGGGAATGTCGTACAGAATGATCGGCACGCTGGAGGCATCGGCCACGGTGCGGAAGAACGCTTCCAGGCCGGCCTGGGATGGGCGGATGTAACTCGGCGCCGGCACCAAAAGCCCAGCCACCGGGCGTTGCAGGATTTCACGCTGAAAGTGCAGCAGCTCAATCTGGTTATAGCCCGCCAGGCCCATCACCACGCGGTGCGCCGGCACCCATTGCAACACCGCATCGAGCACCGCCAATTGTTCCTGCCGACTCAGCGACGCCGCTTCGCCGGTGGTGGTGCACACCATGATCCCGGCCACGTGTTTTTCCAGCAGGTGGTTGACCAGGCGGTGCAGGCCAATGAAATCAATGGCGCCGTCATGGAACGGCGTGACCACGGGAACCCAGATACCTTGAAACGATGACATGCACTTTCTCCTGATGATTGACCGCTTGAGTCACCGTCAGAAGGGCAGGGGCAATTGTGCAAGGGAGAGTAGACCGTCGCGCTCAATGTCCTGTCAGCTCATCTGACGGGACAGCGCGCCCCGGTCACATGAGCGACTGTTTCTTCGATTTGAGGGCGTGCGCAACGCAACCTTGCGCCTTGGCAATCAAGCCAATGACGGAACGGTTAACGCAAGGCATTGCGGACATAAGCTGACACACCCTGAACAAGGCCTCCATCTTCATGGAATATTGCAGAGTGTGTCAACGGGGCTTATTCGAATTTATCGATACGCGAGTCAGAGTAGAAAAACTCGTTCTTGTCGGTGCTCGATTCAAAGAAGTAGGCGTAGTCGGTCAGGAAGTACAGGTGGTTGACGCGCTTGTACTTGTCGTCGTCGGTTCGGCAGGACAACGCCTTGGCGCTGCCCGCCAGTTTCGCGTTGAGTTCGCTGGCCGGCAGTTCACGCTCGACCTGGCAACGGTTGGTCTGCGTGTTGGTGCTGCTGCCGATCAGGCTGTTGAGGCTGGAGCGTACGGTGGTGTAGGTGACGGTCTCGCCCACGGGGAGGGCCTTCCAGTTACCGGTGAAGTTCAGTTGGGTCAGGGTCGAGCTTTCCGCCATGCCCGAACCGCCGTAGGTGGCTTTGGACACCAGGTGGAACAGGTTGCGCCAGCTCACGGCCTGACTCTCATAGCCGTCGCCACGGGTGGCCAGGGCCAACTGGCCGCTTGGTGCGTCCTGGCTGATGAATTGCGTGCTTTGGTTATCGCTGGTCTTGCCACGGTAGTTGCTGGTGCCCGCGAACTGGACGTATTTGAACGAGCGGGTGGGTTTGTCCAGGTTCAGCTGGGCGATGGCCGCCAGCACCGCCGGTTGCACCGAGGTCAGGGCAATGGTGGCCGGTGCTTTCATGCGCGGCTTGAACGCGGGCAGTGCGGTGATCTTTTCCGGGTTGACGCAGATTTTGTTGAACAGCAATTCGTAGTCGGCATTGCTGCCAGCGATGTTCTGCGGCGTAGGGAAACTGTCGACCCGGCCGTCGCTGACGCGGTTGTTGGCATCCATGTCGTAGCCGGCCAACTGCTTGTAGGTGCCGCCTTTGCACGACACCGCAAAGTGTTCGCGTTTTTGCGCGTACGGGGCGTTGTAGGGCAGGTCGTTGAGCACCGTCGGGTTGTCGAAGGCGGCCCAGAAGCGCGTTTCGCCGTTGGCGTTCTTGATACTGTTGGCGTCGATCAGCACCTGGTTGTCGCGCTCGTTGGTCTGTACCAGGCGCCAGTCGGGCTTCGGTGTTTCCGCGCAGGCACGGACGAAGGTCTGGTTGGCGGCCAGGGTTGCACGCAACTGCGGCGACAAGCTGCGGGGCGAACTGTAGCGGCCGGCACTGGCGGGGTAGACCCGTTGCGAACCGTCCAGGTACAGCAGGTGCAGTTGCGGCGAGGAACAGGCGGCCTCGACTTGCAACGTGCGGCGCAGGGCGCCCGGATCGCCAGGCATCAACAGCTCGAAGCTGAGCACGTCGCCTTCGCGCACGATGCTGTTTTCCACCAGGGGCTGGGCGAGGGCGCCGGCGAGCATGGTTTCGACCTGGGTTTTCTGGGTGACGCAACCGGCCAGGGTGGCGATGCCACCGATCAGCAAAAGCGGGGTGATAAAACGCACGAGAGCCTCGTTGAGTCCATTCGGGATGTCAGGGTGACGGCGGGTGACGCGGAAACTTTAACGGGATGTTGCAGGCGCCAAGCCTAACCAGCCGGGTGGTCGCTGTACAGCCGTGATGTGGCCGCCGCTGGATATGTGCGCGTCGCAATCGTTCCTGTGTGGTTGCCGCCAACCGGTAGTCTGTGCAGACATTCCGGGAGAAACGCAATGATCCGACGTGCGTGTTTGGCCGCTCTGCTGACTCTGTCCGCCTCGACCGCCTTTGGCGCCTCGACCTACGATCACCTGTATGCCTTCGGTGACAGCTATTCCGACAACGGCGCGGGCGAAGCGCTCACCACACAGCTCGCCGCACAGCACATCAAGGACGCCCAGGCGTTGCCTGGGCCGCTGTACTGGAAGGGGCGCTGGAGCAACGGCCCGACCGCCGTCGAGGGCCTGGCCCAGGCTCTGCACACACCGCTGACCGACTACGCGGTGGGCGGCGCCAAAAGTGGCCACGGCAATTACTACGCCTGGATGATGCCTTCCCAGGACACCGGCGTATTGGGGCAGGTCGCCGAGCACTTGCAGGCTGCCAAGTCCCACAAGGCCGACCCCAAGGCGCTGTACTTCATCTTCATCTCGGCCAATGACTTTTTCGAGTGGGCCGACTTCTCCCACTCGCAAACCCTTGAGGCACTGAGCGAATCGAGCCTGGCGAATATCCGCAAAGCCACTGAGCAACTGGTGGCAGCGGGTGCCCGGCATGTGATGGTGGTGGGCACCACAGACCTCAGCCATGTGCCTGCGGTGGTGCAGGGCAACCAGGTCGACAATGCGAAAAAATACCAGCAGTTGCTCGCGCAGAAACTCCCGGCCGTGCTGGCGCAGATCGGTACGGCGAAGGTCAGCTACTTCGACCACCTGGCTTTCAGCGACACACTGCGCGCCAATCCGACAGCCCATGGTTTCACCGACCTCGATACGCCGTGCCAGGCCACTTATCCGGAGGCTGAACCGGTGTGTGCCAACCCCGACGCGCATTATTACTGGGACGAATGGCACCCCACCCGCAAGGTCCATGCCCTGGCGGCCAACGCCATGCTGGATGCGCGGCCTTAGCCCGCCGCTATCGCCGCCTCAATCGTCGCGATGTCGATCTTTCTCATGGTCATCATCGCGTCAAAGGCGCGCTTTGCCGTCGCCGGGTCGGGGTGGGTCACCGCATCGGTCAGCACACGTGGGGTGATCTGCCACGACAGCCCCCACTTGTCCTTGCACCAGCCGCAGGCGCTTTCCTGGCCGCCGTTGCCGACGATGGCGTTCCAGTAACGGTCGGTTTCGGCCTGGTCATCGGTGGCCACCTGGAACGAAAACGCCTCGGTATGCGGGAAGATCGGCCCGCCGTTGAGGCCGATGCAGGGGATGCCCAAGACGGTGAAGTCCACGGTCAATACATCGCCCTGTTTGCCGGACGGATAATCGCCGGGCGCCAGGTGCACGGCATTCACCCGGCTGTCCGGAAAGGTCAGGGCATAGAAGGTCGCGGCCTCAAGGGCGGTGCCGTTGTACCAGAGGCAGAGCGTGTTTTTGTGGGTCATGATCGGTCTCCACGTGAGAATGGCCCTGTGGAGTTTAGCCGCCCAGTTGCTGCGCGATGGTCGCTTTGTCGATCACCGACCAGACGTGGGCGAACGTGCCGTCGACCACCTCATAGAACACATTTTCGTCGAACGTCACCTGGCGTCCATTGATCGGCAACCCGAAGAACTCGCCCCTGGGCGTGACCTTGAAGTTCAGGCGACTGGCCACGGTCGGTGGGTCGGCCACCAGCAGCTGGATGCGGAACACCAGGTCCGGTATCTCGCGAAAATCCCGCTCCAGCATGGCGCGGTAGCCGGCGAGGCCGACGACTTCGCCGTTGTAGGTCACGTCCGGGTGCACGAAGTCACCCAAGTGCTCCCAATCCTGACGGTTCAGGCAGTCGATATAGCCTTGGTAAAAGGCAGCGAGTTCGTCGCGAGTCATCGTTCAGGCCCTGCGCGCCATCAACAACACCGACGCCGCCGCCGACAACAACCCGGCGCAGCAGCGATTGAAGATCCGCTTGCCCCGAGGCTCGGCAAACCAGCGCCGCATATGCAGGCCCATATAGGCGTAGGCACTGATGGCGATCCACTCCAGTCCCAGAAACAGCGCGCCCAGCAGCGCGAACTGCGGCGTAATCGGCTCGCCGGGCACCACGAATTGCGGCAGGAAGGCCGTGAAGATCAGGATCGCCTTCGGATTGCCCGCCGCCACTAAAAATTCCTGCCGTGCCAATGCCCACAAACCGACCTTGGGCATATCCGCCTGCGCCTCGGCCTCGGGATTCGCGCGCCACAACTGCAACGCCAGGTAAAACAGATACGCCGCTCCCAGAATCTTGATCCCGTAGAACAACAGCTCCGACGTCTGCAGCACCACCGCCAAGCCTGCAGAGGCGAGGGCGATCATGCCGGCAAAGGCCAGCAGGCGACCGATACCGGCAAGGCATGAGGTGCGATAGCCATAGCGAGTGGCATTGCTCACGGACAGCAGGTTGTTCGGGCCCGGCGCCATGTTCAGGGCGAAGCAGGCGGGGAGGAAAAGGGCGAGGGTGGCGAGGTCCATGGCAGCTCCGGATTCGCGGCGGACGGGGAGGTGTGAGGATAAGGGGGAGTGGGGTGGTTGGACAATGTGCGCGTGGGGGCTGCTATGGCACCCACGCGTGTGAGCCGACTTAGCTTTGGCTTGCAGGTACTTCGTCAGTGGTACAAACCTCAGCCCGTAAGCGTTGCCCAATGATATCCATCAGGTCGCAGCCATTTCGCAAGGGGATAGCCAGCAACTGCGCGAAGTCAGAAAGCACGACGGAATCAGCTTCCAACTCGCTGCGAAAGGCAATGTTTTCCAACACCTGAGTGACGGTGCGAATGCGGTAATCTGCCATCGCTTGCAGTACATCGAGCGGCGCTTCTGAGTCAATGAACAGAGAGGCTGGGACCAGATCGATTCCAGTGAGAGGGATGTAACGTTCCATTTTGAAAACTCCGATAAGTGCAGTCATTAACCGTCACTTAATCGTCGCCAAACGATAGGGTGACAGCTGTACGCAGGTTGGCGAACCGGTATCGGAAAACCCGGCAGACCCGAAGGTCTCCCGCGCACAGCCGCCATTAAGACAGCTTTGCAGGCGTGCAACAGCCTCTACAAAAAAGCGCAGTGCTTCTGCATCCGATAGTCAGGTCGCCAAACCTGATCGCCATGTGGGCGACGGGGCGGACTATAAGCGGCATTGGCTTTTGGGGGCAACTGGAAGGTTGTAAGAGTATGGTGGCGCACAAAGCCGCACATAGGGTCATATTGTCCAGGACTGCTTAGTCTAGAGCCGTATTTCCAGATCAAGCACAAGCTCAAGCAGCACGGGATTGTCCCGTTCTCCTCCAACTATGCGCTGTACGGCGACATGAGCGAACGCGTGATGAGCCTGATCGAGGCGATGGTGCCGGCGGTTGAGGTGTACAGCATCAAAGGAGGTGCAGGTGGTCAAGATTTAAGATGGGAATCCAAATGCATCTTGATAATTTTTGCCTCAATGAGCTCCACCGAACGATCCTTTGGTATCTTAGTAGGCCGAATACTTGAGGAATGTCAGATGGCAATTTGGCAGGTGATGTACACCCGCGACGGTGAGACGCAGGAATTGATTTTTGAAGGTGGTCACGAGGAACCCGAACTGGAGACGATCTACGAGACGTTGGTAGATAATTGCCAGATCCCTAACAATGGCTACAAAGGGCTGGGTGACATCTTAAAAAGGCACAATATCGAGGTCACCTCTGTGCGGGAACACTTCTACGAATAAATACAAAGCAAAAGCCCGACGAAATAGCCGGGCTTTCAGCAAGGTGTCGCGCTGAAACAGCTGAACACCGTGTCATGAAATCAGGTGTTTATCCGCGTGGAAAGGCTTTTCACGCAATCTGGCGAAAAAACGCAAAAGCGTAATCTACCCACGCAACGCGGCATCTCGAGTGCTTGGGACAGGTCGGTATGCACCGTTTGCTGGTGGATCCCGACCCGCTTTGCATCTCGCTTACTTATTGGCCCCAGAAGCATCCTACTCGACCAGCAGATCTAACACGTAGACCTTCGACGGTGAGTCTGCTGGTGGATTCTTCAGATCATCTATATCACCTAGTCGCTGCTGGCCATTCAGGAGGTCTCATGGTTTAGTGACGCATAAGATGCTAAAACCGACCGTCCTGCGCGCTTACGCTTTGGAGTTTAATTTGGATCTGCCTCTTCCGTTCAACTTGATCGTAAAGGCCGCTTCCTGGGTTTGGCAGCGTGTAACCAGGGTGCTGCTACACAAGACTTATGTTGGATCACATCGAAGATGGAATTCTCGCCATCGACTCGGATCGCGGTGGGAGCCATTAGGAGACTACCTCGAGTATTCCTTGAGGCTGGCGCAGCCTACAGACCACAAGCCACATGTCTCTAAGCTCGCCTTAAGATCGACCGGCCAGAGGCTGTCAAATGTGGATTTTTATTTCGAAGCCCGTGGCGCTGGCATTCGCTATCAGGACAAAATATCTGTCTGTGACGTTGACCGAACCCCGATGATCTGGAATTTGATAAATGTTCCGGTTCTGGATTTTGTTGGAGGCGCCCGAGAGGAAATAGCATTCTCAGTCGAAGAGGTTGAATTGCGGCAGTGTGTTGTAAGGCTTTCGAGCGGAGAGGCTCTGCCACCTTGTAATACTATGCGTTCATACCTGTCCCAAAATTGGCTCCTGAATGATAAGTGGATGTATCGGTGGGGGCATTGGTGGAACTGTAACTCGATAAAGTTTGCTAAGGGAGAAATCGCCATTTATTGGCGTTTGTGCTTTGGGCTTCCCCGAAATCGAGTGTATTCGCCTTACGCAACAGGCCGACGCCGCAAACCAGTCATACAAACACTCCTTCGAGGGATTGGGCAGTTCATGGCACTCTCCCCGCTTGTGACAGCTCAGTTCTGGTTGGCTATCTGGTCAGGGCTGTTTGTAATTGACTCCGATGACAGGCTCAGTTTTAGATGGAGAGCAGGCAAGAAGGATGAAGTCGACACTGCTTGACTGTCCCCTCGGACTCTTTTGATAGGAGGCCGCTTTGTGCCGTCTGCTTGTTACTGCTGACCTCAGGATAGGCAGCAATCGGCCAAAAGCAGACGTTCATGAGCGACGACTTCCGACCCTTTACGGCCGTTGAAGTAGGCAATCGCCTGGCTTACATTCGCTTAAAACCCGGGTTAAATTATTTAAACCCTATCATTTATGCATGCGCTATCGACTCGATAGAAATTCTATTGTGTTGTCTCGTTCAGCTGTTGATTACTATCAAAAAAACCAGCCTCCGCCTTAAAAAAGGTCATTTATCAGGACAATAAAATAAAAATTATAGTTATGGGTTTTTCTTCCGACACAGTACTCGCACCAAGCCTGATTGGATAACCAATTAATAATTTTCGAGAGTCTTATGGACACATTACGTAGAACCAAGCTTTCCTCGCGACTGATTTCTGCTTTTTTAGTGTGCGCAATGATCACCTTAGGAGTGGGATTCTTAGGCTATTCAGGTATCACTAAGCAAAAAGAAGCAATAGAAGGCATTGTAAGCAATAATTTAATTTCTGTTTATAATACAGCTAATGCCCGCGCAAGTGTTTTTTCGTACTCCAGATCTTTACACGCTGCTCTACTCTACAAGTACGCAAAAGAAGATCTTAAATTTGACACTGCTGTTCAATCCATGTCTGAAAACGAGAAAGAGGCTGACCGACTTTTCAAGGAGTACCGACAAACTCCTCTCGCTGATGACGAGCGTGCGGCAGGTGATCAGTTCGAAAAAAACTGGCCAGCCTATTTGCAGGATGCACGCACAGTGATCGAATTAGCTAAGGCAGGTAATATTGATGGCGCTACCAAGATTTTCCAGGAGAAAGTCTCGCCGGCATTCAAGGGAGTAAGTGATAATCTTCAAGTTATTGTTGCTTCCAACTATCGCCAAAGCGGTGAGGTAGCAGATGCAGCAAAGGCCGAGACAAAGAGTGCTTACTGGATATTGGGTATAGGTGTAATAATTGCTTTCCTAGCAGCCATCGCTTTGGGACTGATTATCACACGTTCAATCACTCTTCCTCTATCCATCGCGTTGCGAAGCGCTGAGGAAGTGGCTGATGGTGACCTTTCTAAACACATTGTAATCAGTGGACGAGATGAAGTCGGTGTACTGCTGAGCGCACTCGATAAAATGCAGAATAACTTACGAACTACGGTAAGCGAAATTGGCAGCGCTGCTGACCAATTGGCCTCTGCATCTGAAGAGTTAAACGCGGTTACTGAAGAAAGCTCACGCGGCCTGACGCGGCAGAATGATGAGATTCAGCAAGCTGCGACGGCGGTGAACGAAATGACTGCAGCCGTAGATGAAGTCGCCAGAAATGCGGCGGGTGCCTCTGAAGCCTCAGAGCAAGTCAGCCGCAATGCTGTAGAAGGTCGTGATCAGGTACGCAGAGCTGTTAATTCAGTTGGATTGATGGCGGATGAGATTTCAAATTCAACTGCCAAAGTTGAGGTGCTTGCCACCCGCATCAACGAGATCACTAAAGTTCTTGATGTGATCAGAGCCATTGCCGAGCAGACTAACCTCTTGGCCTTGAACGCAGCCATTGAAGCGGCCAGGGCGGGCGAGCAAGGGCGTGGGTTCGCTGTTGTAGCGGATGAGGTGCGCGCTCTTGCCCATAGGACCCAAGCATCGACGGCGGACATTGAATCGATGATGCAACAGGTGCGCTCTGGAGCTGATGAAGCCGTCTTCGCGATGAATAAAAGTAAAGAACTGGCAGCCGATACGCGGGCGCAGTCCGTGGAGGCTGGCCAGGCTCTTGAACGAATCACCGAGGGTGTTTCAACCATCAGTGAAAGGAACCTCGTGATCGCAAGTGCCGCTGAAGAACAGGCTCAGGTTGCACGTGAGGTTGATCGTAACCTGATAAACATTCAGGACCTTTCAACACAAACAGCGGCCGGAGCACATCAAACCAATGCTTCAAGCTACGAATTGTCGCGCTTGGCCACATCCTTTGGCGTGTTGATTAGTCGATTTAAAGTTTGAGTAATGAACGGTCCTTTCTGTTCCGCTCATACTCGTCTCGGATAAGCCCCACTAACCGGCAAATTGCTGCCTGTCGTAAAGGGCCGGTAGCGGTTGCTTGCATACGTCCGCTTATGGCCGATAGCTACCGTACGCAACTGAACGCTTCCGCCCCAAAAAAGCGGTCCCTAATCGCCGAATAAAGGCTAAGAAACCTGATCACCTATCACTATGATGGATGCTCCGAAGATTACTTGGGATAGCCGGGTAACCTCAGTCAATGCCCGTAATGGGGCAGGCAAATCGAATAGTTTCAGTGGATTCTGGGGACGGTATTGCAGCTCATACCCCCTCAACGCCTGGCGTGAATCGCGATGAACGTCCGACCAGTCGTACGCAAAGAACCCACGTTTAGCAAATTCAACGAAAGCGTTTGCACCAGCCCCAACAGTGGCCCGATCTACATCGGACACTTTCGGCAAGGAAAGGACAAATTCTTCGGAGTTTTCGACGGAGGGTATCGCGGAATCAGGAACTGGTCCGGGGCCACCTGTAGTGAAGAGCGCAACCTGTCCGAGGGCGTCGGTAGCGACCCATCCAACGTCAAAGTCCTGAAGAACGAAGGGAGCCATCATTTGCACCTACTTTGAAGAGGGGACGAGTTGATTTCCCAACTCTGCTTACCAGCCCAGAGAGCGTAAAAGTGCGTAGACAAACTCTCAAAGCGGGAAGAAATTCGAAGGATTTATTTTTCCAGCTTAAAGATCTGCTTCTGACCGATATCCGCTACCACCCTGAAACTCACGCACTATCTGCACAACCAGCGGCTTCACATATTTCTCAATGGTATCAATCTCCGGCGGATCATCATGGCGCACCCACTCCCCCTGATCAAAGGCCTGATAAAGCGAGAAAGCAGGCTGCGGCATGTCATTGGTCATGCCCACATCAACGATGGCAGCGATGAGCCCGTTCATGACGCCATCGCAGAACTCGTAAGTCAAAGCCCCTGCCAAGTAGCCTTCAGCAACCGCTATGGATAGCTCGTTCAGCAGATTGCTGGGGGCCACGCCGAATTCCTCGCAGGTGGCAGCAAGATCATTCAACGTTAAACCGTAGGCTTCGGCTTCAACCAAAAGCTTATTGCGTTGGTTCTTTGGCAACCTCCCGTCCACGGTTCCCTTCCACGTTGCGGATGTCGTACCAGTGTCACTCATAATACTTCCCAGCCAGCAAAATGGCCGCACAGCGATGCCAAACATTGGGTATCGACCTATCCTCTTGGGCAAGTCGGGAACTGGCGTCTGCCCACGAAGCTGCAGCATCAAAAAACGCGTCAACGGACACATTTTCCCAGCCAAGAGCACTTGGCCCATAGACCGATGAAGGCGATGTCTTTTCAATTAAACGCCCGCTGGCGAAATCTACACCGAGGGCTTCGATAAATCGTATGAACGACGGTTGATCTCTGACGTGCGCCAACAACTCATGAAGATCTACAGGGCTATGCATAGGTTTCCTGGAAGCACTTAATCATTGATCACATGCTGCTGCACTGCATCGTGAACGGTCAACTCGGCTATCCAGGCTTTCAGGCCGGGGATGTGATGCGCAGTGACCGCTTCTGGCCGAAAGCAGTCTGTCATACAAGTTTATATTGAGCATCGCCTGGCTTGCCCGCCGCCACTAAAAATTCCTGCCGTGCCAATGCCCACAATCCGACCTTGGCCGTACCCGCCTGCGCCTCAGCCTCGGGATTCGCGCGCCACAACTGCAACGCCAGGTAAAACAGATACGCCGCTCCCAGAATCTTGATCCCGTAGAACAACAGCTCCGACGTCTGCAGCACCACCGCCAAGCCTGCAGAGGCGAGGGCGATCATGCCGGCAAAGGCCAGCAGGCGACCGATACCGGCAAGGCATGAGGTGCGATAGCCATAGCGAGTGGCATTGCTCACGGACAGCAGGTTGTTCGGGCCCGGCGCCATGTTCAGGGCGAAGCAGGCGGGGAGGAATAGGGCGAGGGTGGCGAGGTCCATGGCGGCTCCGGGTTCGTGGGTGCGGGGAGGTGTGAGGATAAGGGGAGTGGAAGTCGTTGGACAGTCTCAGCCGTTCATGTTTTGAGCTGTTTCGGCATTTGCGACACCGCCTGAGCGACTTCAGCGGCCATCTGTTCAGCACTGCGCATCCCGTTAATCTGTAAGACCGGTACCGTCTGCTGTGACAGCCATGATTCGTGCCACGCCCGGTTGCGCCCTGAGAAATTCGGGTCGTCGTATTGCGAAGCCCATTCCCGGAAGGCCGCGTGTATCGCATGCATATCACCACCGGGTGTGATCCGATCGCCAAAGCGGGCCTTTTCGCGGGCCGCCAACCGTTCGAGGCGAACGGGCGTGGGTGTGACCACAAACACAATCAAGTCAGCATCGGCGATCAACGCATCGCCCCAGATCATGCACGAACCGGTCAGCACCCAGTCGTCGTCACCGAGTGCTTGTTGCATCAGGGACACGCGGTCGCCGGGAGGTCGCTTGGTGGTGAATGGAGGGTTTGTGGGCATCCAGTAAAAATCATCGACGTCGACGTGTCGTATACCGAGCCGTATCGCGAGGTTGCGACCCAGCGTGGTGACGCCCGCGCAAGATGCACCTGTGATGTAGATCCGCATTTTTCCTCCATGAATACAAGCCGGGTTGGCGAACGGCAATCACGCAACCGGCCTTGAACGTGCTGATTTTGACCCTCTGAAGTTCCATTGCATAGTCTTTACCGGGCTCGGGAATGAGTGTGACAGGCGCGGGAAGGCAGGACATTTGCGAACCGCCCATGGCGAACCCTGCAATAAAGGGCCTGTGAAGGTGGGTCTTGAGGGAGAACGATTGATGCCTTCGCCTAAGCGTCGGGTCGAGGCCTATTGATCAGCCTTCCAAATCGCCAGTTCATAGCCATCCGGATCGGTGAAGTGGAACCTGCGTCCACCAGGGAACGAAAATATCTCGCGGGTGATGACAGCCCCCAGGCTTTTGAGCCGCTGCTGCGTGGCATCGAGGTCATCGGCGTACAAAATGACCAGAGGCCCACCCGGCCGAACCGGCTCCCCCGTGGTGAACCCGCCAGTCAGACGCCCATCGCTGAACTCGGTATAGGTGGGGCCGTAATCGATAAACGTCCAGCCGAACGCGCCGCCGTAGAAGGCTTTGCTGCGGGCAATATCGCTGACGTTGAATTCGATGTTGTCGATTTGCCGGTCTTTCCCTTGAGTGCTCATGCTTGCCTTCCTGGCCGATGTTAAGAGCGGCGAGTGTAGCGTGAACGCCTGCCTGCATGAAGACAGCAATCGTGCCTATGATGCACTCGACTACAGAATTAATCGGAGCGGACAGTGTGCTGAAGATTGGAATCCTGGGCGTCGGTGAGCTGGCGGAAAAGGTGGTGATCGGCCTGCGGCGCAGCGAGTTTGGCGGGCGGGTGCTGCTGTCCCCGCGTAACCACCAACGTGCGCAGCAACTCGCTGAACAGTGGGACTGTGAGGTGATGGCTGACAATCAACAGGTGGTCGATGGGGCGGACTTGTTGGTCCTGGGCGTGCGCCCGGAGGTGGTCGATCAGCTTTCGAATGAAGTGCAGCTCAGACCTGAGCAAACGCTGGTGTCGCTGGTGGCGGGATTGAAGCTGGCCGAGCTTCAACGCCGGTTCCCGCAAGCGCGTGTGGTGCGCGCCATGCTGTCCTATGCCGCGCAGATCAACCAGGCGACCGTGGTGGTCACGCCCGGTGGCGAACCCCATGCAACGCTGCTGGGCGCGCTCGGTTCATTGGTTGTATTGGACGAGGAAGAGGCGTTCGAACTGGCCACTGTCGCGGCCTGCATGAACGGCTGGTTCTATTTTTTCCTGAGTGATCTTCAGCAGTGGTTTACCGACAAAGGCCTGTCCAAGGACCAGGCCGCCCAACTGGTGATGGGCAACCTGCAAGACTGTCTGGCCAGCGCCCGCCACCAGCCATCCGCGAGCCTGGAAGCGTTGGGGCGCGCGATTGCGACACCGGGCACCTTTACGGCGGCCGGGTTGGCGGTGTTGAGAAACAAAGGCGCGACGCAGGCATGGCGCGAGGCGGCTGACGAGGTGCTTGAGCGGCTGCACAAGCCTGCACGTTTATAGCCGGTGATGCTCCAGCAAAAAGTCCACAAACACGCGGATCCGCGCTGGCATGCTCGCACCGCCGACAAACACCACGTGGATCGGCTCCCGGTCGCCGGGGTTCCAGGATTCCAGCAGGCGCACCAGGTCACCGCGTTGCAGATCTTGTGCAACCGTGAACTCGCCGATGCGTGCGATACCGGCGCCTAATCGCGCCAGTTGAGCGAGGGCTTCGCCACTGCTGCATTCGATATTGCCGTTTATCTTCAGGGAAAACTCCCTGCCGTCGCGGGCGAAGGGCCAATCGGATTGCGCACGGCGGAAGTTGAAGCGCAGGCAGTTGTGGCGCAGCAAGTCGTTGGGTTCCAGAGGCGTGCCGTGTTGCGCGAGGTACTCCGGCGATGCCACC
Source organism: Pseudomonas sp. NFPP28 (assembly GCF_900115535.1). Taxonomy (NCBI): domain Bacteria; kingdom Pseudomonadati; phylum Pseudomonadota; class Gammaproteobacteria; order Pseudomonadales; family Pseudomonadaceae; genus Pseudomonas; species Pseudomonas sp. NFPP28. The sequence continues at coordinate 395,191 of NZ_FOWT01000003.1, read as the reverse complement.
AGGACCTGGCCGGTGTCGCCGATGCGCCGGGCTGTCAGCGGGCTGTCTGGCAGGTCGCCAAAGCGGATCGCCACGTCAGCCTGGCCGCCGAGGATGTCGACCACTTCGTCGCCCAAGGTCAGGTCCACCACAATGTTTGGGTAGCGGGCGCTGAACGCCGCCACCAACGGCACGATGGTCATGCGGCCGTGGCCCAGGGCCGCACTGACCCGCAGCCGGCCTTTGGGCGCACCCTGGTCGGCGATGGCTTCTTCGACTTCCGCCATGTCGGCCAGGATGCGCCGGGCCCCGCGAAGGTACGCCTCGCCTTCGGCTGTGAAGGCGAGGGCGCGGGTCGTGCGAATCAACAGGCGGGTGCCCAGGCGTTGTTCTGTGCGTGCGATGACGCGGCTGACGGCCGAGGGCGTCAATCGTAATGCCCGCGCTGCTGCCGACAAGCTGCCTTCCTGCGCCACCATCGCGAATACCGCCATCTCACCCGATCTGCCGTTGAAATCCATTTTTGCCTCGCGCGCAAAGGTGATTGCCAATTAAACGGTCTAGTGCCGTCAAAGCGTTGATCGTAGCATTTGCGGCATAAATGAGGAGTCTTCCATGCGTATCAATCCACCCCTTGTAGCCCTTGCTGTCGGTGCCTTTGGCATTGGCGTCACTGAGTTCGCGCCCATGGGCATGTTGCCCACCATCGCCAATGACCTGGGCGTTTCGATTCCCACTGCGGGGCTGTTGGTCAGCGCCTACGCCCTGGGGGTATTGTTCGGTGCGCCACTGATGATCTTGACCACTGGCAAGATTCCCCGTCGTCACTTGCTGGTCGGGCTTATGGCCATTTTCACCCTGGGTAACGTAATGTCGGCGCTTGCAACCGGCTATTACGATCTGTTGATTGCCCGCGTCATCACTTCGCTCAACCACGGCGCGTTTTTTGGTGTCGGTTCCATCGTCGCGGCCAGTGTGGTCGCGCCGGACAAGCGCGCCGGAGCCGTCGCCGCGATGTTTATGGGTCTGACCCTGGCGACCATTGGTGGGGTGCCACTGGCGACCTGGTTGGGTGAACTGCTTGGCTGGCGTACGGCGTTCTGGGGCATTGGCGGACTGGGCCTGGTGACCATGGTCGCGCTGTGGTTCGCGCTGCCTGACCTGCCGCTGCCGAAAAGCGACGGTGTGCTGGCCGAAATCAAGGTGCTGGGGCGTGGTTCGGTACTGGCGGCTCTGGCCCTGACCGTGGTGGGTTCCGGTGCTATGTTCACCGTGTTTACCTACATCGCGCCGATCCTGAGCAACGAGACCCATGCGTCTACCCCCTTTATCACGGCCATGCTGGTGCTGTTCGGCGTCGGGTTGACCCTGGGCAATGTATGGGGTGGCAAGGCGGCAGATCGCTCGATCGACCGGACCCTGATCGTCTCGCTGAGCGCACTGATTCTGGTCCTGCTGGCCTTCGCATTCCTGATGCGTTGGCCGATACCGGCAGCGGTGAGCATCCTCATCTGGGGTATCGCCAGCTTCGCCGTCGTGCCGCCGTTGCAGATGCGTGTGATGGAAGCGGCCAAAGATGCGCCGAACCTGGCCTCGGCCGTGAACATCGGCGCCTTCAACTTCGGCAACGCGATTGGTGCAGCGGTGGGGGGAGCGGTGATCAACGCAGGGCTGGGCTACCCGGCGATTTCCCTGGCCGGCGCGGCGATGGCGGGCATGGGGTTGCTGATGGTCGTGACGTTCGCCTGGGGGGCTAGAGCGCGCATGGCTGCGGCGGTTTAGCAGATGCGCACCAAAGGGTTCGCTGCGGCACCTGCAGAAAACGCTGTTGAAGGTCTGGATGCGGCAGCAGGCAGGTGTCGAACTGATCCTACCTGCGTCCAGCGGCGTTCACCCTCCTGCCGTTTACCGTGAAAGCAAAGGTGCGGTGCTTGTTTGCTCACCACCCACGTCGTGCAAGGACATCCGCGACGTCTCCGGCAACGCCAACCCACCGGCCAGTGCCAGCAACGCCACGGCAATCAGGTAAAACGCCGGTGACAGGTTGCTGCCCGTGGTGCTGATCAACCATGTCGCCACCAGCGGCGCGGTGCCGCCGAAGATCGTGTACGCCATGTTGTAGGTGATCGCCGAAGCGGTATAGCGCGTACGGGTCGGGAAGGTCTCCGAGAGCAAGGCCGCCGTGACCACGCCGCACAGCACCGCCCCAACCGCCAACAACATCACGCCGACAATCGACGCCGCAAACGAACCGGAGCTGGCCATCAGGAACGACGGATACACCACCACGATCAACAATACACAGGCAGTCATCACCGTGACGCGCCGCCCGACCCGGTCCGAATACAGCCCCGCCAGCGGGCAGATCGCCGCCGCGAAAATCAACGCGATCAGCGACACCAGTAGCGCCATCGCCCGGTTCAACCCGCCCGCTACTTGCAGGTACGTCGCGAAGTAGGTGGTGAACATATAAAACGACAACGCCGTCAGTGACACAAAAGCGCCCAGGCAGCAGATCGCCGCACCATGGTTGCGCAAGGTTTCCTTGAGCGGGGAGTGGGCGACGGCGTGCTCTTCCTTCACGGCCTGGAAGGCAGGCGTCTCGTCCAGCTTCCAGCGCAGGTAAAGGCCCACCAGGCCGAGTGGCGCGGCAATCAGGAACGGCAGGCGCCAGCCCCAACTGCCCATGGCTTCGGCGGACAATGACGCCTCAAGGGCATAGGCCACCACGGCGGCGGCGGCGAAAGCGGAAAACGTCGACACCGGCACGAAACTGCCATACCAGGCGCGTTTGTCACTCGGCGCGTGCTCCATCAGATAAGCACAGGCACCGGCGTATTCACCGCCGGCGGAGAACCCCTGGGCACAGCGGATCAGCGACAACAGAATCGGCGCCGTGACGCCGATGGCGGCGTAGGTGGGCAGCAGGCCGATCAACGTGGTGGCAGCGGCCATCAACAGGATGGTCATGGCCAGGGTGCGCTTGCGGCCGATGCGGTCGCCGAGCATGCCGAAAAAAATACCGCCCAGGGGCCGGAACGCGAAGGCCACGGCAAACACGGCGAAGGTCTTGAGCAACGCCGCGCTGGCGTCGCCGCTGGGGAAGAATTGCTGGGCGATGGTGGTGGCGAGGAAGCCATAGACGGCGAAGTCAAACCACTCGACGAAATTACCGATGCCGGCGGCGATGATGACCTTGCGCAGGGTTTGCGGGCTGACCTGTTCGGTGGAGGGGCTCGTCATGGGGGAAGGCCTCAGGATAGCTGGGGGGATGCCCGATTATCGGTGCAGGTGCTTGGGCGGCGGGGCCCAAAAGAGTCGTCCGCGTAGTCAGTAGCGACGGGGTGGGGGGAGGCACGCAGGAATTGGGCCAGGTCAGGCAATGGCGCCAGGCGTCGTCGGTCGGGTACTGCGGATGTAGCGTGCTGGCGAGGACCCCAGCGTCTTGCGAAACATGCTGATAAACGAGCTGACGGACTCGTACCCCAGCGCCTCGGCGGTACGCTGCACCGACTCGCCCTCGGCCAGGTTCTGCAAGGCTACGATGATTTGCCATTGCTTGCGCCATTGGCCAAAGGTCAGTCCGGTTTCGCGCTTGACCAGGCGCGCCAGGGAACGCTCACTCATCGCCACCTGCTGCGCCCATTGCGCCATGGTGCAGCGGTTATCCGGAGCCTCGGCCAGACGACGGGCGATGACGCGCAGCTGCGCCGAAGCGGGCAGGGGCAGGTACAGTCGCTCCGAAGGGGCCTGCTCCAGTTGTTCAAGCAGCACGCGGGCCAGGCGTGCGCTCGCGCTCGGATCCGGATAGTCCTGGTCGAGGGTGCTCAGGTGCAGGATCAGTTCGAGAATCAGTGGCGACAGCACCAGCGTGCAGCAGGTTTGCGGCAACGCAGCCGCATTGGGCTCTATGAACAGAAAACCGACTTTGCCGTTGGCGGTGATGCGGTTGCTGTGAGCGATACCCGCCGGAATCCACACGCCGAATCCTGTAGGCACCATCCATACACCATCCTCCACCGTACACACGATGCCGCCGTGATAGGCCACCACCAGCTGGCCTTTGCGATGGCTGTGCACCGCGTATTCCGCGTCGTTGCGCTGTGCGCCCAGCATTACCGCCACGGCGGGTTGACCCAGGTCGTCGAGTTCGAATTGCTCCACCGTGTACAGGGTTGTCTCGTTCATCAAATCCCCCGTCGACTGTCCGAAATTGATTATAGGCTGGCAGCATACTCAATATCGGCCGTTTCTGGCACGCCCTACCATGCTCACCAAGGGCCTCACCCTGAAGGCCGTTACGAGACTTGAACCATGCTGAGCGAAATCACGATTGCCAACCTCTACCTGCCGCCGTTCCTGCTGTACGTGGGAGCGGCGGCATTGGTCTACGGTGTGCTGGAGCGGGTCGTGCGCACTTGGCTGGACCGGACCTGGCACCCCAGCCTGGCGCGGTTTTTTGTCTCGCTCATTGTCCTCTCGACCCTCGTGCTGAAGCTGTGAGGGCGGCGCCATGACGCTCAATAAACTGTTCAAGATGGCCGTGACGCTGGGGTTGGGGCTGGTTGCCCTGTTGTTCTGCATGCAGTTGTGGCGCGCCTATGTGCTGGCGCCCTGGACGCGGGATGGGCGGGTCAGCGCCCAGGTCATCCACATTGCGCCCGAGGTGTCCGGGCAGGTGGAACGCTTGCTGGTGGGCGACAACCAATGGGTTGCCAAAGGTGCATTGCTGTATGAGATCGATCAGCGTGCCTACCAGATCGCCCAGCAACAGCGCATGGCGGAGCTGGCCGAGGCTCGCAGTGTTTTCGAGCAGCGCACTGCGCAGTTCAAGCGCCGCAGCCAACTCGGCGATGCGATTGCACGAGAAGAAACCGACAACGCCGCCCAGCAATTGGCTGTGGCCAAAGCCCGGCTGGACGCGGCGCGCAGCCAGTTGGCCCAGGCCCAGCTCGACCTGGGGCGCACTGCCGTGCGTTCGCCGGTCGAAGGATATGTGACGCAACTTCGGCTTCAACCGGGTGACTACGCCGTGGCGGGCAGCACCAATATTTATGTGGTCGACAGCCAGAGTTTCTGGGTGACCGCCTATTTTGAAGAAACCAAGCTGCCTGGCGTGCTGTTGGGCGCGCCGGCGTCGATCAAACTGATGGGGTTTGCGCCGCTGCTTCAAGGGCATGTCGCCAGTATTGGCCGGGGCATCGCCGACACTAACGAGCTGCGTGGTGACAGCGGCTTGCCCCAGGTGGCACCGACGTTCAGTTGGATACGCCTGGCCCAGCGCGTGCCCGTGCGGATCGAGTTGGACAGCGTGCCACAGGGAGTGGAGTTGGCGGCGGGCATGACGGCGAGCATTGAAGTCGGCCAGGCAAATGCCGACGCGCGTTGGCGGCTCACGCGCTGGCTGCAGGCGTTCATGTGATGGCCGTGCATGTATGGCGCTGGTTGGCCGCGCTGCCGCGGCCATGGACCCGGGAGACCTTGGGCTATGTGGGCCGCAGTGTGGTAGCGGCCGTGCTGGCACTGTGGCTGGGTTTGCAATTGCACCTGGACTCGCCGTTCTCGGCAGCGTCGACGGTGTTGCTACTGATTCATCCGATCCAGGGCGCGGTGGTGGGCAAAGGTGTGATGCGCGTCGTGGGTACCCTGCTGGGGTTGGCCGTTGCCGTGATCCTGATAGGGATGTTCGCCCAACAGATGCTGCTGTTCATTCTGGGGATCGGCGTGTGGTTGGGGCTGTGTGTCGCAGCCATGACCCTGCTGCGGCACTATCACGCCACGGCGGCCGTGGTTGCGGGCTATACCGTATGCCTTGCCCTTGGCACTGCCATCGTTGCGCCTGAGCAAGGCTTCGATCACATCGTCACACGGGGAACGGCGGTGGTCCTTGGGGTCTTGAGCCTGAGCCTGGTGGCCTCGCTGCTGGGGCGCAAGACGGTCGAGGCACAACTGAAGCAGGCGCTTGGGGACGTTTCCACGCGCACGCTACGGTTACTGGCCCTTCGATTCAAGGGCGACGCAGGCGACCCCGCGCAACTCGCCCTCGATATCAATAAGGTGGATGAACTGCTCGGGATCGGGCGAGGTGAGTCGTACCTGATTCGTTCCAGGCTCAAGACGCTCCAGGGTGGGCTGGCGCATTTGCAGGCCGCCGTGCTGGTCACTCCAAGCCTGCCCCCGTTGCCCGCGTGCGTTGGAGCGGGCCAGGCCCTTGAACAACTGGCGCAGATCCCCTTCGATTTCGTCACGGCTGCCGCGCGGGTCAGCGTCCTGCAAGGCGTTCTTGAGAATGAAAGTGAATCCCCGGATGGGTTGACCGAGGCATTGGCGGACCTGTCCGGCGCCTTATCGAGTTTTGCCAGCCTTGAAAGCGCCACCCCGCCGCCTGTACGGACGGTAGCTTTCCATCGTCATTATGGCGATGCGCTGCGCAATGGGGTCCGCGCCTTGGCCGCCACCCTGGTGACCGGCGCGGTGTGGTACCTGACGGGCTGGGACCAGGGCCCGACCTTGCTGGCGGTGTTGGGGCCGTGTTGCACCTTGCTGGCGACCCACCCGGCGCCTACCCGAGGGCTTGACGGCTTCCTCAGGGGCACGCTCTACGGCATTGTGGCGGCGGCTGCCTGCAAGTTTCTGCTGCTGCCTCAGATCAATGGTTTTGCGCTGCTCAGCGTTGTATTGAGCGTGTTCTGGGTATGGGGTATCCAGGCTACGACCCAGCCGCGCCATGCCCTGCAAGGCATTGCCTACCTGATTGCGTTCAACACGCTGGTCGGCACCGGCGGCACGGCCCATTACGATTTCATCGACTTCGCCAATCAGGCGCTCGCCTGGTTGGTGGCGATGGCTATCTGTATGTTGGCGTTCCAGATCCTGCCGAGGAAACCCGGCAGCCATGTGCGTGCCCTACAGCACGCGCTTCATCGGGACATCTTGCGACTACTGCGTGCCGGGGGACGTATGAACCTGTCGAAGTGGCACGCCAGGCAGCTTCATCGGCTGGTCTCATTGCGGGCGTTGTCGGGCACGGATGACCCGCCACTCGATGCAGTGGGTTATCTGTCACTCGAACTGGGACGCAGCCTGGGGCGGCTGCATAACGCCGCCAGGCTGCTGGTCCCAGGAACCTCGATTGCACAATGCGCAGATCGCGGTGCTTATCGCTTGGCCCGGTATGCCGGTCACCCTGCAATCAACGCACTTCAGGCGCGGCGGACGGCGAACGCGTTGAGGCGGCTCGGTGAGCCCGGTCTGGCTGAGCGGTACCAGGTGGTTGCCCGCCTGTTGGCGCACTATGCAAACCTTGCGGGCGTTGCCGACAAACCAGACATCATTGATGAAACCTGCGCCCCAGCGCATCCAGGCGCACCGCGATCGGCGGCAACCGCTCGCTGCTGCGTGCCAGGGTTTCCACATCGTCCGCGGTGCTTTGCGCAATGCTCTGCACCGACTGCAGACGCCCGACAATCTCCAGGTTCGCCGTGGTCTGCTCGCGGGTTGTGGTCACGATACGGCCATTGAGGTCATCGATGTGGGCGATGTCGTCGCCCACTGCGCGCAGCATGTCAACGGCCACCTGGCTGTCCTCCACGCAGCGCTCTACGCCCTCGCGGCTATCTTGCATGGCTTGCACCGCCTGCCGGCTGCCGTGTTGCAGGCCTTCGATGATGGTTTTGATTTCCTGGGTGGATACCGCCGTGCGTTGCGCCAGGTTGCGCACTTCGTCGGCAACCACGGCGAAGCCACGGCCTTGCTCGCCGGCGCGGGCGGCTTCGATGGCGGCGTTGAGGGCCAGCAGGTTGGTCTGGTTGGCAATGCTGCTGATCACTTCAAGCACGGTGCCGATCTGTTCGGTTTGCAGGGCCAGGCCCTGCACCGTGTCGTGGGTGCCGTTGAGGCGTGAGGCCAGTTGGGTGATTTCCTGCTGGGCGCGGCCGACGCTTTCCTGGCCGCGCAGGATCTGTTGGCTGGCCTTGCCGGCATGATCCACCGCTTGCTCGACGTGCACGGCAATGTGGCCCATGGCGTCTTCCATGCGCTGCATCGAGCCGCTCATCTCGGTGATTTGCGCCAGTTGGTGCCGTGCGCCTTTTTCCAGGGTGCCGCTGGCGCTGGCCAGTTCCTGGCCGAGTTGGCCAAGGCCGTGGGAGTCACGGGCGACGCCGTCGATCAGGCCGGTCAACTGATGCAGAAAATGGTCGAAACGCTTGGCGAGGGAAACGTGGGTCTTGCCCTGGTCGCCTTGGGCGGTTTCAACGGTGAGCTGGGAAGTGACCGCCAGCATCTTCTCGAGCATTTCCTGGCTCTCGACCGCTTCGGCCTGGCTGTGCACGGCCAGGTAGAGCAGGGCGACGGTCTCCATCACCACGTAGAACGCATGCACGAACACCATGGTCCAGCCGCCGTGGTGTTCCATCACGAACACTGGAAAGCCTTGATGTTGCAGCGCATGGAAAACCACGTGGTGCACGGCGATGGTGGCCGCCGCCACCAGGATCGGCAGCCAGTCACGGTAAAACGTCAGCACCGCGAGCAACGCGAAGATGCCGAAGTGCGCTTCGATCAAGCCCTGGGCCTGGTTGATATGCAATGCCGCCATGACCATCAAGCCCGCGCCGAGCGCGCAGCGCATGACACGGGTACCACCGATGGCGCGGTAAAGCGCGGTCAGCACCACGCTGGTACTACCGCCGACTATCACGGCCTGCACCAAGGTGTCGTGCCAGAACGCCAGGCCCAGGGAAAACAGGAACATCAGCCAGACCAGCGCCAGCATGATGCGGTCGGCTTTACGGTAGTGCTCGGAAAAACGCGTGCGGGTGGGCATTCACACTTACTCCATGTGGTCTGGCCGGAACAAAGCGAAGGGCAGGGTGGAGCGAATCAGGTGTTTTTGATTGTTATTGGATTCAGTGATGCCAAACGTGTATCGGCATCGGGAGGTGGGACTTTAGGGGCGGCTACCCGGGCGGATAGCCGTGGTTCGGACGCCGGTCAGAAGCTGTACTTTGCCGTCAGCATCATATTGCGTGGGTTGCCGTAGGAGTCACCGCCATAGCTTACGGAGTTGGAGATGGACTGGTAGTAACGACGGTCGAAGATGTTGTTGGCGTTGAGTTGCAGGTCAAGGTGCTGGTTGACCTGGTAGCCGGCCATCAGGTCGGTGACTGCATAGGCGCCCTGCTGCAGGCGGTAGGTGCTGCCATCCGCGACTTTGAAGTCGTTGTACATGCGGCTCTGCCAGGAGACGTTGCCGCCCACGCGGAGTTTTTCCAACGGGCCCTGGAAGCGGTAGTTGGTGGTCAGCTTGAACAGGTGCTCCGGGGTGTCGGTGTCGAACTGCTTGTTGACCTTCTGCGGGTTGGCGGCGTCCTTGATGGTGTGCGTGCGCGCGTAGGTGTAGCCACCGCCGACCTGCCAGTTCTCGGTCAGGGCGCCTTGCAGTTCGAAGTCGATGCCCTGGCTGCGAATCTCGCCGGACGCCACAGAGCAGGAGGCCTGCGGGCAGTTTGCGACTGTCACGCCGACGGCACGGTTTTCCTGGTCGACGCGGAACAGCGCCACGCTCGCGTTGAGCGCACCCCCCAGGTATTCACCCTTGATACCCAGCTCGTAGTTCTTGCCGACGATGGGCTTGAGCGGGCTGCCGGAGGTGTCTTTTTCGCTCTGGGGCGTGAAGATGTCGCTGTAGCTGACATACACCGAGTGGTGGTCGTCCAGGTCGTAGATCAGGCCGGCGTAGCGGGTGAGGTTGCGGGTGACCTTGTAGTCACCGGTGTTGCTGCCATGGGCGTCGTAGTCGTACCAGTCCAGGCGCCCGCCGAGGATCAGCTTCAACGGGTCGGCCAGGTTCAGGCGGGTGGTGACGTAGACACCATCCTGGGTGGTCACGTCACGGTCATTGGTGGTATGGACGAAGTCCGGTTTGCCCGCTGTGAGCGGCCAGTTGGTGTTGTAGGGGCTGTAGTTGTGGGTGGTCATGTCGTAGATGCGCCGGCTGGCGCCTACCACCAGTTCATGGGTACGCCCGAACGCCTGGAAGGGGCCGCTGGCGAAGACGTCGGCACCTGCCTGGTTTTCATCGTAGGCCGCCTGGTAGACCGTGCGCGCCAGTGTGTTGGCGACCCAGCGCGACTGGTAGGAACCGGAGAACAACGCGTTCTGTTCGGCATAGTTGGCGTTGACTTGCAGTTTCCAGTCGTTGGCCAGTTGCTGGCGCAGTTCGGCGAATACGGTGTTGATCTCCTGGTCCTTGTTTTCCCAGTCAGTGCCGGGGTTGTAGGAGCGCGGCAGGTTCAGGTGATGGCCATCCAGGCCGACCATCGACGAGCCCCAGAAGTAATTGGTCTTGTCCTTCTGGTTGGAGAAACCCAGGGTCAGGGTGGTGTCTTCGCTCAGGTCGGCTTCGGTGACGGCATAGAACAGGCCGTGATACTCCTCGGCGTTGTCGATGAAGCTGTTGGCGTCGCGGTACGAGGTAACCACGCGACCGCGCCAGGTGCCGCTGTCGTTGAGCGGGCTGGAGGCGTCGAGTTCGCCGCGATAGTCGTCCCAACTGCCGGCGGCGCCGGTCAGCGTGACTTTCTGCTCGTCCAGTGGGCGCTTGCGGACCAGGTTGATAGCGGCGGAAGGGTTGCCCGCGCCGGTGACCAGGCCGGTGGCGCCGCGCACGATTTCGACGCGATCGAACATCGCCAGGTTCGGTTGCGCGCCGACAGTGACGCCGTTGTAGCCGCTGGGGATGCCGTCATACATCAGGTTGTCGATGTCGAAGCCGCGTGACGTGTAGGACTGCCGGCCAGGGCCACTGGAAAAATTCAGGAACAAACCCGGGGTGGCCTTGACCACATCGTTGATGCTGGTCATCGCCTGGTCATCCATCCGCTGGCGGGTAATGACGGTGACGGCCTGTGGGGTTTCGCGCATGGTCAACGGCAGCTTGGTTGCCGTTTTCATCGCGCCGGTGGTGTAGGACTGGGTGCCTTCAGTGGTTTCGCCCAGTTGCTCTTCGCCGGAGATTTGCGTGGCGCCCAACTCAAGGGTGGCGGCCGGTGCCTGGGTATCGGCGGCAAAGACCGCGGAAGAACTGGCCAGACAGACCGCCAATGCCATCAGGCTGGGTGAAAAAACGTTACCGCCGTGTTGTTGCACAGACATGGAACTGACTCCCCCGAACGCCGTCCCTGGCGAATAATAAATCTGTTGATAATTATTCGCATTAGTCTGGCAGATTGTTCCTGTAGGAAAAAGCCTTCAGGGAGAATTAGTTAACGAATTTTTCACATCGCAGTGACGGCGATTTGCCATATCGCGCCCCTGGAAAGCGCCGGTTATTCGCGCTGTGGGATGGCCACCCGACTCGTCGCCTTGACCTCCCTCAGCGCCAGGCTCGATTGAATCGCCGCAATCCCTAACTGGCGCCGCAACACGCTCTCGACGAACTCGCTGTAGCTGTCCAGGTCTTCGGCCAGCACCTGCAACAGGTAATCGGCATCCCCGGTGATCTTGTGGCACGACAACACCTGCGGCAGTTCCTTCACCACGGTCTCGAACGCGTCCGGCGCATGGTCGGTATGGATCGCAAAACGCACATGCACGAACGCCAGGATGTCCAGCCCGAGCATCTTGCGGTCGAGGTTGGCCTGGTAGCCCTTGATCACGCCTTCTTCTTCCAGGCGTTTGCGTCGGCGCCAGCAGGGCGTGAGGCTCAGGGACAGGCGCTCACTCAACTGCGCGTTGGAAATACTGGCGTCTTGCTGCAGCAGGGCGAGGATGGCGAGATCGGTGTCGTCAAGAACGACCTGTCTGGTTTTATTTTTCATAATCATGCGCCGTTGAGGTAAATATTCTCGATAAACCTAACAGTGCCGTAAGTAAAAGCAAAGAAAGCCCACTGCCGCCAGAACAAAATAGACCCTGTCTTTTACTGGCGGATGCCCTCACATGTTGACTGTTTTCAGCGAAGCCCACCGTTTGCACCATGGCACCGAACTCAAGGACGGCGTGCTCAAGCCCTCGTTCGAACAACCCAGTCGCGCCGACACCGTGCGTGACCGGGTCCGTCAGGTTGGCCTGGGCGATATCATTACGCCGCGCCGTTTTGACCGGGCCTGCTACGTCGCCGCCCACAGCGAACGCTACGTGGCGTTCCTCGAAACCGCCTGGGCCGAATGGACTGCCATCGGCCGCAGCCATGACGCCTTGCCCCTGGTGTGGCCGGTACGCGACCTGGCCAACCAGCAGGTGCCGGCGTTCATCGACGGCAAGCTCGGTTTTTACGCGATGGACGCCGGTTCGCCGATTACCCGCACCACCTGGCAGGCGGTGAAGACCAGCGCCGACATCGCACTGACCGGCCTGGCGTTGCTCGACGAAGGCCATCGCAGCGCCTTTGCCCTGTGCCGCCCACCGGGCCATCACGCAGCCCGTGAATACATGGGTGGTTACTGCTACCTCAACAACGCCGCAATTGCCGCGCAGCACGCCATCACCCAGGGCGCTCGGCGCGTGGCGGTGCTGGATGTGGATTTCCACCATGGCAATGGCACCCAGAATATTTTCTACGACCGCCCGGACGTGATGTTCATATCCCTGCATGGCGATCCGGCGGTGTCCTACCCGTACTTTTCCGGTGCCGGCAGCGAGCGCGGCGTCGGCGCTGGGGAGGGCTTCAACCTGAACTACCCATTGCCGAAAAACACCACCTGGACCCATTACCGCACCGCCCTGATCGACGCCTGCCAGCAACTGCGCCGCTTAGCCCCTGAAGTGTTGGTGATTTCCCTGGGCGTCGACACCTTCAAGGACGACCCTATCAGCCACTTCCTGCTCGACAGCGAAGACTTCCTCCGCATGGGGGAGATCATCGCCAGCGTCGGCGTGCCCACGCTGTTCGTGATGGAAGGCGGCTACATGGTCGATGAGATCGGCATCAATGCGGTCAACGTGCTGCACGGTTTCGAACACCACAGCCAATAACAACGACCCCTCGACTTTTCTTCTGCCAAAACTCAAAAACATAACAAGAGGTTTTGTGATGAAAGCAACCACGCCCGGGCTGTGTGAACAGCCTGCGTTGCAACGCACCCTGAGCAACCGCCATATCCAGTTGATGGCCATGGGCGGCGCGATCGGCACCGGCCTGTTCATGGGCTCCGGCAAGATCATCGCGCTGTCCGGCACCTCGATCATCCTGATCTACATGATCATCGGGCTGTTCGTGTACTTCGTGATGCGCGCCATGGGCGAGCTGCTGCTGTCCAACCTCGACTTCAAGAGTTTCGCCGACTTTGCCGGTGCTTACCTGGGGCCGCGCGCGGCGTTCTTTCTCGGGTGGTCGTACTGGTTGAGCTGGAGCGTGGCGGTGGTGGGGGACGCGGTTGTGGTCGGCGGTTTCTTCCAGTACTGGTTCCCCGATGTACCGGCCTGGATGCCGGCGGTGGGCATGTTGCTGACCCTGTTCGCACTGAATGTGCTGACGGTCAGGCTGTTCGGCGAAGTGGAGTTCTGGTTCGCGATCATCAAGATCGTCGCCGTGGTGACCTTGATCGGGGTGAGTGGAGTGCTGATCGCCAGTTCGTTCGTCTCGCCCACCGGTGTCACCGCTTCGTTGAGCCACCTGCTGGATAAACAGGCGGCATTTCCCAACGGCCTGTTCGGCTTTTTTGCCGGCTTCCAGATGGCGATCTTTTCCTTTGCCGGCACCGAGTTGATCGGCACCGCCGCCGCCGAAACCCGTGCGCCGGAAAAGACCTTGCCCAAGGCGATCAACTCGATCCCGCTGCGCATCATCCTGTTCTACGTGCTGGCCCTGGCATGCATCATTGCGGTGACCTCCTGGCAGCAGGTGTCGCCGAGCAAGAGCCCGTTTGTCGAGTTGTTCCTCGTCGCAGGGTTTCCCGCCGCAGCGGGCATCGTGAACTTTGTGGTGCTGACCTCGGCAGCGTCGTCGGCCAACAGCGGGGTGTTTTCCGCCAGCCGCATGTTGTTCGGCCTGGCCGACCTGGGTGATGCGCCGGGTATCTTCCGGCGCTTGTCCAACAGCAGCGTGCCGTTTATCAGCCTGGCGTTTACCAGTTTGCTGATGTTGCTGGGGCTGGTGTTGCTGTTTGTGGTGCCGGAGGTGATGACCGCCTTCACCATCGTGTCGACGGTGTCGGCGATCCTGGTGATTTTTACCTGGTCGACCATCCTCGCGTCCTACATCGCCTACCGCAAAAAACGCCCGGACCTGCACGCCCAATCCACCTACAAGATGCCAGGCGGTGTGCCGATGGCCTGGTTTGCCCTGGCGTTTCTCGCGTTTGTACTGGGCCTGCTGGCGTTGCGGCCGGATACACGCCTGGCGCTGTGCGTGATGCCGGCCTGGTTCATCTGGCTGGGAATCGCCTATCAGTTTTCGCGCTTTCAGGGTCTGCGCTTTCAAGGTCGTTGAAAAAACCGGCCATATCTGGGTGATTTGTGGCCAGTTCTGACTAAAGGCCAAAGGGCTGGCTTTCAGGGGGCCAGCCTGGTGAAGACGTAATCGCGGTCTTTCACCAACGCCTGGTGGCAGGCAAAACACGTCTGGTGCTGCGCTTCATCGGCGGGTTTGCCATTGATGAAGCGTCCAAACCCCCAGCCACCGGTAGATGCGTATTTTTTCGAGTCCTTGACCATGAACTGCACCGTGGTCGCCGCGCCAGGGATGGACGCGGTCTTGAAGTCCGGTGACGGCTCGTGTTTCCACGCCAACTTGGCCAGGACGGTGCCATCCGGGAAAGGCAACTTGCCCTCCCGGTAAGCCTTGAACGCAGCGCTGTTGCCCAGCACCACGCGCAGTTCGTTCAACGGGTCGGCTTCCTGGGCCGGCGCCACCAGTTCCCATTGGCGGTAGCCGTCGGGGATGGTCACGCCGTAGATCGGCGAGGCTGCGCTGTCGGCGAAGGCGCCGGTCGAACTCGCGAGGGCCAATGCGGCCATGCACAGGCGCTTCATCACAGGTGATCCGCATCGATGACCGCCTTGGCAAATGCCTCGGGCGCTTCCTGCGGCAGGTTGTGGCCAATGCCACCCTTGATCAGGCGGAACTCGTACTTGCCGGTAAAGCGCTTGGCGTAGTCCTCGGGCTGCGGGTGCGGGGCGCCGTTGGCGTCGCCTTCGAGGGTGATGGTCGGCACGCCAATGGACGGCGCCTGGGCGAGTTTCTGCTCCAGTGGGTCGTACTTCGTCTCGCCCTGGACCAGGCCCAGGCGCCAGCGGTAGTTGAACACGGTGATCGCTACGTGATCCGGGTTTTCCAGGCCTTTGGCGCTGCGGTCGAACGTGGCGTCATCGAACTTCCACTGCGGCGACGCCAGTTGCCAGATCAGCCTGGCGAAGTCGTGGGTGTTTTTCTGGTAGCCGGCGGCACCGCGCTCGGTGGCGAAGTAGAACTGGTACCACCATTGCAACTCGGCTTTGGGGGGCAGTGGGTTCTTGCCGGCGGCCTGGTTGCCGATCAGGTAACCGCTGACCGACACCAGCGCCTTGACCCGCTCCGGCCACAGTACCGAGACGATGTCCGCCGAGCGCGCGCCCCAGTCGTAGCCGCCGAGTACCGCTTGCTTGATCTTCAGGGCGTCCATGAAGTCGATCACATCACTGGCCAGCGCCGCCGGTTGGCCGTTGCGCAGGGTGTCATTCGAGAGGAAACGTGTGTCGCCATAACCCCGTGCGTAAGGGATCAACACGCGATAGCCCTTGGCCGCCAGTAACGGCGCGACCTGGGCGTAGCTGTCAATGTCGTAGGGCCAGCCATGCAGCAGGATCACCGCCGGGCCGGTGGCGGAGCCGACTTCGGCATAGGCCACATCGAGCAGGCCGGCCTTGACGTGCTTGAGGGCACCGAAGGCGGTTTGCGCGCTGGCGACAACTTTGGTCGGTGCCTCGGGCATTTCGGCGTGGGCCATGCCCAGGATGCCGAATTGCGCCAGGGCAATGGCCAGGAAAAGTGGTGTGGAGCGGCGGTTCAACTGAGCGTGCATGGCGAGCCTCCTGCGGCTGGATGTGTGCCGGTGCTCAGTTGAACGCCCGGCTGTATCTGGCCTGTTTCAGGAAACCCGCCGAGTTAAAGGCTGTGTATCGCAGCGGGCTGCGTACACACTGCGATACAAACCTAGAACGCCACCCTGACACCCACAGTGCCTTCGTGGCCGTTGTAAGTGTTGCTGTCCAGATTGCGGTTGGAGCCGATTTCGCCATACAGAGCCACATCGCGAGCAACCTGCAAGATGGCACCCAGGCTGACTTCCAGGGTGGTGGATTTCTGTTCGGTATCGATCCGGCTGGTGCGGTTGTAAATCACACTGTTGTCCCCGGCGCTGGCGTGCCAGACGTTCGCGCGCGCATAGGGCTGCCACGGCATGCCACGGACGTTGTAATCACCGCGTAGCCTTACACCCAGGCGGGAGGTGACGCTGGTATCGGCGTCGTACTTGACGTCGGAGATACCGTCGTTCTGGCTGTCGAGCTTTGTCTTGCCGACGATCACTTGAGCCTGTGGTTCCACTGTCCAGCGCGGGGTGACCTGGAACGGCCAGCCGACTTCGACGGACGCGCTCATGTTGCGCCCTCGGGTTTTCATCTTCACGCCACGGTCCGATTCGTTGTTGCCATTGAAACGACTGCCCATCAGCACCAGGTCCAGATACGCCCGATTGGCACCGATCAGCGCCCAATACCCCCCCACGCTGTCAGCGCGCAAGGTGGTCTTGCCGGCGTCCAGATCTTGCCAGCCACCGTTGAAGCCCTTGACGTTGCCTTTGAGCGTACTGTGGCCCACAAACAGCCCAATACGATGGGTACGCCCGCTGTCGTCGGTGGCGGTGTAGGCATCGCTGCCTACCTGGAAGCCCTTGACCGTGCTGTCCAGCGTCGGGCTCACCGTGCCAGCAAACCCTTGACGGCTGCTGCTGCCGTAGACTCGGCCCCAGCCGGCCAAGCCGTTGCCGCTCTGTTGTTGGCTCTGGTCCCCCATGCGTTCGTGATAGGTCCCCAGCATGGCGAGCACGATCTGCTTGGCAGCTGGAAACAGTGCGGCGTAGATCGGCACTTCCTTGCGGTAGATAGGCTCTGGCTCGGTCCCTGGGTTAGGGGGCAAGGGACGCTCGCCCGGGCTCGGTAAAGGTACGATGATCTCAGGGCCTGATGGCTGCACCGGGACAGTGGAGCGCAGGTAATAATTCTCTGCCGTGCCTGCGGTTACACCGCCCTTGAACAGGCGGTAGTCGAACGCACCCGCGGAGACCGGGCCGGCGAGGGTAAAGGCGTTGGCACTGCCGGAGGCACCATTAAGGGCCTGCACCACCTGGATACCATCCTGCAGCGTTGCCGCACCCGCACCCCCCAGGTTGGTCACGCTGATCGCTGTGCTACCCCCAATGACACCTTGGTCAATCACCAGCCTGTCGCTGGGCGAACCGTCGCCCCCCAGAACACTTTGCAGTGCAAAGCGCCCACCATTGCCGGTGTAATTGCCCCTGATGGTCAATGAGTCGCTGGTGCTGGAACTGCCCGTGGTCATGTCGATCACGCCGCTGTTTTTTACGGTAACCAACCGGCCGGCGGTAAAGGCTTCGATCACGCCCGTACCGGCCTGCAGTTTGCTCGTGCCATCCAGTCCCAGTGTGCCGGTACCGGAACCGCTATCACCCAGCTTGAGCGTCGTACCGCTCAGGGTCAGCTCGGAGCCGTTGTCCAGCTGGATGGCTTCCCAGTTGGGCAGCAGGCCAGGGTCCCCGGCCTTGGTGTTGTCCAGGGTAAGTTTGTCGTTGCCCAAACCGCCGTCCACCAGTTGCGCTGCCGCCAATTGAGCGCTTGTCAGATTCTGCAGCAGTGCCGTGTCGTCCCCCGCACCCATCAGCACAAACGAATGCAGGTTGCCGCCGGTCCAGATGAAGTCGTCATTGCCGAAACTGAGGAGGATCTGCCCGTTCACCTCACCGCCCGAGACGGTCACGTGGTCGTCACCGCCGCTGACACTGATGTTGCCGCCCACAAATGCGGTGCCCGAGATCAGGATGGTGTCGTTGCCGAAGCCGGTGACCAGGTTGCCGATGATGCGGCCACCCGACATATCAAAGATGTTGTTGTCGAGTTTCATGTCGACGCGACCGATGGTGCCGGCGGCCATTTTGGCATCGTCGCCGTCTTCGAAGGCGCCTGTGATGGTGCCACCGCTCATCCTGAAGATATCCCGGCCGTTGCCTTGAAACACATTCGCTACAGTGCCGGCGCTCTGGGCATAGGTGTCGATACCGTCCGCCGTGCTGACGGTACCGACCCGACCGCCGCTGATATCCACCTTATCCTCCCCGTCGCCATACGTCACGTCGCCAGTCACCTGGCCCGTCCCTGAGACATTGAGCGTGTTGTTGCCCCCGGTGTCGGTAAAGCCCGGCGCCGTGCCGCTGTCACAATTGGAGACGTCATCGCCGGCCGTGTTGTTGATGGTGCAGGCGCCATAAGAGGCCAGCGGCCACACCGTTATGACGATCAGGTACAACCAAGAGAGTGTCCGTGCGCGCATGATCCGTCCTCACTCGAGGGGATAGTTGCCCCGGCGCCTGCAAAGGCAGGCGCGGGCCAGACCATGACAACGTGATGCGCGATACGGAGCAGGGACAGCGGGTTACCTGATTCTGAAAACACCGGCCAATGCAAAGGGTTGGCATGGCTTTCTCGACTGCACCTGACGTGGTGCAGCGCTTTTTCTACCCTAGCCATCCATTCGCCAGGCCGCCACTGTCAGAATTAACAGGTATGAACGAGTTGGGTGTCAGGACAGCACGATTTCATAAGGTTCACGCATTCGTTCCAGCAGCACCTGGGCCAGTATGGGCGGCAAGCCGATCTGCGGGTCACCGGCCAACTGGCTGGCATAGGCATGGGCGGCGTGGAGTTTGCGCGCCACGGTCCAGGTGTCCAGGCGTACTTTGCGCGCGCGTTGCCAGGGGATGAGCGCGCCTTCGCGAGCAGGCCAGTGCCACGCCCAGATCGGCAGTTCGTGCAACTGCGCGCCCACCAGGCTGCACGCCTTGGCACTGGCACGACCGACCGCGTCATGGTCATCATTGCCGTCGTTGCGCCAGGTGCTGAACACCACGTCGCCGGGCTGCAGGTAACGCGCAATGAATTGGCTCAGTTGCGGCTCGCGGGCGGCGAGGGCGTTGTCGCAGAAACCACCGCGAATCCATTTCAGGCTGTGCAGCGGCATGCCCAGGCGGCGCAGGGCTTCAGCGCTTTCCTGGGGGCGGACCACGCTCAAGCGGCTCGCCGGCCACACGTTGGACCCAGGATGGCTGGCGCTGCCGTCGGTGATGGAGATCAGTTGCAGCGGGTGTTCCAGCGTGCTGAGCAATTGCAGCAAGCCGCCGCAGGCCAGCACTTCATCGCCGGGATGAGGCGCGATGATCACCACGCGTGCGCCAGGCGGCACTAATGAGGAGGGCGTAACGGGGGGGATCAGCGCCAGTTGCGGGGCGCTGTTCCAGACTTGCGCGGGGCCGCGGCGGCCATCGCTTAAGGAAGCAAGCTTCATGGGGTGTCACATCCTTGTCGGTTGATGCGGGGTCGTGCCCCGTTGACGGGACGACTCTCTTGTTTCCACCACAGACTCCGCCGCAGTGGCTGCGTGGCATCCCAACCCTGGAATGCCAGCAAGGCGTTCTCAGCATAGACAAGGATTGCTCGGTTTCACATTCGGTAACGGCGTTTTTTCAGGTGGCGTGCATCAGGCTCTTCAAGTAATCGCCGAATCCCCCTTGTGCACGGGCGTCCAGGCGCGCACTGGTAATCACCTGCGGGCCGTGGCTCCAGGCGATGGAGGCGCCGCATAGTTCCAGGTTGCGCACCAATTGCACATCCTCATGGCACGCCAACGGCTCGAAACCACCGGCGCGCACGTACGCACCGGCGCTCACTCCCAGGTTGGCCCCGTGTATATGCCGATGACCGTCGCGGGCCTCGTAGCCCTGGTGGTAGCGAATCTGCGCGACGGGGTCGAAACCCTCGCTCCACGCATCGACCGTGACGGTGCCGCACACGGCGTCCACCTCCAGCGCCAATTGGGCCACCAACCAGTCGGGGGCTACCCGGCTGTCGGCATCGGTGCAGGAGATCCAGCGTGCGCCCTGATTGAGCAAATGCCGCGCACCCACGCCACGCACATGCCCCACGTTGCGCGCCTGGGCTTCCAGGCACTGCACCGGGTAGGCCTGGGCAATGGCGGCGCTGGCATCGCTGCAGCTGTCGAGCACCACCAGGATAGTCACGGTTTCGCCGAGCAACCCAGGATGGCGGGCGGCGATCAACGCGGCTTCCAGGCAGTCGCCGAGCAGCGCTTCTTCGTTATGTACCGGGATCAGAATGCCGATCATCGCAGGCCCTCAAGGGTGGCGACCGAGGTGCCGTCGCGGCTCCAGAGGTCGAGCAGGAAATCAGGTTCGTGGTGGCTGGCGACGCGAGGCATGTCCAGGCATTCCTGGAGCAGGGCGTGTACCTGTTCCGCGGTTTGCGGGCAACCGTCGATAGGCGCGCGCCAGTGACAGGCCAGCAGCTGGCCGTCGGCGGTCAGCGCGGTGCGGACGCGATCGATCAGTTGGCGCAGGTCATCGGCGTCGAGGTAGTAGCACCACTCGCTCAATACGATCAGCTCGAACTGGCCCGCCGGCCACTGTTCGGGCAAGCGGCACTGCTGCACCTGGGCCTGGGGGAACCCCAGCAAGCGAGTGCGCGCAAGGGCCACGGCGGCCGCGGCGGTGTCGCAGCACAGCAGCCGATCACAACGCGGTGCCAGTTCGAAACTCAGCTCACCATTGGCGCAGCCGGGTTCGAACACCGAGGCGTAGCGGGGCCGCGTGAGTATCGCCAGGGTCAGCGCACGTTTGCGCCGCTCATACCAGCGCTGGCGAAAGGCCCAGGGATCATCGTTATTGGCGAACAGCTGGTCGAAGTAAGGCGTGGCCACACTCATACAAATACCACTTCAAAGGGTTGCAACAGACGCTCCACCACGTAGGGCGCCAGCACCGGCGCGAGGCCGATCTGCGGGTCGCCTTCCAGTTGGCTGGCGAAGGCGTGGATGGCATGCCGTTTGCGGGCAACGGCTTCACAGGTCAGCGGAATCTTACGTGCACGGTGCCAGGGCACCCCGCTGTCTTCGGGCGTTGCCCAGTGCCAGGTCCACACCGGCAGCTCATACAGGGTAGCGCCGACCGCCGTGCAGGCCTGGGCGCTGGCACGCCCGACGGCCTCATGGTCGCAATGGCCGTCTTCGCGCCAAGTGGTAAACACTACGTCGGTGGGTTTGAGGTAGCGCTGGATAAACCCTACGAGTTCCTGTTCCCGCGCCGCCACCTGGCTGTCGGTAAAACCGGCGCGCAGCCATTTCAGGCTGTGCAGCGGCAACCCCAGGCGGTGCAGGGCCTGTGCCGATTCCTGCGGGCGCACCACGCTCAAACGCTCCACTGGCCAACGCTGCGAGCCGGGGTGGCTGGCGCTGCCGTCGGTCACCGAAATCAATTGGATCGGCCTACCCAGTGCCGCCAGGCCCTGCATCAGGCCGCCGCAGCCGAGGATTTCATCATCCGGATGTGGTGCGATGATCACCGCACGGTGGCCGCTGGGCACCAACTGCTCGACGCTGATCGACGGCAAGTCGGCCATTTTCGGCGAGGCCTGCCAGTGATGCAGCGGCGTGCCCTGGCCAACGATCGGATTGGGTCTCATAACTGCCACCTCCCTGTGGGTTCACCGGCCACCAGCTCTCCGAGCCCGGCCAAGTCGCGTTCGGCATGACTCTGGCGTACATACACAGGCAGGTCTGCCATCAACTGGGCAAAGTGCGGGTCCTTGCAGTAAGGACCGGCGCCGACGGCGCGCCCGACATGGCGTATGACCTGCTCGACCGTGTCTTCGATACAGGCCCGCGTCTGCTGGGCCAATTGCCGGGCGTCAGCCTTGGGCTCAAGGTCGATCTGTGCCGCGCTGGCACGCAGCACACAGGCGGCGCTGTTCAGTGCGCTGTCGACGGCGCCCAGATGAGCCAGGGCGTGGGGTTCCGGGCGTTTACTGCACTGCGCGCGCAAGACCTCGGCCAGGCGTTGCGCGGCGCCGTACCAGCAGGCGGCGATACCGATACCGCCTTGCCAGAAGCCTGGGCGGGCGAGGTAATCCCCCGGTCCGCCCACCGCCAATCCCCAGGCCCCGTCGAACACGACTTCCACACTGCCGGTGGCCGCCATACCCACCGCGTTCCACCCCTCATCCGTGACCACAATGCCGGGTTGATCCATGTGCACGGCCACCAACTGCTGGCGATCGTCTTCGTCCCAGGCGGTCAACAACCCATGGCTCACCACCGCCGCGCCGGAGCACCAGGCCTTGCGGCCTTGCACCCGCAGGCGATGGCCCTCCTGGCGCACGCGCACCTTCGCCGTTGGCGGCTCGGCGGCCCACATGCCCCACGTGCTGCCCAGGGGCGGCAGTGGGGAGTTGAGCTCGGCAATGATTGCCAGGGCATCGGTGTGGCCTTCGAACAGCTTGCACAGGCGCAGGTCATGACCCGCCACCTGCGCCAGGCGACTGAACCGCGCCAGGGTCTGACCGCCGCCGGGCAGCGGCAGTTGGTCCAGGCCTTCTTCCTGAAGGGCCTTCAGGGCGTCGCCCAGGGCTTGCGTGTCCGCATAGCCCCGGAAGCCTTGAAGGAATCCATGCAGAGCCATCTCACACCTCGTCTTCGCGCTGCAACTCGAACAACAACAGCGAGCGCCCGGTAACGGCGTACTCGTGATCGAACTCAAAGCGTTCCTGGCCGCGTACGGCGGGCTCGTTGGTGTCGAGCATGCACGTCCAGAACTCACCTTCGGGCACCGGCGGCAAGCGGAAGTTGACCATGTCGTGATGGGCATTGACCACCAGCAGCAAGGTAGCGTCGGCGCCGGGACGGCGAATCCCGGTTTCCTGGGCGCGACCATCCATCAACATGCCCAGGCAGCGACCGTTGCTGTCCTGCCACTGCTCGGTGGTCATCTCGTTGCCATCCGGCGCCAGCCAGGTGACGTCCTTCACGCCGATGTCTTCGTTGTAGTCGCCCACCAGGAAGCGGCCACGACGCAGGATCGGGTAGGCCAGGCGCAGCTTGATCAGGCGCTTCACAAACTTGAGCAGCGCCTTGCCATCTTCGTCCAGGTCCCAGTTGATCCAACCGATCTCACTGTCCTGGCAGTAAGCGTTGTTGTTGCCGTGCTGGGTGCGCGCAAACTCATCGCCAGCCACCAGCATCGGCGTGCCTTGGGACAGGAGCAATGTGGCGAAGAAGTTGCGCATCTGGCGCAGGCGCAGGGCGTTGATTTGCGGGTCGTCGGTCGGGCCTTCGACGCCGTGGTTCCAGGACAGGTTGTTGTTGCTGCCATCCTGGTTGTTTTCGTCGTTGGCTTCGTTGTGCTTGTCGTTGTACGACACCAGGTCGTGCAGCGTGAAACCATCATGCGCGGTGATGAAGTTCACCGAGCTGTAGGGACGTCGCCCACGGTGGTTGAACATTTCGCCGGAGGCGGTCATGCGGGCCGCGAAGTCGGCCAGTTGGCCGTCATCGCCTTTCCAGAATGCACGCACGGTGTCGCGGAAACGGTCGTTCCATTCCACCCAGCCCGGCGGGAAATTGCCCACTTGATAGCCACCGGGGCCGCAGTCCCAGGGCTCGGCGATCATTTTCAACTGGCGCAGCACCGGGTCCTGGCGGCAAGCCACGAGGAAGCTGTGACGCTCGTCGAAACCCTCGCGGTAGCGGCCAAGAATGGTCGCCAGGTCGAAGCGGAAGCCGTCGACGTGCATCTCGGTCGCCCAGTAACGCAGCGAGTCGGTGACCATCTGCAATACGCACGGGTGGCTCAGATCCAGGGTGTTACCCGTGCCGGAGTCGTTGATGTAGAAACGCTTGTCGTCCGGCATCAGGCGGTAGTACGAAGCGTTGTCGATGCCGCGCATGGACAGCGTCGGGCCGCGCTCGTTGCCTTCGGCGGTGTGGTTGTAGACCACGTCGAGGATCACTTCGAGCTTCTGTTCATGCAGGTGCGCGACCATCTCCTTGAACTCGGCAATCTTGCCGCTGGCCAGGTAGCGCGGGTCGGGGGCAAAAAACGCGATGCTGTTGTACCCCCAGTAGTTGGTCATGCCTTTTTGCAGCAGGTGCTGGTCATTGACGAAGGCATGCACCGGCAGCAGCTCCACCGACGACACGCCCAGTTGGCGGATGTGCTTGAGCACGTCGTCTTCCATCAGCCCGGCGCAGGTGCCGCGTACTTCATCGGCTACGGAAGGGTG
Source organism: Pseudomonas sp. NFPP28 (assembly GCF_900115535.1). Taxonomy (NCBI): domain Bacteria; kingdom Pseudomonadati; phylum Pseudomonadota; class Gammaproteobacteria; order Pseudomonadales; family Pseudomonadaceae; genus Pseudomonas; species Pseudomonas sp. NFPP28. The sequence goes on along the minus strand of NZ_FOWT01000003.1, from coordinate 370,870 downwards.
ACGCATGCTGATACCGCGAAGATGGGTCTCGTAGATGATCGTACGGTCCCACGGCACGCGTACCGGTTGGTCGTTGCCCCAGGTGTGCGCCGGGTCGATCACCTTGCATTTGGGCACGAAGGGTGCGCTGTCGCGCTCGTCGAAGCTGAGGTCGTCGTCCGGGTGGCCGATGGTGTAGCCGAACAGCGCCTCCGACCACTTGAGCTCGCCCACCAACTGCTTGGCGTAGGGGTCGATCAGCAATTTGTTGTGGTTGAAACGGTGGCCGTTGGCCGGGTCGTAAGCACCGTACACTCGGTAGCCGTATATCAGCCCGGGGTGGGCGTCGGGCAGATAGCCGTGGAAGGTCTCGTCGGTGTACTCGGGGAGTTCGATACGTTCCAGCTCGACCTCGCCGGAATCATCGAACAGGCACAGTTCGACCTTGGTTGCGTTGGCCGAGAACAGGGCGAAGTTGACGCCCAGGCCATCCCAGGTCGCGCCCAGCGGGAAGGGCAAACCTTCACGGATCCGCGACGGTTCATTGCCCGGCGTCGGTGGGGTTTTATCGGGTTTGCTCATTGAAAACTTGCTCCTGCAAAGATGTTTTTCAGGCCGAACGTGGCCGTGCCGACGAAATTTCAGCTGAGAATATGGAAGGTGGAATCACCTCTTGCCGACCGTGCCGGCAAGAGGGGGGTATCAAGGCTTGGGTTTCTTCGGCGCGGGAGGTTTTTTAGCCGCCGGTGGCGCCGGCTTGCTGGGCGCAGGCTTGGCTTTGGTGGCTGGCTTGGGCTTGGCGGCCGCCTTGGGTTTGCTCGGCGTCAGCGCTTCGGCTTCGGCCAGTTTGCGCGCCATCTCCCAATGCCGCGCGTCTTGCCCATGGGGCTTGCCTTCGGACTCCCAGATCTGGTGAGCCAACTCTTTTATGCGTTTTTCGTCAGTACTCATCGCAATGCTCCTCAACAGAAAATTTTCAGCTTTCTTGATCATCAGGATTGATAAGGACATTGACCGGGAAATCCCCCAGGGCAGTGCTGATCAACAGCTCCTTGTCTGGTGTGACTGCGCCTGTATGAAAAAGTCCCTTCCAGTTTTTGTTTGTCGCGGCGAACGGTAATTTCACCCGTGTGTCGCCCCAAACCTGCGCATTGATCTTGGGATGCACACCGTTTTCAAGCAGGTCATGCGGCCATCTCGGCACCACCACCAGCAGGTAGTTGCCCTGGTGCTCGCGCGCGAACGCGACCACCCGTTCGGCGTGTTTGCCAAGCACTTGCAGCGGTGTGTAGGTTCCTTTGCGGAACAGCTCGGGACAGGCCTTGCGCAAGCCCAGCACCTGGGCAATCAATGCCTGTTTGATACGCCCGTCGCGCCAGTTGAACAACAGTTCGCCGATGTCCGGTGGGGTATCCAGCGCCTGTTGCCGGGCGTTGAAATCCACCGGCCTGCGGTTGTCCGGGTCCACCAGGCTGAAGTCCCAGAACTCGGCGCCCTGGTACAGGTCCGGTACACCCGGCACCGTCATGCGAAGCAAGGATTGCGCCAGGCCATTGAGCGCACCGGCCGGCGCGATGGCCTGGGCCGCCGCGCCGATGGCAGTGCGCAACACCTGGCCTTCATCGCTGAGCAACAGCCGCGCCAGGAAGGCTTCGACGCCTTGTTCATAGGCTTCGTTGGGCGCGCTCCAGCTGCTTTGCAATTTGGCTTCGCGCAGGGCTTTCTGTTGCCATTGCCACAGGCGCTGCCGATAGCCCTCGAAGTCATCGGTCTGGTCCAGGGGCCAACTGCCCAGCAGTACCTGGTAGAGGATCAATTCATCGCCCGCTGAAGGCGTGCTTGCATCCGTCTTAAGTGGCGCGGCGAGGGCGCGCCACTGCTCGACCTGCTCGGCGTACCACGCCGCGCACTCGCTCAGCACGGCCAGGCGCGCGCGGGTATCTTCGCCGCGCTTGTGGTCATGGGTGGCGGTGGCCAGCAGGTTGTCAGGGAAGCTCTGCAGGCGTTGCTGGTTGACCCCATGGAAGTCGGCCAAGGGGGCGCTGAATTGTTCGGTGCTGAAGCCCACGTCGTTGCGCGACAGCAATACCGCCGAGCGATAGAACGCGGTGTCTTCCACGGCCTTGGCGGCGGCGGGCGACGTCAGTTGCTGGAAGCGCACGCAGGCATGCTTGAGGATCTTGCGTTCACGGCCCACCGGGCGATTGCGCCACGGCTGGCCGCCCAGCCAGTTGGCCAGGTGGTCGAGCACCGGCCAGTCGCCTTCGCCCAGGGTGGTGCGGGCGCCATCCATGGCCTGTTGGAACAGCCTGTCGTCGGCGGCGCTGCGGCCACGGGCGCTGATATAGGTGCGGTACACCGGGAAGTGCACGATCAGTTCCTGCAAGGCCCGGCGGATGGCGCCGAGGGTCAGGTCGCGGGTCATCACATCGTCGCGGGCCACTTGCAGCAGGGCCTGGGCCACGCTTTCAAAGTCGCCGCCGAGGGAGCCGTTGAGGATCTGCTGGCGGGCCAATTGCGCTTCTTCGATAAACGCAGCAGGCCGCTCGCTGTGACGGGTCCACAACGCGGCCAATGGCGCGAAGCCGTCCGGGTGATGTTGCAGCAGCGACAACTGGTTCATGAACTCGTAGCCGGTGGTGCCGTCCACCTGCCAGTCGTCGCGCAGGGTTTCGCCTTCGCCGAGGATCTTCTCCACGAAGATCGGCAAGTGCCGTTCGGGTGACAGCGAGTCCACCCGACGGCGCAGCTTGCGGCAGTAACCACGCGGGTCGGCCAGGCCGTCGATGTGGTCGATGCGCAGGCCATCCACCAGGCCTTCGCTGATCAGTTCGAAGATCTTGCCATGGGTGGCCTCGAACACAGCGCTGCGCTCGACGCGCAGGCCACCGAGTTCGTTGACGTCGAAGAAGCGCCGCCAGTTGATATCGTCCGCCGCGGTGCGCCAACTGGCCAGGCGATAGGCCTGTTGTTCCAGCAACTGATGCAGGCGCTTGAAACCCTCGGGCTGGCGGCCGTCGAAAGCCTTCAAGCGCTGTTCGATCGCCGGCAGCACGTCGGTGGCGCGCTCGGCCAGCGCTTGCTTGAGCGACGCGGCCGCGTGGTAAGCGTCGTCCTGGTGGGCGAGGGCGCTGAAGCGCTCGGCCAGGGGGTGGAGCCGTTCATCGGTGCCCAGGATCGCCGCGTAATCCTTGGGGCAGATGGGGAAACGGTGTTCGTAATGCTCGACATAGAACGCGCCGTGGTCGGCATCGAAGTGCAGGGTCAGGGTGCCGGCCTGCAGGGCTTCGCCGTAGTCGCTGCCGAGGAACGGCATCAGCAATTGGCCTTTGAGCAAGGGGTCGGGCGAATGCCACTGGATGTCGAAGAACTCGCTGTAGGGGCTCAGGCGGCCCCACTCCAACAGGTCCAGCCACCAGGGGTTGTCGGCCCCGCCGACGGCCATATGGTTGGAGACGATATCGAGGATCAACCCCATGTCGTGTTCACGCAGCGCAGCGACCAGGCGCCGCAGGGCCGGCTCGCCGCCGAGTTCCGGGTTGACCGTGGTGGGGTCGACCACGTCGTAGCCGTGCATGGAACCGGCGCGTGCACTCAGCAGCGGCGAGGCATACAGGTGGCTGATGCCCAAACGGGCGAAATACGGCACCAGTGGCACCGCGTCATCGAGGGTGAAACCTTTATGGAATTGCAGGCGCTGGGTGGCGCGCAGGGGCAGGGCTTTCATCGGTCACGCTCATAGGCTTGGTTGCGCGCGACGGCCAACAGTTCGAGGCGGCGGGCGGCGCCGGCATTGTCGAGCAGGCTGGACGCCTCGCCCGGCAGGCGGCGGCGCCAGTTGGGGTGGGTATCGGTAGTGCCGGGCAGGTTGGCTTGTTCCTCAACGCCGAGGGCGTCCTCCAGCGGCAGCAACACCAGTGGTGCGCGGGTGTGGCCGAGGTAGCGCACGCTGGCGTCGATCATGTGGTCGGTTTCATTGCGGATCTCTTCGACGAAGTTCTGCGGATCCTGGCTCAAGGCCTGGCGCAGTGCCTGGCGTTCGCGCAGGCGGTGCTCGCTCCATTGCTCCACGGTCGGCGCATCGATCAGACCCAGCTGGATGTTCCACTCGATATCGCGGCTGTGCCACCAACCGTTGAGGGTCGGCAGGTCGTGGGTGCTGGTGGTGGCCAGGGCGTTGTCCGGCCAGTCGAGGATCGGCTTGAACTGGCCTTCGTGGTTCTGTTCGAACAGCAACACGCGCATGCCCAGGATCGAGCGGGCGATGAGCTTTTCGCGCAGACCGTCCGGCACGGTGCCCAGGTCTTCACCGAGCACGATGGCCCGGTGGCGGTGGGATTCCAGGGCCAGCAGGCGCAGCAGGTCGTCCACCGGGTAATACAGGTAGGCGCCGTCACGCGGCGAGGCGTCCACGGGCATCACCCACAGGCGTTGCAGGCCCATCACGTGGTCGATGCGCAAGCCGCCGGCGTGGGCGAAGTTGGCGCGCAGCATTTCGATAAAGGCGCGAAAGCCGTGGCGCTTGAGGCCTTCGGGGGAGAACGCGGAAATGCCCCAGCCCTGGCCGGCGCGGTTGAGAATGTCGGGTGGCGCGCCCACGGTCAGGTCGGCGAGCAATTCATCCTGGCGGCTCCAGGCCTGGCTGCCACCCCCGTCGGCGCCCACTGCCAGGTCGGCAATCAGGCCGACGCCCATGCCGCTGCCGCGTGCGGCTTGTTGTGCGCGCTCCAGGCAACGGGCGATCAGCCATTGGCAGAACGCAAAGTAGCCGATCTCTTCACGGTGGTCTTCGGCGAACAGGGCCAATGCCGGGCTCTGTGGGGTGCGCCAGTCTTCTGGCCAATGGCGCCAGTCGAGGTCTTCACCGGCGGCGGCGCGGGCGGTTTGCACGGCTTCGAAGCGGCAGTGGTTTTCCAGGGCCTCACCGCCGGCCTGGCGGAAACTCTGGAAGTCGGCGTGTTGCGGGTGGTGGCCGTGGCGGAAGTCTTCGTACAACGCACGCAGCAGGCGCTGCTTGGCGTTCGCTGCGGTGGGCCAGTCAATCAGGCTGTGTTGCTCCAGGTCGTGCAGTTCATCCGCCAGGCCGCTGGCTTCGATGGCGTTGCGCACTTCGCGCTCGCCCAGGATGCAACCCGGCGAGGCATACAGGCTGTTGAGGAACAAGCGGCTGGAGGGAGAGTACGGGCTGTAGCGCGCGGTGTCGGCGCTGAACATCGCGTGCATCGGGCTGATCGCCAGGGCATCGGCGCCACGCTCGGCCGCTGAGCGGGCGAGGTGCTCCAGGGCCAGGGTGTCGCCGAAGCCGCCATCGCCCAGGCGGCGCAAGCTATAAAGTTGCGCGCTGAGGCCCCAGGCGCGGGCAGGTCGGCTGTCGACCGCTTCGGCCACGCTGTAGCAATGGGTGGGCGCGACGGCCAGGGTGAAGGTCTGGTCGGCAATATGCACCTGGTGGTAGCCGAGGGCGATGACGCCGGGCAGGACGGCGTCGCCATCCAGGCGCAGCTCCAGGGTTTCACCGTCTTCCAGGCAGACCCGGCAGAGGGTGTCCGGTTCGAAGTAGCGGGCCAGGTCCAGGCCTGCGCCGCTTTCGATGGTCAGCAGGGGCGGCAGGTGTTTGTCTTGTTGCACCTGTTCCAGTGCCCGCAGGCTGGCGTTGACTTCGGCATCGGTGTCGGCGGGGTGGCCCAGGCCTTTGAGGACGGCGCGCAGGGCGTCGGGTTTGACACGTTGCGGGCGGCCGTTTGCGTCGATCCAATCGACGGCCAGGCCCGCTCGGCTGGCGAGGATTTCCAGGTTCGCTTCGCTCAAGGGTGCTCTCCAACAGGGGATAGGGTGACGCGTGCGCTATACGGCGGCAGGTGCGCGCCGGCGTTGGCAGGCGTTTCAAACAGCACAGGCGCCGTCGCTGGTTGATCCAGCGGGTTGGCGCTCAGGTTGAGGTCGATCTGCAACAGGCTGCCATTGCCCAGGCGCCAACGAGCGCTGACGGCGCCTTCGGCCAGCACCTCGGCGCCCAGGGCCACGCTGCCGGGCAAGTGCGGCACGATGTGGCCGTGGCGCAGGCTCAGCAGTTGGCGGTAGAGCTCGGTGTGTTCGTTCTCGTGAAAGCTTGGCGTGGTCTGCAAAAAGGTCGTCAGGGCATTCGGGTCGGGGATGCGTTCGCGTCGCTCCGGGTCCTGGAACGCGGCGAAATCCTTGAACTCATTGCGACGGCCTTCGCGCACGGCTTCTGCCAGTTCGCCATGGTGATCGGTGAAAAACAGGAACGGCTCGCGGGCGTTCGATTCGTCGCCCATGAACATCAACGGGATCATCGGGGAGAGCAACAGCAGGGCGGTCGCCGCCTTCAATGCCTGCGGCGAGCAGAGTTGATGCAGGCGCTCGCCCAGGGCACGGTTGCCAATCTGATCGTGGTTCTGCAGGAAGGCCACAAACGCGCTCGGCGGCAGATGCCCGCTGGGTTCGCCACGTTCATGGCCATGCCGGGTGGTGTGGCCCTGGTAGATAAACCCTTCGCCCAGGCAGCGCGCCAGTTTGGCCGTGGGCTCTTCGGCGAAGTCGCTGTAATACGCGTCGGTTTCGCCGGTCAGCAGCACATGCAGGACGTTATGGAAGTCATCGTTCCATTGCGCGTCGAAATCCTGCTGCAGGAGACTGGCCTGGTTGAGTTCGTTTTCCAGCATCAGCCAGACGTGCCGGCCGGAATCCACCTGCTCGCGCACCCGGTGCGCCAGTTCCTTGAGGAAGTCCGGGTTGTCGATGGCGTGGACGGCGTCCAGGCGCAGGCCGTCGAAGCGGTATTCGAGCAACCACATCAAGGCGTTATCCAGGAAAAAGTCGCGCACCTCGCGCCGGTTGAAATCGATCCCGGCGCCCCAGGGCGTGTGCACGTCTTCCTGGAAGAAGCCCTTGGCATACTGACCCAGATAGTTGCCGTCCGGCCCGAAGTGGTTGTAGACCACGTCGAGGATCACCGCCAGGCCGTGCTCGTGGGCGCTGTCGATCAGGTGCTTGAGCTGTTCGGGCGTGCCGTAGGAGGCTTGGGGCGCGTAGGGCAGGACCCCGTCATAGCCCCAATTGCGATCACCGGGGAATTGCGCCAACGGCATCAATTCAATCGCGGTAACACCCAGCTCGGCCAGGCGTGGCAGATGTTGTTCGATGCCGGCATAACCCCCCATGGCGCCGACATGCAGTTCATAGATGACGGCCTCGTGCCAGGGGCGGCCTTGCCAAGTGCTGTGGCGCCAGTGATAGGCAAGGGAATCGACCACCACGCTCCAACCGTGCACATCCGCGGCCTGGGCCCGGGAGGCCGGGTCGGGTACATCCATTTGCCCATCGATATTGAAGCGGTAGCGCGTGCCCGCCGGGCACGCTATTTCGGTTTCAAACCAGCCATCTGCCTGGGGCAGCATGGCAACAGATTTGCCGTGTTCCAATTCAACGCTGACATAAAACGCGTCTGGCGCCCACAAGGCAAAACGCGTGTGTTGCGCGTCCAGCATGATTGCGCCGTGGGGCCAGGTTTCCAGAGTCCGTAACGGCATCTATAGAGACCTCCCGATGATTATTTAGCGGATTTCCCCAGTGCTTTAGCCACCAGTCGCTCGTACAGCTCGGCGTAGGGTTCCACCGCCTGGCTCCAGTTGAACGGTTGGGTCATCGCTCGGCTGCGCATGGCATTGAGCAGGCCAGGGAAGGCAAACACTTTGAACGCGCGGTTCAAGGCTTCTTTGTAGCTGTCGACCGTGGATTCATTGAACAGAAAGCCGGTCACACCGTTTTCGATGGTGTCGGCCAGGCCGCCGGTGTTGCGGGCGACGGGCAGCGAGCCGAAGCGCTGGGCGTACATCTGGCTCAGGCCGCAGGGCTCGTAGCGCGAAGGCATCAGCAGGAAATCGCTGCCGGCGAACATGCGGCGGGCATCGGTCTCGTTGAAGCCGATGCGCACACCGATCTGGCCGGGAAAGCGCAGCGCCAGTTCGCGCATGGCGTTTTCTTCTTCCGGTTCGCCGCGACCGATGATCGCAATTTGCCCACCTTGCTCGACGATGAAACTGGCCACCGCTTCGGTGAGGTCCAGGCCTTTCTGGAACACCAGACGCGAGACCACGGCGAACAGCGGGCCGGTCGAGTCATGCAGGCCGAACAGGTTGCGCACCTGTGCGGCATTCACGGCTTTGCCTTCCCAGTCGCCGATGTTGAAGTTGTGCGTCAAGTGCGGGTCGGTGGAGGTTTCCCAGCTGTCTTCAATGCCGTTGGGAATACCGCTGAGCAAACCTTGCTGGGTCTTGCTGGCCAAAAAGCCATCGAGGCCGCAGCCGAACTCGGGCGTCGTGATTTCCCGGGCATAGGTGGCGCTCACCGTGGTGATATGACTGGAATACGCCATGCCGGCCTTGAGGAACGACATCTTGCCGTAGAACTCCATGCCTTCCTGCTGCAGGGCGTGGGGTGGAATGCCCAGCTCTGGCGTCGACGCCAGGCTGATCACGCCTTGATAGGCCAGATTATGGATGGTGAACAATGTCGGCGTGCGTGACCCACGCCAGTGCATGTACGCCGGGGCCAGGCCGGCGGGCCAGTCGTGGGCGTGCACCAGGTCCGGGCACCAGTGGATCTGTGCCAGGTTGGCGGCCATGTCGGCGGCGGCCAGGCCCAGGCGGGCGAAACGAATATGGTTGTCCGGCCAGTCGCGGCCGTTGTTGGCGCCGTAGGGCGTGCCTTCGCGCTCGTAGAGCTCGGGGCAGATCAGTACATAGATGACCAGGCCATCCTTGAGGTCCATGCGCCCGATCTTGCACGGCGGCAGCGCCGCGTGGCCGCCCAGCTCACCGATGATATGGATCGGGTTGTCGCTTTCCATCACCTGCGGATAACCGGGGATCAGCACCCGCACATCGTGCAGGTGGGCCATGGCGCGGGGCAGGGCGGCGGAGACGTCGCCCAGGCCACCGGTTTTCACCAGGTCGGCGAACTCGGAGGTCACAAACAGGACTTTCTTACGGTTGGGGTTGTGGCTCGGAACCGGCCGCACTGTGGTGAGGTCAGCCAACGCGGCGACCCCGCCAACGCTCTGACTAACACGCTCTCCCTGAATACTTGCAGCGGCACTGATCATAATTCTCTCCACGTGTTGGTCGGCTAATGGCCGGCTGCCATTAACTCCGTCGACCGCATCCTGCGGCCACGCGCACAAGCGCTGTACAGATCTGGCAAGGCTTATGCCAGTTGCACGGTTGGCAGATATAGATTGGATGGACGGGCATCGGGCTGGAACCGTGTGTGCTCGTCGTACCTTAAAACTTGACCAATGGCCGAGTTGAAAAGTTTAGATTTTTTGCGGGGTTTTTGTTTTGGAACGGACCCATCGGTCATGAGTCTAGGACAGATCCCAGAGCCTGTAGGCTTTCTGGGAATATTTTGTAGGACAAAAAAATTGTAACCATATGCCAGGTGCTCTGTGGCGAGCAGGCTTGCCCTGCGTTGGGCTATGGAGCATTGGGGAGCGCTTCGCGCTCCAACGCGGGGCAAGCCCGCTCGCCACAACAAGCCCGCTCGCCACAACAACCCGCTCGCCACAGCAAGGCGGTTCGCTATAAGAGTGCGAACGCACAGAAACGGTGCGTCAGCCCAGCACGCGAATGGGCGTGCCGTTCGTCCAGGCTTGAATGTCTTCGATCATCTGTGAATAGAACTGCCGGTAATTCTGCTCGCTCACGTAGCCCACGTGCGGGGTGGCCAGCACATTCGGCAACCTGCGCAACGGGTGATCCGCCGGCAACGGTTCCTCGGCATACACATCCAGCGCCGCCCCGGCCAGGCGACCGCTTTCCAGGGCCTGCACCAGTGCCTGCTCATCCACAATCGGCCCGCGTGCAGTGTTGACCAGGCGCGCGCCGGGTTTCATCCAGCCCAGCGCCTGGGCATCCACCAGCCCACGGCTACGGTCGCTGAGTACCAGATGAACGGTAAGGATGTCCGACTGTTCAAACAGCGCTTGCTTGCTGACCCAGGTCACGCCGGACTCGGCGGCACGTTCCGGCGTGAGGTTTTCACTCCAGGCAATCACGCGCATGCCGAACACCTGGGCGAACTGCGCGACCTTCTGGCCAATGCTGCCCAGGCCGAGAATCCCCAGGGTCTTGCCGTGCAGGTCGCCGCCGAGGCCCACCTGCCAATGGCCGGCACGCAGCGAATTGGCTTCGGCCACCAGGTTGCGGGTGGAAGCCATGATCAATGCCCAGGTCAGTTCCGGCGCGGCGTGTTTATAGCTGTCGGTGCCGCAGACCTGAATGCCCAGGGCCTTGGCGGCGGGAATGTCGATGGCGGCGTTGCGCATGCCGCCGGTCACCAGCAATTTGAGCCGGGGCAGGCCTTGCAGCAGCGCCTTGTCGAAGGTGGAGCGTTCGCGCATCACGCAAATCACCTCGAACCCCTGCAAACGCTCGATCATCGTGGCGGTATCCGCCGGGTAATCGTGCAGGAAGTGCACCTGGCCTACTGCCTCAAGGACTGACCAATCCACCACGCCTCTGGCCACGTCCTGCCAATCATCAATGACTGCGATCTGTACCGACATTCAACGAGTGCCTCGAAAAAGGTTGGATTAAAGGGCGTTCAGCCCCTGCAACAGTGCTGCGTGAAACCGGGCCGGCTCTTCCATTTGCGGCGCATGCCCCAGGCCTGGGAATTCCACCAGGGTGGCATGGGGGATCAGCTTGGCTGCCTGCTTGCCAAGCACGGCGTAGTTGCCGAGCTTGGCTTTGACGGCTGGCGGCGCGACGTCTTTGCCGATGGCGGTGTTGTCGGACGTGCCAATCAGCAGCAGCGTCGGCATCTTCAGGTCCTTGAACTCGTAGTACACCGGCTGGGTGAAGATCATGTCGTAAATCAGCGCCGAGTTCCATGCGACCCGCGTATGCCCGGGGCCGTTGCTGAGGCCGGCGTACATGTCTACCCAGCGCTCGTACTCCGGCTTCCAGCGCCCGACGTAATAAGTGTTGAGTTGGTACTTGCGGATGCCCTCGGCACTGACATTCAGCTCACGGGCATACCATTGGTCGACGCTGAGCGAGGGCACCCCCAGCGCTTTCCAGTCTTCCAGGCCGATCGGATTGACCAGCGCCAACTGTTCGGTTTGCCCGGGGTACATCAGCGCGTAGCGCGTGGCAAGCATGCCGCCGGTGGAATGGCCGACAAGGGTAGCCTTCTGAATACCGAGCTTTTCCAGCAGTTGGTGGGTATTGAGGGCCAGTTGCTGGAAGCTGTATTGATAGTGATCGGGTTTGCTGGAGCTGCAGAAGCCTATCTGGTCCGGCGCGATCACGCGGTAGCCGGCGTCGCTCAGGGCCTTGATCGAACTTTCCCACGTCGCGCCGCAGAAGTTCTTGCCGTGCATCAGCACCACGCTGCGACCGTTGGGCTTGCCATTGGCCGGCACGTCCATGTAGCCCATTTGCAGGGACTCGCCTTGGGATTGAAACTCGAAATGCTTGAGCGGATAGGGGTAGTCGAAGCCTTGCAGTTCAGGACCGTAGGTGGCGGCAAACACCGGCGCGGCGGTGGCCGTGATCAGGCCGGCGATGCAAAAAGCGCGGAACAGAGGCATGGGCAGGGCTCCTGGAAAGGTGGTTCGGATGCTGTTGCCCAAGGATTAAGCAGCGATTAAACCCATTGCAAAGTCACGGCGGCCAGCACGCCATAACGCAGGCCTTTGGCCAGGGTCACCAGCAACAGAAATCGCCACAACGGCTCGCGCAGCACTCCGGCTACCAGCGTCAGCGGGTCGCCAAGGATCGGCACCCAACTGAGCAACAGCGTCCAATGGCCCCAGCGCTGGTAATGCTGGCGGGCTTTGTCCAGTTGCTGGTCGCTGACCGGAAACCAGCGCCGCCCCTTGAAGTGCTCCACCCAGCGTCCCAGCCACCAGTTCACCACCGAACCGAGCACATTGCCCAGGGTGGCGATACCCAGCAACAGCCACAGGCTGTAATGCCCGCTGAGCAGCAGGCCGACCAGCACGGCTTCCGATTGCAGGGGCAGCAAGGTCGCGGCGCCAAACGCCGCGAAGAATAACCCCAGGTAGCCCGCGATCATTGCGCCGGGTATTCAGCCACGACGACATCTTTACCCTCACGGGTCAGGCCGATGACCTGATAGGCCTCGCTGCGGCCTTCCACTTCCATGCCGGGCGAGCCCATGGGCATGCCCGGCGCGGCGATTCCCAGCAGGTCGTCGCGCTTGCGCAGGGCCAGCACCTGTTCGGCGGGGACGTGGCCCTCGACGAATTTGCCGTCGATCACGGCGGTGTGGCACGAGCCCAGGCGCGGCGCTACGCCCAGGCGTTGCTTGACGGCACTCATGTCGGCTTCGACGTGGTCATTGACCTTGAAGCCGTTGCTTTCCAGGTGGCTGATCCATTTTTTGCAGCAGCCGCAGTTGGCGTCGCGGTGCACGTCGATGGGGATCAGGTCGGCGGCCTGGGCCAGGGTGGCGGTGAACAGGGTCGACAGCAGGGCCAGGCGCAATGGGATTTTCATAGGATCTCGCGTGCAGGTGGGATGGCGGCGATCATGACGACGTCATCGCAGGCAAGCCAGTGTCCACAGGGCGAGAATGTTTCAAGATTATACGAGCGGTGGATTTTCCAGCCGGTGCTTGAGCTGGTCCAGGGCAAGTGTCGACAGTTCGATCATGCGTTTATGCAAGGTGGCAAGTTGCAATTCGGTTTCATAGGTCAGTACCCGCTTGAACAGCGTGCCGCCCTGGTGGGGCATGAGGAAGTAGTGAATCGAACCATCCACGGCCAGGGACGTAAACACGGTCTTGAACTCGCCGGGGCGCCGGGCGATCTGCACGCGGTAGCTCATGGGCACGCGTACACCCAGCAGGTCGATCATTTCGGTGAAGCGGGCGCCGGCGGGGAGTGAGCCGGTGGTGCCGGTGTCGGCTCCGAGGGACGTGGGGTGCCATTCGTGCCAGCGATCCGGCTGGGTCACATAGTCATAAACGGCATCGATGGGAGCTTGGATAAAGCGTTCCTGACTGATCCGTTCCAAGCGGACCGACTGCTCGGCTGCGCGCATGGCACACCTCCTGTGCGTCTTCGAACTGTCAGAATAGTCCCACTCCCGTACATTGCACGGGAGTGTTTCAGCCGTTTATCAGCACACCTTGAAACGACTCATCAGGGTAATCACCCGCCCATTCGCCTCGAGCAGGCTCTGGGTATTGTTTTCGGTGGCGTGGCCGCTCTGTACCAGCTCTTCGACCATTTGTCGGATCTGCACCATGCTGCGGTTGATCTCCTCGGTCACCGCGCTTTGCTGTTCGGCGGCCGTGGCGATCTGGGTGCTGAGGTTGTTGATATGGCTGACGGAGCCGGCCATTTCATCCAGCCCGGTATTCACCCGCGCCGTGGCGTCCGCCGCCGACTGGCAACTGGCCTGGGTGTTTTCCATCGCTGCCACCGAGGAACTCACGCCCGCGGTCAGGCGCGTGAGCATGTCGTTGATCTGCGAGGTACTGGCCTGGGTGCGTGCGGCGAGCGCGCGCACTTCATCGGCAACCACCGCAAACCCACGGCCTTGCTCGCCAGCCCGCGCCGCTTCGATGGCGGCGTTGAGGGCAAGCAGGTTGGTCTGCCCGGCAATCGCGCCGATCACGCCGAGGGTTTCGGTGATGCGTGCAGCGTCCTGGCGCATGTTCTCTACGCTGTGGGTAGCGCTGGAGACTTCGCCGATCAACGCGCTGACGCTGTTGGACGCCTCACCGACCACCACGCGGGAACGATCGGCATGCTCGTTGGCGCGCTGGGTGAACGCGGCGGTTTCGGCGGCGTTTTGCGCCACGGTGTCGGCGGTGGAGCTCATTTCGGTAATGGCGGTCACCGTCTGGTCGGTCTCCGACGCATGCCGCACCAGGATCTGGTTGGTGTGCGCCGAGGTCTGTTGCAACTGCGCAAGGCTCGACGACATGGCGCCGGTGGCCTGGGTCACTTCGCCGATCATGTTTTGCAGGTAGACGATAAAGCGGTTAACCGAATGGCCGATGGCGCCCAGTTCGTCTTCGGCACGGATGGTGATGCGTCGCGTGAGGTCGGCGTCGCCGGCGGAGAGTGCGTCGATATTGGTTTTCAGCGACTTCATGCGCTGCACCAGTTGGCGGATCGCATATACCGCGAGCAGCACCAGCAACAACACCATGGGGATCTGCAACAGCGCCAGGCTGCCGAGCACGTCATTGCGCTGGGCGGTGATCAGCGAGGTGGGCAGGGCGGTGGCTAGGAACCACGGGGTGCCCTCGATAGGGCGCATGTAGAAGGTGCTGGCCACGCCCTGGTTGTCGAACTCATTGCGTTGCAGGGCCTGGTCGCGATGGGCCAGGGCTTTGCTGACCTGGGCGGCAAACGCGGAAGTGCCGGTGAGTTCGCTGATGTTTTTCAACACCACCGGGCCGCTGATGCGCGAGCTGTTGCTGATGATCTTGCCGTCGCCTTCAACGATCAGCATTTGCCCGCCGATGTCTTTCTCTTTGCTGGCCACCAGATCATTGAAGAAGCCCAGGGTCACGTCGATGGTGGCGACGCCATAAGGCACGCCGTCGCGCTGGATTGCCATGGCGCAGTTGGTGCGCGGCTCCTGGCTGGCGTCGTCCTTGTAGGCGGCGGCCCAGGCACATTGACCGCGTGGCGAAGCGAGGCCGCCCTTGTACCAGCTCTGGTCGTAATAGTTGGGCGCCGGGTCGCTGTTCCAGAAGGTGTTCACGGTCAGCTTGCCCGATGCATCGCGGTGCCAGAACGTGCTGTGCTTGTTGCGCCCCGGGGTGCGCTGGTTGGGCAGCGGCCAGATGCCGCCGCCGAAGACTTTCAACTCGCCATACTGGTCGACCAGGCCCGGCAGGACTTTGTCGATGGCATCGCTGTCGAGCAATGGAATGGTCTGGGTGATGCTGCGTTGCTGGGACTGGACCTTGTTGAGTTCGCCCTGGATCTGCTCGGCGACCTCGGCGACACGGTTGAGCACCACCTGCTCTTCGGTGTGCTGTAGCTTGGGTGCGACCAACTGGCCGATACCCACCACGGTCAACACAAATAACACCAGGACGAACAGCACCAGGAACAGGGTATAGCGGGCTTGGATGGAGCGCAGTGGGGGCATGGGGTCGTCCTTACGAAGCGTTTATTGTCGACGCGGCTTTGTTAGAGCTTCGTAGGGCTATCGGCTTGGCAGGACAGAGCTTTAGGTACGATGGTGCAAGAAAATACCGCGCCGGTGACCGACGCGGTATTTATTCAGATATCCAGCATAGCCATGACGGCCTCGGGGTAGCGCAAGCCGGCGGGCGCCTCGGCAGGGAAGATGGCCTCCAGCGCCGCCAGTTCGCCCGGGCTGAGGCTGACCGACAGCGCGGCGACATTCTCCTCCAGGTATTTGCGCTGCTTGGTGCCGGGAATCGGGATGATGAAATCACCCTGCGCCAGCACCCACGCCAACGCCAGTTGCCCGGCGCTGATACCCTTGTCGGCGGCCAGTGCCTGCACGTTTTTCACCAGTTCTAGGTTCTTGCCGAAGTTCTCGCCCTGGAAGCGTGGGCTGAAGCGGCGGTAGTCATCGGCGCCGAAGTCGTCCGGGCTTTGCAGCGCGCCGGTCAGAAAGCCACGGCCCAGCGGGCTGTAGGGCACAAAGGCGATGCCCAGGCGCTGGCAGGCAGCGAGGCAGCCGTTGTGTTCCTGGTCGCGGCTCCACAGCGAGTATTCGCTTTGCAGGGCGCTGATCGGGTGCACCTTGTGGGCGCGCTCCAGGGTGGCGGCGGAGGCTTCGCTCAGCCCCAGGTAACGCACCTTGCCCTGTTGCACCAGCTCGGCCATGGCGCCGACGGTCTCTTCGATGGCGACCTCCGGGTCGATACGGTGTTGGTAATACAGGTCGAGGGTTTCTACGCCAAGTCGTTGCAGCGTGCCGTCGATGGCCTTGCGGATGTATTCAGGGCGGCCGTTCACACCCCGCACGGCGGGGTTGGCCGGGTCACGCACGATGCCGAACTTGCTGGCCAGGAACACCTGGTCGCGCTTGCCGACGATGGCCTTGCCGATCAGTGCTTCGTTGGTGTGCGGACCATAGATATCGGCGGTGTCGAGGAGGTTGATGCCCAACTCCAACGCGCGGTGCAGGGTTGCCGTGGCTTCGCGGGTGTCGCTGCCGGGGGTGTAGAAATCGCTCATGCCCATGCAGCCGAGGCCGATGGCTGAGACGAGTGGGCCGTGGGTGCCGAGTGTGCGGGTATGCATGGGTTGTGCTCCTTGGGTGGGAAGGCCTGCATTGTCACGCTCGACAAAACCGGGATAAACCGGCTAAAAGCACTAACACTATTCGTAATATCTGAATAATCAGCGCAAGGAACCGCCCCTTGGACCGTTTCAACGCGATGCGCGTGTTCACCCGGATCGTCGAATTGCGCGGTTTTGCCAAGGCCGCCGACAGCCTGCAATTGCCCCGCGCCTCGGTGACGGTGTTGATCAAGCAATTGGAGGCGCACCTGGGCGTGCAACTGTTGCAGCGCACCACGCGGCAAGTCAGCCCGACGCTGGATGGCGCGGCGTACTACCAACGCTGTGTGCAGTTGCTGTCGGACCTTGAGGAAACCGAGGCGGTGTTTTCCACCCGGCGCCAGAATCCACGCGGCACCCTGTGCGTAGACATGCCGTCAGGAATAGGGCGCTTGATCGTGATCCCTGCATTGCCGGCATTCACCGCCCGCTACCCCCAGATCGAACTGGAGATCAGCCTGAACGACCGCCCGGTGGACTTGATCCGTGAAGGCGTGGATTGCGTGCTGCGTGGTGGTTTGGCCCTGGATGAGTCGCTGGTGGCACGGCCTCTGGCGATGATGGATCAATTGACGTTGGCGAGCCCGGGGTATCTGGCGCGCAGAGGGATGCCTGCATCGTTTCAGGACCTGGCCAACCATCAGATGGTCGAGTATGTCTCCAGCGTCACGGGCAAACGCTTTGGCCTGGAGTTTGAGGTCGACGGCCAATTGCGCACGGTCAACCTGTCAAAAGGCTTGGCGGTGAACAGTTCCGATGGCTACTTCGCGGCCTGTGAAGCCGGGTTCGGCTTGATCCAGGCACCCGGTTACCATGCGATGCGCCAATTGGCCGAGGGCACCCTGGTGCAGGTATTGCCCAGCCTGGCGGTGCCGAAAATGGCCCTGTCGGCGCTATATCCGCCGCACCGTCAACTGTCCCAGCGTGTGCGGGTGTTCGTGGACTGGCTGGTCGAACTCTGCGCCCGGCCCGACACCGGTTTGCAGCGCTAGGTCTGGGCCTTGCGATACGCCCCAGGCTGTTGCCCGGTGACCTTGTGAAACGCCCGGGTGAACGCTGCCACCGACTGATACCCCACGGCCAGCGAGACGTCTGCCACCGTCTGGTCCTGCTTGAACAGTTGGCAGGCATGGCGCATGCGCATCATCAGCAGCACTTGCCCTGGCGACTGCCCGCACAGTTCATTGAAACGCTTGAAAAACGCCGAGCGCGACAACCCGGTGCACGCGGCCATGCTTTCCAGGGTCCAGGCCTCGGCGGGCTGGGCGATCAACTGCTCCAGCAAGTTGGCGAACGCCGGTTGCCGGGCCAGCGCCGCCAGGCCGCCGAGTTCACGGTTGTCCAGCACTTGTTGGCGCAGGACATACAGGAACAACAGGTGGCACAGCCGCTCAAGCAAGGCAGAGGAGGGCGCAGGCACGCGCTCGCACTCTTGCAGGATCAGGTCGAACAGGTTGCGCGCGGCGGTCAACGAAGGGTCGCCTGCGCGCAGGATGATCCAGGCGGGCAGGGTGTCGACGATCATCGCCGACAGGCCGGACTGGAAGTGAAAGAACCCGCAGACCAGGCCGACGCCATCGCTGGCGGCGCTGTCCAGGGGCTCCATCGGTACACGGGGGCATTCCTGGGCGCCGGCGGCGGTGGGCTCACCGGACAGCCGATATTCCAGGTCGCGCAACAGGAACACCGCGTCGCCGTTATCCAGCCGATGCGGCGTGGCGTCGCCCTCGATATGCAGCCAGCACTGACCCTGCACAATCAGGTGGAAACTGGCGCTCGCCAGGCCGTGGGTGCTCGCATGCCAGTCGCCGCAGTAGCGGCCCACATGGAACAGGCTGGTGTCGAGTTCGAGGCTGTCTAATAACCAATCGACAAGTGCACTGGACGAATTCATCTAATGGAAAGACTCAAGAGCAAGTAATCGCTACTTTAGCCTATTGAGACGATTTCTTATAACCAACAGACTGGATACACGAACCCATCAGGAGACCACTCCATGTCCCGTGTACCCCTGCTTACCCCTGAAACCGCGCCGGACGCGGCCAAGCCCTTCCTGGAAAACGCGCTGAAAGGCTCGGGTTTCATCCCCAACCTGTTGGCGGTACTGGCCAACGCTCCGGCGGCGCTGGAGACCTATATCACCGTGTCCGGGCTGAACGCCAAGGCCGAACTCAGCCTGGCCGATCGCGAAGTGGTGCAGTTGATTGCAGCCACCACCCACGGCTGCGATTTCTGTGTGGCCGGGCATACTGCCGTGGCACGCAACAAAGCCAAATTGCCGGAAGAAGTCATCGACGCCCTGCGCCAACGCGGTGAGCTGCCCAATGCCCGCTATGAAACCCTGGCTGCGTTTACCCGCGAAGTGATCGCCAGCCGTGGCGATGTCAGCGATGCCGGTTTTGATGCGTTCCTGGCCGCCGGTTATACCCAGGGCCAGGCGCTGGAAGTTATTTTGGGCGTGAGCCTGGCAACCCTGTGCAACTTCGCTAACGTGTTTGCGCGCACCCCGTTGAACCCGGAGCTGGCGCAATACCGCTGGGAAAAACCCGCAAGCTGAAGATGACCCACCCGCTGTGAAAAGGAGAAACATGAATGCTTGACCCAATCTTGAGCCGTTGGCTCGATGTTCAAGCGCAGGCCCTGGACGTGGGCAGTTGCGATCCACAGGAAGTGCTGCCACGGCTGGCAGAGGCCAATGTATTGCGTATCGGCGTGCCGGCTCAGCTTGGTGGCCTGGGTGGGGATGTGGCCGGTGCGGTGGAGGCTATCGCCAATGTTGCCAGCCATTCCCTGGCGGCGGCGTTTGTGTGCTGGGGCCAGCGTTCGTTTATCGAATATTTGCTGCAAAGCCCGAATGCGCAACTGCGTGAGCGACTCTTGCCGGACCTGCTCAGCGGCAAGTTGGCGGGGGCCACGGGGCTGTCCAATGCGATGAAGTTCTTGTCGGGTATTGAAGCCCTGCAGATCAGCGCCGAGCCTACCGACGACGGCTGGACCCTCAACGGCCGGCTGCATTGGGTCACCAACCTGCGCAAAAGCGGTTTTGTCGCTGCGGCTGCTATCGAGCATGCCGGGGGTGGTGCGCCGTTTATCCTGGCGATTCCGGATGCGGTGGCCGGCTTGCAGCGCTCCCGCGACCTGGAACTGCTGGGGTTGCAGTCCAGCAACACGGCGGCCCTGGGGCTCGAAGGCGTGGCGCTGAGTCGCGACTGGTTGCTGCATGAGGATGCACGCAAGTTTTTACCTGCGGTGCGCCCGGCGTTCCTTGGGTTGCAGTGTGGCATGTCCATCGGCCTGGCCCGGCGCTCCCTGGCGGAAGTGGCCAACCACCTGGGCGCGACCCGTACGGTGTTGCGCGAAGAGCTGGAGACGCTGCGCGGGACTTTGGATCACCTGGTCAGCGACCTGAAGAACGGCCTGTTGGCCGGGCGCTTTGCGGCCGAGCCGGCAGCGTTGTTCAAGCTGCGCATCGCCCTGGCCGAAACGGCCGCCCATGCTGTGCAACTGGAGTTGCAGGCCAGCGGCGGCAAGGCCTACCTCACCGCCCACGGCAGCGGCTTTGCGCGGCGCTGGCGTGAGTCGGCGTTCGTGCCGATCGTGACCCCGAGCCTGGTGCAATTGCGCACCGAGTTACAGCGCCAGGCCAATCTATGACGAACGCGGTATTGAACGCCCAGGGGATTTGCCTGGGGTACGCCGGCGGTCCAGTGTTGCAGGGCTTTGACCTGCAACTGCAGCCCGGCGAAGTGGTGTCGATCCTCGGTCCCAGCGGGGTAGGCAAGTCCAGCCTGCTGCGGGTGCTTGCCGGTTTGCAGGCGCCGCAGGGCGGCAGTGTGCGGGTGCTCGGTGAACCTGTGGATGGCCCTCACCCGCGTGTTGCGGTGGCGTTTCAGGACCCCAGCCTGCTGCCCTGGCTGAGCCTGGAAAAGAACGTTGCCTTCGGCCTGGACTTCGCCCGCCAGCCACACTTGAGCGTTGAGGAACGCCGCCAGCGTGTCGACCACGCCATCGCCGCCGTTGGCCTGGAGCATGCGCGCCAGCACTTCCCGGCGCAGCTTTCCGGCGGCATGGCCCAGCGTACGGCGCTGGCCCGTTGCCTGGCGCGCCAGCCCCAGGTGCTGTTGCTGGATGAGCCGTTCGGTGCCCTCGACGAGGTGACCCGCGCCGACATGCAGCACCTGCTGCTCAAGGTCAACCGCGAGCAGGGCTCGGCGGCCGTGTTGATCACCCATGACATTGATGAAGCGCTGCTGCTGTCGGACCGCATCCTGCTACTGGGCAACCGCCCGGCGCGGACGTTGGGCGAGTGGCTGATCGACCTGCCGCAACCGCGCGAAGAACAGGTGGAAGCCATCGGCGCGCTGCGCATCGATATCCTCAAAACCCTACGGCAGGCGAGCCGCCCTCAACCCAACCCCCTTGACCTGCTGGAGCCTGCCCATGTGCCTGGATGACCTGACCCACTCGCGTCGCGACTTTCTCAAACTCTCCGCCGTGCTCAGTGCCGCCGGCGCCTTGCCGCTGCTGAGCAGTCTGCAGGCCCGCGCTGCCAGCGAGCCGGACGCACCCGTGCGCATTGGCTACTTGCCGATCACTGACGCCACGCCGTTGCTGGTGGCGCATAACAATGGCCTGTTCGAAGCCGAAGGCATCAAGGCCGAGCGCCCGGTGCTGCTGCGCAGTTGGGCGCAGGTGATCGAGGCGTTCATTTCGGGCCAGGTCAACGTGATTCACCTGCTGTCGCCAATGACCGTGTGGGCACGCTATGGCAGCAAGGTGCCAGCCAAAGTGGTGGCGTGGAACCATGTGGGTGGCTCGGGCCTGACCGTGGCGCCGGGCATCACCGATGTGAAGCAATTGGGCGGCAAGTCGGTGGCGATCCCGTTCTGGTATTCGATCCATAACGTAGTAGTGCAGCAACTGTTCCGCGACAACGGCCTCACGCCGGTGGCGCGGGCGGCGGGCAGTGCGATTGCGGCCAATGAGGTCAACCTCATCGTGCTGCCACCGTCGGACATGCCACCGGCGCTGGCCAGCCAGCGTATCGATGGCTATATCGTCGCCGAGCCGTTCAACGCCCTGGCGGAAAACCTCAAGGTCGGTCGCGTGCAGCGCTTCACCGGTGACGTGTGGCGCAACCACGCATGCTGCGTGGTGTTCATGCACGAGCACGACCTGACCAGCCGCCCGGAGTGGTCGCAGAAGGTGGTGAATGCCATCGTCAAGGCGCAGGTGTGGACCCGCGACAACCGCGAAGCGGCGGTGAAGCTGCTGTCCAAGGACGGCCCTAACCGCTATACCCCGCATGCCGAGCCGGTGTTGAGCAAAGTGCTGGCGCCCGCCGCGGCCGACCGTGTGGCCTACCTGGCCGACGGCGCGATCCAGCATGGGAGTTGGGATGAGCACCGCATCGATTTCCAGCCCTACCCATTCCCCAGCTACACCGAGGAACTGGTGCGCCGCCTGAAGGACACGCTGATCGAGGGCGACAAGAAATTCCTCGCCGACCTGGACCCGGCGTTTGTCGCCAAGGACCTGGTAGACGACCGTTTCGTGCGCAACGCCATTGAGTCCGTGGGCGGCATGAAGACCTTTGGTTTGCCTGAGGGGTTTGAGCGGCATGAGGAGATTGGCGTTTGAACAAACGGGAAATCCCGGGCTGGTTGCTCGGGTTGAGTGGCTTGGCGGGGTTGCTGTTGCTCTGGTGGCTGGGGGTGAAAGTGTTTGGC
This sequence comes from Pseudomonas sp. NFPP28, assembly GCF_900115535.1. NCBI lineage: Bacteria > Pseudomonadati > Pseudomonadota > Gammaproteobacteria > Pseudomonadales > Pseudomonadaceae > Pseudomonas > Pseudomonas sp. NFPP28. The sequence continues at coordinate 348,829 of NZ_FOWT01000003.1, read as the reverse complement.
GCGGCGGACGGCTTGTCGGCACGCTTTTCCCTGGCCGCCACGGCCGCCAGCCTGTGGGAATTGCTCGGGCGCGGGGAGTTGTACCTGCACATCGCCGTGAGCCTCAAGCGTATTTTCGTTGGGTTGCTCCTGGCCTTGCTGGTCGGCGTGCCGCTGGGATTGCTGGTGGGCAGTTCGCGCAACCTGGAGGCGGCGACCACGCCGGCGTTCCAGTTCCTGCGCATGATCTCGCCGCTGTCGTGGATGCCCATCGTGGTGATGCTGATGGGGGTAGGCGACCTGCCGATCTATTTCCTGCTGGCCTTTGCTGCCGTATGGCCGATCATGCTCAACACCGCCGCCGGGGTGCGTCAGCTCGACCCACGCTGGTTGCAGTTGAGCGCCAGTTTGAGCGCGACCCGCTGGGAGACCTTGCGCCGGGTGATCATTCCCGGCGTGGTGGGGCATGTGCTGACGGGCGTGCGCCTGGCCATCGGCATTCTGTGGATCGTGCTGGTGCCGTGCGAGATGTTGGGAGTCAGTGCGGGGCTTGGGTATTACATCCTCGATACCCGTGATAGGCTGGCTTATTCGGAGCTGATGGCGATGGTGGTGTTGATCGGCTTGTTGGGCTTTGCGCTGGATGCCTTGGCGCGGTGGCTGCACCAGCGGTGGGTGCGTGCTGGCTGATAGGGCAAACAACGGCCCGGATACATCCCCGGGCCGTTGTTTGCGGGAGAGCAGCAAGTAAGGTCAGCGTTCTACAAAAATATGCAGATCACCCGGAATGCCGCCTCCCCAGCCTACCGGTTTTGTAGGGTCTTGAGGCCGGCCAATTAACTGCTTGCCGACCTGCCCTTTGACGTTATCTGCGTTAGCCACGTAGATGCCGATGCTGTGTGTCAACTCAGCCAGGCCTGGTACATTTTCGCAAGTGTTCATATGGGCGCACCCAACCAGTGCGACCCATTTTTCAGTTCCTGAAGTCGCCTGGATGGTTTCCGAGGCGTAGTAGTTGCACTCCCTGAGGCGGCGTTGCGAGCTTTCGCCCGTTGTTGTACGCTTTTTATGGGGCTGGTCTTTGTGTCGCGTGAGGAAGCAGTGATCAATGGGCATGACTTCTATGCCATTGGCCTCAAGCTTTCCGAGTAGTTCCTCGAGCGTCGGATTAGTTCGACGCCCTTGTTCACCCAGTACACCTATACCGTCATCCCGCAGGCCTGTCGGCGTATCGATAAGCCCTTCGAAATACACTTTCTTGACGCCTTGGTTCTTTAACGTTTCCACGTTAGCGAAAAGCACCTTGAAACTCGCCATCTGTGAGTGCTTTTCCCCCAACACTATGCCGTTAGAGGTTTTGAACGCCTCTTCAAACAGTGTTGGCACGCTGACGGATTTGGGCACCGATGGGATAAGAGGACGCTCCAGCTTTTTTATAGGGGGCAGGGCGTCATAAAATGCGTTCATTTCTTGTTTGAACTTGTTCATGGTTGCTTCTATGGTATCCGGTTCGAAATGGTCAAGCTCCAACTTGCCTTGCAAGCTTTCTACGTAGTCGCCCTCGGGTAATGGCTTTTTGATGTGTAACGGACGAGCGTCGGTATTCAAGGGGTTGAATCGATGACTTTTGTTGGGTTTTCTGTGTGTTGTGGGAGAGTTAGGATTCAAGGTGTCCTGCACGCTGAAATCCTTCAGTGGCGGGCCGTAAGGCTTCATCGTGACCGGGTCATAGGCGTACCGTTGCCCATTATGAATAATGCTGCTGGTCTCCAGGGTTTGCTCCCCGACCTTTAAGGTCCCCCATGTGACATCACCGTAAGGCGGCGGAGTCAAGCCTGCCGCAATCTTGGCTTTAGTAATGCCTTTGCTTGCGAGGCGGGTGCCCCCGAGCAACAAATCACCTACACCATTCAACGGGTTGAACTCACTGATAACGGTGGTTCCGACGATTCTCGAGCATTGCAGCGCCTTCTTCGTCATGGTGATGGCTTTGGTACCAACCTTGGCGACTTTCGCTGCGGCCGCTGCACCGGCAGTGACAAAACTGAAGACGTCCAGGAACAGGTCTGTGGCGCCGTCGATGTATTGACCCTCCTTGAAATTGCAAATCGCCGATCTGAGAGGGATCAAATCCAGGAAAAAGTTGGTCAAGGCCCATTCGGCATCCATCTGCTTATCGAAGCTGGTGACGCCCTTGGCTTGCTTGATGACGTCCCGATTATCAATGTGAAGGTGTTTCACAAAGGTATCTGCAATGGCCTGGGTTCGAGCGCTTGTGAAGGTGGAGGGGGTAGGCTGCGCTGATCCGGCTTGTGTGTTCTGGCTGAAGTCGGCATTGGCAACGGGTGTGAATTTCTCGATCGGATAGACCCGATTGGCATCGCGCTCACGCTCGCAGGTCAGGACACTGTTACTGACCTGCGTGATGGAATGCTTGCTCAGGTCCACCTCATACGTGGTGGTGCCATTCGCGCCAGTGGCCTTGACGTAGAGCTTTTCATTTTTATGGTGGAGGGTTCTGTCGGTGAAACCGAGGCCCAGGCGATAGGTATTGAGCTGATAAAACTCAAGCTGCCCGTACTCGAGGTTCTGCCTGTCAGCCAGTGGAAGCTGGGCGATCATATGTTTGATCGCTACGCCGATGCCTTTTTTCTTGTCGCTGATGGCCTGTGCAAGTTGGCTGTTGAATTCGGCATTGACTCCCAAATTGAGCGACTTGCCTTCCAGTGCGGCATTGATGCGCGGGTCTTGGCTCACCCATTCGTAGTTGTCCAATCCACTCATTGCAATGTCCAGGAGCGACATCATGCCCGCAGGCGCGCGATTCGGGTCGTAGACCGGTTGAATTGAAGGTTGCTTGGTGTCATGGACCTTCAGCAACTTTTCTTCAAACGGAACGCTTTCGCCAAACCGCTCCTTGAGGCGAGCGAGGGCGATATCCCTGCGGCTGGGCATTTCGGATTGGATCAGGCTGGAGGCGTCAATCTGCTCAATGGCCTGTTGGTTGAACGCGTTTCTGACCACCTCGATGTCGGCTGCGTTGTAACGTCCGGCCTGCTCCGGAGAAAGCACGCCATTGACCAGCCCCCATACTCGCAGGGCAGCGATCTGCGCACGTTGAGTGGCCTGCGGATTGTAAAGGGCGGCAGTTTCAGCTTCAGCCATGACTTGGTTAAAGGTCATGTTTTGCACTTTTCCTGGCGTCTTGGCCTCTATCGATGCTGCCGCGGTCCGCAGCCTGACCCAGGCGGCGCTGGCGTACACCACAGCGTCGGGAACGTCTTTGATCAAGAGTTCGGGGTGCTTCATTAAAAGCAACAGGTGTGCACCTGTTTTGGACATCTCGGCGGAGGTTCTACCTGATTTGCTCAGGTGCGTACTCAAGCCGTCTACAATCATCGATAAAGGCTTGCCCCAATGGGTTTTGTTGGACAAATCAAAACCGGCCACTTTATTAGGGTTAGGCTCGGTCAAGCACTCCGGGTCCATTTGCAGAATTATTGCTGTCTTGAGGCATTCGTACGCGCTTTCGCGGGTGGCAACCCAATTCATTTGCTTGCACAGGGTTTCAGCCATCAATAACCCCTCGGCAGTACCCATCAGCATTTCCCTCACTTGGATGGGATCACTCAGGACTCCCTCGGGAAGGGGGGCCTTGTAACGCAAAAACTCCAGCAACCCCCCCTTCACTCCCATGACCAAGGGCTTGTCACCGAGATGATGTTCGTAGTTCATGGCGAACTTACGCAGGCGCCCTTGATCAGCTGTGCTCAAGGGAATAGGCCAGCTCAACGCACCACCAAAATTGCCAAGGGGGTGTTCCAGAGCTCTGTCGATCAGGGCTCTGGCCAGGGCGATCAAGGAATAGTGGCTGTCCGGTACGGGGAGGCCGTTGGAGGTGATGTAGTTCTCCAGTGTGGTGGTTCTGCCGGCTTCCTCAGAGGAAGATGAGCCCGGCGCGACTTCCATCGACGTGGACTTGAGTGCCGTGAGGACAGCCAGCGGGGTGGCCGCTTCACCCAGTTGCGCCGCCAGCTCATTGAGTTTGCGTGCCAGGGTCCTGAAGTTCTTCTGATCTGCGAGCTGTTGCTTGAAGTCACCGCTGTCTGGGCAATTGTCTGTTTGTGGCTGGGGAGTGGGGCCTGCTGCCGAATCGAGGTGTGCGCTGGCGGTGTCTCGGAGGGCGGATAGAGATGGACCGTTAGGGTGGGGCGGTTGATACGTGTATGACTGCTGAGGCGAGCGAGTATGTAGTTGGGTCATTGTTGGGTACCTATTCAGACGTACTGAGAACAAGCGCCTGTCAACGGGAGGTTCCCTTTTCCCATGGCGCACCGCTGTGTGCTGAAAACGTCCGTTCGCGTTCCGGCTGCGGGTACAGGTTTTGTAAGATCGGATGTAGGCGGGGAGTAGGCGGGCTGGTCAAGTGCAGTCAGTTCCGTACCGACGACAGCGTCAGCATTGCACTGTCAGGGAATATTTTCTGCTTACTCGGGCTGGGTTTATCGCAGCGTGCGCCAGACGAGCCAAAGCGTTTCATCACCTGTAACATGAGCGCCTATTGATCCCGTTCCACTCCCAGATACAGGACCCCCCTGATGACCCAAAAACAGCGTTTGAAATATTCGATTCTGATTGCCCTGGCCGTACTGGCGACGATGTTTGGCCTGTCCTATTTGCAGAACACCGGGGTCATCAGCGAGAAGACATTCCAGACCATCGCCATTGCCGTCGCAGTGGTCGTGGTGGTGATCAACGGCATCATGCGCCGCAAGGTCAAGCTTTAACGGCGATCAGGCGCGGCCTTCGAGTACCTTGGCAGCCTCTTCATGGAGGCTGTAGCTTTTGTCCGCATTGAGGGTGATCACACCTTCGCTGCACAGGCGCTTGAGTACCTCGCGCACGCTGAGAAACGACAACGGAATGCCCAGCTCCAGCAAGTGGCTGTGCACGCCGCGTACGCCAAGGGTGCGCTGGTTGTCGGCGGCGGTGAGCAGGGCGTCGATGACCTTCAGCCGGATCAGGCTGGTACGCAGGCCAAAACACTTGAGCAGATGGCGGATACGCTGGTTGCCTTGCTGTTCGGGCGTTTTGCCGAACGCTTGCGGGCCGCTGCCGAAACTGGCGTCGGCCGCGTGTGAATGTCCATCCGTGGGCACTTGCGGGTTGTACATGCAAAAACTCCTTATCAGAGCCTGATCAGGAAAAAATGAGCGCTCTTGGTTAATAAGACGAACGAGCGAGCGAAATCATGAAGTGTCGGATGTAGAAATTTCGTCGGTATCGGTTTTGTCACATCCCCATCGCCTTAAATAAACGACCCCGTGCATTAAATTATTCCCGGTGATTTGCGTTCTTACGGTGGGGTTATTGCCCCTTGTGAGACGGTTAAATCTGACGGTGGAGTCTGCGTGATTATTTCCAATGGGTTGTCCAGGGTCTGCATGGCCGGAGTGTTGCTGGGGTTGGGCCTGGCCGCCTCTGCGCGGGAGCAGGTGACGCCAGCGGCGGCGGACATCCGCCGCACCAGTTACGGCGTACCGCATATCCGCGCCAACGATGAACGTGGCCTGGGCTTCGGCATTGGCTACGCCTACGCCCAGGACAACCTGTGCCTGCTGGCCAATGAAGTGGTCACCGTAAATGGCCAGCGCGCCCGCTTCTTCGGCCCCGAGCAGGCGACCCTGGAAGAGCGCAACAACCTGGCCAGCGACCTGTTCTTTGGCTGGCTCAATACGCCGGATGCGGTGGCGGCATTCTGGAAGGCGCAGAGCCCGCAGATCCAGCAGCGTATTGAAGGTTATGTGGCCGGCTACAACCGTTATCTGAAAGAGCAGGGCGCGCCTGCGCAGTGCCAGGCGGCGTGGGTGCGGCCACTGGTGGCTGAAGATCTGGTCAAGCTGACCCGCAGGCTGTTGGTCGAAGGCGGTGTCGGCCAATTCGCCGAAGCCCTGGTGGGTGCGGCGCCGCCTCAAGCAACCGCCGGTGTGTCGAGCAGTGCCAAGGCCTTTGATCAGGTCGTGGCCAATCAACAGCGTTTCGCCTTCGATCGTGGCAGTAACGCCGTGGCAGTGGGGCGTGACCGCTCGTTCAACGGGCGCGGCATGTTGCTGGCCAACCCGCACTTCCCATGGGTGGGCGGCATGCGGTTTTACGAGATGCACCTGACCATCCCCGACCAGTTGGATGTGATGGGCGCTGCGCTGCCGGGCCTGCCGGTGATCAATATCGGCTTCAACCAGCATGTGGCGTGGACCCACACCGTGGACACGTCCAAGCACTTCACCCTGTACCGCCTGACCCTGGACCCCAAGGACTCCACGCGCTACATGCTCGATGGCAAATCGGTCGCCCTGGATAAAACCACGGTAACCGTGCAGGTCAAACAGGCCGATGGCAGCCTCAAGGACCAATCGCACACCGTCTATAGCTCACAGTTCGGCCCGGTGGTGCAGTGGCCGGGCAAGCTCGATTGGGACAGCCACTACGCCTTCAGCCTGCGCGATGCCAACCTGGGCAACGACCGTGTATTGCAACAGTGGTACGCCATGAACCGCGCCGCCAGCCTCAATGAGTTGAAAACCTCGGTACACACCCTGCAAGGCATCCCGTGGGTCAACACCCTGGCCGCCGATGACCAGGGCCAGAGCCTGTACATGAACCTGTCGGTGGTGCCCAACGTCAGCGCGGCCAAACTGGCGCAATGCAGCGACCCACGCGCCGGCCTGCAGATGATCATGCTCGACGGCGCCCATAGCGCCTGTGCCTGGGACGTTGATCCGCGCGCCGCCCAGGCCGGCATCTTCCCGGCCGAGCAGTTGCCGCAATTGCAACGCACCGATTACGTGCAGCACTCCAATGACTCGGCGTGGCTGGCCAACCCCAAGGCGCCGTTGACCGGTTTCTCCCCGCTGATCAGCCAGGACCATATCGGCCTCGGCCCACGCGCGCGCTTTGCCCTGCAACGCCTGCAATCCCTGGCTAAACCGATCAGCGTCAGCGACCTGCACAACATGGTGATGGACAACGAGGTGTACCTGGCCGGCCAAGTCATGCCCGATCTGCTCGCGTTCTGCGCCAAACACCTCGGCAGCGACGCCACTGCCTTGCACCCCCTGTGCTCCAGCCTGAAAACCTGGGACCAGCGTGCCAACCTCGACAGCGGCCTCGGCCTGGTGCACTTCATCAACCTGGTGCAGCACCTGCAGCAAATCCCCGACGCCTGGCGCGTGGCCTTCGACCCGGCCCAACCCCTCACCACCCCACGCGGCCTGGCCATCGACCGCGCCGATGTCGCCAAAGCCCTGCGCGAAGCCATGCTGGCCTCCACCGCCGACGTCGCCAAACGCGGCTTGACCGCCAGCAGCACTTGGGGTGAGGTCCAAGTCGCCGGGCAAACCCCGATCCACGGCGGCCCGCAGGAACTCGGCATCTACAACGCCATGCAAACCGTGCCCCGCGCCGACGGCAAGCGCGAAGTGGTCAGCGGCACCAGCTACCTGCAAATCGTCACCTTCGACGACCAGGGGCCCCATGCCCAAGGCGTGCTCGCGTTCTCCGAGTCCAGCAACCCGGCTTCCCCACACGCCAAGGACCAGACCCGAGCCTTCTCCCAAAAACAACTGCGCCCGCTGCCCTTCACCGAAGCCCAAATCAAGGCCGACCCGCAGTACCAACAACTGCGCATCAAGGAGTAGGGCAGGCCCGCAACCCCTTGATGCCAATACGAAATATTTTTGAAATCAAGGGGTTGCACGCCTAGGCAAATACGTACATAATGGCGCCCATCGAACGCAATGAAGCATTAAAAACTTCAATGTATTCAATGAGTTAGAGTAGGGGCAGGGTTGTACAGCCCACTCAAGTTTTTATGCGGTGAGTGTCAGCAGTCGGGACATTGATCGTTTGAGGCCGAGTAGCAAAATGGTTATGCAGCGGATTGCAAATCCGCCTACGCCGGTTCGATTCCGACCTCGGCCTCCACTCTTGAAAACCCCGCAGATTAGCGTCTGCGGGGTTTTTTATTGCCTGGACGAAAGTACGGGCGTGCCGATCAAGGTTTTTGCAGGGCACGTCCCGCAGGCATGGAAAAGCCCGCAATTGCGGGCCTCTCGCACACGACTTTCCGGCTTATTTAAACAGCCCACCGATTGCATTGATCGCATCCGCTGCCTTGTTCACGTTTTGTTGGTGCTGCGGGTTGGTATTCACTTGGGCCTGGGTGTTGTAACTGGCGTTACTGCAGCTTTTGTTTGTCTGGGTCAGCGCAGCTTGATAGGCGGTTGCGCGCAAGGTATCGCCCTTGGCATTGGCTGCATTGATGTTCGCCTGCAGGTCGCGGACCTGTTGCTGGCAGGAGGAAGCGTTATTGGAGTAATTGGTGTTATTGGTGGTGTTGTTTGCACCACCCAGAGCAGAGGACAGAGCCCCTGTCAGGGCACTCAAGTCAGCGGCTTGTGCCGATAGGGCGATCAGACTGAACAGGGCGGCGGATGGAGCGAGCTTGGAAAGACGCATGGCAAACCTCAATGTTTTATTGTCTGCACGCGCGTGGCTCCCGAGCTGGTGCAGAGCAATATCCGTATAAGGTGTGTGCTCGGTTGCGGCAAAATATTATTTGGTCAAATTTTGAGCTTCAATATCCAGTGTCAATAAATGTGAATTCTTTCACGTTGTTCGTCGGCTGAGCGCCATTGGGGTATGCCTCCTGTGATTACAGGATTTCAGACCTGGCGATGCGCTGGTCTTTCACCTCACCTGCATACGCGTGAAGCCTTTCCTGTTGCGCTGCCAGCAACGCGCAGATTTTCATCAGCGCCAGCGCCTCATCCGGCGTGCGACCGCTGGCGGCCAAAGCGGTCAACTCAACCACCGACCACCCGATCACAGCAGCCGCGTCCTCCAGGTCGTAGAACAATTCCTGCTGTGCCGTTCTGGGGCCGTCGAGCCCCTGGATCAATTCTTTCATTTATTGCCCCTCCCGCTTCAGGTCAAACCCCATGATATCCATCCCGATCTCCGCCAGATCGGTCTTGAATGGAATTTCTCCCATCAAACGCCTGATGTGTCACAACGTCCAGCCCAGCCCCAATGCCTTGTGCAGTGAAGCAAAATCCTTGAGCAGTTCCGCGTCCCCGGAAATCCGGTTCTCCTGGGCCTGGTAGCGGGTACGCTCCGCATCCAGCCAATCCAGGGTGCTGGCGGTGCCCGCACGGTAGCGCTGGCGAGTCAGGTCCGCCGCGCGTACCGCCGAGGACTCCACACTGCGCAACAGCACTACGTTCTGGCGTTGATGGCCGTACCGCGCCAGGGCCACATCGGCGTCGCGCAGCGCACTCAGTACCACACTTTTGTACTGCGCGAGCGCTTCGTCGCGACCGGCTTCGGCGCCTTTGACGCTGGCGGCCACGCGGCCGAAGTCCAGCGCGTTCCAGGTCAGGCGCGGCAGGATCAGCCAGGTACCGTTGTCCTTGCGGGCGAGGTGACCGGGGTCGCCGGCGGAGAATGACAGGTCGCCCATCAGGCTGAGCTTGGGAAACCAGTCGGCAGTTTTCTCGCCGATCTGCGCGTTGCTGGAGGCCAGTTTGCGTTCGGCGACGCGGATGTCTGGGCGGGCCTTGAGCAGGGCGGCGGGGTCTGCCACGGGTACCACACCGGGGATGGCGGGCAGGGCTTTGGCGGTGGCGAGGCGGCCATCCAGTTCGCCGGGCTCTCGGCCGCAGAGCAGGCCGAGTTGATCCAGGGATTCAACGATGGCGGCTTGCAACGGCAGGCGCTGGGCCTGGGTGTTTTCTGCCTGGGTGAGGACTTGTTCCAGTTGCAGCTGTGAGGCCACGCCACGGCTGCGACGTTGCTGGGTCAGGTCGAGAGCCTGGTTTTCGATGTCGACACTCGCGTCTACCAACGCCAGGCGTGCCTGTTGGTCGCGCAGGTCGGTGTAGGCCTGCACCACTTCGGCGGCCAGTTGCACCTGGGCGTCGGCCAGTTGCGCCTGGGCAGCGTCGGCTTCGGCTTGCGCGGCTTCGACGGCGCGACGTGTGCCGCCGAACAGGTCGGCCTCCCAACTGGCATCGAAGCCGGCCAGGTAGAGCGTCAACGGCCCGCGACCGGCACCGCCGCCACCCAGTGCGGAGGTGTCGGGCGAGCGCAGTTTGAGCATCGCGGCGTCACCGGTGACCTTGGGCAGGGCGTCGGCCCGCGCACCGCTGAGGCTGGCGCGGGAGTGTTTCAAGCGGGCCTGGGCGGTGGCGATGTCGGGGCTGTTGTTCAGCGCCATCTCGACCAGCTCATTGAGCTGCGGGTCATTCAACGTTCGCCACCACTGCGCCACAGCCGGGGCGCTTGGCGCTTGGCGGTCGGCATGGGGCAAATGCCCGGCGGCCAGGGTTTTCGGCGCGGCGTCGGGTGCGCCTGAGTAGTCCGGGCCTACGGTGCAGGCCGACAGCAGGCCAACGGTCAGGAGCAGAGGAAACGAGCGAGCAATCATGGCTGTACCGTGCGCTTTTTCAGGATGAAGATCAGGGGCAGGCACGCCAGCATTGCGAGTCCCAATACGTAGAACGAATCGTTATAGGCCATCACCGAGGCTTGGCGGGCGATGTCGTTGGCCAGTTGGGCCATGGCTTGCAACGAGGCGGTGGAGGCGTCGCCGGTTTGTGCCAGGTAGCTGGCGGTGTTGCTGGCCATGTGGTCCTGGGTCAACTGGCTGTTGGCCAGGATGCCTTCGCGCAGCCGGTCGTCATGGAAGTGGCTGCGCCGGTCCATCAACACGCCGAGCAACGCCAGGCCAATGGTGCCGCCGAGGTTGCGCGACATGTTGTAGAGCCCGGCCGCGTCGCCGGCGTCCTTGGTCTCGACCGAACGCATGGACAGTTGGCTGAGGGGCATCATCACCAGGATCTGCCCGAAGCCGCGCAGCAACTGCGACCACACAAAATCATGGCCGACGCTGTCGGCGGTCAACAGCGTGTCTACAAAGCAACTGGCCCAGTACAGCAGCAGGCCGGCGCCGACCATCCAGCGCAGGTCGTAGCGGCCGAGCATTCGCGGCAGGATCGGCATCAGCAAAAACGCCGGAATCCCCGACAACAGCATGATCGCGCCGGACTGCTGCGCGTTGTAGCCGGACAGAATCCCGAGAAATTGCGGCACCAGATACGCCGTGCCATACAGCCCCGCACCCACCGCCGTACCGATCAGCAACACGCTGCCAAAGCTTTTGTTGAGCACCAGTGGCAGGCACAGGATCGGCGTACTGGAGCGCAATTGCCCCACGGCAATCAGGAAAAAACCGGTGACCGTGGCAATGCTCAGCCACACGATCAGCAGCGAGTCAAACCAGTGCTCGCGCTGGCCTTCTTCCAGCACCACGGTCAGCGAACTCAAGCCCATGGCCAGCCCCAGAATGCCCAGCCAATCGGCGCTGATAAAGCGCTGCAGGTTCATGCGCTCGCTGGGCAGGCCGGTGATCAGCAGGGTGATCAGCGCGATGCTGATGGGCAGGTTGAGAAAGAAGCACCAGCGCCAGTTGATGTTCTCCGTCAGCCAGCCGCCGATCACCGGGCCGAGCAAGGGGCCGAGGATCACGGTCATGCCGAACATCGTGGTGCCGATGGCCAGTTGGTGGGGTGGCAGGCGCGTACGCACGATGGTCTGCGCGGTCGGGATCATCGCGCCGCCGGCGAAGCCCTGGCCGATGCGCCCGGCGATCATCGCGCCAAGGCTGGTGGACAAGCCGCAGAACATCGAGAACAGGGTGAAGGTGAGTGCGGTGCCGATCAGAAACCGGCGCAGGCCGAAGACTCGGGTCAGCCAGGCCGCGAGCGGGATCATCACGATTTCCGACATCAGGTAGCCGGTGGCGATCCAGGTGCCTTCGGTGCCGGTGGCGCCGATCTGGCCCTGGATCTGCGGCAGCGCCGAGTTGGTGATCGACACATCCAGGGTCGCCAGCAAGGCGCCCAGTGCACCGGCGGCGACGGCGATCCAGTCGGTCAGCGAGGCGTTGCGCGGTTTCTCGGCAGCCACCCCGGCCATGCTCGCCTCAGCCATGGTTGGCGTCTGCGGCGTGGGTGCGGGTGTCGACTTCCACGGTGGCCGACAGGCCTGGCATCAATGCGGCACGCAGGTCATCCGGTATGTCCAGGGCAATGCGCACCGGTACCCGTTGCACGATCTTGGTGAAGTTACCGGTGGCATTCGACGGCGGCAGCAGGGCGAACTGCGCGCCGGTGCCGGGCGCCAGGCTGTCGATGTGGCCTTGCAGGTCGCGGCCGGGCAGGGCGTCGACATGCACGGTGACGGTCTGGCCGGGGCGCATGCCACCGATCTGGGTTTCCTTGTAGTTGGCGGTGAGGTAGATCGCGCTGATCGGCACCACGGTCAGCAAACGCGTACCAGGTTGCACGTACTGCCCCACGCGTACGCCACGGTCAGCCACACGGCCGTCCAGCGGGCTGCGGATGACCGCGTCGTCGACGTCCAGTTGGCTTTGCGCCTCGCTGGCCTTGGCGACGCCCAGTTGCGCCTGGGCCTGCTTGAGCTGGGCCTGCAACGTGCCGTAGCGAGTCTGGCTGGACCGCAGCGCCGCCTGTTTGGCCGCCACGGTGCTGCGGGCCTGTGCCAGTTGGTTGTTCAGTTGGGCCAGGCGCTCTTCCGGTTCGGCGCCCGAGCGGGCCAGCGGCGCGTAGCGGGCGACTTCGGTCTGCGCATGCCGGGCATCGGCCTCGGCGCCCTGCAATTGGGCGCGGGCTTCGGCGATGGTGGAATCCTGTTGCACCAGGTCGGCCTGGGCCTTGGCAAAGTCGGCGTTGCGTGCGGCGATGGTCGCGGAGGCTTCGTCGCTCACGGCCTGGTACTTGCGCGCATCCAGGCGCACCAGCACGTCGCCACGCTTGACGTTCTGGTTGTCGCTCACCAGCACGTCGGCCACGTAGCCGTTGATCTTTGGCGCCACGCTGATGCTGTCGGCTTGCAGGTAGGCGTCATCGGTGGTCTCGATAAACCGCCCGGTGATCCACCACCAGGCGCCCCATGACACGCCCGCCAGCACGGCAACGCCGGCCACGCTGAGCAGGATGCGCCGGGCCTTGCCACGTTGACCGTTGACGGTTTCTTCAGGCATGACCTGAGGGGAGGGAGGTGCAGCCGACATCGAGGTCACTCCAGATTTATAACGAGTGGAATAAATTCCTTTTTTCGCGAATTTTTGTCAACTGGTATATTTTGGTCCGGTATTCGAAGGGAGCTGCACATGGCACGACACAAACCTGCCGCCGAGGGTGGTTACCAGCGGGGCGAAGAAACCCGCGCCCGCATTATCGAGGCGGCTGTCGAGGTATTCGGCGCGCGTGGCTACGATGGGGCGTCCACGCGTGATATCGCCACGGCTGCCGGCGTCAACGCACCTGCGATCCAGTACTACTTCGATGGCAAGGAAGGCGTGTACCTGGCGTGCGTCGAGCACTTGATCACGCTGCTGTGGCGCAAGATGTCGCCGCCGGTGGAGGCGGCGGAAAGCGTGCTGGCCGATGCCGATTCCGGCGACAACGCGCTGATCGACGCCTCGCTGGGCATCCTGGGCACCGTGGTTTCAACCATCCAGGACAGCCCGCAAACCACGGCCTGGCGTGCGTTCATGGATCGCCACCAGGCCGGGTTGTGCCCGCAAAGCGCAACGATGGCTTTCGAGGAGCGTTTCAAGGCGCGTATTGCGCGAGTCATCCGCCAACTGATCGCACGCGTGGCCGGCCTGGCGCTTGAGGATGAGCGCACGGTGATCCATTCCATGGCGCTGTTTACCCAGGGCCTGGCGTTCCGCATCCAGAAGCCCAAGCTGCTGGAGGCGTTGAAGTGGAGCGAAGTGAACCAGAAGGAAATGGAACAGGTGCGGGAGGTGGTGCTGATGCAGGCGCGGTTCACTTTGGAAGGGCTGGCCCGGCACCGGGACCAGCACGCCTCCCGTTAATCGGCGGTTGCCGCCTACTTGCCGCCTGTCACGTCCAGAAAGGTCCCGGTGATGAACGACGCTTCCTTACCGGCCAGCCACAGGATAGCGCGGGCCACCTCTTCGGGTTCGCCGCCACGGCCCATGGGAATGCTGTCCTTGACCCGATCCACACGCCCCGGTTCGCCGCCGCTGGCGTGCATGTCGGTGTAGATATGCCCAGGCCGTACGCAGTTGACGCGTATGCCTTCGCGCGCGACTTCCTTGGATAAGCCGATGGTGAACGTCTCCAGGGCGCCTTTGGAGGCAGCGTAATCGACATACTCGTTGGGGCTGCCTAGCCGGGCGGAGGCGGAGGACACGTTGATCACGCTGCCACCCGTGCCATTGTGGCGCAGCGACATGCGTTTCACCGCGTGCTGCGCGCACAGCATCGGGCCGATGGCATTGATCGCGAAGATGCGCTGCATGCGGGCAAAGTCGAGGTCTTCAAAGCGTGACTGCAGGGCAATGATCGCGGCGTTGTTGACCAGCACATCGATACGGCCAAACGTCTGGTCAATGGCTGCGAACAGCTGCGCGACCTGAGCAGGGTCCGCACTGTCGGCGCGGATGGCCAAGGCACGGCGCCCCAACGCTTGCACATCCGCCACCACGCCGAGCGCCGCCGCCTCGTTGCTGACGTAGCTGATCGCGACATCGTAGCCTTGCGCCGCTGCAAGGCGCGCGGTTGCCGCGCCGACACCGCGGCTGCCGCCGGTAATCAGAATCAGCGGTGTCGAAGACACAGTACTCATTGCTTGGACCTCCTTTGAGGGGTTAAGGATCAGCCTATCAGCATGGTGCCAGTCGCAATGACCACGCACGCCAGGACTTTGCGGACAGTCAGCGACTCGCCCAAAAACAAATAACCGATCAAGGCCGCGAACAGCACGCTGGTTTCGCGCAGGGCCGAAACGGCGCCCATCGGCGCGTGGGACATGGCGTAAATGACGATGCCGTAGGCCAGGAGGGACACAAGCCCCCCGATCAAGGCCGTGATGACGCCGGGGCGTGGTGCGAAGAGGCTGCGTGTATCGCGCAGGCCGATGTACACCAGGGGCATCAATACGCCCCAGAGCGCACACATCCATACGGTGTAGGCCATCGGTGCGCCGGACAGCCTCGCGCCAATACCGTCCGTGACGCTGTAGGCCGCGATGAAAAAACCCGTGCCCAGGGCGTAGGGCAGGCTGGGCACCGCCAGTCTGCGCTGTCTGAAGGCCAGAGAAATAATGCCGCCGGATACCAGCAGGATGCCGATCAGAGCGTTCGTGCTGAGCGTTTCACCGGCAAACACCAAGGCGCAAAGCGTGATCAGAATGGGCGAGGAACCGCGGGCGATCGGGTACGTCTGCCCCAGGTCGCCCACCTTGTAGCTTCGCACCAGGAACAGGTTATAGCCCACGTGCAACACGCCCGACAGCACGGCGTAGGGCCAGCTGGCTGGCGCGGGAGGGGCGAGAAACAAGGCGATGACACTGCTGGCGATGGCGACCGCCACGCACATCATGGTCATTGACCACAGCCGGTCGGCGCCGACACGCAACAATGCGTTCCAGCTGGCATGCAAGAGGGCGGCGAAGAGGATGAGTAGAACGATGGGTAAAGGCATGCGCCATGGTAAACACCACAAGGGCGTGTTTAACAGCGAAGTCCTTTCATCCTGTCATGAGTGAATGTTCATGCATCACTGATAATTTTGCTGTGCCTGCATCGACTCGGCCAACAGCCAGTTACGAAAGCTGATGATGTGTGGCTGGGTTTCGATCCCTTTGGGGCAGACAAAGTAGTAGCCGACCGGCGACGCGAACGGCAGCTCAAACAGCCTGATCAGGCGGCCGTCGTTGATTTCAGCTTCAACATGGCCGCTTCGCGCCAGCGCAATACCTTGGCCCAGCAGCGCCGCCTCGATGGTCATGTTGGTGTCAGCGAACCTGACGCTTTCCTTGAGGGGTGCAATGCTGACGCCGATATGCTCGAACCAGGCGTCCCACTTGGGCACCAGGTCTGCGCCGTCGCGCGTCAGCAACGGGTAACGCAGCAGCTCAGCGGGCTCGTGGGGCGCGCCGAAACGGTTGAGCAGATCCGGGCTGGCCACCGGGAAGATCTGCTCGCGGAGCATGAATTCCGAGTGCAGGCCGGGATAATTGCCGTTGCCCAGCCGGATGGCCACATCCGGGTCTGAGCTGGAGAACTTGATGGCCTTGTCGCTGGTCTCCAGCGTGATCAGGATTTCCGGATGTTGCTGCGACAGGCTGGGCAACCTGGGCAGCAGCCATTTCAAGGCAAACGAATAGGTGGTGCTGACCTTCAGGCGAACCCGGCCTTTTTGTTCCCGCAGGTCAGCCAGGGTGGCCTCAAGGTTCATGAAAAACTCGCGCACGATGGGCGCCAGTGCGGCCCCGGCCGGGGTCAGCCGCAACGCCTTGCCGCGCTGGAACAGCTGCAGGCCCCACAGGTCTTCGAGGTGCTTGAGTTGGTGGCTGACGGCGCTCTGGGTCACATGCAACTCTTCTGAAGCCGATGTGAACGTCGCATGCCGGGTCGCTACTTCGAAAGCTCGCAGCGTGGCGGTGGGCGGTAGATCTCTCATGACTGGGTCCGGGTCGGGTG
This sequence comes from Pseudomonas sp. NFPP28, assembly GCF_900115535.1. Lineage (NCBI taxonomy): Bacteria > Pseudomonadati > Pseudomonadota > Gammaproteobacteria > Pseudomonadales > Pseudomonadaceae > Pseudomonas > Pseudomonas sp. NFPP28. The sequence goes on along the minus strand of NZ_FOWT01000003.1, from coordinate 332,250 downwards.
CTGGCGATTAATCGGCATGAATACAGGTTCATGGTAATGGATTGGCAGGCTTTCACAGAAGCCGCAGACCATGGCCTTGTGAATTGTTGTGAAGCACAGATTAATGGCCCATTGCCCATGCTAACGTCTGCTCCTGGCTATCGTCAGCACGACGATTTCATTCGTACCATCAGGGGAGCAGCGCCGATGTCTACCACCGTAACGCCCGCCGGCAGCGGGGCAAACACGCCTAAAGCGTCACCGTCGGTGTTCGATGACAAGTTGAACATCGCCAAGTCCAGCAAAGTGATTGCCGACTACATGCGCCAGACCGGCAAGTCGGCCATTACCAAGCAGGAACTGACCCAACTGGCCAACAACGCCTCGGGCAAGGTGCCGGCCGAAGTCTGCGATGCGGCCAAGTACATGGAGCGTCATCCTGACGTCTTCACTGCCATCGAAACCCACGATGTGCCGGGCGCCGATAACCTCTCCGGCGTGTGGAACTTCGATTGGGCCGCCAACGGTGGATTGAACGGTACGTCGACCGACGCGATTGCGAAGATGCAAGACACGTTCGATTTCGCGATTGCCAAGTCTGCGCAGATCACCGAGATTTCCACGGGTAAAAAAGCCGAGCTGGATTCGACCAAACAACGGCCGCAGAACTAAAACAGTGCGTTGTACTGTCCCTTGCCAACGGGTTACACGATAGCCCAGGCAAAGAAAAGCCCGCGTGGGGAGCGCGGGCTAAAGGGATGTTCATTAGGAGCTGAGGCCACCCTAGGCGCTTGTCTGTGAAAGGTTTGTGAAAACCACGGCAAAAAAGTGTATGCCTCAATCCCGCCATGGCTGTACGGGGCAGGGCGGTCGATAACCCTCTACTGTCGCAGGCATACCACTGCCGTTTGGATGCCGCGTCATGTTCATGTCTACCAGCCTGTTGTCCGCCTTTGTGCTGTTTGCCTTCGTGTCCTCGATCACGCCCGGGCCCAATAACACCATGCTGCTCGCCTCGGGGGTGAACTTCGGTTTTCGCCGCTCGATGCCCCATGCATTGGGGATCAGCATCGGTTTCATGCTGCTGGTGATTTCGGTGGGGCTGGGGCTGGGCGAAGTGTTCAAGGTGTTCCCGTGGGCCTACACGGTGTTGCGCTACGTGGGGGCTGCGTACTTGCTGTACCTGGCGTGGAAGATCGCGACGGCGGGCGGCATGTCCGACAGCCCTGATGAACAGGGCAAACCCATGACTTTCCTCGGCGCGGCGGCGTTCCAGTGGGTGAACCCCAAGGCCTGGATCATGGCGCTGGGCGCAATCACCACCTACACGCCGGCCGAAGGTTACGTCACCAATGTGCTGGTGATCGCGCTGGTGTTCGCCGTGGTCAACCTGCCCAGTGTGTGTGTATGGGTCGGATGTGGCAGCGGCTTGCGCAATGTGCTGCGTGAGCCGCGCTGGTTGCGCCTGTTCAACTGGACGATGGCCGGGTTGCTGGTGCTGTCGCTGTACCCGATGCTGTTTGCCGGCTGAGCGTCAGACCGGCGAGATGGTCGCGAGCAGGCCGATACCGATGGTCAGTACCAAAAAGCCGAACAGGAAAAGTGCCATCTTGGTCATAAGGCCTCCGAAGGGAAGGGAGTGGGGATGGGGCCATTGTCCGCCCAGACGGCGTTTCGATACAGACGCAGATAGCAAAGAAAAAACCGTATCAGATGCGCTTGCCGCTGTTCAGCCGGGGGCTTTCAGCGCGTGTGGCTGTTTCAGGATCAGCGCCGGACATCAGGCGATAAGTACGCTGTGGCGAGCGGGCTTGTCCCGCGTTGGCCTGTGAAACAGCCCCAAAACCAGCGGCCAGAGAGTGCCTGACTCAGCGCATTCCTCAATCCAGGCTCGCTTCGCAACCCAACGCGGGACAAGCCCGCTCGCCACAGCTACAGTGTTCGCCCTTAATGGCCGGTTTTTCAAAGACCTCAACAATAAGAGTGGGCCAACCCTCGATGCAAAGACGTCAATTCAGCGGTGGCATGAAAGGCAAGAACCTGCGCTACCTCAACGAAACCCAACAGCCGGCGTCGGTCACCTGCGTCGGCTTCCTGTTGCTTGAACATTTCTCCCTGCCGGCGTTCACCCAGACCCTCGACACCTTTGTCACCGCCAACCTGCTGCGCCCCGACCTGTTCGCCTCACGCACCTTCGGCTGTGACGATGGCGAAGTCATCAGCGACCTGGGCCTGGTGATACGCCCCGATGCGCGCCTGGATGCCGGAGCATTGCACGACTTGGACCTGCTGGTGATCTGTGGCGGTTTCCGTACCGAACTCAAGGCCGGCGAAGCCTTCATCCAGCTGTTGCACACCGCCGCCGAACAGGGCATCAGCCTTGCGGGGCTGTGGAACGGCGCCTGGTTCCTCGGCCGTGCCGGCCTGCTGCAAGGCTATCGCTGCGCCATCCACCCCGAACACCGTCCGGCGCTGGCGGAAGTCTCCAAGGCGACCCACGTCACCAGCGAACCCTACGTGATCGACCGCGACCGCCTCACCGCTTCCAGCCCGTCCGGTGCCTTCCATATGGCGCTGGACTGGATCAAGGGCCTGCATGACAAGGCACTCGTTGAAGGCATCGAAGACATCCTGGCCTTCGAAGAGTCCCGCTACCGCCGCATCAAACCCACCGAAAACGTCAGCGTCAGTGCGCCGTTGCGTGAAGTGGTGAAACTGATGGACGCCAACCTCGAAGAACCTTTGGAGCTGGACCAACTGGCGGTCTACGCCGGCCGCTCGCGGCGCCAGTTGGAGCGCTTGTTCAAGGAACAACTGGGCACCACCCCGCAGCGGTACTACATGGAACTGCGCGTGACCGAGGCGCGGCGGCTGTTGCAGCACACCGAGTTGTCGCAGGTGGAGGTGCTGGTGGCATGTGGGTTCGTGTCGCCGAGCCATTTCAGCAAGTGCTATAGCTCGTACTTCGGATATCGCCCCTCGAAGGAGAAGCGGTTGGTCAAGTAAAGTGCTGACTCACTCTCTTTCAAGGATGACAAATGTCTCTCACGCTTTTGGATCGTTACCGCGGCAGCCTGCTGGGCTTGGCCTGTGGCGACGCAGTGGGTACCACTGTTGAATTCATGCCTCGCGGCACATTCACACCGGTCACTGACATGGTTGGAGGAGGACCGTTCAACCTGAAAGCGGGCCAATGGACAGACGACACCTCGATGGCGTTGTGCCTTGCAGAAAGCTTGTTGCGTAAAGGTGGTTTTGATGCCGCTGACCAGATGGGGCGATACCTGAACTGGTGGAAGTGGGGCTACCTGAGCTCTACCGGTGATTGCTTTGATATAGGCATGACCGTGCGCACGGCGCTCACGGCGTTTGAGTCGCAAGGTGATCCGTTTGCAGGTTCAACAGAGCCTTTTTCCGCAGGCAACGGTTCGATGATGCGCCTCGCGCCGCTGGTGCTGTTTTACTTTCCAAACCTGAAAAGCGTTGATGACTTTTCCCGAGAAAGCTCCCGTACGACTCACGGAGCCCAAGAGGCAATCGAGTGTTGCGTGGTGTTGGCGAGAGCCATCGGTATCGCGTTGAGTGGAGCAACAAAGGTGCACCTGTTGAATATCTCTTGCGCGGGTCTTTCTGCGCCCAAAGTCGTCGCGATTGCCCAGGGGGAGTATTGCAACAAGACCCGTGCGCAGATAACGGGTTCCGGTTACGCCGTGGCGTCATTGGAGGCGGCGCTGTGGTGCGTAAAACATACTGACAGCTTCGCCGACGCTGTGTTGGCTGCCGCGAACCTGGGTGACGACGCTGACACTACTGCCGCCATCGTTGGTCAGTTGGCGGGTGCATATTACGGCGTGCAAGGCATCCCGACGGGTTGGCTGGACAAGCTTTGTATGCGTGATGAAATTGAGGAAATGGCTGATGCACTCTACAGCACGGCTGCTCAAACCCCATGATTAAGCCCCCCGCTTGTGTGACCAGCGGACTAGCTGTGGCGAGCGGGCTTGCCCCGCGTTGGGCTGCGCAGCAGCCCTAAAAACGAACACCGCGTGCTGTCTGACAGGCCGCGGTGTTTTCTATTGGGGCCGCTGCGCAGCCCAACGCGGGGCAAGCCCGCTCGCCACAACAGGCAACTCACCGCAAAAAACGCTTTGGTCAGAATCGGTCCAGACGATAAGGCGTGAATAACGGAGTTTGACCCTTGCTCGCCAACTCCCCAATCATCTCCGCCGTCACCGCCGCCTGCGTCAACCCCAGATGCTGGTGCCCGAACGCAAGCAGCACCTTCCCGTCACACACCCGGTCAATCACCGGCAACGAGTCCGGCAGCGACGGCCGAAACCCCATCCACGGTGTCGCACCCTCTGCGCTGAGGTCATCGTGAAACAACCCCTTGCTCAACCGATGCAACTGCCAGGCACGCTGCATATTCGCCGGGCGGTCAAGGCCGGCGAACTCCACTGTACCGGCCAGGCGCAGGCCGTCGGTCATGGGGGTCATGATGAATTTTCGTTCCAGGGAAGTGACGGCAAACGGCAGGCGATGCGGCTCGTGGGGCAGCATCAGGTGATAGCCGCGTTCCGTGTCCAGCGGGACTTTTTTGCCGGTCAGGGCAGCGGTCAATCTGGCTGAGTGGGCGCCGCAGGCAATCAGCACCTGGCGTGCGCTCAGGGGGCCCTGAGCGGTGGTGAGGGAGACGCCGTGTTGGTCAAGCCGCCCATCCAGTACCTGGCGCTTGAGGAACTGCACGCCACTGGCCTTGGCGGCCTCGACCAGTTCGCACACCACCTGGAACGGGTCGAGGAAGTGCCCGGTGCCCGGAAAAAACAACCCGCCCTGGATGTGCTCGCTTAACTGCGGCGCAGCCTGGCGTATGGCATCGGCGGTCCAGAACGTCACGGGCACCTGCTGCGCTTGCATGCGCTGCTGCAAGGCCCGGAGCGCGTCGCGTGAGTCCGCTCGTTCGTACACCAACAATGACCCGTCTTCACGCAGCAGGTGCGCGCGTCCGATGCTGGTCAGCAGGCGCTGCCAGGCGCCCAGGCTGCCTTCGTTAAGCGCACGAATACCCGCGACGGTACGCTGATAGCGCGCCGGACGCAGGTTCAACAGCAGCCGCACAAACCAGGGCACGGCGCGCGGCAGGTATTTCCAATCCAGGCGCAGCGGGCCCATGGGGTCCAGCAGCATGCCGGGCAAGCGCTTGAGGATCGACACGTCGGCAATCGGGAACACCTGTTCGGTCGCCAGGTGCCCGGCGTTGCCATAGGACGCGCCCATGCCGGGTTCCTGTTGATCGACCACCACCACGTGCCGGCCCTGACGCGACAGTTGCAGGGCGCAGGCGACGCCGATAATGCCGGCGCCGACTACGACGATATCGGGATCGGACATGGCCTATGCCTCTCTCTGGCCATCAAGCAAACGCCGCAGCCGCAACGGATTGCCCTGTTGGAGCGCATCCGGCAACAACGCGTCGGGGAAGTCCTGATAGCACACGGGGCGCAAGAACCGCTGGATGGCCGCCGTGCCCACCGAAGTGCTGCGCGAATCCGAGGTGGCGGGGAAGGCGCCGCCGTGGACTATGGCGTCACACACCTCAACGCCAGTCGGCCAGCCATTGACCAGCAGGCGGCCAGCCTTGCGCTCCAGCACCGGCAGCAGGGCCCTCGCGCTTGGCACATCGTCGTCATCCATGTGCAGCGTGGCGGTGAGTTGGCCTTCCAGGTGTTCGGATACCCGGCGCACTTCTTCGTTATTCGCGCACACCACAACCAATGAAGCCGCACCGAAGACTTCGGCTTGCAGGTGTTCGTTGCTCAAGAACGCAGTTGCCTGGGTCACGAACAGGTGGGCCTGGCCCTGGTTGGGACCTTCAGTCGCCGAACCCTGTGCGACGACCTCGGCGTGTCCCGTCAGTGTGTCTATGCCTGACATGTAGGCACTGGCGATGCCGGGTGTCAGCATTGTTTGAGCCGCACAGTTCGGCAGTAACCCACTGGCGGTACTGATGAAGCGATCCAGGGCAGGCCCTTGTACTGCAATCACTAACCCTGGATTGGTGCAGAACTGCCCCGCGCCCTGGGTCAACGACGCCACAAAACCCTGGGCCAGTGCTTCAGCCCTGGCTGCCAACGCTGCCGGAAACAGGTACACCGGGTTGATCGAACTCATCTCCGCGTAGACCGGAATAGGCTCCGGCCGTGCCTGCGCTGCCTGGATCAACGCAAGGCCACCGCTGCGCGAGCCGGTAAATCCGACGGCCTTGATGCGCGGATCGGTCACCAACGCAATGCCCACCTCACGGCCCGAACCGTACAACAGTGAAAACACACCTTCCGGCAGACCGCACGCCTTGACCGCCTGCGCCACCGCACGCCCCACCAGTTCACTGGTGCCCGGGTGCGCGCCGTGGGCTTTGACGACGACCGGGCAACCGGCAGCCAGCGCAGAGGCGGTGTCCCCACCGGCCACGGAAAACGCCAGTGGAAAGTTGCTGGCGCCAAACACCGCGACCGGGCCCACCGCTATATGGCGTTGGCGCAGGTCTGGGCGAGGCAGGGGTTGGCGTTGCGGTTGTGCGTGATCGATCCGCACATCCAGCCATTCCCCGGCACGCACGGTGCGGGCGAAGGTGCACAGTTGCCCGCAGGTGCGCCCTCGTTCGCCCTGGATGCGGGGGCGAGGCAGGCCGGTTTCGGCGACGGCGCGGTCGATCAACTCATCGCCCAGGGCCTCGATGTGCGCGGCGATGGTCTCAAGGAATTTGGCGCGCACTTCCAAAGAGGTTTCGCGATAGACATCCAATGCCGCCCACGCCAAGGCGCAGGCCTGCGCGACATGCTCGCCGTTGCCGCCGAGGTAGGCCGGTTCCAAGGTGGTATCGGTGGCGGGGTTGATCGCCTGGATTGCTTCGCGATTGCCGGCAGTGGCGTGCTGACCGATCAGCATCTTGCCCGTCAGAGTCATGGGGATTTCCTGGATAAAAGAAGGTTGGCCGCTGCGAGCGTCGCAGCGGCGCGCGAAGGGTCAGGCGACGTTCTGTTCCGCCGACCAGTTGGCGTACCACTGGCGGAACAGGGCGTACTGGTGCTCTGCGTAACGACGCTGGGCATCGCTGAGGGCGTCGGTTTCGTTGAAGTGCAGGGCGTAGCCTTGGTCACCGTTCAGCACCATCAAGTGCTTGTAATACAGCACCAGGTCGCAGCCCTCGTCGAAGGACGACAGCACCGCCAGCGCGGCCTCCAGCTCACGCGCCTGGCGACGGGCCTTGGCATCGCCCTTGGCAGCTTTTTTACTCAGGGCCACCAGTTGCAGCACCTCCCGAGGCAACGCGTTGCCGATGCCGGTGATGGCGCCGGTGGCATTGCAGTTGACGAAACCGTGCACCACCTGGGTGTCGACACCCACCATGAGGGTCACGTTGTCGTCCTGGGAGGTGATGTGTTCGGCGGCGTAGCGCAGGTCGGCACCGCCGCCGAATTCCTTGAAACCGATCAGGTTCGGGTGCTCGCGGCGCAGTTCGAAGAACAGCTCGGCGCGGGTCGCGAAGCCGTAGTAGGGGCTGTTGTAGATCACCGCGGGCAGGTTGGGCGCGGCCTTGAGGATCGCCGAGAAGTGCGCCTTTTGTGCAGTGGCGGAGGCACCCCGGGACAGCACACGCGGAATCACCATCAAGCCATGGGCACCGACCTTGGCGGCGTGGGCCGCATGGGCCACGGCTTCACGGCTGTTCACCGCGCCGGTGCCGACGATGGTCGGCACACCGGCCGCCACCAGCCGTGCCACGCCTTCCTGGCGTTCGGCTTCGGTGAGCAATGGCCAGTCACCCATGGAGCCGCAGTACACCACGGCGCTCATGCCGATATCGATCAGCTCGCGGCCCTTGGCGACCAGGGCGTCGAAGTCCGGCTTGCGTTCGGCGGTGCACGGGGTCATCAGGGCAGGGATGCAGCCGGTGAAGATGTTGTCGCTCATTTTTATCACTCCAGTTTCCAGTCGGGGGAGGGCTCAGATGCCCCAGGCAAAAGGGTCTTGCGGGTCGATCAGCAAGGTGCTGTCGGCGGTCATGTGGGCACGGCCGGTGATGAAGGGGCGCACGCGTTCGCCGTCCCATTCGTAGCGACCTTCGAATTGGCTGCCGGTAATGCTGGCTTGCACCCAGGTTTCGCCGGGCGCGAGTTTTTCATCGGCGGCCAGGCAGGCCAGCTTGGCGCTGGTGCCGGTGCCGCAGGGCGAGCGGTCGTAGGCTTTGCCGGGGCACATCACGAAATTGCGGCTGTCGGCGTGGTCGTCGTCGGCGAACAGTTCGACGTGGTCGATCAGTGCACCGTCGGCGCCGTGGATGCCCTGGTCTTCAAGGGCCTTGAGCATTGCCCAGGTGTAGTCGGTGAGGGCGTCGACGTTGTCCATCTGCAGGCGCTGGCCATGCTCCGACACCAGGAAAAACCAGTTGCCGCCCCAGGCGATATCGCCATGGACTATGCCGTGACCGGGCACGAGCACTGCAATCTGCTCGCGATAGCGGTAGGCAGGAACATTGCGCAAGGTCACCGCGCCGTCTTCATGCAAGGTCGCCGCGACCGGCCCGACGGGGGTATCGATTGTGTGCACGCCTGGCGCGATGCGACCCAAGTGATGCAGGGACGCGACCAGGCCAATGGTGCCGTGGCCACACATGCCCAGGTAGCCAGCGTTGTTGAAGAAGATCACCCCGCAGATGGCGCCCGGCGTGACCGGCGCGCAGTACAGTGCGCCGACCAGCACATCATTGCCACGTGGCTCCAGGATGCAGGCGCGGCGCCATTGGTCGTGCTCGGTGCGCAGGTGGTGCAGCTGATCGGCAATCGTGACGCCCTCCAGCGCCGGAAAACCGCTCATGACCAGCCGCGTCGGTTCGCCGCCGGTGTGGGAGTCGATCACATGCAGTCGCTTCATAAAACGCTCCTGAATCAGTAGGTCGCGGGCGTCAGCGGGGCGCGAGGCTCGTCAACCGCTTCGCTTTCATCGGCTTCGTGTTCCAGCCGAACCAAGTGAGCTGGCACGCCAGTGGCGGCGCCCCAGTAGTAAATGCCGAGTGCGCAAGCCGCGACCACAATGGTGTCGAGCGGATGGCCGATCGCACCGATGCCACCAAAACTGCCGAGTTTGGACAGCAGGATGGTCACTGCGTAGAAGCCGATCAGCCAGGCAGACGAGCGCACCTGTTGCTTGAGGTTGAGGTGCGCGGTCGGTACCCAGCGCGCGCACAGCAGGTACACCACGAACATCAGGATTTGCAGGCCGAGCAGCCAGGACACCGTGCCCCAGCCGGACCAGTACACGATCAGCGCAGCGATGATGAACGACAGCGGACCGAGCACGGCCATGCCCTTGACCCGGAACGGCCGCGTCATCTGCGGTGCGTTACGGCGCAGTGCGGCGACGGTCACCGGGGCCACTGCGTAGCTGAGGATCAACGCGGCGGACACCACATTGATCAACGCTTCCCAGGACGGGAATGGCAGGGTCCAGAACACCGACAAGCCAAACGTCAGCCACAGCGCCGGACGCGGAATGCCGGACTTCTCATCGATGCGCGTGAAAATCTTGAAGAACGTGCCGGTCTGCGCCCAGCCATACACCACCCGCGGCGTGGCGTTCATGTAGATGTTGCCGCAGCCGCTGGGGGAGATCACCGCATCCGCCACCACCAGGTAGGCCAGCCAGCCCACGCCCAGTGCCAGGGCGATATCCCGGTAAGGCAGCGCCAGTTCCTTACTGATCCCGGCCCAGCCGTTGGCAAGCATCTGCGTGGGTACGCCACCGAGGAATGCGGTTTGCAGCAGCACGTAGATGGCAGTCGACAGCAACACCGAAAGAATCAACGCAATCGGAATCGTGCGCTGCGGGTTCTTCACTTCACTGGCCACCGAGATGATCGGAGTGAGCCCCAGGTAGGCAAAAATCACCCCGCCGGCCGACACCGCCATCTCAATCCCGGACAGGCCGAACGGCGCGAAGCCCTGCACCTGAAAGTTCGCCGGTTTGAAGAAGGTGAACAGCACACCGATCACCAGCAACGGCACGATGAACTTGAACACGCTGACCAGGTTATTGGCGATGGCGAAGGTTTTCACACTGCGGTAATTGAGCGCGAAAAAAACACAGAGCAGGGCGAACTGCACCAGCCAACCGAGGGTGGTCGGGTCGCTGGAACCGACCTTGGTCAGCTCGGGAAACCAGGCCGCCGCGTATTGGCGCGAGGCGACCACTTCGATGGCGACCAGGCTGGAAAACGCAATCAGCGTGATAAAGCCCATCAGGTAGCCCAGCAACGGGCCATGGGAGTAGACCGGATAGCGCACCACGCCACCGGCGCGGGGGAGTGCGGCGCCCAACTCGCAATACACAATGCCCAGCAGCAACACCGCGAACCCGCCAATGAGCCAGGAGATGATCCCCGCCGGGCCGGCAATGGCCGACACATGACTGGCTGCGAACAACCAACCCGAACCGAAGATGGCCCCCAGCCCGATAAAAGTGAGGTCCATCAATGAAAGTTGTTTCTTGAACTTGCCTTGACCTGACATAGCGTCGCCTTTTTGTGAGTTATTGGATAGGCATGCAGTGGCCATACAGTGAACTCACAGCCGGCGGCGCGATTGATGTTTTTTGCCGACATCGATGACGAAATCGGCACAGTTTTCGTGGCTCGACAGGGCGCCGGGCATCGGGCAATCTGCGTGCGTCGAGGCACTCAACGGGGATCGAAAGTCATGTTGCAGACTGCGTTTGCGGCCCTGTGCCAAGGGAATGAGGCGCATCGGCCCCACAGCATCGAGCAGCTCCTGGCCGGCGTTGTGCAGCTCCTGCCGATGCTGGATGTGATCCCCAACGCGGCGATTTTCATCAAGGACACCCAGGCCCGCTATGTCCTCGCCAACCGCACCCTGGTGCACCGCTGCGGCCTCAAGCAGCTGCAACCGCTGCTGGGCAAGACCAGCGCACAAGTGTTCCCCGCACAACTGGGGCCGGGTTACACCGAGCAGGACCGACGCGTGCTGGAACAGGGCTTTGTGCTGGAAGACCAGCTAGAACTGCACCTGTATGGCACCCGTGAACCCGGCTGGTGCCTGACCCACAAGTGGCCGCTGTACAACCACATGGGCGCGATCATCGGCCTGGCCGGCATCTCGGTCGACCTGCAAACCGCCAGCGAAAGTCACCCCGCCTACCAACGCCTGGCCGCCGTGGACGCGCATATCCGCACGCACTTCAACCGCCGCGTCACCCTCGGTGAGTTGACGCGCATCGCCGGGATTTCCGTGGCGCAGCTGGAGCGTTACTGCAAGCGCGTGTTCCACCTCACCCCCCGGCAAATGATCCAGAAAGTACGGCTGGAACACGCCCATCGGTTATTGCACAGCGACCTGCCGATCACTGAGGTCGCGCTGCAGTGCGGGTACACCGACCACAGCGCGTTCACTCGGCAGTTCAAGGCCTCGACGGGGTTTACGCCGAGGCAGTATCGGCAGGCGACGGCGCCCGCGGGCGAGCAATCCATCTAACGGCTCGCTATTTGGGATAGGTGCTTTGCGTTCAAGGAACAGGGCGGGACTGCTGGGTGGCAATAAGCTATTATGGCGCGCATTCGCACGGCACCGTTGATTGGAAAACAGGACGATTCAGTGACTCAAGGATTAGTTTGCAGGTTCAAACGCAGTTTCAATGCCTTTCTTAAATCCTGGAAAGCCGATAAGGCAATTCCCGAAAGTGAAGGCGCTTTTGAACCACTGACGCCTGCATTGCTTGAGGGCGGCCAGGCAGATCGCTATGAGAGTGTGTTTCTGCACGCGCTGCGAAATGACCAAGTTCGTAATATTGCGCTTACCGGCGGGTACGGTGCAGGCAAGAGTAGTGTCATCAGAACCTTTTTTGATCGCCACCCAGAGTACAAGCATGTTCTGGTTTCACTAGCGACCTTCACGAAGGAAAGTCCGGTAGGGGACAAAGCAGAAGCCGATCTGATGTTGCGCATTGAAGAAACAATCGTCCAGCAACTGTTGTATGCCGTTCCTGCGGGAAAACTGCCGAAAACGCGATTGAAACGCATCGTACAAGCCTCCAATTCCAGTATCACGCTGCACACGGTGTTCTTCGCATTGCTGATCGTCAGCGTTCTGCGGATATACCTTCCCTCTGTCAACATGCTCCCGAAAATCGACCCGGCTTGGCTTGTTCCAGCACTCATGCGCTTACCCGACTGGATCGCTCTGATTTTTGCGGGTGCGTCGAGCCTGTACATTCTTCATTCTGTGTTGAAGTACCTTTCGCTCTTCAGCATTGATGGGCTGACGCTCAAAGGCGGAAAGCTGGAAGCGACTCATCATGGGTCCGTACTGCACAAGTACGTCGACGAAATCATCTACTGTTTTGAACGCAGCGATATCGACGTGGTGGTGATTGAGGATCTCGATCGGTTCGGTATCCAGGATGTGTTTTTCCGGTTGCGGGAAATCAATTTCACGATCAGGCAGTCCCCGCAAATCAGACGTCCCGTGTATTTCATCTATGCAATCCGCGATGAGTTGTTCTCAGTGGGTGAGAAGACCAAGTTCTTCGACCTGGTCATTCCTGTGATTCCCGTCGTCAGCTCGGAAAACTCCGGAGAAAAGATGATGGACTTGTTGAAAGCAGAGCGCTTTAAATCCGTGATAGGGCGCCTTGATCGCGGGTTGATCGAGACGGTGTGCGACTACATTGATGAGATGAGGTTAATCAAGAACATTGTCAATGAGTTTGACATCTTCTCCAGCCTGCTCGGCGGTCGTGGCGTGATTCTTGACGCAAACAAGCTGTTTGCGATGGTGGTCGTGCGCAACTTGTACCCGGAAGCGTTTGCCGAACTGATCAAGCGCAGCGGGGATATCTACTCGATATTCACCGCGTTTCCTGCGTGGCGAGCTGAGCAAGTACGTAGTATCGAAGTCGATATCGATTACCTCCAGGACCGCAACGCGGACATGGCACCAGAGCTTCTAGAGCGGGAAATCGAACCGCTCAGAACTAAGCATGTACTGACCAAGCGAATGACGTTCAAAGTTGCCGCAAGTCAAGCGTACGGCGATGTCGTAGCCCAGAAGCTGACTGGACTTGAAGCCGTGATTGATTTGATGCGTGATGGTTTTTTCGATACCGATTACCACGATTACCTGAGCTTCTTTTATGAAGGCGCGCTGACGCAAGATGACAAGAATCTGATCCTGGCCTTACGCCGAGGCGAGTCTCCGCAGGTAATGACTGTCGTCAACGATCCTGCGAGGGTGCTTGGCAAACTTGAGCATGATTCCCTGGAAGAAGGGCGCGGTCTGATCTCAGGATTGGTCGAGTACCTCTGCAGTCAACGCAGCGCTTCGGATGAAGGGCCCCACGCGGGAAAACTCGCTACGATCCTTAACGCGGCGCCTCAATGCATGGACCGTTTTGCCGAGATGGTCGATTCACTTTTGCCGAGCTCACATGCAACCGCCCTGATTCAGTCTATCTACGAGATAGATCCCACGCTTTTAGAACGACTGGTGATATCTGTGCAGAGCGGGCCAAGGCAGGCCTTGCTCTGCGCGATCTTCAGCAGCTTGACTCCTGAGCAGGTCGCTGTGCTGGAAGAAGGCGACAGGGGCGTTCTGCACAGTGTTCAAGGATTGCCGGAAGTTGCCGATTTGGTTCCGCTTCTTGCACAGGGCGAAGGTGCCTGGAAGTGGTTGCATGAACAACCTGTGCTGTTTCATAACCTCAGCGATACAACCCGCGCAGATGACCTCAAGCAGTTAGTGAGTCTGGGGTTTGTCGAACCTCGACTGAATATGCTTCGCCTGATTTGTTCAACGTTTGAAACAGCGTCAGGCAATGACGAACTGATCACCTACCGCCGACTATTGGCCCTGGAATTGGGCGGTATAGACAAGCTGTTGGATCACGCCCCGCATATACTCATCAAGGAGTTGCTCAGCCAGAGCGTTGTGTTGGATGAATCCGCTGAGTCGCTGACAAAATTGCTTACCGCAGGGGCAGACAAGCCTGATCAGGTTGCTTCATTGCTTGAATACACGAAGTGTCAATTGATAGCACTTGAAAGCACGCCCGAAGCTATCTGGTCGCTTTTATTAGATGCTGAAAGGATCAGTGACAAATCTCAGGCAGTCTGGACGTATTTTCGAGCTATCCCTCCATCCAGCAACTTTCGCCGAAGTATTTTCGCACCGCTCAATGATAAGTTCAGTAAAAAGCCCGAAAAGGGGATTTTGACCACTTTCCTTGAGCGTCATGCAGAAGTCCTGGCCGACACGCTATGGACTCTTCATCCCGAGCACCATCACGAACTACAACGATACTTGCTTCAGGACAAAGTACTACGCAATGACACGCTCAAGCTGTTGCTGTCTACCACTACCCTGAAATCGATTGATATCTTGAACAACGTCCCCGACGTGCGCTGGGGAATGCTTGTTGCTTCCACCTTCCTGCCTTACACGGAGGAAATTAGTAGCATTGTCAAAATGAACGCCAGCCCGCCTGAAGCTGAACGTTTTGAGCGACGTAACCTTGAATTCGATGCAACGAATAGCGCCCATACGCCTCATATGACTACGACCGGTGTTATCGATACCTGATACCTCCGCGTCGGGCTCATTCACGACAACAGGTAACAGGCTTATGACCGCGGCTGAAAACAACCATGTGAACTGGCTGGTGGACCAATCGATGCTGCACGCGGCCCGCCAGCGCGCCAAGCTCTATTCGGGCCAGGGCCGGTTGTGGCAGCAGCCTTACGCGCAGACCCGGCCCCGGGACGCTTCGGCGCTGTCGTCGGTATGGTTTACCGCGTACCCGGCATCAATCGTGACCCGCGAAGGCGGCACGGTGCTGGAGGCGCTGGGGGATGAGGCGCTGTGGCATGCTTTGTCGAAAATCGGCATCCAGGGCATCCATAACGGCCCGCTGAAAAAATCCGGCGGCCTGAACGGCATGCAGCACACGCCGACCATCGACGGCAATTTCGACCGCATCAGTTTCGAGATCGACCCGCAGCTGGGCACCGAGGCGCAGTTGCAGGCGTTGACGCGCATGGCGGCGGCGCACAATGCGGTGGTCATCGACGATGTGATCCCGTCCCATACCGGCAAGGGTGCGGACTTCCGCCTGGCCGAGATGGCCTACGAGGACTATCCCGGCCTGTACCACATGGTGGAAATCCGCGAAGAAGACTGGTCGTTGCTGCCCGACGTTGCCGAAGGGCGCGATGCGCAGAACCTCAGCCCGGCGCAGGTCGACGCCTTGCGCGACAAACACTACATCGTCGGCCAGTTGCAGCGGGTGATCTTCTTCGAGCCCGGCGTCAAGGAAACCGACTGGAGCGCCACGGACGTGGTGCTGGGCGTGGATGGCAAGCCGCGTCGCTGGGTGTACCTGCATTACTTCAAGGAAGGCCAGCCATCGCTGAACTGGCTGGACCCGACCTTTGCCGCGCAGCAGATGATCATCGGCGACGCTTTGCATGCCATCGATGTGATGGGCGCGAAGATCCTGCGCCTGGACGCCAACGGTTTCCTCGGCGTGGAGCGCAAGCTGGACGGTACGGCCTGGTCCGAAAGCCATCCGCTGTCGATCACCGGCAACCAGTTGCTGGGCGGGGCGATTCGCAAGGCGGGCGGTTTCAGTTTCCAGGAGTTGAACCTCACCGTGGATGACATTGCGTCCATGTCCCACGGCGGTGCCGACCTGTCCTATGACTTCATCACCCGTCCCGCTTACCAGCACGCGTTGCTGATGGGCGATGCCGAGTTTCTGCGCCTGATGCTGCGCGAAATGCACCGCCAGGGCATCGACCCCGGCTCACTGATCCACGCGTTGCAGAACCACGATGAGCTGACCCTGGAACTGGTGCACTTCTGGACTTTGCATGCCCATGACACGTTCCTGTACCAGGGCCAGACCTTTCCCGGGAATATCCTGCGCGAGCATATCCGTGAGCAGATGTATGAGCGATTGACGGGCGAGCAGGCACCGTACAACCTCAAGTTCGTCACCAACGGTGTGTCCTGCACCACCGCCAGCATCATCACGGCGGCATTGGGCATCCGAGACCTGGACGCCATCACCCAAGCGGATATCCAGCAGATTCGCCAGATCCATTTGCTGCTGGTGATGTACAACGCCATGCAGCCGGGGGTGTTTGCCTTGTCGGGCTGGGACCTGGTGGGTGCGCTGCCGCTGGCGGCCGAAGAGGTCGAACACTTGATGCAGGACGGCGATACGCGCTGGATTCATCGCGGTGCTTATGACCTGGTGGATTTGAACCCGGACGCCGAATTGTCCGCAGGCCAGATGCCGCGCTCGAAAAGCCTGTATGGCAGCCTCAATAGCCAATTGCAGGACCCCGAGTCGTTTGCCTCGCAGCTGCAAAAAATCCTCGCGGTGCGCCGTGCCTACGACATCGCCGCCAGCCGCCAGATCCAGGTGCCGGAAGTGGAAAACCCAGGGCTGCTGGTGATGGTCCACGAGTTGCCCGCCGGCAAAGGCATCCAAATCACCGCGTTGAACTTCGGTGCCACGCCCATCACCGAAATCCTGCATTTACCGGATATTGGCGCGGGCATGGTGGTGGACATCATCAATGAGCGGGTCGAGGGTGACTTGACGGCGCAGGGCGAGTTTACGATTACGCTGGATGCCTATGAGGGCCTGGCGCTGCGGGTGGTGAGCAACTCGCCCGTGTAATGGCGGGAGCGAGCTGATTCAGGAGAGCTGCGGCATGATCAGCTCCGCCGGCTGGCGGGTGTGAGACATAGCGCCGGAAGTACCACTGGGTCTGTTCGCGGTCATTCGGCGCGGGCAGGGCGCCTTCGATCGAGGACGTGGACCGTGGCAACGTCTTAGTCTCAATTTGTTACGAACCAATGACGTCAAAATGCCGGATTGCGGCGGGAGAGGGGGACAACCAGGCGTTTTGCCATTCCACATTCATAAAACCGTAACAAGATTGTTGCAGAGTTCCCCAGCCCGTAATTCACAAGGATTTTCCTGAATGAAACGTCTGATGAAGTCTGCTGCACTCGCCGTTGCGGTTTCTCTCAGTGCCACCTCGGTGTTTGCTGCCGAGAGCATCCGCCTGACCGGTTCCGGTGCGAGTTTCCCAGCGCCGATCTACCTCACCTGGTTCAAGGATTTCAGCAAGAAGAGCGAGGGCGTCACCGTTGACTACCAGTCCAAGGGTAGCGGTGCGGGTGTACAGGACTTCCTGAATAAAACCGTCGATTTCGCCGCCAGCGACTCGGCCATGAAAGACGAAGACATCGCCAAGGTGGCCGAAGGCGTGCAACTGCTGCCGATGACGGCGGGTGAAATCGTGCTGGCGTTCAACTTGCCGGGCAATCCTAAAGAGCTCAAGTTGCCGCGCGACGTCTACTCCAACATCTTCCTGGGCAAGATCACCAAGTGGAACGATCCGAAGATCGCTGCCGCCAACCCAGGCCTGAAACTGCCGGATCTGCCGATCACTGTGGTCGTGCGTGCAGACTCCAGCGGCACCACTGCGGTATTCACCAAGCACTTGGCAGCGATCAACCCTGAGTTCCAGAAAGACCTGGGCGAAGGCAACACCGTCAACTGGCCTGCCAGTGACAAGTTCATCAAATCGCCGAAGAACGACGGCGTGACCGCCACCGTGCGCCAGACCCCGGGTGCCATCGGTTACATCGAATACGGCTTCGCCAAACTGGCCAAGGTTGACTTCGCCCAGTTGCAGAACAAGGCTGGCAAGTACGTTGTGCCCAACGCCGAAAGCGGTGCCGAAGCCCTGGCTGCGGTGAAGATGCCGGAAAGCCTGGTGGCCTGGCTGCCGGATCCGGATGGCGCCAAGTCCTACCCGATCACCTCTTACACCTGGATGATCTTCCGCAAGGATAACGGCAACCCGGCCAAGGCCAAGGCCATGCGTGAAATGGTCGAGTACAGCCTGACCGAAGGCCAGAAAATCGCCGACTCGATGGGCTACATCCCGCTGCCTGAATCGGTTGTCGATCAAGTGCGCAAAGCTTCCGCCAACATCCAGTAAGGCTCGCCACGCCACTCCCGGCATGGGCCGTCAGCCATGTCGGGAGCGATCCCCCCTTGTTCCGGAATCAACCAATGAACAAACCCTTTGTCGTACCGGTCAACCCGGATTCTGCGTGCCAGCCACCCTCTACGAAGGATTTCCTGGTTGACCGTACCTTCCGTGCGCTTGCACGCATAGGCGTGGTGTTGGTGCTGGCGCTGGTGTTCGCGCTGGTCTTCGAAGTAGGGCGCAAGGCACTTCCCGGCATGGAAAAGCACGGTTTCGACGTGCTGTTCGGCAGTGTCTGGGACGTTAACCAAGGCAAGTACGGCATTCTGCCAGCTATTTGGGGCACGCTTTACAGCGCCCTTATTGCGTTGCTGATCGCGGGTTTTTTCGGTGTCAGCATGGCGATTTTTCTCACCCAGGATTTCCTGCCGGCAAAACTGGCAGCGGTGTTTCGCACCATCGTCGAATTGCTTGCCGCCATCCCCAGCGTGGTCTACGGCCTGTGGGGCATTTATGTGGTTATCCCGGCCATCCGCCCGCTCACTGCGTGGCTCAACAGCGAACTCGGCTGGATTCCTTTTTTCGGCACGTCCCTCAGCGGGCCTGGCCTGTTACCGGCTGCATTGGTGCTGGCGATCATGATCCTGCCGACCATCGCCGCCGTTTCCCAGGACGCCCTCACCGCAGTGCCTATGAAAACCAAGCAAGCGGCCTACGGCATGGGCACTACCCACTGGGAAGCGATTCTCAAGGTGATGGTGCCGTCCGCTGCGACCGGTATTTTCGGTTCCCTGGTGCTCGGCCTGGGTCGTGCCCTGGGTGAAACCATGGCCCTGGCCATGCTGGTCGGTAACGCCAACAACATTTCGCTGTCGCTGTTTGCGCCGGCCAACACCCTGGCGGCCCTGTTGGCGCTGAACTTCCCCGAAGCCGGCCCCAACGAGATCGAAGTGTTGATGTACGCCGCGCTGGTGCTGATGTTCATCACGCTGCTGGTGAACATCATCGGTTCGATGATCATGGTCTACGCCCAGCGGGGGACTAAATAATGACTGACCTTTCTACGCCTATGACGGCGATGCCGAGCCTGCAGCGTCGGTTCGAAGGCCGTGCCCTGCGCAGTCTGGTGCTGACCACCCTGGTGTGGTTCGGCGCGCTGCTGGCCAGCGTGCCGCTGATTTCCGTGCTCTACATGCTGATCACCCGTGGCGGTGCGCGCCTGAGCCTGGAAGTGTTCACCGAATTGCCACCTACCGGTTTCGAGACTGGCGGCGGTTTTGGCAATGCCATGGCCGGCACCTTCGTGATGGTCGGTATTGCCGCCGCCATCGCGGTGCCGGTCGGCATCCTGGCGGCGATTTTCCTGGCGGAACTGGGGCCGGACAGCAAGCTGGCAAACGCCTCGCGCTTTGCCGCCAAAATGCTGACCGGCTTGCCATCGATCCTGGCCGGTGTGTTCGCCTACGCTCTGGTGGTGATGACTACCGGCACATACTCGGCCCCGGCCGGTGGCGTGGCGCTGGCCGTGCTGATGCTGCCGATCGTGGTACTCACGGCTGAAGAGTCGATGAAGATGGTGCCCAAGATCATGAAGGACGCCGCCTACGGCATGGGCTGCACCCGCTCGCAGGTGATCTGGAAAATCGTCTTGCCCACCGGCATGCCCGCGATCCTCACGGGCGTCATGCTCGCCGTGGCCCGCGCCGCCGGCGAAACCGCACCGCTGTTGTTCACCGCGCTGTTCAGCAACTACTGGATCTACCACGACGGCAGCCTGGCAGTGATGAATCCGACGGCGTCCCTGGCCGTGCTGATTTACAACTTCTCCGGCATGCCGTTCGACAACCAGCTCGAACTTGCCTGGGCGGCTTCGTTGGTGCTGGTGATGATCGTGCTGGTCGTGAATATCGTGAGCCGTATTTTCGGCAAGCCCAAGTACTAAGAACGGGAGCATCTGAATTTTGAACATGTCAACTGCGCAAGTAGCCGCTCCGTTTATCACCCAGTCGCCTGTGGTCATGGACTGCAAGCTGGACAAGATTTTCTACGGCAACTTCATGGCGGTGCGTGACAGCCATGTGCCGATCGAGAAAAACAAGATCACCGGCTTCATCGGCCCGTCCGGATGCGGCAAATCCACGGTGCTGCGTAGTCTCAACCGCATGAACGACCTGGTGAAGGGCTTCCGTTTCGAAGGCCACGTGCACTTCCTCGGCCAGGACGTGTACGGCAAGGGCGTTGACCCGGTAGTCGTGCGCCGTTACATCGGCATGGTGTTCCAGCAGCCGAACCCGTTTTCGATGAGCATTTTCGACAATGTGGCCTTTGGCCTGCGCCTGAACCGCTACAAAGGCGACCTCGGCGACCGCGTCAAACACGCCCTGCAAGGCGCTGCGCTGTGGGATGAGGTCAAGGACAAGCTCAAGGTCAGCGGCCTCTCGCTGTCCGGCGGCCAGCAGCAACGCCTGTGCATCGCCCGCGCCATCGCCACCGAGCCGGAAGTGCTGTTGCTGGACGAACCGTGCTCGGCACTCGACCCCATCGCCACACGCCGTGTCGAAGAACTGATGGTCGAGTTGAAAAAGGACTACACCATCGCGCTGGTCACCCACAACATGCAGCAGGCGATTCGTGTGGCCGATACCACTGCGTTTTTCTCGGTGGACATCTCCCAGGGCACCCGTACCGGTTACCTGGTGGAAATGGGCGCGACCACGCAGATCTTCGAAAACCCGCGCGAACAAATGACCGGGGACTACATCAGCGGCAAGTTCAGCTGACCCGCCATTCTCCGTTTTCAGGATTGCCAATGACTGCAACACGTCGTCTTGATTTGCTCGCCATCGAACGCGCCCTGCGTGAGGTCCAGAGCCGTTTTGCCCAGCTCAGCCGGGACTTTACCGAGCCACGCGACCCCCTGACGGACGAAGTGTTGCAGAATGTGCTTGAAGGCTACGCCTTGATTGACGACTATGTTGCGCGCGGTGTGGATCTGTTCGACCTTCAGCAGTTGAACCTGATGCTGGAGATCAATGCCACCGTGCTGTGCGGCACAGACCCGGGACGCCGGCGTGAATACGCCCAGCACCTGGCGGCCACCGAAGTGCACTTTTTCAATAATGTCGAAGGTGGCATCAAGGACTTGTACAACTGGTACTGCAAGCACCACAGCGAGTCGGTGTGGAAGCGGGCCGCCGGGGTGTATGTGCGAGTGCTCAGCAAGCCGCAGTTGTTCATTGAAGGCAACCACCGCAGTGGCTCGCTGATCGTCAGCTACCTGTTGATGCGCGAGGGGTTGCCACCGTTTGTGCTGACGCTGGACAACGCCGAGGGCTATTTCAACCCGTCCTCGGTCATACGTAACTCCGCCAAGCATGGCGTCATGGCTTTGTACGAATTGCCGAAGATCAAGAAAAAATATGCCGCGTTCCTGGAAGACAAGGCCCCTGATCCAATGGAGTTTTTCCTGAGCGACACACCTGTGCCTGTGTATCAGGGAAATCAATGATGGGAAGGTACCCCGTGCTCGACACAATCAAGCAGGTGTTCAAGCGTCAACGCGTCCGTATCTCATTCGATATCGATGACACGCTGGCCTGCCAGCTGCACCACAGCGCGACCGAACACAGCCGCTTGCCGGCGTGTGTGCACCGTTGGCTGGGTGAGCCGCTGCGCAGCGGCACCCGGTCCCTGACCCGCGAGCTGCGCCGCCAGGGCTGCAGTGTGTGGGTCTACACCTCGTCGGGTCGTACGCCGTCCTACATCCGTCGTTGGTTGCTGCTGTACGGCATTCATGTGGACGGCGTCGTCAACAGCGTGCGACACAACCAGGCTCTCACCGAGCGTGGGCTGACGAGCACACCGTCGAAATTCCCACCAGCCTTCGACATCGACTTGCACGTCGATGACTCCGAGGGTGTGCAGCTTGAAGGTGTCGACCATGGTTTTCGCGTGGTGGTCGTCGACCCGGAAGACGAGCAGTGGGCGCAACGCGTGTTGGATGCGGTCGCGCAGGTCCGGGCGCAGCTTGCACGGCAGCAACCGCAGCGGCACAAGGTGCCGGTGCAGGCTTATCCGGGGTTGACGCTGAACGGTTGAGCGCAATAACGGGCATCAAGCAAAAGGGGCAACTGATTGATCAGTCGCCCCTTTTTTCTACTTGGCGCTCAATGCGTCCAGGAACTCGGTATGCCGTAACGCCTGGGAAAACATCGGCAGGGTGAAGTTCTCGGCAGCCTTTTGCTGTTCTTCGGTGAATGTCGCCGTGCAATCGGTCAGGGTCACGACGTTGTAGCCTTTTTCATAGCCTGAGCGCACGGTGCCCTCGACACAGCAGTTGGTCAGGAACCCTGCCACTACCAGGTTGTGGATGCCGTTGTTGCGCAGCACCAAGTCCAGTCCCGTGGTTGCAAACCCATCCAGCCCGCGCTTGCCCTCCACGAGGATGTCGCTGGTTTCACGGGGAATCGCATCGGTGATTTCGGCTCCCCAACTGCCTGTGCGAAACGCGCTGCCGTCGGCAACGCCTTTGAGAATCCCATAGTCACGCGTGGTCAGTTCGGGATAGCCATCGGCGAACTGGATTGGCAGGTGAATGATCCTTACGCCCGACTTGCGTGCCTGTTGCACCGTGGTTGCGGTGTTGGCCAGCATGTCGGACTGCTGCATGACGTCTTTGACGGCGTCATGAAACACGCCCCCTGGCGTGGTGAAGTCGTTCTGGAACTCGATCAGGACAAGGGCTGTGGCGTTTGGATTCATGTCGGGTCTCCGATAGGGTTGATGATAGAGGGGCGGCGTGTCGCTTCAGCATAGACACCTCTGGCGCGTTATCCCGCAACCACCGGTTTGACCCTGGTTTTATATTTCGCCATTCGTCTAATGCCGGGCACTCCAGACGCCGTGCCGTCTCTGAACAATAAGCGCGGATAACCCGAGCCTACAAATGGAGAACCCGTATGGACATCAATGAAAACGCCCCAGGGAATATTTCACAACAGGACGTGACCCGCGGCACAGACAACGAGACCGGGCATGATCCAAGGCATGACGAGGATAATATCCCGCTCCCGGCAGACGACGAGGCACCGCTTGAAGAGGATATGTCTGACGTGGATGCTGCCGATTCAGTCGCGCGGGAACACCCCGACAATTGATGAGCCTCCCGGCACAAAAAATCCCTACCTTTGCGTAGGGATTTTTGTTGGGCCGGTCGGCTGCTGATCAGTAGAGGGTGCGAGGCAGGCTACACATCGTTCCCGTCTGGAGATTGGCAAGCGTTGATTTGCACAGGGAAAGTACCGTCAGGCCAGGGGGGCTCTGAGGATGGAAACGAAAAAACCCGACCTGGGGCGGGTTTTAAAAGGCTTCATGGACGTTACTGGCTGCCCATGGAGCAAGAGATGGTGCCGAACCCGGAATCGAACCGGGACGCCCTTACGAGCGGGGGATTTTAAGTCCGCAAGGTATTTCCAATAAATCAACAGGTTAGCGATTATTCTGCACCGCTATGCATTTGCGTTACCTCCCTTGTAGCCCTTTGTTTTCAAGGGGGTAAAAATGATTGCGGTGCAGAATTCACTTGGTCGGAGTGACCTTTTTGCCGATCCTTTTCCTGATGTAGTTCTCGGTCATTACCACAGTGGTGTGCCCAAGTTGGTCGCGCGCCTGGAGAATGTCACCACTCGATTCCGCCTTGTCAGTACCCGCCTTAGCGCGCAGATCGCGCATCTGAAAATCTCCTTTCTCAACACCGGCCGCTTCTCGAGCCGCGTCAAACCTCCCGCGCAACATGCTCTTGGTCATTGGCTGTCCGTTATCCATAACGATGAGCCGGCTTGTTCGAATCTTGTGCCCGTCCTTTCTCGCAAGGATTCGATCAATCACGACCTTCAGCTGTCCAGTAATCTCAATCCTCCTTTTCGCATTGGTTTTGCCCTGCATGACGGCCAGCCGGTTGTCGCGGATGTCGCGCTCATCCATTTTCAGGGTGTCGGCGATCCTCTGACCCGTCAGGTAGAACAGGTCCAGAGCATCCCTTAACAGTTGCTCGGCGTGTTGGTAGACGAGAGCGAACATCTCGTCCTCAATGTACTGGTCGCGGCCGGCCTCCTTGTGTCCTTTGACGCCGGCGCACGGGTTGGCCAAGGCGGTATAGCCGCTGCTTCGGGCAAAGTTCCATATGGCGCTGAGCAGCGCCTTCTCCCGGTTGGCGCGCACTGGGGCTGTCTTGCCCCGCTGTCGGAGATATTGCACGACGTGCTGCGGCTCAATCGCCTCCAGAGGCGCCGGCGGATCATCGAAGAACTTCAGCAGTTGCTTCAGCTCCCGGGCGTTATCCTTCTGTGTTGCCGGGCTCTTGGTGGGTACTACCTCGCCCATGTATATGTTTGCGACATAGGCAAATGTCAGCACCGCCTGCACCATGGCAGACGAGGCGCGACTCTTTTCCAGCTTCGCGTATTCGACAATCGCCAGCCCATAGTCGCTGCCCAGGGCGATCTCCTTCCTTGGAGAGCCGCCGATGTCGTAGTAGTAATAGATGATCCCGCTGCGCTGCTTGCGCTTCCTGAGGCGGGTAACGCTGTCAGGGTTTGTTGGTTTCCTTCCCATTTAACTCACCAGCCGTGGCTGCCACTTTGGTTTCTCTGCTGATACAGCAATGGCCTCGCCGGTTAGGGAGGACGCGATGACGCATGGCCATCCGCTGCGCTTGATGGTGTGGCGAATGCCGTTCCTTTTGAGCACCTGAATCTGGCCAGCTTTGGTTCTGGCACCTGTGAGCGTGCAGACGTCTTCGTGTGACAGGAAGTGAATTCCGTCCATACCTACCTCTTGCCGGCCGTGGGCCGTGCTTGTTTGATGATGTGAACTGCCAGGCCAAAGGTGATCAGCAGCCAGGCGCAGGTGCCGGCGAATGCGTAGAGCAGCGCCTCGGTGGTGCCGGTACCAACTAGGTCGGGGCATATCCAGATGAACCAGGTGCAGGTTCCGCCCAGGTACAGCAAAGCGCCCAGCAGTATCAGGGTGAGTTTCGTAGCGAACATGGGGTGTCCTTGCCGCGCTGGGCGGCAGAAGGTGGGTTAGGTGGTGGCTTTCTTGATTGCGGCTCGCGCGTCGAACATGGCGTAGTACAGGCGGTGGAATATCGCGCGGCTAGGGTCTTCGTGATCGTCGCCGCCGTGCTCGAAGATTCCGTCGATGGTTCCGCTGTAGTTGCTGGCGATCTTCTCGCATTCGCCTGCCACCTGGGTAAGCGCCGTCAGTGCTTTCAGCAGTTGCTCGCTGCTGGCGCGCTCCTCCCGGCCGATATCCCAGAAGCGCTGGCCCCAGTGGTCAGCCGGCGGCGGGTTGGTGTTCTGTGCCCCCATGGCCAGGGCGCCGACAATTACATCGCACAGGTCGCGCTTGTAGGCGTTGTCGCCGTCGATGCTCAGGCCATTACGGCGAAGCGCGTCGAGGGTGTTGTTCAGGTTCGACTCAGGCGAAGGCAGCACCAGGTCAAAGTCTTTCTTGCCTGGGCGGCAGGCCACCACCAGCAGCTCGCAATCAAGTGGCAGGTGCTGTGCCATATCCGAGATCGCTTCGATGGCGGCTTCCCGGAATGCATTCTTTTCTTCGGACATACGAATACCTCGCCCGCCGCTCACCGGCAGGCATGTAGGGGGATTGGGGTTAGGGGTAGTTCTTGCTGATACGGGTTGCGATGGCTTCGAGCCTTTCGGCCATGCTCCACATGTGATTGTTGTCGCTGCGTGACACGACAAGGGAGCGCTGAACATTCCGGCCCATGAGAATTGCGATAGCAAGTCGGATCATTGCCGCCTCGAACTTTCGCCGGATGAATCCGTCTCGCGGGATCATGGCGTCACCCGTTCAGCCTTCTGCAATTCGGCATTGAGTTCGGCGGCCAGGCCAACCGGCCACCAGTAGCGCGCACGCTGATAATCCGGATAGCTCTCTTCGCGAATCACCAGGCCCTTTCGGCGAAGGGCCTTGAAGATGCTGAGCACGGAAGATGCTGATACGCCGAGGCGGTGCCCAACCTGGTAGGTAAGGCCGCCCATGCCGAACACGCATGCCTGGTCACCAAGCGCCAGCTTCTCGCAATCCTTCTGATGCAGGTACGGCTGGCTATCTCGATAGAGGTTGGCGTTTTTCCGTCCTATCTTGCGCAGCTCATGGAGGACGAGTTGCTGTTTCTCTGTGAGCTTCATGGCGTCACCCGCTTGAACTCGACAGCGGGCGTAACCTTGCGCGCGAAATCCAGAAGATCCTGCGACCACTCCCGCCCAACCCCGTCGTCGAACGCGAACAACATGCCCCCAAGAGCCCTGCGGAGCGCTTTTACCTCTTCGCTGGCGATGGTCTCTAGCGCCGCGCGGAACTGCTTTAGGTACTCGGGCTCCGTCGAGCCCCAGCTGTTGACGAGACATTCGTCTTCACCGGGCAGGCCTTCGTCTTCTGGTTCGTCTGAGGGTTCGCCCGGGACCATGAAGAACTCGCGCTCTACTGCATGCAGCAGATCGGCAAAGCGCTTGGTGTTTTCGATGTTGGTCAGCAGGACACCCAGATCGTGGTTCGAGCTTAGGCCGAACACGTTGTAGATGCGGGCCAGTTCTGGCTGATGTTTAGGCATGACGATACCTGTCCTTTCCGCTATAGCGGCTGACTTTGAAGGGGGAGGGGTTACAGGTTTGGTGTGGTACTGTCGAGCCAATAACCGCTGGCTTTAGGCCATTTATTTAGTGAGGGGCATATGGAAGACTTATCGGACGCAGCTCTCTATCAAGCTGTTGGCCTTGCCACGATTGCCTCTCAGGTATTTGAGAAGGTTTTTGTTGTAACGGTCCGATTTGCCGTAATGCAGGATGACGTTCATTCATTTGATGGGATCAAATCCGTTGAAGCGGCAAAAGCCTTTAGGCAGGCGACAATGTCACTCTTGAAACAGATCTCAGGAAACGTCCACATAGAGCGGCTTGAAGAGCGCATAAGCCAACTCCTCGAAGATCGCCATCGGGTGATTCACAGATTGGTCGACGAGGGTGGATGGCCTGGCCCTTGTACAGATGCTCAGCGCGTTGAAATACTCGAGTTATGTGCAAGAGTTAGATCAGAAAGCGTTGCCCTCAACGAAGCATTGGCCCCGTTAATGGCTGAGTGGGTGAGCCGCTTCCCCGAGATCGAACAGACTTAATGCTTCTGCTCGAGTGGAGTCACAGCCTCCCTCGTTACCAGATCATGGGCTTTCACAACCGCCATACCGAGGCGTTCGGCGATCAGGACTTCCAGGCGGGCACCCTTTGAATGCTCCCAGCCAGGGGGGGTGGCCACGGTGTCGCAGTTCATCAGGGCGGCAATGTCGCGGCGCATGCAGTCGTTCCACGTCCCTGGGTCTGGATTGAGTTCGGCCGGGTTGATGACGCTGTGCCCTGCGGCGCGAAGGCTGGCGGCGGTGGAATTGAACAGCGGGAAGTTCAGGTCCAGCATGTTGGTCATGGGGCCGCTCAGGTAGATGCGCTTCATGCTGCCTCCGCGACTGGCTGGCGAAACACTGGAATGGCGCCGGCCTGCTCGCGCACTGCCTTCATGCTTTCCGCGTCGTAACCCCAAATGTTGCTGTCATCGAACCGCTCAGACCCGAGGTAACCAGGGTGCATTGGCTCCCCGGTGCGGATGTAGTCCCGGAACCCTTCAACGAGCGATCGAAGCGTGCCGCCATGGCTGAAGCCTCGCCACCGGCCACCCCAGGTTGTTTTGTGCGTGAAGATCCGGCGCGCGCTGTAGTCGTCGATGAACCAGACCTTGCCGCGCTGATCCACTTCCATGCTGGCGTAGCGATCAGCGACCTGGTTGAAGAAGAAGCGCCGGCCATGGGTGCCGATGATCCGGATCACCTGATTGACCTGCTCGGCTCGCTGTTGCTTCAGGGTGAGTTTGTTTTCTGTAGGCATGGGGAGTCCTTCCACAGTCATGTGGCAATCTATGAAGAAAGGAGGGCAAGCGACCAGCTCAACTGCCTGCTGAACGCGCGTGCGCATGGCATGATGTAAAAAATCGATGCGCATTCTAGGAGTTAATTGTGGAACAACGGGATAAAGACATTGCATCGGTGACTGAGGTCTTAGGAAAACCTGCTGGGTTTGATATTTCTGAACCAGCCGTCAGGGTTAGAAAAAGCCTGATGGCTGCGTCTATCGCCTTGCTTTGTCTGGTTCTTGCTAAGATCGAGCCAAGCGACACATTTACGATATTCGGGGTAGCATTTAAGGGGGTGACCGCAGACAAAATCGTAATTGGCGGCATTTTAGTTCTGATATATTCTTTGATTCATTTTATAAGTTACGTTGGTGAGTTGTTACTTGAATATCGGGTTCGTGTTACTGGTGCAAAATTGGCATTTCAAACCGGCGCCAGAGCAGGTAGTCAATATGTAGATTATCCAGATGACCCCAAGCAAACAAGCCTATTAAATTGGTGGAAAACCTACACGCGCCGTTTGATCGTAGTTGAAGAGCTCGCGGATAAGGTCAACACAGACCTTGAAGAAATCAAGCGCCGTATAGAAAACATGGGCGAAAGAAGCAGCTCACCTGAGATAGCTGGAACATCCCATCTGATGGGGCAGGTT
The DNA here is from genome assembly GCF_900115535.1 of Pseudomonas sp. NFPP28. Taxonomy (NCBI): domain Bacteria; kingdom Pseudomonadati; phylum Pseudomonadota; class Gammaproteobacteria; order Pseudomonadales; family Pseudomonadaceae; genus Pseudomonas; species Pseudomonas sp. NFPP28. Next base: position 303,556 of record NZ_FOWT01000003.1, on the reverse strand, counting down.
AACGCAAATCTAATTAATCTCACTAATGACCTTAAAACGAATAGAGAGATTTTGTTGAGCCCACGAATAGAGGTTTCATTGCAGCGGTATGAAGCTTGGCACAAGAATCTTATTTCTTGGCAAGGTCTCCGAGTTGTAATTCTTGAGGTCGTGCTCCCGATTTTATTAGGGATGATTTCACTCGTTTTTGCGCTGAATTATCTGAACACTCAGCGACCCTTCTCAAACTATTAGTTACGTTGATTTGATGACTATTTTCGTACATGCGGCAGAATAGTTTCGCATCTCATGGGTGGCCAAACTGCGACTGCTTGATCACGCCGCCCGAACGAGTCCTTGCCGGGCCATGCCCGGGCTGTGGAGGTGATTGATTTGAACTGCTGATTCCACCAGGTGCCGAAACAGCTAACACCCAGAGGACATAGCGATGAATGAAGAAAAGAAGAAAGAGCCCGAGCAAGAAACCCCGGCACATTCCACCGAGGAAGAGCGGGAGCGCCTGAAGGACTTCAACAAGGACGGTATTCCGCCTGGTTCGAGCTGATCGTCAAGCTGCACGCGCTTGGCGTTGTTCCGTACGCCATGGATCGTTTGCCCTGGCAAGGGCTGCCATTGGCGGCGGGCTGACGCTGTTGCCGCACATGTGCACCTGCTGAGTCTTGGTGAACGGCTTGCCGTCGGCGCCGTGGCTGATGATGTAATCGCTCGGGAAGCCCTGGGCCTTGTACAGCTCAGCCGGTTTCAGCATCCGCAGGCAGATGTCGACGATCACGTAGGGTGTGCCCTTGACCATCACGGTGACCATGGCCAGGCGGTCCTTAGTGGTGATGGTGGGCGCCGGTGAGTCGCAAGCGCTGATGTTCTCTGTGCCGTAGTAGCTGATCAGGAACGCGGCAACGCGCAGGGCGCCCGCTTCATGCGCTGGCGAGAGGGTGAGCGACACCAATGAACTCTTGCCGCCGCCACCGGCGGTGATGGTCGGAGCCGGGTCTTCCAGGCCCTGGCCAACACTGCCGCCGAATGCCCGCTCCATGAATGCGCTGGCCAACCCGTGGTGCTGGCCGCCGGCGCTGATGGTGTGCAGCGGGCCGTTTACGTCACGCGCATCGCAGTTGCCGCGAAGGTGCACCAGGTTCGCCGCCACCAGCTGCTGCTGACTGCCGGTGTTGGTCACCGTGGTCATCGGGTCTTCGATGCTCTTGGCGGCCGTGGTGTTGAAGCCGCCGTTCATTTGAGCCATGAACACCGTTGAAATGCCCATGGCGTGGGCGGCACCGGCCGGGCGCTGATAGTTGCCGCCGCTGGTGATGGTCGGCAGCGGCTCATCCAGCGCCTTGCCCGCGTCGTTGAATCGAAACTTCACCAGGTGTGCCGCAGCGATCGCGCGGTGGTTCTGTGTCATCAGCGTGCCCATCGGCTGGTCCATGCCCACCGGCTTGCCTGAGTACTCCGGGCCGCCGGCCCCAACCATCAACGGGCTGATAAGCTTCAGCTCGCCGCGATTCGCGCAGGTCACCGTCGGCAACGGGTCGAGCGGGTCGTTGATGCGGTCGCTGCCCTGGTGCGTTGCTGGTGCAATGACAGGGCTGACCACCGAAAACGCGCCGCCCTTGGGGTAGGAGGTGACTGTGCGCAGCGGCTCGCCGACCGACTGCACCGTCTCACCTGACCAATTTGCGATAGGCACGATGAACGGGGCCGCGCAGTCGATGACGAACTTCTTCATGCCCTTGGCAACGCGGCGCAGCGTGGCCGGGGCCAGGTCTTTCTTGCGACCGAAGATGCTTTTGCCCAGGTCAGTGAAGTCGATGCAGTCAGCGGCCGTTTTCCATTTCTGCTGGCCCTTGGCGGGGTTCTTGGCGTGGGTTGGCTCCGGCCACACGATTGGCTGCCCATCGCACCGGGCGATCATGAACAGGCGTTCACGGCTGGTCGGTGCGCCGAAGTCGCAGGCCTTGATCACCTTCCATTCAACGACATAGCCCATGCCTTCCAGCAGAGCCACGAAGCGGCGCCAGGTACGGCCACGTTGTTTCGGGTCAGGCACCAGGAACTGGTTCGACACCGGCACCTGTTCGCCTGGCCCGGCGACACGGTTGGTGGTCTTTCCTTTCTTGGTCGGGTGCGGCACTTGGTCCAGGGTCACCACCCGGCCGGTGGCCTTATCGCGCTTGGCGATCAACCGGCCCCACTGCAGAATCTGTTTCACGTTCTCCAGGCTGATCACCCGGGGCCGCTTCTTACCTCCCCACTTGAGGCCGATCCACGAAAGGTTGCGGATCTCGCGCTTGCGCGGCTGGCCGCCGGCAGCCTGGGAGTGGTGCGTGCAGTCCGGTGACATGTGGAACCAGCCCACGGCCTTGCCCCCGCATTCGGTGTCAGGATCACCCTCAAACACGTCAGTGGTGAAGTGCTTCGCGCCAGGGTGATTCACGGTGTGCATGCTGATCGCCTGAGGGCTGTGGTTCTTCGCCACGTTCACGGTGCGGCCCAGGCCCATTTCCAAGCCAGTCCCGGCGCCGCCGCCGCCGCAGAAGAAGTCGACAACAATCTCATCGTCCTGAGGGTTGAAGCCGAGTCCGTATTGGGTTTTGAAATCGGAGGGGTGTTTCTTCTGTTTTTCGGACATGGGGGATCCTCGCCGGTATATTGGAGCTGAATTCAGGAATAGGGTTGGTAAAAGGATGTCTTTCTGTATGGCGATATCAGACGTTGATTGGCAATTAACTAAAGATGTTTTTTCGATAGCTGGCACTATTGCGAGTGTGTTTGGTGTTGGCTTGGCGTTCTATATTGGTCTTGTTGGTTTGTCTACGTGGAAGCGTCAGTTAAGAGGGGCTGCGGACCATAAATTGGCACGTGACGCTGCAACAGCTATCTATAAATACAAAACTGCACTGGTGCTGTTGTGGGGTTATGCTAGTTCAGCAGCAATGCACACCAATGATGAAAATTGGATTGCCTCTATGGGCGAAGACTCATATTCAAGGTCAATTTATCAGCCTCATATTGATAAGGCTGAACAAGCAAGGGCGGACCTCGAGCCTATAGCCATTGAGTGCGCCGCCATTTTTGGCGGGGTGTTCGTAGAAGGGTTCCAGAAGCTTTATCAATTTGAATCAAAGTGTGCAAGTTGTATACATAATTATCTTTATCTGATGTCTCGCGTTGGATACGATGAACAAGCTATTGAGGTGTCTGAGGACTCTATTAAAGCTTGGGCAAAATTTGCAGCTAATGGAATTGATAGTATTGAGTCTTCAAAGGTTTTTATTGAAAAGTTAATAAGCCCGATGTTGAATGAACTAGAGAAGAGACTCTTGAAGGATATTCAATAGATCTCTTGAGGTTTTGAAAATATATTAAATCGCTGACCCGCGAACAAGGCAGTTGGCTGTTAGTTTGAGTTCAGTCCCCCAGAAGATGCCGGAGCGTCCTCAAAGCGCCATTTCTACCTGTGTTTCCCGCTGCCAGATTGGTGCACTGTTGTGCGCCTCGATCCGGTCGGCTATGACGTTGGCGCGCTGGCCAGCAGTGGGCGGGGCGTACATTCCGAAGCGGCTAATGCTGCCGCCATTCACCGTTGCGTTGGTGCTGTCAGCTGATGCGAAGGGTAGATGCTGAAATATTTCAGGGTTGAGCATGCGTAGGCCGTGCAGCCTGCACATCGGTCGGCCCTGGTCATCGCAGACAGCGTCCATAGCTGCGCCCATACGCTTCCACCATGCTCCAGTGCCCGGTGAAACCCATTGCCCTGAACTGCCCAGCGCAACTATTCGCCAGCACCTCGCCAGCCGCTGTAACCGCTCAAGCGATTCGTGCAAATGCCAGACAGGCACGCCGTGGAGTTCCTCTGGCCACTGCCGAACAAGGTCGTCGTTGGCCTCTTCGTCGCCATCGATGACATCCGGAATGAGCGCCCAAGTGAACCCAGGGTGACGGTGCCAGTCTTCTACCCAGCGTGTGTAACCGTCCACATCCACCTGGCCGCCTTTCTTCCACACCGTGAAGGCACCGTTATCGAATACGAACGACTTGCACACATCGGCGACAATCCCGAGATCATCCTTGCGTGGGAACGGCACCAGCGCATGCCGACCTGCCAGGAACTTTGCTGCATCCTCTCGCTTACCGCCGACAGGCGTGCCGTGGTAATGGATCATCCGCTTAGCCTCACTGTTTCGATCTCGACGCCCTGGTGCGTAGCGATTATGGTTTGATCGCCGCCCAAAGATCCCGACAGCCGATCGGCGATTTGTTCATGCCAGCCTTTTTTAATCAGCGCGGTGGCTGCCCGGATATGCTCGACATGGATCATCGACAAGGATTTCAACTCAAGTCGATAAACAATGGTTTCGCCGTCGGACGGGCAGACCGCGGCGAACGTGTGTCGATACGTGTTCATAAGGGATCCTCGCCGGTATAGTTCCGGATCTACAGGGGAGTGGGTTATGAGCTGGGAAGTCGTTTTTCGTTGGATCGAGAGTCATCCAGGACTGGCGTCATGGGTTCAGGCGTTTGGCGCTATTGCAGCAATCTTGGTTGCGATCTGGCTATCCGGAAGGGAGTCCCGATACCGATTGCAGGTTGAGCGACAAGCTCGAAAGAATGCTACTGCCCGCGCCATCTTGATCGCCGAAAATTGTAGAGTCAGAGTGATTCAAGCTTTGGATACTTGGAGTAAGGGCTTACAGACGAAAAGCTTGCAATCCGTAGTCATGTCTAGCCTGAACCAGGCGCTTTTTCCCCTTCGGTCCTTTGAAGCTGATTCAGGTGCAGACGCAGAAGTTTGCGGTCATATTTCTTCCGTTCGCCATGCCGTCGAAGGTGTACTCAATGAGTTCAATCAGGTTTTCGAGGTGATCGAGAAGCCGGAGCTCACCATAAGTCCTGTTCATGGTTACCAGGCAGAAATCACTGAGGCGGTTAACAAGCTTCAGTCGCTGCTAGCGCCAAAACCCTCCTTAAATGACCGAATCGAGCGATTTCTTCTCAGGGTATTCAAATGAGCTACTGATCTCAGAAGGCTGTTACGGCATGGTGGCAATTTGGTTTGGGTTGGGGTTGAATGCTGCGCTCATCCATAAGGAACTGGAGATTGGCATGTGGAAAGGGCAAGTGTTGCGAGTATTAGGATTAGCTCTGGTGATCTCTGTCACCAGTGGCTGTATCTCTTACACCGAAAAAGCAGCTGAAGGATTACCGGATTCTGACGTTGCGCGTATCGGCCTAACCGACAAGTCACTGTTCATTGCCACAATTGATGGTCAGAAAACCAATTTCGCGCTCGGCACCCAAACGGAATATCGACTAGCTCCCGGCAGACATCGACTGGAACTGAGGAAGTGGATCGGCACCACTCCTTCTTTGGAGCGGAAGATTCGGGATGTTGATTTTGTTGCTGGTCGCACGTACAAGCTCACCAACCCTCCTGCAAACACTTGGTGGGACATAATCATTGTCGACACAAGCACCGGGGAGCGCGTGGATCAGCACGTCTCGCCCAAGTGATTGTCAGGCTGCCGCGCCTGGTGGCAATTTGGTTTAGGTTGGGGTATTACGGGTGACCGGCATGGAGCCGGATCAAGGAGATCGCATGAGCTATTTCAAGAGCACGAAAGAGGCAGACCAACTTGTCGCCTATTTCACGGACATAAATCTTTGTTTTGAGTGCGGCGGCCGAATCGACAAAGGCGTTGTACGTTACGACGGACACTCAGACTCAAACACGCTGAAAGGTATTTTCTTTCACCCTGCTTGCGCCGTTCTCATGGGGCAGCGTTTGATCTCTGATGGGTTTCCTAATCGTCATTCAAACTGACTCGGGAGGCACCACTTCATCGCCTGGATCGCGCCTTAATTCGCCCAAGCTTTGATTGTGAAAGTCTCGCGCCACCTTTTCGCTAAAAATGATTCGTGGCGCGGATAACTCAAAAATTCGATCAACTCGTCGTCGCCCATCAAGTCCATTTTCATGATGGCGATCTGCAAGACCTCGCTGATGATTGGCACCTGACCGCGCAGCCGGATACGCTCCATGGCCTGCTCGATGCCTGGCCTGACCTTGGTCGCAATTCCTTCTCGGCGACCGCCAGGCGCTTCTGCGCAGCCTTGGCCGATCTTTCCTGAACAGTCTTGGCCATGGCATACCTCTTATTGGGTTCGGTATTGATGGGTTGCAGCTGATTCGGTTGTCGTCCTCGCCCAATATCTGGGTCCGGACGACGCTGCGCAGTGCTACTTGATGGCGGAGTTGTCTATCGTTTTGATGAGCGCGCCGCTGAAGTCTCGGTAAATGTTGAGCTGCGCGTTATCGGATTTACGAGTCACCAAAACATCTATGTCGTTGATCGAGTCGCCATTGACGTCCGATTGCACGGATACCGCGATCGGGAGGAGAGAGTTGTCGCTTGAGAACGGCACATATGAAACTGCGCCGGTCGCAGTAATTACCTTCACTCCCACAGCCCCGGAGTCTTTGTCCTGGTACAGGTTGTAGGTTTTACCTTGATACATATCAGTGTCATACATCACATAGTCTCCTGTCGGAGCGGCTGCGTGCGTAATCATAATGCCGTCGATATCGGCGCCGTCTGTACCGGGAATGGTGCTGGGGTTGCTGCTGGTATCGACCACCTTCACATAAGGGTAGGAGAGCGCGGTGTCGACTTGACCGTCAATGTTAAAGCCCACCCATGAGCCGGAACCGCCCGATGCTTTTGCAGTAGTAGTCGGTACGAGCTTTGTGTAGGAAACACCGTTGGCTGAAATGTAGACGTCGAATGAGTCCCACCAACCCGCCTCATAGACGTAAATATCGATCGCTGGAGTTCCATCAGCTTTGAGTGGATTCGGGCCGACTTTGAAGACAGCATTTCCCAGCTTGCCGAGGGACAGATAGTTTCCGTTGGGAGCACCAAGGGCGTTACTTTGAATCGCCCCGTCGCCATATCCGCCGCTGCCGGGGTTGTACTCCACAACAGACGTTACGAAACCGACAGCTGTGCCAGGGGATTCCGGATATGTTGAATATGTCTCTGCATTTGCGGCGACGGATGCTAGGCATGCGAGTGCCATGATGATCTTTTTCATGTTGATTCCTTTCAAGTTTGGTTGGTTGTCGTTTCGGGTGAAGCGTTTTAAGAGATGATTTGTCGTTGTGATCCTCCAAAGCTGCGTTGCTGGGTGCGGGTTATGCGGCGTATGAGGTGCTGCCACGCCGCGCTTTGGGATAGTCGATGCCGTGGGCGGCTATGATCCGCTCAAAGGCCTTGTTGCCAATCGCCAGCTTCCCGCAGCACTGGCGCCGAGTGATGCCCAACTCAACGAAGGCACGGATGCGTTCGGCGAGCTTGGCGTCGCGCGCTTCGTCAACTTCCTTGCGCACCAGGTTCCGCGCGCCTCCCCGGGTTGGGGCTTTGAACGTGATGTCGTACCGGGCGGCGTAGTTGTAGATAAGCCGTCGACTTATACCAAGTTCGGCCGCCACCTCGGTCTGGGTGAGGGTTAGGCCCAACTGGCGTATCTGCTCAGCCATCTTGAGCCGGTCCTGTGATCGGATGTCGGTTTTGTCGAGGGGCAGGGGAGCCGCCTCAACACGCCGCCGAACGAATGGCTTCGGCGCCGGCGGCATCTGGTTGCTGTAGGTGATGGGTTTGGGCTTGTAGCCGATCGGCTCGGCCACTTCGATCTTGCCGCCAGCCGCCACAAACTCAGCGACCTGGGCGGCAAGTTCTTCATGTGCAGGGCGCAGGCGCTCTACTTCGTTATGGTGGTTGCTGATCATGCTGCCGCCTTGCCGAGTGTCACCCCGGCCATGCTGAAGGTTGACCCCTGCGCTGCGACCATTGCGTCGAGCACATCCCAGTTGACCAGAAGCAGCGTAATCGGCGCCTGACCATATGCTACGGCCTTCACCAGTGCCTCGAAGTCCGTCACGCTGGCCTGCAGCGCTACCTGATCGACCACGTGGCTCGTTACTGGCTTTGTAGCCTGGGCGACGGGTGCCGCTGCCTGAACAGGCGCGGCGCGGACTGGCTCGGGCGCCGCCACTTTCTCCGCGACTGGCTCTGGCTTGATGGCTGCCAGTCGCCGGGCTTCCTGCTCTTCGGCGATGCGCTTCGCGTCGGCCTTTTCCTGCTCCGCCTTCTGGTGTTCGGAGATGCGGAATTTGATCAGCGTCACCAGGTCATCGTTGGCTTTGGTTACCAGCTGCTGCACATCGCTAAACAGGAAGGCGTGATCAACAGCGAGCTCCGCCAGACTGGTCAGGTTCAAGCGAATGCTATCCGCCGCCTGACTCGCGTCGATCTTTGCCCGGGCCAGTTCGGTATCAACTGCGTCCTGAAGGCTGGCGATGGTGCGCTTGTTCTTCATGGCGCCGGCGAAGTCGACGTGCACATTAGGCAGCGCCACCTGGCCCAAGGTCCTGTTGATCCCGGCGATGTGTTCCGCAAGCGCTAGCTCTGCCTTTTGCTTGATGGTGGTCGTTACCAGCAGTTCCTGGGCCTTCACCAGCTTGTCGACTTTCAGGCGAGTCTCGCGAGCATGGGCACTGATGCGATCCAGCGACGAAAACAGCTCGTCGATGCTTTGGGTCTGCGACAGGGCCTGTTTCTTGGCGACCGACACGGCCTCTTCAACATCTCCGCACCATTTGACCGCCTTCTTGGCGTCGGCGAAGTCTTGGTCGGTGGAGAGCGTGGTTTTCACCGAGTCGATGACGGCCAGCGCCGAATCTTCAAACACCTTCAGGTTGCTGGCGGTAACCATGCCGGTCAGCTCGATGCGCAGGGCTGGCAGCTCGTCAGGTGCCTTGCCGACGACGATTGAAGGCGCGTCGGCCAGCTCGAAGTTGGCCAGGTCTGCCTCGAACTGTTTCCAGCCCTCGATCAACTGGGCTGCGCGCCCGGCCACCGGCCGGTACTCCATGTGCACGAAGTTCTCCGGCGTTCCGTCCGGGCAAACAAAGATGACCCGCTCAGCGCCGCTCACCAGCAGTTGCTGCTCAAGCTGCCAATAGTAGTGCGGAGCCAGATCGCCAGCTTTCACCTGGGCCACGACTGACTCATTCCACAGTTTGTGCTCGAACAATGTCTCACCACCAACGTGCCAGACGGAGTCGAGCGCATGGAGTATCTCCAGCGCCTGCTCGACAAGATCGACAGGTTCGAATTCTTGATTGCGGGCCTGATTGGGGCCGTTGTTGCGAGCTGGTGGCACAAAGACGACTTGTCCGACTGGCGCGCCTGAATGGTGTTCTTGGTTACGGGTGTGGCCTGCTCGCTGTATCTGACGAGCATGGTCAGCGCCTACCTGAATGTCACCGAGCCAAAGATCGTCGCCGGGATTGGCTTTCTCCTGGGCACGTTCGGCGGTTCTCTCCTGGCAGCAATCAACCGAGCCATCAAAGCCGCTGACCTCTGGGCGGTCATTCGCCAGCGGTTCGGGGGAGGCAATCCACCATGAATCTTGAACTGATCAACTCCATCGCCTGCGGCCTTATCGCGCTGTGGGCTGCCTGGTGCGTACTGAGCGGGAAGGTGAGGGACGGCATCCTCGGGAAGCTGATCTACTCGACGATCGCCATCAGCGGCTTCGTCGTAATGGCGCGCAGCCAGAACATCTTCTTCGGTCCGACCAGTGCTGGCCTGACGCTGCACGTCGCCCTGGCCCTGGCCGGTGCCCGCCACATCTTCATGGTCACGTACTGGCAGCGGGTGACGGTCTGGCTGTGCCGGACGCTGAACTGCGAGCACTGCTTGAACTGTGACAACCCGCCAGGTGGAATAGAGCGCAGGGACAAGTAATTCGCGCCACGTTTTCGAATGCGCCAAATCGTGTTGAACGATGGCTGAAGTCAGTGGCTTTTTCTCTCTATATTTTCGAAAAGTGACTTGAGATTGGAAGGGTCTAGGCAGTCAGGTGCTATCGTCTGCGACTGCTTGAAATAGCCCTGGACTTTCGGGTTCGCAAAATCGCCCTTAAGAGCCAACAGGTAATACCCGTCGGCGCGAAACTTTTCCAGGCTCAGAGAAACAGGTTCGAAGAAGTCCCTCATAGTGGTCAAGGGTAGTTGACGGTTGGCTTCCGTTTTCAGTGAATCTTTGAAGCAGTACGAGCGTATCGCCGGCAATGGATAGTGGTCAGAGTACAGATCTGGTCGCTCTAGGGCATTGGCTAGCTGGCTATACTTGCGAAGAAATTCGGGGTCATCGAACTTGAATCGCAGGAACGCCTCGTCACAGTCGCGCAACAGCATTATCGCTCCGGCAACCAGGCCTTGATCCGCAGCGCTCTGGTAAAGCGCGCAGGCTTCTACATGCATAGCCTTATGGCCATTTAAAAAGGTTGCCGCGCGACTCTCTTGCATATTCGCCAACATGAAAGTAGCTACACCGTGCCCCCCGGCGCTAGCTTTACGCAGTTCATCCTCATAGGTCTCAAGTCCTTTCGTTGCCTCCTGTATTGATTGGCTCAGTGTGAGCTTGTCAGTTTTACCCTGCTGTTCGTTTTCAACCAGCTGATCAGCTCGTTGCTGTATGTCATCAGCTAACAGCATTGCGTGTTCAAAGACAGCTTCGGTTTCGGGGGATGGCGCAGCCTGTACCTCAGCACACAGAGCTATGCTGAAAAGCAGGACTGAAAGACGAAGTTTCAAAGGCGTTTCTTCCGTGATTGCAGTTGTTCGAGTCGCCATTACTGTAATGGATTCAATCAGGGTGGGGTAGCTCACGTGCTTGACCGTCACTCCGGTATGAGTCGGAGTTATGGTGAGGTTTCCGATTGGTGCAGAGTTTCATTGCAGAGGGTCATGCATGAGCAACGTCATCCGCCTGCGCCACGCGCTTCCGATGAGCCCGGAAATCAACAAGGCCCTGACTGATCTGGATAGCGCCATTGCCAAGGCGATCGAGGCTGCCAAGGCTTCCGGGCTGCCCCAGGGCTTGATCGTCGCAGATCTGCACGGCCATGCCCACGCACAGACACACCAAGTGGTGACCGAATAACTGGCAAGTCGCAGTTGTTCAGGCCGAGACTTAACAGCCATCAGGTTAGGGTTTTACGCTGGGGGAAAGGCAAGATCTGAGCGATTGCTGATGCTTTTCAAGTTGAATCATGGCCTCTTCCCGGCGCTCGCCCTGCAAAGCATGTGTCCATGGCGGATTGACCGCCAGTTTTTCTTCAATGTCAGCAATTACACGCTGTATTGCCAAGCACGGGTCATTCGCTTTTACGCGGTTGCCCAATTGAGAGTTGAGATTCTTGTACTCCCCAAGCAGATTCGTTAGCTGAGTCAACTGCTGGTTCGCGGCATTTAGGTCTGAGTCGGACCTGTTCAACTTAAGCTCTAGGTCATGCGCTTTGGCCTGCAGTTGATCGGATTTCTCCGAAAGGGTTTTCTTCTCAACCTGTAGCTCAGCGATTAGCTTGGCTTGCACCTCGACGGTCGATTGAATCTTTCCAATGCCAACTAATTTTTCGGCGCCGTAACCGACAAGATGAAAAAGCGGTACAGCGGCTATCAGGCCTGCTCCGAAAGTAGCGATAGCTCTCAGGAGCATTCGAGGTTTTTTTTCAAGGTGATTGAGCTGTTGTGTCGGGGCTACTTTCTTCATCAGGTAATGCGAATCTCGCTAGTCCAACCCATTCATCACGCGACTAAATCACAAATATGGGCGGATCGTTGATCGGGAAAAAGTGCCGCAGGTGAGTGCGGCACAGCTGGCTCAGTTCACCTTCAGGGCCTCTTGAATCTGGTCAGCATATTCGCTGAGCTTATTCATCTCGTCTGCGACGATATTACAGTCAGCAGGGGTATTTGAAACCTTGGCTTGAATGAGAGCGAGAGCGGCAATTACGGCCAGGCTACGCTTGTCTTCAGCGGATTTTGAGCGAAGGTTGTAGTTGGATAGCTCCGTAAATAGCTGCGACATGTTTGATCTCTATATGTGAATTTGATCCCCACCAATACCGGCATCCAGCCACCATTTCAAGTCCTGCCCAAGCGAGGCACCAAAGTCTCAAGACCTGTTGGAAATAGCCGTAGAGGTAGAGTTTAAGCAGGTCGCCGGGATGGTACGACGGGCGTCCGGTTGCTTTTGGAACGGCTTTGTCGAACCCAAGTTGCTCAAGGTCCAGCAGAGAAATATAGGCTTCGATCACCCGAACCAGATGGTCTTCGGGAATGAGTTCGTCCAGTGAGACTGGAAACTGAGTGCCTTGAGTACGGTCTTCACCTTGGATATAGCGCATAAGAAAAATGCCCGTATCTTGCGATACGGGCATTTTTCTTAAACCGGGCGGCAGATTGCTAGGTTTTTACACAGCCTGCTGGGGCGGGTTTTAAAAGGCTTCATGGACGTTACTGGCTGCCCATGGAGCAAGAGATGGTGCCCGAACCCGGAATCGAACCGGGACGCCCTTACGAGCGGGGGATTTTAAGTCCCATGCGTCTACCAGTTTCGCCATTCGGGCGGTAGCGCGGTGTAGCAGGGTTGGGAATATATAGATCCAGACGCTTGGATGCAAGGTCGCAGAGGGGCTTTATTGCATTCGTTGATGGGCGAAAAAGCTTGCCAGATCAGTGATCTAGAAAGGTTTTCGGCAGCGCTCCGGAGGATGTCGTCGGCCCGCGCTGTTGACCCTGGCATCAAAAGCCGACACGACATGCGGTCGTCCATTGCGGTATTCGGGGTGTAAGGTAAAGCCTGCAACGCTGGCAACATCTCAGGTAGACGAGGTGATTATGAGCACTCCAATGCTGAACAAGCTGCACATCAATGGGTACGACGTGGTACGGGTAAACTATGGACCCTGGCGGGTGTGCACGCCCCAGGACCGGTTGGCGTCCTTCAATTCCCGTGAGCAGGCACTGGCGTATGCTGCCACGCTGCCCGGGTATCGTGCCCGCACCAGGCCGATGGCCAGGTAGATCGATGCTTGCTGCCGAACTCAGTCGATCAGCGCCAGTAAATCCGTAGTGCCCACATCCAGCCCCGCCTGGGACAGCAGCGTGGTGGCCTGGCCCCGGTGATGGGTCTGGTGGTTGAAGAAATGCACCAGCAGGCTGAAGAAGGGTTTGTCGGCTGTCACCCCGCGCATGTTGCTGTAGTGCAGGCGCTGATTCAGGTCGGGTTCGCGCACGGTGTGGGCCCAGTCGATGATCAGCTGGTCCAGCCAGGCGCGGTGGGTGGCCAGTTCGCGGATATCGGCAAATGCCAACTGCCTCAGGTCGACCGGTGCGACAATCGCCTCCAGCGGCGCCAGCGCCGTGTAGCCGGCTGGATGCCCGGCAAACCGCTTGAGCCACACAGTGTCGCCCAGCGCCACATGGTTGAGCGTGCCGAGGATCGAGCCGAAAAACGCCTGGCGATCCATCAATAACTCGGCGTCCGACAGCGTACTGGCCGCGTCGTAGAGCTTGCGGTTCATCCACTGGTTGTAGTTCGCCATCAATGCGATGTGTTCAATCCGGTTCACGTGGGTGTTCTCTCGAAGACGCGGTGACGGGATGATAAGCCGTGCCCGCCCGGCGGTCATGGTGTTCCGGCAAGGCCGGGCTATGGTTGTCAGACGCCAACACTGTGCCCTGGGAGGGTAGCACCATGAACACCAGCGACTTACTGGAACAACTCTTGCGCGCCGGGCAAGGTGGCAGTGCTTCCACTGGCGGCCTCGGCGGGCTGCTGGGCGGTTTACTGAAAGGCTCCAGCACCGGCAACGCTTCCACCGGTGGCGGCCTGGGTGATCTATTGGGCGGCCTTGGCGGCATGCTGGGCGGTACCACGGGCGCTCGTCCTGCCCAAGGGCGTTCCGGGGGAATGAATTACGCGGCGCTCGCGTCCCTGGGCATGGCCGCATTCCAGGCCTATCAGGCCTGGCAACGCCAGCAGGCCAACGCGCCACAGCAAGCCTTCCAGACGGTGGACCAGCTCGACGGTCCCGCCGCCGAAGCCCACAGCCACGCGGTACTGCGTGCCTTGATCGCGGCGGCCAAGGCAGACGGGCGCATCGATGAGCAAGAGCAGCAGTTGATTTCCAATGAACTGGGCCGGCATACCGACGACCCGCAACTGCAACAATGGCTCGACGCTGAGGTGGCCAAGCCGCTGGATGCGGCGGATTTCGCCGAGTTTGCCAGCGACCCGGCGGTGGCAGCCGAGGTGTACCTGGCCAGTGTGATGCTGGTGGACGATCAGCAGGACGCCGAACGCAATTACCTGGACGACCTGGCAGGGCAGTTGCAAATCGACCCGCAATTGCAACTGCACCTGGAACAACAGGCCAAGGCCTAGAAGCGCAGTGTGGCGCCGGTGGTCAGCCATTGCGCCCGATCCCCGATCAGGCTGCGACCGACCACCAGGTCCACGTCGACGAATTCGCCCAAATGCAGCCGGGGCCCGGCCTGCCAGGCCTGGTCACCGCCTTCCTGGCCGTAGCGCTCGGCGATCAGCGTCAACAACGGTGCCACCTGATACTCGAAACCGGTGCCCCAGGTCAGGCGGTGTTGCTGGTCACCATCGTTGTAGGCATGGGACCAGCCGGCATTCAGGTTCAGCCGCAGGGGCGTCAGCGGTTGCCAGGTCAACGGGATATTGAAGTCTGCGCCATCAAACCCGTGTTGACGACCCAGGGCCAAATGCACGCCGGTGGACAGGGCCAGCTCCAGGCCCAGATCCTCCCGCCACCATACCTGGGCCTTGAGCTGCGGGTTCACCTGGGTTTCGCCCTTGTCTGTGCTGGTTGCACGCGACAGGGCAGCACCCCATTGCACCGACGGCAGCTCGGCGAAGGTACAGACCGGTGACAGCGTTTCTGTATGCGTACTGCCGTCGTGGCGGTCAGCGGTGTACCAGGCGTCGACGTTGCATTCGCCCGGCGCGTTGATCGCGCCATCGTCGACCACATAGGAACCGCCGGCTGCGTTGGCTTTTGACAGCAAGGCAATCGTCAACAGGATGCCCAGTGTCAGGCCGATAAAGATCAAATTGCGCTGCAATGCGCGGCGTTTGGCCGGTGGCAGCAGCAGTAACGTGTGGCGTGCGCCGCGGTAGTGACGCGCACGGTATTTGGCAAACCCGTCCTGGCGGGCTGGGGTGTGTTTTTTGTGCATGATGCACCTCACATGAATTCAGCTTTCTACGGTCAGTACCGAAATGCCGCTGGCCTTGGCCTGGCACACCAGCTCGCTGGTGTCGTCCCCGCCGGGCAGGGCGATGACCACATCGGGGCGGCTGTCGGTCAGCATGAAATGGTTGCGCTGGCGTTCCGCCTGTTTGCCGTGGCGTTGCCAGTTGGGCGGGTAGCGCACCACGTCGATGCCCAGCTCCCGCGCCCATTCCTCGACGTCACTGCCGAGGAATTGGTTGCCGCCGTGGATCAATACCTGCACCGGACGCAGGCGGTGGTAAGCGTCCAGCACCTGGCGGGACATTTTGGTGTCGGCGTAATGACGACCTGCACAGATCAAGACGCGCATAGGGTGTTTCCTTGTAGTGCACGGTGGCGGCCGGGCGACCGCCACCGTTTAAACGGCGGGGAAGATCAGTACCACTGCTTGAAGCGGCGGATGTAGATCGTCTTCATCAGTTGGGCCACGCAGCAGTAGCTGAGCAGGGTGCCCACCAGCCATGGGAAGTAGGCCATCGGCAACGGTTGCAGGCCCACCAGGGTGCCCAGCGGCGAGAACGGCACGTAGATCCCCAGTACGATCACCACGCAGGTCATCATCAACACCGGCCACGCGGCGGTGCTCTGGAAGAAAGGGATCTTGCGGGTGCGCAACATGTGCACCACCAGGGTTTGCGAGAGCAGGCCCTCGATGAACCAGCCGGACTGGAACAGGGTCTGCATCTCGACGCTGTTGGCGGCGAACACGTACCACATCAGCGCAAAGGTGGTGATGTCGAAGATCGACGAAGTCGGCCCGATCCAGATCATGAAGCGGCCGATGTTTTTCGCATCCCACTTGCGCGGCTTGGCCAGGTATTCCTTGTCCATCTTGTCCCACGGCAGCGCCAGCTGGGAGATGTCGTACATCAGGTTCTGCAGCAGCAGGTGGATCGACAGCATCGGCAGGAACGGAATGAATGCACTGGCGACCAGCACCGAGAACACGTTGCCGAAGTTGGAGCTGGCGGTCATGTTCAGGTACTTCATGATATTGCCGAAGGTTTCGCGGCCCTTGAGCACACCTTCTTCCAGCACCATCAGGCTCTTTTCCAGCAGGATGATATCGGCTGATTCCTTGGCAATATCGGTGGCGGTGTCGACCGAGATCCCCACGTCGGCATCACGCAGCGCCGGTGCATCGTTGATCCCGTCACCGAGGAAGCCTACGGTGTGGCCGTTGGCTTGCAGCGCCTTGAGCACCCGGGATTTCTGCAGCGGTGTCAGCTTGGCAAACACGGTACGTTCTTCCACGCGGCGCAGCAGCGTCGCGTCGTCCATCGCTTCGATTTCGGTGCCCAGCAACGGCTGGCCTGGATCGAGGCCGACCTGGCGGCAGATCTTGCTGGTGACCACGGCGTTATCGCCGGTGAGCACTTTGATCGCCACGCCAATCTGTTGCAGCGCGGCAATCGCAGGGCCGGCGGTTTCCTTCGGTGGATCAAGGAAGGTCAGGAAGCCCTGGATCACCAGGTTGCGCTCATCGGCCGTGGTGTACTGCTGACGCGCCAGGGATTTAGGGATGTGACGGGTCGCCACTACCAGCACGCGGAAACCGTCCTCGTTGTAGTCGTTGGCGATCGCCAGCAGCTCCTCGCGGCGACGATCATCCAGTGGCACCGCAGCGCCGGCTTCCATCACATGCGTGGAAATGCTCAGCATCTCTTCCACGGCGCCTTTGCACACCAGCAGTTGATCGTCGGCGGCATCCTTGACCACGATCGACAGGCGACGGCGGACGAAGTCGAACGGCAACTCATCGACTTTGCTGTAGGCAAACGGCACCTGGAACTTCGGATTACGTTCCGAGAACTCCACCACCGCCTGGTCCATCAGGTTTTTCATGCCGCTCTGGTGATGGCTGTTGAGCCAGGCCAGGGACAGCACGGCGTCGTCACGTTGGCCGAAGGCGTTGACGTGGTGTTCGAGAATGATCTTGTCCTGGGTCAGGGTGCCGGTCTTGTCGGTGCACAGCACATCCATCGAACCGAAGTTCTGGATCGCGTTGAGGCGCTTGACCACCACTTTGCGCTTGGCCATGGCCGTGGCGCCCTTGGCCAGGTTGGCGCTGACGATCATCGGCAGCATTTCCGGGGTGAGGCCTACGGCAACTGCCAGGGCAAACAGGAACGCATCCCCCCAATCACCCTTGGAGAAACCATTGAGCAGGAACACGATCGGCACCATCACCAGCATGAAGCGGATCAGCAACCAACTGACGCTGTTCACGCCGCGGTCGAACGCGGTTTGCACCCGCGAGCCGACAATCGCCTTGGCCAGGGAGCCAAAGTAGGTGCGTGCCCCGGTGGCCACGACGACAGCTTGTGCCCGACCGCTGACCACGTTGGTGCCCATGAAGCAGATGTTGGGCAGGTCCAGCAGGTTGCCCTGGTCGGCGGCCATGGCGCTGGCGGATTTCTGTGTGACCTCGCCGAGGGTGTCGTACTTTTCCACCGGCAAGGCTTCGCCGGTCAGCACCGCCTGGCTGATGAACAGGTCACGGGACTCGATCAGGCGGATATCGGCCGGGATCATGTCGCCGGCCGACAGCTGCACGATATCGCCGGCCACCAGCTCGCGCATCGGCACTTCACGCAGGGTCGGTTGCGAGCCCACTTGCTCACGGCGCAGCACGGTGGCCGTGGTGCGGACCATGGCCTTGAGGGCTTCGGCGGATTTGGCCGAGCGATGTTCCTGCCAGAAGCGCAGCAGGCTGCTGAGCAATACCATGGTCATGATGATGATGACTTTGGTCGGGTCGGCGTCTTCGCCTTCCTGCATCGGCAGCCAGCAGTCAGTGAAGAAGCTGATGCCGCCCAGGGTCAGCAGCACATAGATGAATGGGTTGTTCAGTGCCTGCAGGAACTGCACGATGGCGTGAGGCGGCTTGTCATGGGCGACTTCATTGTAGCCTTCGCGTTGCAGGCGCGCCTGGGCGTCCAGCTCGGTGAGGCCGTCCTTGGTGGCGCGGACGTTGGCCAAGGTGGCCGACAATCCGTTCTGGGCTTCGCGGGCGGCGCGCATCGACAGTCTGGTGTCGGTGTGGCTGCTGCTCTTTTTGTTCAATGGGGCGTTTTTTACGGCGCTCATGGTGTGTGCTCCTGTCGCCAATTTTTCGACAAAACATACCCGTTACCGGCCTGATGACAGGCGAGCGAAAGCATGCCGAGTCGCTAACTTCGCGATCGGTTTAAATAAGGTGTTCACATAACTTCTACAGTGCCCGCTAACAGCGCGTTAATTAATTAGCGCGCAGCGGGCTACTACTGGACGTGTTCATAAAAGAACTCCAGAACAATAATCAGGAAGTTGCTGTTTCCAGCCAAGTCAGGCGGCGCGAGCGCTCACATACAGACCGAGCATCAAGCTGGCCTTTGCCAGGCTGGAAACCTTGGGTCTCTGTGGGTCTTGAGGGTCGGCGTGATCCCAGTGCTGGACCAGTTGGCCGCTGTCAGGGCAGATACGCCAATGCGCCAGCGGGTAGGCCGGGCGCACTTGGGGGGAGGGTGCAGCAAAGGTTGAGCGGGTAGGCGAAAAACCCACAGGCTCACGGCACAGCTTGGCACGCAGGGCTGCCGCTAGTGTGCGTACATCGGGCAAAGCAAGGGTTAGCAAGGTCATAACACACCTCGGGACCGGACAAGCGACCGGCGAGGCAGTTACGGTGGAGCATCAAGCTCTAGCGCAGCTTACCGGACCGGGGAGGCGAGTCCTGTCATGTTCTGGGTTTGGCGCCCGATGCCCGCCAAGGCGGTGCTCGGACAGCGACTAGATACTGTGTCCATTGGCTTCTTTTGTGAGGTTTAAAAAAGGCCCCAGTTGCAGGCACGGGCAATCTACTCAGGGCGATGCAGGATGTCAACGCTTAATGTATTAATTCATTACAAGTTCAGAGTCTGTTCAGATAGAAGGGCTGTTTCAGTTCTGCTTCGGCTGTATCGTTACTTGCACTTCTTCAGCGTTGTGAGCGGGAAGTAGTTATTTTTGAAGGTGGAGATGAACGGGCTTGTCTATATCCCGTGGCGCACGAACACCACGACCTGCCCGCCGGCCATCCGCACCTGCTGCACCATCACGCCGGCGTGCATGGGCATGCCTATGTGATCGATGACCTGCACCGCCGCTGGCCGGCCTGATCAGAGGCCTTGCCAGGCCAGCAGCGCCAGGTAGATCAGCACCAGCCCACAGGCGGCATAACTGATGCGCTGCCAAGTGGGCGAGGCGTTCTGCCGCAACAGGTTCACCAGAGCGGCAATCAGAAAGCATGACAAGATCGACGCGAGCATGAACCCGGCAAAGAACATCAGCGTCTGCCCGTGGCTGGGCGTGGTGCCGACGATCCCCGACAGCGCACTGCCCAGTGCGCCCCAGTAGACGATGTTCTTCGGGTTGGCCAGGGAAATTGCAGCGCCTACCGCCAGGGCATTTTGCCGGGTGCTGGCCGGCGCGCTGTCCGGTTGTGGCAGGTGCCAGGCATCGATCAGGCTGCGTGCGCCCAGCCAGGCCAGGTACAACGCACACACCACCGTCAACGGCACACGCACCGTGTCATGCTGGATCAGCAGGGCGATCCCGGTCAGGCCGATCACTGCCCACACGGCATCGCCCACCAGTGAGCCGAACTGCACCAGCAGGGCAGGTGTAAAGCCATGCAGCAAGCCACGGCGCAGGGTCTCCGCGAGCACGGCGCCGGGGGAGAGGCAAAACACAAAACCGAATATCAGTGCATAAAAAAAGATCGTCAGCATGCCCGCATTTCCTTCAAGTGAGGTGGGGCAGTGTGAGGGTGTGCAGGTGCGGTGTCTTGGACCAGATTGCGCTGTTCAGCGCTTCACGGTGCTTTGATAGTGGCCAGGAGTGATGCCGTAGGCCGCCCGGAAATGCCGGTTCAGGTGACTCTGGTCGGCGAAGCCCAGGTCGTGGGCCGCCTCGCCGGCGGGAACCCCATTGCGCAACAGGCTTTTGGCGCGACGGGTACGCAACTGCATGGCCCACTCCCTGGGCGTCAGCCCGGTTTCTTTCTGGAAGGCACGCAGCAGGTGGAATTTGGACAACCCCAGTTCGCCGCCCAGGTGGTCCAGGGTCAGGGGTTGATGCAGGTGTTCGGCGAGTAATGCCTGGGCGCGGCTGATCAGGGGTTTGCCGGGGCTGGCGGTGCCGGGCAGACGTACGCCGCTGATGTTCACGACCTCTGCCAACAGGAGCACCAAGGCATCTTCATTCACGTCGCGAACCAGCGTGTCACCGTTTAGCGCGCCCTTGATTGCGGCGGCCAGTCGCAGGGCAAGCTCGGGCTGAACACATAAGGCACGGTCAAATTCCAGATGCACCAGCCCCAGGTCCGCCGCCAATTGATCCGCCGTGGCGTACAGGCTTACAAAGTGCCAGGGTGCACCATCGGCCGCACCGCCGCCTTGAATCTGACCGGGGTTGTACAGGGTGATGGAGCCTGGGCCTGCGTGGAACTCGCGACGATCCAGCCAGACCTTTTCCTCGCCTGCCAGGTTCACGCCGATCACACATTCATCATGGCTGTGGCGGGCAAAAGTCAGGCCGGTGCAGGTAGTGCTGCTGACTTCATAGTTGCCCAGCCAGGCGTGTTGCACGGCGCTCATCGATTTCACTCAGTCGGGGACAGGCACGAGCATACGCTGGCAGGGGTGGTCAAATCGACCGTTGATTGACCCGGCGCGACAGTTCATCGGCGCTTTCCTTGCGTTCCGAGTAACGGTCCACCAGGTCGGGGCGGTCGCGCAGCAGCAGGGTGAAGCGCACCAGTTCTTCCATTACATCGACGACCCGATCATAAAGCGCCGAGGGCTTCATGCGGTCCTGTTCATCGAACTCCATGAAGGCCTTGGGTACCGAGGACTGGTTGGGGATGGTGAACATGCGCATCCAGCGCCCCAGCACCCGCAGCTGGTTGACGGTGTTGAAGGACTGGGAGCCGCCGGACACTTGCATCACCGCCAGGGTCTTGCCCTGAGTCGGGCGGACCGCGCCCAGGGTCAAGGGCACCCAGTCCAGTTGCGCCTTGAACACCGCCGACATCGAGCCATGCCGTTCGGGCGAGCACCACACCTGGCCTTCGGACCACTGCATCAGTTCCAGCAGTTCCTGCACCTTGGGGTGGTCGCTGGGCGCGTCATCCGGCAATGGCAGGCCGCTGGGGTTGAAGATGCGGGTATGCGCGCCAAAGTGCTGCAACAGCCGTGCGGCTTCTTCCACCAGCAGGCGGCTGAACGAGCGTTCGCGGGTCGAACCGTAGAGCAGCAGGATGCGCGGCGGCTGGTCCGGGCTGGCCGGTTTTGAGTCGATCAGGGACAGGTCCAGATTGGGCAGCGTCGTCATAGGGCCTCCGATTACAACTGCGCAATGCGCGCGAGTTCCGCCTTGAGGTCGGCAGGGCCGAGTTCGCCGAAGGGCAGGACGAAGAACGCCCTGCAGCGCGTGGCGATGGTCTTCAGTGTGGCGTCGAATGCCGCTTGCACACTGGCGTCGTCACCCTGGACGTCCGACGGGTCTTCCAACCCCCAGTGCGCCTTCACGGCCGGCCCGAAGTACACCGGGCAGGCTTCGCCGGCGGCCTTGTCGCACACCGTAATCACCACATCCGGCGGGCTGCCTTCAAAGGCATCGTTGCCCTTGCTGTACAACCCTTCGGTACTGATCCCGGCCGCCTGCAACGTGCTCAAGCTACGTGGCAGCACCTGGCCCTTGGGAAAACTGCCGGAGCTGATCGCTTCGAAGCCTTCCGGCGCCAGGTGGTTGAACATGGCTTCGGACAAGATGCTGCGGCAGCTGTTGGCGGTACACATGAACAGGACTTTCATCGGGGTATCTCCGTTAGAAACTCAGGCGCAAGGCGAGGGCGGCGAGGGTGATCAACAGCACCGGCAGGGACAGCACGATGCCGACCTTGAAGTAGTAGCCCCAGGTGATGCTGATGCCTTTGCGCGCCAGGATGTGCAGCCACAGCAAGGTGGCCAGGCTGCCGATAGGGGTGATCTTCGGGCCGAGGTCGCTGCCGATCACGTTGGCGTAGATCATCGCGTCCTTGACCACACCCCCGGCATGGCTGGACTCGATGGACAGCGCGCCGATCAACACCGTCGGCAGATTGTTCATCGCCGACGACAGCAGCGCCGTCAGCACACCGGTGCCCATGGCCGCGCCCCACACGCCGTAAGTGGCAAACGTGTCGAGCCAGGTGGCCAGGTAGGTGGTCAGGCCGGCGTTGCGCAGACCGTAGACCACCAGGTACATGCCCAGGGAAAAGATCACGATCTGCCACGGTGCTTCCTTCAGCACTTTGCGCGTGGAAATCTTGTGCCCCTTGGCGGCGATCACCAGCAACAGCAGGGCACAGGCGGCGGAAATCGCACTGATCGGAATGCCCAGCGGTTCCAGGGCGAAGCACCCCACCAGCAGGATGCCCAGCACCCACCAGCCGGCGCGGAAGGTCGCGCGGTCGTGGATGGCGCTGGCGGGGTCGTCCAGGTCGGCCGGGTCGTAGGTTTGTGGAATATCGCGGCGGAAGAACCACAGCAATACCGCCAGGGTGGCCGCGACGCTGACGAAGTTCACCGGCACCATCACGGCGGCGTATTCGTTGAAACCGATCTTGAAGTAGTCGGCCGAAACGATGTTCACCAGGTTCGACACCACCAGCGGCAGGCTGGCCGTGTCGGCGATGAATCCCGCGCCCATGACGAAAGCCAGGGTTGCCGCCGGGGAAAAGCGCAGGGCCAGCAGCATCGACATCACGATGGGCGTCAGGATCAGCGCTGCGCCGTCATTGGCAAACAACGCCGACACCAGCGCGCCGAGCAGCACCATATAGGCAAACAAACGCCGTCCGCGTCCACGTCCCCAGCGCGCCACATGCAAGGCGGTCCAGGCAAAAAAACCGGCCTCATCCAGCAGCAGGCTGATGATGATCAGCGCGACAAAAGTGCCGGTGGCATTCCAGATGATGTGCCATACCACTGGAATGTCGGCCAGGCTGATCACGCCGAAGGCCAGGGCCAGGATCGCGCCCAGGGTTGCGCTCCAGCCGACGCCCAGGCCTTTGGGCTGCCAGATGACCAGAACAATGGTGAAGATAAAAATCGCGATGGCGACAAGCATGGATAAACGCTCCGGTGGCTCAGCAGCAGGTGCTGGCCCGTTGTGGTCGGTCGCCCATTGCATCCAGACGCAGTGCGTCGCTGTGCAACCAGGGCTGGTTGGCTTGCAAAGTGGTGTGCAGCACGGCAGTGACCCAGTCGGGTAATGCCGGATTGATGCGGTAATAGATCCATTGACCCTGACGACGATCCAGCAGCAAGCCGCAACTGCGCAGTTGCGCCAGGTGACGGGAGATTTTTGGCTGGCTGTCGTCCAAGGCATGGATCAGTTCGCACACGCAAAGTTCGCCTTCGCGCAGGATCAATAACGTCAGGCGTGCCCGGGTGGCATCGGCCAGGCATTTGAACAGGGTGGGCGGGGAGATGAGGTCCGACATGGTCAAGGCCTTCGTATATATGGTTATCCGAATATACGTATTCCCATATGTATTGGTCAAATCCTGTTTCAATTGACTTGGATCATATGTCTCGAAAATCACCACAAGTGTCTGAAATTAAAATGAAACACGAATGTCCTAAAGTGCCTGCCCATTGCTGATGAAGGAAGACCCCGCGTGACCCGTGCCACTCGCAACCTGCGCAAGACCCTGGATTCCGTCGCGGAAAATAACGAAACCGCGGCGTTCGACCTGATGCGCGCCGTCGAAAAGCTCGGCGATGAAGTGCTGCGCCAGCGCCTGCTCAATACTATTCACCGACTCAACCAGGATGCTCACGAACTGCGCGAAGCGCGTGATTCGGTGGAACAAGTGTCGGTCCGGCTCGCCTGAGCAAGATCGTTCAAGACAACTCCATTGTTGCGCTGGCATGCTTGTCGACTGTCTGTCGATGAGCCGTTTCCATGCCTACTGCCTTACCTCATTACGCCTTCGCTCGCGGCGCCATTGCCGTCATTCCCTTGTCCCTGGCCTGCGCGCCCTGGGGACTGTTGGCCGGCTCCATGGCCATCGATGCACAATTCAGCCCGTTGGAAGCCCAGGGCCTTTCTGCCATCGTATTCGCCGGTGCTGCGCAACTGGTTGCCATCGGCATGGTCAAGAGCGGCGCCAGTCTGATTTCCATCGTGCTGACCACCTTGCTGCTGACCTCCCAGCATTTGCTGTATGGCATGCACTTGCGGCCGGTCCTTTCTCCCCTCAAGACCCGCTGGCGCATGAGCCTGGGCTTTCTGCTGACCGACGAATTCTTTGCGCTGGTCAGTCACTATGACCGCGAGACCTTCAATCGCTGGTATGCCTTGGGTGTCGGCCTGACGTTCTATATCGCCTGGAACCTGTTCACCCTGGCCGGCATCGTGCTTGGTAAAAGCATTCCCGGCCTCGACCAACTGGGCCTGGAATTTTCCATCGCCGCCACCTTCATCGCCTTGATTACGCCGGTGGTGCGTGACGTTCCCACGGTGGTCTGTGTGGCGGTGTCATTGCTGTTCTCGGTATGGCTGAGCTTCCTGCATTGGGAATCGGCGGTGGTGGTGTCCGGCCTGCTGGGCATGAGCGCAGGGTATGCCTGCAAGCGACTGGGAGTAGGGCAGCAATGATCTACATCATGATTGTGGCCATGGGCCTGGTGGTGTTTCTCAACCGTTACCTGTTTATCGAGCCACGCCTGCCGGTGCGCCTCAACCGTGGCGCGCGGGAGTTTCTGGGATTCGCGGTGCCGGGGATGCTCACGGCGATTTGCGGGCCGATCATTTTCCTGGCTGACCACCAGCTCAACCTGAGCCCGGCCAACCCTTACCTGCTGGCGGGTATCAGCGCCGTGGCATTGATGTTCTGGACGCGCAATGTGTTGATGACGGTGCTGCTGAGCATGGCGTTGTTCTATCTGTTCCGCTGGCTGCTCTGAGTACAACCGGGGCGAAAAAAAGCCCGCGGGAGAGCGGGCGGAAGGAAGACTTCTAAAAATGAGCGTGACCACTATAGGTCGCGTCTTGCCCCTTTACAGTGAAACAAAGTTCATGCGGCCGTCAGTCCGGCCTGTGGCAATGGTACAGTCGCGTTTTTTTCCAACGGAGCAATGGCATGCACAAGGTGGTAATTGGCGCACTGGTACTGGCGGCCCTGGCCGGTTGCGCGGGTTCGAAGATGAAAGAGGCGCGCGCAGGCACGCCTTACAAGACCCTGGCTTCGGACAAGGCCACCCTGGTCGTTGCCGAATGCGTGCAGTTCGGCTGGCAGGACGAAAGTGTGTTCGGCGTTGACGCCGGCGGCTTCAAGGAGCCAATCGGCGCGGGTGGCTTCACGGTGTACACCACCGCCGGCGATTACTTCGTCGATGTGCAGAGCGCGGGCAGCGGTTCCACCATCAAGTACTACGCCATCGAAGACAACATGCCGGCCAAGCGTCGTTTGGCCGCATTGGCGACCTGCCTGTAATCCGTTGCCTTAGTCGATTTAGGAAATGCCTGGCACGACAGCCGCGAGGCATTCGCTTATGATTCACCGGCTCGCCCGACATGATGGCTCTTTACCAGTACACGGACGTCGAGGCCTAAACGTCGGGCGAGCTCCTTTTAACCTTCAGCGCGGCATGAAGCCCAGGTGCCAGCGCCGAGGGATCTTCAGCGATACCAGCCCCAGAACCCCCGCCAATACACCGCTGACGATCAGCGCCTTGAGCCCCAGCTGCTGCTCCAGCAGCGCGCCGATCACCGCACCCACAAACATCCCGGCCCAAGGGATCAACTGTACGCGCCAGCCATTGCGGCGCTCGCCGAGCAGCCAGCGCCCCAGCCCACGGCCAAAGCGTGACAGTGCGCCGGTGACGTAAGTCAGTCCCACCGGCAGCCCGTTGACCTCTTCCACCGCAGCATTGAGCATGCCCATCGCGATGATCGCCGCCAGTAGCGCGGGCAAGGTATCGGCGAAGGGCAGGAGTGCACCGCCGCACAGCAAGGCGGCAATACACAGCAGCAAGGGCAGGGCATGGCGACGGCTGAGTCGGCTGACCACCACGCCCAGCGCGTTACCCACCACAAAAGTTGCCACCAGCAACAGCAGCCGCCCGGTCAGGCCCAGGTCACCCGCGCTTATCGCCACCGCCAGGCGCGTAGTGTTCCCGCTCATGAACGAAACAAAGTCACCGCTCGCCATGAAGCCGATGGCATCGGTCATGCCCGCCAGCACCGACAGGCTGGCTACCAGCATCAGTCCGACGCGGCCACGCCAACGCTGTCGATGGGCCAGTGCGGCATTGACGTAGGGCTTTCGTGGCGAAGGCAACATAGGGCCGGGTTCCTCGGTGAGATTATCCGGCCACTACCGTAGGACGCTTTAAGCGCGCATGCAATGACCTCAGGCAGGCGTCAGGGTCCAACCCGCAGGATGCCAATTCAGAAAGTGCGTCGGCCTGATCGCCTGCACAAACGCCGCGTCATGGGACACCACCAGCATTGCCCCGGCAAAACCTTGCATGGCTTGCTCAAACGCCATCACCGATTCCAGGTCCAAATGGTTGGTCGGCTCGTCCAGCAACAGCAATTGCGCCGGCACTGCGCGCCACAAGGCAACCGCCATCGCAGCTTTCAAGCGTTCGCCGCCGCTGAGTCGCCCGGCGGGTTGGGTCACACGTAGGGCATCCAGTTGCAGCAGGGCCAGGCGCGTGCGCAATTCGCCTTCCGCCAGCGAGGTGTCCAGCAGGTTCAGTTGTTCGACGATGGAACGGTGGTCGTCGAGCAGCGCGAGGTGCTGATCGATATAGGCGCTGGGCACGTGCACGTGGCATTCGCCGCTTTCCGCACGCCATTCTCCCGCCAGCACTTTGAGCAGCGTGGACTTGCCGCAACCGTTGGGTCCATGCACAGCCACCCGCACCGGGCCGGTGAGGTGCACGTTGAGGCAGGTCGACGGCAGCCAGGGTAATTGCGCGTTGATCAACGACAGCACCTGTCGGCCGTTGGGTACCGCTGATGCAGGCAATGCCAACAGCGTCGGTGTTTCATCCTCGACCCGTGCATAGGCTTGGCGCACCTGGGCATCCAGCTCCTGTTTGTGTTGCTCATGGGCGCTGCGCAGGGTGCTGACGATCTGCGTGGCAGCGCCTTTCCAGCGCGCTTTGGTGAAGCGATCGACGTTGGCCGTTTCCGCATGCTTGCGTGAGCGGGCGGCATGGCGTTGCAGGTTGTCGTGGCCTTTTTGCAGGCGCCGCTTTTCGCGGCTGCGTTCCAGGCGGGCGTGTTCCAGTGCGGCGACGGCGGCGTGCTGTTCAGCGTCGCGCTGTTGTCGATAGGCGTCGTAGTTCCCGCCATATAGGTTTACGCCGAGCGGCGACAGTTCAATGATGCGCCCCATGGCGTTGAGTAATTGCCGGTCATGGCTGACCACCAGCAGGCCGCCACGCCATTCGTCGAGGACACGCAGCAGCCAGGCGCGGCCATCGCTATCGAGGTGGTTGGTGGGTTCATCGAGCACCAGCAACTGTGGCGCGGCCAGCAGCGCGCCGATGATCGCAACCCTGGCTAACTGGCCGCCGCTGAGTTGACGGGCTGGGGTATCAACAGAAAGCCGCGACAACCCTGCGGCATTCAAGCTACTGCGCAAACGCTCGGCCAAGTCCCAACGATCATCGATCAATTCGAGATCATCGATCTGTGGGGCGCCTCGGGCCATGCGCTCAAGGGCGGTCAATATCACTGCGGTGCCGGTAAGATCGGCGACGGTATCGCCTGGCGCTACCACGACGTTCTGCGCTACATAGATCACGCTGCGCGGGCAATTCAACGAGCCGGAGGAGGGCGACAACAGCCCCGCGATCAATTTGGCGAGTACACTTTTTCCTCGACCATTGCGCCCCACGATACCGGTGGGGGTGTAATCGATGGACAGGTTGAGGTCATCCAGCAGCGTCTCGCCATTGGCGAACCGGAAGGATAAATGTTGCAGGGAAACAAGCACAGGCAGCCGGTTGACGTCAGTCATCAGCACCTCCAAAAAAATGTCGGACAGGCCAACAAGCGCGCCAGGCGGCTCGTTGCGGGTACATTTTGGAAGGCTTAGTGGTTCACGTCGGCGGTCGTCCTGCGCATCAGAAGGGAGGCAAAGCCTAACCCGCCTTGGCTTTTTTCGGCAAGTCTTGCGCCAGTTGCTCCAGGAACATCGCCAAGGCCACTTCTTCGGCCTTGAGCCCTTTGCGCAGTCTTGGTTTGGGCAATTTGGAGAGTTCGCCGAGGCTGAAATGCTCCAGCACGGCCGGGTGGATATAGCATTTGCGGCACACCGCCGGCGTGTTGCCCAACTGCCTGGCGACATCCTTGACCATCGCCACCACATGCCGCTTGGCATCCGACTCAGGCTGCCATTCCAGCTCGCGCAACACCGCCAGCGCCATGGCGGTGCCGGCCCAGGTGCGGTAGTCCTTGGCGGTGAAGTCGGCGCCGGTGAGGCGGTGCAGGTAGTCATTGACGTCCTGGGAACTGACGGTGTGCCGTACACCGTCTTCGTCCAGGTACTGGAACAGGTTCTGCCCCGGCAGCTCCATGCAGCGTTTGACCACCGTGGCCAGGCGCCGGTCCTTGACGCTGATCTGGTGCTCTACGCCGCTCTTTCCACGAAACTGGAACTGAATCTCGCTGCCTTTGACATCCACATGACGGGTGCGCAGGGTGGTCAGCCCGTAGGACTTGTTGTCCCGCGCATACTGAGTATTGCCGACCCGGATCAGCGTCGCGTCCAGCAGCATGACGACCGTGGCCAGGACTTTTTCGCGGGTAAAGCCGGGTTCGGCGATTTGCGCTTCCAACTGTTTGCGCAGCTTCGGCAAGGCGTTGCCGAATTCCTGCAGACGCGAGTATTTGTCGCTGTCGCGCACCTCACGCCAGCGCGCGTGATAGCGGTACTGCTTGCGCCCGCGCGCGTCGCGGCCGGTCGCTTGCAGATGGCCTTGCGGGTCGGCGCAGATCCACACATCGGTGTAGGCCGGCGGTACGGCGAGGGCATTGAGGCGCTTGATCTCATCCGCATCGCGGATACGCTCGCCCTTGGAATCGAAATACTGGAACTTGCCCCGCAGCGTCTTGCGACGGATGCCGGGCTGGGTGTCGTCAACGTAATGCAGGTCGCGGGGCAGCGCAGAGTCGGACATGGGGCGGGTTCCTTGGCAACACATCAGGCCGGTATGTCTGATTGACCGCAGCCGTATGCGGTCGTGCCAAAAGATTGCTCAAGCCAGCACGGCGACCGCCTTGATCTGCGCCCACAACGTCTGGCCGGGGTGCAGTTGCAACTGGTCGCGGGAGAATCGCGTGATGCGCGCCAACAGCGGCGAGCCTCCCGCGTCCAGGCGTACCAGCACGTGAGCGCTGTTGTCCGCGGCAATTTCCTGGGTGACGGTGACCGGCAGGCGATTGAGGATACTGCTGTGCTCCTCGGCTTGCAGACTGAGGCTCACGTCGCGCGCCTGCACCTTGATGCGCAGCGCCTTGCCCAGCGCCAGCGGTGCATGGGCCACGCGCATGTGCAGGGCGCTGGCGGGCAGTTGCAGCGTGAGCAATTGGTAGTGGTCGTCGTAGGCACTGACCGTACCATTGATGATCACACCGGCATCGTCACCCCGCGCCAGGGGCAGGTCGAGACGTGCCAGGGTTTCACCGATGGGGCCGCTGGCCAGGGCCTTGCCGTCGCTGAGCAGCACGATGTGATCGGCCAGGCGTGCCACTTCATCCTGGGCGTGGCTGACGTACAGCACCGGGATATCCAGTTCATCGTGCAGGCGTTCGAGGTACGGCAGGATTTCCCCCTTGCGCTGACTGTCGAGGGCAGCCAGCGGCTCGTCCATCAGCAGCAGGCTCGGGCTGGTGAGCAAGGCGCGGGCGATACCGATGCGCTGGCGCTCGCCGCCGGAGAGGTGTTGGGGAAGGCGCTCGAGCAGATGACCGATGCCCAGCAACTCAGTAGCCTGGGCCATGTCCACACGACGCTGTTGACGGGCAATCCGCTTGAGGCCGAACTCCAGGTTGGCGCGCACCGACAGGTGCGGAAACAGGCTGGCCTCCTGAAACACGTAGCCCAGTGCACGTTTATGCGGCGGCACGAACAGCCCGTTACGGCTGTCTTGCCAGACGTCATCATTGATCTGGATGAAGCCGTCTTCGGCGCGTTCCAGCCCGGCGATGCAGCGCAGGCAGGTGGTCTTGCCGGAACCGGAATGCCCGAACAGCGCGGTCACGCCTCGGCCGGGCAGGTGCAGGTCCACATCGAGGGCAAAGCTCGAGTACTTGAGGTTCAGGCGTACATTGATCATCGACATCAGCTCCAGCCCATCCTGGTTTTACGGCTGGAGTAGAGCGCCAGCAACACAAGGAACGCGAACACCACCATGGAGCCGGCCAGCCAATGGGCCTGGGCGTATTCCATGGCTTCCACATGGTCGTAGATCTGCACGGAGACCACGCGGGTCTTGTCCGGGATATTGCCGCCGATCATCAGCACCACGCCGAATTCGCCGACGGTGTGCGCAAAGCCCAGGATCGAGGCGGTGATAAAGCCGGGGCGGGCCAGGGGCAGAATCACCGTGAAAAAAGTGTCCCACGGGTTGGCACGCAAAGTTGCGGCCACTTCCAGTGGGCGTGTGCCGATGGCGGAGAAGGCGTTTTGCAACGGCTGCACCACAAACGGCATGGAATAGATCACTGAGCCGATCACCAGCCCGGCGAAGCTGAAGGTGAGGGTGCCCAGGCCCAACCACTGAGTGAACTGGCCGAAATAGCCATTGGGCCCCATGGTCAACAACAGGTAGAAACCGATCACCGTCGGCGGCAACACCAACGGCAAGGCGACGATCGCACCAATGGGGCCGCGCCACCAGGAACGGGTGCGCGACAGCCACAAGGCAATCGGAGTGCCGACGACCAGCAGGATCACGGTGGTCAGTGAGGCCAGTTTGAGGGTCAACCAGATAGCGGAGAAATCGGCACTCGATAACGGCATTTACTTGGCCAGCTCGTAACCAAAGGACTTGATGACGGCAGCGGCTTTAGGCCCCTTGAGGTATTCGACCAGTGCCTTGGCAGCGGCGCTGTCTTTGCCCTTGTTGAGGATCACTGCGTCCTGTTTGATCGGGTCGTGCATGGACGCCGGGACGATCCACGCCGAACCGCTGGTGACGTTGCCGTCTTTATAAATCTGCGACAACGCCACAAAGCCCAGCTCGGCGTTGCCGGTGGACACGAACTGATAAGCCTGGGTGATGTTCTGGCCTTCGACAATCTTGTCCTTGACCTTGTCGGTCAGACCTTCCTTGGCCAACACCTGAGTGGCAGCCAGGCCATAGGGCGCGGCTTTCGGGTTGGCAATCGACAGGTGCTTGAACTCGTTTTTCTTCAATACGTCGCCTTTGGCGTCGACGTAACCGTCCTTCGCCGACCATAGCGCCAGGGTGCCGACGGCGTAGGTGAAGCGCGAACCCTTGACGGTATCGCCTTCGCTTTCAAGCTTTTGCGGGGTGGTGTCGTCGGCGCTCAGGAATACTTCGAACGGCGCGCCATTCTTGATCTGGGTGTAGAACTGGCCGGTGGCACCGTAGGCCGCGACCAGTTTGTGCCCGGTATCTTTCTCGAAGTCGGTGGCGATCGCCTGGATCGGTGCAGTGAAGTTGGCGGCGACGGCCACCTGGACTTCATCGGCGTGGGCCGAACCGAATGCCAGGGCAACGGCCAGGATGGCCAGGCGTGAGGCATGACTCTTCATGAAACAGCTCCTTTGAGGGTGTACGGCTTGTTATAGGTAGAAGGCTTAACCGCTATGTATGGGAATATATAGCGGTTGGCCTTTGCCGGTACAGTGCAAAGTTGCCACACAGCCGAGTGCTAGTTGAGCTTGGCCAGCGCCTGCTCCGCCAATTCACGGGTCAGTTCAAAAGTCGTGGTGTCTTTGCCCAGGCGCAGTGCCTGGCCGGACCACAGGTTGCTGAAGCCCGCTTCATCCTTGGCCTTGAGCGGTATCAACGCGCCACCGGAAGTGGGGAACGCCGGTGCGGCCGGGTTGATCGCGCCCAACTCGCGCATTACCCGGTTGACGATGCCCCGTGCCGGGCGACCGGTGAACAGGTTGGTCAGCGCGGTTTCGCTGGCCTGGGCATGGCGCAAAGCATAGTGATGTGAGGCCGTGACGTTGGCTTCGGGAGTAAACAGGTACGCCGTGCCAATCTGCACCGCCGAGGCGCCGAGGGCGAACGCTGCGACAATCCCGCGCGCATCACCGATGCCGCCGGCGGCAATCACTGGCACGCTGACGGCGTCGACGACTTGCGGCAACAAGGCGAACAGGCCGATCTGGGTATTGAGGTCGTCGCTGAGGAACAATCCACGGTGCCCGCCGGCCTCACTGCCCATGGCGATGATTGCATCGCAGCCATGCTGTTCCAGCCAGATCGCTTCTTCCACGGTGGTGGCCGAAGACAGCACTTTGGCACCAGTGGCTTTCACCCGGTCCAGCAGGGACTTTTCCGGCAAACCGAAGTGAAAGCTGACCACCTCGGGGCGGAATTCTTCGACGACCTGGCACGCGGCGTCATTGAACGGTTCACGGTTGGAGACCGGGGTGGGCGCATCAAAGTCGGCGCCCAGTTCGCGGTAGTAGGGTTCCAGCAGTGCCTTCCAGCGGCGATCACGCTCGGGGTCTGGCGTGGGCGGTTGGTGGCAGAAGAAATTGACGTTGATCGGACGTGGGCTGGCCTGGCGAATGGCGGTCAGCGCTTCGCGCAGCTGCTCGATGCTCAGTGCTGCAGCCGGCAGCGAACCCAACGCACCGGCCTGATTGGCGGCGATAACCATGGCGGTGGTCGTGCCCACCGCCATGGGGGCCTGGATGATGGGCAACTGAATGCCCAGCAGGTCGAGAAGGCGGGTGTCTGGCCAGGTGCTCATGGGATGCGTCTCCAGCGTTAGTGAGGCTTTTCGCTGTTTTAACAGGGCCCATGGCCCGCGGCCACTCTGTTTTATTCACTGGACGATCGCGGCGTTTCGTGGTGCGTCATCAATCAATGGCGTTGCCGAGTACGGCGTGAATCCGCTCGGCGATATGGGCGGCATGGGTTTCCAGGGCGAAGTGACCGGTGTCGAGCAGTTCCACCACGGCGTTCGGGTTGTCGGTTTTATAGGCGTGGGCGCCTGGCGGGATAAAGAACGGGTCGTTCTGGCCCCAGATCACCAGCGTGGGTACGTGTGTGGCCTTGAAGAACGCCTGGAACGCCGGGTACAGCGTCAGGTTGTTGCGGTAGTCGAGGAACAGGTCCAGTTGGATCTCGTCATTGCCGGGGCGCTGCATGAGCAGTACATCGAGCATGTAGGATTCCGGGGCTACCCGCTCGGGCTGCTTTACGCCATGCAGGTATTGGTAGCGCGTGCCTTCCAGGCTGATCACTGCGTTGCGAATCACCTCGCGGTTGGCCTGGGACGGCTCGTTCCAATAGCTGCGAATCGGTGCCCAGGCATCCCCCAGGCCCTCCAGATAGGCGTTACCGTTCTGCGACACCAGTGCGCTGACCCGTTCCGGATGCGCCACCGCCAGGCGCAGGCCCACCGGCGCGCCATAGTCGAACACATATAGGGCGTAACGGCTCAACGCCAGCGCATCGACAAAATGCCCGACCGTGATTGCCAGGTTGTCGAAGCTGTAGTGGTAATCGCGCTCAGCCGGCACCTCGGTGAAGCCGAAGCCCGGCAGGTCCGGCGCAATGACCCGGAAGCGCGTGGCAAGCAAGGGGATCAGGTCGCGGTACATGTGCGACGAACTGGGAAAGCCGTGCAGCAGCAACATGACCGGTGCCGATGCAGCACCGGCCTCGCGGTAGAACATGCGCACGCCGTCGGCATCGACGTGGCGGTAGTGAACGACAGGGGTTGGAGTGGTCATGATGGAATGCCCTTTGTAACTAGATTGAGTTGATTTACGGGTTACCTTTTTAAAAAGCTGCGCTGATTAATGTAACCTGTCAAATCATTTATGAGGG
Organism: Pseudomonas sp. NFPP28; assembly: GCF_900115535.1. NCBI lineage: Bacteria > Pseudomonadati > Pseudomonadota > Gammaproteobacteria > Pseudomonadales > Pseudomonadaceae > Pseudomonas > Pseudomonas sp. NFPP28. The sequence continues at coordinate 269,312 of NZ_FOWT01000003.1, read as the reverse complement.
TTAGAATTATTGTTTTTGTAACTATCCTGATGGCGTAATAGCGGTTACGATACGGGCGCTCACAAGAGGATTGCCCCATGACCCTTTCCCCATCCACTGCCGCCCCCTCGGAACCCTACGTCCTGGCCGATGATCCGGTGTTGGACATGCTCAATACCCTGGCGAACATCGACGGCGTGCCGTGGGATTTCTGGCAGGCCGATGCCGACGTGGCCGCCTGGTTGGTGCGCCTGCAATGGGTTGAACAACACGGTATTGCGCAGTTTGAACCAGGGGCCTTGCTCAGCGCTGCGCGGGAGTTGCGCGAAGTGATTCGTGAGTTGGTGGCTGCGCGCAAAGCGCGACTACCTGGCAATCCGGCTGCGCTCAACGGCTTTTTACGCAAGGCGGTGAGCCACCCGCAGTTGGTGTGGCCGGCGTCCGAGGCGCCAAAGCTTGAGCGCCAGCGCAAGCAGCAGACGGCGCAACAGTTCCTGGCCCCGATTGCCGAAGCGGCCGCCACGTTGCTGGTGGAAGGAGATTTCAATTTGATCCGGCGCTGCGAGCATCCGGAATGCATCTTGTGGTTTTATGACCGCACCAAGGCCCACAAGCGCCGCTGGTGCAGCATGGCGTTGTGTGGCAATCGGCATAAAGTCGCTGAATTTCGTAAACGCAAACTGAAGCTTTGAAGGAGATGGCCTTGCACACCATCCAGGAGCAGCACGTCGCGACAGTCAGGGATCCGCTAGGTCTTAGACGACTGTTCTCTGGCGAGCAATTGCTGCTTGCGCTCCACCCCCCAGCGGTAGCCCGATAGCTCACCATTGCTACGCACTACGCGGTGGCAAGGGATGGCCACCGCCAGGCTGTTGGCGCCACACGCCTGGGCCACCGCACGGAACGACTTTGGTGCGCCGATGCGCTCGGCGATCTGCGCGTAGCTGGCGGTGCTGCCCGGTGGAATCTCACGCAAGGCTTGCCAGACCCGTTCCTGGAATGCGGTGCCGCGCAGGTCCAGTGGCAAGTCCAGGCCGAGCGCGGGCGCTTCGATAAACCCCACGACCTGCGCAATCAGTTGCTCGAAACCCGGGTCGGCGCCCACCAGTTCCGCGTTGGGAAATTGATCCTGTAGATCGCGCACCAGTTGGTCCGGGTCATCCCCCAGCAGAATCGCACAGACACCGCGAGCGCTCTGCGCCACCAGGATCGCTCCCAGTGAGCACTGCCCGACGGCGAACAGTATCGCAGTGTTGGTGCCCCCGGCCTTGTAGTCGCCGGGCTTCATGCCAAGTAGTTGGTCGGCGGATTCATAAAAGCGGCTGTTGGAGTTGAAGCCCGCGTCATACAGTGCATCCGTCACTGAGTGCGCGCTCTTGAGACCGTCGCGCACCTTGCGCGAACGATGGGCGCTGGCATAGCCCTTGGGTGTCAGGCCAGTAACGGCTTTGAACACACGGTGAAAATGAAAGGGGCTGAGATTGGCGTGCAGTGCCAGCGTATTCAGGCTGGGTGGAGTGTCGGCCTGTTCGATATGACGACAGGCATCGGCCACCAGTTGTGCATGCTGCGCCGCTAGCTGGGTCTGGTCGCCGACCGCGCGTCTGCTGGCGCGATAGCCGGCGGCTTCGGCCTGCGCCGGGGTGTCGAAGAACTCGATGTTTTCCGGGCGCGGCAAGCGTGAAGCGCTACTGGCGCGGCAGTACACGCCGGTGGTCTTCACGCCATAGACGAACAGCGCATCGGCCTTGGGGTCACGGGCAAGTACGGCGGCCCAGCGCGGGTCTTGTTCGGTAGTCATGTTCGGCACTCTTGACGGATCCCGGCCAGATTAGCCGGGTCGCGAACGCCTGGCACTCTGAAGCTTGCGGTCAAATCAGCCGGCGGTGCGAAAGGTCAGGTTGATGCGTTGCGCACCCATCACCGGGTGCACGCCTTCCTTGATCGGCATCACGCCATGAAAGCGCAGGCGGTCCACGCCGCCCCAGACCACCACGTCGCCATGGAACAGCGAGACTTTGCGGGGCTTGTCGCTGCGCGCATGCCCACCAAACAGGAAAATCGCCGGCAGTCCGAGCGAGACAGACACCACGGGTTCGCTGTAACGACGCTCATTCTTGTCTTGATGCAGCGACATTTTTGCGCCGGGTACATAGCGGTTGATCAGGCAGGCGTCCGGGGCAAAGTCAGGGAACCCGGCATCAGCGGCCGCCAGCACCGCCAATTCGCGCAGGGCGCACGGCATGGGCGGCCAGGGTTGCTGGCTACGTGGGTCCACGGATGAGTAACGGTAACCAGAGGTGTCGGTAGTCCAGCCCAGGTCGCCGCAACTGCTCAATGCCGCCGACATGGTAAAACCACCCGGTGTGACCATTTGCCGAAACGGTGATTGAGCCAGCACCTGCCGTAGTTCCGGTAGAAGGCGCTCAATCCAGGGCAGGGCGTAGCCTTTTAATACGCAGGACTGTTCGCCAATTTGCTCGCGCCCTGCGGGTTGCTGCAAGGCGTCTTCGGCGAACAGATCTTCGGTGGGGCCGGGCATTCGCCTACAGCGCCTTGCTCACATTGATGTCGGTGATTTCATCACTGGCATCGTGAATTTTCGCCAAGGCTTGCTTGGCTTCTTCGACGCTGTTGGTCTGCAGTTGAGCGAACTCAAAGCGGCGTTCGCCGTTGAGCTTGTACTTGATCACGTATTTGGTAGTAGCGGTCACGATCGTTTCCTGTGGGAGGGGCGGGTCAGCTCAGCTCAGCTTGGAGCTGGTGCGACGCACAATGCGGATCTTGTGAGACAGCGCGGGTTTGCGGGTCACGCTGATGGCACGGCGTGTGACCACGTCCAGGGTGATATTCCAGAACCCGGTGCTCGGTGCGGTGATCTTGGCGGGGAACTTGTCGAACGCGCCGCCGTGGTAGGTGTGTCGGCCGCCATTCTTGAAGCTGCGAAAGTTCGCATCGCTCATTAGCCGGATATTACAAGTCTGCGAGCATTCGATGACAACAATGTCTCCCTCGTTGAGGTGCTCGCGCTGGTGGATGAATTTCATGAGGGTGTCTCCAGAAGGGCTTTTTCTGAAAAATCAGAACGATACGTAGGTTAAGATGGAGTTTATCAGCCCCAGCGCGTTTATTATCGGCCCGTGTTCAACGACGTCGACAATTTAAAACAGTTATTTACCGAGTTTTCAGGGATAAATCCTACGTGGGCGGGAGAAAAATACCATCCCCGCTGTCGTAGGGTCTTTATCGGAGGTTTTGTATGAAGTGGAGTGTGTTGGTTCTGGCCCTGGCGATTGGTGGGTGTGCTTCGGTTGCAGATATCAAGCAGACCCCGCCGACCCTGGCGGTCATTTCCGGGAAGAAACCGCAGGAATATGCTGCCTGTGTAGTGCGCAAACTGTCCACCACGCGCCGCCCGCCGCAGATCGAGCCACATAAGGACGGTGTGCAGGTGATTGTGCCGCAGAAATTCTCGGCTGACCCGTCGGCGATTTTCGAGATCGAAGACCGCTCCAGTGGCAGCAGTATCAAGCTCTATGAGAGCATGTCCAATGTGCCGATCCGTCCCGGTGATGTGAAGAAGGCCGGCGAAGAGTGCATTTCCGGTTCATAAGCGCCGTTTCACCCACTGATCGGGCAGGGCATCCGTTAAACTCTCGCCCATTCAATGCAAAAATGCCGTGCAAACCCCCGGTTTGTGCGGCATTTGTTTTTTCGGGAAGTCTTTTATGAAGCGTGAACACGTCAGGGCTCGCCAGGCCGAAGGCCAGATATCGGCCACTCACATCATCCAGAACCCCGCTGACTTGGGGGAGTGGATTGTATTTTTCAAGAAAAGCGGTGGCCGCAGCTTTTTCCTGGTGGACGATCAGGATGAAGTCGAGTCGTTCTCGCGGCTGGATGACCTGGTGGAGACCATTCGTGGCCTGGGTATCAAGTTCGCCGACATCCAGTTGTAGGCGCTAAGCTTACTTGCACACGACTACGACACTGCGGCTTTTGAAGTTGCCAACGTCCTGGCCCAGGGTCTTTTCACTTTCCTTGAGCGAAGGCGTGCCTTCGGTGCCGACGATACGGTAGCCGGTGCCTGCGCAAGAAGCGTCGGCCTTTTCATAGCAACTGGCCCAGGAATTGGCTTCGCCCGAGCAGTCGATGGTCAGGCCTTGCTCACCGTTTTTCAGGTAGACGTCAGAGGTGGTGGTGCATCCGGCGAGCGCCAGTCCTGCAGTCAGTGCCAGAATCTTATTCATGTAGGTTCATCATCGAGGGTGTTGGAGGGCACGCTGACACTGTCGTGGGGCGTTTTGGCGAGATTATAGCGAACTGCCATCTACGTACAGACAAACACAAAAAAGCCCCGTTCACCGGGGCCTTCTGCACAGGGCGTTGACGCTTACTTGCCCTTGGGCCGTTTGCTCGAAGCGTGGCCTGCTTCATCCACAAACACTTCGGCTACGGCAATAGCCTGGCTTTCGCTGGCAAATGCGCCGGCGACGCTGTCGCCGTGGAAGTTGATCAGGTGCCAACCGTCTGCTCGCTTGGTGATCAGGTAGCCGTTCACGCCTTTTGGTTCTGACATCTATCAAGTATCTCGTGGTCTGGTTCAAGGGCCTAATGATAGCGCCAAATGTCGCGGGCACGCGCAAGTTATTCTAGGTCAGTGTTACCGCTGTAAAAGCATGCTAAAAAGGTCACAGCCCTTGGAAATACCCAGTGCAGGCTCATTTGGCCGTGCCGATGCAGATGCGCTTCGTAAGATACGCGGAACTTACGCCGAGATTTTTTCTCTATGATGACATCGCAACGCCAGCAGGACCCATTGTAAGGTGACTGCGGCCTGATTAGACTGCGCCGAATTCCGTACGCACAGCCCTTTGTAAGGACCCATATGATCAAGAAATGCTTGTTCCCAGCAGCCGGTTACGGCACTCGCTTCTTGCCAGCGACCAAGGCCATGCCCAAAGAGATGCTGCCGGTGGTGAACAAGCCACTGATTCAGTACGGCGTCGAAGAGGCACTGGATGCCGGCCTGAACGAAATCTCTATCGTGACCGGCCGTGGTAAGCGCGCGCTGGAAGACCACTTCGACATCAGCTACGAGCTGGAAAACCAGATCAAGGGCACCGACAAGGAAAAATACCTGGTCGGCATCCGCAAACTGCTGGACGAATGCTCGTTCTCCTACACCCGTCAGACTCAGATGAAAGGCCTCGGCCACGCCATCCTGACCGGCCGCCCGTTGATCGGTGACGAACCGTTCGCCGTGGTCCTGGCGGATGACCTGTGTGTGAACCTGGAAGGCGATGGCGTACTGACCCAGATGGTCAAGCTGTATCAAAAGTACCGCTGCACTATCGTTGCAGTGATGGAAGTGAACCCCACCGAAACCAACAAGTACGGCGTTATTGCCGGTGACGACATTGGCGATGGCCTGATCCGCGTGCGTGACATGGTCGAGAAACCAGCGCCGGAAGACGCACCTTCCAACCTGGCGATCATCGGTCGTTACATCCTGACTCCGGACATCTTCAAGCTGATCGAGGAAACCGAGCCAGGCAAGGGTGGCGAGATCCAGATCACCGATGCCCTGCTCAAGCAGGCCAAAGACGGTTGCGTGATTGCCTACAAATTCAAGGGCCAGCGTTTCGACTGCGGTGGCGCCGAGGGCTACATCGAAGCGACCAACTTCTGCTACGAGCACTTCTACAAGACTGGCAAGGCTTACTGATTCACGGTGTAGGCAGCCTGTTCCAAAAAAGCCACCTTCGGGTGGCTTTTTCGTTTTTCAGCCCCATGTAAGTCGGTATGCTGATGTCCTGCCGAGGAGAGTGAAATGGCCTACGATTTTGACCTGTATGTAATTGGCGCCGGTTCCGGCGGTGTGCGTGCGGCACGTTTTGCCGCAGGCTTTGGTGCCAAGGTGGCCGTGGCGGAAAGCCGCTACCTGGGCGGCACCTGTGTCAACGTCGGTTGCGTGCCGAAAAAACTGTTGGTGTACGGCGCTCATTTTGCCGAGGATTTCGAGCAGGCCAGCGGTTTTGGCTGGTCGTTGGGCGAGGCGAATTTTGATTGGGCCACCTTGATCGCCAACAAGGACCGCGAGATCAATCGCCTCAATGGCATCTATCGCAACCTGCTGGTCAACAGCGGCGTAACCCTGCATGAAGGGCATGCGCGCCTGGTGGATCCGCATCAGGTCGAAATCAATGGCCAGCGCTTTACCGCCAGGCACATTCTGATCGCAACGGGTGGTTGGCCGCAGATTCCGGAGATTCCTGGGCGCGAACACGCCATTGGCTCCAATGAAGCGTTTTTCCTCAAGGAATTGCCCAAGCGTGTGCTGGTGGTCGGCGGTGGTTACATCGCTGTCGAGTTTGCCGGTATTTTCCACGGCCTGGGCGCCCAGACCTCGTTGCTGTACCGCGGCGACCTGTTCCTGCGCGGCTTCGACGGTTCGGTACGCACGCACTTGAAGGAAGAGCTGACCAAGCGCGGCCTGGACCTGCAATTCAATGCCGATATCGAGCGCATCGACAAACAGGCCGATGGCAGCCTCAAGGCTACGCTGAAAGACGGCCGGGTGCTGGAAGCTGATTGCGTGTTCTACGCCACGGGGCGGCGCCCGATGCTGGATAACCTGGGCTTGGAGAACACCGGCGTCAAACTCGACAAGCGTGGTTTCGTTGAGGTGGATGACCTGTACCAGACCGCCGAGTCCTCGATCCTGGCCATCGGCGATGTGATCGGTCGTGTGCAATTGACGCCGGTTGCCCTGGCCGAAGGCATGGCCGTGGCGCGTCGCCTGTTCAAGCCTGAGCAGTATCGTGCGGTGGATTACAAGATGATCCCGACGGCGGTATTCAGCCTGCCGAACATTGGCACCGTGGGGCTCTGCGAAGAAGAGGCGAGGGAGAAGGGCCACAAGGTGCAGGTCTTCGAAAGCCGTTTCCGGCCGATGAAGCTGACCCTCACCGAGTGCCAGGAAAAGACCTTGATGAAGCTGGTGGTCGACGCCGACACCGACAAAGTGCTGGGTTGCCACATGGTCGGCCCGGATGCGGGTGAAATCGTGCAGGGCCTGGCGATCGCGCTCAAGGCAGGCGCGACCAAGCAGCACTTCGATGAAACCATCGGCGTGCACCCGACGGCGGCGGAAGAGTTCGTCACCATGCGCACGCCCGTAGCGGGCTGATCAAGCCTAGGGCGTTGCCTCTGGCGCCGCTGCAACGGCGGCGGCCAGGCGCAGCGCCTCAACACTGGCCTGGGCCTTGATCAGCTCCAGTTCCAGGGTTTTATTGGCTTGCTGCTGTTCGCCCAGCGCTTCCTGGCGTGACTGGTTCTCCACCGCTGCTACTCGCAGGCGCTCCTGCAGCAGGGTGCGTTCGCTGTCAATCAGGCTCACCTGTTCAGTCAGCTTGAGCAGCCGGGCCTGATCCTTGCGGGATTGCTCTTGCAGTGCAGTCAATTCCCTCGCCGTTACCCGGTGCTCGATCAACAGACGCTCGTTGTCGCGATGCAGTTGGGTGATTTCATCCTGGCGCACCATGGCGCTCTGTTGGGCCTGGCGCAGTTCTGCCTGTACCTGTTGCAACTGGCCTTCATGGCGGCGCTGTTCCTGTTCGCGCTGCTCTTTTATGGCATTGCGGTAATGCTCCAGGGCGTCCCGGGCATGCAGATGCTTTTCTTCCAGCGAGCGAATCTGCTCGTCCTTGTCGCTGATCCTTAGCTCGTAATCACTGCACGCCTGGCTCAGCCCGGCGTTGCGGGTTTGCTCGGTCTGCAGGCTGGTGCTGGCGGTTTGCAGGGCTGCGCTTTCTTCTGCCAGGGCGGCCGCCTGGATATCGAACCGCTGCTGGAGTTGGTCATGGGCCTCCTGAAGGGCTTGCACCTGGGCGAGCAGGGCGGCCTTCTGCTGTTCGAACTGCGCCAGGGCCAGGTCGATTGGCTCTTGGGCTTTCTCTTTCAGGCGCTGTGCCAGTCGCGCCACCAGTTCGCCAAGCTCGTCGTCGATCGGCGCTTGGGTGATGGTGGTGCGCGTTTCGCTTTCATCCAGCTCTTTCAAATAACGATGAATGGTGGTTTTCGAGCCCGTATTGCCCATCTCGATACGTACTGCGTCGATGCTGGGGTTCTCGCCGCGGGCGAGGATTGCCAAGCGGGCTGTTTGAACTACTGCTTTGTTGATGCCGCCGCGAGCCATGGGGTCTCCGTCGATTTCGTAATGTGGTACGTGGTATGTATATACGTACCATATCATAAATAAAAAGTTGTTGTGACTCATCGTTTAACAGATGGGATATTGGCGTATTATCCCGTGTCATGCGTGTTTGATTCGCGAAAGTCCCCTCCAGTAGTACAAATAGGCTTCCCATGAGCGATCTGGATCGTTACCTCAACGCCGCCACCCGCGATAACACGCGGCGCAGTTATCGCGCGGCCATCGAGCACTTCGAAGTGAGTTGGGGCGGGTTCCTGCCGGCAACCAGCGACAGCGTGGCGCGCTATCTGGTCGCATATGCAGGTGTGCTGGCAGTCAACACGCTGAAGCTGCGGTTGTCGGCACTGGCGCAGTGGCATGCCAGCCAGGGGTTTCCTGACCCGACCAAGGCGCCCGTGGTGCGCAAGGTACTCAAGGGCATTCGTGCTGTGCACCCGGCGCAGGAGAAGCAAGCCGAACCGTTGCAGCTCAAGCATCTGGAACAAGTGGTTGCTTCTCTTGACGCTGAAGCGATAGAGGCGGCGCAGGCACAGGACCAGCCCCGGTTGCTGCGTGCCAAGCGTGATACTGCGTTGATCCTGCTGGGCTTCTGGCGTGGCTTTCGCAGCGATGAGTTGTGTCGCCTTTCCATCGAGCATGTGCAAGCCACGCCTGGAGCGGGGATCAGCCTCTATCTACCCCGCAGCAAAAGCGACCGCGACAACCTCGGCAAGACCTATCACACCCCGGCACTGTTGCGGCTGTGTCCGGTGCAGGCCTATAGCGAGTGGCTCAGTGCCGCGGCTTTGGTACGTGGCCCGGTGTTTCGCGGTATTGATCGCTGGGGCAACCTGGGGGAAGAGGGCTTGCACCCCAACAGTGTGATCCCGCTGCTGCGCCAGGCCCTGGAGCGCGCCGGCATTCCCGCCGAGCACTACACCAGCCACTCGCTGCGCCGGGGTTTTGCCACCTGGGCTCATCGCAGCGGCTGGGATTTGAAGTCGTTGATGAGTTACGTCGGCTGGAGCGACATGAAATCCGCCATGCGCTATGTTGAAGCCACGCCCTTTCTCGGCATGACCCTGGCGACCCGACCGCTGCTTTGAGATTTCTTCTATTAATACAGTCACCTGATAGGGAAAACCAATCGTCAGCATCAGGTTTGCCAATGAGCCATCGGCGTAGAGAGTGGGTAGGATTCACCTCATCAACTTGCTAAGCCCTTCTACAAACCTGACGGAGAGTCAACGATGCCTATCATCAACAGCCAAGTAAAACCGTTCAAAGCTACCGCCTACAAAAACGGCAACTTCGTAGATGTGTCCGACGCTGACCTGAAAGGCAAGTGGTCCGTTGTGTTCTTCTACCCAGCCGACTTCACCTTCGTTTGCCCAACCGAGCTGGAAGACCTGGCTGACAACTATGCCGAGTTCCAGAAACTGGGCGTCGAGATCTACAGCGTTTCCACCGACACCCACTTTGCCCACGCTGCCTGGCACAACACTTCGCCAGCCATTGGCAAGATCCAGTACACCATGATCGGCGACCCGACCCTGACCATCTCTCGCAACTTCGACGTGCTGATCGAAGAAGCCGGCCTGGCAGACCGCGGTACTTTCGTGATCAACCCGGAAGGTCAGATCAAGATCGTTGAACTGAACGACGGTGGTGTTGGCCGTGATGCTTCCGAACTGCTGCGTAAAATCAAGGCCGCTCAGTACGTTGCTGCCCACCCAGGCGAAGTGTGCCCAGCCAAGTGGAAAGAAGGCGAGGCTACCCTGGCTCCGTCCCTGGACCTGGTCGGCAAGATCTAAGTCTGTGAAGTCTCAAGGGCGGGAATCCGCACTTAAGTAAGCTGCATCCGCCCCCCAAAACGCCCGGGCGAGATTCGCTCGGGCGTTTTTTTGTCTGCAATAAACCGAATGAACAGGAAATCGCCCGTATGTTGGACGCCAATCTTAAAGCTCAGTTGAAGTCATACCTGGAACGGGTCACCCAGCCGATCGAGATCGTCGCCTCCCTCGACGACGGCGCGAAATCCCAGGAAATGCTTGCCCTTTTGCAGGACGTGGTCAGCCTCACCACGCTGATTACCCTGAAAACCGATGGCAATGATGCGCGTAAGCCGTCGTTCTCCATCAACCGCCCGGGTGCCGAGATCAGCCTGCGTTTTGCCGGCATCCCCATGGGCCATGAATTCACTTCGCTGGTGCTGGCCCTGCTGCAAGTCGGTGGCCACCCGTCGAAGGCCAGTGTCGAAGTGATCGAACAGATCCGCGCCCTCAAAGGCGAGTTCAGCTTCGAGACTTACTTCTCGCTGTCCTGCCAGAACTGCCCGGACGTAGTCCAGGCGTTGAACCTGATGGCCGTGCTCAACCCTAACATCCGCCACGTCGCCATCGACGGCGCACTGTTTCAGGCTGAGGTGGACGAGCGCCAGGTCATGGCAGTGCCCAGTGTGTACCTTAATGGTGTGAACTTCGGCCAGGGTCGCATGGGCCTGGAAGAGATCCTCGCCAAGCTCGACACCAGCGGCATCGAAAAAACCGCCGAGAAAATCAGCGCCAAAGAGACCTTCGATGTACTCGTCGTCGGCGGCGGTCCTGCCGGTTCATCGGCTGCGATCTACGCCGCACGCAAAGGTATTCGCACCGGCGTCGCCGCCGAGCGTTTCGGCGGGCAAGTGCTGGACACCATGTCCATCGAGAACTTCATTTCGGTACAGGAAACCGAAGGCCCGAAATTGGCCAGCGCCCTGGAAGCCCACGTGCGCCAGTACGACGTGGACATCATGAACCTGCAGCGCGCCAGTGCCTTGATTCCGGCGAAAAACGCCGGTGACCTGCACGAAATTCGCTTCGAAAGCGGTGCTACTCTCAAATCCAAGACCGTGATCCTGGCGACCGGCGCCCGCTGGAGAGAAATGGGTGTCCCGGGCGAGCAGGAATACAAGGCCAAGGGTGTGTGCTTCTGCCCGCACTGTGACGGTCCGTTATTCAAGGGCAAGCGTGTAGCGGTGATCGGCGGCGGCAACTCCGGCGTGGAAGCGGCCATCGATCTGGCCGGTATCGTCAGCCACGTGACCTTGCTCGAGTTCGACAGCAAGTTGCGCGCCGACGCCGTGTTGCAGCGCAAGCTCTACAGCTTGCCGAACGTTGATGTGATCACCAGCGCGCTGACCAGCGAAGTGAAAGGCGATGGCCAGAAAGTTACCGGTCTGGCGTACAAGGACCGTGACAGCGGCGAGTTCAAGACCATCGACCTGGAAGGGATCTTTGTGCAAATCGGCCTGCTGCCCAACACCGACTGGCTCAAGGGCACCGTGGAACTGACGCCGCGTGGCGAGATCATCGTCGATGCGCGTGGCGAGACGTCACTGCCGGGCGTATTCGCTGCCGGTGATGTCACCACAGTGCCGTACAAGCAGATCGTGATTGCGGTGGGCGAGGGCGCCAAGGCTTCCCTCAGTGCGTTCGATCACCTGATCCGGACTTCTGTCCCGGCGTAAGGAAGGCCGCGCAAATGAAAAAACCCCATGAGCGATCATGGGGTTTTTTTCGTTACAGCGGCGCCGGCTGGATAATTTCGACCCAATACCCATCCGGGTCCTTGATGAAGGCCAGGCTCTTCATGCGACCGTCGGTCAGGCGCTTCTGGAAATCGCAGCCCAAAGCTTCGAAGCGCTCGCAGGCAGCGACGATATCCGGCACCGAGATACAGATATGGCCAAAACCACGTGGGTCGGTATTGCCGTTGTGATAGGCGAAGTCAGCGTCGTTTTCGGTGCCGTGGTTGTGGGTCAGTTCCAGGATGCCTGGAATCGACTTCATCCACTGGGTGCGCTCGGCAGCGTCGGCCGGAATCTGTGATTTATCGACCAGAGCGAGGAAGTACAGGCTGAATTCGGCTTCCGGGAAGTCGCGTTTTTCAACCAGGGAAAAGCCCAAGACACGGGTGTAGAAGTCCAGCGACTTGGTGATGTCCTTGACCCGCAGCATGGTGTGGTTGAACACGAAATTGGCGGTGGCGGTGTCAGGTTGGGCAGTGACGCCCGGGAAAGTGTTCAGTTCGTGCAGGCTCATGGGCCCTCCAGAAAAAATGGGGCAAACGCGGCTCTGAAATGTGAGCGGTTCCTTGGCTTGCGGCTGGCATCCGTGCAGCCGGGCCATGATACGCAAGGCTCGGTCCGGTCGCCAGATGAAAAAGCCACGCAGGCCTTGCGGCCTGTGGAGGCTGGGGCTCAAACTTTGGCCATTGAACCTTGGGTGTTTTTGGTAATGACTGAATTTCGTAAACCGCTGTTGGGCATGCTGTGCGTGTGGTTGGGCAGTTCCTGCGTAGTGGCCGCCGAGCCCGAAATTCATTGGCCTGGTGGGTGGCAGGTCGAGGAAGTCGTCGCGGATGAACAGGCACCTGTAAAACCCCAAGCAGTATCACGCCAGCGGGCAATCAAGAATGATGAAAACGGTACGACCCTGATGGTCATGGAGTTGACCGGGACACCGATTGAAGTTGGCCACAAGGTTAATCTTCAAGGCGTACTGCTGGAGATGCGCAAATCCATCCAGAAGGATTTTGCCCAGGGCGGTTATCAAAGCGTGTGCAGCAAGATGCGCCCTTCAACATTGAGCCGTCTTGAAGCGCTGGAAACTACTTGCGTGATAACCGAGAACGGGCGGCACGTGCTCTCGCAAACATTGGTGGGCGCGGTTGATACCGATAAGGCGTATGTTTTTTCATACGCAGGTCAGGCCGATGCGTATGAAGCAAGCAAGGAGGAAGTCAGTTCGGTACGCGATAGCCTGAAACTTTAAGTGCGTGAGGCATGTCGATTTTGAACAAAGTGAAATGTTATTTAAGTTCGATTTCGAACCTTATAAGATAAAAAAGCCCCGCGTCAGCGGGGCTCTTTATAAATCCGGTACGATCAGCCGCGAAGCCAGGAATCTACAGTGGCAGGGCCGTACTGTTCTTTCCAGGCCTTGAGGCCACGGTGGTTACCGCCTTTGGTTTCGATCAGTTCACCGGTGTGCGGGTTCTGGTAAACCTTGACCACTCGCGCACGGCGCTGTTTGGGTGCGGCAGCAGCGGCGCTGGACTTGCCCGGGTTTGGATCAAGGATGGAAATGATGTCGCGCAGGCCTTTGCCATAGCTCTTCATCAGGGCTTGAAGCTTTTCTTCGAATTCGATTTCTTTCTTCAGGCCAGCATCGTTCTTCAGGGATTCCAGCTGGGCAAGCTGCTCTTGAAGGGCTTTTTCTGCTGCGCGAAATTCGGCGAGTCTGGACAAAATCTGTACTCCAATAGTGTAGTTGGCTGATATCAACTGCAGACAAAGCTATAAGCCAAGCGCTTTAAGGCGACCCAGGAAAGAAGTCGTCTCGCGAGTTCTGCACAGGCAGGAAAAATTGTAGTAGTTAATGCGCCACGAGTAAATCATGTCTTTTCTCCAGACCCAACTATTTCAGTACAGGTAGTGCATGGCTATTCAATGACGCGCCAGCGATTTAATAAATTCATCACAGGGTAAAGGCTTTCCAAACAGGTAGCCTTGCAGGAAGTCCACCCCTTGAGCGGCCAGGTAATCACACTGTTCGCGCGTCTCCACACCTTCTGCAACAATGCCCAAGTCGAGCTTGCCCGACAGCTCTATGATGCTGTCCAGAATATGCCCCGATAGTGCATCTGCACCGATCATGGCGACAAAACTCTGGTCAATCTTCAAGTAGTCCACATTGAAGTTGCGTAAATAGCCCAGGCTGGAATGGCCGGTGCCAAAATCGTCAATGGCAATCATCACCCCCAATTGATGCAAGGCGTCGAACAAGCGGCGGGTAATCTCGGTGGGTTCGATCAACTCGCGTTCGGTCAACTCCAGCACCAGAGTCACCTGGCCTACGGGAAAGTCGGCGAGAAACTCACGGCAGTCCTCCACCAGTGCCAGGTCCTGGCAGTGGCGTGCAGTGATGTTCACACCAATATGGAATCCCGGGCTGAAACGCGTGGCATGGGGCGCCAGTTGCGCGGCGGTCTGGCGCAGGAGAGCACGAGTCATCGGCACGATCAGGCCCGAATGCTCGGCCAGGGGGATAAACAGATCGGGTCGCACCAGCCCTTCCTTAGGGTGTTGCCAGCGCATCAGTACCTCGCAGCCTGCCCATTCACGGGTATCACCGCGCACCACGGGCTGGAAGTACGGAATGAATTCGTTGGCGCCCAATGCCCGATACAGTTCATGGGTGGGGGCCGAAGAGCGTTTTTGCAACCAATGCGCCAGCGCCCCAGCCAGTACGCCAAAGAACACCAGCAGGCTGAACAACGCCGGGTATCGAGCCTGCATATAGCGCCAGACTTCGCCAGCCGGCATGCCTGCGTCGACGCTGTAGTGATAACGCGAGGATGCAAGATGATGGTGCGCCACGGCAAATAGCGGCACCGCGGTGTCATGCACTTTTCCATCGGCCCCCAGCCAATGGGGCCCGACTTGCAGTACCAGGTCGGCGTAACGACTGATCAGGCGCAAGGCGTTGGTCAGGTGGTAGCCGTCGATCGACGCAAATGCGGCCTTGTCACCCTCGACCAGCCGGTACACCAGCAGAGCGGTATCCGGCGTCACCGGGTTGCCATCCATCAACCACAACTTGCCGTCTACATAATCATCCGGATTGACCGGCGACGCGTATTGGTCGCCAAACAACGAGCTGCAGTAGATGTTTCTCTGCCAGGACAAGGTGGTCGCCCGCACGAATGGACGGCGCGTGACCTGCTCGCGCAATGCCAGCTGCGCGCCGTTATCACAGGGTTGACCTGCCAGTGGCAGCAACGCCTGGGCGGCGAGGGCGGTGTTATCGAGCATCAAGTCGAATTGGCGCACAGCTTCCTGCGCGGTCTGGGCGGTGCTTTGTTCAAGGGTGCGTTCGGCCTGCCAATGGAGGATCGCCACGCCCAATGCAACGGGCACCATGGCGCAAAATACGCTGATCAGGTTACGGGTGGCACGGCTGCGCGGGCCTTGGACGGTCAGGGGCATGGGGTAAAAGCCTGGTACGAGGTGAGAGAGGCGTCAGTACGGCGGGTCGGACATGACTCGATGATAGTTGCAGTCGCCGCAATAAGCTCGGGATACCTACCCGTTCGGTCAGTAGGCAGCCTTGCGGGCGTTATCTGGGACTGCTACTGGCAGTGCTGCTGCACGGTGGACCGGCGACGGTAAATGCCGGTGTGATCATCAACGGCACGCGCCATATCTACTGATCGCCCCACGGTCCGCCACCCGCCTGTCCTTCGACGCGATCCTGAAGTTGCCATCCGGCGCTGCCAGCCTGCGCTTCAGTACCGTGGATGACAACGGCGCGCTGCGCCATCATCGCCAGCCGCTATAGCGGTGTGACATGCCCATAGTCCAGGCCTTGTGCCACGCGAATAAACGCCAGGGTGGCGGGTGACGCCTGGCGGCGGTCCAGCACCGCCAGTCCAATCGAACGGGTAATGGCCGGTGCCAGTGGGCGTGCCACATAACGCGGGTCTGGCGTAACCGGCAGGGAACCCTGGGCCACCACGCTGACGCCATCGCCACGGCTCACCGCTTCCAGCGTGCTGAGCAACTGCGCGCAACGGTAACGCACCTTCGGGGTCAACCGGGCATCGGCGAACAGGCGCGAGACCAGCTCCGACGAGCCGGCCTCGGTCAGGATGAAGGGCGCCTCGCAGAGATCTCCAAGGCGCAGGGCAGGGTGTGCGACCAGGGGGTGGTTGGCCGGCAACAGCGCGACCATCTGATCGGTGAACAGCGCGAAGGTGTCGAATCGCTCTTGCTCCAGCACCACGAAACCCACGTCGATGCGCCGCTCATCCAGCCATTGGATGACCTGGCGGTCCGGGCCTTCATCGACATGCGCCTCAATGTCGGGGTAGGCCTGGCGAAACGGCCGAAGGATCTGCGGCAACAGCCGATTGGACGATGTTGGCCCGAAGGAGCCGATGCGCAGCGTGCCGCGCTTCAAGCCCCGGGCATCGGCGGCCTCCTGTTCAAGGGTGCCGGCCAGGCCGAGCATGGCGCGGGCGCGCAGCAGCAATTGTTCGCCAATGTCGGTCAACGCCACATGGGCTTGATGACGACGGAACAGCTCCACCCCCAGTTCCTGCTCCAGGCCCTTGATGGCATGGGACACCGCCGATTGGCTGATACCCAGGCGGTTGGCCGCATGGGTAAAGCCTTGCAGCTCAGCGACCAGGGAGAAAATTTCAAGTTGGGTCAGGGTCATGAGTATTTACTCATTTTACGATGATCAAGTATCAGGCAAACACTAGGCTAACTCGTTCAGCACCAGAGCAATACCACCATGAAACCTTCCACCGATTGTTTGACCTACTTGAAGCTCGCTGCCGTCTCCATGATCTGGGGCGGCACCTTCGTCGCCGGGCGCTACCTGTCCGGTGCCATCGACCCGCTGCTGGCGGCCAGCCTGCGTTTTCTGCTGGCCAGCGTCGCGCTGTTGCTGTTCATGGCGTTTGCGCGCATTCCCCTGGCCCGTCCAAACCTGGCGCAGTTGGGGCGACTGGCATTGCTGGGATTTTTCGGCATCTTTTTCTACAACCTGTGCTTCTTCTACGGCTTGCAGTACATCGGCGCCTCGCGGGCATCGCTGATCGTCGCCTTGAACCCAGCGGTGATTGGCCTGACATCCTGGCTGTTATTCAAGGAACGCCTGGGGCTTGGCAAGGCACTGGGGATCGGGTTGTGCCTGGCGGGCGCGGCGGTTGTCATCATCAACCGCGACCCACTGGGGCTGCAGGGTGCGACCAACGACTGGCGCGGCGATCTGCTGATCGCCGGCTGCGTGGCGGGGTGGGGCGTCTATTCGCTGGGCGCACGCGCGCTTAACCAGCGCCTGGGGCCCTTGCAGACCGTCACCTGGTCGGTGTTGCTGGGAACGCTGATGCTTACGCTCATCACGCTGTTGAGCGGGCGACTGACTCTGGTTGCGCTCAGTGCTATCCACCTGCCGCAGTTGTACAGCCTGCTCTACCTCGGGGTACTGGGCTCGGCCCTGGCGTATATCGGCTATTACGATGGCATCCGGCGTATTGGCGCGACCCGCAGTGGTGTATTCATCGCGCTCAATCCGCTGACGGCGGTGATCTGTGGCGCCGTGCTGCTGGACGAGCCTTTCACCCTGCCCATGCTGATGGGCGGTGCGATCATCCTGGCGGGCATCTACCTGGGCAATAAACCCCTTGCACGGGTGCGGGTAATGGGGATTTGATAAGAGTACGGACAAACGCAGTTACGCTGTGTAGAATCGATTTACGCATACAAGAATATGGACTTGTGCTCACGCAAGCCTAAGCCGTCAGAGACCGATGACATCATGAAGCTACTCGGCTCCCCCCTCATCTTTGGTGACTTCCTCGCCCGCAGTGTGCGAGGTCTTTCCTGTGCGCCGCCCGTGCTCCCCATCCTTGCTGGCAATTGAAACCTTCAAAACACAAGAATGATGAGGCGCCAAATCATGGCAGATCTATACGAAAACCCAATGGGCCTGATGGGCTTTGAATTCATCGAATTCGCGTCGCCGACGCCAGGCACCCTGGAGCCGATCTTCGAGATCATGGGCTTCACCAAGGTCGCGACCCACCGTTCCAAGAACGTGCACCTGTATCGCCAGGGCGAGATCAACCTGATCCTCAACAACGAACCCAACAGCATCGCTTCCTACTTCGCTGCCGAACACGGCCCGTCGGTGTGCGGCATGGCGTTCCGCGTCAAGGACTCGCAAAAAGCCTACAACCGCGCGCTGGAACTGGGCGCCCAGCCGATCCACATCGAAACCGGCCCGATGGAGCTGAACCTGCCAGCCATCAAGGGTATCGGCGGCGCGCCGCTGTACCTGATCGACCGTTTCGGCGAAGGCAGCTCGATCTACGACATCGACTTCGTCTACCTCGAAGGCGTGGAGCGCAACCCGGTGGGTGCGGGACTGAAGGTCATCGACCATCTGACCCACAACGTGTATCGCGGCCGCATGGTTTACTGGGCGAACTTCTACGAGAAGCTGTTCAACTTCCGTGAAGCGCGTTACTTCGATATCAAGGGCGAGTACACCGGCCTGACGTCCAAGGCCATGAGCGCGCCGGATGGCATGATCCGCATCCCGCTGAACGAAGAGTCGTCCAAGGGCGCCGGCCAGATCGAAGAGTTCCTGATGCAGTTCAACGGCGAGGGCATCCAGCACGTGGCGTTCCTCACCGACGACCTGGTCAAGACCTGGGACGCGTTGAAGAAGATCGGCATGCGCTTTATGACAGCGCCGCCGGACACCTACTACGAAATGCTCGAAGGCCGCTTGCCGAACCATGGCGAGCCGGTGGATCAACTGCAGGCACGCGGCATTCTGCTGGACGGTTCCTCGGTTGAAGGCGACAAGCGCCTGCTGCTGCAGATCTTCTCGGAAACCTTGATGGGGCCGGTGTTCTTCGAGTTCATCCAGCGCAAGGGCGATGATGGGTTTGGCGAGGGTAACTTCAAGGCGCTGTTCGAGTCGATCGAACGCGACCAGGTGCGTCGTGGGGTGTTGACCACCGACTAACGCACACGAAAAAGCCCGGCCATGGGTAACCTGGCCGGGCTTTTTGCTGTCTGCCGATCAGGCTTTACGCTGGCGTACCAAGTGCTTGAACCCTTCAAACACCAGCACCATCACCGCCAGCCAGATTGGGATGTAGGTCAACCATTCGCCGCCCTTGATCCCTTCACCCAGGATCAACGCCACTCCCAGCAGTAGCACTGGCTCAACGTAGCTGAGCAGCCCGAACAGGCTGAACGCCAGCAGGCGGCTGGCGATGATGTAGCTCACCAGTGCTGACGCGCTGATCAGGCCCAGCGTCGGAATCAGCGCGTATAGCTTGGGGTGCGCATCCAGCACCGCAAAGCCTTGCTCGCCGCTTTGCACAAACCACCAGGCCACCGGCAGCATCAACGCCATGTCCAGCCAGAGCCCACCCAAATGGTCGGTCTTGAGGTACTTGCGCACGATGAAATAGACCGGGTAGCCGATGATCACCACCAGCGTGGCCCAGGAAAAACCACCGGCCTGGTACAGCTCGTTGAGCACCCCAAGGCCGGCGAAACAGACGGCGATCTGTTGTAAGTACGACAGCTGTTCGCCCCACACCAGGCGGCCGGTCAGGACCATGGTCAGCGGCAACAGGAAGTACCCCACCGACACATCCAGGCTGCGCCCATTCAACGGTGCCCACATGAAAAGCCACAGCTGCACACCCAGCAAAGCCGAAGACACTAGCACGCCCGCGATCAAGGCAGGTCGGGCCGCCAACATCCGCAGCAGCTCCCACACCCGTCGCCATTCGCCGCTGACGATCATGAACACCGTCATGCACGGCACGGTGAGCAACATGCGCCAGCCGAAAATTTCCAGGCCGCTCAAAGGCGTGAGCAGTGACGTGAAGTAATACATCACGGCAAACAACACCGAGGCCAAGACCGATAACACCACACCTTTAGACACGCTGTCCTCGCGAAAAACCATTGATACGAAAAGAGGGGAAATTTCAGGAGGGGATTATGGTGCTTTTAGCAGGAGAGGGGTGCGCTGTTTTGGGGCGTTTTTCAGCAAATTTTCGCGTTAGTTGGCTGCGGGAGCGGGCTAACTGTGGCGAGCGGGCTTGCCCCGCGTTGGGTTGCGTAGCAGCCCAAAAAAACTGGGAGCGCTGCGCACTCCAACGCGGGGCAAGCCCGCTCGCCACAATACTGTGTTCTGCTCAGTAACAGGGCTACCGGGCTTAAGCTCGCGCCACGCGGCCCGACACAAAATGCCCGACGTCATTGAACCCTGGCGTCGACGAATGCCCCGGCGTCACCAGCGAATCGATGAACGCTTCATCCTCGGTCGTGATCTTCACGTCCAACGCCCCGAGGTAGGCATCCCATTGCGCTTCGGTGCGCGGCCCGACAATCGCCGAGCTCACCGCCGAATTGTTCAATACCCAGGCAATCGCAAACTCCACGATCCCCACACCACGCCCTTGGGTGTACTGCTGGATCTGCTGGGCGATGCGCAGCGACTCCACGCGCCATTCGGTTTCCAGGATGCGCTTGTCCTGGCGCGCCGCACGGCTGCCGGCCTCGGGGGTGACGTCCGGCGCGTATTTGCCACTGAGCACGCCACGGGCCAATGGGCTGTAAGGCACCACACCCAGGCCATAGGCGGCTGCGGCAGTGAGCTGCTCGACTTCGGCCTGGCGGTTGACGATGTTGTACAGCGGCTGGCTGATGATCGGCTTGTCGACACCCAGGCGTTCGGCCACGCGAATCACCTCGGCAATGCGCCAGCCGCGATAGTTCGACAGGCCCCAGTAGCGGATCTTGCCCTGGCGGATCAGGTCGCCGATCGCCGATACCGTCACTTCCAGCGGGGTGTTGTGGTCTTCGCGGTGCAGGTAGTAGATGTCCAGGTAATCGGTATCGAGCCGGGTCAGGCTGGCTTCCAGTGCATTGAAAATACGTTTGCGGCTCAAGCCGCTGCGGTTGGGCAAACCGTCCACCGGGCCGATGCCAACCTTGGACGCCACCACCCAGTCCTGGCGATTGCGCACGATGGCTTCGCCGACGATTTCCTCGGAACGTCCGCCGGTGTAGACGTCCGCCGTGTCGATAAAATTGATGCCTTGGTCCCAGGCCTTGTCGATGATGCGCAGCGAGTCCTCGGTGTTGGTCTGTTCGCCAAACATCATGGTGCCCAGGGTCAAGGCGCTGACCTTCAACCCGGACTGGCCCAATGTGCGGTAAATCATGGAAAACTCCTCAAGGCAGGGAAACGTGCCCAATGCAATACCAGACTCGGCCGCTCTGGGACAAGCCCTGCACGCGTTTCTTCATGGACTCAGCAGCACCTGACAACGCTGCTGCAGGAAACGGTGCAGCACCTTCACCCGTTCCGACACCTGCAGCCGGTGCGGGCACATCAGGTTGAAGGGCGTCGGTTCGCCCTGCCAGTCAGGCAGCAACGGCACCAGCCGACCGGCCTTGATGTCCTGGGCAATATCCAGGTTGGCCTTGTAGGCGATGCCGTGACCGGCCAATGCCCAGCGCCGCACGATTTCGCCGTCATCGCTCAAGTAGTCCCCCGACACTTCGACCTCCTGCAACACCGCGCCCTGGCGGAAATACCAGGTATTGTTGGCACGGCCCCGACGCATGTAGCGCAGCGTGTTGTGTTGTGCCAGGTCGGCCGGAGTCCGGGGAGTGCCGTGACGCGCCAGGTAATCCGGGCTGGCGCAGGGGATGCGGTGGTGGTCGGGCACCACTGGCAGTGCCACTAGGCTGGAGTCCCGGGGGACACCAAAGCGCAGGGCAATGTCCACGGTGTCGCGGAACAGGTCGGCATTGCTGTCGTTGAGCAGCAATTGCAGGCGGATATTCGGGTGTTCGAGCTTGAACGCATCCAGCCAGCCCAGCAGCACATTGCGCCCGAAGTCCGAGGGCGCCGCCAGTTGCAGCAAACCGCTGAGGCTCTGGCCCTGCTGCTTGATCGCCTGTTCGCCCTCGGACAGTGCCTCCAGTGCGACGCGCACGCTCTCCAGGTAGCGCCGACCTTCTTCGGTCAAGCGCATGCTGCGGGTCGAGCGCGCCAGCAGGCGAATGCCCAGGCGGGTTTCCAGGCGCTTGAGGGCGATACTGGCGGCGGCCGGGGTCAAGCCGAGCCCGCGGGCGGCGGCAGACAGGCTGCCGGTGTCGGCGGTGCGCACGAAGACTTCAAGGTCGAGGGTTGAGCTCATTTGTAAAAATCCTTTAAAGATCTTGTCGTTTTACCGGGATTTTTCGTCGATTGCCAAGCTGGGAAGATGAACCCTCACTTTCTCAATCAGGAATTTCCCCATGACTTCTTCCCTCAACGGCAAAACCGTCATCGTGATTGGCGGCAGCAGCGGAATCGGCGCAGCCGTGGCCAAGGCCGCCGCTGCGCGCGGGGCGCAGGTGGTGTTGGCCGGGCGGCGCTTGGTCAGCGGCGTGGTAAACGGCCTGCGCAGCGAACCGGTGGACGTCACCGATGCAGGGTCTTTGCAACAATTGTTCGAACGCGTGGGGCGGTTCGACCACCTGGTCTACACCTCAGGGCCAACCGTGCGTGCCAAGACCTTGATCGAAACCGATCTGACCGAGGCTCAGGACAACTTCAACGTGAAACTCTGGGGCTCGTTACGGGCGATCCAACTGGCGCTGCCATTCCTGGATAAGCACGGCAGCATCAGCCTGACCTCTGGGCAACTGGGACGTAAATTGGCGCCGGGCCAGTTCATCAAGACCGGGATCAACGCCGCCACCGAAGCTCTGGGCAAACAGTTGGCCAAAGAACTGGCCCCGCGTCGGGTCAATGTGATCAGCCCAGGCGTGATTGATACGCCAGCGTATGGGGGGTTGTCTGAAGAACAACGTCTGGCGATGTTCGCCAAGGTGGGAGAGGGGGTGCCGGTAGGGCGAGTGGGACAGGCTGAAGAAGTAGCACAGGTCTATGTGTTGGCGATGGAGAATGGGTTTATGACCGGTGCTGTGATCGATATCGACGGCGGCGGTACGCTGTAGCTTGTTGAGAAAGGTGATTGAACGAAATTGTCCGGCAGACCACATAGCCCATGAGGGCTGCTCGAGCCGAGCAGCCCTTCACGTTCATTTTCTGGAGAGAGCCCATGTCAACAGTAAATCACCCCACACCGTTCCCAGGGGCCAACGCCCTCATCGAGTCGATTATCGGCACGATTCAAGGCCGGCAACCCACCGAACAAAGACCACTGACGGATGACCAGAAGCGAGTGCTGGAGGGGAAACCCGTAGCACCCGATTCGAAAATCACTTATTGACGCAGGCCGCTTAGCCCTTAAGGGTACGCGTCATCCGCAACGCCAACACGCTGCCGGCGACAATCACCGCCGCCAGCAGGTACAGCGCCACATCCGTGGACCCGGTGGCATCCTTCACAAAACCCACGATATACGGGCTGAGGAAGCCGGCCATCTGGCCCATGGAATTGATCAACGCCAGGCCGCCTGCCGCCGCGCTCGCACTGAGCATGGCGGTGGGCACCGGCCAGAACATTGGCAGGCCGGTGAGGGCGCCCATGGTGGCGATGGTCAGGCCAAGGATCGCAATCGCCGGCGTGGTGGCGAAGTTCACCGCGATTACCAGGCCGATTGCGCCCATCAGCATCGGCACCACCAAGTGCCAGCGACGCTCCTTGCGCAAGTCGGCGGAACGGCCCACCAGCAGCATGAATACCGCCGCCAGCAGGTAGGGGATAGCACTGAGCCAGCCGATCACCAGGTTATCGCTGAACCCCAGGTTCTTGATGATCGACGGCAGCCAGAAGTTGATGGCGTACACGCCGCTCTGGATGCAGAAGTAGATCAGGCCGAACGCCCAGATCGCCGGGTTCTTGAACACTTCGGCCAGCGAATCGGTGGTGGTTTTCGGCTTATTGGCCAGGTCAGTCGCCTGGTCGGCTTCCAGCACCGCGCGTTCGTGGGGCTTGAGCCACTTGGCGTTGGCGAAACTGTCGCTGAGCAGGAAGTAGGCAAGGGCGCCCAGAATCACGGTCGGGATGCCTTGCAGCAGGAACATCCACTGCCAGCCTGCAAGGCCACCCTGGCCGGCAGCGAAGTGGTTGAGGATCCAGCCGGAGAACGGGCTGCCGAGCAAACCGGACACCGGAATGGCCGACATGAACAACGCCATGATCCGCCCACGGCGGAACGTCGGGAACCACTGCGAGAGGTACAGCACCACACCGGGGAAGAAGCCCGCTTCAGCGGCACCGGTGAACAGGCGCAGGGTGTAGAAGTGCGTCGGTGTGGTGACGAACAGCAGGCAGGTGGACAGCGTGCCCCAGACGATCATCATCAACGCAATCCAGCGGCGCGGACCGAACCTGGTCAACGCCAGGTTGCTCGGCACCCCGCACAGCACGTAGCCGATAAAGAAGATCCCGGCCCCGAGGCCGTACACGGTTTCGCTGAATTTCAACGCGTCGAGCATCTGCAGCTTGGCAAAGCCGACGTTTACCCGGTCCAGGTAGTTGAACAGATAGCAGATGAAAATGAAGGGGATCAGGCGCAGGGTAATGCGCTTGTAGATGGCGTTTTTATCGTCATCGGTGGCCAGTGTGGCTGCGGCGCTCTGTGACATGGGAGTCTCTCTTTATTATGATTTTTCGCGATGCGAGGGTAACGTTGATCGCCTGAAGAGTCTCGGCCCTCTGGCGGGCCGCTGTCTTTGTGCTTGCGCACAGCGAACCCTGCTTTGCGCTGTGCCGATGAACAATCATCCTTTCAAGGAACTTAGCCGCATGTTCGAGCTGGATCATGACCTGGCGCAGGATATCGTCGATCGGACCATGGCGATCCTGCCTCACAACGTCAATGTCATGGACAGCCAGGGCCTGATTCTCGGCAGCGGCGAACCCGAGCGTATCAATACCCGCCATGAGGGCGCGCAACTGGTGCTCGCCAATGGCCGAGTGGTGGAAATCGACGGCCAGACCGCCAAGCACCTCAAGGGCGTGCAGCCGGGTATCAACCTGCCGCTGCTGCACGACGGCCGCCTGATCGGCGTGCTGGGCATCACCGGCGAACCGGAAGGCCTGCGTACCTACGCCGAACTGGTGCGCATGACCGCCGAAATGCTGGTGAGCCATCGCCACCAGCAGGCCGAACAACAATGGCGGCGCCAGCGTTGCGATGACCTGCTGGCCCTGCTGCTGGCGGAAACCGGCGACTCGCCACGCCTGGTGGACGAAGCCCAGCAACTGGGGCTCAAGCCGCAGATGGCGCGCACCCCTTATCTGTTTGAACTCGGCGCGGGGCAATCGGCAGAGGCGTTGGGTAGCTGGCTGACCTCGCGTTATCCGGACAGCTGGTGTGTCAGCTCGGCGCAGTATTCATTGTTGTGGTGCCGGCCAGCCGCGGTGCCGGTCGACAACCCGCGCCTGCTGGAAAAACTCGACGGCCTCGGCTGGCATGTCCTGCGTGTCGCCGTGGGCGGGCAAGCGGATGGGCTGGCGGGGCTGCGTCGCTGCTATCGGCGTGTCGGTGATTTACTCGCCTACGGTCGCGATGTGTTGCCGCAGTCACGCTTGCTGACGCTCAACCGCTATCGCCTGCCGGTAATGCTCTGGCGCCATCGCAACGACGACGCCCTCGACGAACTGCTCAATCCGCTGCGCAAAGTGCTGGCCAAGGACGGCAATGGCCAACTACTGGCCACGCTGCGCAGCTGGTGCGAACACGACGGGCAAAGCCAGGCCTGCGCCGACGCCCTGGGTATTCACCGCAACAGCCTGCGTTATCGCATGGAGCGGATTGCCGAACTCAGTGGCGTCGACCCGTTGACCCTGGACGGCATGCTCGCCCTCTACCTGGGCGTACAGCTGTTGCCCCAGGCTTTGTCGGAATGAACAACAAAGCACCGCCACACTTGTGCATTGGACCGGCGTCAGCAGCCGTGCCAACTGGCAGCATGGGGGTTATAAAAACCGGAGAAAGCCCATGAAAATCATCATCGCCCCCGACTCGTTCAAGGACAGCCTGAGTGCCGAAGGCGTCGCCCAGGCTATTGCCGAAGGGCTGGCACAGGTGTGGCCCGATGCCGAGTTGGTCCAATGCCCAATGGCGGACGGTGGTGAAGGCACAGTGGATGCGGTGCTCGCGGCGTGCAACGGCCAATTGCGCCACCACGTCGTGCGTGGCCCGCTTGACAGCGCAGTTGAAGCACACTGGGGCTGGTTGGCCGACAGCCACACCGCGATCATCGAAATGGCCGAGGCCAGCGGCCTGCAGTTGGTACCGCCGGGCCAGCGCGACGCATGCACCACCACCACCCATGGCACTGGCGAACTGATCCGTGCGGCACTGGATGCCGGCGCTGAGCGCATCATCCTGGCGATTGGCGGCAGTGCCACCAACGATGGCGGTGCCGGCGCGATGCAGGCGCTCGGTGTGCAGCTGTTCGACGCCGACGACCAACCGCTGCCACCCGGTGGCCTGGCCCTGGCGCGCCTGGCGCGGATCAGCCTGGAACACCTCGACCCACGCCTGGCGCAGGTACGCTTTGAAATCGCCGCGGACGTGAACAATCCGCTGTGCGGCCCCCACGGCGCCTCGGCGATTTTCGGCCCGCAAAAAGGCGCGAATCCCGAGCAAGTCCAACAACTCGACGCCGCCCTTGGCCGCTTCGCCGATCACTGCGCCAACGTGCTATCCAAGGATGTACGCGATGAACCCGGCAGCGGCGCCGCAGGTGGCTTGGGCTTTGCGGCCAAGGCCTTTCTCGGCGCGCAGTTCCGCGCTGGCGTAGAGGTAGTGGCCGAACTGGTCGGCCTGGACGCCGCCGTACGCGGCGCCGACCTGGTGATCACCGGCGAAGGCCGTTTCGACGCCCAGACCCTGCGCGGCAAAACCCCGTTCGGCGTGGCGCGCATCGCCCGGCAGCACAAGGTGCCCGTTATCGTGATCGCCGGCACCTTGGGCGATGGCTACGAGCAGATGTATGCCCATGGCGTGGATGCGGCATTTGCCTTGCCCTCAGGACCGATGACTTTGGAACAGGCCTGCGCTGAGGCGCCGCGTTTATTGCGCGAGCGCGCGGCGGCTATCGCACGGGTGTGGCGCGTAGCAACGGAGTGCTGATAGCGGCCACCGTCAGCGTCGTGACAGATCAGTCGATAATTACTATGATCCGTGCTTACTTTGAGGACTGGCTGACCCGGCCAGGCACGTTGGAAGCCGATCATGCAGATCAAGCGTTTTACCCTTGTCAATTTCCGCGGTATCGAGAAGATGGAGCTCGATTTCGAGGGTAGGCAGACTGTCGCTTTAGTGGGCGTCAATGGGGTGGGCAAGTCTTCGATTCTGGATGCGTTGGCTATTACGCTTTCGAATTTGACATGCCGGATCATTGATCAAGCTTCGAAATCCAGAGCCATTTCCAAAGACGACATCACAGTTGGCAAAGACTACTCGCGCCTGGCGGTTGTAGTCTCATTGGCTAATGAGGAGGTCGACTGGGCTATCGCGTTGAACCGACGCTCCGGTAAGGGTAAGCATCCTAAAGAGCAAAGTAGTGACTTGGTGCGTTTGAACAGGGCTATTGCTCCTGTTGAAACCAGTGCATTCAATTACGAGTTGATCGGCGGCGAGCCTGTCGAATTGCCGTTAGCTGTTTATTACGACGTCCATAGAGCTGTTCTGGATGTGCCGTTACGAGTCAGGGAGCGTTTGATCAATGCAATCGCTGAAGGCTATGACGATGCACTTGGCCACGGAGGTGCGGACTTCAAGAGATTTTTCATTTGGTTCCGCAATCAGGAAGATCTCGAAAATGAACGCAGCCGCGACTTGCCCGGGTATCGAGACTCGGAGCTTTCGGCAGTTCGTGATGCGATCGAAACGTTCACTGGTTTCAAGGACGTTAGGATTCGCCGTAAGCCAACCCTGAGAATGACTGTTCTTAAAGAAAACCTTGAATTCAACGTTTTACAGCTTTCTGATGGCGAGAAATGTCTGTTAGCGATGGTCGGGGATCTGGCGCGCAGGCTTACGTTACTCAACCGAGAAGTGCTTGAACCGCTTAAAGGAAAGGGGGTCGTGCTTATTGATGAGCTAGACCTGCACCTTCATCCAGGCTGGCAACGTACTGTCGTTGAAAAGCTTGAGCGCACGTTTCCCAATTGCCAGTTCATCATTACCACCCATTCTCCGCAAATCCTGGGTGAGCTGCCTGCCGGGGCCGTGATGCTTTTGAAAGACGGTCAATATCTGGGCCACCCAGAGCGCTCGCTGGGCCTTCGCAGTGGCGAAGTCATTGAAGAGCTGATGGGGGGCGTTGCCCAGAACAAACATGTCAGTCATCAACTCAGAAAAATCTACCGCGATCTCGACGATGACAATCTCGAATCGGCCCAAGCCCAACTAACGCAATTACGCGAGAGCGTCGGGAAAATACCTGATGTGCTCGAAGCCCAAGCCAATATCGACTCTCTGAGGTCAATCGAAGAGGGCGAAGCGTGAAGTCGATCAGAAAAGGGGCTGAACCACGAGCATTGATTGAGTGGCGAAGGGTAAATCGCGACACCCCCCACAACCTTTTCTACGGCAAGGGAAGCACCTTCCCGAGTGAAGCAGTGCGCCAGGCGCTCCTGAAGGAACAGTTTCATTTATGCGCCTATACCTTGCGACGGCTGCCGACAGCCGTTGAGTGTCAGGCTCGAGATCATGGCACGCAGTTCAGTTGCCATATCGAGCACATCATTCCACAAAAGCACCAACAGGCTGACAGCAACATTGCTTACAAAAACTTAGTCGCCTGCTATCCGTCCAGTCAAAGCAAAGTCGCTTGCGGCTACGGCGCGGTGGAAAAGGCCGATTACAACACGGTGACAAAGCCGTTTGTTTCACCGCTGACAGCCAATATCGAGCGGCAGTTTCGATACTCCCGTGATGGTTATGTAAAGGGCCTGACTCCCGAGGCGATTGCCACGGTCGAAGTGCTCAAACTCAACCATCCAACGCTGGTCAATGATCGGGCTGCCGTCATCAAAGGCCGTTTGAAACCACGCGGCACGCCTATTTCTGCCGCAACCGCTCGGCGTCTGGCCGATGACGTCGTAAAACCAGACGCTCAACATTGCCTGCCTGAGTACTGCCTGGCCCTCAAGCAGCAAGCCGAGCGTCACGCGCAAAACCTGGAAAAACGCGCAGCCCGAGTTCGTGGTCAAGCCAGACCCTGACAGCTACCGCCACAAACCCCGAACATGGGACAATCCGCGCCTTTTCGACACGGAGAGTCCCCATGCTGCGCCCCGCCTTCCTGGTCCTGTTACTCACTGGCGCCACCCCCCCGGTCTTCGCCCAACCACCCTCCGAAACCGTACCGCTGCTGCGTGAGATCAAGCAGTGGGTGGTCGGTTGCGACAACCTGCGCAATTGTCATGCCCTCAGCGCGCCCAGCGGCGTGGATGAAGAGGACTACAGCTCGTTGACGTTGCACATCTGGCATCAGGCCGGCCCGCAAGGGTATCCGCGTTTGCGCTTCGATCATCGAGGTCAGGACGTTGACCTTTCCACTTTGACGCTGGACGGCCAGCCCCTGGGCCTGGAGCTGACGCGGGAATTGCACGTTGAGCTGGATGACCAGGGCGGTGATCCCGAGGTGCAGTCGTATGGGGTGATTGATGGCGCAGGGACGCGGCGCTGGTTGCAGCGTCTGCGCAATGGCCAGCGCCTGCAGTTGCCAGGCGAGGGCGCCGCGCACGTATCGCTGAGCGGGTTGAGTGCTTCGCTGCTGTTGATGGATGCAGTACAGGGACGCGTGGACAACGTGACGGCCCTGGCTCGACCTGGCAAGGGCGCGCCCAGCGAGGTGCCACCACGGGCGCCAACGCCGATATTGCGCAAGTTTACGCCAGCGCCGCCGTTGACCGCGCAGGAGCAGGCCGGGTTGGTGGCGGCTGCATTGCAGGCCGTCACGCCGGAAGAGGGTGAAGCCGAGGCAAAAGCCGGTGCCCTGACGGCACGCCAGGCAATGACCGTGACACGTTATGACTGTGCGGCCTACAACTGCGAGTTCAATGTCAGCAGCCGTGAGCGGCAGGCGCCCTACACCGAGACGCTGATGGACCTGCAGCCGCTGCCTCTGGAAGACGCCGCGCTGCAAGGCTCGGTCGGCTATGACGAGGCTTCCGGCACACTGAGTTACTTCTACAAGCAGCGTGGCATCGGTGATTGCGGCGGCGGGGCCTCCTGGGTGTTCGACGGCAAGCGCTTCCAGCTCAGCGAGTTCCACCGGATGCCGCGTTGCACCGGGGTCGGTTACGGTGACTGGCCGTCGCTGTGGTCAACCGTGCCAGCCCCCTAGCCACCGGCTCAATGTCGCCCCTACACTGGCCGGCCACGTGTCTTTCAAAGGATGAAACACCATGCACACGCCTGAACCCCCTATCGTGATCCAGCGCTTCACCGAGGCCCACCTTGAAGGCGTCGCTGCGCTCTACAACGAACCGGCCGTGTGCCGTCAGGTGCTGCAAATGCCTTTCCAGTCAGTCGAGATGTGGCGCAAACGCCTGGTGATGGACAACGAGCGGCGGCTGCAACTGGTGGCGTTGCATGGCGGTGAGGTGGTCGGCCAGCTGGGCCTGGAACAGTACCTGCGCGTGCGCCAGGCCCATGTCGGTTCGTTCGGCATGGGCGTGGCAACGGCGTGGCAGGGCAAGGGCGTCGGTTCGCGGCTGCTGACGGCCGCGCTGGACGTGGCCGACAACTGGATGAACCTGCACCGCGTGGAACTCACGGTGTACGCCGACAACGAAGCGGCGCAGCGGCTGTACCGCAAGTTCGGCTTTGCTGTCGAAGGCGTATTGCGTGATTACGCCCTGCGTGACGGCCAGTTTGTCGACACCGTGAGCATGGCGCGCCTGCGCCAGTCGGTTTAATCCTGCAAAGCAAACGCCACCGCAGCCTGCGCATGCAGCTCGGTGGTGTCCAGTAATGGCAGGTCGCTGTGTTCAGGCTTGATCAGCAAACCGATTTCCGTGCAACCGAGGATGATCGCCTGGGCGCCACGTGCAGCCAGCGACTCGATGACACCTTGGTAGACTTTGCGTGACGCCTCGCTGATCACGCCGACGCATAATTCTTCATAGATGATCCGGTGCACGGCCTGACGCTCGTCGGCCTCCGGCACCAGCACGGTCAGCCCCTGGGCGGCCAGGCGCGACTTGAGGAAATCCTGTTCCATGGTAAACGCCGTACCGAGCAGGCCGACCGTCAGCGTGCCGGCCTCAACGGCAGCCGCACCCGCCGCATCGGCGATGTGCAGGAAGGGGATCGACACTGCCGCCTCGATACGTGGCGCCACCAAATGCATGGTGTTGGTACACAGCACCACACAGTCGGCGCCACCGGCTTGCAGACGGCGCGCGGCGTCTTCGAGGATCAGCGCGGTGTCATCCCAGCGCCCGGCATGTTGCGCCTGCTCCACCGGGCCGAAGTCCACGCTGTACATCAACAGTTGTGCCGAGCGCAGCGGGCCGAGCTGGTCGCGCACGCGTTGGTTGATGATGCGGTAGTACTCGGCGCTGGACTCCCAGCTCATGCCGCCGATAAGGCCGATGGTGCGCATGCGATGCTCCTGGCAAGGAAAGTCGCTTCACCTTACCCATCGGCCATTGATTAGTCATACGCAGTTGCCCGCGAAATGACCGGTGCAGTTTCACATGTCCAGGCTGGTCCAGCCGGGCCTGGCCTCATCCAGTGCCACTGCGTGCACCCGCTTGCCGGTCGCCAACTCCACACGCCGCGCCACTTGCGGGTCATCGGCAAAGGGCATCAGGCTGGCGTCGTCCAGGCTCTTGTCCGATTGACCGCGCAAGCAATACTCCACCGCGCCATACAGGCATACCACCATCAACAGGCCCCACATTTCAGGCGATCCGCGCATCAAGCTGCGCTATTTGCAGATCCGCGACGCGCACCGTGCGCCAGATGTTGTAGGCCATCAGCAGCATGCCGGTCAGAAAGAACACACCACCGGCAAACCGCACCACAAACCCCGGTTGGCTGGCCTGCAAGGCTTCGACAAACGAATAGGTCAGGGTGCCGTCATCGTTGACCGCCCGCCACATCAAGCCCTGGGTGATGCCGTTGACCCACATCGACGCGATGTAGAGCACGGTGCCGATGGTGGCCAGCCAGAAGTGCAGGTTGATCAACCCCACGCTGTGCATCTGCTCGCGGCCGAACACTTTGGGGATCATGTGGTACAGCGAGCCGAAGGTGATCATCGCCACCCAGCCCAGGGCCCCGGCGTGTACGTGGCCGATGGTCCAGTCGGTGTAGTGGGAGAGGGCGTTGACGGTCTTGATCGCCATCATCGGCCCCTCGAACGTCGACATGCCGTAGAACGCCAGGGACAGCACTAGAAAGCGCAGGATCGGGTCGGTGCGCAACTGATGCCAGGCGCCGGCCAAGGTCATCATGCCGTTGATCATGCCGCCCCAGCTAGGCGCCAGCAGGATCAGCGACATGGCCATGCCCAGCGACTGCGCCCAGTCGGGCAGGGCGGTGTAGTGCAAATGGTGCGGACCGGCCCAGATATACAGGGTGATCAACGCCCAGAAGTGCACGATGGATAAGCGATAAGAGTACACCGGGCGCCCGACTTGTTTCGGCACGAAGTAATACATCATCCCCAGGAAACCTGTGGTCAGGAAAAACCCTACGGCGTTATGCCCGTACCACCATTGCACCATGGCATCGGTCGCCCCGGAATACACCGGATAGGATTTGAACCAATCCACCGGGATCGCCAGGTGGTTGACCACATGCAGCATGGCGATCACCAGTATGAACGCGCCGAAGAACCAGTTGCCCACGTAGATGTGCCGGGTTTGGCGTCGCACCACAGTGGTGAAAAACACTATGGCATACGCCACCCAGACCACCGCCATCCACACCGCGCCGGAGAATTCGATCTCGGCGTATTCCTTGGTGGTGGTGTAACCCAGCGGCAGGCTGACCAGCATGATCACGATCACCGACTGCCAACCCCAAAAGGTAAACGCCGCCAGGCGGTCGGAAAACAGCCGTACCTGGCAGGTACGCTGTACCGCGTAATAGCTGGCGGCGAACTGCGCGCTGCCGGCAAAACCGAAAATCACCAGGCTGGTGTGCAGGGGGCGTAGGCGGCCAAAGGTGGTCCATGGCAAATCCAGGTTCATCTGCGGCCAGACCAGTTGCGAGGCGATCCACACGCCCATGGCCATGCCCACCACGCCCCAGGCGATAGTGGCGATAACGAATTGACGGACGACTTTATAGTTATAGGCCTGTCCGATTGTTGCGCTGTTCATGCTCAGTCCTCCCACGGTTCCAAGTGGCGGCACTGTAGGAAGCATGGGTAAAACAAAACAGGCTCAGAAAAACCTCATTGTTGCGGATCAGTTTTTAGCCGTACGTCGAATGGCTGCATCTGCCATGATCAGGCTTCGCAACCAGGCTCACCCAAGGAACGCCGCAATGGATGATGTACAGCAACTGGGCGAGATGCTTCGTCATTACGCCGACAGCGAAGCGCACAAGAAGCAACAGTTCGACGTGCAGTCGGCCCGTTGGGCGCAGAAGCTCGATGAGCTGTTCGGGCAGATCGAGCAGTGGCTTGAGCCGGTGAAGACGGTGGGGTTGCTTGAAGTCCACCGTGAAGCTTACGTAGCCAGCGGCCCGAGCGTGCCAATGGAGACCTCGACATTCAAGACCGAGAAACTGACCGTGCAGATCACCGGCAAACCGGTGGAGTTCGTGCCGGATGTAATGGGCGCGGGCGGCTTGATCTCCGTGTCGGTCATGGGCCTGACCGCGGCACGCCACGGCAGTGTGTCGCTGGTGTTGCCCGCGGATAAGAACGACTGGTTGTGGAAGAAAACCAATGGCCTCAAAGATCCGGACACCTTTGGATTCGACGCCAACTTCCTGGCCTCGCAGTTGCAAAGCCTGATCCCCCGCGAACGCAGCTGAAACGTCGAATGATGGGAACAGGGTTATTTTGCCAGGATTGGCTATACCTACAGCTCAGTGTTCCAACGTCGACCGCCAGGGAGTTCAGACATGACACTTAGGCATTTGCTCTGCACGTTGTGCATCGCTTCGCTCGGGCTGGCGGGGTGTGCCAGCAAGATCACCGCGCCGGATGAGTATTCCGGCTTTCTCTCGGACTACAGCCGGCTCAAGGAAGCCAAGTCTCCATCGGGGGCCGAGGTGATGCGCTGGGTCGATCCCGAGCTGGATCTGAGCCGCTATCACGCGGTGTACGTCGAACCGACCCAGTTCTACCCTAAGCCCCAGGCCACCGCGAAAATTCCGCTAACCACCCTCAACGGCATCAATACCTACTACAACCAGGCACTCAAGCGTGAGCTGGAAAAATCCCTGCCCCTGGCCAATGCGCCAGGTCCAGGCGTGATCGTGGTGCGCGCAGCAATCACCGCCGTGAGCAGCAAGACCGAAGGCCTCAAACCCTATGAGTACATTCCGGTGGCCTTCGTCGTGGCGGCGGTAAGCACCGGCACCGGGATCCGTGATCAGGAAACCACCCTGGGCACCGAGGCGCAGTTCCTCGATGGTGCCAATGGCAAGGTGCTCGCCCAGGTGGTGCGCAAAGGCACTGGCAAGCCGCTGTCCAACGATTCGCAGGTGATGAAGGCCGATGACGTGAAAAGCGTGATTGACGGCTGGGCGTCGGACCTGCATCAGTCGTACGTGAAACTTACACGCTAGAACGTGCGAGAAGGTGAGGGCTGCGGTGCCCTCACCCTTGTTGCGACCGGGCGCGTGACGTTACTTGAGCGGCGTCAACGGCGGCAGCTTCCATTGGCCGTTACCCACCTCAGGCTTGGGCAGGTAAATGCGCAATACCGCATAGAACGGACCGGGTGGCGCCGGCAACCAGTTGCTTTGCTCGGCTTTCGGCGGCTCGTGGTGCTGCAGGGCCAGTGTCAGGCCGCCATCGGCGTCACGCTTGAGGGTGGGCAGCATTCGCGAATTGATCAGGTAGCGCTTCTTGTGGTTGGGCACCAAAAGCTTGGTCTTGGCGTCGTACATGGTCAGCGACCAGAACGCATCGGCCGGCGGCAGTTGGTCCTTGGCAAAGTGCACGGTGTAGCTGTGTCGTGCGCCGTTGGCAGGCTTGCCTTCGCTGTCGACGAAGTAGCTCATGTAGACGGCTTCGTCGGCGGAGTTGCCGAAAATGCCCAGGTTGGCGCCAGCATAGCGGTACAGGTAATTGTTGTTCAGGTGGTCGCGGCTGCCGAACAGATCACCGCTGGTGACCTGGTGAGTGTCCACTTTGTCTTTCTTGAACGCGGCAAATTCGGCATGGGCGTCGGCAATGCCTTCATCCAGAGCCTTGCGCTGTTCGACGGTCAACTCCTTGACCTTGAACGGCGCGCCCGGGGCAATTCCGATCTTGGCAAACCGGGCCAGCAGGTCTTTTTCGCTGTCCTGCGGCGCGGCGAAGGCCAGCATGAAGTTCAGGTAGCGAAACAGTTGCGGGCCTTCGGTCATGGTCGCCGTGGGCTTTGGCCATTCGACCTTGGGCGCCTTGGCTGGCGCGGGTTGTTTCACGTAGCTGCTCAGTGGCTGCACTTTGTAGCCGGCCTGGATCTGCTTGACCTTGCCCAGGTCTTTTTCATCAAACAACTGCGTCCGGTACAGGGCGTAGGCGATATTGCTTTCGCTGTAGATCACGCGGTCGACATTCACCGGCTGCTGACCCTTCCAGTCGGGGCCGGCGATCATGTAGTGGCCGCCGTTGTTACCGGTGCTGCGGGTGCCCAGGTAAGCGAAGTTCTGCGTATAAAGATCGATCAACTGCACCGAGTAGTAGCGATCGTCTTCGATCTTGGGCAGGGTCAGCACCAGTGGTTCGCGGCGCAGGTCCATCCAGACGAACGAGTAGGGCGTGTCGGCGTTGGGCGTGACGAAGGCCGTGTCCTTGGGCGTGAACACCTGCGCGGTATTGCCGATCTGGTTGAACGGCGCCTTGAAGTTGGCACCGCCCTTGTCAACGGCCTGGGTATAGAGCGTCTTGTACATGTCCACCACCGGAAACCCATACAGATAGGCTTCCTTGGCAATGGCCCGGGCTTCGGCCGGGGTTGCCGTGAAGTCGGCCCAGGCGCCGGTACTCATGAGTATCGAGAGGCTCGCCAACAGCAGGCGCGTCGGTTTTCCAATCATGTTGTTGCGTCCTTCCTGAGTGCAGGTTGCAGGGTCGCGCTGAATGGCGCGCGAATGCGCCGAGTTTCCGATTTTATTCACCGAACGTCACGTTAATCTCTGAGCACCTGACGCGAAGATGCCGCCCATGCAGGCGGCATCGAGGAGTACAGGCTGGAATTAACGTGCGGGCAGCATCGATTTGACTTTGTCGCGTAATTGATCGATCGAGAACGGCTTGGCGATCACGTGCATGCCAGTCGGCACCTCGATGTTTTCCGCATAGCCGCTGGCGAACAGGATCGGCAGGTCCGCACGCAGTTCGCGCACCTTGGTGGCAAGTTGCTTGCCATCCATGTCCGGCAAACCGACGTCGGTCATCATCAGGTCGATCACCTGGTCGGTGTTTCGCACCAGGGTCAGCGCTTCTTCAGCATCGCCGGCCTCCAGTACGTTGAATTCCAACTCCTCCAGGACATCGACGATGAGCATGCGCACGATGGCATCGTCTTCGACGACAAGGATGGTGGAGGCGGTGACGGACATAAAAAATTCCCGAGAGTGAAAAGGATTGGCCGTGAGCGGTGCAAAGACCATCCTCTAATGAGTCGCGGCGATCTCGGCAAGTTCCCTCACCGAAGCCGGTATTGTGCCGGTGTTGGAAAAGAATGTCCCGCATGAGTCTGCGACCGATATTCTACAGGGGCACAGCGTGGTACTAATGAGAGTCCCCGGCATCTGCGGGAAGCGCAGGATGCCGGTTCTTCACCTCGCACCTCAGCCGGCATTTGATACCGATCTGGAGGAGGCGATTGAGATCTTATTGGATACCATATCATGCACGCCGTTGATGCTCTCGACGGTGTTCATCAAGTGCAACTCACTGAATTGCGAAACAGAATAGGTCAAGGAGCCCGGATTGGGTGGAAACCAGTGGCTCGTTGACCCCGAGATCATCGCGCTTTCTATTCCAGCGCGCATGGAGGCCTCGGAGTTGAATGTGGCCAACCCGAAGTTGGGGTCGAAGTAGAACCATTCTTTTTTGCCGCCATTGATGACAACCCCGGCGGTAATTCCGTGTGTTGTATTACCTATCATCAGGCTGGTCGACGTACTGGCATTCGCCAGTTGCTCGATGATTTCTGCAGCCGTCTGCTGCTGCTTATATTGGCCCACATGAAAGTCATGCCTGAGCTTGGCCTGGAAGCGTTGCATGTTTTGTTGAAACACCAGTGTGGCCGGATGCTCGGGATTAGCCATTACCGTGAATAAATTCTCCAGCAGGGTGGCTTGCTTGCCTTCCTGAATGGCATAGGCCATCGAGTTCGCAAACACGGCACATTGCCCCCCCGAGATAGGACTGACTTGGCTGAGGTAAAAGCCCTGTGGCATTGGAATGAAGGTTCCGCCTGCCGTCTTGATGTTTTCACTGAAGTGTTTGGCAAGGGAAAGATTCAACTCGATCGCGCGCTTTTCAACCTGTCGGTACAGACACCCCATTTCTTGAGTCGTCAACCCGGGTTGCAAGGCCAGTTCCTGAAGTTGAGGGATTCTCAGGCCAGGCCTGTACCCCTTTATCGAATCGGGCGTTCCCGCCTTGTAACCCTGCTTGAAACTGTCCGCCTCGAACGCCTTGAGGCTTTCCATTTTGGTGTAGAACGTGTTCGGCAGTTCTTCCAGATCATCTATGCGGCGCTTCAGGCGTCCCAACTCTTGCGCGCTCGGATTGGCTTGCAGTGCAAGTCGCTTGAGCTGCTCAACGTTCAGGGAGGTTGAGTAACCCTCAATCGACGGCGGTGTCCGGCTGTTGAGACCAAGGTGGAAGCCGTCGGGATCCGTTTTCAACGCGTCCGCCTTCAAGTTCGTGAATTTCTCGGCGTAATTGGGGTCGGGCTGGGCGGCAGGAGGCGGGGAGCCCCACCAACTGGCGAACCACTCGGTCGTCGCCGACTCCGTCAACCCTTTGATTTCACCCCCGGAGGCTGCGACAGAGGGCGTGAAGTTTTCCAGAGGTGCCCCGTAGGGTTGAGCCTTGACCGGGTCGTAGCGGTACCATTGCCCATCGTTGAACACGGCAGCCGTATGCATCTTTGTCTCGCCGACCTTGTAGCTGCCTATCGCGGCTACGTCGTACTGGTTGCTGAGGCTTTTCAGCAACCCGTAACTGTCTGATGTACCTCGCAGTATTTGTATGCCTTTAGCCAGTGCCCGAGGGCTTTTGCCCAATAGTCTTACACCGCCAAATACCACGTCGTCTGCGCCCCCCAGCGGATTGAACGCACTGACGGTCGCCGCTCCAATCACGCGCGCACCCTTGGCCAGCTTTGTAGCCGCAGAGGCGGTGATAGCCCCTACCTTGACCAGCTTGGCAGCGGTCGCTGCGCCAGCGGTCAGGAACCCCATGACATCCATCGTCAGATCAAGAGCGCCCGCCACATAGTTGCCGTTTATGAAGTTGACGATGGCCGATCTCAACGGGATCAGGTCCAGGAAGAAGTTGGCCGCGCGATCCTGTGCTTCAAACTGTTTGTCCAACTGCGTAGAACCTTTGGCCGCTTTTACAACATCGGCATTGTCGATATCCAGGTGCTCGACGAACGCATCGGCAATGTAGGTGCTCCGGTCACTGCTGAAGCTTTTCGGCGTGACTGACGTGTCGCCGGTGTTTTCCTTTTGATTTTCCTGGCTATAGCGGGTCGGCCGGAACTCGGTTCGGTGAATTTGCCGTGAGCCTGGACCATAGCGTGTTTCATCGTAATGGTTGCCGCTCCCCAGCTTGGTGATCGTGCCTTTCTGGATGTCAACTTCATAAACAGACGACACGCTGTCGCGTTCGGTTTTTATCGAAAAGGTGGAGTATTTGTGGAGAAGTGTTTTATCCGTGAGATTGATTCTGTACTCGGACTCATGAAAGAAGCGCAGCTTTCCATATTCCAGGTCTTTGCGTTGATCCAGGGGAAGTTTGGAAATGAGGTGCCTGACGGTCGCACTCAAACCTTTCTTTCGCGAAACAATGGCCTCGTCGAAGTGTTGCTT
Source organism: Pseudomonas sp. NFPP28 (assembly GCF_900115535.1). Classification (NCBI taxonomy): domain Bacteria; kingdom Pseudomonadati; phylum Pseudomonadota; class Gammaproteobacteria; order Pseudomonadales; family Pseudomonadaceae; genus Pseudomonas; species Pseudomonas sp. NFPP28. The sequence continues at coordinate 230,326 of NZ_FOWT01000003.1, read as the reverse complement.
GAAAGCTGCATTCACGCCGAGCACAGGATTATCGTTGATTTCGGCGAGGGGGATACGAGGGTCCTCGGTCGTCCAGGTGTAATGACGGTTTTCCATCATCGCAATGTCCAGCATCGAGAAATACCCTTCAGGCCGCAAGTTCGGGTCATAAAGCGGCATCGCCGTGGATTGATGGCCGGATGTCTGGAGTTTCAACAGGGGTTGTTCAAACGGAATACCTTCACCAAAACGTTCTTTCAGTTTGGCAAGGGCGATGTCCTTACGGTTGGGTATTTCAGCATTGGCTAACGCTTGTGCGTCAATCTGCTCGGCAAACTCGCGGTTGTATTGGGTTCTTAACTGATCCAGTTCTTGATTCGTGTACTGTTTGTCATCTTTTCTCTTGATCAGGCCGTTGACGACCCCCCAATCGACCAGTGCGGTTTGCTGGGCGAGCTCGGTCACCGCCGGATCGGCCTGGGCGGCCTTTTCGGCCTTGATCATGATTTCGTCGAAGCCCATGGTCATCGCCGACCCGGGTGACTCAGCTTCCTGGGTCGCCACCGCGATCTCCAATCGGGTCCAGGCCGGGCTGCCATAAGTGACGTTGTCGGGAATGCCTTTGACCTGGAATGCGGGCGCTGCCTGCGCGAGCAATATCATGGCGGCAACCTTGGCCATCTCCGGGCCAGCCAGGCCGCGCTCAATCAGGTGTTTGACCAGCGCCTCGACCACGGCTGACGGGTGCAAGCCCCAATGGGCCGACTGCGCCAGGTCGAACCCGGCTACTTTGTTTCGCTGCGGGTTTGTAAGCGCTTCGGGGTTCAGGATCCGGTTGATCAATACCAGGAGATAGTCATGGATGCTGATGTCTGTGTCGAATCCCTTTATAACTGCTCGCATCGCCCGACCCAGTGCCTGGCCTGTGGGACCGTTCACCATGGATTCAAACGCTTTGACGGGGTCTGTCTTGGCGTCACCAGATAGGGGTTTATTGTCATTGAGGAGTTCAAGGATACCCTGTCCATTGCCCGTCTCGGATGAGTTGGTGTGATCCTTGATGTATTGGAGGGCCGCTGTGTGCAACGTTTGTTGATCGTCCGGACTCAAAGGTGCGGGCCAGGACAGAGCCCCCCCGAAATCGCCAAACGGGTTCGCCAGCGCTCTCTCGCTGACGGCATCCGCCAGCGCGGTCAAGGAAAAATGATTGGTGGGCAGGCCAAGACCAATGCCGCGGATGAAACTCTCCAATGTGACGAGTGTGTCGGGCTGCGTTGGAAAGGATGAATGCGGGTGGATTTCCATCGCGGTGGTTTTGAGTGCGTTCGAGACGGCCGGGGGAGAAGCATTGTGCCCCAGTGTCTTGGCAATTTTGTGCAGCGCTTGCGACAGGGTATGCAGGTTACGCGCATTGCCAATCAGGGTTTTGCTGGAGAGGTTGGCTGTTGTGAGAGAAGTCGGTTGTGGCGCCGGGTTTGCCTGTTGTTGCGCAATGCTCCCAGGCGAAGTGGGTTGGGACAGCTGATGGGTTTGACTGAACGCACGCATGGATGGGTTGGGGGCTGAGAAAGACACCGCGTAGAGACTGGTCATGGCTGGGTACCCTTTAGAGATGGACTTGATTCAGTCTTTGCCTGTGGACGTTCCGTATCGCCACGGCGCTTTACTGAGTGCCGGCCTCTGCCACCTGCGTTCCTGCGTCCGCTCGTTCGCTCGGTAAAAGCGACGTATATGGCCTGGTTTGACGTGCGGTTCTCACAATCGACTGTCATTCATCTCACGGTCCTTTGGCATAAAAATAGCGTTCAACCCCAACTTTGGGGCAAACTCCTGGGTTTTCTGCACTTGGCCAAGGCATGCCCATGACTCCCGCTTCGTCCGTCGATGAAAAGAGCTTTCGTAATCTGCTGAGCCGAAACGTTGCATTGCCCCTGGGCGTGGGCGTGCTCAGCGCGGTGTTTTTCGTGTGCCTGATCACCTACCTGTTGTCGGTGATCCAGTGGGTTGAACACACCGACCGGGTTATCAATAACCTCAATGAATCGTCCAAGCTGACCGTGGACCTGGAAACCGGCATGCGTGGTTTCCTGATCACCGGCGACGAGCATTTCCTCGACCCGTATGAAGTGGCCAAGCCGCGCATCATCGCCGACCTGCGTAACCTGCAGGAGCTGGTAGCGGACAACCCGCAGCAGGTGGATCGCCTCAAGCGCCTGGAAGCCCTGCAGGCCGAGTGGAACAACTACGCCCAGTCGATGATAGATATGCAGCGCACCAGCGGTGACTACCGCAGCGCGGTCAAGGCCGGCCGCGGCAAGCGCCTGACCGATGAAATCCGCAAGGAATACGAAGACGCGGTGGCGATGGAGCAGCAGTTCCGCATCACCCGCAACGAACAAGTCACCCGCACCACGGTGATCAGCGTCACCCTGTATTTGGTATTTGTGCTGGGCTTGAGTGGCTTCCTGGCGTATATCGGCCGTAAAAATCTTGTTTCTCTATCAGAGAGTTATAGCGCAAACCTCATGTCACAACAGAAGATTGCGCGACGCCTGGAACAACAAGCCTGGCTGCGTAATGGCCAGACCGAACTGGCCGAGCAGGTGCTCGGCCAGCTGACCCTGAATATGCTCGGGCGCAACATCCTTCAATTTTTTGCCCAGTACATGGGCTCGGCTGTTGCCGCGCTGTATGTGCGCGAAGAACACGGCGGTCTCAAGCGCGTGGCAACCTATGGCTTCTCCCGCGAGCAGGAGCAACGGGAACAGGCGATCTACAGCGACGAAGGCATTGTTGGCCAGGCTGCCCAGCTCGATCGCCTGATTCGCCTGGATGATGTGCCGGTGGATTACTTCAAGGTCAGCTCCGGTCTGGGTGAAGGGCCGACGCGCAGCGTGCTGGTCATGCCCACCAGTGATGATGACCGCGTCAACGGCGTGGTCGAACTGGGCTTCCTGCGCCCGCTGGAAGAGCGTGACGAAGAGCTGCTGGAGCTGATCGCCGGCAATATCGGCACCTCCATCGAAGCGGCGCGGTACCGCCAGCGCCTGCAAGAAGTGCTGGCCGAAACCCAGCAGCTCAACGAAGAGCTGCAAGTGCAGCAGGAAGAACTCAAGACCGCCAACGAAGAGCTGGAAGAACAGTCGCGCATCCTCAAGGAGTCCCAGGCCCACCTGGAAACCCAGCAGGCCGAGCTGGAACAGACCAACGAGCAACTCGCCGAACAGACCGAGACCCTGGCCGAACAACGCGACGCCATGGACCGCAAGAACATCGAGCTCAACCAGGCCCAGCTTGAACTGGAAGAACGCGCCGAAGAACTGCAGCGCTCCAGCAAGTACAAGTCCGAATTCCTCGCCAATATGTCCCACGAGCTGCGCACGCCGCTGAACAGCTCGTTGATCCTGGCCAAGTTGCTGGCCGAGAACCCCCAGGAAAACCTCAGCGCCGAACAGGTCAAGTTTGCCGAGTCGATCTATTCCGCCGGCAATGACCTGCTCAACCTGATCAATGACATCCTGGATATTTCCAAGGTGGAGGCCGGCAAGCTGGAGATGCGCCCGGAAAACTCCAGCGTGGCACGGCTTGTCGACGGCCTGCGCGGCATGTTCGAGCCGCTGGCGGCTGATCGCAAGCTGGGCTTCCAGGTAGAGGTGCAGGAAGGCACGCCGACCATGCTGTTCACCGACCGCCAGCGATTGGAGCAGATCCTCAAGAACCTGCTGTCCAACGCGATCAAGTTCACCGAACAGGGCGAGGTCAGCCTGTCGGTGTCGCGAGCATCGGAGGAGGGCATTGCCTTTACGGTACGCGACTCCGGCATCGGCATTGCGCCAGACCAGCAGGAAAGCATCTTCGAAGCCTTCCGCCAGGCCGACGGCACCACCAACCGCCGTTACGGCGGCACCGGCCTGGGCCTGTCGATTTCCCGCGACCTGGCGGCCCTGTTGGGTGGCTATATCAGCGTGACCAGTGCCCCGGGCAAAGGCAGCACCTTTACCCTGGTGCTGCCGGAACATTATGCAGAGCCAGGGGAGGAAGCAGCACCGATCGAGCAGCCGCGCCAAGTGGTGGTGGTGCCCGCACCGGCTCCAGCCAAGGTGTCGCCGCTGCCGGTGGCCGATGCCAGCCAGATCCCGCGTTTCGCCGATGACCGCGACAAGGCCCCGTTCACCACACGCTGTATCCTGGTGGTGGAAGACGAACCTAACTTCGCCCGCATCCTGTTCGACCTGGCCCATGAGCTGGGCTACCACTGCCTGGTGGCCCACGGTGCGGACGAAGGCTACAGCCTGGCCGAGGAATATGTGCCCGACGCCATCCTGCTGGACATGCGCCTGCCGGACCATTCCGGGTTGACCGTGCTGCAGCGCCTCAAGGAACACGCCAATACCCGGCACATCCCGGTGCATGTGATTTCTGTGGAAGACCGCGTGGAAGCCGCCATGCACATGGGCGCCATCGGTTATGCGGTCAAACCCACCACCCGCGAAGAGCTCAAGGACGTGTTCGCGCGCCTCGAAGCCAAGCTGACCCAGAAGGTCAAGCGCGTGCTGCTGGTAGAGGATGATGACCTGCAACGCGACAGCATTGCCCGCCTGATCGGTGACGATGACATCGAGATCACCGACGTCGGCTACGCACAGGCCGCTCTGGACCTGCTGCGCACTAACGTCTATGACTGCATGATCATCGACCTCAAGCTGCCGGACATGCTCGGCAACGAACTGCTCAAGCGCATGGCCACGGAGGATATCTGCTCGTTCCCGCCGGTGATCGTCTATACCGGGCGCAACCTGACCCGCGATGAAGAAGCCGAACTGCGCAAGTATTCGCGCTCGATCATCATCAAGGGCGCCCGCTCGCCGGAGCGCCTGCTGGATGAGGTCACACTCTTTCTGCACAAAGTCGAATCCCAGCTGTCCCATGATCGCCAGAAGATGCTCAAGACCGCCCGCAGCCGCGACAAGGTCTTCGAGGGGCGCAAGATCCTGCTGGTGGACGACGATGTGCGCAACATCTTCGCCCTGACCAGCGCCCTGGAGCACAAAGGCGCGGTGGTGGTCATCGGGCGTAACGGCCGTGAGGCCATCGACAAACTCAATGAAGTCGAAGATATCGACCTGGTGCTGATGGACGTGATGATGCCGGAAATGGATGGTTACGAGGCCACTGCCTTGATCCGCCAGGACCCGCGCTGGAAAAAGCTGCCGATCATCGCGGTGACGGCCAAGGCCATGAAAGACGATCAGGAGCGCTGCCTCGCGGCCGGTTCCAACGATTACCTGGCCAAGCCGATCGACCTGGATCGCCTGTTCTCACTGATTCGCGTGTGGCTACCGAAGATGGAACGCATTTAAGTGGAGCGAAGTTTCTTGGAAAAAAGCAGCGATATTGAGCTGCGCCTGTTGATCGAGGCGATTTACCTCAAGTACAGCTACGACTTCCGGGATTACTCCGGGGCGTCGGTCAAGCGCCGCGTGGCTCATGCCTTGCGCCAGTTTGATTGCGCGACCATTTCCGCCTTGCAGGAGCGCGTGTTGCACGACCCGGCGGCGTTCATGCAGTTGCTGCAGTTCCTGACGATCCCGGTAAGCGAGATGTTTCGCGACCCGTCGCACTTTCTCGCGATCCGCCAGGAAGTGGTGCCGCTGCTCAAGACCTACCCGTCGATCAAGATCTGGATCGCCGGCTGCAGCACCGGCGAGGAGGTGTACTCCATGGCCATCCTGCTGCGCGAGGAGGGGTTGCTGGAGCGTACGATCATCTACGCCACCGATATCAACCCGGCGTCGCTGGACAAGGCCAAGCAGGGGATCTTTTCCCTGGAGAACGTACGCGCCTATACCGCCAACTATCAGCAGGCCGGTGGGCAACGTTCATTTGCCGACTACTACACCGCGGCTTACGATTACGCGATCTTCGATAAAACGCTGCGTGAGAATGTGACCTTTGCCGATCACAGCCTGGCGACCGATAGTGTATTCTCGGAAACTCAATTAATTTCGTGTCGTAACGTACTGATTTATTTCAATAAAAAATTGCAGGATCGAGCGTTTGGATTGTTCCATGAGTCGCTGTGTCATCGCGGCTTCCTGGTGCTGGGCAGCAAGGAGACCCTGGATTTCTCCGCGTACGGCAAGCAATTCGAACCGTTGGTCAAACAGGAACGGATCTACCGAAAGCTATGAATCAAGCGGCTGCCAACCCGGCACAGGTCCGGGGCATAGAGGCTATTGTGATCGGCGCCTCCGCCGGTGGCGTAGAGGCGCTGCTGACGGTATTTGCCCAATTGCCTGCGGACTTCGGCCTGCCGATCATCACCGTGCTGCACCTGCCCGACGAGCGCCGCAGCCAGTTGGCCGAAGTGTTTGATCGCCGCGTCGCCATGTCGGTGGTGGAGGCGCGCGACAAGGAAGTGCTCAAGCCCGGCACGCTGTACTTTGCCGGACCTGGTTATCACCTGTCGGTGGAGCATGATCGCAGCCTGTCCCTGAGTCAGGAAGACCGCGTGCACCATTCGCGGCCCGCAATCGACTTCCTGTTTGAGTCCGCCGCCGATGCCTACGGCACGGGCTTGCTCGCCATCCTGTTGACCGGCGCCAACCAGGACGGCGCCCGTGGCCTGGCCCACGTCAAGCAGCAGGGCGGAACCACCGTGGTGCAGGAGCCCACTGAAGCACGTGTCGCCGTCATGCCCCGAGCAGCCCTGGCGCTGCACACACCCGACCACATTCTGACGTTGAGCCGCATTGGCTCATTGCTGGCTTCGCTGGAATATTCCCCATGTTAAGTACTGTCCAGGCCAAACTGCTGATCGTCGACGATCTGCCGGAAAACCTGCTCGCCCTCGAAGCGCTGATCAAGCGCGAGGACCGCCAGGTATTCAAGGCATTGAGCGCCGACGAGGCCTTGTCCCTGTTGCTGGAGCACGAGTTCGCCATGGCGATTCTCGACGTGCAGATGCCCGGCATGAACGGGTTCGAGCTGGCCGAACTGATGCGCGGCACCGAGAAAACCAAGAACATCCCGATTGTGTTCGTCAGCGCCGCCGGCCGCGAACTCAATTACGCCTTCAAGGGCTACGAAAGCGGTGCCGTGGACTTCCTGCACAAGCCGCTGGATATCCATGCGGTGAAGAGCAAGGTCAACGTGTTCGTCGACCTGTACCGCCAGAGCAAGGCCATGAAGCTACAGGTCGAAGCCCTGGAGCGCAGCCGTCGCGAGCAGGAACTGCTGCTGACGCGTCTGCAGGCCACCCAGGCCGAGCTGGAGCAGGCGGTGCGCATGCGTGATGACTTCATGTCGATCGTCGCCCACGAAGTGCGTACGCCCCTCAACGGGCTGATCCTCGAAACCCAGTTGCGCAAGATGCACCTGGCCCGCGACAACGCCGCCGCGTTCACCCTGGACAAGATGCACGCGATGGTCGACCGTGACGAACGGCAGATCCAGAGCCTGATCCGCCTGATTGAAGACATGCTCGACGTGTCGCGCATCCGCACCGGCAAACTGTCGATACGCCCGGCGCGGTTTGACCTCACACAGCTTGTCAGCAGCCTGGTGGAGAACTTCGCGCCCCAGGTCGCGGCGGCGGATTCATCCATGACCCTGACTGCCGAAGGCCCCGTGGAGGGTCACTGGGATGAGTTCCGCATTGAGCAGGTGGTCACCAACCTGTTGACCAACGCCTTGCGCTACGGGGCCAAGAGCCCGATAGAAGTGCGCGTGTACAGCGAGCATGACGAAGCTCGCGTAGAAGTGCGCGATCACGGCATTGGTATCAGTGAAGACAACCAGAAGCGTATCTTCCAGCAGTTCGAACGGGTATCGGCCAGTCAGGTTGCGGCTGGCCTGGGCCTGGGGCTGTTTATTTCCGAGCAGATCGTTGCAGCCCATGGCGGCACCATCGAAGTCGAGAGCCGGATAGGCGAGGGCGCCTTGTTCAGGGTGTGCCTGCCGTTGCAGGCGACGGCTTGAATTCAATCGTCACCTCGACGCAACCTCTGCGTGACCCCATGGTCGTAATTGCAGCTATTGACCGGACAAAGGCTTCCCATGAGTGAAGATGCACAAGATGTCGTTCTGATCGTCGAGGACGACGAATCCATTATGTTTGTGTTGGGTGAATACCTGGCCGGCCTGGGCTATCGGGTGTTGAAGGCAATCGACGGGGAGCAGGCTTTTGAAATTCTCGCGACCAAGCCGCACCTGGACCTGATGGTCACGGATTACCGTTTGCCGGGGGGGATCTCCGGGGTGCAGATTGCCGAGCCTGCGCTGTTATTGCGACCGGAATTGAAAGTGATCTTTATCAGTGGCTATCCGCAGGAGATCCTCGACTGTAAAAGCCCGATCACGCGCAATGCGCCGATCCTGGCCAAGCCGTTTGATCTCGATACATTGCAAGAGCATATCCAGCGGTTGTTGGCGTGATGACCTTTGCCATGGCGGGGATCCGCCATGGCAATCAACGACGCTCCTCAGTCTCTGGCTAAGTCCAGTATCTCCTTGACCTTATTGGCATCGAAGATGCCTTCCCCCCCGTCGTCACGCAGCTTGAACGTTCCATCAGGCGCCACTTCAACCCCGACGGAATTGGCGTAGGTAACGGACACATCCTTGCGTTGCAGCATCGCTAACAAGGGTTTGTTGTTATAGACGTCCTGTTGCCGAATCGCGCTGGCAACTCCGACGACACTTCGAGTACGAGTGCCTGCGACGAAGATGACTTTTCCACCGTTCGCCAAGTCTTTTTCAACACCGTTCAACCACGTAAACCCATTACTTCCATTGTTGACGGGCTGCGCCAGGTTGCTCTCGTTCAAGTGCACCAGTGTGCGTTTCTGGTAGATGCCGTCCTTCATGTCTGAGAGCACTACCACGGCCGAACAGTCACTCAGGCCATTGGTGCTGAGCACGGTAGTCCGGTCATTGACGGTATGCGACTGGCCCGTGAATACCTCAAATTTTTCAGCCTTCCCTGTTGTTATGGGGGCATGTGGCGGCACCGGTTTTGATGGCATTGGCACGGACGTCGCTGTTTGCGATTTAATGACGATTGGCATTTCACTCAACTCCTTCACGGTTTTGTCCGAGACGGCGGTAGTCTTTTTCCATGAGTCGTCATACACGCTGACTTCAAACTCCAACTTGTCCGGGTTTTTGCTGTGAGTTGTGTATTGAACCGGCAGGTCTTTATCGGTGAACACCTTGTGCAGGCCTCGCTTCATGGCCTCCGGGGTACTGAACGTTGCTATCCCAAAATTGGGGTCATAAAAAAACCACTTTTTATTCACGCCTTCGCCCATGACCCCTGCCATCATTGCGTGCCCAGGGATGCCAATCATCAGCGTTTTCGATGTATCGGACGTCGCCAACTCATCAAGCATTTCGTGGTAACCCATTTCTCGGCGCATCTTGCCAGCATGAAATAACGTCGGACCGGTCAGTTGTTTTTGTACGGTCGTCAACTGGTCAATGAACGCCCGCGAAGCAGGGTCGGTCGGGTTTGCGGCGGCCGTGTACAAGTTGCCAATAAACTTAGCCTCGGTGCCTTGCTGCATGGCGCTCGCCATCAGTCTGGACATGGCTGAGCATTGGCCTTGGGAGAGTGGATTGGTCTGACTGAGATAGAACACCTGAGGGGCTGCTACAAAGCGGCCACCGGCTTCGCTGATACTTTCATAGAATCGGTTGACCCCTTTAAAACCGTGCTGTACCGCCAGCCGTTCTACGTGTCGAACCAACGTGCCGATCTGCTCCGGCGTCAGTTGTCCTTGGGTTGCCAGCTTCATGATGTCTTCAGATTTCATAGCCGCGCGATAACCCGGTACTGATTTCGGATCACCATTGTCATATCCCTTCTGGAATTGCGTCTTGTCTGCCGCGTTTTGATGGCGTTCAACCATCTCAGACCAGCGTTGACGCGTGCGTGCTGACGCCGGAGTCATTACCCGCTCTGTTGTTTCCCATTTGCCCAACGCCTGTTCCCCTGACAGAACTGAGGGTTGAAAGTCGTCCAGCGCCTTGCCAAATGGGAGACCCTTCACGCTGTCGAAGGCGTACCATTTGCCTCCGCTCAGGACGGCCGGGCCTTCCATGATCGTGTCTTGCAGCTTGAATGTTCCGAGAGCACTGGCGTCGAACCGTTTGCTGGCGTTGATCAGGTCATAACTGTTGGTTCCACGCAGCAGCCGATAGGCGTGAGTGGAGCCTTTCTTTCCGGCATTTGCCAGGGAGATGGCCAGGTCGCCTACGCCATCAAGCGGGTTGAGCGCACCGATCGCCGTTCGCCCCAGTATTTTCCCGCCATAAGCCGCTTTGGTCAGTATTGAAGCCCCCCCCTGGAGGGCCTTGATACCTTTTGCCGCCCCCGCTGCCCCTAGAAGGAAGCCGAAGGCATCAAGTGTCAGGTCCACGATACCGTCGCCATAACGTCCCTCTTTGAAGTTATTGATTGCAGACCTCAAAGGAATCAGGTTCAGCATGAACTCCATGGCGTTCTTGTAAAAGGGCACCTCGACATCGAATGTGGTCTGGCCCGCGGCAAGTTGTCTGGACGATTCAGTATCCACCTCTTTTACCATGGCGTTCGCTATGTAAGATGTACGCTCGCTGCTGAAGCTGAGGGGGATACCCGCTGCACCCTTTGTTTCATCGGTTATTGTGTCAGCATAATTTCCCGATGGGATGACGGCCTGGTACTCCGTATAGCGCGAGACGCCTCTGGGACGGGCCTCGCCCACGACGAAATCCCCGAGGTCGTCACGGGTGCGGATCTTGTTTTGCTTGATATCGATTTCATAAATATTGACCTTGCCGGCGCGCTCGGTCCTGACCAGAAAACTATGACCTTCGGAGACCGTCGTGCTGCTCTTTGGGGCCTGACTGTAAGGCCAGTACTCATGAATGACGGGCTTGGCCAGCGTGATTTTTCCGAATTCGAAGTTTTGCCGATCTGACAGGCTTAGCCCTGCGATCAAATGCTTGACCTGGGTCGCCACGCTTCTATTTATTTTGTCTGAATAGTTCGGGAAGGCGACCCGAAAGTACTCTCGCAAGTTCGGAAGGCTTTTGAGCGTGTCTTGCATCGCGTCGAAGTCGACATCACGAGAGGTCGATACCCATTTGTTTGCTGAATCGGCCTGGTCGCGTGTGATTCCATCATAAAACCCAGGGGTTCCCCGTGCAGCGTCATGGATGTAAAGGTCCAGGACTGAATAGGGGCCTGGAAAGTCCAGATGTTGACGTTTCAACTGGATGCACTTCTTCTCGAAAAGTGCGGGGTCCATATCCGGGAAGGCTTTTTTCAGCTCTTCCAGGCCCTTCCTTTTGACGTCAGGTACTTCCATTGAGTGCGCTGCTGAAGCCGCCCTCAATTCGTTCAACTGTTGATCGAAGGCGACCTGCACCGCGCGCATCGCCTCAACAGTCTGTGGACAGTCCATGCCATTGACGACGGCCCAGTCCTTGAGTGCTTCTTGCTGGGCCAGGTACTCTGTCAGGCGTTCCTCTTGTGTAATGGGGGCGATGTCCGCAATACGCATGACATGCTCGTAGGTCATTGTTGCCGTTACACCAGGCGCAGCCTTTTCAAGGCGTCTGACGGCCGTGACCAAACTGACCCACATATGAGTGCCGAACTTCACCTCATTGGGAATCTCCTTGACCAGCATTTCCGGGGCTTTGACTGATAAATAAATATATGCTTGAAGTCGCGCTTTTTCGTAGGACGATGACTGGCCGGTATCGAGCAAGTGATTGGTGATATCCAGGATGAGATCCGACGCTGAGCAGCCACCGTTTCTCGTATCAGTCAACAGAAACCCTGCTACCTGATGTTTACCGTGCTCGGCGCGCGAGGAGTCCACATGCATAAGCGTGAACAGCCATTCAGTGACCGTGCCCTTGACTGACCGGGCAGCGAACTTGGCTTGAACGGCTTGCCCCAGCGCCTGGCCTTTTGGCGATTTAATCCGTGTGTCAATCAAATCACGCGGTTTGTTGAAGGCTGAAGGCTCGATAAATTGCCCGTCCATCAAATACTCAAGTACGTTCTTGAAGCGCGTGAGGTCAATGTCGCCAAATTTGCCGTGTCGCAGGTCGGCTTCCAATTGAGTTACAGAGGTTTCATCCAGTGCAACAGGCCAGGCCAGCGCCCCCCCATAGTTACCATTGGGGGGACTTTGAAGCGGTGGGGTGCGTAGTTTTTTTATGAGGTTCTGCACTTGCGCCAGATCGGTTGGCACCTCCCACCCCTCGCTTTCGAAAAACTGCTTGAGAGTAGGGGTGGTGCCAGCGTGTACATTATGAGTGTCGCGATGAACCGAGAGATGATATTCCGCCATATATTCCGGTATGTCAGCGGGGCCAGACTCAAGCATTTTAGCCAATGACGTCATCAGCTCGACCACATTCAGACGGGTTTGGTTGCTCCCCAGCATAGCTTTATGAGCGGCCAATTCGTGTTCGCTGCGCGCCTCCTGCAACGCCGAAAACACTGGGTCATTCACCAGTTGGAAACCTGCTCCTGCCTCGAGTTGGGCTGCCCGCTCCTGATTGGAGGGGGCTGGATTAATGTGCAGTTCCTTGTAGAAATCCCTGATCAGCCCTAAGGGCGCGATATTGCTGGTTTTCGCTTGGGGAGGCTTGAATGTGAGGAAATACGCACCTGACGCAATAACACGCGCCGCGATCATCAACGGCTTACCAATCGCAGCCCATTCCGCGTCATCCTTTCCCAATGAGCGCTTGATCTGACGCGGATCCGAATGACGCTTGAGTTTGTAAAAAATCTTCCCCGTCCCCGGGTTGAGTTCTACCGAGTCGGGGTCGATGTCTTTGCTATTCATCCACTGGGCGAAGTCGGGCGCCTGGAAGGCGTGCCTCAACTGCGCCCACCATTGACCGAAGGTTGAATGGGGAGCAATAGGGGAGACAGGCATGTCAGAGTTGTAGCCGCTGGGTGCGCTGGCCAATGCCCGTCCATACTGCCTGGACAGCTCCAGATCACCTTCGGTCCGGCTGCTTTCGGCAACGGCTTGCGACGCTGCGCTTTCAAGGCGGGGAGCATGCTGCACTGTGATCGGGGGTGGAGGTTGAATCAGCGAGATTGGCTTCGGGTTTTGCGCGGTCTGAACATGGGTTGCAGTCGTCATAGGCTCTCTCAACGGACGGGCTATTGAATACGGGTGAGCACGTGCGCTGCCCAGCCTGTTGAGCATTTGTATCCAAATAACTACTATCGATTCCGATTGAGCCACACTCAATGATTGCCGGAAATGTCGGCCAAGAGCCCGCACCACCATTTGACGCGGGCAGCTATTGCTTGATCATTTCTCGGACTTTTGCCGTCAATAGATCGAACGTGAACGGCTTGGTGATCAGTTGCATGCCCGGGTCGAGGAACCCACCCCGCACGGCTGCATGCTCGGCATACCCTGTAATGAACAGAACCTTGAGTTGCGGGCGTATCTGCCGGCCGATTTCCGCCAATTGACGACCATTCATACCGGGCAGGCCAACGTCGCTGATCATCAAATCTATACGCTGTTCCGACTCGATAATGGGCACGGCGGAGTTGGCGTCGACAGCTTCCACATACCCGTAGCCCAGCTCCTTCAGAACCGCGCTGACCAGCACCCGCACGGCCGGGTCGTCTTCGACAATCAGCACGGTTTCACCGGCATTGGCGAACGGCAGCAACGCCGGATCCACCACGGCATCGGCGACAACTTCACCGATAAACCGTGGCAGGAACAGGCTCACCGTGGTGCCTTTTCCCACTTCACTATGGATGGTCACATGGCCATGGGACTGGCGGGCGAAGCCATAGATCATCGAGAGCCCAAGGCCGGTGCCCTGGCCGATGGGCTTGGTGGTGAAAAACGGGTCGAACACGCGGCCCATCACACTTTCCGGAATGCCACAGCCGGTGTCGCTGACGCTCAACTCAACGTAGTCACCGGGCTTCAAGGTGCCATAGGCGGCGGTGAACACGCTGTCGAGATGCCGGTTGGTGGTCTCCACGGACAGGCTGCCGCCACCGGGCATGGCGTCGCGGGCATTGATGACCAGGTTGAGCAGGGCACTTTCCAATTGGTTGGGATCGGCCTCGGCCGTCCATAGATCAGTCGCCAGACGCATATCCAAGCGAATACTTTCGTTGATGCTGCGTTGCAGCAGCTCCCCCATGGAGGTGACCAGTCGGTTGATCTGCACCGGTTTGGAATCAAGGGATTGACGGCGCGAGAACGCCAGCAGGCGGTGGGTGAGGCCGGCGGCACGGTTGGCCGAGGTCACCCCCAGGTCGATCAGGCTGTCGAGGTCGTCCAACTTGCCTCGCGACACACGCCTGCGCAGCAGTTCCAGGCTGCCGATGATACCGGTGAGCATATTGTTGAAGTCATGGGCGATACCACCGGTCAATTGGCCGACGGCTTCCATTTTTTGTGATTGGCGCAGTGCCTCTTCATTGCTGCGCAGTTGGGCGGTACGTTCCTCGACTTGCTGTTCAAGGGTCTCCAGCGTGCGTTGCAGGCGCAGCTCACTTTCGCTGAGGTCGATCAGGCGGTCGCGGGCTTCGTATTGCCGACGGCGACCGCGCAAGGCGGTGCTCACCAGGCTGATCAGCGTTACCGGGTGGAAGGGGCGCTCCAGGAAGGTCACATTGCCCAGCAGGCCGCTCAGGTGGGAGGAGCCATTCTGTTCGGTCCCGCCGTGGTGGGTCATCAACACAATGGGCAAGTCCGACCAGGCCGGCTGCTGGTGCAGGTAGGTCAACAGCGGGTCAAGATCCACCCCACGCAGGGCTTCGGCGGCGATGATCAGCAGCCCGGCGCCCTCATGCAGGGCCTCGCACAATGCCCCAAGGTTGCTGGCGACGATGCCGGCGTACCCGGCTTCATTGAGCATCATCAGCGCCAGCGAGCCATCGCGTCCCATTGGCGCCAATACGATTGCACGCTCGGAGACCGGAATGAGGCCCGTCACACCCCCTCATCCTTGAGCAGCGGGGAGCCGGCGCCCATGTAGGTCGGAATACCGCGCAGGACCCCCTGGAAATTATCCAGCGGTTCGCCAACCGTCATCCCCTGGGCGCCAATCCGGTATTCACGAATAGTGGCTTCATGGCTGCCGGTGCGCTTCTTGATGATCGAGATGGCGCGGCGCACCTTGCCCAATGCTTCGAAGTAGCGCAGCAGAATGACCGTATCGGCCAGATAGGTGATGTCCACAGGCGCCTGCATGTCGCCGACCAGCCCGTGTTGGGCGACGGTCATGAACGTCGCCGCGCCGCGGCGGTTGAGGTAGAGCAGCAACTCGTGCATATGCAGGATCAGCGCATTTTCTTCGGGCATGGCCGCCTGGTAGCCGTTGATGCTGTCGATCACCACCGTCTTGATGCCGCGCTCATCGACACAGCGGCGCACCCGGTGGGAAAACTCGCCCGGGGACAATTCGGCCGCATCCACCTGTTCGATCAGCAGGTTACCGGTCGCCTGCAGGGCGGCTAGATCGATCCCCATGTTTCTCATGCGCTCGAACAGCAGCCCCAGTTCTTCATCGAAGATAAACAACGCGGCTTTCTCGCCCCGCGCCACGGCCGCTGCGGCAAAGATCATCGAGATCAACGACTTGCCGGTACCGGCCGGGCCGAGGATCAGGCTGCTGGACCCGGTCTCGACACCGCCGCCCATCAACGCATCCAGCGCAGCGATGCCGCTGCTCAAGGTCTCGCGCTTGTAGCCGCCACGATGTTCGGCCGCCACCAGGCGCGGGAATACATGGACGCCGTCGCCCATGATGGTGAAGTCGTGAAAGCCGCCTCGGTATTTCTGGCCGCGGTACTTGACCACCCGCACGCGACGGCGCTCGGCACCGTAGTTGGGGGTCAGCTCTTCCAGGCGGATCACGCCATGCGCCACGCTGTGCACGGTTTTATCGAGGGATTCGGTGGTCAGGTCGTCCAGCAGCAGCACTGTGGTGTCGTAACGCACGAAATAGTGCTTGATCGCGAGGATCTGCCGACGGTAGCGCAGGGAGCTTTGTGCGAGCAGGCGGATCTCCGAAAGACTGTCGATGACCACACGCTTTGGCTTGACCTTTTCCACCACTTCAAAGATCTGGCGCGTGGCCTCGCCCAGTTCCAGGTCGGAGGAGTACAGCAGGCTCTGCTGGTGGTCGGCGTTGAGCAGGCTTTCCGGCGGCGTCAGTTCGAAGATATGGATATTGTCATCCAGGTCCCAGCCATGGGACTTGGCGCCTTGGCGCAACTCACGCTCGGTTTCCGACAGGGTGATGTACAGCGATCGCTCGCCGGCTCTGGCCCCGGCCTGCAGGAAGTGCAGGGCGACCGTGGTTTTACCGGTGCCGGGTTCACCTTCCAGCAGGAACAGGTGACTGCGCGAGAGCCCTCCGGCAAGAATGTCATCAAGACCGTCAATGCCAGTGGCCGCTTTCTCTTCGGGTAATTGCGCTTGGGATGTAGACAAGAAGTGCCCTCAGGTCACATACGAGTAGAGGATGCGCGCCCAAGTGGACGCGCCATGTTCTCTTGACCGTAGCAATTTGTGGCGGTTCAACAAATTCCAGTCCGGCCTACAGGCCTTGCTGCAATGCAGGATCGTCCGGATTCTGTTGCTCAAGCTGGGCGAGCAGGACCTGGACGTTCTGCAACTGGCCGCTTTCTTTCCAATAATTGACCAGCAATACCCGGGCTCTGCGATTGGCCGGGTGGCGTTGGATGATCTCTTCGAGTTGGCGTTGCGCAGCCTCCAATTCCTCTTGCGCATGCAACGTCGTCGCGAGGTCGTAGCGGTAATCCTGATTATCCGGCTCCAGCTCCACCGCCTTGGACAGGCCGAGCAGGGCGTAGGGGCGTTCACCATGGTGCAGCAGCCACATGCCCAGCGCATGTTGCAGGTAGGCCGACTCCGGATGCGCGGCCAGCTGGCGTGCCAACAATTGGCGGGACTCCTCGGTCTTGCCTTGCTTGTCCAGCAGCTCGATCTGCGCGACCACGGCTTGCAGGTTATCCGGTTGCAGGCGCATGGCCTGCTCAAGCGCGTTTTGCGCGTCCGGCAGCAGGGCGCTGTGAATGTACAGGCGCGCCAGTTGAATCCAGCCTTCAGCGGTTTCGGGCTGGGCCTTGAGCTTTTTCACAAACTCATCCAGCACCTGCTGCAACGGCCCGAAGTACAGGCCCAGAGTATCGGGAGACAGACCAAGCAAAGCATTGGCGGCGGCAAACCGTACCTCTTGCTCGGGATCATCCAACACCGGGCCGAGCAGCAGCGTGCGCTGGCCGGTGGGCACCAGGCCGACAATGCTGTGGATGGCAGCCTCGCGTACCAGCGGTGAGTCACTGGCCAGGTCTTTGTCCGCCAGTTTCAGCGCCTGGGGGCTGGGGTAGTTGGGCAGTTCGGCGTGCAACGCGGCGCGGCGCTCGGGCGACAGATCCGGCCGACCCAGTTGCTGATACAGCACGCGTGCCGCTCCAGGCTCACCGTTGCGCGCCTGTTTCAAGGCTTTTGAATAACCGTGGGCAATCGCGGGAGGCACGGCTACCGGGGTGGCGCGAGAGAAATACCAGGTGATCAGCACAATCAACAGCAGGGCGCACAGGCCGACGATGGAATAACGGCGTGACTTTGACATGCAGGCGTCCGAAAGCGAGGGCAGCAAAGCCGTCAGCTTCGGTCAGACCACGGCGGGTGTCAAACCCGCGTCAGGTGAGCACGTAGTCCTCCGGCTCCAGGGGTGGCGGCAGGTCGGTTTCACCGAGGGCGGCCAACACTTCGCGTTCCAGGGTGCGCAGGAGGGCATTGCAGGGCAGGTCGTTCTCGTCAAAACCGAACGGGTCCTCCAGGTCATCGCCGATTTCATCGAGGCCGAAGAAGGTGTAGCTGACAATCGCGGTGAACACTGGCGTCAACCATCCCAGCGGCTCGGCCATGGCAAACGGCAGCAAAATGCAGAACAGGTAAATGGTGCGATGCAGCAGCAGGGTGTAGGGGAAGGGCAGCGGCGTGCTCTTGATGCGCTCGCAGGACGCCTGCACCTGGCTGAGGCTCACCAGTCGGGTTTCCCATTGTGTGTAGCGCCACTCGCTGATCACACCTTGCTCGGCCAGCACTGAAAACCGGGCGCCCAGCTGTTGCAGCAGGCTGTCGGGGAGGTTGGGGTGACTGGCCTGGACCGTACCCCACGGCTTGATGGCCCGGGCTTCATCCTCATGGCGCAACCGTGCAACCAGGCCGTGGGCGAAGCCGCACAGGCTGCGCAGCAGGCCAGCACGCTCAGCCGGATCTGTGAGCACCTGGGTTTCGCGGATCAGCGAACGCACATCGATGATCATCTGCCCCAATTGCTTGCGGCCTTCCCACCAGCGGTCATAGCAGGCGTTGTTGCGAAAACTCATGAAAATCGACAACGACAGCCCGAGCAGGGTGAACGGCGTGGCATTGACCTTGGAGAAGTAGGCCGGGTGCAGGGTTTCCACCAGCACGATCACCGAGGCCAGCAGCGTGACCAGCAGGCTGCGCAGGGCGATGCGCTTGGCAATCGAACCCTTGAGCGAGAACAGGATGCCGAGGAGGTTGGGTTTGGGACGGACTATCATGCAGAGATGGGCTTCTTCAGGTGGCGCAAGCCATCAGGTTAGAAGCAAGCGTCGCAAGCGTCCAATCGCTTGGGCCGACCGGATGATCGGTGGGGTCGATGACTGGCCAAAACAGTCAGGCAGGTTGAAGGCTTTGACCATTGTCGGCGGGCGGCTCTGGCGCGACTATCTCGACGATTCGGACCGTTCAAGGAAACAACAATGCAGATTGAGAACAAGAGCTTCCTGGTCAGCGGGGGCGCATCGGGCTTGGGCGCGGCGACTGCCGAGATGCTGATTGGCGCTGGCGCCAAGGTCATGCTGGTGGACCTGAATGCCGACGCCGTGGCAGCCAAGGCCAGGCAGCTTGGCGACAACGCACGCAGCTGCGTGGCGGATATCAGCCAGGAAGCGGCTGCCGAAGCGGCGGTGCGGGCGACGCTTGCGGCGTTTGGCGGTTTGCATGGGCTGGTGAACTGCGCCGGTGTGGTGCGTGGCGAGAAAATCCTCGGCAAGAACGGCCCCCATGGGCTGGCGAGCTTTGCCCAGGTGATCAACGTCAACCTGATCGGTAGCTTCAACCTGCTGCGCCTGGCCGCCGCCGCCATCGCCGAAACCGAGGCAAATGCCGATGGCGAACGCGGCGTGATCATCAATACCGCTTCGGTAGCGGCGTTTGACGGGCAGATCGGCCAGGCGGCGTATGCCGCGTCCAAGGGCGCCATTGCCAGCCTTACGCTGCCTGCGGCACGTGAGCTGGCGCGCTTTGGTATTCGCGTGATGACCATCGCCCCCGGCATCTTTGAGACCCCGATGATGGCCGGCATGACGCCGGAAGTGCGCGACTCCCTGGCCGCTGGCGTGCCATTCCCGCCGCGTCTGGGCAAACCCGCCGAATACGCCGCGCTGGTGCGGCACATCATTGAAAACAGCATGCTCAATGGCGAGGTGATCCGTCTCGACGGTGCCTTGCGCATGGCGGCCAAATAAGGAGCAATTCCCATGACCGATCCTATCGTTATCGTCAGCGCTGTGCGCACGCCCATGGGTGGGTTCCAGGGCGACCTCAAGGGCCTGACCGCGCCGCAGTTGGGTTCCGCTGCGATTCGCGCCGCCGTCGAGCGTGCCGGTGTCGCCCCCGACGCCGTGGATGAAGTACTGTTCGGCTGCGTACTGCCCGCAGGCCTCGGCCAGGCACCGGCACGTCAGGCTGCGCTGGGCGCCGGGCTGGACAAGGGCACGCGCTGCACCACCCTCAACAAGATGTGCGGTTCGGGCATGGAGGCCGCGATCCTGGCCCATGATTCACTGCTGGCCGGCAGCGTCGACGTGGTGATTGCCGGTGGCATGGAAAGCATGTCCAACGCGCCGTACCTGCTGGACCGTGCGCGCAGCGGCTACCGCATGGGCCACGGCAAGGTGCTCGATCACATGTTCCTCGACGGCCTGGAAGACGCCTACGACAAGGGCCGCCTGATGGGCACCTTTGCCGAAGACTGCGCCCTGCACAACGGTTTTACCCGCGAGGCCCAGGATGCGTTCGCCATCGCTTCGCTGACCCGGGCGCAAGAAGCTATTACCCATGGCAGCTTTGCCGCAGAAATCGTCCCGGTGCAGGTCACCTTGGGCAAAGAACAGAAAACCATCCTGCATGACGAACAGCCGCCCAAGGCCAAGCTGGACAAGATCACCAGCCTGAAACCGGCCTTCCGTGAAGGCGGCACCGTGACGGCGGCCAACTCCAGCTCGATTTCCGACGGTGCGGCGGCCTTGTTGCTGATGCGCCAGTCCGATGCACAGAAACGTGGCCTCAAGCCTTTGGCGGTGATCCATGGGCATGCGGCGTTCGCCGACGAGCCGGGGTTGTTCCCGGTGGCACCGGTGGGAGCGATCCGCAAACTGATGAGCAAGACCGGCTGGAGCCTGGGTGACGTCGATCTGTTCGAAATCAACGAAGCCTTTGCCGTGGTCAGCCTGGTGACCATGAGCAAGCTGGAGATCCCCCATGCCAAGGTCAATGTGCATGGCGGTGCCTGCGCCCTGGGCCATCCGATCGGTGCCTCCGGTGCACGGATCCTGGTGACCTTGCTTTCGGCCCTGCGCCAGAAAGGCCTCAAGCGTGGCGTCGCCGCCATCTGCATCGGCGGCGGTGAAGCCACGGCGATGGCCGTCGAATGCCTGTACTAAGGAACCACCATGCTGCCCAATGAAGAACAACTGCAAATCAGCGACGCCGCCCGGCAATTTGCCCAGGAACGCCTGAAACCCTTTGCCGCCGAGTGGGACCGCGAGCACCGGTTCCCCAGGGAAGCCATTGGTGAAATGGCCGAGCTGGGCTTTTTCGGCATGCTGGTGCCGGAACAGTGGGGCGGTTGCGACACCGGTTACCTGGCCTACGCCATGGCGCTGGAAGAAATTGCCGCCGGTGACGGGGCCTGCTCGACCATCATGAGCGTGCACAACTCTGTGGGTTGCGTGCCGATTCTCAAGTTCGGTAACGACCAGCAGAAAGAGCAATTCCTCAAGCCCCTGGCCAGTGGTGCCATGCTCGGTGCGTTCGCATTGACCGAGCCCCAGGCCGGCTCTGATGCCAGTAGCCTGAAGACCCGCGCACGCCTTGAAGGCGACCATTACGTACTCAATGGCTGCAAACAGTTCATCACCTCCGGACAGAACGCCGGCGTGGTGATTGTGTTTGCCGTGACCGACCCGGCGGCGGGCAAGCGCGGGATCAGCGCGTTTATCGTGCCGACCGACTCGCCGGGCTACAGCGTGGCGCGGGTTGAGGACAAACTGGGCCAGCATGCCTCCGATACCTGCCAGATCCTGTTTGAGGACGTGAAGGTTCCTGTCGCCAACCGTCTGGGGGAGGAGGGCGAAGGCTACAGGATTGCTCTGGCCAACCTGGAAGGTGGGCGCGTAGGCATTGCCTCGCAATCGGTGGGCATGGCCCGCGCCGCCTTTGAAGCAGCCCGCGACTACGCCCGCGAGCGCGAAAGCTTCGGCAAACCCATCATCGAGCACCAGGCCGTCGCTTTCCGTCTGGCGGACATGGCCACGCAAATCGCGGTTGCCCGGCAGATGGTGCATTACGCCGCTGCACTGCGCGACAGCGGCAAGCCGGCACTGGTGGAAGCCTCGATGGCCAAGCTGTTTGCTTCGGAAATGGCCGAGAAAGTCTGTTCGGCCGCCTTGCAAACCCTGGGCGGTTACGGTTACCTGAGCGACTTCCCTCTGGAGCGGATCTACCGCGACGTGCGGGTCTGCCAGATTTACGAAGGCACCAGCGATATCCAGCGCATGGTCATCTCACGCAATCTCTAAGGAGCCGATACATGAGTTACGAAACCATTTTGCTTGAAGTCCAGGGCCGCGTCGGGCTGATTACCCTCAATCGCCCGCAAGCCCTGAACGCCCTGAACGCGCAACTGGTCAGCGAGTTGAACCAGGCGCTGGACGGCCTTGAAGCCAACCCGGAGATCGGCTGCATCGTGTTGACCGGCTCGAAAAAAGCCTTCGCCGCCGGTGCCGACATCAAGGAAATGGCCGAGCTGACCTATCCGCAGATCTACCTCGACGATCTGTTCAGTGACAGCGACCGCGTGGCCAACCGCCGCAAGCCGATCATCGCCGCCGTCAACGGCTTCGCCCTGGGCGGCGGTTGCGAACTGGCGTTGATGTGCGACTTCATCCTGGCCGGTGACAGCGCCAAGTTCGGCCAGCCGGAAATCAACCTCGGCGTACTGCCCGGCATGGGCGGCACCCAGCGCCTGACCCGTGCGGTGGGCAAGGCCAAGGCCATGGAAATGTGCCTGACCGGGCGCTTTATCGATGCGGTGGAAGCGGAGCGCTGCGGGATTGTTGCGCGTATCGTACCCGCCGATGAACTGCTGGACGAAGCGCTGAAAGTCGCGACGCTGATTGCCGGCAAGTCGGTGCCGATCAGCATGATGGTCAAGGAAAGCGTGAACCGAGCGTTCGAAGTGAGCTTGTCGGAAGGCGTGCGCTTTGAGCGCCGGGTGTTCCATGCGGCGTTCGCCACGCAGGATCAGAAGGAAGGCATGGCGGCATTCGTGGCCAAGCGCGCGCCGGAGTTCAAGGACAAATAACCCGGTGTCAAAGACACTGAGTATCAAAGCTGGGAGGGGGCTTGCCCCCGATAGCAGTGGTTCAGTCTTCACATCTGTTGACTGACCCACCGTCATCGGGGGCAAGCCCCCTCCCACATTATTTATGTGCTGTGGCAGTCAAAGTTGGTAGTTCTTCAGCTCCCTGGCAATCACCATCCGCTGAATCTCACTGGTCCCTTCGTAAATCTGCGTGATCCGCGCATCCCGGTAGTAACGCTCCACCGGATAATCTTCCAGGTATCCGTACCCACCGTGAATCTGCATCGCCGATGAGCAAACCTTCTCGGCCATTTCCGAGGCAAACAGCTTGGCCTGGGACGCTTCCGACAAGCAGGGTTTTCCAGCACTGCGCAGCCGTGCGGCGTGCAGGATCAGCAAGCGTGCGGCGTTAAGCTGGGTTTGCATGTCGGCCAGCAAATTGGCCACGCTCTGGTGCTCGATGATCGCCTTGTTGAACTGCACCCGATCACGGGCATAGGCCAGCGCTGCTTCAAATGCCGCGCGGGCGATGCCCAATGCCTGGGCGGCAATACCGATGCGGCCACCCTCCAGGTTGGACAGCGCGATGGCCAGGCCTTTGCCACGCTCACCCAGCAGGTTGGCCTCGGGCACGCTGCACTGGTTCAGGGTCACGGCGCAGGTATCGGACGCACGGATGCCCATCTTGTGTTCGGTACGATCCACCACGAATCCCGGGGTTGCGGTGGGCACCAGGAACGCCGAGATGCCTTTCTTGCCCAGGTCGGGATCAGTCACCGCAAATACAATCGCCAGTTTGGCGCGTTTACCATTACTGACGAACTGCTTGGCCCCGTTGATTACCCACTGGCCGTCGCGCAGTTCGGCACGGGTACGCAGGTTGTGCGCTTCGGAACCGGCCTGGGGTTCGGTCAGGCAGAAGCAGCCAATCGCCTGGCCGCTGGCGAGGTCGCCCAGCCAGGTCTGTTTTTGTTCATCTGTGCCGTAGTTGAGAATCGGCCCGCAACCCACTGAATTATGGATACTCATCAGTGCGCCAGTGGCACCGTCACCTGCGGAAATCTCCTCGACGGCGAGGGCATAGGCGACGTAATCGACATAGGTGCCGCCCCATTCTTCCGGCACCACCATGCCCAGCAGGCCCAGTTCGCCCATCTTTGCCACCAGGGCGTCGTCGATCCAGCCGGCTTTCTCCCAGGCTTGGGCGTGCGGTGCGATTTCACCCCGGGCGAAGTCACGCGCCATGTCGCGGATCATTACTTGTTCTTCAGTGTATTCAATGTCTTGCATGGCTTATTTCGCAACCTTCTCGAAGTGATGAAAAAAGCTCTCAACGTGGCTGAGGGCCAGCCCGTGCAGGGTGGGCGGGTTCCAGCGCGGGCTTTTGTCTTTGTCGATGATCAGGGCGCGCACGCCTTCGATCAGGTCGCCGCGCTCGAACCATTGGCGGTCCAGGTGCAGCTCCAAGGCAAAACAGTCTTCCAGGGGCAGGCGCCGGCCGCGGCGCAACATCTCCAACGTAACGGCCATGGCCAGGGGGGAGCGGGTCAGCATCAGGTCAGCGGTGGTCAACGCCCATTCATGGCTGTCGGCCACGGTGACTTGCTGCAATTGTTCAACGATGCTCGGCACATCCGGCAGCGCGAAAAAGTGGTCGATGGCGGGGCGCAGAGCGGCCAACGGTGGATCGGGCAATTGCTGCACGGCCAGCTTGGCGAGCACGCCCTGCAGGTCTTTGAGCGGCGAGTCGTGCCATTGCAGGCGGTCGAGCTTCTGGTCAAGGTCGGCGAGCTTGTGGCTTTCCAGGTACCAATCAGCCAACGCGCAATACAGCGCGTCGGCCGCGCGGATCTGTACCCCGGTCACGCCCAGGTAGATCCCCAGTTCGCCGGGGATGCGCGGCAGAAAGTAGCTGCCACCCACGTCAGGGAAATAACCGATGGCCACTTCCGGCATCGCCAGGCGGCTGCGCTCGGTGACTACGCGCAAATCAGCCCCCTGCACCAGGCCCATGCCGCCGCCGAGGACAAACCCGTCCATCAGTGCCACGACTGGCTTGCGGTAGTGGTGGATGGCCAGATCCAGAGTATATTCCTCGACGAAGAAGTCCTGGTGCAGGGTGTCGCCGTTCTTGAAGCTGTCGTACAGAGAACGGATATCGCCACCTGCACAGAAGGCTTTTTCACCGGCACCGCGCAGGACCACGGCATACACCTGCGGATCGTCAGCCCATGCCTGCAAATGGGACGTGAGGCTGCGCACCATGTCCAGGGTAATGGCATTCAAGCCGGCGGGGCGATTGAGGGTGAGGTGGCCGATGTGGTTGCGGACCTCGGCGAGGACTTCGTCCTGAAGTACTTGGGCGTGGCTTGCTTCGGATGAAACCTGAGCAGTCATCGATAACTCCCTGCTTTTATTGTTCTTTATCAAGATGTTCACGGATGAACCTTCTCGCGATCGTACCAGTGCAAATTTGCCTAGTACAACCTTCAATCCTGCAGGTCGTTTTTGCATTTATGCAGCAAGCGCACGACCGGCTCAGGGTAACCGGCTGGCCAGTGTTTCGCCGATGCTACGGCGCCTGGCGTGGGTTTGCGCCGCGTGGATGAGTTGTTCCAGTTCGCTGGGCTCCACATCGTAGAACCGCTCCATTTGCGCCAGCGCCAGTGTCAAATCAGCGGCGGTAATACCAGGGTCTCGGTCGGCCCTGGGGCTGAACGGTAGCGGTGCCGGTGCTTCCACCGCGCCTTTGGGATAACGCGTGCGCGTGGCGTTGTTATACGCCAGTGCGCAGGCCAGCAGCGCACCGGCGCCGAGCAATACCGCACCCAGCTCATACCAGCCCAGGGCGGCGGACGCCGGGTCTGCCAGGACCAGTGTCATGGCCAGGCCACCGGCGGGCGGGTGCAGGCAGCGCAACCAGCACATCAGTATTACGGTCATGCCGGCCGCCAGGCAGGCGCCGCCCAGGGACGGGCCGAGGACACGGGTGACCAGCAAGGCAATCACACCTGCGCACAGGTAGCTGCCGATAATCGACCAGGGTTGTGCCAAGGCACCCGATGACACGGCGAACAACAGGACGGCCGACGCACCCAGCGGGCCAAGCAGGTGCAACGCGACATCCATGCCAAACACCTGGGAGCACAACCAGACGCTGAACAAGGTGCCAAGGGCCATGCCGATCGCGGCACGGCTCCATTCGGTGGGGCGGGTATTGATAGCAGCGGGGAACCAGCGAGCGAGCATTGGGAGGCAGTCCATAAACGGCGGGCAAAAAAAAGGCTTGTCTGGTTGCCCGGAAAAGCCCTTTGAAAGTTCCAACATTTGGGGGAAGGAACCCATGCAGTGTGCCGCGCGTGGAACAGAGGCGCCAATGCATATTAATGAGGGTTGAATGCGAAAATAATGAATTGGAATACGGTCAGACTACTATCGAGCAGCAGACTTCACCCAGCACCCGATTACTGAACTCTTCATCGAAAAAACGCTTGCGCAGGTTCTCCTGCAAACCGGGTTCACTGGCCAGCGGGCCTTTCAACGCCACCAACGCGTCGCGCAACCCCATCAGCCGGTCCAGCGGTGGCAGGGAAATATAGCCGACATGCACTTCGGTGCTGGTCAAGGCTGGGTTATCAAGCGAAGCATCATCTGGCACGGCGTTGTCCTCTCGTCCTTGTGGTCACCCATGACCTGTGGCGGTAAATGAATACCGCAACAGGCAAGCGAGTTTACCGTTGGGTTTTGGACGCAGGAAAGAGAAACGGCACCAGTTATTACGTAAAGCTGCGTGGGAATTTTCCGCGCCGGCAGCGCCGGCGCAGACTCAAGGTTGCACAGGTTTGGCCAGGTGCAGCAGCACGTAAGGGTTGCGGTCGAATTCGCCGGTCAGGGTCGGCGTGATGGAACGAAAGCGCGGGTCTTGCAAGCCTTCGTAATCCACTTGGCTCATCACCAGCCAGGCGGGTCCCTGGAGTGGCTTCAGGTCGGCGGCTTGCTGAGTGAACAACGGCACTTGGTCGCAATCGAGGTTGACCATGTACTTGATGGCCTTGGCGTCTTTGCCCAAGCCATGCAGCACCACCGGCGCGCGTTGCTGCATCACCTGCTCATGAACTTGCAAGGTAAAGGTGCGGGTGTCGTAGATACTGCGCTCCAGCGGCTCGACCACCAGGATATAGGAGGCCCACACTGCCAGCACCGCGGCAAAAGCCGGCCCGACCGCACGCAGGCGGCTCTTGAAGAGTGTCACCAAGGCCAGCACCTGCAGGCCGCCCAGCACGCCCAACACCCAGCCGAGATGGCTCAATTGCTCAGGGTAGCGCGGTCGTGCCAACAGCAGGCCGACGATCAACAGCGTCGGCGACAACGTCCAGATCCCCAGCATCAGCCCACGCAGCCCGGCGAAGAGCCGACCGTGTGCGACCTGGAACGGGTATGCCGCAATGATCGCCGCCATGGGCAACATCGGCAGCACGTAACGTGCTTTTTTCGCCTGGGGAATCGACAGGCCGACCATCACCAGCAAGCCTGCGGCGGCGCAATACCACACCAACTTCAATGCCGGTCCCGGCGTGCGGCGCCCGCTGAGCACCATGGCCAGCAGTACCAGCAGCGCCATCGGATACGCCAAGGCGTAATTGCCCAGCGAACTGGTGAAGTAGTACAGCAGGCCGCTCGAGCCTTCGCTGCCATCCATGCGGCCGAGGAACTGCATGCGGATCACGTCCTGCATGAAGCTTTCGCCACCGCTCAACTTGGCCATCAGCAGCAACAGGCCCACACATGCCACCAGCAGCGCCAGCGCCAGCAAGCCGAAACTGAACAGCTGCCGCCATTGCCGGTTGATCAGGTAGTAGCTGCAAAGCACGCCCGTAGGAATCACCAGGCCAATCGGCCCACGCACGGCAAAGCCCAGGATCAGCAGCAGGTACAGCCAATGCAGGCGTTTAGCGGACCGGAAGTGATCATGGGCATAACCCAGGTAGAACACCGCCAGGGCGATGGCGGCCAGCATCTGGTCGAGGGACACCGCACGGGTTTCGGTGATGAAGTTGCTGCTCAACAACAGGAGCGCAATGCTCAGCAGCCCCCAGCGCTGGGAGTAGGGCGCCGTCAGGCGATACACCAGGGTGACGATAAGCGCCGAGGCAATCGCCGTGGGCAACCAGGCCGTGAGGCTGGTGACCTGGCCCAGGGGCAGTGAAACCAGCCAGGTCAACAGTGTCGAGGTGGCCAGGTAATCCGCATAAGGCTGCCCATAGGTGGTGGGGAAGACGCTGGGGCCATGACGCAGCATTTCCTGGGCAAACAACACAAAGCGCGAGTCGAAGCCGATGATTGCCTGGTGCCAGCTACCGGCGATAAACAGCAACAACGCCAGCAATCCCAGACCAAGGGATTGGCGGCGGATCGTTGCATTCAGCGGGGACGGTTGAGCTTTGTTCACGTCTCAGGCTTCCACAACCTGTGGCAGCCACTGTTGCTGGGGAATCGGCAACTGGCAGGAATCACCGCGGCCGATCGGGTAGTACTGGAAGCCTTTGCGTGCCAGGCGCTCGCCGTCGTAGAGGTTGCGGCCGTCGAAGATCACCGGGGTTTTCAGGCGCTGGTGGATCAGGTCGAAGTCCGGCGCCTTGAATTGCTGCCATTCGGTGCAGACGATCAGCGCATCGGCACCGCCCAGTGTGGATTCGGGGGTGCCCATGAGCATCAGCCGTGGGTCATCGCCATAGATACGTTGGGTTTCCTGCATGGCTTCCGGGTCGAATGCGCGCACGTTGGCGCCGGCGGCCCACAACGCTTCCATCAGCACGCGGCTGGGAGCATCGCGCATGTCGTCGGTGTTGGGCTTGAACGCCAGGCCCCACAGGGCAAAGGTCTTGCCGCGCAGGTCGCCCTTGAAGAACGCCTTGATCCGCTCGAACAACTTGCTCTTCTGGCGCTGGTTGATGGCTTCTACCGCTTCCAGCAGGTCGCTGGAGCAGTTGGCTTGCCGGGCGCTGTGGATCAGGGCGCGCATGTCCTTGGGGAAGCACGAACCGCCGTAGCCGCAGCCAGGGTAGATAAAGTGGTAGCCGATGCGCGAGTCGGCGCCAATGCCCAGGCGCACGGCTTCGATGTCCGCCCCCAGGTGTTCGGCCAGCTCGGCGATCTGGTTGATAAAGCTGATCTTGGTCGCCAGCATGCAGTTGGCGGCGTACTTGGTCAGCTCGGCGCTGCGCAGGTCCATGAAGATGATGCGGTCGTGGTTGCGGTTGAACGGTGCGTACAGGTCGCGCATCACGTCGCGCACTTCTTCGCGCTCACAACCGATGATGATGCGGTCCGGGCGGCGGCAGTCGGCAACAGCCGAGCCCTCCTTGAGGAATTCGGGGTTGGAGACGATATCGAACTCCAGGTGCCGGCCGGCCAGGTGCAGGGCTTTTTCGATGTGGGCGCGCAGGGTGTCGCCGGTGCCGACCGGCACGGTGGATTTTTCCACCAGGATCACCGGTTCTTTGCGGTGGCGGGCGACGGCGTCGCCTACCGACAGCACGTATTTCAGGTCGGCCGAGCCGTCTTCGTCCGAAGGCGTGCCCACGGCAATGAACAGGACTTCGCCGTGTTCCACCGCCAACTTTTCATCATGGGTGAAGTGCAGCCGCCCACTCTCCAGGTTTTCCTTGACCATCGCAGCCAGCCCCGGCTCGAAGATGGTCACATGGCCTTTTTGCAGTGACTCGACCTTGTTCTTGTCAACGTCCATGCAAATGACATCGTGGCCGACTTCAGCCAACACGGTGGCCTGCACCAGACCGACGTAACCGCTACCAAATACACTGATTTTCATGGGGCATTCCTGGGACTTGTGGCGCTAGCACGACGAGAGTTGATAACCAGAACACCGAGGATGACCAAGGCCACCCCCAGGGTTTTTGAAACGGAAAAATGTTCGTTGAACACCGGCAGACTGGCCGCCAGCAGGTACACCAAGGCATAGCTGATGCTCAGTAGCGAATAGGCGCGGCCCAGCGGCAAATGCTTGAGCGCACCGAGCCAGCAGAGCATCGACAGTGCGTATGCCAGGATCGCCAGGGTCACGACGCCGAGGGCGCCCAGGTCGATGCTGTTCTGGCTCAAGGCATCCAGCCATGCGCTGGGCAGCGGCAGGCGCGTCATGCTCCAGCGCATGCCCAGTTGGGCCGCGCTGACCAGGCCGACGCTGCCCAGGGCCAGGGCAAACCCCTGGATCCGGCTCATACCTGGCGACCCAGCAGCACGACGCCGCCGATCACCAGCGCGACACCCAGCCAATGGCGGGTATCGATGTGCTCTTTGAACACAAAACGCGCGACCAGCGTGACCAGCACGAAGTTGAGGCTGAGCATCGGGTAGGCAATACCGACTTCCAGGCGTTGCAACACCAGCAGCCACACCAGCAGGCCCAGGCCCAGGCACACCAGCGCCGACCACAACCAGGGCGAGCGCAGTTTCAGCGCCCAGCCATCCGGCAGGTCGCGCCAGCGTTCCACGGCGAACTTCTGGGAGACCTGTCCCATGCAGGTGAGCAGGCAGGCGGCCAGTAACAGCAGCAAGGTGATCATTGCGCGGCCTGCGGGAAGATCAGGATCACGATGTTGCCTTGTTCGTAGCGCTTGCCGTCCTTGGGCAGCAAGTCGACTTCGGCGATTTCGTCGTCGCCCTTGACCCGCATGACCACGCCGACCGGCCCCTTTTGGCGCGCATCGCTCATCCATTGCTGGACTTGGCTGGTATCCACCTTGTGGTGCGTGGCGTCCGCGTAGGCCAGGCCGTATTTGACTTCGCCGACGGTGTTGTAGAGCGTCACGTCCGGGCGCGCCAGGCGCCATGACAGCGCCGACGCTGCGCCCAGGTCATTGCTCAGCAGGGCCGTGGCTGGTTGCAGCTCTTGCAGGTGATCAATGATGAATTGGTCAGGCGTCTTGTTGTACACCACTGAATGCGGCAGGGCAGCTGGCAACAAGGCCACCATCAGCCAACTGCCGAGTACCGGTGCGGCCCACAGGTGCAAAGGCCGGGCCGCCTGCAGCAGGTTGACCAGGATCCAGGCAAACAGAAAAGTGAACACCAACACCAGGCTGAGGGTTTCCTGGCCGTGTTCGTACACCGGCTTCTTCATTTGCAGCCAGGTCAGCGCGAGCAATGCCACTACACCGATGATCAGGTTCAGCCAGCCGTTGATGCGCAGCGCACGGCTGCGACCCTGGGCCAGTTTGTCCGCCAGGGTATTGCCCATCAACAAGGCCAGGGGCAGCAGGCACGGCATGATGTAGGACGGCAGCTTGCCCTTGGCCAGGCTGAAGAAGGCCAGGGGCATCAGCAGCCACAGCACTACAAAACCGATTTTTGCGCTGCGTTTGTCCCGCCACGCCTGTTTGAGGGTCGACGGCAACAACGCCACCCACGGCAGGCAGAACGCAACCAACAGCGGCAGGTAATACCAGAACGGCTGGGCGTGCTGGGCATCGTCACCGGCGAAGCGCTGGATATGCTCGTGCCAGAAGAAGAAATTCCAGTAGTCCGGCTCTTGCCGGTGCACCGCCAGCGCCCATGGCAAGCTGACGACAATCGCCACCACCACGGCGACCACGCCGTAGCCCAGCAGCTCACGCAAACGCTTCTGCCAGATCGCATAGGGCAGGGCAATCAACACCGGCAGCAACCACGCCAGAAAGCCCTTGGTCATAAAGCCCATGCCGCAGGCAAAACCGAGCAACGCCCAGGACCCCAGGCGCCCGTTGCGGGTGGTGCTGTCGAAGCAGAACCACAGGGCGGCTCCGGTCAGGTTGACCCAGAAGGTGAACTGCGGATCCAGATTGGCGTAGCCACCGAGCAAGGCCACGCTGACAAAACTCATGTACAGCACGGTGCTGACCAGGGTTTTGCGCGGGTCATTCCACAGCCGACGCGACACCCCGTACACCAGCAGGATGCTCAAGCCGGTGCTCAGGGCCGAGGCAAACCGCACGCCGAACAGGTTCTGCCCGAAGATCGCCTGGCCCAGCGCAATCATCCAGTAACCCGCCGCCGGTTTTTCGAAGTAGCGGATGCCCATGAAGTGCGGCGAAGCCCACTTGCCGGTCAGCAGCATTTCCTGGCTGATCTGCGCGTAGCGGGTTTCATCCGGGATCCACAGGCCATGGGTGGCCAGCGGCAGCAGGTAGAACACGCCAAACGCCAACAGCAGCAGGGGCAAGGCCCAACGGCGGATCATGCCTGCTGCACTCCGAGCCAACCCTCGCGGCCGGGCAAGGCGCCACGCACCAGTTGTTGCTGGGGCAGGGTGGTCACGTCCGCCGGCAAAAGGTCGCCCAGTGGTTTGAAGTCGATGCCGCGCTGCCCGGCCTGGGCGAGCAACTGGCGAAAATCGTTGGCCATCAGAATCCCTTCCACTTCGGCGTGGATCGTGTAGACATTGAGTTTCGACTCGGCAAAACGGTCGAGGATGAACCCATTGAAGTCTTTGGCAGCCACCACCGGCCCTACGACTTCGTCGAAGGTCGGCAGGTCTACCGGAATTTGTGGGGTGCCCGCACTGCCATCGGCCAGGGTTGGACGAAACAGGCTGGTGCCCCGGCAATCGCTGTTGTAGCGAAAGTTGAAACCTTGCTTGGCTTGCACCACGCGTTCATCCGCGCGCCAACCGGCGGCGGCGGAACAGTCGATGCGCTCACCGAGGATGTCGCTGAGGGTGTCGACGCCACGGCGGATCTGTTCGATCAACTGCGCCTCGCTCCAGCGCCCGGTGTTGGCCTGCCAGCCGTGGTGATCCCAGGCGTGCAGGCCCACTTCGTGCCCGGCGGCCTTGGCCTGGCGCATCAAGTGCCCCAGGTCACGGCCGATCGGCTTGCCCGGCCAGGCGGTGCCGGCGAGCAGGATGTCCAGGCCATACAGGCCGACCGCATTGGAACGCAGCATCTTCCACAGGAATTGCGGGCGGATGAGACGCCACAAGTGGCGCCCCATGTTGTCAGGCCCGACACTGAAGAAGAACGTTGCCTTCACCGAGGCTTCATCCAGGGACTCGAGCAACCGTGGCACACCTTCACGGGTGCCGCGGTAGGTGTCGACGTCGATGCGAAGACCTGCATCCATTACTTTTTGTCCGCGATTTCGAGCATGGCTTCACGCAGGAAGAAGTCCAGGGTGTTGCCGATGGTTTCGCTCATTTCCACGGTCGGCTCCCAGTCCAGCAGGCGCTTGGCATTTTCGATGCTTGGCTTGCGATGCGCCACGTCCTGGTAACCGGTGCCGTAGAACGCCTTGCTTTCTACGTCGCGGAAACCGGCGAACGGTGGGAAGTTGCCACGCAACGGGTGCGCTTCGAACTGACGCAGCAGTTCTTCGCCCAACTGACGGATGCTGGCTTCGTTTTCCGGGTTGCCGATGTTGATGATCTGACCGTCGCACACGCCGTTTTCGTTATCAATGATGCGGGCCAGGGCTTCGATGCCGTCAGCGATATCGGTAAAGCAACGCTTCTGCTCGCCGCCGTCGAACAGGCGGATCGGCGTACCTTCCACCAGGTTCAGGATCAATTGGGTGATTGCGCGGGAGCTGCCGATACGCGCCGAATCCAGGCGGTCCAGGCGTGGGCCCATCCAGTTGAACGGACGGAACAGGGTGAATTTCAGGCCCTTGTCACCGTACGCCCAGATCACACGGTCCAGCAACTGCTTGGAAACCGAGTAGATCCAGCGCTGTTTGTTGACCGGACCCACCACCAGGTTGGAGGTGTCTTCGTCGAAGTACTGGTCCTGGCACATGCCATAGACTTCGGAGGTCGACGGGAAGATCACGCGCTTGTTGTACTTGACGCAGTAGCGCACCAACTTGAGGTTTTCTTCGAAGTCCAGTTCGAACACGCGCAGCGGGTTGCGGGTGTATTCGATTGGCGTGGCGATGGCCACCAGCGGCAGGACCACGTCGCACTTCTTGATGTGGTACTCGATCCACTCGGTGTGGATGCTGATATCGCCTTCGACGTAATGGAAGTTCGGGTGGCTGCGCAGGCGCTCGATGGCGTCCGAGCCGATGTCCAGGCCGTAGATTTCATAACGGTCGTCGCGCAGCAGGCGCTCGGACAGGTGGTTGCCGATAAAGCCGTTCACACCCAGGATCAGTACCCGGGTACGCCGTGGCTTGCGGCCGGACTCGGCGCCGCGCAGTACGGAACCGTCGACCAGGCCCAGTGCGTCCGCCAGGGCTGGGCCGGCGAGGAACAGGCCGTCGGCGTTGCGCTGGCCGAACTTGACCACCAGGGAGTCTTCACCGCAGGCGATGCGCAGCGGGTTGACGCTGATCACACGGCCCGGCGCCAGGCCTTCGTTGCCCTTGACCACTTCGGCCTGCCAGACGATCAACTTGTGTTCGCCCACGGCGCAGAAGGCGCCTGGGTACGGTTGGGTCACGGCGCGCACCAGGTTGAACAGTTCTTCAGCCGGTTTTTTCCACTCCAGCTTGCCATCGGCGGCAGTGCGGCGGCCGAAGTAAGTGGCCTGGCTTTCGTCCTGGGCGGTTTCCGTCAGCTTGCCCTGGGCCAGTTGCGGCAGGGCGTCGCGCAGCAGGGTGCTGGCGGCGTCGCGCAGTTTGGCGTGCAGGGTCAGGCCGGTGTCGTTGCGTTCGATGATGACTTTCTGCTGGGCCAGGATCGCGCCGGCATCGGCACGCTTGACCATGCGGTGCAGGGTCACGCCGGTTTCGGTCTCGCCGTTGACCAGTACCCAGTTGGCCGGGGCGCGGCCACGGTATTTCGGCAGCAACGAGCCGTGCAGGTTGAACGCGCCTTTGCTGGCGGTGGCCAGCAG
Organism: Pseudomonas sp. NFPP28; assembly: GCF_900115535.1. Lineage (NCBI taxonomy): Bacteria > Pseudomonadati > Pseudomonadota > Gammaproteobacteria > Pseudomonadales > Pseudomonadaceae > Pseudomonas > Pseudomonas sp. NFPP28. Next base: position 195,803 of record NZ_FOWT01000003.1, on the reverse strand, counting down.
GGCCTCGCTGAGCAGGTTGCGGTAGTAGAACGAGAAAATGTAGTCCGGGTTCAGCTTGGCGATGCGCTCGATCCACAGCGGGTGGTTGGCGTCTTCCGGGGCGTGCACCGGGATGCCATTGCGCGCGCACAGTTGTGCGACGGAACCGTAGAAGTTGTTTTCCTTGGGGTCATCGGCATGGGTGAACACGGCAGCAATTTCGTAACCGGTGTTGAGCAGCGCTTCAATGCCTGCACAACCAATATCGTGGTACGCGAATACAACAGCTTTTGAACTCATGATTAGACCTGATCAGCAGAAGTAGAAGTATGGGAGGACACCAGGCCGTCTACGACGACCACGGGAGCCGGTGCTGCCGGTTGGTTGCGCAGCACCTTTTCGATAAAGAAGCGCGGACGGGCGCGCACGTCGCTGTACATGCGGCCCAGGTATTCACCCAAGAGGCCCATGCCGATGAACTGGCCGCCGGTGAACACGAACAACACCGCGAACAGCACGAACAAACCGTCGCCAGCCCAGTCGGCGCCAAAGGCCAGGCGCAGGATGATCAATGCGAAGGCAAACAGCACACCCAGCGCCGCCAGGCTGAAGCCGACGATGGACAGCAGTCGCAGCGGGGTAGTGGTCATGCAGGTCAGCAAGTCGAACATCAGGCTGATCAGGCGCATGGCGCTGTATTTGGATTCGCCGTGTTCCCGCTCGGCGTGGTGCACCAGGATTTCCGTGGTGTGCCGGGCAAAGCCGTTGGCCAGGATCGGGATGAAGGTGCTGCGCTCACGGCAGGCGAGCATCGCGTCGACAATGGTGCGGCGGTAGGCGCGCAGCATGCAGCCGTAGTCGCTCATGGCAACGCCGGTGGAACGCTGCACGGCCAGGTTGATCAGGCGCGATGGCCAGCGGCGGAAGGCCGAGTCCTGGCGATTGTTGCGCACGGTGGCAACCACGTCGTAGCCCAGGGCCGCTTGCTCGACCAGGCGCGGGATTTCTTCGGGCGGGTTTTGCAGGTCGGCGTCGAGGGTGATCACCACTTCGCCTCGGCATTGCTCAAAACCGGCCATGATCGCCGCGTGCTGGCCGTAGTTGCGGTTGAGAATTACCGCGACCACGTTGCTGCCGTCTTCCGAGGCGGCGTCTTCCAGCAGTTGGGCCGAATTGTCGCGGCTACCGTCATCCACCAGGATGATTTCGTATTCGTAGGCCAGTTGCTTGCAGGCTGCGGTGGTACGGCGCAGCAATTCAGGCAGGCTCTCTTGTTCGTTGTAGACCGGGATAACGATCGACACGCAATGAATAGGGTAGGGTTTCAAAGATTCATGACCTCGGGGTTAGAGCAACTTGGAGCGTGGAAACAGCAGCAATCATTAGGCAAACGTCCAGAATGCAGGTTAGAAAGCGGCACTGAAGATAGAACGTAATCAAGAGGTTAGACGATATAGCGCGGTTTTCTATGAAGTGCTGTATCCAAGATTAAGCGTAAAAATGTGGAACAGATATGAAAGGCAGATGAAAAACTCGTTTATTTGACAGGTAGACAGCTAGGGTTCAGCTAAGTGGACGAGGTGCCAGGCAAGGCGTCCGGGCGAGCGCGACGCGATGTTATTCAATCCGGTGTTCAGTAAAGAATATTCTCTGCAATGCCCGCCAAGTGCCGGTAAAGTAAGCCGTCTCTTGCCAGGGTGAACGGATGAAAAGCGTGCAGCTTTTACGCGGCCAATTGCGGCCAGTGTTGATGGGGTTGTTGATGAGCGTCGCGTGCGTCACCACCGTACGCGCCGATGACGGGGTGGCGCTGACCAGCATCGACCAGGTGCCGGACGGCGTGGAAGTGCGCGGCAAGCAGATCGCCGCGTATACCTGGGACGATAAACAAGGCAAGAACCTGCTGGTGCTCGCCGAACAAGTCAGCGAGCGCGATGACGATGGCACCCAGTCGGCATTCGTGTATGCGGCCCAGTACCTGATCGACGGCAACCGCCCCAAGCGCGTATGGATGCTCTACGACGATGTGCAGCATTGCGAATTCGATGCATCCCTGCGCTTTGACCGGGCTGCAACCAAAGTCACCGACCTCACTGGCGACGGCATCACCCAGGCCACCGTTGGCTATTCGCGCACCTGCACCAGTGATGTCAGCCCCAACGAATTCAAGTTGATCATGCACGTCGGCAAGTCGCAGAAGTACCGCCTGCGTGGGGTCGACCGCGTCGGTGCGGCCTGGTGGGACGAAGAGGCCGGCGCCCTGCGCGGCATGCCGCTGCCCAAGGACTGCAGCGTGGCCGCTCAGCAGGCGCTGGTCAGCCAGTACAAGGAGCAGGGCACCGAGTTGCCGTTGCCGGGGTGTTATGGCGATGAGAAGGACTTTGCCAAGGCGCCTGCTCCGTACTTGGATTTCATGCGCACCCAATGGTTTGCGTTGATGCAGAAACAGGATGAGACTTGGAGCCAACCGCAAACCGAGGACGGCCCGGTTGAGCCCGACTAGCTGCCAAGGCCTCAAGGTAAAACCATCAGTATTTTTTTTGCTGCATATTTTCGACATCTGAAAGCAATTGCAGATTCTGAGCGAAAGCCGGCGTGCCATGTTCATTCTTCTGCACGCCCTGTAACGCTTTCAGTGCAATGGCTGTCGTTTGATTGTTGACCGTTTGGGCCAATGCCTGCATTTCATTGCTTTTGCCGTTCCCAGTCGCTACATGATTGCGCAGGTTGAGCATTGTCTGGCGCAATGTTTGAGTGTCTTTGCCTGTTATAGCGGCTGGATATCGGGTTGAAAATCGCTCTATCTTTTCGATTTTTCTATCGAGCGCATTGACCTGCTTATTGACCTGGTTGAAGTCATCCCGGGAGATATCAACCTTGGCTTTGTTTTCCACCGTCGCAAAATACGAGGGGGCATACAGTGTTGTGTTGTACGCAGGAGGCTGGCTGTCTGGAGCAATGGAGGAGTGCTTGACAGCCCAGGGATTAGGGTTCGCATAACGCGAGGTAGGAGTGTCAATAGGCATAAAGTGACCTTTGTCTGAGTGAATGAGCAGGGATGAAAAGCTGAAAATAAAGCAAGGCGCCTACAAAGCAGCATAGGAAAATGCTTCGACCGGTAGTGATTAGGCTTATCGCTCCATAGGACAATAGGGCGCGTACCTGATGCGGTGACGCACCGCCTCGCGGTACGTTTCAGTACTTTGTACCAGCGGCAGTCATGGGCTAGACTTCTTTGCCCTGTTCAATCGTAAATATGTCGATTTAACAATCAGTTAAATGGTGTATTTAAACCAAAGGCTGATCTAGCTTGACTGAGTCTATCCGCAACCCGCTGACCCTCTACCTCACCCGCCTGGCCCCCTCCAGCCAATTGACCATGCGCTACGTGCTGCAAGATGCGGCCGATCGCCTGGGCTTCGAGGACATCAACCTCGAAGACATCGACTGGCACTTGCTGCAGCCCGAACACGTCATTGCCCTGGTCGCCGCCTTGCGCGAAGACGGTTATGCGCCGAATACCTCCTCGTTGTATGTGAACGCGGTGCGCGGGGTGATGAATGAGGCGTGGCGCCTGAACCTGATCAGCCAGGAGCACCTGTTGCGCATGCGCACGGTCAAGGCTGCACCCGGCACGCGCCTGGGCCAGGGCCGCAACCTGCGGCGCAGCCTGATCCGCGAAATGATGGAAGTCTGCGCCGCCGACCCACGGCCCCAGGGCCTGCGAGACGCCGCAGTGATCGGTATTCTCTACGGCTCCGGCATGCGCAAGTCGGAATCGGTCAACCTCGACCTGGCCCAGATCAACTTCGAAGAGCGCAGCCTGCGGGTGATCGGCAAGGGCAACAAGGAGTTGATCAAGTACGCGCCGGACTGGGCGTTCGCCAAATTGCAGGCGTGGCTGGCGTTTCGGCGCGAGCAGCTCAAGGAGGGCGAGCAGGATGACAGCTTCTTGTTCAACCGTATCCGCCGTGGCAGCCACATCACCCGCGAGCGCATCACCAAACACGCCATTTACTACATCGCCCGCCAGCGCGGCGAACAGGTGGGCGTGAAGATCATGCCCCATGACTTCCGTCGCTCGTTCATCACCCGGGTGATCGAGGAGCATGACCTGTCGATCGCGCAGAAGCTCGCACACCATACCAATATCCAGACCACCGCCAGCTATGACGTGCGTGACGACAATGAGCGACGGCGGGCGGTGGACCGGTTTGACCTGTAGGGTTGACGATTGCAGCCCCCCCTCAGGGGGGGGCGATGCAGTTTTAGAGAATAGGTTTGCCGCCAGTGACCGCGTAGCGCGATCCGGAGATGTAGCTGGCTTCGTCCGAGGCCAACAACACATAGATCGGCGCGACTTCCACCGGTTGGCCAGGGCGGCCCAGCGGGGTTTCGCTGCCGAAGCTCTGCACATCTTCATCGGTCATGGTCGCCACGATCAACGGCGTCCAGATCGGGCCCGGGGCTACGCTGTTGACGCGTATACCCTTGCTGCCGAGCAACTGCGCCAAGCCACCGGTGAAATTGGCAATCGCACCCTTGGTGGCCGCATACGGCATCAGCGTCGGCTTGGGCATGTCTGAGTTGACGGACGTGGTGTTAATGATCGAACTGCCAGCCTTCATATGCGGCACCGCTGCCTTGCACAGGCGAAACATTGCGGTGATGTTGATATCGAAGGTCTTGACCCACTCCTCGTCCGAGATTTCTTCAAGAGTCTCGTGGCTCATCTGGAACGCTGCGTTATTGACCAGCACGTCGATACGGCCGAATTGCTCGACCGTTTTGTCGACCAGTTCGTGGCACACGCTTTTCTGAGCGATATCGCCGGGCAGCAGCAGGCATTGGCGACCGGCTTCCTCGACCCAACGCGCAGTTTCCCTGGCGTCCTCGTGCTCATCCAGATAAGCGATGGCCACATCGGCGCCTTCACGGGCAAACGCGATGGCGACGGCGCGCCCAATGCCGCTGTCGGCCCCCGTGATCAGGGCGATCTTGTTGGCCAACCGTCCGGAGCCCTTGTAGCTCTGTTCACCGCAATCCGGGTACGGGTCCATTTTCTTCTGCGAACCAGGTACGGTCTGCGCTTGGGGGGCGAAGGGAGGGTGAGGGTAATCAGTCATGTCAATCTCCATAGTTTCCAAAGTTGCTATGGGATTAGTAGTTGCCGGCCGGTTGATAGTTGTAACGGATGCCGCCGAGGGCCGACGAGTGGTTGGCGTTGGACCCAGGCAACGCCAACCTCAAGTGCATGGGCCGCCCTCAGGACGAGGGCGGGGCGCTCGCCAGGTGAACCGGCAGGCGCCGCAGTGTCCACACCGTGGTGAGCATCGCTGCTATGGCGCACAGCGCAATCCCGATCAGCATCGGCGCCGGCGTGTGATCGGCGAACACCCCGATCAGGGTCATGGACAGGGCCCCGATGATCATCTGGATCGCACCGAGCAAGGCCGAGGCAGAACCGGCCACGGCACCATGATCCTCCAGGGACAATACCCCGGCGGCCGGCAGCAGCAGGCCGAGAAAGCCGAAGCCGATAAACAGCAAGACCATGGTCAGGGCCAGGCTGTCGACCCACAGCGTAGTGACGGCCAGGACAGCCATCACTGCAGCCACAGCCGCTACCGACCAAAGAATCAACGGCGCCAGGCCAAAGCGCGCACTGAGGCGTGCAGTGAGTTGGCTCATGGCGAAAAACGACGCGGCGTTCAACGCAAAGGCCAGGCTGAACTGCGTGGGTGTGAGGCCGTAATGCTCGATGTACACGAACGGCGCGCTGCCGATAAACACGAAGAAGGTCGCCAGGCCAAAGCCGCACACCACCGACAGGCCGATGAATACCGGGTCACGCAACAACGCGCCATAACTGCTGAAGGCACTACCCAGGGTCTTGCCCAACCGGCGTTCGGCAGGGTGGGTTTCGGGCAGTTGTACGATGGTCATTACCAAACACGCCAGCGCGAGCACCGCCAGCACGGCGAATACTTCGCGCCAGCTCCACAGCGAAATCACCAGGCTGCCGGCCAATGGCGCGAGGATCGGCGAGACGCTCATCACCAGCATCAGCAAGGACATCAACTTCGCGGCCTCATGCCCCGTGTACAGGTCACGCACGATGGCCCGGGGAATCACCATGCCGGCGCACGCGCCGAAGGCCTGCAGGGCGCGAAAGGCGATCAGGGTTTCGATCGTCGGCGCCAAGGCGCACCCGACACTGGCCACGGCAAAAATCACCAGGCCTGCATAGATCGGCGGTTTGCGCCCGAATACATCGCTGACCGGCCCGTAGAACAACTGGCATACGCCGACGATCACGAAGAACACCGTCAGGCTCATCTGCACCCGCGCCGGCGAGGCATGCAGGCTCGCGCCGAGGGTCGGCAGTGCGGGCAGGTAGATGTCGATGGCGAAAGGGCCGACGGCGGTGATCAACCCCAGTAGCAGGGCGAGGTGGGCGATACGTCGAGACATGAGCGGTTCCGCACGTAAAAGGGGGTCAGCTTAAGGGATCCACGCAGATCCGCAAACTTAGGCTTCAATAACCAGGGACGGTGGCCGATAACATCAGAAGCGGGGCGTCTGCGGTTGGGCTCCCAACCGGATGACCAGGCAAGGGGATTTTTGCATGACGATCAAACTACGCTTGATGTTGTTGATAGCGACTGGCTTGCTCACTGCTTTGATCATGAGCCTTACCGGTTACCTGGGCAATTCACGGATGGGCGATGCCGTGCAGGACAGCGAGGTCAGCATGACGGTACTGCGCAACCACATGGAAGCCGACATGATGCACGACGCCCTGCGCGCCGATGTGTTGTCGGCGATGCTGGTGGGCCTGGGCAAGAGCACCAGCACACCGGCCGAGGTCAACGCTTCGCTCAAGGAACACGCCGAACACTTTCGCCAGGTACTGTCGGATAACCTCGCGCTTCCGCTGGACGCTGCGCTCAAGGCCAACCTGGAAAAAATCAAACCGAGCCTGGACAACTACATCGCCACCGGCGAGCGCATCGTCGCCCTGGCGCTGGACAATCCCGAAGCCGCTCGCGCGGAACTGGGCACGTTCAATGCCGCTTTCACCCAGCTTGAAGATCAAATGGCCGCGCTGAGCGAACTGATCGAGACCAACACCCAGCAGACAAGTGTCGGCACACGGCAGACCATCAGCAACGCCAATTTCACCCTGGGCGCAGTGTTGATCGCCAGCCTTTTACTGCTGTTGGCCCAGGGGCGCTGGGTGATGCTCAGCATCATGGCGCCATTGCAGGCCGCCAGCCGCATTGCCGCCAGCATTGCGCGGGGCAACTTGAGCGAAGCGATTGTCGAACCCCGGCGCAAAGATGAAGCCAGCGCCTTGATTCGCAGCCTCGCCACCATGCAACGGGACTTGCGCGGCATGATCGAAGTGGTGCGCAGCAACGCCCACGGCGTCAGTGGCATGAGCGAGCAACTGAGCCACGGCTGCCATGAAGTGGCCGGCAGCAGCCAGCAACAGAGTGCGGCGGCCAGCACCATGGCCGCGGCCGCGAGTGAAATGACCGCCAGTATCGAGGAAATCACTCGGCATGCCGGGCGCGCATTGGACATGGCCAACCAGGCTGAGACCTTGGCCAAGGACGGTGGGCGGGTGATTCATCAGGTGGTCAACGACATGGGCGGCATTGCCCGCTCCGCGCAGCAGTCGGCCCAGGTGATTCGTACGCTGGACAAGGAGTCCGAGGCAATTTTCAGCATTATCCAAGTGATCAAGGGGATCGCCGACCAGACCAACCTGCTGGCCCTGAATGCCGCGATCGAGGCCGCCCGCGCCGGTGAACAGGGGCGGGGGTTCGCAGTGGTCGCCGATGAAGTTCGCAGTCTGGCCGGCCGCACCAGTGCTTCCACCCTGGAAATCGCCAGCATGGTCCAGCGTATCCAGCAGAGCACGCGCGAAGCGGTGACCAGCATGGAGGAGGGCGTGGCTCAGGTGGATAAGGGCATGGCGGTGACCGCCGAGGTGGAGCGGGCGATTCGCGAGATTCTGCAAGCCACCTTGAACACCACGGAAATGGTCAACGATATCTCCCGCACCATTGGTGAACAGAGCCTGGCCAGCAACGAAATTGCGCACCAGGTGGAGATGATTGCGGGCATGTCGGAAAACAACAGTCGCGTCATTGGCCAAACGGCGTCGACAACGGATGAGTTGTCCGGCCTGGCCGGTAAGCTTTCGCAGTCAGTTGATCGGTTTCATTTGTAACCTATTGATTTAACTCAACTAAATAGTCATTTAGTTGAGTTGGCAATCAGGGCAGGGGGCTCAGGAATGGGAGAGGGCAGACGTCCGCCGTGCTGCGATGCGCTCTACCGTTTGCATATGCTGCGTACCCCATTGGCACAATCCACCCAACGCCGACGCCAGGGACTCCCCGAACGGTGTCAGGGAATACTCGACTTTGGGCGGTATTTCCTGGAAATCCACGCGAAAAATGATCTCATCGCGCTCCAATTCCTTGAGTTGCTGGATCAGCACCTTATCGGTCACACCGCCAATCGCGCGTCTTAATTCTCCATATCGATGAACATTCTGCGCCAGGTTGAACAGCACCAGCGGCTTCCATTTGCCGCCAATCACCGCCAGGGCAGCCTCAAGTCCGCAGTTGAATGACTTATTTGCCATTATTGAGGTGTCTCCCAAGGGTACTTACTAAAAGGTGCATACTATTCAAAAGAATAGAGCGGATCTAGAGTTGCGCCTCAACATTCTTTCTTGGAGTCATCATGAGCAAGCTCAACGGGAAAATCGCAGTGGTTACCGGCGGCAACAGCGGCATCGGCCTGGCAACCGCGATTCGCTTTGCAGCTGAAGGCGCACAGGTGGTGATTGTAGGTCGTCGACAGTCAGAACTGGACAAGGCGCTGACGCTGATCGGGCCTGAAGCCATCGCCATCCAGGCCGACATTGCCAAGCTGGACGACCTGGACCGTGTGTTCACCCAGGTCAAAGCTGCCAAGGGCCGGGTTGACATACTGTTTGCCAATGCAGGCCTGGGGGATTTCCAACCGATCGGCTCGATCACCGAGGAATCATTCGACCGCACGTTCGGCATCAACGTCAAAGGCACGCTGTTCACCGTGCAAAAAGCCTTGCCACTCATGCAGGCCGGCGGTTCCGTGATCCTGACCGGATCGACCACCGGAACGATGGGCACCGCGGCGTTCAGCGTGTACAGCGCCACCAAAGCGGCGCTGCGCAATTTCGCCAGGAGCTGGGCGCTGGATCTCAAAGGCACCGGCATTCGTGTGAACGTACTGTCGCCAGGCCCGATCTCGACACCAGGTCTGGACTCGGCGTTGTCAGGCACGGGCCAGAAGGAAGCGATTATCGACGACATGACGGCACAGGTTCCACTGGGCCGCATTGGTCAACCTGAAGAAGTGGCAGCCGCCGCGTTGTTCCTGGCATCGGATGAGAGCAGCTTCATGACGGGCAGTGAAATGTTTGTCGATGGAGGCTTTGCTCAGGTTTAAGCATGACAGGGGTTTTGCCCGTTGAAATCTGACGGGCACTGCCTCTGATTGCGCAATACGATATTACGCATAATGTATATTATGTTAAATCATGTATTACTCTAGGCTTAATCGCTCAGCTACTTTATGGATCTCAGCAACCACCTGCTTCACTGCCTCTTCAATCGCACCTTCATTACGACACAACACCCAGCCCTGACCCACAACCGCCCGTTCGAACATCTCTGTGCATGCAACATGCTCTGCATACTTCTGAATCACAGTGCCGCCCAATCCTCGTGATCGTGCCGTTGCTCTCGCCCATGAAATACCCGGCGCGGTGATAACACCGACATGCAGATCCGGCACTCGCACGCTTCGCTCCAGGTTCAACCGCAGAATCTCTGCAAACGGAATCGTGTGTCGAAACGCAGCCTCAGACGGATACCAGCGATCAATCAAGATGATGCTGCCCAACGGCTGCCGAGTCAGGACATTCCGGGATATCCAACTGCGACTCTCGGCAAAGCGCTCGCACACAGCCCATTCCAGATCCCGCGAGGGATTTCTGGCAAGTTCGTTCACCAAGGCCATGGTTTCCCCTCTGTAGGGATCGCTTTTTCGCTCGCAAAGCCGGATGACTTTCTTGTTGTCCGCCCTCAGTGCTGCCGTTACGGCCTCCAACAACGTGGTTTTGCCGGTGCCTTTGGGGCCGTCCAGAGAAACAAAAAGCGGAGCATTCATTTTTCACACAGCGGTCAGGACGATGATCACCACTCTAACTGCATTTGCAGCAGGCCACGCATCCAAGCACTTTCACAAGTAATTTTCCTACCCCCTAGGTATGCTCCGCGTCTATTGCCGATTACTGATACCGGGATGCCCGCCCAAGTCTCTGCTGCACAGTCGCAGTCTATGGAGCCGTATCCTCTCAAGGACGTTTGAAAGATGAGTACCCCTGCGCTGGATATCAGCAGCCTGACACCCTTGCCTTACCACCAGCGTGTGGTCGATTACCTGAAGACCCACGAACCCGTCGTGTGGGAGTGGGCTTCGTCTCTGGGGGTTCAGCAGGAGCACGCCCAGGATGTGCGCGCGCAGTTGCTGCGGGACACCTATCGCCTGAGCCCCGAGACCCACCCGCAGGCCTATCAGGCCTGTGAGACGGCGCTGCAATGCTTGCAGATCCAGGCGCCTGCGACCCTTTACCAGGCTGGCGACGGCGCGATGAATGCCAGCCTGTATTACCTGGCCGGTGAAGTGCATGTGGTGTTCTACGGACCGATTCTTGAACGGCTCGACGCTCAGGAGTTACTGGCGCTGTTGGGACATGAGCTGGCCCACTACCGCTTATGGTCTGAGCACGGTGGCGACTATCTCACCGCCGAGCGGATTCTCAAGCACGCCATGGCTGATATGAATACGCCTCCGAGCCTGGAACAGACCGCGCGTTTATATAGCCTGCACACCGAAATCTATGCCGACCGAGGCGCAGCCCTGGTGGCCGGCGGGCCGGAAGCGTCGATTACTTCGCTGGTCAAGATTCACACCGGGATCGTCAGCGTCGATGCCGCCAGTTACCTGAAGCAGGCCCAGGAGCTGGATGGCAAGGATGCACCGTTGTCCCAAGGCGTTTCTCACCCGGAGACGTTTCTGCGCTCCCAGGCGGTGGACAGCTGGTGGCGGCAGGTGCCGGAGACCGACAACTGGCTGCACGGCCGGTTGCGCGGGCCGTTGTCGCTCTATCGCTTGGATGTGACCGGCCAAGTCGAGCTGACCGCCCTCACCCGCAGCTTTATCGCCAGCTTCATCGACACCTCCGTGCTGCAATCGGAGGTGGTGCTCAATCAGGTACGTGGATTCTTTCCCGACTGGAAAGACAACGAAACCACGCTGGACCTGGGCACGCTGAATGCCGAGCGCGTCGACGCAAGCATCCACGAATACCTGCACTTCATCATGCTCGACCTGAGCCTGGTGGACCGCGACCTGCGGGATGAGGCCTTGTTGCACGCGGCGCGCACAGCCAAGAAGCTCGGCAGTACCGACGACTTCATCAACGTGCTCAAGCGCGATATCAAATTACCCAAACGTGAGCTCGACCCGATCGTTCGCGCGCTCAAAGCGGAGGTCGACACATGGAACCGATAACCCAACCCATCAATTTCACGCAATTGCTGCAGACCCACGATGGCGTCGCCGTCCCCATCGACGATGTGCTGTTCCTGGCGCTGCCGTTACTGCGCCAGGTTGCGCAATTGCATGAACTGGGACGTGTCGCCCAACTCAGTTATCTCGATGTGCTGCAAGGGCCGGAACGCACGCTGCAATTGCGCAATCCGGAGGGCGTCCCGCCACTGCTGGCGCTGGAAGCGATCAAGCAGGTGCAGCCTAATCCAGAGTCGGCACTGAATATCGTCGGCAAGGTCCGCCTGACCCGGGATTCGGAAAGTGGCGTGGCCGTGACCGACTTGCAAGTCCAGGAAGATCCGCATCAGGCCATTGACCACCCGGTGTTCCTCACCGACCTGCACAGTTGGGAGCATCGCCTCGGGCACCACGACGAGATCACCGATATTTTCCAGCTCGGCCAGTTGCTGGCCTGCCTGGCGTGCGGGTTGGATTTCGCCGATATCAACGACCTCAAGGCTTTTGCCCGGCACCGCCGTAACCTGTTCCAGCTCAACGGCCGGCTCAACCCGGTACTGGCCAATCTGATCGTTGAAATGACCGAGCTGAACCGCCATGAGCGCGCCACCGATGTCGGCTCACTGGTGCGACGCCTGGAATCCTGGCGCGAACAGCCGGCCAGCCTGGATGTCGAGCGTATATTGGCCCAGGCCGAAGGCCCGGCTTCACGGCGCACCGTAGTACTGGAGCATCTGCGTAATCGCTTGTTTGATCTTTCGCGGCGCAATCGCCTGCTGTACTTCCGGCCGACGCAAGCCAACGTCAACTTGACCGTGGCCAGCGTGCCCTTGGTGATGCGTGTCGAAAGTATCCGCCCCGAAGCCTTGTGCACCTGGCAGCCTACCTTCGGTGGCTTCTCCGAGCAGGTGTTGAGCGGCAAACCGGTTGGCCTGCAGCAATGGTTGCGGTTTGAAGACCAGACCTGGTTGCAGGCGTCGCTGGAACGCATCATCCAGGAAACCCGCCGCGACCGCGCCGAGTTCGGCTTCAGCAACCTGCGCCTGGTCGTGGCCTTCATGCGCTGGCACAACCTCAAGGACACGCCGGAAGAACGCATCGTCACTCCCCTGCTCTGGCTGCCGGTGGAACTGAGTCGCAAAAAGGGCGTGCGCGACCAGTTCATGTTGCAGTGCGATGAGACCGAGGCTGAGTTCAACCCGGTACTGCGGCATCAATTGCGCCAGCTCTACGACATCCAGTTGCCGGAAACCGTCGACCTGCAAAAGACGTCCCTGGAGGAAATCCACGCCGACATTGCGCGCCAGATCAAACTGACCGAGCCTGGCGTCGAGTTGCGCCTGCAAAGCAAACCGCAAATCGAACTGATCCACCAGAAGGCCGTGCAGCATCTGCACCACTTCCAACGCCGTCGCGCCCGCCAGCGCTCGACGATGCCCTTGGCCAGGCCGGATTTCAGCTACGACCGCGAAGACTACCGCCCGCTGGGCCTGCAATTGTTCCAGCAAAAGGTGCTGCCCAGCGAGTTACCGTTGCGCCTGGCCGTCGGCGCCAAACCCTTGCTGCGCAACCAGCATCCGCAGATGGTCGCCAGCAGCACCGAAAACAGCACCTTCGCCATGCCCGAGAATCAGGGGCACCGCTACGCCTGGGACATCGACCTGACCCAGGTGACCCTGGCCAACTTCAACTATCGAAAGATGTCGCTGGTGCGTGACTACGCACAGCTGATCGATGAGCCCGCGCAAAACGAAGCGTTTGACCGGATGTTCTCGATTGAGCCGCGAGACGTCGAAGTCCAGACTCCAGACCCGATCCCGCTGCCCGACCAGTGGAACGTGGTGGCCGGTGACGCGACGCAGAACGCTGCGGTCAGCCTGGCCCGGACCGGGCGTCACTTCATCATTCAGGGGCCACCGGGCACCGGCAAATCCCAGACCATCACCAACCTGATCGCGGACTATGCCGCACGCGGCCTGCGCGTATTGTTTGTGTGCGAAAAGCGCGCAGCGCTGGACGTGGTGTTCCATCGCCTGCAACAGAGTGAACTGGGCGAATTGTGCTGCCTGATTCACGACTCCCAGACGGACAAAAAAGCGTTCGTGGGCAACCTGCGCGAGTGTTATGAGCGCTGGATCGCCGGCGACGCCCAATCGGTGCAGTTGCAAGCGCGTCGCGACGCCACACTGGCCTCCTTGAGCCAACAACTGGGCCTGATAGAGCGCTTTGAACAGGCGATGGCCGGGGTGCCTGAGTCCTTGGCCTGCTCGGCGCGTGAGTTGGTCCGTCATTTGATCGAGCTGCCACCCGTTGCTGCACAGCTGCCGCCCGAAGCGCTGGAGCGCTTGCCCGAATGGCGGCACTGGCAGGCACAACACGAGCTGACCGGCCGGTTGTATCAGACCATCAAGGAACGCTTCGGCCTCGACAGTTTTGCGCGTCACCCCTTCAGCCACCTGGCCTCAAGCCTGGTCACCCACGAGCATGCCTACGGCCAGCTCAAGGCGTTTCTGGAGCAAGCCAGTGGGCTGATGGACAGCGTCGAGTCGTTCCTGGAGTCATCCTCCAGCCTGCTGTCCGGTGACAAGCGCCTGACGGATGCGTGCGTGCTGACTCAAGCTGCCGAGCAACTGACCGGCGCCAACCTGGCGGCGCACCTCGACCTGCTGGAACCTGGCTCAACGAGTTCCCAAACGCTGCACGCCGAACAGGCCGCCTTGCAGGCACTGGCCGTGCAGCAACACAACGCCCGTGAAACCACCCGCCACTGGCGCGTGAAACTTGAGCCCCAGGATACCCAGGCGGCCCTGGAGCAGGTACAGCGCCAGGAAGGCTCACTGCTGCGCTGGTTGCAACCCGGTTGGTGGCGCCTGCGTAGCGAACTTCAACGCCGCTACGACTTCAGTCAGCACGCGATTCGCCCCAGCCTGCGCGGCGTGCTCGACAACCTGGCCGGTGAACACCGCGCCACCGCCGAGCTGCACGCCGAGCAGCAACGCCTGCAAGGTCGCTACGGCATCCAGGATATCGACCTGTTCGTGCACAATCTGCACGCCCTGCTGCAGCAACTGAGCGCATCACCGTTGTTGCGCAAGTGGGTCGAAGGCCTGCAGGGCAATCCGAGCAGCTTGCCCGGTGTGCGCCAGGAAGCCAGCCTGCGCCAACCCATCGCGCGCCTGGCCGAGCTGGTTGCCCAGCATTGCGTATTCGACCAGGAGCCAAGCCTGGCCGAGCTGGCCGAGTACCTGCGCGACCTGCGTGAAGAGCTCGACGAACTGCCCGACACCCTGCCCCTGCTCAACGAGCTACACCAGGCCGATCCCGTCTGCCTGGCGGTCGTGCAACAGTGTGCTTTGCCACAACCCGTGCTGGACGGGTTGATTGCCCAGGAAAACCTGACCCGCCTGTACCGTGCCAATCCGCAGATGGCCCGCTTCGATGGCCCGGCCTTGAGCCTGGCTGCGCGCCAGGTCAGCCAGGCCG
This sequence comes from Pseudomonas sp. NFPP28, assembly GCF_900115535.1. NCBI lineage: Bacteria > Pseudomonadati > Pseudomonadota > Gammaproteobacteria > Pseudomonadales > Pseudomonadaceae > Pseudomonas > Pseudomonas sp. NFPP28. Next base: position 180,701 of record NZ_FOWT01000003.1, on the reverse strand, counting down.
AAAGCAGCCTGCTCAAGAACAACGCTCATGTGCTCAGCGCTACCCTGCACCAGCGTTTTCTGGACCATGTGAAGCAATCGGCGATGTCGGTGACACAGCTGGACGCACCGGCCCGTGAGTTCAAGAAAGCCTATGCCAAAGGGCGCCGCGAACTGGAACATGAGCTGGGCAAGACTATGCGTTATCGTTCCATCCGCGAAATGGCCAGTGGTGACAGTGGTCGAGTGATCAACGATCTCAAGCCCATCTGGCTGATGAGCCCGCTGTCGGTGTCCGATACCCTGCCGTTGACCCCGGACCTGTTTGACGTGGTGATTTTCGACGAGGCCAGCCAGATCCCCAGCGAAGAAGCCGTGCCCGCCCTGAGCCGTGCGCAGCAGGTGATTGTGGTAGGCGACGAGATGCAGTTGCCACCCACCAACTTCTTCTCCAGTGCCGGTGACCAGGACGATAATGACCTGATTGCCATGGAGGACGGGGAACAGATCTCAATCAACCTCGATGCGGACAGCCTGCTGAGCCAGGCCGCACGCAACTTGCCAGCCACCCTGCTGGCCTGGCACTACCGCAGTCGTCACGAAGCGCTGATCAGTTTCTCCAACGCAGCGTTCTACGAAGGGCGCCTGATCACCATTCCCGACCGGCGTATCGAGCGCCCTGCCCCGGCCCACGCCGCTGTGGACTCCAGCGACGCCCAGGCCGTGATCCAGGGCGCCGACACGCTGCTCGACAGCCCGATCAGCTTCTTGAAGATGAGCGATGGCGTCTACCTCAGCCGTAGCAACCTGGCCGAAGCCCGCTACATCGCCAATCTGGTGCGTGAACTGCTGCAACGCGAGACTGGCCTGAGCCTGGGCATCGTGGCCTTTTCCGAGGCCCAGCAAGGCGCCATCGAGCAGGCCCTGGAAGACCTGGCCAGCAATGATTCGGCCTTTGCCACACGCCTTGAGCGCGAGTACGTGCGTGAAGATGCCGGGCAGTTCAATGGCCTGTTCGTCAAGAACCTGGAGAACGTACAAGGTGATGAACGCGATGTGATCATCCTGAGCATATGTTACGCGCCGGGACCGAACGGCAAGATGCTGATGAACTTCGGCCCGATCAACCAGCGCGGCGGGGAAAAACGCCTTAACGTGATCTTCAGTCGTGCGCGCAAGCGCATGGCGATTGTCTCCAGCATTGAGTCCGAGGCCATCACCAATACCCACAACGATGGCGCTGCCGCATTGCGCGCGTTCCTGCAATTCGCCCAGGCCAGTGCCAGCGGCGATGCGCCACGCTCCCAGGGCATCCTGGCCAACCTCAACCCAGGCGCCAAGCAGTCCTTTGCCGTCAGCCTGCCCAGGGACACGCTGCGCAGCGCCCTCGCCGTCGCGTTGCGCCAACGCGGGCATTCGGTGCAGGAGTATGTCGGGCGTTCACAGTTCCGCTGTGACCTGGCGATCAGCGACGCCAGCGGTGAATACTTCAGTCTGGGGGTGCTGCTTGACAGCGACACGGCAGCCGCGACTGACGTGCGTGAGCGTTATATCTTCCGCCCGACGGTATTGCGCAGCTTCGGCTGGAAGATCATCGACGTGCTCAGCCATGACTGGCTGCGCGACCCGGAGGACGTACTCAAGCGCATCGAAGCGCTGCTTCGGGGTGAAGAAGCGCCTGCACTGCCAGCGCCGGAACTGACCGTGGAAACCGGCGAGATTGAAACCGAGCCACCGGCAACCCCTGAAGCGGCGCTGTCGATGCGCGAGTTCATCTATGGCGAAGGTAACTCCAATAAGTTCTGGCGTATTGGTGTCACCGACGCCGAGTTGGTGGTGAGTTTCGGCCGCATCGGCACCAAGGGCCAGACCCTGATCAAATCCCTGGAGAGTCCCGAACGCGCGTTGCGTGAAGCAGAGAAACTGATCGCGGAGAAACTGCGTAAAGGCTATCAAGAACAGGCATGAATGAAAGGACGGCGCCCACCCCGGGCGCCTGTCCACCCCCAAACCGTAAACCCACGCTCCATGCACCAGCCCCTGCCCTAATGCTGAAACGTCATCATCTCCCCCTCGCCCGCATGTTAATCTCGCCCCACCACGAATAGACATTGATCGTCACAAGACGATGACCAGAACCAGGAAAGCCCATGCCAAAGATTTCTCACTCAGCCCTGCGCCGCAACTTCCGTGAATTGCTCGCCAACCCAACCTGCGTTGAAACCGCTTCCGTCTTTGACCCGATGTCGGCGCGTATCGCCGCCGACCTGGGTTTCGAAGTCGGCATCCTCGGTGGCTCCGTTGCTTCGTTGCAGGTATTGGCCGCACCCGATTTTGCGTTGATCACCCTGAGTGAGTTCGTTGAGCAAGCCACCCGCATCGGCCGCGTTGCCCAGTTGCCGTTCATTGCCGACGCCGACCACGGCTACGGTAACGCCCTGAATGTGATGCGTACCGTCGAAGAACTCGAGCGGGCCGGTGTGGCGGCGTTGACCATTGAAGATACGTTGCTGCCGGCACAGTTCGGGCGCAAGTCCACCGATCTGATCTCCATTGAAGAAGGCATCGGCAAGGTCCGCGCGGCGTTGGAAGCACGTGTCGATCCCGAATTGTCGATCATTGCCCGGACCAACGCCGGTGTGTTGCCGACCGAAGCCGTTATCGAGCGCACCCAGGCCTACCAGAAAGCCGGGGCCGACGGGATTTGCATGGTGGGTGTGGCCGATTTCGAACACCTGGAGAAGATCGCGGAAAACCTGACGGTGCCGCTGATGCTGGTGACCTACGGCAACCCTAAGCTGAATGACGCCCAGCGTCTGGCCAGCCTCGGCGTGCGGGTGGTGGTGGCCGGCCACGGGGCTTACTTTGCCGCGATCAAGGCGACGTATGACAGCCTGCGTGCCCAGCGCCAGTTGACCCACAGCACCGATAACCTCAGTGCCACCGAGCTGACGCATACCTACACGTTGCCGGAAAGCTACGTGGCCTGGGCGGAAGAGTTCATGGACGTCAAAGAGTAAAGACAACCTCGGAGCGAGGGGGTCTCCCCCCTCCTCCCGTTCTCACGATGTCCACTGCTCCCCGCCTGGCCAATCCTTGGTGGGAATATCCGCAATGGTCCCGTCCTTGACCCCATCGATGCCATAACGCTCGATTGAATCCCCCAATATCTCGCCGAACTTGTCCGACTTGGCCTGTGCCTGTCCTTCCTTGACCAGCCCGGGCACGATGGCCGCCAGTACCGCCACGCCAGCCGCCAGGAAGCCCAGCACGCCCGCCGTGGCCGCCAGGCCCGGGAGAAAGCGCGGCAGGTTCGCCCCGAGCAAGCCAAGGCCGCCCTCCGCGGCCGAGGCGCTGCCGGCCAGTACACCCAGCGAGCCTGCGGTAATACCGAAGCCACCGCTCAGCTTGTCACCACGACGCAGCGCGTTGACGCCATCAAAAATGCCATAAGCCCCGGCGACGATACCGGCCAGGCCGCCGATACCTTTGGCGGCTTCCTCAAAGTTCTTCGCCACGACTTTGGCGTGCTTGCCGTCCTTGACGTTGTCCTTGACCTCATCGAGCAGGTCGAGCATGACCTTGCCGTCCTTCATATCCTTGAGGGTCTGCTCACCGTTCTTGATCGACTTGGCGAGGTGTTCCTGGTAGCCCTTGGTGCCGCCCTCGATCAGCACGGTGGTGGTCTGCACGGAACCGGTGGTGATGTCGACGATGTTGCGCGTGGTCAACTTTCCACCGCTCTGCGCCCCGCGCGCAATGGTCACACCCGCCAGGAACAGCCCGCTCACCCCGTGCAGCACACCGCTGCCGTAGGCGCCCTTGGCGCCGCCGTTGGGATCGAAGTCCGACAGCTTGCCCATTTTGTCCAGGGCCTTGGTGCCCTGGCGGAGCATGTCCCAGTTACCACGAAAGCCCGCCAGGACCTGGTCGGTGGTGGCCACGGTCCCGTCCTGGTTCAGCAGCAGTTCGGGGCTTTCCTGGCGCATCTGGTCGACCAGCTTGCGGACCTTGTCTTCGTCCAGCTCCGCGCCGCCGTCCTTGCCGAATGCGGCCTTGATGTCGTCGAAGCCAGCCCCCTTGAACAGGTTCTGCTGGGCGATGCTGGAGAAATTGTCATTGAGCTGTTGGTCATACTGGGCCGTGAAGGCCGGATCAAGCGCGGCGTTATAGAGCGCCACCTCCAGGCTGAACTCCGAAGCGGCCTGCTCCGGCGTGTTGTCCTTGAGCAACTCGCGCAGGCGGTCGCCACTGGCCAACTGGTCCTTGTAGAAGGTCTTGAATGCTTCGTTATGCGAGGATTTGGCGACCGCGCCCTGGATCGCCTTGGCATCGTCAATGCCAAGCATCGACTGCAGGCTGGTGGCGGTGGCGTAGAAACCGGCCAGCGCTGTGTGCTGGTCGGTCTTGCCGTCCTTGGTGTTGGCGTCCCACGCGGCGTCCAGTGCCTTGCCCGACTTCACCTGATCCTCGTAGGTCTTGGTGACCGCATCCTTCAGGCCGGGATTGTCTTCAAACAACGTCTTTACCGCCTGGTCGCCTGCGTTCCTGATGTACTCGGCGGTGGGTTTGTCGCCCTGCAAGATGGCCATGTGGTCGTTGATGTCCTGCAGCAGCTTTTGCGGCTCCCAGATCGCGCCGGAGCGGTTGGCGATGGAGACCTTGCCATAATCGCTGTTCCAGACCCCGGCGTTGGCGCCGTCGACCACCAGTTTCTGCGCTTCCTGCAGTTCCAGCAGCACCGCAGCCTTTTGTTCGGCCGTGTAGTTTTCCGGATGTTCGAAGATGTCCTTGTCGAGCTTGCGGGTGTCGACCTGGCCCGTGACAGTGCCGGTGGCCACGTCGGTGATCAGGCTGGCCAGGCTCTGGGCATCGGTGGGGGCGGCGGTCTTCAGCCAGGCTTGCACGTCGCTGCGGCTGACCTTGCCGTCGGGCTTGTCGCCGATACTGTTGCCGGCCGTATCGAGCTTGCGGAAGGCGCCGGGCCGGGCAAAGAAGTTGAGGGCCTCTTTCTCTTCCTTGCTCAACTGCGGATTTTGCTTGAGGTAGTCCTGGATGTTCTGTTCGGTGACGGCACTCTCGCCGCCGGTCTTGCCACGGATCGAATCGTACTTGGCATCCAGGATTGCGCCGTATTGAGCGATCTGCCTGGAGCCCGCGTCGGCATCCGGATGGGTGTCGAGAAAATCCTTATAGCTACCGATCTGGTCATTGGCCGAGGGCTTGGCCAATCCCTCGAAACCGTACTTGCCGAAGTCCTGCAGGCGCCCCGCTTCGGTGCCATGGCGCGCTTCGCCGCTCTTGGTAAAGCCGTCGATACTGCCATTGGCCACGTCCTTGCCCGTCAGCGCGTTACCTTTCTCGTCAAAACCCACCACCCGGTCGAGCACCTGGCTGGCACGGAAGGCCGCGTTCGGGTCCTTGTCGAAATCGCCGACCTGCTCCTTCAATGCATCTTTCACCCCACTCAGGTTGCCAAGGTTTTTCAGCAATGGGTTGTCATTGATGATGTCCTGGGCCGAGCGCGTGTCACCCTCGGGCAGTTCCCAGACGATGCCGACCTTTTCTGCGGCCTCACGGCGCTGGCCGTCCTGGCCCACAGCGTCCACCTGTTGCCGTTCACCCTTGAGGTTCTCCCAACCATATTTGCCGAAGTCTTGCAGGCGTCCGGCCTCGGTGCCGTGCCTGGCGTCACCGCCTTTGGTGAAACCATCGACGCGGCCGTTGTCGATGGCATTGCCGGCCAGGCGTGAGCCGTTTTCGTCGAAGCGCTCGACATGCTCCAGCACCTGATTGGCGCGGTAGGCCGCGTCCGCATCGTGCTCGAAATCGCCGACCCGTTCGCGCAACTTGTCCTTCACCCCGCTCTGGTTGCCAAGGTTTTTCAGCAGTGGGCTGCCATCGATGATGTCCTGGGCCGAGCGAGAGTCATCCTTGGGCCGCTGCCACTCGATGCCGGCATCCCTGGCCTTGGCCCGATCAACCGCGTTGCCCCATTCGGCGCTGGTGTCTTTGCCCGTGACGCTCCTGATCGTGGGGGCCTTACTGACCGGTGCTGACATGCGTGTGCTCCTTGAGGACGGGAGGCCGAGGCACGATCGTCAAGGGCGATCATGTCGGGCCAGTCAGGAGAGCAAAGACCTTGAGGGTTACTGAAAGATGACAGGCTGACTCACCGGGCCGGTGTTGCATGCCTTGCCGATCACTGAGGTACCCGTGCCGAAGGGACCAAACCGGGCTTGTGAAATGTTGTGAAAAAATCCGCCGCAGAGTCTGCGGCGGCAACCAAAGGATGTTGTCGAAGCAGAGCGGCTAAGACAGGTTCAACGTACACCCGCACGTGGTTAAACAGCGTGAAGTTTAATTAATCGAGTTTCATCCGCCCGCCCGCTGCAGGCCGTGCCGACTGTGCTTAGAATCAACCTCGGCAACCACGCCGGACACAATAAAAAACCGTAACAGCTCACCTAGAAACCTCTGCCCAAACAACGTTATGCGCCATCCAGTCAGTGCGGTGTTTCTGCGCGCGCGTTCATTATTCCGGGGAAGTCACAACATGATTAAACAGTCGAGCCTGTTGGCACTGGCGGTGTGTGCCGGTATCAGCCAGATGGCCTTTGCCGAGTCGGTCACCGACCAGGCGGATGCCAAGGGATTTGTCGAGGGCAGCAGCGTCACCGGCCTGTTGCGCAACTACTACATGAACCGCAACCGTGAAGGCGGCCGGGCCGATAATATCGACTGGACCCAGGGCGCGATGCTCAACTACGCCTCGGGTTTTACCCAGGGCACCCTCGGTTTCGGCGTCGACGCCTATGCCTACGGCGGGCTGAAACTCGACGCCACCCACGCGGACGCCGGCACCGGCAACCTGCCCACCGACCGCCATGGCGATCCCGAAGACGCCTACGGCTCAGTCGGTGCGGCGGTAAAGATCAAAGTCTCCAAGACCCAACTCAAATATGGTGACATGCAACCCACCGCCCCGGTCTTCGCCACCGGTGGCACGCGCCTGTTGCCCCAGACCGCCACCGGGTTTGACCTGACCAGCAGCGAAATCGCCGGCCTGGACCTGGAGGCCGGGCATTTCACCAGCACCAACAGTGGCATGACCAGCAACCATGACCACGATATCTACGCCACCTACGCCAACATCGCCGCCAACAGCGCCAGCTTCGTCGGCGGCAAATACACCTTCAGCCCGTCCCTGAGCGCGACGCTGTATGCCGGCGAGCTGGAAGATATCTGGCGCCAGTACTACACCAATCTCAATTACGTGATCCCGTTGGCGCATGACCAGTCCCTGGCGCTGGACGGCAACCTGTACCGCACCCTCGACACCGGCAGTGCCAAGGCGGGGGCGATCAACAACACCACCTACTCGGTGGCGGCGGCGTATTCGTTCCTGCAAGCGCACACCCTCACGCTGTCGTACCAGAAGGTGCATGGTGACACGCCGTTCGACTACATCGGCACCGGCAACAACGGCGCAGGCGAAGTCGGCGATTCGGTGTACCTGGCGAACTCGGTGCAATGGAACGACTTCAACGGCCCGGGCGAGCAGTCCTGGGGGATCCGCTATGACCTGAACATGGCCAGTTATGGCGTGCCGGGATTGAGTTTCATGGGCCGCTACATCAACGGCTCGGATATCGATGGCACCCACACACCGGCCCATAGCGCTTATGTCGGCGACTACGGTGCAGATGGCGCGCATCACGAGACCGATCTGGAAGCCAAGTACGTGATCCAGAGCGGTCCGGCGAAGAATCTGTCGTTGCGCGTGCGTGATGCGATCGTGGCGTCGAATGCCGACCAGCGCGATGGAGACCTGAACGAGCTGCGGCTGATCGTCGACTATCCGTTTACCCTGCTCTAAACATGCCCCTGGAGGAGCGAGCTGGAAAGCGTTAGCCCACCCAGCCGACCGCAGTCTTGGGAATGACTTCCGACTCATCCAGTTTCGACGCAAACATGCTCACCGCCTGCACCGCATCGCTGGTGCTGGTGCGAATCTGCAGGATCACCGACCCCGCCTGGTCGGCCAGGTTGACGCCGCGCTGTGCGCCTTCCTGGGTCGCGTTCATGCTGGTGACTGCGTCGCGGGTTTCCGAGAGGATCATGCCGATCATCTCGGCGATTTCCGCCGTGGAGCGGCTGGTGCGTCCGGCCAGTTGCCGGACCTCATCGGCCACCACCGCAAAGCCACGCCCCTGGTCCCCGGCGCGCGCCGCCTCGATGGCTGCGTTGAGCGCCAACAGGTTGGTCTGGTCGGCGATACCGCGAATGGTGTTGACGATGGCGGTGATCTGTTCGGAACGGTCGCCCAGTTGCCCCACCAGCCGCGCAGACGCGCCGATATTCTCGGCGATACGGCGCATTTCCGTGGCGGTCTCCTGGATCACCTGGGTGCCGTGCTCGGCAAAACGCTCGGTCTCGGAGGAAATATGGTAGGCCCGCGAGGCGCCACGGGAGTCTTCCTCGAACTTCTCTACGCGCTCGGTGATGTCGCTGGCAAACTTGGCGATCTTGATCAGTTTGCCGTCGCCGTCGTACACCGGGTTGTAGCTGGCCTCCAGCCACACCACACGCCCATGCTTGCCAAGACGCTTGAATTGCCCGGTAAAGAACTCACCGTTATTCAAGCGGCGCCAGAAATCGGTGTACTCATGGCTGGTAACCAGCGCGGGCTCGCAAAACAACCGGTGGTGCTTGCCTTTGATTTCCGCCAGGGAGTAGCCCATGACATTGAGGAAATTCGCGTTGGCGTCCAGCACCTGGCCACTCAAATCGAACTCGATAACGGCCATCGCACGGTCCACGGCCGTCAATTTGCTGCGGGTGGCCGCGTCCTGCTCCACTTGGGCAGTGACGTCCAGTGCGTACTTGACCACCTTCAACACCTGGCCACGCTCATCCAGCACCGGGTTGTAGCTGGCTTCCAGCCAGATGGTCCGGCCGTTGGCATCCACGCGCTTGAACGTACCGGAGACAAATTTGCCGGCTTTCAAATCACTCCAGAACTGGCTGTAGGCCGGGCTGCTGGTCAGCGCCGGCAGGCAAAAATCGCGATGGGACTTGCCGGCCAGTTGATTGGCGCTGTAGCCCAGGGCCTTGAGGAAGTTGTCGTTGGCCCGCAACACGTTGCCGTTGAGGTCGAATTCGACCACGGCCATGGAGCGTTCCAGTGCGCTGATCAGTCCTTTGTACTCGGTGGCCTCGGCCGTCCTGGCCGCCAGTTCTGTTTTGAGTGTTGTGTTGAACATGACGTACCCTCAGCCGTGCGAAAAAACCCGTGTCTTGATAGGGCTATCGGCTGTGGAATACGCGACTTTACCGGCCTTGCGTGGATTATTTTCTGGCGTCAAATACTTGCGCAATCAGGGTTTTGCGCCTAGCAAAGCGAGGCGCTCGCGCATGCCGGCACTGGCCGCCGGACCGGCTTGCAACACGCACTGGTCAAACGCCACCAACTGCCCATCCGCGCGGGCGAGCGTCGGCTGCACCGGCCTGCCTGTTTTACGCTCCACCAACTCGACACTGGCGCCCTCCTCGGCGTAATGCCGGTTGCCCCAGGCAACCAGTGATATCAGCACCATGCCGAAATCCTCACCCTTGGCCGTCGGCACATATTCATGGCGCGGCGGTCGTTCGCTGTAGGCACGGCGCTCCAGCATGCCCGCCTCCACCAGCGCGTTCAGGCGGCGCGTGAGCATATTCGGCGCAATGCCCAGGCTGCGCGAGAACTCATCGAAGCGGCGCAGGCCGTGCAACGCATCGCGCATGATCAAAATGCTCCACCACTCCCCTACCCGCTCAAGGCTGCGGGCGATGGGGCATTCGTCGCTGATGAGGGACTTGCGTTGCATGGGGATTCCTGTGGGTCAGTGCCAATGTGCGTGATGCCATGTTACTTTCATGATGATAGTGACGTCCATAAGGTCTGTTCCTTCACCGCAACTGGAGTCGATTGATCATGAGTAAACGCATCGTTGTAACAGGTATGGGCGCACTGACGCCGTTGGGCGCTGACGTGGAATCTACCTGGCGACGCCTGTTGGCCGGGCAATCGGGTATTCGTCGCCTGCCGCAAACGTTGATCGGTGATTTGGCCGTCAGCATCGGTGGCCAGGTGCAGACCGTACTCGAGGACCCTGAAGCCGGATTTGATCCCGACCGCCTGCTGGCAGCCAAGGAACAGCGCAAGATGGACCGCTTCATCCTGCTCGCCCTGGCGGCGGCGGACGAAGCCTTGAAGCAGGCCGGCTGGGCGCCGAACACGCCTGAAGCGCAGGAGCGCACCGCGACCATCATCGCCTCAGGTGTCGGCGGCTTCCCGGCGATTGCCGACGCGGTACGCACCACCGACAGCAAAGGCCCACGGCGGTTGTCGCCGTTCACCATCCCGTCGTTCCTGAGCAACATGGCCGCCGGACACGTGTCGATCAACTACGGCTTGAAAGGCCCGCTGGGTGCGCCGGTGACGGCCTGTGCAGCGGGTGTACAGGCCATCGGCGATGCGGCGCGCATGATTCGCGCTGGTGAAGTGGATGTGGCGGTATGCGGCGGTGCCGAAGCGGCGATCCATCGGGTCAGCCTTGCCGGGTTCGCGGCGGCGCGGGCGCTGTCCAGTGACTTCAATGACAGCCCGGAGCAGGCTTCGCGGCCTTTCGACCAGGCGCGGGACGGTTTTGTCATGGGCGAAGGCGCCGGCATCCTGGTCATCGAGGAACTGGAGCACGCCCTGGCCCGAGGTGCGCAGCCGATTGCCGAATTGGTCGGCTACGGCACCAGTGCCGATGCCTATCACATGACCGCCGGCCCGGAAGACGGCGACGGTGCACGCCGGGCGATGCTGCAAGCCCTGCGCCAGGCCGGGATCGACGCGGACCAGGTGCAGTACTTGAATGCCCACGCCACCTCGACGCCGGTGGGTGACAAAGGCGAATTGGCCGCGATCAGGACGGTATTCGGTGCGAACGGCAGCCCTGCGATCAGCTCGACCAAATCCGCCACCGGCCATCTGCTGGGGGCTGCGGGCGGTATCGAGGCCATCTTCACCGTGCTTGCCCTGCGCGACCAGATCGCCCCGGTCACCCTCAACCTGCAACACCCCGACGCCCTTGCCGAGGGCCTCGACCTGTTGCGCGGTGCTGCCCGGCCGATGCCGATTGACTATGCACTGTCCAATGGCTTCGGGTTTGGCGGCGTGAATGCCAGCGTGCTGTTCCGCCGCTGGGCGTAGTTTGCCCCTGCCGTCATTTTCGGGGACCATGGCGCCTTTCTGAACCTGCCAACGAGAGGCGCCCATGGCCAACCACGACCTGCACTACACCCCGGACCCCGATGCCGATTCGATTTCCTCCGACGTGATCGGCTTCAACGGCATCCTGGTGTCCACCCAGATCCCGACCCGTGCCGATGGCAGCCTGGAACTGGGCGACATCACCCTGCAAAGCGAATGCACCCTGCAAGCCCTGAAAGTCGCCCTGGAAAAGGCCGGCAGCTCCATGGACCGGGTGATGCACCTGACCATTTATCTGACAGACATGGCCGATCGCGCCGCCTTCAACGAAGTCTACAAACGCTTCTTCGCCAAGCCCTGGCCCGTGCGCGCAGCGGTTGGCGTGGCCGCGCTGGCGGTAGACGGCATGCGCGTGGAAGTCACGGCGATGGCCGCTCAAGCCTGAGTGCGTGCCGGTCAGGCATTTCACAGCTACAATGCGCGCCTCAACCGTGACAAGCCTGACTAAAAAAACTATGTCCTTGCCCAAGCATCACCTGGAATTGCTCAGCCCTGCCCGCGATGTCGCCATCGCGCGCGAGGCCATCCTGCATGGCGCCGACGCCGTGTACATCGGCGGCCCGAGCTTCGGCGCGCGCCATAATGCCTGTAACGACGTGAGCGACATCGCGCAGCTGGTGGAATTCGCCCGCCGTTACCATGCCCGCGTGTTCACCACGATCAACACCATCCTGCACGACAACGAACTGGAACCCGCACGCAAGCTGATCCATCAGCTCTACGATGCCGGCGTCGATGCGTTGATCGTGCAAGACCTGGGCGTGATGGAGCTGGATATTCCGCCCATCGAGCTGCACGCCAGCACCCAGACCGATATCCGTACCCTGGGCCGCGCCAAGTTCCTCGACCAGGCCGGTTTTTCGCAGTTGGTATTGGCCCGTGAGCTGAACCTGCAAGAGATCCGCGCCATTGCCGACGAAACCGATGCCGCCATCGAGTTCTTTATCCACGGCGCGCTGTGCGTGGCGTTCTCCGGGCAGTGCAACATCTCCCACGCGCAGAACGGCCGCAGCGCCAACCGTGGCGATTGCTCCCAGGCTTGCCGCCTGCCGTATACCCTGAAGGACGATCAAGGCCGCGTCGTGGCCTTTGAAAAACACCTGCTGTCGATGAAAGACAACAACCAGAGCGCCAACATCCGTGCGCTGGTCGAAGCCGGCGTGCGTTCGTTCAAGATCGAAGGCCGCTACAAGGACATGGGCTATGTGAAGAACATCACCGCCTATTACCGCCAGCGCCTGGATGACGTGCTTGAAGACCGCCCGGACCTGGCCCGCGCCTCCAGCGGCCGTACCGCGCACTTCTTCCTGCCTGACCCGGAAAAGACCTTCCACCGGGGCAGCACCGACTATTTCGTCAATGACCGCAAGGTCGATATCGGCGCCTTCGACACGCCGACGTTCACCGGCCTGCCGGTGGGTGTGGTGGAAAAAGCCGGTAAGCGCGACCTGCAAGTGGTCACCCACGAGCCATTGTCGAATGGCGATGGCCTGAACGTGCTGATCAAGCGCGAAGTGGTGGGTTTCCGTGCCAACATCGCCGAGCCTAAAGGCGAGTTCGAGGAAGACGGCGAGAAGCGCTACCGCTACCGCGTGGAGCCGAACGAGATGCCGGCAGGCCTGCATCAATTGCGCCCGAACCACCCGCTGAACCGCAACCTGGACCACAACTGGCAACAGGCGCTGCTCAAGACCTCATCCGAGCGTCGTATAGGCCTGACCTGGGCCGTTCGCTTGCGCGAAGCGCAGCTGGAAGTCACCGCCACCAGCGAAGAAGGCATCAGCGCCAGCGTCACCCTGCCCGGCCCGTTCGGCGTGGCCAACAAGCCGGAACAGGCGCTGGACACCCTGCGCGACCTGCTGGGCCAACTGGGCACCACCGAATACCACGCGACCGACATCCAACTGGATGCGCCGCAGGCGTTCTTCATCCCCAACTCACAGCTCAAGGCCCTGCGCCGTGAAGTGATCGAGGCGCTGACCGCCGCCCGCGTGGCTGCGCACCCACGGGGTGGCCGCAAGGCGGAAACAACACCACCGCCGGTGTACCCGGACGCGCACCTGTCGTTCCTCGCCAACGTCTACAACCAGAAAGCCCGCGACTTCTACCACCGCCACGGGGTGAAGCTGATCGACGCCGCCTTCGAAGCGCACGAAGAAACCGGCGAAGTACCTGTGATGATCACCAAGCACTGCCTGCGTTTCTCGTTCAACCTGTGCCCTAAACAGGCCAAGGGGGTCACGGGCGTGAAGACCAAGGTAGCGCCGATGCAATTGATCCATGGCGATGAAGTGCTGACCCTGAAGTTCGACTGCAAACCCTGCGAGATGCACGTGGTGGGCAAGATCAAGGGGCATATCCTGGGCTTGCCACAACCGGGCAGCGCGGTAGAGCACTTCAACCCGGAAAACATTATTTTCCAGGGCACGCACTGACCCTTTGCACGCGGGGCCACCACCAGCCCCGCTGCAACCCGGCAGCCGCCAGTAGAATTGCCGCCACCCCGAACCATTGCAGCCAGCCCAGACGATGCCCGAAGGCGAACCAATCGACGAAGATCGCCGCAATCGGGTAGATAAACGACAGCGCACCGGTCAGGGCTGTCGGCAGTTTCTGGATCGCGCCATACAACAACACATACATCACGCCGGTGTGCACCACGCCGAGTGTCACCAGTGCGCCCCACGCGCTGGTTGTGGCCGGCAAGCTATTCCATGGCACCAGCGGCGCCAGTAACAACGCGCCGGTGGTTACCTGGATCAACGCCATCAAATGTGGCGGCACTGCCTTCAGACGTTTGATGATCAGCGCGGCAATCGCGTACAGCAACGCCGCGCCCAGTGCCAAGACGATGCCGGCCAGGTAATCGTCGCCGGTCGGTTGATCGCCATGGGCAGTGACAATCGCCAACATGCCCAGGAACGCCACGCTCAGCCAGGCGAGTTTCTGCACGGTGATCTTTTCACCTAGAAACACGGCAGCCAGCATCACCAGCATGAACGGCTGCACGTTATACACCGCCGTGCTGATGGCAATCGACGCGCGGGAATAGGATTCGAACAGCAGTAACCAGTTGCCGACAATTGCCACGCCACTGAGCATCGCCAGGCCGAGCCTGGTCCAACTGAGCAGGTCCAGGCGCAAATACCCCAGCAGTGCACACACCAACAACAACGTCAGCCCGCCGATCACACAGCGCCAGAACACCACTTCGATCACCGATACGCCGGAGACCAGGACAAACCAGCCAATGGTGCCCGAGATCAGCATGGCGGCAACCATTTCCCACGACCCGCGACGGATGGATGTATCCATGATTGAAGCTCCTCAAGTGAGGCCCAATTATGGCAATCTGATCGAGACCGGCTCCAGCGACTAAAAAAGGCAAAAGCCTTGAGTTGCCTTTACTTATTAGGTGGACACCATGATTGACACCATCGACCAGCAACTGATCGCCGCTTTGATGGACGACTCGCGTCTGTCCCTCAAGGCCCTGGCCGGGATTACCGGGCTGTCTTCGCCGAGCGTCGGCGAACGCCTGCGGCGTCTCGAAGAGCGCGGCGTGCTGACCCACTACACCGTCGACATCGACCCCAGGCACTTCGGCTACCTGCTGCAGGCCATCGTGCGCATCCGCCCCTTGCCCGGCAAATTGCATGAGGTGGAGCGACAGATCCAGGCGATCCCCGAGTTTACCGAGTGTGACAAGGTGACTGGGGAGGATTGCTTCATCGCACGCCTGCATGTGCGCACCATGGATCACCTGGATAGCCTGCTTGACCGGCTCAACGCCTACGCTGAAACCAACACGGCCATTGTCAAGAAAACCCCGGTGAAACGGCGTCTGCCGCCCTTGGGCGACTAGCGGCAGTAGCTTGTTGTGGGTCCTGATGTGGCGAGCGGGCTTGTTGTGGCGAGCGGGCTTGCCCCGCGTTGGGACGCGAAGCGGCCCCTTTTAGCATCACCGCGTTTCTACAGGAAAACCATGGCGCCTGGGTTTGGGGCTGCTTCGCAGCCCAACGCGGGGCAGGCCCGCTCGCCACAACAGGCCGTTCACCAAAACAGGCCACCCAGATAAGCCAGCTCACTACAGAAGGCTACTCGTGAAGGGCCTTGGCCGCGCTCAGCAAACCTTGAAACTTGCGATATCGCGCCTCCAATACGGGCTGCGGCGTAAGGTCTGGCCTGTACCGGGCCTTGACCCGCATCCCCGCCGCGAGCAATTGCGCGCCTTGCCCTATCGCCACAAACCCCAGCTTCGCCGCACCGATACACGCGCTCAATTCGCTGCCGTGCAGGGTGAAGATGTCCCGTTGCAGGATGTTGGCCAGCAACTGCGCCCAGTACTCACTGCGCGCACCACCACCCACCAACGCGCAGGCGCCCACGTCAGCCCCCGCTGATTGCACCGCGCGCAACGCATCCAGCAGCCCGAACCCCACGCCTTCCATCACCGCATAACCGAGCATCGCCGGCGTGCAGTCATGGCCCAGGCCCATGAAGCCACCGCGCAGCAGCGGGTCGTTATGCGGGGTGCGTTCACCGGCCAGGTACGGCAGGAACAACGGCGTACCGAGCGGTACTGCCTGTTCGATCGGCAGTTGCGCCTGCACCTGGTCCAGCAAGGTTTGCTCATCCGCGGTTCCCGTGAGACGCGTGACCCAACGCAGGCAACTGGCGCCGGCCAGCATGGCGCCCATGGTGTACCAGCGATCAGGCAGCGCATGGCAGAAGCTGTGCACGGCACTCGCGGGATTACCGGCTGCGTGATCGGTAATCGCGACAATGGCAGCGCTGGTGCCGAGGGTGATGAAGCCATCACCGGCACTGATCGCCCCGATCCCCACGGCCGCTACCGGGTTGTCACCACCTCCGCCGGCAATCACCACTGAGGAAGACAAGCCCAGCTCCTGCGCCGTCAACACAGCACTTGCGGCACCGCCCTCGACCAGTCTTGGCATCTGCTCCGGCGACAGGCCCGTCGCCCGCAGCATCGGCGCGAACCACTCACGCCGCGCCACATCCAGCCACAACGTCCCCGCTGCATCGGACATCTCGCTGATGCGCTCGCCACTCAGACGCAAGCGCAGGTAATCCTTGGGCGACAGCACACAATCAATGGCCTTGAACACCTCGGGCTCATGGCGTTGCAGCCACAGCAGTTTCGGCGCCGTCAGCCCGGCCATGGGCAGGCTGCCGGTGATGTCGGCAAACACCGGGCCCAACTCATCGGCCTCGGCGACGGCACGGGAGTCGTCCCACAGGATCGCCGGGTACAACACACGGTTGTCCGTGCCCAGCAGCACCGCGCCATGCATCTGCCCGGATAGGCCGATACAGGCCACGCGGGCAAATCCGGGATGCTCGCGCAATTCGGCAAGCGCCTGCAAACACGCCTGCCACCAATCTTCCGGCGCCTGCTCGGACCAGCCGCTATGGCGCCGCGACACACTCAAGCGCACGCCAGCATGGGCCAGCACCGTACCGTCGAGGTCCATGAGGATGGCCTTGAGTTCCGAGGTGCCGAGGTCGATGCCGAGGGAAACGGGACTGCTCATAAGGGGGTCATTCCAATCCATTACAGCCACATGAATTACGCCGTTGCAGGGTCGGCGCCAGGCGCACGCTGTGAGTGGGGGCGTCGGGCGACGCCATGCGCTGCAACAACAGGTTCACTGCCTGCGTGCCCAGTGCCTGGACCGGCTGCGCGATCAGGGTCAGGCGCGGCACGAAGAAATCCGCCCAATCGAAATCATCAAAACCCACCAGGGCCATCTGCGCCGGTACGTCGATCTGCGCATCACGCAGGGCCTGCATGGCGCCAAGGGTCATCAGGTTGTTGCCGGCCATGATCGCCGTGGGTGGCTGCGCCAGGCCCAGCAACTGCACCGTCGCCTGACGCGCTGGCTCGGTGTTGGAGCCGCCATTGACCAACAAGTGCGGATCGAACGCCAGCCCCGCGCCTTGCAGTGCCGCGCGGTACCCGGCAACCCGCTCATCGGTGGTGCTGAACCCCTCACGCCCGGCGATAAAGCCGATGCGCCGGTGCCCGTGTTTGATCAAGTGGGTAACCAAGGCCTGGGTGGACTGCGTGTTCTCCACCCCGACCTGGTCGAATTGTTCGCTCATCATGCGGTCCACCAATACCGCCGGGATTTCGTTGGCCCGCAGATACTCCAGGGCCTTGGAGCCGTTCGAGGGCGCCAGCACAATGCCGTCCACCCGCCGATGGTGCAATGCCGTGACGACCCGCAGCTCGTGTTCCGGGTCGTCGTGGGTATCGACAAACAGCATCATGTAGCCGTGCCTGGCGCACTCGGTTTCAATCGCGTGCACGGTTTCGCTGAAATAATGGTTGGACAGCGCAGAGATCGCCACGCCAATCGTGCTGGTGCTCGACCGTGCCAGCGAACGCGCCAGGGTGTTGGGGATGTAACCCAGCGCCTGGATCGCTTGCTGTACCGCGTGCACCGTTGCCGGACTGACCTTGCGGGTACCGTTCAACACATGGGACACCGTCGACGTCGACACCCCCGCCCTGCTTGCCACGTCATCCATGGTGACCACGACGCTGTTCCTCTCAAGGGATCAATGTTTGCTCGACCAACCGCTGTACGTAGCGACGTTGTCGCGGGTGATCAGTTTTGGCGTGAGCAGGGTAACCGCTTCGGCCGGGGCTTTGTCATTGAGAATATCGTTGCCCACGTTGACGGCGGTCTGCGCCATGGCCCAAGGGTCCTGGCTGGCCGACGCCTGAATCTGTGTGTCGGTTTTCAGCGCGTTCTCGATATCCGGCGCACCGTCCACCGAGGTAATAATGATGCCGCTGCGCTTGAGCTGTTTGGCCGCCAGGTCGCTGCCGATGGCTTGCGGGTCGTTGATCGCGAACAGACCGTCGATTTTCGGGAAGCGCGTGAGATAACCCTGCATCACGTTCAGGCCGCCTTCGCGGGAGCCTTTGCCGTCCTGGTCATCGGACAGCACCTTGATCTGCGGCGCGGCGGCCAGTGCGGCCTTGCAACCCTTGACGCGATCGGTCACGGCGGTGACCTGCGGACCGTTCTGGATGATCACATTGCCCTTGCCGGAGAGCTTGTCCACCAGGTACTGGCAGGCCAGCTTGCCGGCTTCGACGTTGTCGGTCTGCACCGTGGCGTTCACCCCTTTCGCGTCCACATCCACGGCCACCACAACGATGCCGGCATCGCGGGCTTTCTTGATCGCCGAGGCCATGGCGGACGGGTCGACGGCGTTGATCAGGATCAGATCGACCTTGGACGAGATGAAGTTGTCGATCTGCGAGAACTGCTTGCTCAGGTCATAGTCGGCCGACACCGAGGTGACCTTGACGTTGGGGTTCAGCTCCTTGGCCCGGGCGGTTGCGCCATCGGCCAGGGTCACGAAATACGGGTTGCCCAGCGAGCCCATGCTGATGCCGAGGGCCTTCAACTCACGGGCTTCGACGGCCTGGGACATCAGGGCAGCCAAGGCAATGACCGGAAAGATACGTTTGAGGTTCATAGGGGTCTCTCTTGTGATTGTTGTTGGAGTGAGTTCAGGTCCGTGCGCCGGACTGGCGATAACGATCCAGCGCCACCGCGCCGATGATCACGATGCCTTTGATGATGTACTGCCAGATGTCCGAGACGCCCAGCAGCACCAGGCCGTTGGTGAGTACCGCGATGATCAGCGCGCCGATCAGCGTGCCGCCGATGGTGCCGACACCGCCGGTAAAGCTGGTGCCGCCGAGGATCACCGCGGCAATCGCATCCAGCTCGTAGGATTGCCCCAGTTGCAGGCCATTGGCAGCGAACAGGCGCGACGCGCTCATCACCGCGCCCAGCCCGGCCAACGCGCCGGACATGGCGTAGACGAACAGCAGCACCTTCCACACCTTGATCCCCGACAGCCGCGCCGCTTCCGGGTTGCCGCCCACCGAGTAGATCTGCACGCCCATCACGGTGCGGCGCAGGATGAACCACGACAACGTCACCACTGCCACGGCGATTACCACCAGCCACGGCACCCCGAGGATCGAGTCGTTGCCGATAAAGGCAAACGGCAGGTCCGGGTTGAACACGGTCTTGTCGTCCGCCAATAGCCGGGCCAGGCCGCGCATGGCCGTGAGCGCACCGAGGGTGACGATAAACGGCGGCAGGCGCATAAAGGCGATCAAGCCGCCATTGACCAGGCCCAGCAACAACCCGAAGCCGATACCGGCGGCAATCCCGAACATGCCGAATTGCGGCGACATCGACGCCTGCAACGCCACCACCGCCGATGCGGCGAGGATCGCGCCCACCGACAGGTCGATGCCCGCCGTGAGGATCACAAAGGTCATGCCCGCCGCCAGCACCACGTTCACCGACGCCTGCTGGGTGATGATCGACAGGTTCTGTACCGTCAGGAAGTTCTCGCTGGCCAGGGCAAAGCCCACCAGCAGCAGGATCAGTACCGGCAACATGCCGACCCTGCGCATCAGCTCGCGGGCGCGCTCTGCCTTGCCGGTTGTTGCAATATTCAATTCAGCCATGGGCCACCACCTGATCGCCACCGGTGGCGAGGTCAATAATACGTTCCTGGGAAATAGCGTCGCCGGAGGCGCCGCCGACTTCTGCGACCAACCGGCCTTCGCGCATGATCAGCACGCGGTCGCAGGTGCCGATGATTTCCGGCAGCTCGCTGGAGATCACCACGATGCCGACGCCGGCCTGGGCCAATTGGTTGATGATGCGGTAGATCTCGGACTTGGAGCCGATGTCGACGCCACGGGTGGGCTCATCGAGGATCAGCACGTGCGGCTTGACCTCCAGCAGCCGCGCCAGCAGCACCTTCTGTTGGTTGCCACCGGACAACGCACCGACATTGACCTTGCCCGACGCCACGCGAATCGACAGCGACTTGATTGCCTCGGTGGCGCGCTGCGCGGCATGGGCGCGATCGAGCACCCCGCCGGCATGGGCATCCGGCACGCAGGCGCAGACATTGATGTTGTCCGCCACGCTCATGTCCAGGAACAGGCCCTGGGCCTTGCGGTCTTCGGTGAGGTAGACGACACCGGCACGGATCGCATCCGCCGGGGTGCGCAACTGGGTGACGGTCTTGCCGACCACTTCCAGGGTGCCCGAGGTGCGTGGGTCGGCGCCGAAGATCAGGCGCGCCAGTTCGGTGCGCCCTGCCCCGACCAGCCCGGCGATGCCCAGCACTTCACCGGCGTGCAGGTCGAAACTGCACTGACGCACGCGCTTGCCATCGGCCATGTCGCGCACGCGCATCACCACGTTGCCGGGGTTATAGGCGGCGTGCTCCTTCTTGTAGAACCCTGACAAGTCGCGACCCACCATCATCTTCACCAGCACTTCGGCCGACAGCGCCTCGCGGGTCAGTTCGCCGATGTACTGGCCGTCGCGCAGCACCGAGACGCGGTCCGACAGCTCGTAGATCTCCGCCATGCGGTGGCTGATATAGATGATCGCCAGGCCCTGGTTGCGCAGCTGTTTGATCAGCGCGAACAGGCGGTCGGTCTCCCGGGATGACAGCGGCGTAGTCGGTTCGTCCATCACCAGGATCTTGGCGTGGGCGTGCAAGGCGCGGGCGATTTCCACCAATTGGCGCTCGGCAATCGACAGGCTGCTGACCTGCGTGGCTGGAGTGAACTCCGCGCCCAGACGTTGCAGCACTTCGATGCAACCGGCCTGCATGCCTTTGCGGTCGATGGTCCAGCCGCGTCGCAGTTCACGGCCCAGGTAGATGTTCTCGGCCACGCTCAGGTTGGGGCAAAGGCTCAGTTCCTGGTAGATCACGGCGATGCCGAGGGCTTTGGCGGTGGCGGGGTCGAA
The DNA here is from genome assembly GCF_900115535.1 of Pseudomonas sp. NFPP28. Taxonomy (NCBI): domain Bacteria; kingdom Pseudomonadati; phylum Pseudomonadota; class Gammaproteobacteria; order Pseudomonadales; family Pseudomonadaceae; genus Pseudomonas; species Pseudomonas sp. NFPP28. Next base: position 159,579 of record NZ_FOWT01000003.1, on the reverse strand, counting down.
CGTGGGGATGGGCTGGCCGGCGATGCGGATTTCACCGCCGGGGTCGGCTTGGTAGGCGCCGGAAAGGATCTTCATCAGCGTCGATTTGCCGGCGCCGTTCTCCCCCATCAAGGCGTGGATTTCGCCGGGGTAGACCTTCAGGCCGACATTCTTGAGCACGCGCAAACCGTTGAAGGTTTTGCTGATGCCCTGCATCTCGAGCAAGGGTTCAAGGCTCATGGATGAGCTCCTGGTTTTATTATTTTTGTCGTCAGTGGGCCGACTCTAATGTAGAAACATTTCCTTACGCAAGCGCTTGCGTCGATCATTTATCGACAGATGAAACGTTTCATCAGCCATTAATCCGAAAAGTACCCAATTTCACCCGAGGGTATCCATTTGAAGCGAGATAGCCCGTAGCCCGCCATCAAAACGCCATAATCTCTGCTATTGTCCAAGGACCTCATCTCCTCCTCGTCGCCCCCCAGCGATCTTCTGTGAGCATGCTCTGCGCCATCGCCGCTTGACGATGGCGGGCCTGAACGTCACGGAACGCCAAAGCGATGGACACACCGTTACCCGAACAACCGCAATCGCGGGCTGAAAAGATCGTCGAGTTCAAGCGGCAGAAAACCCTGCTCAAGACCGGCGCCCTGCAAGACGCAATCTTCAACAGCGCGTACTTTTCCAGCATCGCCACCGACGAGAAAGGCGTGATCCAGATCTTCAACGTCGGCGCCGAACGCATGCTCGGTTATGCCGCCGCCGATGTGGTCAACCGCATCACGCCGGCCGATATTTCCGACCCGATCGAGCTGATCACCCGCGCCGCCGCCCTCAGCCTGGAACTGGATACGCCGATCACGCCGGGCTTCGAAGCGCTGGTATTCAAGGCCTCGCGGGGTATCGAAGACATCTACGAGCTGACCTACATCCGCAAGGACGGCAGTCGTCTGTCGGCCATGGTCTCGGTCACCGCCCTGCGCAACCGACATGACACCATCATCGGCTACTTGCTGATCGGCACCGACAACACCGCGCGCAAGCAGGAAGAAGCCGAGCGCAAAGGCTTCGAGCGGGCGCTGGAAGAAAAGAACCTGGAGCTGGAACACGCCAGTCACATGAAGTCCGAATTCCTCGCCACCATGTCCCATGAACTGCGCACGCCACTGAACGCGGTCATCGGCTTTTCCGAGGCGCTCAAGGATGGCCTGGTCGGCGACATGAGCGAGACCCAGCGCGAATACATCGGCGACATTTTCACCAGCGGCCAGCACTTGTTGTCGTTGATCAACGACATTCTCGACCTGTCCAAGGTCGAGGCCGGGATGATGGAGCTGGAACTGGAAAACGCAGAACTGGCGGGGCTGTTGGCCAACAGCCTGCTCATCGTGCGGGAAAAGGCGGCGCTGCAACGCATCCAATTGAAGCTGGAGTGTCCCGAAGACCTTGGCCTTTTGCAGCTGGACCTGCGCAAGACCAAACAGATCGTCTACAACCTGCTGGCCAACGCCGTAAAGTTCAGCGCACACGGCAGCTCAGTGACCTTGACAGTGCGCCAGGTGCCCCGCGCACAGGTCGGGCACATTCCCGGCGACTGGCCGGTGTACCGCTTTGCCTTGCCCGACGGCGCTCATCAGCCGTTCCTCGAACTCAGCGTCAGCGACACTGGCATCGGGATCGCCGAGGCGGACATGGACAAGTTGTTCAAGGCGTTCAGCCAGATCGACAGCAGCCTGGCACGCAAATTCGAAGGCACTGGCCTGGGGCTGGCGATGGTCAAGCGGTTGACCGACCTGCATGGCGGCAGTGTCGCCGTGGCCAGCCGTGAAGGCTGCGGGGCGCGGTTCGTCGCCTGGCTGCCGCTGCACCGCGCCCCGGAGGCTGCATGCCCCACATCCTGATCGTTGAAGACAACGAAGCCAACATGCGCCTGGCGCGCCTGTTACTCGTCAATGCCGGTCACACGGTGCTGTGGGCCGCGGATGCCGAAACCGGCCTGACCCTGGCCCGCGAACAGCAACCGGCGCTGATCCTGATGGACATCCAGTTGCCCGGCATGGACGGGCTGGCCGCCACCGCCCTGCTCAAGCGCGACCCGCTCACCGCTCACATCCCGGTGATCGCCCTGACGGCAATGGCGATGAAAGAAGACCGCGAAAAGACCCGACTCGCGGGGTGCGATGCCTACATCATCAAGCCGCTGCGTTACAAAGAGCTGTACCAGGTGATCGACACCTTGCTGCAACAGCACATCCGCCCTCTCACATGAGTCCTCTCCATGGCCAGCCAACCCGCAACGTTGTTGATCGTTGATGATGAACCCCAGGTGCGCAAACTCCTGGAAACCCTGCTGCAACATGAGGGCTACCAGACCCTGAGCGCGAGCAGCGGCGAAGAAGCCTTGCAGTTGGTGGCCCGGCAGCCGCCGGACCTGATCCTGCTGGACATCATGATGCCGGGCATGGACGGCTATGAAGTCGCCAGCCAATTGAAGGGCGATGAAACCACGGCGGGTATTCCGATCATCATGCTGTCGGCCCTCAGTGAACCGAGCGCCCGTGTCAGCGGGCTTGAAACCGGCGCCGAGGAATTCATCAGCAAGCCGGTGGAACGTGTCGAGCTATGGTTGCGGGTGCGCAACCTGCTGCGGCTCAAGGAACGCGGCGACCTGGCCAGCCACTCCCGTGAGCTGACGCAACGCCAGATCGGCATGAGCGTGCATGACCTGGCGCACCAGTCCCTGGAAAACGACTTGCGCCAAGCGGTAGCGCGTAATGACTTCACGGTGCATTACCAACCCAAGGTCGAGGTGCCGAGCGGTCGCATCTGCGCCCTCGAAGCGCTGCTGCGTTGGGAAAGGCCGGAATACGGCGCGGTGTCGCCAGCGGTATTTATACCGATCCTGGAAAGCCTGGGCTTGATCGTCCCCGTGGGGCGCTGGGTGATCGAGCAGGTCTGCCAGCAGATCGCAAAGTGGCAACGCGGCGCGATTGGCCCGGTGGAGGTGTCGGTGAACGTCTCCGGCCATCAATTGATCGAAGGCGACCTGATCGCCGATATCGCACGCACCCTGGCCCGCACCGGAGTCGAACCCCATTGGCTGGAAGTGGAACTGACCGAAGGTTCGTTGATGGAAAACACCCAGCACACCATCGCCAGCCTGCAGCGGCTGCACGCCATGGGAGTGAAGATTTCCATCGACGACTTCGGCACCGGCTATTCGAGCCTGGCGTACCTGCGGCGGTTTCCCATCGACACGCTGAAGATCGACATCGCGTTCATCCGCGAGGTAACCAGCAACCCGCAGGACGCGGCGATCACCCGTACCATCATCGAACTGGCCCACAGCCTCAGCCTGCGGGTAGTAGCCGAAGGCGTGGAAACCCAGGCGCAACTGGCGTTCTTGAAGGAGGCCGGCTGTGATCAGATCCAGGGTTATCTGTTCAGCCGGCCGCTGCCGGTGGAGACCCTGGAGCGGCTGTTGCTGGAGCGCTTAGAGAGTCCGTGAGATTTCCTCACGCAGGCACTCGATCAAGCCCCGGTAGGTGATGCATATCTGTGCCAGCCCGCACCTGGACAGTGCGATGTGGCGGTTGAAGCGGTTGGGATCACACTGCGAGCAATGACACACTGCGCTAAAAATGTGGGAGGGGGCTTGCCCCCGATAGCACCAGGCCAGTCAACACATCTACAGCTGATCCACCGCAATCGGGGGCAAGCCCCCTCCCACACAGACGCCGCTACGGGTCCAGCACGCCGCCGCTGTAGCTGGCGGATAGACGCGTCCCGGTGAACTTGGCGACTACCGCCCCCTGTGCCACCAGGCGTTCGCGGTGGCCGGTGACCATGCGGCCGGCCTGGGCGGCGTGCAGGATCACTTCGGAAGACGGGTCACCGGGGCGGCCGATGATGCGTGCAAAACGCTGGCCTTCCTCCACGTAATCCCCCAGGGCTTTCTCGAACACCAGCACGCCGGCGCAAGGTGCCAGGATGGTTTCCATGCAGCCCATGTCGACCACGTCGCCCGGCCACTCGGTAATGGCGGCTACTTCGTCGACCACGCCATTGATGCACAACCACGCCCACAGGCCGTCGGCATCCTGTTGCGCCAGCGCATCGCTGACGTCCGCCTGCCCGCGCAGCTCAACGGTCGCGGCCAGTTGCGGCGATGCATGGTTGATGATGGTCTCTTCAAAGGAGCCATCACCGCCCTCATCCCAGACGATCACCAGGTCCACGCGCAAGGCCGCCGCCAACGCCAGGCCCTGGCCGGGCCAGAAGCCGCGGTGGATGTAGAGGTACGGCAGCGCCTCGTCATCGGTGTGCAAGTCCAGCACCAGGTCGGCCTCGGCGGCCAGTTGCACCAGGCGCTTTTGCCACTGCGCCAGGTTACTCGCCGGGCGCGCCATGGCCAGGGAATGATCGAAGGCACGGTTGAAGTTCTGCCCGGTCGCTTCATGAAAGCGCCCCAGCAAACGCCCCTGGCGGAACTGGCCGATGCCGAACGGGTTGGCCTGGGGCACCACGGTGACGCAGCCCTTGAGGCGGCCTTGGTCCTGACACGCCTGTAAGCGCGGCAACAGCTGATGCAGTACCAGCATGCCGGCGATTTCATCCGCGTGCACCCCCGCCTGCAGGTGCACCCTTGGCCCGCTGCCGTCGCCTTCGAAGCGCCAGGCGCCGATGTGCAGCGGGTTGCCGGCGTCGCCGGTGACCTGCCACGAAAGGTCGTTTGCCATGCCTTGCCCTCTTCTCATCAATTAATCGCTAGAGAGTGAACAGACGTTCAACTAACCTGAGCGCTGTGGTGTTTCCATCAAAGGCCTGCCCATGACCGTCGACCCTCCCAAACTGCGCCGTGCCGACCCCGACGAGCGCCGCGACCTGCTGATCGCCGCCGCCCTCACCTGCCTGGCCCGCGACGGGCACGCGGGGATTTCCGTGCGCCGTATCGCCTCCGAAGCCGGTGTATCGGTGGGCTTGCTCAACCACCATTTTGGCAGCATCGACGCGTTGATCGCCGAGACCTACCACAAGCTCGCCGACGAACTGACCACTGCGCTGTGGGAACAGGTCGAGTTGGCTGACGGCGCCGCCGCACGGCTGGACGCGTTTCTCAGCGCCTCGTTCTCGCCACGGGTCATGGACCCCGACCTGCTCGGCGTGTGGGTGGTGTTCTGGAGCCTGATCCGCCACTCACCCCACGTTAACCAGTCCCACGAAAACAGTTACCACACCTACCTGGGGTTGATCCGACGCCTGCTGGACGACCTGGCCCGCAGCGAAAACCTGCTGATCCACGATAGCCACCTGGCCGCCATCGGCCTGTCGGCGATGCTCGACGGACTCTGGCTCGAGGGCTGCCTCAACCCCGGCACCTTCAGCCCCGCCAACGGGCTGCATATCTGCCGCTGCTGGGTACAAGGCTTGCGTCAGGGCGCATTCGGCGCCGACCACAGCCTGTGACAACGGTTTATCCGGCCGACCTGCGCAGCGGCGTACCGCGCCGTTCGGCGATGGCGTAGACGCCTTCGATGAGGAAGGTCAGGCACAGGTAGACGCCCGCCACCAGCAGCAGCGGCTGGTAGATCTGCAAGGTCTGCGCGCGCACCACGTTGGCGGCGCCGAGCAGGTCGACCACGGCAATGGTCGACGCCAGCGCGGTGGATTTGAGCAGCATCACCGTCTCCCCGGCCAGGGTCGGCAGCAACAGGCGCATCGCCCGTGGCAAGCGCACGCGCAGCAAGGCCTGACGCGGTGTCATGCCGAATGCCGAGGCCGCTTCCATCTCGCCTTTGGGCACCGCCAGCAGGCCACCGCGAATCACCTCGCCGACATAGGCGCCGACCGACAACACCAGGGCGAACACGATGTACCAGTAGCCATCGCGCAGATACGGCCAGAGTAAGCTGCCACGGATCATCGGGAACTGGGCGAACAGGCTGCCCAGGCCATAGTAGAAAATGTAGATCTGGATCAGCAGCGGCGTACCGCGCAGCACGCTGGTGTAGGCCAGTGCACTGCGCGCCAGCCACTTGCGCCGCGACAACCGTGCCAGCGCCACCAGGACCGCCAGGGCAAAACCGAGTACCGCCGAAATCACCAGCAGCGACAAGGTGGTCTGCAATCCCTTGGCGATGAGCGCGGCGTAGTAGCTTATCCACTCAGGCATGTGTGCCTCACTCGACAACCGGCATCCAGCGACGGATACGGCGCTCCAGGCGCCCGGACAGATAGTTGGAAGCCAGCGTCACCAGGTAATACAAGGCGGCGGCCGTGAGGTAGAACAGCAGGTATTGGCGGGTCGACCCCGCCGCCTGCTTGGCGGTGTACAGCAGCTCGTTGGTGCCAACCACGCTGATCAAGGCGCTGTCCTTGATCAGGTTGATCCACAGGTTGGACATGCCGGCCAGGGCGAACGGTGCCATGATCGGCAGCGTCACCCGCCGGAACAGCCCCAGCCCGCTCAGGCCAAAAGCCCGCGCCGCTTCGATCTGCCCGTGAGGGATCGCCAAAATCGCCGCGCGAAAAATCTCCGAGGCGTAGGCGCCCTGCACCAGGCCCAGCACCAGGATCGCCACCAGCGGGCCGCTGATATTCACTTGGGCGAAGCCCAGCCACAGCATCAGCGCGTTGAGGCCCATGGAGCCGGCGTAATACAGCAGCAGAATCAGCAGCAGTTCCGGCACCGCGCGGAACACCGTGGTGTAGCCGCGCATCAGCAGCGCGATCGGGCGCGGCGCGCTGAGCTTGGCGCAGGCCACCACCAGGCCGATCAGCAAGCCCACCGCAAACGACCCGGCGGAGATCTGCAGGGTCATCCATAACCCCTTGAGCAACGCATGGCCCCACCCTTGTTCGCCGAAGCAGAGAAGATCGAACATGGTTATTCGGTCTTCTGGGCGATTTGCGGGTACGGGCTGTCACAGGTCTTGCTCACGAACGCCGGGGTATCGGTGCGCTTGCACGGGCTGACCGACAGGCCGAAATAGTGCTGCGACAGGTCGTCGTAGTCCTTGCTCACCAACAATTCGCCAATAGCCTTGTCCAGCCGGGCCTTTAGCGCGGTGTCTTCCTTGCGCAGGCCAGCGCCGACGCCACGGCCGATGATCGGGTCGTAGGGCACGCTGGCGATGTGCGCCAGGCCGCTGGCTTCCGGGGTCTTGACCATCATGGCGATGGCGGTGTCGTCGGCCATCATGTAGTCTATACGCCCGGCAATCAGGTCGGCGTTGGCCGATTCCTGGGTGTCGTAGTACTTGAGGTCGGCGATGTTTTCGTAATACTTCTTCAGGTAATTGGCGCTGACCGTGGAGATCTGCACGCCGATCAACTTGCCCTTGAGGCCCGCCGGGGAGATCTCGACTTCGCTGCCTTTCGGCCCCGCAACGCCCAGCAGGGAATCGTAGTAGGCGCGGCTGAACGCGATCTGTTTTTCGCGCTCGTCGGTCACCGACATCGACGAGAAAATCACGTCGATCTTCTTCGCCAGCAGCGAGGGAATAATGCCGTCCCACGCCACTTCCTTGATCTGGCATTCGGCTTTCATGCCTTCACAGAGCTTGTGGATCAGGTCCACCTCGAACCCGGACCACTGGCCGTTACCGCCCTTCACGGTAAACGGCGGGTAGGGTTCGGCCGCCACCGCAAACACGATGGGTTTGTCGGCCGCCCAGGAGAAACCTGCGGCCAGCATCAGCACTGCACTGCCCAACCACGTTGCCATATGCTTGGATTTCATGATTTTTCCCCGTCTTTTTCTGGAGTTAGCGAGTTTGATGCGCGTTGACGAACTGTCGGCAACGTTCACTGCGTGGGTCGATAAACACCGCGTCCGGCGAGCCGGTTTCTTCGATCATGCCTTGGTGCAGGAACGCCACTTTCGACGACACATCCCGAGCGAATGCCATTTCATGGGTGACCAGGATCATGGTGCGCCCCTCTTCAGCCAGGGAACGGATCACCCGCAGCACTTCGCCCACCAACTCCGGGTCGAGGGCCGAAGTGGGTTCGTCGAACAGCATGACTTTGGGCCGCATGGCCAGCGCCCGGGCAATCGCTACGCGCTGTTGCTGGCCACCGGAAAGGAAGGCCGGGTATTCGTTGCGCTTGGCGGCCAGGCCGACGCGGTCGAGCAGGCTTTCTGCGCGTTCGATGGCCTCGGCGCGGCTTTCGCGCAACACCTGGGTGGGGGCTTCGATGAGGTTTTCGAGCACCGTGCGATGGGGCCACAGGTTGAAGTTCTGGAACACCATGCCCAGGGTCGAGCGAATCCGTACCAACTGCCTGGCATCCGCGACCAGGGGCGCGCCGGGGCGGCCGTAGTTGAGCTTGATGCTCTCGCCGTCCACATGAATGCTGCCCTGGTCCGGCACTTCGAGCATGTTGATACAGCGCAGCAAGGTGCTTTTGCCCGAGCCGCTGGCGCCGATCAGCGAGATCACCTCGCCTTCGTGGGCCGTGAGGGAAATGCCCTTGAGCACTTCGATATTGCCGAAGCGCTTGTGCAGGTCGATGACCTCGATCATCTTCTTGGCTGCGACGGGTTGCGCCACTTCAACCCTGGACGTGGCGGCGATACGTGGCTCACCGGCCAGCTTGGCGACAAACTGCGCGATACGTTGGCAGGCCTGTGCCAGGCGCTCTTCACTGAGGGTGAACGACAACCGCACAAAACCCTGCGCGGGCTCGCCGAAGGCCGCCGCGTCCAGCACCGATACCCCGGCTTCGCGAAATAGACGCCAGGCAAAATCCAGGGAGCCCAAGCCGGTGCCGCGCACGTCCACCAGCACGAACATCCCCGCTTGCGGCACCTGTACCTGGATTCCGGGGCAGGCACTCAGCCCGGCCACTACCAGGTCGCGGCGGCGCCGGTAGATCTCGCGCATGCCCCGGGTCACTTCATCATGGGCCAGCACGGCGGCGGTGGCGGCCTCCATCACAAAGCCGGGCAAGCCGTACAGCATGCTGAGCACCAGGGTTTCGGCATGGGCGATCAGTTCGGGCGTGGCGATGAGCCAGCCGATGCGCCAACCGGTCATCGCGTGGGACTTGGACAGGCTGCCAATCACCACGCAGCGCTCGGCCATGCCCGGCAGCGCGGCGAGGCTGTGGTACTCGCCGTCGAACACCAGGCTTTCGTAGACCTCATCCACCACGACCCACAGGTCATGGGCGATGGCCAGTTCAGCGATGGCCTGCAACTCCTGTGCGTCAAGGACCACGCCGGTGGGGTTGTTCGGGTTGGAGAAGAAAATCGCCCGTGTCCGCGGGGTGATCGCGGCGGCGAGCAGCGCCGGATCGACGCGAAAGCCCGACTCAGGGGAACACGGCACGCGTACCAGTGTGGCGCCGCTGGCCTTGAGCGTGGCTTCGTAGGTGACGTACATCGGGTCGAGCACCAGCACCTCGTCACCGGCCTGCAACAGGCACAGCGACGTGACGAACAAGGCGTTCTGCGCGCCGGCCACCGTGATCACATTTGCGCCGTCCAGCGGGCGTGCCAGCGTCTGGCTGTAGCGTGCTGCAATCGCTTCGCGCAGTGCCGGGCGGCCAGGGATTTCGGTGTAGTGGGTGTCGCCTTCGCGCAAGGCGCTGACGGCAGCATCGGTAATAAAGGACGGCGTGGCGAAATCCGGGTCACCGACGCTGAGAATGATGATGTCTTCGCCCTGGCTGGCGGCGTGAAACGCCGCGTGGTGGATGTCCCAGGCGGCTACGCCCTGCCCTGCAATTCGTTCGACGAAGGGGGAAAACCGCATGCCAGAGCCTCTCGTTCAAGAAGAAACAGCGCTAACCCGTTCTGTTGCAAACGGGCGGATGCGGTCAACATAGTTCAAGCTGAACACTCGTTCAATGGGCATGTCTGACCCGGTGTCGTTTATCGTCCAAAGAGGTCGCTATGGCGATTCCGCAGGAGGCGCGAGGCTAATTCGGATGGTCTCGACGCGCATGAAAAAATCCAGTGGCTTGCAATAATGCCTGGAAAAACAATTACCCTAAGTCATCCACGGTTGAATCGGGCTCAACGCCGCACCCAGCCGAACTCCTGCATAAGAGACTTGAAAATGGCTGCTTTCAACCGTTCCGAACTGGCCGATCTCAACGTGTTCATGGCGATCATCCGCCGTCGCAGCTTTCGCCATGCTGCCCACGAATTGGGTGTGACCACCTCGGCCCTGAGCCACACCATGCGCAACCTGGAAACCCGACTGGGGGTCAAACTGCTGTACCGCACCAGCCGTGCCGTCGAACCCACCGATGCCGGCTCGCTGCTGGCAGAAAAACTCAACCAGGGCTTCGCCACCATCAAGGACGGCCTCGACACCCTGGAGTTGTACCGCGAAGCACCGATTGGCCGGCTGCGCTTGAACGTGCCGCGGGATGCGGCGGTATTGCTGCTGGCGCCGATCCTCGGGGACTTCTGCGCCACCTACCCGCAACTGCGCGTGGACCTGATCGTGCAGGACCAGATGATCGACATCATCGCCGAGGGCTACGACGCCGGTATCCGCTACGGTGCCACCGTGCCCCAGGACATGGTCGCCGTGCCCTTGACCGGTGAGTTGCGCTGGATCGTGGTCGCGTCGCCCGCCTACCTGGCCCGCCGGGGCACGCCGCAGGAGCCCAAAGACCTGCTGCAACACGCCTGCATCCGCATGTACCTGGGCGACAACACTACCTATAAGTGGGAACTGGGCAACGGCAGTCGCCAGCAACGCATCGACGTGCCCGGCCACTTCAGCGCGGCCGACACCGAGACCATCGTCAATGCGGCGCTGCAAGGGGTGGGCATCGCCTACTGCCTGTCCAACCGCGTGCAGCAGGAGCTCAAGGACGGTCGCCTGGTGGAGGTCATGCCCGACTGGGCCTGCATGGGCGAGCCGTTGTGCATGTATTACCCCAGCCGGCGCCAGCCGCAGCCGGGATTGCGCCAGCTGATGGACATGATCCGCGTGAAAACCATTGGCTCGCAGTTGATCCAATCACATTGAACCCGTCACCGGCCGCGGTCCTCCAACCTGAACAGACCACGGCCTCGGTGCACGCTCGATGACTTTTATTCTATGGATGGCCGTACTGGGCACTGTCTTGCTCACCCTTGCCCTCACCTCCTCCTACCTGCGCTGGATGCCGGTCACCACCTCGGCGGTGTGCCTGTTGCTGGGGGTAGGCATCGGCCCGCTGGGCGTCGACCTGTTGCACCTGGACATCAAAAACTCTGCGCGCTGGATGGAGCACCTCACTGAAGTCGCGGTGCTGTTTTCGCTGTTCGTCAGCGGCTTGAAGCTGCGTCTGCCACTCAAGCACCGAACCTGGCGCATCGCGTTCGGCATGGCCGGGCCGGTGATGCTGTTGACCATCCTCGGCATCTGCCTGGCGCTGCATTACCTGTTTGCATTGTCGTGGGGTGTGTCACTGCTGGTCGGGGCGATTCTGGCCCCGACTGACCCGGTGCTGGCAGGCCTGGTGCAGGTCAATAATGCCCAGGACTATGACGCGCTGCGCTTCGGGCTGTCCGGCGAAGCGGGCCTGAACGACGGCACGGCCTTCCCGTTTGTGATTTTCGCCCTGCTGTTCATGCAGCACGGCGGGTTCGACGGTGACTGGCTGGGCGGTTGGGTGCTGAAGAATCTGCTCTGGGCGGTGCCGGCCGGGTTGTTGATCGGCTACTGGATGGGCCGTGGCATAGGCCGCGTGACCCTATGGTTGCGCATCAGCAACAGTGACAGCACGCTCTCGCCCAATGACTACCTGACGCTCGCACTGATCGCACTGGCCTATGTGGTCGCCGAGGCGGTGGGCGGCTATGGCTTCCTGTCAGTGTTCGCGGCGGGGCTTGGCTTGCGCCAGGCGGAGTTCCGCTCGACCGGGAACTCGCAGACCCCGTCGGAGCATTTGGCGCTGCCGGTGGTGGGTCACCTGGAAGTAGAGCCAGAACACGCATTGCAAGGTGATGTCAGCGAACTGAAAGACACCCAGATCGCCGCCGGCGTGATGATGGGCGACATGCTCTCGTTCGGCAGCCTGGTGGAGCGTTCGATGGAGGTGTTCCTGGTAACGGTGCTGGGCATCGTGCTGGTCAGCCACTGGGATTGGCGCGCACTGGCGGTGGCGGCACTGCTGTTCTGCGTGATCCGCCCGCTGGGCGTCCTGGCAATGCCTTGGGGCCGCTTGATTGATCTGCGCCAGCGCGGGCTGATGGGGTGGTTTGGTATTCGCGGGATCGGCAGTATTTACTACCTGTTCTACGCGCTCAACCACGGCTTGATTGGCACCAGCAGCGCGGTGGCGGTAAACCTGACCTTGTCAGTCATTGCCTTGAGCATCGTCGTTCATGGCCTGAGTACCCAGCCGATGCTGGTGTGGTATGAACGACGAGCCAAGGCGGACGCTCAGTCCTGACGCTCTGTATTGCCTACGTCTGCCGCGTCATCCAGGTCGTTGAGCGGCACTTCTGCATCATCCATCAAGGAACCGGGGTCTTCATTGCCCGGGTCGTTGAGTTCGTCGTCGAGTTCTTTGGACATGACCGTCTCCTCTAACCGCCCTGGGTATCGATATCGGCATCGGTTTCAGGCTTGGGCTCGCGCTCGGGCTTGAAGTCTGGACTGTAGTCGTTTTCCCTGGCTTTGGGGTCTTTGGCCGGGACCGGGTCTTTCGGTGCGTCGGCAGCGGTACCGGGAGCCGGTTCGCCGCCGTCGATGGCCGGGTCGTTGCGGTTATCGAGTTGCGGGTCTTTGCTTGTGCTCATGGGTCACCTCGTTACAGGCCGCAGGGAAATCAGCAGGGCCTACAGGTAAGGCGCTGCGCCACCCGGCGAAGTTCCGTCCGATTGCTCAGCGGATCGGGTTGTCGACCTGAATATAGAACGCGTATATCCCCAGCACCAGCCAGAACACCATGAACAGCCAGGGCGCACGCATGGAGAACAGCAGTGACTTGCGATAGCCCTTGTGGGACGACTCCATTTCGGAAAATAGCGGCGACTCATCATAGGCCATGCCCATCACCGGCTCGCTGCGCAGCAGTTCGCTCTGCTTGTAGTGCCAGTGATCGATGATTTCGTACGCCGCCCGAATGCCTGGCCAGGCATTCAGGGAGCTGAGAATGCCCAGCGAGACCAGGAACACCGGCACCACGAGGGTAAACAGCTTGCCCCACTCCGGGTTGAGGTTGCCCATGCCGGAAACAAAGGCGATCACCAGGAACGATTGCGCCGTGAGATAAGCGTCGGTGCGGTTGGCCAGGATGGTGGTTTCGTACTGGATCTCGCGCCGGTAGAAGTCCAGACGGTCCTTGGGCGAACCGAAGATCTTGGCGTTGTGTTCGCTGTGGTCGGTCAGGGCCGCTTCCGGTGTATGGGGAGAGATGATTCTGGGCATGACGGTGCTCCCTGCTGGTTCAAGTCCTGTTAGAAGAATCAGCGGCGAGTGAAGTTCAAGTTTGTTCATGCACCAAGTCGGGGCGCCTGCCAGGCACTGCCCCCTTCTGGTGAGCGGGCATGTTGTTGTGAGCGGGCTTGCTCGCCACGACACGCCCCTCACTACAAGCAATTCAGGGTTTCGGCACAGGCATTGCTTTATCCATTCATCTGCCCGGATACAGGAGCATTCGTTACCCCCCGACCCAGAGCCGCCCCCACAAGAAAGTAAGGACCAGGCCCAGTGGCACCCTTAGCCACGGGCTCATAAAAATGCGTTTTTTGAAACGGCAGTGCCACCCAAGCGTCCCTCGGCACTGACAAGGTACTGGAATGGCTCGATCTTTCTTCGATGAAATGAATGACGCAAACGGCGCCTGCCGTGCGCACTATCAGGACTTCTCCCGCTGGCTGGCGAATACGCCGCCGGAACTGCTGGCCCAGCGTCGCCGCGAAGCCGATTTGCTGTTTCACCGCGCCGGGATCACCTTCACCCTCTACGGCGACGAACAAGACACCGAGCGCCTGATCCCCTTCGACATCATCCCGCGCAGCATCCCTGCCAGTGAATGGAGCGTTATCGAACGCGGCTGTATCCAGCGCGTCAATGCGCTGAACATGTTCCTCGCCGACATCTACCATGACCAGCGCATCATCAAGGCCGGGATCATTCCGGCGGACCAGGTGCTGGGCAACGAGGGCTATCAGAAGGCCATGGTCGGCCTGGACCTGCACCGCGACATCTACTCGCATATCTCGGGTGTCGACCTGGTGCGTGACGCTGACGGCACCTATTACGTGCTCGAGGACAACCTGCGCACCCCCAGCGGCGTGAGCTACATGCTCGAAGACCGCAAGATGATGATGCGCCTGTTTCCCGAAGTATTCGCCAAGCAACGCATCGCGCCGGTGGACCACTACCCCAACCTGCTGCTCAAGACGTTGAAGAGCTCCAGCCGCCTGGACAACCCCAACGTGGTGGTACTGACCCCGGGCCGCTTCAACAGCGCGTTCTTCGAACATGCGTTCCTGGCCCGGGAAATGGGTGTGGAACTGGTGGAAGGCGCCGACCTGTTCGTGCACGACCTCAAGGTGTTCATGCGCACCACCGACGGCCCCAAGCCGGTCGACGTGATTTACCGGCGCATCGATGACGCCTTCCTCGACCCCAAGGCCTTCAACCCCGAGTCGATGCTCGGCGTCCCCGGCCTGGTCGCGGCCTATTGCGCCGGCAACGTAGTGCTGGCCAATGCCATCGGCACCGGCGTGGCGGACGACAAGTCGATCTACCCCTATGTGCCGGAAATGATCCGTTTCTACCTGGACGAAGAACCGGTGCTACAAAACGTACCGACCTTCCAGTGCCGCAAGCCCGATGAACTGTCCCACGTACTGGCTCACCTGCCGGAACTGGTGGTCAAGGAAACCCAGGGTTCCGGTGGCTACGGCATGCTGGTCGGGCCGGCTTCCAGCGCCGCCGAGATCGAGGACTTCCGCCAGCGCATCAAGGCGCGTCCCCACGCCTACATCGCCCAACCGACGTTGAGCCTGTCCACCTGCCCCACCTTCGTTGAAAACGGCATCGCCCCACGGCATATCGACCTGCGGCCCTTTGTGCTGTCGGGCAAGGAAACCCGCCTGGTGCCCGGTGGGCTTACCCGCGTGGCATTGAAGGAAGGCTCGTTGATCGTCAACTCGTCGCAAGGCGGCGGAACCAAGGACACCTGGGTGGTGGAGGGCTGAGTATGTTGAGTAGAACCGCCGCAGATCTGTACTGGATGTCCCGTTACCTGGAGCGTGCCGAAAACCTGGCGCGCATGCTCGAAGTCAGTTACTCGCTGTCGTTGATGCCACAAGCCGGGCGCAGCGACGGTCTGGACGAACTGGCCATGTCGTTGCTCAGCAGCGGCACCCTGGACAGCTACCTTGAACGCCATAGACAGCTGGATGCCGAGCGCATGCTGCACTTCTTCGCCCTCGACGAAGAAAACCCCGCCAGCATCTACAACTGCCTGCGCGCCGCCCGTGGCAATGCCCACGCCGTACGCGGGCGCATCACCGCCGACATGTGGGAAAACCTCAACGCCACCTGGCTGGAAATGCGCAGCATCGCCGCCGGCGGCCTGGCGCGACACGGCATCAGCCACTTCTGTGATTGGGTCAAGCAGCGCTCGCACCTGTTTCGTGGGGCAACCTCGGGGACGATCATGCGCAATGACGCCTATCGGTTCATTCGCCTCGGCACCTTTGTCGAGCGTGCCGACAACACCCTGCGTTTGCTGGATGCGCGCTACGAGATGTTCGGCGAAGAATCGGAAGAAGTCAGTGACTTGTCGGCACGCGGTTATTACCAGTGGAGCGCCCTGCTCCGCGCGTTGTCGTCCTTCGAGGCGTATACGCAGCTGTACCCGAACGCGTTGAACGCCCGTTCCGTGTCCGAATTACTGCTGTTGCGCAGCGATGTGCCGCGCTCGTTGCATGCGTGCATCGAGGAGTTGAGCCATATCCTGGCGGACCTGCCTGGTAGTTATGGGCGCACGGCGCAGCGCCTGGCGGCGGAGTTCGAGGCGCGGCTGCGGTATACGGGGATTGATGAAATCCTTGAAGACGGCTTGCACAGCCGTCTCACCGAGTTTATCGACACCGTGCGCGAGTTGGCGCGAGCAATTCACAGCTCGTACCTGGAGGTTGTGTAATCCACAACCGGGGTTACTGGTGTTTTACCAGCACCGGCTCGGCGCGGTATTGGTCGGGAAAGAGTTTCTTGAGCTGCGCCACCTTCGGAAGATCATTGATCACGATGTAGGGGTAGGACGGGTTCTCGGTGAGGAAGTCCTGATGATAGGACTCCGCCGGGTAGAACACCTTGCCCATCTCGATTTTAGTGACGATGGGTTTGTCGAAAGACTTGGCGGCGTCCAACTGGGCGATGTAGGCCTGGGCGACGTTTTGCTGTTCGGCGTTCTGCGCAAAGATCGCCGAACGGTACTGGGTGCCGGTGTCGGGGCCCTGGCGGTTGAGTTCGGTGGGGTTGTGGGCCACCGAGAAGTAGATCTGCAGCAGTTTGCCGAAGCTGATTTTGCTCGGCTCGTAGGTGACGGAAACCGCTTCGGCGTGGCCGGTGTTGCCGTCGCTGACGGACTCATATTGCGCCGTGCTTGCAGCGCCGCCATCGTAGCCGGACACGGCGTTCTTCACGCCTTGCACATGCTGGAACACCCCTTGAACGCCCCAGAAACAGCCGCCGGCGAACACAGCGGTTTGCAGGTTGCCAGCTTCGGCGGGCAGGTCCAGGGCGGGTGGCGCGATCACCACGGCGTCGTCGGCGGCAGCGCCAAAGGAAAAGGCCGGGCTTTGACCGACGAACGCTGCGAAGGCCAGGACTGGCAGGTATTTGAATACATTCATGGCAGGCACTCCGGGTTAACCAAAGGTGAAGGCATACGCCGACACGTTGCGGTCAAGGAATTCAATGGTGAAGGTGCGGTCCTGCACGGCGCCCGGCTGACGCACCAGCTGGTACAAACGCTGTTCGGTGACGGTGCCGCTGCCATCCGGTGCGACGTCGGTGCCATGGGCACCGCCCGGGGCCTGGCCGTCGATCGTGACCTTGAAACGCACCGGCTTGCCGTCGGCGCCCGGGCCGAGCACCAGGTGCAGGTCGCGGGCGTGGAAGCGGTAGACGATGCGCCCACCGGCCTGGTCGAGAGTGGCTTGCTGGCCGCCGACGTTCCATTGGCCTTGCAGGGTCCACTGGTTGAGTGCCAGGGTGCCGGACTTGACGAAGTTTTCGGCGCGCTGCGAACCCAGGTAGGTTTCCGGCGACTGCACCTCGTTCATGTCCGGCGCTTGTTGCACGCCCTTGGCATCGGCTTCGATCAAGCCGCCCGCGACGTTCTTCGCGCCGGCTTCACGCAACAACTGCTGGATCACCCGCTCCGACTCGGCGTCGTCGCCTTCACCGAAGTGGTGGTAGCGAATCTGACCCTTGGCATCGGCGAAATAATGGGCCGGCCAATACTGGTTGTTGAACGCGCGCCAGATCTTGTAGTTGTTGTCGATGGCCACAGGGTAAGTGATGCCCAGGTCCTTCATGGCCTGGGTGACGTTGTTCACGTCGCGCTCAAAGGCGAACTCCGGCGCATGCACGCCGATCACCACCAGGCCCTGGTCGCGGTATTTCTCGGCCCAGGCCTTTACATACGGCAAGGTGCGCAGGCAGTTGATGCAGGAGTAGGTCCAGAAGTCCACCAACACCACCTTGCCCTTGAGTGCTTCGGTGGTCAGTGGCGGGCTGTTGAGCCACTGCACGGCACCGTCGAGGGGCGGCAGCGCGCCTTCGATCGGCAAGGTGTCGCTGTGATTGGCGGCCATCATCATCGCCCCGCCCGGCTGCACCGGCTTGGCGTTCAGGCGATCCACCAGGCTTTGTTCCAGGCCACCGGTGGACGCGGTCGACAGCCGCGACAGCACGCCCGTGTCGAGGCCCAGCGCAATCGCGGCCACACCGGCCAGCATCAACCCACCCAGGCCCCGGCGCAGCCATTCGCCGGCACCGAGGGACTTCTTCATGAAACCAAACACCTTACCGCCGACCAGCAACGCCAGCGCGAGGGAGGTGGCAGCACCGGCGGCGTAAGCCAGCAAGAGCAAGGTAGTACCGATGCTGGCGCCCTGCAGCGCCGCGCCGGTGAGCACCAGCCCCAGGATCGGCCCGGCGCACGGTGCCCAGAGCAGCCCGGTGGCCACGCCGATCAGGAACGACGCGCCCGGCCGCGGCCGGGCATCGGCCCCGGCGGCTTGCGACAAACGACTGCCGGCGGCCACCAGCGGGCGCGTCAGGCGGTCCGACAGTTGCGGCAACAACAACGTGAGTCCGAACAGGGCAACGCACAGCAACGCGAGCCAGCGCCCGAATTGATTGACCTGCACCACCCAACCGCCGCCCACCGCCGCCAGCGAGGCCACCAGGGCGAATGTCACCGCCATCCCCGCTAACAGCGGCAAGCCACTGCGCAAAAACGGCTGCCCGGTGCGAGCGAAGACAAAAGGCAGAACAGGCAGGATGCACGGACTGACGATTGTCAGCACGCCGCCCAGGTACGCGAGAACCAGAAGCCACATGGGATGGACCCTTATAAGAAAAAGACATTGGCTTACGCCGTCGCGAACGTCATGGCGACATCCAGGTCGCCACTGGCCAGGAGTATTTGTCGGCGTGAGTACATGGTGTTTTCCCTCTTTGAAGTAACGGGAATGTTGGGCTGTTTACCGTCGCGGAATCCTCACGCAGAGTTAAACAATTCGTGATAACTACACTGTTGCAAAAGCCACACAATGCGCGAACTACAAGCGAAGGTTTCTCTTACATGGATCAGCCCAAACGTGTCCTGGTGGTCGAGGACGATGCCCATATCGCCGACCTGATCTGCCTGCACCTGCGTGATGAACAGTTCGACGTGGTGCACAGCGCCGATGGCAATGAAGGCCTGCGCCTGCTGGAGCAAGGCGGCTGGGATGCGCTGATCCTCGACCTGATGCTGCCTGGCGTGGATGGCCTGGAGATCTGCCGGCGCGCCCGTGCCATGACGCGCTACACCCCGATCATCATCACCAGTGCACGCTCCAGCGAACTGCACCGCATCCTCGGCCTGGAGCTGGGCGCGGATGATTACCTGGCCAAGCCGTTTTCCATGCCGGAACTGGTGGCCCGGGTGAAAGCGTTGCTGCGCCGGGTCGACGCCATGGCGCGCAACCTGAAGATGGACGCCGGCAGCCTCGACCTCGGCCAGTTGTTCATCAACCCGCTGACCCGTGACGCCACCCTGCAAGGCCAGCGCCTGGACCTGACCCCACGGGAATTCGACCTGCTGTACTTCTTCGCGCGCCAACCGGGCAAAGTGTTCTCGCGCATGGACTTGCTCAACGCGGTGTGGGGCTACAGCCACGAAGGCTATGAACACACGGTCAACACCCACATCAACCGCCTGCGGGCCAAGGTCGAAGCCGACCCGGCCAACCCGGCGCGCATCCTCACGGTGTGGGGCCGTGGCTACAAGTTTGCCGAGAGCCCGCCATGAAGCTCACCCTCACCCAGCGCCTGTCGCTGGTGTTCGCGGTACTGCTGTTGATCTGCAGCGGCACCTCGGCGTGGCTGCAGGTGCGTTCCAACCACATGCACGAGCTGGAGGTGGTGCAAGGCCTGTCCCGCGATCTCGCGGCGCACATCGCCCGCGACACCCAATTGATGGACGCCGACGGCCTCAAGCCCGACGCCGTGCGCAACCTGTTCAGCCAGTTGATGCTGGTCAACCCCAGCGTCGAGGTGTACCTGCTCGACATCGACGGCCGCGTGGTCGGCAACGCCGCACCCAGCGGCCACCTGTTGCGCGACAAGGTCGACCTGGCGCCCATCCGGCGCTTCCTCGCGGGCTTCATGCTGCCGATCCTCGGGGACGACCCGCGCAGTGTCGATGGGCGCAAGGTATTCAGCGCCGCGCCACTCACCGCCGGCGGGCAGCAGATCGGGTTCCTGTATGTGGTCCTGCTCGGTGAAGCCCACGATGCGTACGACGCCAAGGACGCCACCGGCATGGCCTTGAAGATCGCCCTGTGGTCCATCGGCCTGGTTGCCCTGCTCTGCCTGACGGCCGGCCTGATCGCGTTTGCCTGGATCACCCGACCGCTGCGTCAACTCACTGACAAGGTTGGCCAGTTCGACATCAATGGCGCGCCCAAACCGGCAGAATCCGTTGCAGTGCCACTCACCAGCGGCGATGAAATCGCCGTGCTGGATCACGCCTTCGCGCAAATGGAGAACCGCCTGGGCGAACAGTGGCGCGCCATCACCCACCAGGATCAGGAACGCCGGGAAATGGTCGCGAATATCTCCCATGACCTGCGCACACCGCTGGCCTCGTTGCACGGTTACCTGGAAACCCTGTCGCTCAAGGATGCCAGCCTCAGCCCTGAAGAGCGCCGCCGCTACCTCGGGATTGCTTTAGACCAGAGCCGCAAAGTCGGCGGCCTGGCCCAATCGCTGCTGGAACTGGTGCGCCTGGAGCATGGCTTTGTGCAGCCGGTGATCGAAAGTTTTTCATTGCCGGACCTGGTGCAGGACATCTTCCAGAAATTCGAACTGACTGCCGAGGCACGCGGCATCACGCTGACGGCCAGCCTGCCGCCGCAGGTGCCGACGGTGCAGGCAGACCTGGGGTTGATCGAACGGGTGCTGACCAACCTGCTGGACAATGCCCTGCGGCATACCCCGGTGAACGGCGAAATCGAGGTCATCCTGACGCCTCAAACCCATGCGGTAGCCGTCACCGTCAGCGACAGCGGCCCGGGCATCGACGCCGAATTACGCGAAGGCCTGTTCCTGCGCGCATTCACCATTGGCGGCGCCCGGCGCGACGGGGGGTTGGGCCTGCGAATCGTGCACCGCATCCTGCAACTGCACGGGCGCAGCATCAGCCTGGTGGACCGCCCTGGCCGAGGCGCAACCTTTACGTTTTCCCTGGAAACCCGAGCATCAGCGCGATGACCGGCCCCGGCACCAGCCTCATTGATGGCAGGAAAAACTCAAGCCAGCGCCCACCAGCGCGGCAACAACTGGCGTACCTGGCCTTCGCCGAAACGGTCATCGATCAGCATCACCACGCCACGGTCCTGCTGGCTACGGATCACCCGCCCCGCCGCCTGCACCACTTTCTGCAGGCCGGGATACAGGTAGGTGTAGTCGTAGCCAGCGCCGAAGATCGCGCCCATGCGCAGTTTCATCTGTTCATTGACCGGGTTCAGTTGCGGCAACCCGAGGGTGGCAATGAACGCACCGATCAAGCGTGCCCCCGGCAAGTCGATGCCCTCGCCAAATGCGCCGCCCAGCACGGCAAAGCCGATGCCCTGGCTGTGTTCGGTTAACTGGTCGAGGAACGCCTGGCGCTCGGCCTCGGCCATGCCGCGTGACTGCTGCCATAGCACGATCTGCGGATGTCGCTCGGCGAGCAACTGCGCAACCTGTTGCAGGTAATCAAAGCTTGAGAAAAACGCCAGGTAGTTGCCAGGTTGTTGCGTGTACTGGCGGGCAATCAGCTCGACGATTGGCTCCAGCGAGGCCTGGCGGTGCACAAAGCGCGTGGAGATTTCAGCGACGATGCGCACCTGCAACTGCTCGGCCTTGAACGGTGACTCCACATCGACCCACGCCGTATCCGCCGGCAAACCCAGCAAGTCGGCGTAGTAATGTCGGGGGCTCAGGGTCGCGGAAAACAGCACGCTGCTGCGGGCAGCCGTCAATCGCGGGCGGATGAATTCGGCGGGCACCACATTACGCAGGCACAGGGTGGAACTGCTGCGTTTGCCGCTGAGCTGGCGCTTGCTGATGTCGAAAATGAAGTGCTCGTTGAACAGCTCCGCCACCTTGGCAAATTGCAGCACATCGAAATAGAAGGCTTGCAGGTCGCCGCTGAGGGACTCGGGGTGCTCGTTGAAGTATTCGCCCATGGCGCTGGCGCACAGGCTCAGGGCCTGCAACAGTTTGTCCGGGCGGGCGGCGTAGGCCTGGTACGGCGCAAGCTGGTCCTTGTGCAGCGCGTTCCACTCACGGTTGAGGCGCTGCAAGGGTTTCTTCAACGGTTCCGGGGCGCTGTCGCGCAGGGTCTTGAGGTGGTACTGGTCGAGGCTGGCGCTGTACATCGAACGCGCCCGTTCGACCAGGTTGTGAGCCTCGTCCACCAGCACCGCTACACGCCATTGGTTGAGCTGGGCCAGGCCGAACAGCATGGCGCCAAAGTCGAAGTAGTAGTTGTAGTCAGCGACCACCAGGTCAGCCCAGCGCGCCATTTCCTGGCTCAGGTAATACGGGCAGACCTGATGCGCCAGGGCCACGTCACGCAGGTTGCGCTGGTCGAGCAGGCGCACCTTGGACGCGGCGATGCGCGCGGCGGGCAAGCGGTCGTAGAAGCCCTTGGCCAATGGGCAGGAGTCGCCATGACAGGCTTTGTCCAGGTGCTCGCAGGCTTTGTCCCGCGCCACCAGTTCCAGCACACGCAACGGCAAGCCGGGGCTGCTGGCATACAGCACTTGGGCGGCGTCCAGGGCGAGTTTGCGGCCGGGAGTCTTGGCGGTGAGGAAGAACAACGTGTCCAATTGCTGGGGCGCCAGGGCCTTGAGCAACGGGAAAATCGTGCCGATGGTCTTGCCGATGCCGGTCGGTGCCTGGGCCATCAGGCAGCGGCCGGTGCTGACTGCCTTGTACACCGACTCGGCCAGTGAGCGCTGGCCAGGGCGAAAATCCGCATGGGGGAACGCCAGGGTCTGCGCGGCGCCGTTGCGCGCTGCGCGGTGTTGCATTTCCTGCTCGGCCCAGCCGAGGAACAGCGCGCATTGCTGGTTGAAGAACGGCTCCAGTTCACTGGCTTGAAAGCGCTGGTTGAGCAAGGTCTCGCCCTCACCGACGATATCGAAGTACACCAGCGCCAGGTCGATTTGCGCGAGCCCGAGTTTGCGGCACATCAACCAGCCATACACCTTGACCTGGGCCCAGTGCAATTGCCGGTGGTTGGCGGGCTGGGCATCGAGGTCACCGCGATAGGTCTTCACTTCTTCAAGGCGGTTGGCATCCGGGTCATAGCCGTCCGCCCTGCCCCGCACCGTGAGTTGCTGGTATTGCCCCTCCAGCGCCACTTCATTCTGGTAGTGCTGGCTGCGCCGCGACGCTACGGTACGGTGGCCGGCGATGCCTTCCTGGGCGCTCGGCGACGGCGTGAAGCGCAGGTCGAGGTCACCGACCTTGGCCGTGAACTCGCACAGCGCCCGCACCGCGACGGTGTAGCTCAAGCGGATTGTGCCCAGCGCACATAGCAGACCGTCACCGGCATCTGGTACTCGCCGCAGAACTCCAGCCAGCGCAGCTGGTTGTCTTGCAGGCGATCGCCGGGGCCTTTCACCTCGATCATGCGGTAGGTCTTTTGCGCGGGCCAGAACTGGATCAGGTCGGGCATGCCGGCGCGATTGGCGCGGATGTCCAGCAGCAGCCGCTCGAACCAGTAGCGCAGGTGCTCGGCGGGCAAACAGGCCAGGGCCTGCTCCAGCAGCTCTTCGCTGAGCAGGTTCCAGAACACGAAGGGCGACTGGATGCCCCATTTGTCGCGGTAGCGTTGGCGGATAGTGGTTTTGTAGCGCTCGTCCTGCAGTTGCTCGAAACACGCGGCGAACAGCGGCGCACGGCGCTGGTGAAAATCCGCGCTGTGCAGGTCGGCGGGGCCGCGCTGGAACGGGTGGAAAAACGAACCCGGCAACGGCGCAAAAATCACGTCCCAGCACAGCAGGCCGAACAACGAATTGATCAGGCCGTTTTCCACATAATGTACCGGCCCATCCGGCTCGCTGAGGTGCGCCTGCACGCAGTACTCCACCGACATCAAGGATTCCGGCGGAGTGAGGGCCAGGTCCAGGCGCGTGACCGGCCGTGGCTTGACCTTGGGCAACGCCGGCTCGCCCAGTTTGCGGCGCAGGCGTGGGATGACACGCAGCAAGTGCTGCTGTTCGGCGGCGCTTTCCGGGGCCTGTTGGGCCGTGTTCGCCAGGGCCATGGCCTGGGCGTAGTCCTCCTGGCGCTCCAGCACGCGGATCAACCGTGAGCGGGCACCGGGGTAGGTGCAGCTCCGGTAAATCCGCTCCGCCACGGCCAGCTCGGCAGTGCGTTCGCAATATTGACCAATCTGGAACAACAGCTTGGCGCGGCGTTTTTCCAGCCAGGGGTTATCGGTGTCCAGCGTGGCGATCCCGGCCAGTACATCTTCCAGCGGCTCACCGGCCTCGAAGGCCTGCTGGCAGTGGTGCAGGAACAGATACCCCTGCACATCGTCACGATGGCGCAAACCACGGGATTCGGCGCAGAACTCGACCTTTTCATAGGTGTAGATGCCCAGGTCAGCCAATACAAACTCGGACCAGTCCTGATGCAGGTTGCCGAAGAACATCAGGCGCAGACGGTCGCACAGCTCCATCACCGTGAGGCTGAACAACCTGTCGGCCAGCTCGGGGCACCAGGTGGCAAAGCTGCGGCTGTCCATGAATTGCGCCGACAGCCCTTCCAGCCAATCGGTTTTCTTGCCTTTGGGCTGGTCTATCCACGGCTTGAACGCGGCCAGGATTTCAGCTTTTTGCAGCACGGCGAACAGCTCTTCAAAGGCCAGTAGGTACTGATCGTCCACCCAACCCAGTTCCATCAGCGGCCCGGCAGCCGCATGGGGGCAACCAATCTCCAGGTAATTGAGCTTGCGGGCCCGAAAATGCACGCCCTTGCGCATCACCATACGCACCAAAAGCGCCTGGGACGCCTGCGGCAACCTGTCAAATTGCTGAATAAAAAGCTGTTCGTCCGGGTCCAGCAAATCGGCATAGCGCTGTGCCAGCCAGAGCAGCACTCGGCGGAAGTTATGCAGGTAATACAGGGGATCGTCGAGGGGGTTGGCCATTTCACGCGCTGATCGAATACTGGTTATGCATACAGAGTGCCGTCCCAAATGCCCTGTTGCAATCGGTAATAGATAAATGGCACCTGCAACTTTTCTTATAAAAGTGATCAGATGGGAGAATCGATGGCGTAACATTTGTCGCCCGCCGCCTCTGGCGCGGGACTTTTCAAGGTCAAGGTAAGGGTTATGAACATGAAGAATCTGGGGCTGCCGCTGGTTGCACTCACTTTTCTGGTACTGGCCGGTTGCGCAACGCAAACCGTAGTGACGCTGCAAAATGGCACGCAGTATTTGACCAAGGACACCCCCAACGCAAAGACCGCGGACGGTTTCTACGAATTTACCGATATCGCCGGCAAGCGCATCCGAGTCAAAGCCGCCGATGTCGCGACGGTTATCAAAGAAAAATAACAATGAAAAGCCCCGCAGTGCGGGGCTTTTTTTGCATTATCGCTCGGTTAATAGCGGTAATACGGGTGGTAGTACGGGTGATAGTAGGGATGGTAATAGTACGAGTGGTAGTACGGGTGATAGCAGCACGGGCCAGGATACGCCGGGTACACCGCACACCCAGCCAACCCCAGCAGTACCAGGGCGCACAGCAACAATCGCAATCGGGACATGCTCGGTTCCTCCCACGTCATCACGCGAAACGGCTCGCTTGATCGTTAAACGCAGGCACACCGAGCGATCCGTCGCGACAACCAGGTAGATATTTATTTACCGAAGGATTTCCACGCCGCTGCGTTTAGCCTTATTCAACCGATACTCACACCGTCCGCCCAGAGGCCGCCTTGCCCGATGCCGACCAAGGTCACTGAGTCGGCGCCAAAGGTGAGCACCGTATCCGCGCCGACCACTTTTGCATGGTCACGCAAGTCGGGGCTGCCTTCCACATCCTTGAACACCAACTTGTCCGTGGGTTGATAGCCGATCACCCGATCGTTACCGAAGTGGCCGCTGAACAGGAAGGTGTTGTGCCCACTGTTGTCGCGAATGGTGTCATTACCCTTGCCCCCCTCGATAAAGTCCGCACCCTTGCCGCCCTGGATCAGGTCATTGCCGTCGCTGCCGATGATGAAGGTATCGCCTTTGTGCGGCTCGGCATTGCGGTTGAGGTCCTGCACCCAGGTGTTAGCCCGTGCCGGGTCGGACAGGTTGGCCACGATCACCGTGGAATCGCGGGTCATCTGCTCGTAGAAGCCCGAATCCAGGATGCGCGTCATGCCATCGCCATAGCCGGTGGGCAGGTGCGAGATCCAGGTCGGCAGGTTGACGATGGAAAACGGCATCACATTCCACAGCGTCGACGCATAGTGGTCGTTGAAGCTGACGATGTTGTCGGTAGTCGACGCATGGGGGGTGTCGTGCACGCCCAGGGACGACAGGTTGAAGGACGAACCATCCAGGGCCCGGAACACCGGGTCGTTTTCGTAGCCGATATTGAGCACCTTGTCGCCGGCACTCTGGGTCGGCGAGGCATAGGCCACGTAGTTGGCGTCCTTGTAGAAGCCGGACCATTTGCTGTTGCTCAGGTCTGCCATGCTGTTGACCGCCAACCCACCCAGGCTATGCCCACTGACCACCACGTCCTTGCCGCTCAGGCCATGGGCGCTGGCGTAGTCGGCGACATTTTTGAGCAAACCGCCAAAGGCTTCGCCGGCGTAGTTCTTCGCGTAGTCCTTGGGCCCCAGGGCCGCGAGCAAGTCGCTGACCAGATCGCCGATAGAATCGCTGACCAGGGTTTCCCGTGGTCCGGAGGTGCCGCGAAAGCCAATGCCGATTTCCAGCAGCTTGCCGGCATCATCGTACTTGCCCAGCACCTCGACCTGGGCCGTGGTGTAGCCGGCCTTCTCGCCGAAGAATGTACCTCGCGCATCGACCTTGCCGCCGTAGCCCAAGGCACTGGCGCTGATCGGCGTCCATCCGGCCTTGTGCACCGCGTCCAGGGCGGCTTTTTCCGAATCCGGGTTCCACGGGATGCCGGGGATCACGCCCTGGGAATCGGTGCTGCCGAGCAATGCGCCGACCAGCGTGGCGGGCAGGCCAAGCCCCAGGCCATTGTGCTGGTACCCCACGGCAAAGCCGTTATCCAGGTTGTGATAGGTGTACAACGTGATCGCCATTGCATCGGCGAACAACGCCTTGGAACCCTCGGCACCGAGGTTTTTATAGTCAAAGATCCCCATGGGGTGTGCCTCTCTTTTGTTGGAGTTGTCGAGAAAGCCAAACCTGCGGGTGCCGGTGTGCCGGCACCCGCAACCCTCAGAACGCCCAGTCCAGGCTCAAGCCCACGCCATGGACTTTTTCCTTGCTGGCCAGCAGGCCGTTGTAGTCAAAGTTCACTCGCGCCTGCTTGTTTAACGCCAGGCTCACCCGCGCCCCGACCAGCGCCGCATCACGCACCATCGGCGCACTTTCCACCGCAAACGACGGGCCGCCCGAGGCAAACGCCAGGTGCTGTTCAGAGTCATTGCTGCTGAGGTTGTGCTGCCAGCCCAGGGTGCCGGACACCTCCAGTTGCTGGTGGTCATTCACGGTGAAGGTTTTCAAGGCACGCATACCCAGGGTGCTCAGCACCAGGTCGCGGCTGTCGTCGCGACTTTTGAGTGCAGCAGCGTCGCCTTTTTCGGTCACGCCATCGCTGTCCAGGTGCACGTAGGCCAGGTTGGCGAACGGTTCCAGGGCCAGCGGTTGCAGATTGACCCGGTAGGCCGCTTCGGTGAACACCTGGGTGCTGCGTGCATCAACCTTGGCTTTCTGTTTGCCTGAAACATCGCCGTATTGCAGGTCACGTTTCACGTCTGCGCGGTGCCAGCTGTAGGTGGCGCCGCCGCTCAGGCGCCAGGCGCCGATCTCATGCCCGGCGTACGCACCGAAGTGATAGCTGTCGACCGAAGCACGGGAATGGGTACCGCTGCCCATGTTGAGTGACGTGTCGCTGTAACCGGCGACCAGACCGATGCGCGTGGCCTCGTCGAGCGCACCGTCCACCCCCGCGAGCATGCCGCCGACGGACGTGGTGTAGCCGGCCGTATCGCTGCGACTGTCGGTCTTGCCCCAGGCGCCCAGGGCCTTCACCCACACGTTGCCACGGCTGTCGAGCGTCTCGCTGGGTGCGCCCATCTCGCCATTGCGCAGGCGCTCGCCCACGGCTTCACGCACGTAGCGGCTGTCGTTGACCAAGGCCGTTTCCAATGCCGGGTAGATTTCCCCAGACAGCTGCTGGAAAGCCCCTTGCGCCGATGCCGCGTTCGGCGCCGACAGCAGGCTTTCATACACGGCGTTGCCCGCGCCCAGTTGCTCAGCGGCGCTGGCCACGGCGCGCTGGTTGTCCGTGGCGCCCACGCTGGCAAAACTGTTGGCGTTACGCGCCACGTCCAGTTGCACGCCGTTGGCCGCGTAATTCAGGTTGCCGCCAAGGAACAGGTAGTTGGGCAGCACCGCGCCAAAGCTGCCGGTAATGCCGCCGGCGGCTTGCAGGATGTTGTACTGGCGCCCGATCAGGCTTTGCGCCTGGGCACCGCTGAGCAGTGTCGGGCTGTTTTCCAGCGCGAGGGTCACCGTGCCGCCGTTCAAGGTGGCAGTGCCTCCCGCCACAATGCGATCGCTGTTGGTGGGCGACAGCTCCACGGCATAGGTCGACCCGGGCTCAAAGGTGACGTCCCCGGCCACGTTCAGCGTGCCGATGGAATTGCCCGGCGCTACGGTTCCGCCGTTTTTCGCCAACAGCGAACCGATGCGCCCGCTCCCCCCAACCACCCCACTCTGGCTGACGGTGACGTTCGAAATGACTGAGCCGTTGATGGCCAGCAGGCCCTGGTTGACCAGCGTCGGGCCGCTGTAGGTGCTGGAGCCGGTGAGCACCAAGGTGCCGATACCTTGTTTGGTCAAGCCGCCGTGTCCGGCGATGTCATTGCTCCACACGTCCAGCCCGCAATGCACATCGTTGCACAGCCGCTGTGTCGGTTTGCCGGCATCGACCACCGCGCCCACGCCCGGCAGATCCGCGACAAACTGACCGCTGCCATAGGCGCCGTCGATGCGGAACTCGGCGGGGATGTCCTCGGCCGTGACAAACATGCCTGGGCCATTGATCGCCTTGCCCAGATTGATCATACCCCAGCCATACAGCGAGTCGATGCCCGGTGCGCCGAGGTCGGTGGCGGTGGTCTTGAGCAGCGTCGAGATCTGGTCGCCGCTCATGTACGCAAAACGCTGCATCAGCACGGCCGCGCTGCCGGCCACGTGAGGCGCGGCCATGGAGGTGCCGTTGAAGTTGGCATAGTCGGTGGTGAGGTTGTCCAGATTGGTGCCATTGATGACGGAACTGTAGATCCTGGTACCGGGGGCCGACACGCAGAAGCTCGCCGCGTAGCCGCAACGCGAGGAGAACGTACTGATCACATATGGGTCGGCGCTCGCCGTGTCCGGGTTCTGCTGCAAGGCCGCGACGGACAACCAGTTGGGCGCGATCTCGGGCACAAAGTACGCCAGCCCGGAAATCGCATCCGGGTTGTTGCGGTTGTAGTCGTTGCCGGCGGCGAAGATCGTCAGTACGCCGCTGCGGGCCGCGTCGATGGCGCCCTGGTAGGCGCCCCCGGCGATCGTACCGAGGATCGGCCGGATGTTATTGAACTGCGCCTGCGCTTCATTGACCGTGAAATTCGGGAACGCCGGGTCGCGTCCGCCCTGGGCGTATTGGTCGCCGATGCCGATGCCCCAACTGTTGTTGATGATCCGTGCGCCACTGGCGACCAATGCGTCCCAGCCGGCCTTGTACACCGCGCCATCGTTGCCAAGGATGATGCCGTCTTCCGGGCCTGGGTCGCCGTTCTCGGCGCTGATGATTTGCGCATCGAAGGCCACGCCATGCATCGGCCCGCCATCGCGATTGCCCGCAGCGATACCGCCGACATGGGTGCCGTGGTTGCCCAGCTTACCGTTGGAGCCCAGCGACGGCGTGCCGTCATAACGAAACGCATCGCCGGCCTTCACCGGGATATACGGGTCGGTGTACTGGCGGATGCCCTCAGTGACAATCGTCACGACTTTGCCGGGGCTGGCGAACTCCGGATGCTGGGCGTACACCGGCTGGTCGAAGATCCCCAGCTTGACCCCCTTGCCGGTATAGCCCGCGGCATACGCGGCGTCGGCATGCACGGCGCCCAGGCCCCAGTCGGCCTTGAATTCAGTGCTGCGCCAGCTGGCGGCGTCACCCAGCTTGCCGGTTTCCACATAGGGTGCGGCCTGGGCGGTTCCCAGGCTTGCCAGGCAGCACAGCAAGGCACCGTATGGCGCGCTGCGGGTCGCGTTGAGCGGGTAGCCCAAGGCGGTGTGGATGGCGGTTGTTAACCCTGACTTGCTTTTGTTCACGCTGACCTTCCTTAGTTTTCTTATTGAACGTGTGTAAGTCGCTTCAGAACTGCCAGTTGAGGCTCAGCCCCACCCCCTGGGTTTTCTCCCGTCCACCCAATTGGCCGTTGTAATCAAGGTTGACCCGCATGGCCGGGCTCAACGCCAGGCTGGCCTGCACGCCGACCAGCGCGGCGTCCCGCAGCAACGGCGAACTGCCCACGGCAAATGACGGTCCACCGGCGACAAACGCCAGGTGCTCTGCGGATTCGACGGCGGTGAGGCTGTGTTGCCAGCCCAGCGAAGCGGAAAGCTGCAGTGGCTGGTGATCGTTCAGGGCAATGGTTTTCAACGCACGCACGCCAAGGGTGCCGAGCACGGCGTCCCGGCGATCACTGCCACGCTCAAGCGCGGCGGCGTCGCCTTTTTCGTGGAAGCGGTCACTGTCCAGGTGCACATAGGCCAGGTTGGCGAACGGCTCCAGCGCCAAGGGTTGCAGGTTGATCCGGTAGGCGGCTTCGGAGAACAGTTGCGCCGTGCGCGCCTCCAGTTTGGTTTTCTGCTTGCCGCTGACGGCGCCGTAGTGCAGGTCGCGCTTCACGTCACCGCGATGCCAGCTGTAGGCGCCACCGGCACTGATGCGCCAATCACCCAGCTCGCGCCCGACATACGCGCCGAGGTGATAGCTGTCGATGGACGCCGAGGCATGCGTGCCGCTGCCCATAATCAAGGAGCTGTCGCTGTAACCGGCGACCAGGCCCACGCGCGTCTGCTCGTCCAGCGCACCATCGACCCCGCCCAGCAGGCCACCGAGGGACGTGGTGGAACCCGCCGTTTCGCTGCGGCTGTCGCGCTTGCCCCAGGCACCGAGTGCCTTGAGCCACAGGTTGCTTTCAGCAGTGACCGGCACGTGGCGCAAGCGCTCGCCCACGGCGTCGCGCACTTGCAGGCTGTCGTTGATCAGCATGGCGCCGATGGCCGGGTAGATTTCACCGGACAGTTGCTGCAAGCCTTGTTGCGCCACCTCGACGGAATCGGACTGCAGAATGCTTTCATACACCGGGTTGCCCGCGCCCAGTTGCTCGGCGGCGATCGCCACATTGCGTTGGTTGCGGGTCGCCGCGACGCTGGCAAACGTGGCGGCGCTGCGGACCACGTCCAATTGCACGCCATTGGCGGCGTAACCCAGGGTGCCACCGAGGAACAGATAGCCGGGCAACACCTGGCCAAATCGGCCCTGGATGCCACCCGCCGCCTGCAGGATGCTGTACTGGCGGCCGATCAGGCTTTGCGCCTGTGCGCCGCTGAGCAGGGTCGGGCTGTTTTCCAACGCCAGGCTGACGTTGCCGCCGCCCAGGATCGCCTTGCCCCCGGCGACGATACGGTCGCTACTGGTGGGCGTGAGCTCCACCGCATAGGTGGAACCCACGCCCAGGTTCACGTCACCCGCCACCTGCAAGGTGCCCACCGAATTGCCCGGCGCCACTCGTCCACCCGTGTTGACCGACAGCGCGCCGATCCGTCCGGAACCGCCCAATGTACCGCGGTCATTGACGGTCACCGCAGACGTCAGTGAACCGTTGACCGCCAGCAGCCCGCCGTTGACGGTGGTCGCACCGCGATAGGTGCTGTCGCCGTCGAGTACCAGCGTGCCTGCGCCGGACTTGATCAGGCTGCCTGCATAAATCCGTGTCGCGGCCGCCTGGTCGCGTGCTGTGCCGACCGCGTAATCGGTCTGGTCCTGCTGGCTGGCAGCGGCGCCCACACCGTTTTGCCAGCCCTTGTCGATCAGGGTCTGCTGCCAGGCGCTGTGCTCGGCGGCGTCTTGCGCCTGGCGCTGGAGCAGGGCCTGGTCGGAAATGCCATTGCTCCAGACATCGCTCTGCCCGGCCGCCAGGCTGACGTTCATCGGCCCGAGTAACTGCCCCGGACCGTGTATCGCCCGTCCCAGGTCCGGTACGCCCCAACCCACCGTGGTGTTGGGCGCCTGGGTAATCGAACCATCGAGCTGCGTGGCGGTGGTCAGCAGCACCTGCAACGCCTGTTCGTTGGTCATGTAGGGATAACGTTCCATCACCAATGCCAACGCACCCGTGGCATGCGGTGCCGACATCGAGGTGCCGGACTTCACGCCGTAGCCACCGCCGGGAACGGTACTGTTGATCAGCGCGCCAGGCGTAGAAATGCACCAGTACTGGGCTATGCCGCATTTGTTGTATTTCTGGCTATTGGCTTTATCCAGCCCCGATACCGCCAGCCAGTGCCCCTCCAGTTCCGGCTGGAAATACGGCAACGCCGAGCGCACGCTGGCATTCGCGTAACCACTGTTGCCGGCACTGAACACGTTGATGACACCGGCCTTGGCCACATCCGCCGCCGCATCCAGCCAGGTGCCCTGGTTGTAATGCTGGGCGTAGGCGGCGTGCAGATCACCCAGGGTCTGGTAGCTGACATCCTTGGGTTGGCTGCCCCAACTGTTGTTGATGGCGCGCACGCCGGAATCCACCAGGGCGCTGTACACCGCCTTGAAGTACTTGGGGTCCGGGGTCGGACCAAACAGAAAGCTGTCGTTGGCGTTGGTGTTGCCCACGAAGATATGCGCGTTATAGGCCACGCCGTGCATGCCGACGCCATCACGGGCCGCGCCCATGGTGCCGGTGACATGGGTGCCGTGGGAGTCATTGTTGGGGTTGAGCGCGCCGCTGGTGCCGAAGGGGCTGCCATCGACGTAACTGCCATTGGCGGTGACGGCGTGATAGCGATCCTTGGCGGCTTCCGGGTGGTCGGGATCGAAACCTGAGTCCAGCGCACCAATCTTCACCCCGTTACCCGTGATACCAGCGGCGTAAGCTTCATCCGCCTTCATGCGGCCCAGCCCCCAGTCGCTCTGGAATTCGGCGGAGCGCCAACTGGCGGCGTTCCCCGGTTGACCGGCCTCGGTATAGGCCGCCTGCGCCACAACGGACACCAGCAGCAAGGAACCGGCGGCAAGCGGTTTGAAACGGCGTGAGTCGCAGAGCATTGAAACCCTCCTTATTGTTGTTATGACGGCTTATTTCATCGGGCCGAACGCTTCATCCACTTTGGCCAGATCGGTATCGCGCAGGTTGCCCGCGTAGTAGTGCAACTTGGTCCAGGCCATCAGGTAGTCATACCGCGCCTGGGCCAGATCGCGCCGGGTGCTGTAGAGCTGCTGTTCGGCATTCAAAGCGTCGAGGTTGACCCGCTCGCCGCCGAGGATGCTTTGCCTGGTCGACACCACCAGTGCTTCGGCCGACGCCAGGGCTTTCTGATACGCGCGCAATTTGCTCACCCCCGACAGGCAGGCGCTGAACTGCCGGCGCAGTTCGATCAGGGTTTCCCGGGTCTTGCCCTCAAGCTCGTACTCGGCCTGCTCCATGGCGCGGCTGGCCTGGCGGGTGGAGGCCGAGATGCCGCCACCGGCATACAGCGGCAGGCTGACCTCGACGCCAATGGTGTTGGTGTCGTAGCGCTGGTTGTAAGTGTTACCGCTGTCGGATTCCTGCTGGCGCGAACTGGCATACGCCGTGACCTTGGGCAGATGCCCGGCACGGTTGCGCTCCACTTCATAACGCGCCACTTCCAGGGCCTGGCGCTGGGAGGCCAGCGTGGGGTTGTTGCTGAGAGCCAGCTCATGCCAGGTGTCGTAGTTGGCCGGGGTCAGGGTGAACGCGGCAAAACCCTGGTTCAGTGGCGCCAGGTCGTGGATGTCGACGCTCTGTACACCGATCAAGGCGCCCAGCTCGCGCAAGGATGCGTCCTGTTCATCCAGCGCCTGGATCTCTTCGGCGGTGGCCAGCTCGTAGCGCGATTCGGCTTCCAGAATGTCCGTGCGAGTGCCCTCGCCCTGTTGGAACAAGTGCCGGTTCTGCTGGAACTGTTGCTCGAAGGCCTTCTTCTTGGCGCGAGCGATGTCGATCTGGTCCTGGGCGAACAAGGCCTGGGTGTAGTAGGTCAGCACCCGCACCAGCAACGCCTGGCTCTTGTCACGAAAGCTTTCATCGGCAAACAGCGCCTGGGCCACGCCCTTGCGGTAGTTGGCGTAGGCCTCGTAGTCGAACAGCGGCTGTTGCAGGCTGAAGGTGGAGCCGTAGCTGTTGTAGTTACGGTCGTCGTGATAATTGCCACCGCGCCCGTCCGGCAAGGTGGCCTGGGAGTTGTTACGGCCCTTGTTGTAGTTGTACGACAGCCTGGGCAGTAGCCCGGCGCGGCCGATGGTGCGGTTTTCCAGGCCGGCGTCGCGCTCCTTGATCGCGCCGAGAAACACCGGATCGTTACGCAGGGCCTGCTCGTACACATCGAACGGTCCCATGGCCGCCTGGGCACTGGCGCAGGTCAACAGCAAGGCAATAAACACCGGTTTCATGTTCATTCCTCGGTCAGCGCCGAGCCGGCACGGTCGAGCAGCGGCTTGAACAGGTAATTGAGCAACGAGCGCTCGCCGGTGCGCACGAACATCTCGGCGGGCATGCCCGGCTTGATCACCAGCCCATGGAGTTTTTCCAAGGCCGCTTCGCTGACCGTGGTGCGCAGCACGTAGTAAGGCGCACCGGTCTTTTCATCGAGCATCTGGTCCGCGGAAATCAGGCTGACCTCCCCCGGCACCCGGGGCGTGCGGCTCTGGTTGAAGGCGGTGAAGAGGATGTCCACCGGCAGGTGCGTGCCAACCTTGTCCACCAGGTGCACCGGCAGATGCCCTTCCACTTCCAGGCGCGTACCCTGGGGCACGATTTCCAGCAGGGTTTCGCCGGCGCGGACCACGGCGCCCTCGGTGTGCACGCTGAGATTGACCGCAATGCCATCCGCCGGGGCGTTGATTTCGCTGTGCTGCAGGTCGAACCCGGCCGAGGTGAGTTGCTGCTCCAGGGTCAGGCTGCGCAATTGCGCATCGGCCAACTGGCTGCGTACCTCTTTTTGATATTCCTCACTGTGTTGTTGCAGCTTGAGGCGCGACTCGAGAATGCCCTGCTCCACACGGCCACTTTCGCCGGTGTTTTGCGCCAGGTCCTGTTGCACCTGGGACAACTGCCGCTGGTACTCCATCAAGCGGTTGCGCGGGATGTAGCCGTTGTCGGCCAGGGGTTGCAGGTTGCTCAGTTGATCGCGCAGGGACTGGGCCTGGGCGGTCAGGTCAGTGCGCGCACGGCGCATACCGCCCAGCTGTGCGGTGGCGCCCTCGATATTGGCGCGGATGCCGGCCTGCTCGCGGGCGAAAGCTTCGCGGCGACTGCTGAACAACTGGCGCTGGCCTTCCAGCACCAACGCCAGGGCGGGGTCGGGATCGGCACTGAGTTCGACGGGAAAGCGGATGCCGGCGAGGTTGTCGCGCTCGCTCTGCCAGCGCGCCACGCTGGCCCAGGCCATGCGGTACTGGGCTTGCAGGGATTGCACATCGGCCTGATGCTGGGTCTGGTCAAGGCGGAACAGCGGCTGGCCTTGTTTTACAAGCTCGCCCTCCTTCACCAGGATCCGGCTGACGACGCCCGGGCTGAGGGTTTGCACGGCCTTGCGCTTGCCCGACACCACCACCGTGCCCTGTACCGGGATGCCCTGGTCCAGTGGTGCCAGGCTGGCCCACAGGAAAAACCCGCCGGCGCCGACCACGGTCAGCAACCATCCCATGCGCGTGAAAAACCTGGCGTCGTGCTCTTTGAAGCGTGGTTCAACTGTGATGCTGCTCATGCGCCTGGATTCCTTGCGGCCTGGTACTGACGACTGAAACTCACGCCCGGTTTCTCCTTGGGCGTTTCCTGCTGGCCGGACAATGCGCGCAACACCTCCTGGCTCGGCCCGAACGCTTGCAAATGACCGTCGCTGAGCACTAGCAACTTGTCGGCCTGGGCCAGCGCCGACGAACGATGGGTCACCAGCACCACGCTGCTGCCCTGGGCTTTCATCTGCACGATGGCGCTGGCCAGGGCGGCTTCGCCCACGGTGTCGAGGTTGGAGTTGGGCTCATCCAGCACGATCAGGCGCGGCCCGCCGTACAGGGCGCGGGCCAGGGCCACCCGTTGCTTCTGGCCGCCGGACAGGCCGCCGCCGTTGTCGCCCAGCACGGTGTCGTAGCCCTGGGGCAAACGCAGGATCAGTTCATGTACACCGGCCTGCTGTGCGGCCCGCACCACCTGCTCGGGGTCGGCCTCGCGAAAGCGTGCGATGTTGTCGGCGATGCTGCCGCTGAACAACTCGATGTCCTGGGGCAGGTAGCCGATGTGCGGGCCCAGGTCGTCGCGGTCCCAGCGATGGATGTCGGCGCCATCCAGGCGCACGGTGCCAGCCAGTGTCGGCCATACACCCACCAGCACACGGGCCAGGGTGGATTTGCCGGAGCCCGACGCCCCGAGCACACCGAGCACTTCGCCAGCGCCCAGATTGAAGCTGACCTGGTGCAAGGTCGCCAGACGCCGCCCGGGCGGGCCGGCGCTGACCTGTTCGAAGCTGACCTGGCCCTTGGGCGCCGGCAGCTTCATCTGCTCGACCTCCGGGGGGAACTCGCGCAGCAAGTCATCCAGGCGCTGATAGGCCAGCTTGGCCGAACTCCATTGCTTCCATACCGCGATCAACTGGTCGATGGGGCTGAGCACCCGGCCCATCAGGATGGAGCCGGCGATCATCATCCCGGCGGTCATATCGCCCTTGATGACCAGCAATGCCCCCAGGCCGAGCACCAGCGATTGCAGGCACAGGCGCAGGGATTTGCTCAGGGAGGTGATCACCGAGCCGGTATCACTGGCCTTGTTCTGCAAGCCAAGAAACTGCGAATGCAACGCGAACCAACGGCTGCGCAGTGCGCCGAGCATGCCCATGGCCTGGATGGTCTCGGCATTGTGCAGGTGGCTGGTGGCCAGTTGCGTGGATTGCTGGGAGTAACCACTGGCTTCGCCCAAGGGCTTTTTGGTCAGGTATTCATTCAGGCACGCCAGGCCGATCAGCAGCACGGCGCCGGCCGTGGCCAACACGCCAAGCCACACGCTGAACAGGAAAATCACAAACAGGTAGATGGGAAACCACGGCGCATCAAAAAACGCGAACAGCGCCGGCCCGGTGATAAATTGGCGAATATGGGTCAAATCCCCCAGGGACTGCCCGGCATGCCCCTGGCCGCGTTGCAGGTTGCGTTCGAATGCAGCCTTGTACACGCGCAAGTTGAAACGCCGCTCCAGTTGGCTGCCGATGCGGATCACGATAAAACTGCGGATCACCTCCAGCAGGCCAATAAAC
Source organism: Pseudomonas sp. NFPP28 (assembly GCF_900115535.1). Classification (NCBI taxonomy): domain Bacteria; kingdom Pseudomonadati; phylum Pseudomonadota; class Gammaproteobacteria; order Pseudomonadales; family Pseudomonadaceae; genus Pseudomonas; species Pseudomonas sp. NFPP28. Next base: position 122,097 of record NZ_FOWT01000003.1, on the reverse strand, counting down.
GCAAAGAAGCCCACGACCATCAGCGTCAGCATCACCAGGGTGGTTTCATTCTGGGAGGACAGCACGCGGTCATACACTTGCAGCATATAAATCGACGGCACCAGCATCAGCAGGTTGATCAACGCCGTGAAACAGCCAATGCTGATCAAAATACTCTTGTACTCACCCAGCGCCTTGAACAACGGCGCGGCGGCATGGGACTTTGCCATGGTGTCTGATCTTCCTTGAACCAAATTACGCGCAATAGTTGCCCCAGCCCCGGCGAACGAAGCGGTCAACTAATGAAATCAAGTTATTTACTTATAACGGCAACTAAGGTGCGCGTTGCAGTACAACTTCAAGGCCCGTCGGCGTGCGGCCTTTATATTCACCTTCCTTCTGTCGGTTGAGGTGAGTAATACCACTGCCTTCGGCGTTCATCAGCCAGATACCGTCGGGTGTTGGCGTCCAGGTCAGGGGCTTGTCGCCCAACCAGTTTGCGACACACGCCACATCGCCGCCCAAGGCATTGGCCTGTTCCAGCAGGTCCAGCGCGCAGACCTGGTCCTGCTGGTGCAACTGCCAATGCCCGGCCAACTGGGCGGAGATAGGTAATACGAGACTGCTCGCCATTGCGTGGGCTCCTGCCGACACGAACATCACCTGCAACACGCAGGCGATCACATTAAACATACGCCGCATCTTCATGCTCCATCCGTAAGGCGCGGCGCCGAAGCGCCGCGCCCGTGCATCACGCTACGATGTCGCTGACCGCAGCCTGGCCGACGGTGGTGACGAGGAAGTCCGCCACGCCGTGCCCGGAGAAGTCCACAGCCAGGGTGCCCAGGTTGGTACCTGCGGCGTAGGTGAGGACTGCATCGCCGGCATGCCCGGTAAAGGCATTGACGAAGGTCAGGCCTGCGCCCTTGGTGATGCCGGACAGGTCGATCTTGTCGGAACCGGAGGTAAAGTCAAAGATCTTGTCCGCCGCGCCCGGCCTGGAATCGGAGCTGGCACCGAACACAAAGGTGTCGTTGCCCGCACCGCCCCACAATTGGTCCGCCCCGCCGCCACCGTAGATGAGGTCGTTGCCGGCACCGCCCTTGATCACGTTGGCCGCGTTATTGCCGATGATCAAATCGTTGCCGGCACCGCCGAAAGCATTCTCGACGGTCACGCCCTTGGCGATGGACACGTTGCCCACCAGGCCGCCCACGTCGGAGAACGACGCTTCATTGAGGTTGATCTTCTGGTTCTGGGTGAAGCCGGAGAAGTCCAGGGTGTCGTTGCCACCGCCATCCCACACCGAGAACACCAGCTTGTCGGCATTGGAGGTGGCGCTGTAGAAGTCACGCCCGGTGTTGGAGTTGAAGCCGTACGTGGTGTCGCCGGCACGGGTGTTGTAGTTGGCGCCGTAGAGCTTCTGGATCGCCGCGATGTCGTCGATCAGCGGAGCGGACGCGTAAGCCTCGACCCCACCCTTGCTGAAGTTCTGGTTGGTGTTGCTCTCGCTCCAGTAGCTCATCAGGCTGTAGCCGCGCGTGTCCTGTCCATAGGTCGCGTCGTTGTAGGTCGGGTTGCCGTTCCCGGCGTTGTAGTCGCCAGGGTGGGCCAGGCCCAGGGTATGGCCGATTTCGTGAGTGAGGGTCTGCCGGCCGTAGTTGTTCAGGTCCGGGGTCTTGTTCGGGGTGTAGCTGTTGTTGGTCAGGTACCACGAGGTGCCGTCGTAGCCTGCGCCGGTGCCGGGCAGGTAGGCGAAGGCTGCCGCGCCGTCCTGGCCGCTGCTGTAGTTGCCGAAGGTCATGTGGCCGTCACCGCCGGTGGCTTTCTCGGTGAAGGTGACGTTGGCCACGTCCGCCCAGGATTGCATGGCCAGTACGGCCTGTGCTTTCTGCTGGGCATTGAACTGGCTGAAGCCCGCGATGCCATGTTTGTTCATGGTGCTCGAGGAGGCCGAGGTCAGGAAGGTGTAGGTCAGGTCGATCTTGCCGTTGCCGTCAAAGTCCCGGTACGCGGCGCCGTCGCGCAGCAGCTGGGTGGCCGCCTGGTCAACGGAATAGGAGGGTTTGCCATTGATCGTGAGGTTGCCGCCACGGTCGTACAAATGGCTGAAGCTATCGATTTGCGAGTAAGCGGTGCTGGCTTGCGCCGCCGACACGATAGCCTTGTCTTTTACTTTTGACATAAACGTACTTCCTTGTTTGCAAGTGCATCAGTCTTTGATCGATAGGAACCCCGCGGGCGAGATCGTCCTATCACTCGCCTCTTTTGAAGGCGTAAGAAAACTGACACAACTTCAAATCCTTCGTCTACATCTTTTCCTGCACTAAAAATCGGCAGGCAAACACCCCGGATAAGTTCCGCTCCATGTTTATTGGGCAGTACCGATGTTGTCCGACAAAAAACACCGCGCCGGTATTTAAATATTAAATAGCACTAATGCCGCTCAAGTTAAGCGGCATTCGCTATTAATGGATCCAATATATTGCCACGGTGCCATTGGCAACATTAAACAGCCACTACTTACAGTAACCATTAAGTGTGCCCCCTATTTCCGGGACACACTCCAGCCGGTGTGGTGCAATGCCGCCAACAGCGTGTCGGCGTCCAGGCCCGGCACGCGCACGCCTTGATCGGTGAGCATGTCCTCCCCGGCCAGCATCGCATTGATGATTGCCTCCTCCACAGCCTCCGCCGCCGCGCTGAACAGCGGCGAAATATGGTCATTGTTGACCATCTGCAATGCACTGCTGAACGGCAGGCCCTTGCGCCCGTAATCGGCCGGCGGCAAGTCCTGGTTACCCGTGGCAAACGCCAGGAACAGATCGCCGCTGGAGTCCTCGGTGCCGCCGCCGGTGCGGGCGATGCCGATGGATGCACGTTGTGCCAGGCGCTGGCATTGGTGCGGCAGCAACGGCGCGTCTGTGGCGATGATCACCACAATCGAACCCATGCCCGGCGTGCCTTGCTCGGCGAACGGCGACGCAATGTCCATCAGGCTGCGCCCCACCGGGTAGCCATCCACCCGCAGTTCCTGGCGCTTGCCATGGTTGGCCTGCACCAGCACGCCGACGGTCCAGCCGCCCTGCTCCGCCGGCAGGCACCGCGAGGATGTGCCGATGCCGCCCTTGAACTCGTGGCAGATCATCCCGGTGCCTCCGCCGACCGCGCCCTCCTGTACCGGGCCGGTTTCGGCATTGTCCACCGCTTCACGCACATGCTCGGGCCCCACGTGCTGGCCCCAGATGTCGTTGAGCAGGCCGTCATAGGTTTCCATCACCACCGGCATGCACCAATACACTGCCGGATCGGCCAGGCGCTCGCGCTCCAGGGCAATCAGGCTGTCGCGCACGATGCCGATGCTGTGGGTGTTGGTGATCGCCAGCGGCGTGGTCAACAGCCCCGCTTCGCTGACCCACTCGAGGCCGGTGGCGTCACCATTGCCATTGAGCACGTGGTACCCGGCAAAGCACGGTTGCAGGCGTGCTTCTCCCGCGCGCGGCTGGATCACACTGACGCCGGTGCGCACCTGCTTGCCATCGATGCGAGTCTTGAGCGTACTGTGCCCGACCCTCACCCCCGGCACGTCGGTGATGGCGTTCCACTCACCGGGCGTGCCCAGCCCTAACGTGATGCCCAATTGACGTGCGCGCATAACCACTCCTTACAATTTCTGGAAGACCGGACTCAACCGGCCACTGATGCAATACAGGATCACCGACAGGGCCAGCAGGCCGAGGATGATCATGATGTCGCGGACCGAGGCCGCCACGATCAAGGTCATTAACAGATAGCCCGCGCCCAGCACCGCCACCAACGCCGGCAGCGGCCACAACGGCATGCGGTAGGGATGCTCGCGGTCACGCAGCAGCACGCGGCTCATCAACGCGCTCAACGCCACCACCAGGTACACCAGCATGATCAGCAATACGCTGAACGAGGTCAGGTCGGCCAGGTTGGAGCTGAAACTCAGAAGCGCCGAAGGAATCGCCAGGAACAGCGTCGCCAACCACGGCGAATCCCAGCGCGGGTGAATGCGTGTGAACAGTTTGTTGATGCCTGGCGTCCACAGCGCATCGCGCCCGCTGCTGAACACCACGCGGCCGATCTGGATCACGATGGCGACGATCGCATTGAACACCGACAGGAAGATCCCGGCACTGACCAGGCGTGACAGTGTTGCATTGCCGTGGCTGGTCAGCAGGTAGCCGATGGGGTCAGGGCTGCTGATCATCGCGCTGAGGGACGGCGCGCCGATCAATAGGGCGGTGATTGGCACCAGTTCGATGACCACCACCAGGCCAAGGGACCACAGCACCGCCTTGTGCACGCCTTTGCCGCCGCATTTCATGTCTTCGGCGAGCAACACCGCCGGGCCGTAGCCGTTGTAGGAAAACAGGCCGATACCCACCGCGCCGATCACCAGGGCCCAGGGCGCCAGGTGCAACACGCCGTTTTCGACGATCTGCGGCTGGAACAGCACGCTGGCCGGTTGTACCGGGTTGCCAAAGCCGATCACCACGATCACCAGCAGCGCTGCGACTTCCAGCAACAGGCAGGTGCCAGTGATCCAGGCATTGAGCTTGATATTGAGGATGCCCAGGGCGTAGCTGCACACCACGATCGCCAGGGCCACAGTCTGCGAATCAAACTTCGTGCCCAGGGCGTTATTCAGGTAAGTTGCCGCGCCCGTAGCCAGTACCGGTGGAATAAACAGCAACATCACCAGCACGGTCAGGAACGTCGCATAACCCGCCATGCCGCCGAACACACGCTTGGCGTACACATACTCGCCACCGGCGCTGTTGTGGGCACGGCCCAGTTCGGCGTAGCAAAAGGCAAACATCAGCGCGAGCAGACCGGCCATCACAAACGCCAGGAACACCCCGCTGCCGGCCTGCTGGATGGCAAACGGTGCGATCACAAACACGGAACTGGCCGGCGTCACCGCCGATACGGTAATGGCGACCACATCGAACACGCTCAAGGTGGGTTTCAGCACGCCTTCAGGCGTGGGGGAAGTGCTCATATCGTTATCCTCTGTCGTTGTTCTTGGTATGAGGCAGAAACGAAAAATCTGATAAGTCACGGGATATGTTTCCCGCTGAATGATGCGGACGTTAATACGTGAGGGCATGTCGGCCAATTCCCCTATTGGCGTACTCCCCTTGACGCCACCCGGCAAAAGCCGAACCCTTGGCCGATCTTTTTGCCGGCGGGAGCCTGTCACATGAGCCTGTTTCGCGAGGTGGGGATGCACGCCGGCCTGGGCCGCACCGTTGCGCACATCGGCACCGAGCGTTTCTGGAAGCAGTTGGTGCTGTTGCTGCACCAATGCCTGCCCTTCGATAACGCCCTGGCGATCTTCTACCCCTTGGAGGGCCCGCCACTGGCCCTGGAAGAATACGACGCCCAGCCCAGCAGCAAGCCGGCGTCGATGTTGGCGTACCTCAATGGCTTGTATTTGCTCGACCCGTTCTTCCAGGCCTGTCGCGAGGGGTATGCCAGCGGGGTGTACCGCCTGGAGGAAGTGGCGCCGGATCATTTTCGCCAGAGTGAGTACTTCCTCAATTACTTCCACGACAACGTGCTGGAAGACGAGGTGCAGTTCATCCTGCAACTGCCGGGCGCCGGGACGTTATCGCTGTCGTTGGGCATGCAGCGGCGCTTCAGCTTTGAGGAGACCGGGTTGATGACCACCGTAGCGGCCTGGGTGTTGCCGCTGATGCAACAGCATTGGCAGCAAAGCACCCAGCGCGCCCCGGCGATGGACAGCCAGATCCGGGATGCGCTGAGTCAGTTCGGCTGCGGGGTGCTCTCGGACCGCGAACTGGAAATCGCCCGCCTGGTGCTGCGCGGGTTCTCGTCCAAGGCCATGGCCGAGCGCCTGAACATCTCGCCGGACACGGTGAAGGTGCACCGTCGGCATTTGTACGCCAAGCTGGATATCTCGTCACAACCGGAGCTGTTTTCGTTGTTTATCCAGTCGTTGGGGCATGATCTGGAAAATCCCTGAGCTGTGCGTGGGCCGCTCACCGCCCCGCCCTTCAGCGACCCGTGCGAATGGTGTTCCACACCCGTGTACGCACCCGGTCGATATTCAGCGGCATCGCTTCCAGCGCGAACAACTTGCCCATCATTGCCGGGCTCGGGTACACCTTGGTATCCGCCTTGATCGCCGGGTCCACCAGGCTGTCGGCGGCCTGGTTGCCATTGGCGTAATGCACGTAGTTGGTGATGCCGGCCATTACTTCCGGGCGCAGCAGGTAGTTCATGAACGCATAACCAGCTTTTTCATCCGGCGCGTCGGCGGGCATCGCGACCATGTCGAACCAGATGGCGGCGCCTTCCTTGGGGATGTTGTAGCCGATGTTCACGCCGTTCTTGGCCTCTTTGGCGCGGCTTTCGGCTTGCAGGATGTCGCCGGAGAAGCCGACGGCCACGCAGATATCGCCATTGGCCAGGTCGGCGGTGTATTTCGAGGAATGGAAGTACGCCACATACGGTCGCACTTTCATCAACAGATCTTCGGCTTTTTTGTAGTCCTCAGGTTTCTTGCTGTGGTGCGGCAAGCCCAGGTAGTTCAGCGCAGCCGGTAGCAGTTCCGGGCCGTTGTCGAGGATCGCCACCCCGCACTTCTGCAGCTTGGCCATGTTTTCCGGCTTGAAGATCAAATCCCAGGAATCCACCGGCGCATTGTCGCCCAGTACCGCCTTGACCTTGTCGATGTTGTAGCCGATGCCGGTGCTGCCCCACAGGTACGGGAAACCATGGGCATTGCCCGGGTCGTTGTTTTCCAGGGCCTTGAGCAGCACCGGGTTGAGGTTTTTCCAGTTGGGCAACTGGCTCTTGTCGAGCTTTTTCAGCGCCCCGCCCTGGATCTGCCGGGCCATGAAATGGTTGGACGGGAACACCACGTCGTAGCCGGATTTACCGGTCATCAACTTGCCGTCGAGGGTTTCATTGCTGTCGTACACGTCATAGGTGAAACCGATACCGGTTTCTTTCTGGAAGTTCTTGGTGGTGTCCGGCGCAATGTAGTCCGACCAGTTGTAGATTTTCACCGTCTCGGCGGCCTGGCTGATAGAGGCCACCAACATCAAGGGCAACAGGGCAATGGCTTTCATGGTTCGATTTCCTGGCGGTTTTAGGGCTGTTTTTATGGCAGGCGATCAAGGATCAAAGCGTTACAGGATCAATACATAGGTCTTGCGCACGGTCTCCTGGATATCCCAGATACCGGTGCTGTTGGCCGGCAACATCAGTGCATCACCGGCTTGTATATGAACGACTTCACCGTTGTCCGGGGTGAAGGTGCAGCGGCCCTGGACAAAGTGGCAGAACTCCTGGGATGTGATCTGTCGACGCCAGCGCCCGGGGGTGCACTCCCAGATGCCGGTCTCGACGCCGTCGTCGCGCTCCACGCTCAGTGTCGACGCAACGGCGATGGGTTCGCCCAAGGGCACGGCGACGGGCGACGAGTCCGGCAGGGAGGCGTTCAGCGTGTCTTTGAATTGAGTGATGCTCATGGGCTTTCCCGTATTGATGAAACGACTTAGTGCATGAAACCTTCCATGAACCCGGCCACGCCGGTCGCCAGCTTGCGACGCCAAGGCGCGGTATTGGGGTTGGCCAGTACCTGGTCTTCATGGACAAAACTGCGAATGATCGCGTTGTAGCCCAGCCAGCGGCAGGGCTCGGGCTCCCAGGGCTTGAGTGCCTCGAGGCCGCGTTCGCGGATGACCCAGGGTTGATGGGTCAACGGGGTGCCGCGCCCCAGGATCAGGTCGGCCAGGGTGCGGCCGCCCAGGTTGGTCGCGCCAACGCCCTCCCCGCCGTAACCGCCGGACAGCGCGATGCCGGTCTTGTGATCGCAGAGCATGTGCGGCCGGAAATTGCGCGACATGCCCAGGTTGCCGCCCCAGGAATGGCTGATCCTCACGCTCTTGAGCTGTGGGAACAGCTCACCAAACAGGTAGCGACGCAGCTCGACTTCGCTGTCGGTCAAATCGAAGTCATGGCGCAGCTTCCCGGCAAACTGATAACCGCCGCGCGCACCGAACACCAGGCGGTTGTCCGCTGTACGCTGGCCGTAGGTGACCTGACGACTGCTTTCGCTAAAAGCCTGGCCATGGCTCAGGCCGATCTCATCCCAGGTACTGGCCGGCAATGGCTCGGTGGCGACAATCAGGCTTTGCACCGGCAGTTGGTAGCGGCCCAGCGGCGGCAAGGTGGTGGCATAGCCTTCCACCGCCGGCACCACCCAGGCGGCACGCACGCTGGCCTTTGCGGTGCGCAGGCTGCCGGACTGCCAGTGGGTGACCGGGCTGTTTTCGTAGATTGTCACGCCCATGCTCTCGACCACCCGCGCCAGGCCGCGCACCAGCTTGGCAGGGTTGATGGTCGCAACGTGGGGGGCGTAAATGCCGCCGTAGGGTTTGGCGATGCGGATCTGTTCGGCCAGCTGCTGCGGGCCGAGCCAGCGGTAGTCGGCTTCGGTCAGGCCCTGGGCGTAGAGTTTTTCCAGATAGCGGCGCAGGCTGCCTTCCTGCTCGGGGTAACGCGCGGCGCAGTACAGCACGCCGCCCTTTCGGTAGTCGCAGTCGATGCCTTCACGTGCCAGCACTTGGGCCACTTCGTCGGGAATGGCGTGCAACAGGTCAAACGACGCACGGCGTTGCTCGGGATTCAGGCCGGCGAGCAAGCGATCTTCGCCCAGCAGATTGCCCATCAGCCAGCCGCCATTGCGACCGGAGGCGCCGAAACCGGCGGTTTGCGCTTCGATGATGGCAATTTTCAGCTCAGGGGCCTGGCGTTTCAGGTAGTACGCAGTCCACAGCCCGGTGTAACCGGCGCCGATAATGGCCACGTTGACGTCCAGGTCATGCTCCAGCGCCGGCCGCGCTTGCAGCGGGTCGTCCAACTGGTCCATCCATAAGCTGATAGTGCGCCATGCCGGCATGCCAGGTTCCCCTACCTCGTTTTGATAGGGTCGATCCTAGAGCGCCGTGTCATGGGCTGTCTTGCGCGCGTGCACGCACAGAAATTTGTTTGATGTAGGCCTTGGGCGACTGGCCCGTATGCTGGCGGAACGTACTATAGAATGCCGATAGCGAATTGAAACCGGCGGCAAACGCGAGGTCATCGACCTTTATCGGCGGCAGGGCCTGATCCAGCGCGGCCAGTAAATGCTGGAGCCTGGCCTGGTTGACGTAGCGATAGAAGCTTTGTCCCAACACCTGGTTCAGCAGGTAGGAAATCTGATTGCGGCTGTATCCGCACTCCTTGGCCACCCGTTGCAGGTCCAGCTCGGGGTCCAGGTAAGGTTGTTTGCGTTCGAAATACTGCTGCAGGTCATTGGCCATGTGCCCCAATTGCTGGGGCGACAGGCCCAGGCGGCTGACAGAGGGCCGTGCGGCCTGGGCCGGCTGCTCATGCACCAGCGACGCATATTCGTTGACCCGCCAGATCAGCCCGTCGCGCACCGTAATCGCTTCGCTGGTGCGGAACGACACCAGGCCCTGGCCGCCCCGCAAGGTGATGCGGTACTGGATGAACGCGGTATCGCCGTCGGCGCGGATACGGTCGCTGTGCTCGATCGCTTCGTCGGCCTCACGGGGCATGCTGGCTTGCAGGTAATCGCGCAAGCCGGCGAAACCGACGACACGGTTCTGGAAAAAGTCGTGGTATTGGATTTCCGGGTGGTAGTAGGACATCACGCCTTCCAGGTCCCGGTGGCGCCAGCAAAGGTGGTGGCGCAGCACCAGTTCGCGTGTGGCGTGGGATTGCTGGCAATCATCGTCTGCAGCGATGTCGGGCATGGAAGGCTCTGCGGCGGGTAAACCCTGGAGATTGCCGAATTTCTGCGGGTGCTTCAATGGCCAATTGGCACTTCTGACTAATGGCCTATTGCCCAATCACAAGCAGGACATGACCCAAATCAACCTTATGGAAAACAACTGCCGAACGGGGCCGAAAAAGTCACCTTGTGGTGACGAACGAATGCTATTTTTAAGCTCTACAACGCCACGACCAGTGAAGGTCATGGCCCCCTGCCGCGAGCTAAAGGAAGCGCTCAATGAACAAGGTGGGCAACATGAACAAAGTGACGTTCCCCAACGCCTGCCAGCTGATGCGCTGGCATTTCCATCCAATGGGCTTCGAGGGCAGCATGGACGCGCCCGGCAGCATGATCGCCCGCCTGTTCGACCGGGCCAGCGGCGAGACGTTGATCGCCATCGCCGGCATCCCCTGCGCCACGGTGATGAATGCCGCCGATGTGGAGCGGATCATCGAGGCGGTGGAGGATGAGTTGGAGTCGTTTGTGCCGCCGCAGTCCCTGCGGGCCTGAACTCGATCCTTCAGACGGCCCATATCTTCTGTGGGAGCGGACGAGCCCCCTCCCACATTTGAACGGCATCGATCCGTTAATTGCGTTGGTCGTCGAAGAAGGCTTTCTTGCCATCTACCCGCTCTGAGGCCTTGGGCACATTCACTGCCTGGCCTTCGGGTTTTTCCACATACCAGTAGCAATGACTCACCGCCCGGGTGATGCCCACATACGCCAGGCGCAAGACCTCGTCTTTCTGGGCGTTGTCATACGGCTCGCTGTCCCCGTCCTTGCCCAGGCCCGCCATGCGGTACACCTGGTTCTTATACGGGGAATGGGTGACATGCTGGCAATCCCCAAGCAGGAATACCGCATCGGCCTGCAGCCCCTTGGCGCTGTGGTAGGTCAATTGTTTCAGCCTGCGCGCTGGAGGCGGCAAGCTAGAATCCACATTAACTGCAGACTGAATATGCTCTTGAATCAATAACTTATCGCTACTTTTTCGATAAAGCATTAACACTGATTCACCGCGTTGGTAATGCTCCAGCAACTGCCGCCCCAATGCTGCGTCGTCGCGCTCCAGCACCTTGACCGGCACCAGATCCTTGGGCGCTCCGCTGGCCTTGGCTTTCTTGCCGGGGATAGCCGGTGCGGCACGCACGATGTGCTCGGCCGCGTCGATGATGTGCTGGTGACTGCGGTAGTTCTCGCCCAGCATCACTCGGGTGGTGGCCGGCGACGGGAACTCCTTGTTGAACTCCATGAAGTACTTGGGCGAACTTCCACGCCAGCCGTAGATCGACTGCCAGTCATCCCCCACACACAACAGTGATGAATGCTGGGCGCCGCGCCCGACGTGCATGGCCGGGCCACGGCTGCGGATCTCGCGCAGGCTTGCGCGGATCCACGAGACGATCTGTGGCGAAACATCCTGGAACTCGTCGATCATCAGGTGCGACAGCGGCCGTAACAACGGATCGCTGAGCAGCTTGAGGTTTTCCGGGGTGTTCTCGCCGAACAGCGAAAACATGCGGTTGTAGGTCATGATCGGCGGCGACTGGTCCAGCAGGTGATCTTCCAGGGCCTTCCAGAAAATGCTCAGGGCCTCGAAGAAGAAGCGGTCTGGATCATCCTTGGCAAAATTCATCTGTCCAACCGCAGTAGGCACATCCAGCCCGAGGTTCTCGATAAATCCGGCCGCCATCACGAAACTGTCCAGTAACGGCGCCGACGCCAGTTCGCCTTTGACTTTGTAATCGAAGCCTGGCCCCGCAGCGGCATCACCCGCCAGGCTACTCAAAAGGCGCTTGGACGACTCATAGCTATCGAGCCATATCAATGGCTTACGACAGAAAGCTTGAAACAGTGTGCGCTTTACCGCCCACTCGGCGCGCACTGACAGTTTCGCGTTGGGCCGGCTGAGCTGGGCATTTTCCCGAGCATCGAAACCCAGCACCACCCAGGCGTCCAGCTCGGGGATATAGCCATGGCAATGAAAGCGTGCGCCATTGATCTCCACGGTCTGGCGATTGGGTTCGATGCCTTTGATCGGCCAGGCACCGGCGCGGAACCACAGGTCCTCGATCACATCACAGAGTTCTTCATCACGCTTGGCTGCCAGTTCGGTCACCGCTACGCGTTTTTGTACGTCAGGGTGATCACGCTCCAACTCCTTGAGCTGCAGCCCATGGCGCGCCAGCGGCGCAATCAGCTCGCGAAAGCGTGCGTGCCGCCCGTGCAGGTGGTGATAACAGGCATTCATCTGCTGGCGTTGGGCGTCGTTGATACGCAAGTCAAAGGGGTTGCTGTCGGCGTCGTCAAAACCCGAGCTGAGGTTTTCGAACGCTTGCAGGCGTTCAAAGCCCGGCAGGCTGCGCACCATCGGCAGAATGCGCGAGTGAAAGGTGCGCACCACGGCCTGCGCTTCTTTCATACCCAGGGGTTGGCCCCACAGGCTGAGAATTTCCATGAGCTTGTTGATGAAGTCTTTGCGCGACTCCCGGGTAAAGGTCACCACCGTCATAGAGCTCAGCTCAAAGCCCAGATAATGGGTCAACAGCAGGATACGCAGCACCAGCGAGGTGGATTTACCCGCGCCGGCCCCGGCAATCACCGACGTTGAGGGCGTATCGCTGAAAATCATCTTCCACTGCGCCGCGCTGGGCTGGGCATGGGCCGGCAGCAATCGCGCGACATCCGCCTTGATACGCTTCTTCAACTCGGCGGTGAGTGGCAGACGCCAATCATCGAACAGGCTATCGTCCACGCCCGGCGCACGGTGCTCATCCGGGCGGAAATCACGAATCAACAGGACCTGCCGGCCTTCCTCGATGCCATCGGCCTTGCCTTCGCGGTAACCGTACTCCACGCCCGCCTCGTGCCCACTGCGAAAACCGTCGGCCTGCCCGTGCAACCAGGAAAACCGGTGCTGGGCGCGCAAGCGGGTCAGGCCGTGGCCAAACAGGCGCGCGGCCAGGCGTTTCAATAGCGGCATTTCGGCCAAGGGGCGCAGTTCGGGAGGAAGATCAGGCTTTTGTTGCGACACGCGGACTCCTGCGATGAGCTGGGTTCTGACAAGTGCGCCATGGTCGCCGGAATCGACGTTCAGTGCCAGCCAATTGCTTTGCGGTCATGCAGTTAGGCGATGAACTGAAAGTCAAAACGCTGCTAACCAATCCATTAAATCGATAGGAATCAGGCATTTTTTACGCTTTTTATCGATCATGGGCTGCAGGATCATAGGGCCATCCACAGGAGACGATCATGCTTGAACTTCGACCTTTCAAATCCCTGGGCGGTGCCCACCATGGCTGGCTTGACGCCCATCACCACTTTTCGTTCGCCGAGTACCACGACCCCAGCCGCATGCACTGGGGCAACCTGCGGGTGTGGAACGACGACATCATTGCGCCCGGCACCGGCTTCCCGCAGCACCCGCACCGCGACATGGAGATCATCACCTATGTGCGTGAAGGTGCGATCAGCCATGCCGATAACCTTGGCAATAAAGGCCGTACCGAGGCGGGCGATGTACAGGTGATGAGCGCGGGCACCGGCATCGCCCACAGCGAGTACAACCTGGAAGATGCGCCGACCAAGATTTTCCAGATCTGGATTATTCCGAATCAAGCCGGTTTGCCGCCTTCGTGGGGCGCCAAACCGTTTCCGAAAGGTGATCGCGAGGGGTTTGTGACACTGGCCAGCGGTAAGGCCGGGGACAACGAGAGCCTGCACATTCGTGCGGATGCGCGGCTGGTGGCAGCGAACCTGAAAGCTGGGGAAAGTGCTGAATACCGGTTGGACAGCGGACGTCGTGCGTACCTGGTGCCGGCGACGGGCGTGATTGAAGTCAATGGCCTGCGTGCGCAAGCGCGAGACGGTGTGGCTGTAGAGAATGAACAGGTATTGCGGGTAACCGCGATCGAGGACAGCGAAATCGTCCTGGTAGACTTGGCCTGACCTCGATCAACTGTGGGAGGGGGCTTGCCCCCGATGGCTGTGTTTCAGAAAAAGAGATGCAAACTGACACACCGCTATCGGGGGCAAGCCCCCTCCCACATTGTTATTACGGCGTTATCCGGAGATGGCGCCGTCGACCAACACCTGCGCCTCTTCGACCAACTGCTTGAGGTGATCGTCACCGATGAAGCTCTCGGCGTAGATTTTGTAGATATCCTCGGTGCCCGATGGCCGCGCGGCAAACCAGCCGTTTTCGGTCATCACCTTCAAGCCGCCGATCGCCTGGTTGTTGCCCGGTGCGTGACTGAGGATCTGCTGAATGCGTTCCCCGGCCAGTTCGGTCGATGTCACCTGATCCGGCGACAGCTTGCCCAGCAAGGCTTTCTGCGCCGGGGTGGCCTTGGCGTCTACACGAATCGCGAACGGCTCGCCGAGGGCATCGGTCAGGCCGCGGTAGATCTGGCTCGGGTCCTGGCCTTTGCGCGAGGTCATTTCCGCTGCCAGAAGTGCGGGGATCAGGCCATCCTTGTCGGTGCTCCAGACCGTGCCGTCCTTGCGCAGGAACGAGGCGCCGGCGCTTTCTTCGCCGCCAAAGCCCAGCGAGCCTTCGAACAGGCCATCGGCAAACCACTTGAAGCCGACCGGCACTTCGTACAGGCGACGGCCGATGCGGGACGCCACGCGGTCGATCAAGCCGCTGCTGACCACGGTCTTGCCCACCGCCGCGTCTACGCGCCAGTCCGGACGGTTCTGGAACAGGTAGTCGATGGACACCGCAAGGTAGTTGTTCGGCGCCAGCAGGCCGCCGGACGGCGTGACGATACCGTGACGGTCATGATCCGGGTCGCAGGCGAAGGCCACGTCGAACCGTTCCTTGAGGCCGATCAGGCCCTGCATGGCGTAGCTGGAGGATGGGTCCATGCGGATCTGGCCGTCCCAGTCGACGCTCATGAAGCGAAAAGTCGCGTCGACTTCGGTGTTCACTACGTCCAGGTTCAAGCGGTAGTGCTCGGCAATCGCCGACCAGTAGCGCACCCCTGCTCCACCGAGCGGGTCTACGCCCAGGCGCAGGTCGGCGCTGCGGATAGCGTCCATGTCGATCACGTTGACCAGGTCGGCCACATAGCTGTTGAGGTAATCGTGGCGATGGGTGGTGTCGGCCTTGAGCGCCTGCGCGTGAGTGATGCGCTTGACCCCGGCCAGTTTGTTCGCCAGCAGTTCATTGGCCTTGGCTTCGATCCACTTGGTCACGTGGGTATCGGCCGGGCCGCCATTGGGTGGGTTGTACTTGTAGCCGCCACTCTGCGGCGGGTTATGCGACGGCGTGATGACGATGCCGTCAGCCAAACCGCTGGTTCGACCACGGTTGTAGCAGATGATCGCGTGGGAAATCGCTGGGGTCGGTGTGTATTCATCGCCTTCGGCGAGCATCACGTGCACGCCGTTGGCGGCCAGCACTTCCAGGGCGCTGGCACCGGCAGGCGTCGACAACGCATGGGTGTCCAGGCCGACAAACAGCGGGCCGTTGATGCCCTGGGCTTCGCGATACAGGCAGATCGCCTGGCTGATGGCGAGCACATGCCACTCGTTGAAGCTCAGTTCGAACGAGCTGCCACGGTGCCCGGACGTACCGAACGCTACGCGCTGGGTGGAGATTGCTGCATCAGGCTGGCCGGTATAGTAGGCCGTGACCAGTCGCGGGATATCCACCAGCAACTGGGCTGGCGCCGGCTTGCCCGCAAAAGGACTGATTGTCATGCATAAACCTCGGAAAGAAGGATTCGGAAAAGATGGCAGTTTACTGAGAGTTGGACTACTGCGCGACGGTATCGATCCCACAGCAGTAAGAGAAACTTCACGCAATCATCCCATTTGAGCCTGACGCAGGGCCTCGCTTATGGCAGCCAAGGCGATCTCCAGGTTGGGCTGCCCATGAAAGGTATGGCTCACGCGCAAGTGCTGATGATGCAGCCCACTGACACTGAACAGCTCACCGGGTGCAATCACGACCTGCTGGGCAAGCAGGCGCTTGAAGACCTGACGCATGTCGACGGCCTGGGTGGAGCCCAGCCAGAACGCCGCCCCGGCAGTCGGCATCCGATAACTCACCTGCTGCCCCAGATGCTGGTCAAGGCGCCCGCTCATTTCAGCCGCTTGTGCCTGCAGTAGTTGGCGTAATGCCCGCAAGTGCGGGTCTATTCGCCCGCTCTGATAAAGGCGGGCAATGGCGCGCTGGCGGATCGACGATAAGCGGAATGAGCGCAGCAGAAACTGGCGCTGCAACTCACTGCTCATGCGCCGAGATAACAGATAACCGTAGGGCGCTTCCGCCCCCAGTATTTTCTCGAACGAGGAAAACACCATCAGGCGCTCCGGGTTCACCCACTCGCGCAGGGCCGCCTGGGGTTCCTTGAAACCCAGCTCGCCAAAGGTGTCGTTTTCCAGCAGCCAGCAACCGTACCGGTCCAGCATCTGTGCCAGGCTGAGACGGTCATGGGCAGGCAGGGCATTGCCTGATGGCAGGCTGACCTTTGACGACAGCAATACCAGGTGCACCGGCTCATCGCGCAACAGTTGGTCAAGGGTCGTCAGGTCCAGGCGCCCTTCCGGGGTCCAGGGCAACTCGATGATGCGCACCGCGCAATCCTGGAACAGGCGCAAAATCAGCCAGTCGCAGGGGGATTCAACGATCACCGTGGTACCCCTGAGGCCCAGCACCTCAATCAGGATATCCAGCACCCCGCGCAGGTCGGCCCCGATGTAGATGTCGTCGGCGTGCCAGCAACGCGTGGGCGACGAAGTGTACCGCGCCGCCAGTGCCGCACGCAGTTCCCACACGCCACACGGCTGTGACCAGGGTTGCAGATGACGCGGGTACTGGCGCACCAGCTCCCGTTCGAGGCGCAACAGCGCCCCATCCAGCGAAGCCAGCAGCGCCGGTTCATCGCCGCTGAACACCGCCATGCAGGGGTTACGTGCCGCCGCGTAGAGCCGGTCAAGCAAATCGCCGCCGCCCCCAGCCATGGTGCTTGATGAAAGCGGCCAGGCGTAATAACCCGACTTGGCCACCGAGTAGACCCTGCCCTCCTTCTCAAGCAGCGAGTAGGCGTATTGGATCGTCGAGATCGATACGTTCAGGCGCCTCGCCAATTGCCGCAGCGATGGCAGCTTTACACGGGTATCGGTGCTGACTTCGTTGATCAGGTTGATCATGTAGCGGTAGACCGCCTGATACGCGAAGTCGGCTTGTCGCTCGCCGCGCAGTGTCATCGCCCGGACAATTGGCAAGCAGGCGTGTTGCCATGGTCCATGACGCTTGCATTGCGCGATTTCCCACTCGCGCCCGGCACCGGACGCTTGCGATAGAGGTGCTGCAACAAGGGCATCGGCAGGCCACTGGTGTCGCTGACCCACTGTTGCAACATGTCAGCCGATTGCTTGCCCTGCAGAACCTTGTGCAGCTCAGGCAAGGCCACCAGCATGCCAGGGTGGCATTGACGCAAATAACCTTCCAGCCGCTCCCCATGGTGGATAAACGGCGAGAACAGCAGGCACACCAACTGTGTTTCATCCAGCCCAAAGAACTGCTGCGCGGCGGTACTCGGCAGGGCAGCGTCTTCACCGATGCCAACCTGCGCCAGCCACTCCTCGGGCAGGTGCTGGCGACGCAGGAATTGCGAGGCCTGGCGGATAAAGCCTTGCACCCCCTCTTCGTAGTCAAGGTCTCGCAGGCAGCGGGCCTGCAAGCCACGCAGATGAGCCATCATCAGAGGATTGGAGTAGCCAGGATGGCTGAAATGAAATCCAAGCGGGTCGGGAGCAAACGCCATGAATTCAGTCAATATCGGCGACATTTGCGTATCCACGTCCTCCAGCAGGTCGGCAATGCTGATGTAAGCCAGGTGACGGTGACCCGCCTTGCTGGGGTTGGCACTGGCGACATAATGTTCACCGTACACCTCGCGGTAGTAGCTGGTGCTCCACTCGTCCATGCGCGCAAACAACCCGGTAAGCGACAACGGCCAGGTACTGGCGATCGGAACGCCGACGCTCTGGGCTGTTTTCTTCAGCCAGGCCAGAAACTGCCCTTGCTTGCGCGGGGAATCACCACTGACCAGGGCATGCACCCCGCCATTCCAGGTGGTCACGCGCTGGTAGAAATCCCCGAGTGCCAGATACGTGTCGCTGCACAAAGTGGCACGGCAATCTCCCGAACTCAGGTGCCCGATCATCAGCATGTTGCGCTGGCTGGTTTCTCGCCCCATGGCAGAGACCGGCCGTTGATGGTTGAAGGGCAGTACTTCCTGGTTCTCCACCATCAGCAGTTCAACCCTCGGATCATCGTGCAGGAACAAGCGCCCGTAACCCTGATTGAGGCTGTCGAGCCTGCTTTCGGTCATGCCCGAATGGCGCAACGTTGCCACCCGCAGCTTGAAGGTTCGTGGCGCTCGCCCGGCGATGGTCAGCTGTGCAGCACGCAGCAATGCCAAGGTACAGCTGCTGACTTCGCCTCCGCCATGGGCCATCAACACCTTGTATTCCCCCACCTGCTCCATGCCACCCGCGGCCACGACAATTCGCTGGACCAACAACTGAAGCGCTGTTCGCTCCGCACGATTAAAGTGCCCGATCAAACGCTGCAGAACTTGCTGGTAAACATAATTCATAGCCTGTTCGTGAATAGTGCTCATCGTTCTACTACCTGAATTGAAATGTCAGTTTCGGGCAACTACTGAGCGTGTTTGCCCGATCTATTACACGCATAGAAAGTTCCACATCACATTGTGAAGCGCTAAATAAACAGTAGCACCGAGCAACAAAATGACACGGAGATTCCCGGGTATCAGCCCAGCCTTGAAATCCTCCACCCCTCTATTTATCTAGGCCCAAACGAGGCCGAGCTGGAAACCTAGGAAAATTCCGACAACTTCCTACACGTCTTTAGCCAGTCAATCAAAGACGTGTCTGACAAATAAAACTGCAAACTTTCCAACTTATTGGATTGAGGTTCGTCCTGGATATATCTACTTCCCTGATTCCACACAAGCGCAGCAGCCTCTGCTTCGAGCACTCGCGATTGCAGTGTCGGATATTCAATCATTGCTCAGTCCTTGAGATGAAAGTTAAGGCGCAATTATCAGTGCTGGAATAATGATTAATAGATACAGAACCTGGCCGAAAACCAGTGCAGATAAAGCACCGGCGCCTGTATTAATCACACGCACACAAAGACGCCGCGCTGGATTTCAGGGCGGCGTCAGAGAGGAAGGCCGGATTCAGGGGCTAAAGCGCCAGCTGGGCGCCTGGCGGGCGATGCAGGTTCCGTCCTGTCAAATGGCGCATTTGCCTCACGCGGCGGATGGCAGGAAAGCTTGTTTACGAATATTCCTACGCCCTAAACAGCTTCAACCTGCAACGCAACGCGTTCGCGGCACGGGCATTCGTCCATGTAGCGGTGCGCTTCCACAAATTGGCTGAAGGGAAACACCGTGGTTTTCAGCGGCACCAGCACGCGATCGGCGGTCAGTTGGTTGATATCCCGCAGGGCGCGCTGCAAAGCGACCTGATCCTGGATGATGCCCAGTTCGGGTTTGCCGGTGAAGTTACCAATGCAGTGCACAAAGAACTGAATGTTCTTCTGGAACGCCGCACACGCGGGGAATGGCGTCTGGTTACCGCCCTGCAAGCCATACAGCACCAGGCTGCCGCGCGGTGCCAGCACATCGCCGAGCAACGACATTTGCGGGCCGCCCAAGCCATCGAACACCACGTCGACACCGCGGTTGTCGGTGAACTTGTTGATTTGCATGAGCAGGTCCTGCTCTTCGGTGACGATGACCTTCTCCGCACCGAGGGACAGCAGGTACTCGCGCTCCGCACTGTCCTTGGTCGCGGCAATCACCCGTACACCCAGGGCCTTGCCCAGTTGCACAAAGGAAGGGCCGGCACAGTGACTGGCATCGGTGACCAGGGCAAACTGCCCAGGCTTGACCCGAGCCAGATCCACATAGGCAAAATAGGCAATCAGCAGCGGCGTGTAGTGCACGCTGGCTTCAATCGGGCTCAAGACATCCGGATAGCGGGTCAGGGCCGAACGGGGCAGGACGATCTGCTCGCCATACACCGGGTAATCATTGGGGCTTTCAGCCGGAAAACTGGCGACTTTGTCACCCACGGCCAAATCATCCACGCCATCGCCGACGGCGACCACAACCCCTGCCATCTCATGGCCAAGGCCGGACGGCAAGCGTGCATGGGAAGACGCCAGGTTCTGGCGCCACAGAATGTCATACCAGCTGATGCCAATCGCTTCGACACGCACCTGCACTTCGCCCGGTGCGGGCTGCGCAGCTGCATGCTCTTCGCATTTGAGCACCTCGGCCGGACCAAACTTGTGAAAACGGATCGTGCGGGACATCGCAAACCTCGTCAAAGTAACCTCTAATGCCATGAACTCTATCTGGGCTTTGCGGGTAAGACCACCGGTCGCCATTAATAGTCGACATGCCTGTCATTGATTCCGCAACTGAGTAATAGACCCCAGAGCTTGTAAGAAAACTCAATTTTCCTGTGCAGAGTAACAGCCTTTACCCGTAAGATTCATGCCGGTCATTCTTCTTATATGGCTGCTCTCGTCAAGTTTGCTGACTCTTCCAGGACACAAGATGAACCGTAACGACCTGCGTCGTGTCGACCTTAACCTCTTGATCGTATTCGAAACCTTGATGCATGAGCGCAGCGTGACCCGCGCCGCCGAGAAACTGTTCCTCGGCCAGCCGGCCATCAGCGCGGCGTTGTCGCGCTTGCGCGGGCTGTTTGATGACCCGCTGTTCGTGCGCACCGGCCGCAGCATGGAGCCGTCGGCCCGGGCTGTGGAAATCTTCGCCCTGCTCTCCCCGGCCCTGGACTCGATCTCCACCGCCGTCAGCCGTGCTGCCGAGTTCGACCCGGCCACCAGCACGGCGGTGTTCCGCATCGGCCTGTCCGACGACGTCGAATTCGCCCTGCTGCCCCAACTGCTCAAACGCCTGCGCGCCGAGGCGCCCGGCATCGTGCTGGTGGTCCGTCGCGTCAATTACATCCTGATGCCTGGCTTGCTGGCCTCCGGCGAAATCTCCATCGGCGTCAGCTACACCGCCGACCTGCCAGCCAACGCCAAGCGCAAAGTGCTGCGCCGCAGCCTGCCGAAACTGCTGCGTGCCGACAGCGTGCCGGGCTCCCTGAGCCTGGATGACTTCTGCGCACGGCCCCACGCACTGGTGTCCTTTGCCGGGGACCTGAGCGGCTTTATCGATGAAGAGTTGGAAAAGCTCGACCGCAAACGTCACGTGGTGTTGGCGGTGCCGCAGTTCAACGGGTTGGGGACGTTGTTGGCGGGTACTGACATCCTGGCGACCGTGCCGGATTATGCGGCAGAGGCATTGACGTCTGCGGGTGGGTTGCGGGCGGAGGATCCGCCGTTGCCGGTGCGTTCGTTTGAACTGCATATGGCGTGGCGTGGGTCGCAGGATAATGATCCGGGGGAGCGGTGGTTGCGGTCGCGGATACAGATGTTTTTTGGGGACCCCGACAGTTTGTAATCGAAGTCCCCATCAAGCTTCAAAAAAAACCTTTAATAACATTGCATGACCGACTAACCCAGTGCGCCGCAGCTTGTCTGGATCCCCTGAGTTCAAAACCGAATCAGCGGCAAATTTTGGCTCGTTAAGTTGATTGTCACATCCTGAACATTCCGCAAATCAACCTTCTCTGAGTTTACTCATGTTCTGATCTTCGCTTGGTGCAAACCTCTCCTCACCCGCTACGGGTACCCAGCCGTTCAACGGTGTCAGGAAATGCAGTTCAAAACGACGTGACAGGAACGCCCATTTTCCGTTCCGACGTTCAAACCTGTCGTGATACAACCCGCTGACTTGGACCGGGCCTTTTTCAGTGTCGACTCTTCGTGCCAGATTCCGCTCAGGAGCGACACGTCGATGCGATCGAAGGCATTGGCGTAGGCGCTGATCAGCGACTCGATGGCGGCGCGACCTCCAGGGCGTCCAGTCGGGTGTTCAATTCTTCACTGTTCATGTTGAGGTGTCCTGCGGGGGGCTTCGCAAAAGCGACAAAAGCAACCCTCTGCAAGGGTTGCACCAGGTTCGATCGGGAGGTCAGATCTGCGACAGCCCGCCGTCGACCATCAGTTCCACCCCGTTGACATATTTCGCATCGGCGGATGCGAGGAACAGCGCTGACGAGGCGATTTCTTCAGGTTGGGCCATGTATCCCAGCGGAGTGATCTGCTCGACATGGTGGCGCAGCGCGGCAATGTCGCTTTCGCTCATCTTCAAGCCGTTGTCCATCAAAGGAGTGCGGGTGAAGCCAGGGCTCAGGACATTCGTTCGGATCTTGCGGCCTTTGAGTTCGTTGGCCCAGGTCCTGGCGAAGGACCGCACGGCAGCCTTGGATGCGTTGTAGAGACTCAGTCCTTCCATGCCATTGCTGGAGCAGATAGACGCCGTCAGCACAATCGAAGCGCCGTTTTTCAACAAAGGCATCAACGTCTGCACAGTAAAAAACACGCCCTTCACGTTAATGTCGAAGAGGTTGAAGTACGCCGCCTCGGTGGTCTCGCCCAGCGGGTTCTTTTCGCAAATACCCGCGTTGGCAAACACTGCGTCCAACTGATCGTTGCGCCCCTCAATCGTCGCCTTGAGCTGATCGAGATCGGCCTGGCGCGCGACATCGGAAATAACCGCGATCGCTCTATCGCCAAGCCTGGCCACCGCAGCCTCCAGCGTGGCTGCAGAACGCCCAGTGATGTAAACACGCCTGGCGCCCTCTGCAATCAAACCCTGCGCAATCGCAAACCCGATCCCGGTGGATGCGCCGGTGACCACTGCTACCTGACCAGCGAATTTACCTGACATATCTGACTCCTCAGTCTCGTTTGTGTGGACCGACTGGAACCACAGTGCGGCCATTTTGAGAGGAATCAGGCACTCGACGGCACTGCCATAAATGAACGCTGGGCGTTCAATTTTGTGAGGCGTCAGCCCAAGTTTGATCGTTTAGATTGGGCCCCATTGATTCGGAGCATGACCCGCCATCGTGAATATTCTGGAACCGAAGGGTTCCAGACAGGAGACCTTATGCCACAGACAAAAATCGCCCCACCGGAACCGCGGCGCTGGTTGATGTTCGCCATCTTATTGGTCGGTGCGTTTTTACCGCCGCTGGATTTTTTCATCGTGAACGTGGCGCTGCCCTCGATCCAGCAATCGCTCGGCACGGCCTCCTCCGCCGAACAGTTGATCATTTCCTCGTACGCGGCGCTTTATGCCGTGACACTGATTACCGGCGGACGGCTGGGTGATATCTACGGTCGCATGAGAATGTTTTTCCTTGGCCTGGTTGGTTTCGCAGTTGCCTCACTGATCTGCGGCGTCGCCGAGTCACCTTGGGTGTTGATCGCCGGACGTTCGCTGCAAGGCGTGACGGCAGCCGTCATGGCGCCCCAGGCACTCGCTTCTGCGCAGGCTATGTTTCCCGAGTCCGAAAAGCCCTTGGCGCTGAGTCTCTATGGCGCGGTCTTTGGGCTGGCGTCAGTAGCCGGCCAGGCACTTGGCGGGATATTAATAGCGCTCGACTTGATGGGCTTGGGGTGGCGGGCGATATTTCTGGTTAATCTACCGATTGCGTTGCTGGTCATTCTGATCGCCATTCCCGTGGTCAGGGAAACCCGCGCGCAACGGACAAGCAAGCTGGATCTGGGTGGAACCGTCCTGTCCATGGCGACCCTTGGGGCGCTGATCGTTCCATTGATCGAAGGGCGTGAAGCCGGCTGGCCCTTGTGGGCCTGGCTGTCGCTTGCGGCCGTACCGCTGCTGGGCTGGCTGTTCTGGCGCTACGAAGCCCGTTTGCACCAGGCGCAAGGCGCACCGTTGCTTGATCCTGTCGCATTGCGCACGCCTGGGTTGGGCCGGGCACTGCTCGTCGCCCTGACCTTCTACGCGATCGGCGTGTTTTTCCTGCTGTTTTCCATGTATTTACAGGGAGCGCTGCATACGAGCCCACTCAATGCAGGCCTGATCTTCCTTCCTTTTGGCGCGGGATTTTTGCTGGGCCCGCTTTCCACCCCTCAATTCAGGCGTTTCCTGGGGGCTTACGTGAACCCCGTCGGAATGGGGCTTGAGGTGCTGGGGTTCGTGCTCCTGGCCTGGCTCGTGACGCACACACCGATGGCCGTCACGCCCCCTGCGCTGCCCCTCGCCGTCATTCTGTTTCTGATCGGTTTCGGACAAGGACTGGCCCTGCCGACATTGATGCGAATGATCACAGGACGCGTGGCGCCCGCGTATTCCGGCATGATTGCGGGCATTGCCAGTTCTACCCTGCAAATCAGCACATCACTGAGCGTGGCGATAATAGGCGGCATTTTCTACACCCTCCTGGGCACGGATACGGACGCGGCCGCCATCACTCACGCCTTCACCGTTTCCATACTCTGCATCGCGGCATGCCTGGCCTTGGGCGCGGGACTCAGCCTAAGCCTGGCGCGCCAACCGGCTGCGCAATTGCAAACGGCAGCCCTGCGCCCAGTAAAGTGAATCATCGGCCCTGCTGCGAGCCGATCATGCTCGAGGCAAGGTCGGCAAGGGCACGAAGACTGTCCATCTGCCGCATGTCCTGGTGGTAACCCATCCAGATGTCGCGACCCGGTGGCGGTTCATGCGGATCAATCAGCCGCAGCGCCGTCAACTGGTCGCCCAGGACGCGAGGCAATACGGCGACACCCTGCCCTTGCGCGCACATGTGCGCCTGGGCTGTGCGGCTGCTACTGGTGAACACCTTACGGGCCAGAGGGTAACGCTGCTGCAGCCATTGCACATCGGGATAGTGAGACTGGGCAACACTCATGGTGATCAAACCCACCCCGTCGCCCTGCGGCTCGGGGTCAGCGGATCCGACGGCCGCGTATAACCCGTAGCTCAAGGTAGTCAGTTTGCGGTGGACAATATCGGGTTCGGTGAAAGGAACGATCCGAAAGGCAATGTCGGCATCGCGACGAGCCAGGTCAAACAATCGATGTCCTGCGATGACCTCGGGCACGATCAGCGGATAACGTCGTCCCAGTTCATTCAGGACCGGGGCCAGCACATAACAGGCGAACCAGTCGGCGCAAGAAATGCGCAACACACCTTCTGGCTGTGCGCTGTCCCCCGCAAGGCGCCTTTCGATTGCCAAGGCACTTTGCTCCATTTCCTGCGCCAGACTGAGCAGCTTTTCTCCGCTGTCGGTCAGAACCAGACCCTGGGTGGTACGCAGGAAAATGGGTTGGCCACTGGACTGCTCAAGCACCTGCAAGCGTCGCCCCACGGTCGGATGGCTGACACCCAACTGCTTGGCGGCAGCGCCCAGCGACCCGCTGCGGGCAATCGCGAGAAAGACCCGCACATCACTCCAGTCCATGCGTTACCCCGTACAAAAAAGAACAGTGAGAGTGCAGCGATGGCACTGCCGTAGCAATCTCAGGCCCGACATACTGCTCTGCATACACCTTCGTTGAAACACCAACCGGGGACTGCAAATGTCGACTTTCGGGAGTCGCGTACGACCCCTTCAACCTGACCGCAGGACCCTGACGTTCATTAAATCAAACACTGAAAAGCTTCCACAGTATCGCGTAAGGCATCTCATCATCAGCAATGTCATGCGACCGAAAATAATAAACAGCCGATGCGCTTTCCAAGCCCTTATGAACAAATGCACCGTCAGACATAACACGATAAGAGGCGTACTCCATTAACCTGTCAGAACCAAGAGCGCCAAGCGCCTCTTTTATCTGACGGTAGGTCGCACCCGCCTTCGATCTGCACAGCGACGACCACTCTTTCACGTTATCTGCCTCTAGCCTATTGCGGCCATTGATTATCCAGCCTTCGACCCTGCCAGCCTTGAGTGCACTCTCCGCGGCTGCTTTGGCCGATCCCTCAGGCATATTCTTTACGGAGTTTATGATCTCTGATTGCCAGGCCTGTAACTTTGAATCGGGCAAGGAATTCGGATAGCCCCCGCTGGCGTTGGCGTATCCGAGGTCCGAGGCGATGCGCATCACAGACTCGTTGCCGCTCAGTGTGCCTGACCCGGCAGGTGTATTTGGCAATGCGAGGCAGAAACATAAGACAAACTGCGGCTACCCTGAACACGGCTACCCTGAACACTGTCCCATTCGACAACGGCAAGAATCAGGAGTGATGGAAATGCGCAGTTTTACCCTTCAACGTATCGATCACGTTGTTTTGCGGGTCAAGGACATTGAGCGCAGCCTGGCGTTCTACACATCCGTGCTGGGGTGTGATGTCAAAAAACGCCGTGACGACCTCGGCATGATTCACCTGAGCGCTGGCACATCCATGATTGACCTGGTTGATGTGAACGGGCCGATCGGGCGTCAGGGTGGGCAGCCGGCAGGCAAGCAAAGACACAATGTCGATCACGTTTGCCTGCGAGTCGAGCCGTTCGATGAACAGGCCATTCTCCAGCACCTGGCGGCGGCCGGGGTATCCGCTGAAGCGGCCGTGATGCGGTATGGCGCGGAGGGAACCGGGTTATCGATGTATCTCAATGATCCTGATGATAATCAGATCGAGTTGAAAGGCCCTGCGGTGCAGGCTTGATGGCTGGAACGCGTCGAGCCTGAGTCATCATCCGACTGTGCCAGTGAACTTGTGCACGCACCCTTCCCGGTAAATTCAATCTGTTCGACCGCGTTACGGCGCCCCCACCGTCAGGCTCCAGCGCCCTAATCGAAAGCCCCTTCGAGCACCTCATAAATAAGGCCGGAAGCAATAGCCACGAGGATCAGATCGGTGCCCGCCTGCTGCCATTCGTAGCCGTCATAATGCGGCAGCCTGCCCAGCAGGCGCCCATCGAGCTTCTTGGCAATGCCTGGAGGCAGCGGTTTGCCTCGCGCTAACTTCTTCTGTATGCCAGGCGGCAGTGATGGGCCTGGGCTCCAGTAGTCACGATAGCCACCAAGCACCCCCAGGATGCCGCCACGGTCGATACTGGGGCCGTGCCCCCTATCATCGGCGTCTGCGCCTTTGCCCTTATGGCCCTGGTTGCCATGACCCTGGCCGCCCTGTGCGTTGCCCTTTGCGGATCCCTGGCCCTTGCCGTTGCCAGGGTCGGCCACCGCCGCCACTGGGCCCAGGACCAAAGCGAGGCACGTAACAGCAACCGCCAGCGTGCGGGGTTTGAACATGATCGTCTTCTCCGTAAGGGAACCTCCCTTGGAATGTAGTCGACATTGGCGATAAGCAGCGCGCCTGTTTTTCACATAATAAAAATAGGTAATTTTATTTCAGATATAAATAATATTAACTGATAATTAGCTTATTCCAAAAAAGACTTTCCACAAGGTTTTTTATAGATATATCTTCATTTCAAAGACCGACCCCATACCTGGCGGAGGACGCATCCACACCCTCCAGGTTACCTCCATGCCCGACATCGCCTTCCCCACGCCCCTCAAGAAATTACCTCTTTCACTCCTGACCGGCTCCCTGCTCCTGACTGCAGCACCCTCTTTTGCCGAAGACGCCAAGCTCGACACCGTCACTGTGATTTCCACCGGTCTGCGTGGCCAGCAACGCACGGTGGCCGACAGCCCGGCGCCGATCGATGTGATCAACAGCGACCAGTTGCTCAAGACCGGCCGCGCCGAGTTGTCCGAAGCCATCGCCAAACTGCTGCCGTCGTTCAACTTCGGCACCAACATCGCCGGCTATAACTCGGTGACCCGCCCGCTGAGCAACCGTAGCCTGGGGCCGGCCTACACCCTGGTGCTGGTCAACGGTAAACGCCGGCATAACGGCGCCACCGGCCAGCGCGGTTCCATCGATAACAGCGGTGCGAATGCGGTGGACATCGACCTGATCCCGGTCAGCGCGGTAGACCATATCGAGGTGCTCAAGGACAGCGCTGCCGCGCAGTACGGTTCCGATGCAGTCGCTGGCGTGATCAATATCATCCTCAAGTCCGGGAAGAGCGGCGGCCACCTGGAGACCAGCTACGGTCAGTTGTATTCCGGCCAGGGCGAGACCATCAAGGTCGCGGGCGACCAGGGCTTCGAACTGGGCCAGGGCGGCTTCTTTCACTTCTCCGCCGATGCGCGCAAACGTGGCAGCGCATCGTGGAACGACAAGGCCGACAGCAGCGTGCGAGCGTTCGCTGACCCAGCCAAGGAAGCGGCCTGGGACCGGGTGGCGATCAAGAACGGCGACCCGGACCTCAAGGCCTTCAACCTGGCCTACAACGCCGAACTGCCGCTGGAAGACCTGACACTGTATTCGTTCTCCACCTACGGCGAACGCGATGCCGAGGCCGCCAACTACTTTCGCCTGCCGACTGGCACCGCCGCAGTGCCCGAGGTGTTTCCCGACGGTTACTTCCCGCTCAACAACATCAAGGACCGCGACTACCAGTTGCTGTTCGGCGGCAAGGGCCTGGTGGCCGACTGGAACTGGGACCTGAGCACCACCTACGGGCGCAACAACGTGCACCACTCCAGCGACCTGAATATCAACCCGTCGCTGGGCACCGCGTCGCCGACCAAATTCGACAACCTGGCGACCTTCCGCTTCGAGCAGTGGGTCAACAACCTGGACTTCACCCGCCGCTACGACAGCCTGTTCAACCTGACGCCGCCGGTGCAGGTCTCCGCCGGCCTGGAACACCGCTGGGAACATTTCAGCACGTTTGCCGGCGAGCGCGAGGCCTATATTACCGGCACCTACCCCGCCGCATCGGGCGCACAGGCGGCGGTGACGATTCGCCCGGAAGATGAAGTCAGCCTGATCCGCAACAACTACGCCGGTTACCTGGACCTGGGTTTCGATCTCACGGACCGCTGGTTCCTCGACGTCGCCGGGCGGGTCGAGCACTACGACGATGACTCGGGCAACACCTTCGGCCTGAAAGTGAACTCACGCTACGAACTCACCGACAGCGTGGCCGTGCGCGGCACAGTGGGCACCGGTTTCCGCGCCCCCTCCCTGACCCAGATCGGCTACACCGTGGCCGACAACCGCGTGGCGACCGATGTGAACGGCAACGTGGTGCCGGCCGTGACGCGCCTGACGCCGTCCGGCAGCAACCTGGCCAAGGCGCTGGGCGGCGATGACCTCAAGCCGGAGAAATCGCGCAACCTGGGGCTGGGCCTGACCTGGCAGCCGGCGCCACGCACCAGCGTCACCGCCGACGCCTACCTGATCGACATCGATGACCGCATCGCCCTGACCAGCAATATCTACGACCGTGGCAACGGAGCGATCAACGCCATTCTCGCCGCCCAGGGCGTACCCACCGGTACCTGGGTCAACTACTACACCAACGCCTTCGACACCCGCACCAGGGGCCTGGACGTGGTGGCCGACCACACCACGCCGCTGGAGGCCTGGGGCGATGTGCGCTGGAGCCTGGGCTTCAACTGGAACAAGACCACGATTGAAGGCACTCGCGATACGCCGGCGGCACTGGCAGGCTCAGGCGTGACCCTGGTCGGCCGCGACCGCGAAGGCGACCTGACCGACGCCTCTCCCAAGACCAAGTGGATCCTGGGTGCCAACTGGAAGGTGCGGGACCTGGCCGTCAACCTGCAAACCGCGCGCTACGGCGCGGTCAAGACCCTGGCCGTCAACCCGACGGGCGACCGCAGCTTCGGCGCCAAATGGATCACCGACCTGGACGTCAGCTACACCTTCGTCGACAGCCTCACCGTGAGCATCGGCGGCACCAATATCTTCGACGTGCGCCCCGACAAACACGCGGTGTACAGCAACCTCGGCCTCGCGGCCTACGGCAACCCGCCGTTCTACCCCGGCGGCGGCTACTGGTACACCAAGCTCGCCTACGACTTCTGATCCACACGCCACATGAGGGCACACCATTGAATACCGCCAACTTGATGAGCCGTCTGCTGGCCCCCTGCGCCCTGGCGCTGAGCCTTGCCGCCTGCTCGCCCGGGCATGACACCCAGGCGGGCAAGACCCTGAACATCGCGTTTTTCGGCGATAACACCACCCTGGTCAGCGTCGATCCGTTTCAGGTGTATTGGCTGGAGCACCGCGTGCTGCTGCGCAACGTGGCCGAGTCCCTGACCGACCAGGACCCGCAGACCGGCCAGATCATTCCGTGGCTGGCCAAACGCTGGGAAGTGAGTGACGACGCCCTGACCTATACCTTCCACCTGCGTGAGGACGTGACCTTCAGCAACGGCGAGCGCTTCGACGCCAAGGCGGTGAAAACCGCCTTCGACAGCGACAAGGCACTGGCCACCGAATTGCCGGCCACCTTCGGCGCCACCTACCTGGCAGGCTTCGACCACGCCGAGGTGGTGGACGACTTCACCGTCAAGCTGGTGCTGTCCAAGCCCAATGCGGGTTTCCTGCAAGCTACCTCCACCACCAACCTGGCGATCCTCGCGCCGGCTTCCTACGCGCTGAGCGTGAAGGAACGCTCCCTGGGCAAGATCATCGGCACCGGGCCGTTCGTACTGGCCAGCTACACGCCGGAAGTCGGTGCGCACCTGACCAAGCGCAAGGGCTACGCCTGGGCCTCGGCCAATATGAAAAACCAGGGTGAAGCGCACCTGGACGCGGTGGACATCAGCTACATCCCCGAAGAAAGCGTGCGCAACGGCCTGTTCCTGCAAGGCAAGGCCGACATCCTGTGGCCGCGCAACCCGTTCTCGGAGGTCGACCTGAAGCTGTTCCAGTCCAAGGGCGCGACCATTCAGAGCCGTTCGCTGCCGGGGCCGGCGCTGAACCTGTACCCCAATACCCGTGGCGAGCGGATCCTGGCCGACCGGCACGTGCGCCTGGCGCTGCAAAAGGCCCTCGACCGCAAGAGCTACGCCAGCACCGTCTACAACGCTGAGTTCCCGGTGGTGGACGGCATCTTCGATGTGACCACGCCGTACTTCAAAAGCCAGGGTGCCAAGCTGGCCTATGACCCGGCAGGCGCCGAGCAACTGCTGGAGCAAGCCGGCTGGACCAAGGGTGCGGATGGTTACCGGCAAAAGAACGGCAAGCGCCTGAGCCTGAGCTACAACATCACCCCGGCCGAGACCGCGGGCGACGTGCTGATCCAGGACCAACTGCGCAAGGTCGGCATCGAGTTGAAACTCAGCGTGGTCACCCGCGCCGAGTGGGTCGCCAACAACTCGGCGGGCAACTATGACCTGACCATCAACTACATGACCCGTGCCGACCCGATCATCCTGCAGACCATCCTCGATCCACGCAGCGCCAACAGTTCCACGCTGGCCACCAACACCTATGAACCAGCGGTGCTGGAAAAGGCCAAGGGCTTGTTCGACGCCGGCATCACGGCCACCCAAGCCCCGCAACGCGCTGCCGCCTACGGCAGCCTGCAGGATTTACTCATCGATGAAAGCTCCGCGTTCCCGGTGTATGAGCGCGTGTGGCAGGCGGCGACCTCGCCCAAGGTAAAAAACTTCCGCTGGACCGCCGAAGGCTTCGCGCTGCTGGGTGATATCGAGATCGGCACGCCATGAGCCGCTACCTGATCGGCCGCATCGGCCAGGCGCTGCTGGTGCTGTGGGGGGCCTACAGCATCACCTATTTCATTCTGTATCTGCTGCCGGGCGACACCTTGTCGATCATGCTCAGCGCGTCGGGCATCGAGGCCGACGCGCTGTCGGTCGAGGACCTGGCCAAGGCGCGGGCCTACTACGGCCTGGATAAAGGCCTGTTCGAGCAGTATGTCGACCTGCTGCTGGGGGCGTTGCGGGGGGATTTCGGGCAGTCGCTTTCACTGAATCGCCCGGTGGCCGAGTTGCTTGCCGAACGCCTGCCGCAGACCCTGTCCCTGGCGGGCCTGGCCATCGTGTTGTCGTTGCTCGGCGGAATCGGCCTGGCCTACCTGACCGCCTACATCCGTTGGCAACCGCTGAAGAAAGCGCTGGCACGCCTGCCGTCCCTGGGCTTTTCGGTGCCGGTGTTCTGGATGGGGCTGTTGCTGATCCAGGTGTTTGCCTTCGGCCTCGGCTGGTTCCCTGCCACCGGCAGCCGGGGCCTGGAAAGCCTGGTGCTGCCGGCGATTACCCTGGCGATTCCGAGTGCGGCGGTATACGCCCAGGTGCTGCAACGCAGTTTCCAGGGGGTCTGGAAAGAGTCCTATATCACCACCGCCTACGCCAAGGGCCTGAGCCGTGGCCAGGTGCAGGCGCGGCATGGGTTCAAGAATGCGGCGCTGCCGATTCTCACCCTGATCGGCTTGCAGGTGGGCAATACCGTGTCGGGCGCGGTGTTGGTGGAGACCATCTTCGCGCGCTCCGGCATTGGCCGCCTGGCCCAGGAAGCGGTGCTGCGCCAGGACATTCCGGTAGTGCTCGCGATCGTTTCGGTATCGGCGGCGGCTTTTGTCCTTGTAAACCTGTTGGTCGACCTGTTGTACCCGTGGTTCGACCCGCGCATCTCCCACATCCCAAAGGTGTCCTAGACCATGACTGTCCTTGAGCAGAACCTGGGCCGCAATCCCCTCCCGGCCAGCCCTGCGCCGTGGCGCCGCCGCAGCCGCCTGCAACGCGTGGCGGCGACGGTGTTGCCCCTGTTGCGACGACCGGGGTTCAGCCTGGCGCTGCTGGTGGTGGTGTTTGCATGGGTGGCGGCTGTGGCGCCGCACGTATTGAGCAGCTTCGATCCTTACGCCACCTCGCCCGTCGACAAACTGCGCGCGCCCAACCTGATCCACTGGTTTGGCACCGATGAGCTGGGACGCGACCTCTATACGCGGGTGGTGCATGGCGCCGGCCTATCGGTCCTGGCGGCGTTCCTTGCGGTGGGCATCGCCCTCTTGGGCGGGCTGGGCCTGGGCATCCTGTCGGGTTTTGCCGGGGGGCGCATCGACGCGGTGATCATGCGCTTTGTCGATGTACTGCTGGCCCTCCCCGGCCTGCTGCTGGCCCTGGCGATTGTCACGGCCATCGGCTTCGGCACGGTGCCGGTGGCGATTGCCGTGGGCATCGGCATTATTCCGGGGTTTGCCCGCACCACTCGCGCCGAGGTGCTGCGGGTCAAGACCCTGCCCTACGTCGAGGCCGCGCGCCTGGGCGGTGCCAGTTGGGGGCGCACCTTGCTGCGGCACATCCTGCCTAACGCATGGGGGCCGGTGGCCGTGCTGGCGACCCTGGACTTCGGCGCCGCGATCCTGGCCACCGCTGGCCTGAGCTTTCTCGGTTTCGGCGCCGCTCCACCAGCTGCGGAATGGGGCACCCTGATCGCCAACGGTCGACACTTCCTGATCACCGCTCCCTGGGTTTCCCTGCTGCCCGGCCTGTTCCTGGTGGCCGTGGTGTTCAGCCTCAACCATATCGCCCGCACCTTCGAGGAGATCCAGCGATGAGCGCTCTAGTAGATGTTCGTCAACTCAGCGTCAGCTATCGGCACGGCCACACGGCGGTCAATCGCCTGTCACTGAACATCGCCCAGGGCGAAACCGTGGCGATTGTCGGCGAGTCCGGCTCCGGTAAATCGACCCTGGCCAACGCTATCCTCGGTCTATTGCCGGACAGTGCGCAGATCACCGCCGGCCAGCTGTGGGTAGAGGGCCACGACCTGACCCACGCCAGTGAACGCCAAAAGCGCGCATTGCGCGGCCGCACCATCGGCCTGGTGCCCCAGGATCCGATGGTCAGCCTCAACCCGACCCTGCGCGTGGGCCAGCAGATCGCCGAGGCGCTGATCCTGGCCAGAGGCAAACGCTACCCTGGCGTCGATGCGGACATTGTCGAACTGCTGCAACAGGTTGGCATCGACAAGCCCGTACTGCGTGCGCGCCAGTACCCTCATGAACTCTCCGGCGGCATGCGCCAACGCGTGCTGATTGCCATTGCCCTGGCGGGCAACCCGCGCTTGATCATCGCCGACGAACCCACCAGTGCCCTCGACGTGACGGTGCAGCGCAAGATCCTCGACCACTTGCAACGCCTGGTGAGTGAACGGGGGATTTCGCTGTTGATCATCACCCATGACCTCGGTGTGGCCGCCGACCGCGCCGACCGGATCCTGGTGATGCAACACGGTGAAGTGGTCGAACAGGGCACGCCAGGTCGGATCCTTGGCGCGCCACAACACGATTACACCCGGGCACTGATTGCCGCCGCTCCGGCGTTTGCCAAACGGCGCGAGCCCTTGCCGCACATCGACTCGACCCAGGCCCCGATCCTGAGCCTGAAAAACGTCGGCAAGACATTTGCGCTGCCCAAGGTCAAGGGCGAAGAATCAACGTTCGTGGCCCTCGAGGACCTCAACCTGCAGGTGTACCCCGGCCAGACCCTGGCCATCGTCGGTGAGTCCGGCTCGGGCAAGAGCACCGCGCTGCGCATCGCACTCGGCCTGGAAAAACCGACCCAGGGCCAGGTCTGGTTCGAGCAACAGGACGTCACCCACCTGAACTGGCGCGACTTCCGCCCACTGCGCCAACGCCTGCAACTGGTGCAACAGAACCCGTTCGCCGCCCTGGACCCACGCTTCACCGTGTTCGACAGCATCGTCGAACCCCTGGTGTCCTTCGGGCGGCTCAAGGGCGCCGCGCTGGAACAGGCGGCCCGGGAGTTGATCAGCCGCGTGCATTTACCGGTCAGCTACCTGGATCGGCTGCCGCGAGAGCTGTCCGGCGGCCAGTGCCAACGCGTCGCCATCGCCAGGGCCCTGGCGTTGAAACCTGACCTGTTGTTGCTCGACGAGCCAGTGAGCGCGCTGGATGTGTCGGTGCAGGCGCACATCCTTGAGCTGCTGGAAGAGCTGCAACGGGAGATGGGTATCGCGTATGTACTGGTGTCCCACGACCTGTCGGTGGTGGCCAACTTTGCCCATGAGGTGCTGGTGTTGCGCAATGGCCGGGTGATCGAGCAGGGCTCGGTGGAGCAGATCTTCCATCGGCCGGCCAGCGAGTACACGCGGGAATTGATTGCGGCCATCCCTGGCCGGCAGGTCATTGCGAGCGCCGCGTGAGACCTGTATCGCAGTGCCACACGAAACAGTTGTCGGCAACGGCGCGATCCCCGAGCATCGCGCCCCCGACCGTCGGGCTCTCCAGGGATATTCCGCGCCTGTCTTTACAGCCCAGGCAAAAGACCTTTGTCATCACGCCTATTGATAGCCCCCTAACGAAACCCCCATGCTAGAGGGCTAATCTCGCGCTTATATCATTCCGAATGATAGTTACCTTTGCTTCATTCGATTCGTGACATAGCACAGCGCCGCGCATGATCCGCCCATCTCAAATACATTGGCGGATGCACCTCATGGAACAGTCACTCAAACATTTGCGCTTCCCCTTGGCCATTTTGGCGGTAGTGGTGATGAGCGCGTGCGGCAAAACCCCGGAACAAGCGGCCGCCATGCCAGCTGCCAAAGTCAGCGTGGCCAAGGTGCTGGAACAACCGGTCAACGAGTGGGATGAATTCACCGGTCGCCTGGAAGCCCCGGAAACCGTGCAGATCCGTCCGCGCGTGTCCGGCCAGATCGACCAGGTGGCCTTCACCGAAGGCGCGCTGGTGAAGAAAGGCGACCTGCTGTTCCAGATCGACCCGCGTCCGTTCCAGGCCGAAGTGCGTCGCCTTGAAGCCCAGCTTGCCCAAACCAAAGCTGCCGCGACCCGCAGCGATAACGAAGCGCAACGTGGCGAACGCCTGCGCCAGAGCAATGCGATCTCCGCTGAACTGGCCGACTCGCGCACCACCGCCGCCCAGGAAGCCCGCGCCGCCGTCGCAGGGATCCAGGCGCAGCTGGACCTGGCCAAGCTGAACCTGAGCTTCACCCGCGTGACTTCGCCGATCAGCGGCCGCGTCAGCCGTGCCGAAATCACCGCCGGCAACCTGGTGACCGCCGACGTCACCGCGCTGACCAGCGTGGTTTCCACCGACAAGGTCTACGCCTACTTCGACGCCGATGAGCGGGTGTTCCTCAAATACACCGAGCTGGCTCGCCAAGGCCGCCGTGGCGCCACCACTCCGGTGTACCTGGGCCTGTCCAACGAGACCGGCAACCCGCACCTGGGCCAGATGAACTTCGTCGACAACCAGGTCAACCCGGCCACCGGCACCATCCGCGGTCGCGCCGTGTTCGACAACAGCAAGGGCGAATACACCCCTGGCCTGTACGCCCGCCTGAAGCTGGTCGGCAGCGGCACCTACTCTGCCGTGCTGATTAACGATGAAGCCGTGGGCACCGACCTGGGCAAGAAGTTCGTGCTGGTGATGGAAGGCGACAAGCCGGCCTACCGCGCAGTGGAACTGGGGCCGAAGATCGAAGGTTTGCGCATCGTGCGCAGCGGCCTGAACAAGGACGACACCATTATCGTCAAGGGTCTGCAGCGTGTGCGCCCAGGGTCGCCGGTCGCCCCGGAAACCATTCCGATGGCCAGCAAGGAAACCCTCGCCGCCTTGGCCCAACAACGACAAGCACTTGAAGCCAGCAACCTGGAGCAAGTGGCGCCGGAAAAAACCGCGCCCAAGCTCGCAGCCGTTGCAGCTCCACGCGGTTAAGGGAAACGACTCAAGATGAATTTTTCCAAGTTCTTCATTTCGCGGCCGATCTTCGCAGCAGTGCTCTCACTGTTGATCCTGATCGCCGGTGCGATCTCGCTGTTCCAATTGCCGATCAGCGAATACCCGGAAGTGGTGCCGCCGACCGTGGTGGTGCGCGCCAACTTCCCGGGCGCCAACCCCAAGGTCATCGGTGAGACCGTGGCAGCACCTCTCGAGCAGGCGATCACCGGCGTCGAGAACATGCTGTACATGTCCTCGCAGTCGACCGCCGACGGCAAGCTGACCCTGACCATCACCTTCGCCCTGGGCACCGACCTGGACAACGCGCAGGTGCAAGTGCAAAACCGTGTGACCCGGACTCAGCCGAAACTGCCTGAGGAAGTGACGCGCATCGGTATCACCGTGGACAAGGCCTCCCCCGACCTGACCATGGTGGTGCACTTGACCTCTCCGGATCAGCGCTACGACATGCTCTACCTGTCCAACTACGCCTTGCTCAACGTGAAGGATGAGTTGGCGCGCCTCGGCGGTGTGGGTGACGTGCAGCTGTTCGGCATGGGCGACTACTCCCTGCGTGTATGGCTGGACCCGAACAAGACCGCTTCGCGCAACCTGACTGCGACCGATGTAGTGACCGCGATCCGCGAGCAGAACCGTCAAGTGGCCGCCGGTGCCCTGGGTGCGCAACCCGCGCCGACCGCCACCGCGTTCCAGTTGTCGGTGAACACCCAGGGTCGCCTGGTGACCGAGGAAGAGTTCGAGAACATCATCATTCGCTCCGGCGCCAACGGTGAAATCACGCGGTTGAAAGACATCGCTCGGGTGGAGCTGGGTTCCAGTCAATACGCCCTGCGCTCGTTGCTCAACAACCAGCCGGCCGTGGCCATCCCGATCTTCCAGCGCCCTGGCTCCAACGCCATCGAGATCTCCAACGAAGTGCGCGGCAAGATGGAAGAGCTGAAAAAGAGCTTCCCGCAAGGCATGGACTACAGCATCGTCTATGACCCGACCATCTTTGTGCGTGGCTCCATCGAAGCGGTGGTGCATACCCTGTTCGAAGCGCTGATCCTGGTTGTGCTGGTGGTGATCCTGTTCCTGCAGACCTGGCGCGCCTCGATCATTCCGCTGGTGGCGGTGCCGGTATCGTTGATCGGTACGTTTGCGGTAATGCACCTGTTCGGTTTCTCGCTCAACGCGCTGTCGCTGTTCGGCCTGGTACTGGCCATCGGTATCGTGGTGGACGACGCCATCGTGGTGGTGGAGAACGTCGAGCGGAACATCGAGCTGGGCCTGGACCCCTTCCCGGCCACTGAAAAAGCCATGAGCGAAGTGACCGGCCCGATCATCGCCACTGCGTTGGTGCTGTGTGCGGTGTTCGTGCCCGCGGCATTCATCAGCGGCTTGACCGGGCAGTTCTACAAGCAGTTCGCCTTGACCATTGCGATCTCGACGGTGATCTCGGCGTTCAACTCGCTGACCTTGTCCCCTGCCCTGGCGGCGGTGTTGCTCAAGAGCCATAACGCGCCGAAGGATGGGTTCTCCAAGTTCCTCGACAAGTTGCTGGGTGGCTGGTTGTTCAAACCGTTCAACCGCTTCTTCGACAAGGCCAGCCATGGCTACGTCGGTACCGTACGCCGGGTGATCCGTGGCAGTGGTATCGCGCTGTTCCTGTATGCCGGCCTGATGGTCCTGACCTGGCTGGGCTTTGCCCACACGCCAACCGGTTTCGTACCGGCCCAGGACAAGCAATACCTGGTGGCCTTCGCCCAACTGCCGGACGCCGCGAGCCTGGACCGTACCGAGGACGTGATCAAGCGCATGTCCGACATCGCCCTGAAACAACCGGGCGTGGAAGCCGCCGTGGCCTTCCCGGGCCTGTCGATCAACGGTTTCACCAACAGCCCGAACAGCGGCATCGTGTTCGTGACCTTGAAGCCGTTCGACGAGCGTAAAGACCCGAGCATGTCCGCCGGCGCGATTGCCGGTGCCTTGAACGGCAAGTACAGCAGCATCCAGGAAGCCTACATGGCGATCTTCCCACCGCCGCCGGTACAGGGCCTGGGTACGATCGGCGGCTTCCGCCTGCAGATCGAAGACCGGGGCAACCTGGGTTACGACGAGCTGTACAAAGAAGTGCAGAACATCATCACCAAGAGCCGTACCACACCGGAACTGTTCGGCCTGTTCACTAGCTACACGGTCAACGTGCCCCAGGTCGATGCCGCCATCGACCGTGAAAAGGCCAAGACCCACGGCGTGGCGATCAGCGACATCTTCGACACCCTGCAGATCTACCTGGGTTCGTTGTATGCCAACGACTTCAACCGCTTCGGCCGGACCTACCAGGTCAACGTGCAGGCTGAGCAACAGTTCCGCCTCGATGAAGACCAGATCGGCCAACTGAAAGTGCGCAACAACAAAGGCGAAATGATCCCGCTGGCGACCTTCATCAAGGTCAGCGACACCTCGGGCCCGGACCGCGTGATGCACTACAACGGCTTTATCACCGCCGAAATCAACGGCAACGCTGCACCTGGCTACAGTTCGGGCCAGGCACAGGCGGCCATCGAGAAACTGCTGAAAGACGAACTGCCCAACGGCATGACCTACGAGTGGACCGACCTGACCTATCAGCAAATCCTCTCGGGCAACACCGCGCTGTTCGTGTTCCCGCTCTGCGTACTGCTGGCGTTCCTGGTACTGGCCGCCCAATACGAAAGCTGGAGCCTGCCATTGGCGGTGATCCTGATCGTACCGATGACCCTGTTGTCGGCGATTACCGGGGTGATCATCTCGGGCGGTGACAACAACATCTTTACCCAGATCGGCTTGATCGTACTGGTGGGCCTGGCGTGCAAGAACGCGATTCTGATCGTCGAGTTCGCCAAGGATAAACAGGCAGAAGGCCTCGACCCGCTCGCTGCGGTACTGGAAGCCTGCCGTCTGCGTCTGCGGCCGATCCTGATGACCTCGTTCGCTTTCATCATGGGTGTGGTACCCCTGGTGTTGTCCAGCGGTGCCGGTGCCGAGATGCGTCATGCCATGGGCGTGGCGGTGTTCTCCGGGATGATCGGTGTGACCTTCTTCGGTCTGTTGCTGACGCCAGTGTTCTACGTACTGATCCGTCGCTCTGTGGAGCGCAGCGAAGCGCGCAAAGCGGCCAAGGCCTTGAAGCTGGAGACACAGCAATGAGTGTGAAAGTATTCCTGCCGAGCTTGCTGGTCCTGGCGCTGAGCGCCTGTGCCGTGGGCCCGGACTACAAAGCCCAGACTCCGGAGGCGGCCAATATCACGGCCGCTGCCGACGCCAAAAAGTATGACCACGCCAAGTTCGAAGGCATTTGGTGGCAGCAGTTCGAAGACCCGACCCTCAACCAGTTGGTGACCCAATCGCTGCAAGGCAACCGTGATTTGCGCGTCGCTTTTGCCCGTCTGCGGGCGGCCCGAGCGATCCGCGATGACGCCAGCAATGACGCGATGCCGACCATCACCAGCCGCGCCAGCAGTGACCTGGCCAAGGGTCAAATCCCGGGCCAGACCACCAAGCGTGTCAACAGTGAGCGTTACGACCTCGGTCTGGACATGGCCTGGGAACTGGACCTGTTCGGTCGCATCCAGCGCAACCTGGAAGCCACCGACGCCGACCAGCAAGCCGCCGAGGCTGACTTGTACCAGTTGCAAGTCACCATGATTGCCGAACTGGTGGATGCCTACGGTCAGCTGCGTGGTGCGCAACTGCGTGAACGCATTGCTTTGGACAACCTGAAGAACCAGCAGGAATCGCGCGCCATCACGGTCAGCCTGCGCGATGCCGGTGTGGGCGACCAGCTCGACGTGGAGCGTGCCGACGCACGCCTCGCCGCGGTCGAAGCCAGCGTGCCGCAACTGCAGGCCGAGCAAGTGCGCGAGCGTAACCGCATCGCTACCCTTCTCGGCCAGCGTCCCGACAAATTGACAGTCGACCTGAGCCCGAAAGACCTGCCGGCGATTGCCAAGGCCTTGCCGATTGGCGATCCGGGGCAACTGCTGCAACGTCGCCCGGACATCCTCAGCGCCGAACGCAAACTGGCCGCCGCCACTGCGCGTATCGGCGTGGCCAAGGCCGACCTCTTCCCACGGGTCAGCCTCAGCGGCTTCCTCGGCTTTACCGCCGGGCGCGGTTCCCAGATCGGCTCGTCCGCCGCGAATGCCTGGGCCCTCGGCCCGAGCATCACCTGGGCCGCCTTCGACCTGGGCAGCGTGCGCGCCCGTTTGCGCGGCGCCGATGCCGAAGCGGATGGTGCCCTGGCGACCTACGAGCAGCAAGTGCTGCTGGCCCTGGAAGAGTCCGAGAACGCCTTCAGCGACTACGGCAAGCGTCAGCAACGCCTGGTTTCGCTGATCCGCCAAAGCGAATCCAGCCGCGCCGCCGCCGACCTGGCCGCGATCCGCTACCGCGAAGGCACCGTGGACTTCCTGGTGCTGCTGGACGCGCAACGCGAGCGCCTGGCCGCCGAAGATTCCCAGGCCCAGGCCGAAGTGGACCTGTATCGCGGCATCGTCGCGATCTACAAGGCTCTGGGGGGGGGCTGGCAGCCGGACACGGTGGTCGCCAGCGCCAAGTGAGGTAAAGAGCTCCTTTGGTTGGTCGCATCCAGCCAATTTTTTGCCCCGTGGTCCATTCGGTCACGGGGCTTTTTTTGGCCTGGGCAGCAGTGAAGGGCTGTATCAGATTCTCGGGTTCAGAATGCTTTCCCCCTCAGGTGTCAATGCCTTGAAGAACGGTCCGTCCGCTTTGATTTGTGCCAATGCATACAACACGCGCGCTAGCCTGCCATTGCCGTCGCCATAGGGGTGAAATCGGACCGCTGCCGCGAACAGGCCGTCCGCCAGAAGCCACTTGCCTTCCTGTGCGCTTTGAGCAAGTTCAGGCAATAGCTTCTCGAACCCCGCGTGCCCGATCTCCGACGCCATATAAACAGGGTCGCTGCTGGAGCGGAAGTCACGATAAGGTTCACCCGGCCCGGGTTTGTAGACCTGCGCATGAATCTCATCAATCGTGTGAATGTCAGTCAGGTCGGCGTCTCGGTTACGCCACAACACGCCCCGAACCTCGTCCGCCGTTAAACCATCGGAGCGACTCGTATCGACAATCCACTCCGCCGCCTTTTCGTAGGGATTACCCAGTTTGAGCTCGCGAGGGACCAACGGGGTGCTGTCCAGCAGGGATCTCATTGCGGTGTTGGTTGCCTCCAAACGGGCACGGTCCTTTGCCAGGCGACGCAAACCATGGCCTACCTCGCCCTGTAACGTGCCCCAGGCAAAGCGCTGACGCGGGACGCCAAGACCGTCCAGCTTCAAGTTGTCACGAATGGATTGAACAACGGTGGCTTTATCGGTGGAACCCATCAGCGCCCGGGCGTCATCACTTAGCAACAGTCGGTTTACCAGATAGTCGATCTTGTCCTCGTCCGACAGTGAACCCCAGTTTTTCGGACCCAACAATTGAAATCCTGGATTATCAATAGCAAGGGGGGGCGGTGCAGCGCTGGATATGGGTACTTGAAGGCCGGGTTTACGGTTCGCAATATCCTGGGCGCGCACGCGAGCAATCCCACGTACGGAAGTGCTCACTTTGTCCAGCGGCGTAGGGCCGGACGCTGCATTCGGTTGCGCGAGGGTTGGCTTGCTCCAGCCGTAACTGAGCAGGTGGCCGCCCTCGATAAACTGCTTAGGCCCGGGTGCGGAAAAACCTGAAAAAGCTGCCTCTGCCGACCGCAGGTTGGAAAAGTCCTTGTACTTGATCAGTGCCTTGTTCGTAGCAGCCTGATAGGCCTGCATTAATGCCGGCTCCGGCAGAATCATCGGGTCTGTAAACGAGGGCATGCCTTTATTGGCAAACTGTGGCGCCGTCAGATCAAACGCGTAGGTTTTGCCCTTGAAGTCGCCTATAGGTAAAAAATGGTTGAATACACCGTCCGGGTTGCGCGAACTCCAGATCAGCATCGCTCGAAACTTGATGTTTTCAAACCCATTTGTACGCATGAATTCGGCAACCGTTTCCGCGGCGCTTGCGCACTGTCCTGCGGGAGCCATGAAAGCATTGTGCAGCTTGGGATTGGCGCGCAATGTGTCCATGAACCCATGCATCTCAACGGGTAGTGCTCGTGAAGGGCTGCCTTCAATCTGTCGAAAGGGCTCGATTCGGGTATCAACGTCAGGCGCGCTTGTGGGCGCCGCAAGTACGCGGGTCGGTGGCTTTTTGAATGATATTGAAGGCGGTGATAAGCGTAATTCTGAGGTTTTGACGAGGGCACTGAATCCTTTGTTGGTATCCTGAAGATGTGCCAACGCATAGAGTGTCCTTGCCAATGGATCGTTATTAGTCGCATAGGGTTTAAAACTCTGGGTCAACCCGAACAACCATTCAGCTCGGGACAATCCCGTTGGAACACCCGAGTTCTTCAGTTGGTGTGCAAATGCACCACGAGCGATATCAGACCCCATCTGACCAGCTTCTCCACTGAGGCGAACCGCTTCTTCGGAAGTCCCGCTGATTGCCCGATGAATATCATCAATCACACTGATTTTGCTCAAATCGGCCTGCTGAAACTGCGCAATAACCCGCTGCAAACGCCCTTCCGGTATCCAGGGGCTGCTGGACGCCGCAATCCAGCCCGCCGCCCTCTGCACAGGTGGCCCACTGACGGCGCGTGTCTCAATGGTCGGCGGCTGCTTATGCAGTTGTTTTATAAACTGGTCCACGGTATCGAGGCGTTTTGAATCAGATTCAAGCAATGCTTTTGCAGGATTGATTTCACTACGTTCACTCTTCCAATTCGTCGCTGTCGTGAGATCACGTCGCAAATTATTGGCAATCGACTGTCTGACAGACTGCTCACTGGTCCGCGCGATCAACTTCTTGCCGATACGGGAGGCCATTAACTTAGTCGACAAGTAACTGACCTTTTGTGCATCGGTCATTTGGTTCCAGATCGTTGGTGTTCCTGCTACCCCTTGGATGCCTGGCGCCGCTCCTGATGCCACAACATGGCCCGTTGCAGATGAAGAGCCTGCACTTTTAGGGAGCAATGCAGCCGCACTTGCCGGCGAGTGGGAAGCAGAAGCGGCAGGGCGAAAGTTGATCCCGTACTTGCGTGCCAGCACGTTGTTTATTATGCGAAACGTATCAGGCCGAATAATGTATTCCTTGGAAAAACGGTAATAATTCACCGCCGAGGCCAATGTATTTGCCCCTTTTGCTCCGCCAATCGCCAAAGGAATGCCGAGTGAAATAGCCGTTGAAATAAGAGATACCCAAGCGGACGTTTTGGCGGTATCTCGCTCCGTCGGATCGTCGCTGATTTCAGCTTTCAACGCGTGGGCGCCTGCGCTGGCCAACCCCAGGCCAGTGGCGTAGATCATCCCTTTCAATGCGGCGCCGCTGCCGGGAGCGCCGAACATA
This sequence comes from Pseudomonas sp. NFPP28, assembly GCF_900115535.1. Classification (NCBI taxonomy): domain Bacteria; kingdom Pseudomonadati; phylum Pseudomonadota; class Gammaproteobacteria; order Pseudomonadales; family Pseudomonadaceae; genus Pseudomonas; species Pseudomonas sp. NFPP28. The sequence continues at coordinate 78,325 of NZ_FOWT01000003.1, read as the reverse complement.
AATATTAAGCCTTGGACCTTCAGAAACTCGGTGAGGACATCCAGTGCTTTGAGCGAATAGTACTCCCAATCAGCAAAAATCAACGTGTCAATATCTGATTCGACACGTTCCATATTTGACTTGAACAAAGAGGCGCTCAGTTGCTGTATGCTTTCCTGGGCGGTAAAGGTCAAGGGTTTGATATTGACCTGGCCACCGTTACGGCCCATCCCTATTTGAACGTTTGTCGACATCTTTGTTCGAGTGACCTCAAACGCCTGTGGATTCCTGGCGGCCTTAATTTGCTCAATGAGCGGCAGTTTTATACGGATCCAGCTTTTGAATTTTTCATCTTTTGGGTAAACAGGCATCCCCTCAGTATAAGACGCCCCGAACTTCCAGTAGCTATTACGTTTTTCACTGATATAAAAACAGTTGTCGTCATCCACACTACACAGGACCGCCGCCTGCCCTTGAGTGACAGCAAACACACCATTGACCTTCGCGCCATGAAATTCAACCTCAGATGCCTTTAATTCTCCATTCAGAAAACGACTCATCAACACATGACCAGGATGCTCAATGGAAGTGTTGGAGAGATAGTTAAATGCAGCATTCTTGATCCTGCCATCATAGAAGTCTACCCATTTCTGCTCTATGTCTGGCCGAGATTTATAAGCAGAAAGCTCAGCCTCCAATGCCGGCCCCAATGAATGTTTAATAAATTTGACTAGCTGCGGATGGGAAACGCGGGAAACCTTATAGCCCATATCGAGATATCCGCGCATCGATCTTATCTCCTTCAAGTAAGTACCGGTGATGACTTCCTTGAGCGTGAAATATTTTTTACGTTCTACTGTAGCCACGATATTGTAGTTAAGGTTGCGTGACTGGTCTTCCTCGTACCAAACGGTTATCGTGCTGTTAAGTCGCAGACTCACGGTCTCTCCCGTCTTCCTTTCAAATGCCTTGATACGCTGAATGATCATTTCGTCCAATGCAGCAGACGGTTCCAGAATGGGTGCATAAAGGTTGGTCATCCATTCGAGGGAGTCTTTAATGTGCGCTTCCAGACTACTGGTCAATTTTTTCTCATACGTCGCTTGGAGTTCGGTACGCTGAATTTCGAAGCGCTGCAATCCCGTGGTAATCGCCCCTGCCAGCATCTTGTCATCCACCTCGGCACCGATGCCTCCAGCGTTTCGCACAAGCTCACCATTGGTCTGGTTTTCGCCATGGGCACGATGCTTCAGCATTGCGTCGACTGAGCCTGTCCGTGCAACCGAAAGGTTGCCATCATCCACACTGCGAGGGGCGCGAGACTTCACTGTGTACAACTGATCCAGAAACACTTGCCCGATCGATACATCCGGGTGATCAGGCAGTGCCTGTTCGAGTGCGATATCCACCTCTGCGTCCAGCATCGGCAAGCGATCGCTTGAATACGTCCTTCGTTCGTTATCTTCCAGTCCTGGGGAAGCTGGCAGGAACCAGTTGCTATAAAACGTACTGATGCCGCCATAGGCGGCAAGCACCCCCAACGCAAGCACAGGGTGTTCTCCGACAGCATCGCCGACGCGTTGCGTCAGTAGAACCCCCTTGCCGAGCAACCAACTGCCCAAGGCAATGCCCAAGCGTTGCATCTCTGGCGTGTAACCTTGCTCCTCAACAGGCCCTGTGGTTTCACGGTAGACACCATTGGCGCCCGTGGCGTAACGACCCGACATCGGCGGACTGGCTTGGCTGAGCACGTCTTTGAGCAGGACTCTGACTTCCTCCAACTCGACACCTTCGGCACCCGGCAGGCTCAACGCGGCATCGATGCGGCTCAGCACCTGCCGGGTTTGAGAAGTGAACGACGCCAACCATTGTTTATCCGCAGGGGCGGCCTCTGCGTGTTTTTCCCGAAGATCATCGACAACATTAGGACCATGGTCGACTGCGGCCATCCGCAGCTCGTCCTCGTGGTACATCTGGGCCTGGTTGACCTGCAGCAGGTCGGGCCGCACACACTGTTTGTTGTACATGCCCTTGATTCCATCAGCAGCATCCAGAATCCCCTGCCCGGCCTGCTGTAACCCCAAATAGGTCTGCACGTTGAACAGTGGCAGTAGCGGCGCCGTGTCCTTCGCCAAGGTTTCGCCGACATCGATGGCGAAGGCAAACTTGGCGGCCTCGAAGCGCTCTCTCAGTCGATTGACATGGACGCTGACCACGGCGGCCTTATCGCCAGTGAGCCCACGCAGGCTGTCCTCGGCGTCCATCAGTTGCTCGCCCATTTGCGCAAGCGCTTCAGCCTTGGCGAGGGGAATATAGCGGTTGTTCAACCTGGCCAGCCGCTCTCTGGCCTTCCACGCCTGTTGCAGGGACCGATTGGGTGTATGCCCCGGCTGATGCCCTGACCCCGCCATTTGCACACTCACCCACAGGTCCTTGATTTTCTGGCGGGTGCTGAGCGGCCGTGGACGAACATCTTCATATGCCGCCCGTAACATATGGTGTTGATAGGCGTCGGACTCACGTTTTATCTGAGTGCGTAACTGGTTCAGCTCGTTGCCGAGCGCTTCGCTTTCCTTGCGAGGTATTGCATTCGTAGCCACTGGCAACTGCGCCACGGCAGCGTTACCCGGCCCTGATTCACCGGCAGTGAGAGATGGAGAGGTTATCGACAGCGGCATCTGACAGACTCTTCAGCGAGGAAAGATGCCTGAGAGTTGCGGATTGAGCGCTTGGCTCCTATCGGATAAGTCGCAGTGCGTTGTGGTACTCAGCCCTCAGCCAGCACCGTCCAAAATCAGACTACGATAGTGCCCCGGGTTGGAACCGGCCCACTTGCGAAAGGCTTTGTAGAATGAGCTGGTATCAGCAAATCCGAGCCGTGCGGCAATCTCGGCAAAACTGATCTGCGGCTCCGCCAACCACACAATCGCCAACTCCTTGCGCACACTGTCCTTGAGCCCCTGGTAGGTCTGCCCTTCTTCCGCCAGGCGCCGGCGCAGGGTCGAGGCGGAAATGCACAGGCTGGCGGCGAGGCCTTCGGTTTCCGGCCAGGTGTCGGGGGGCATCTGGCGCAAATCGTGCTTGATACGGGTGGCGAGGCTGGCGGGGTCGCGGTATTTGACCAGGATGTTGGCAGGCGCGTGGGCGAGGAAACGCTTGAGTTCCTCTGAGCTGCGCTTGATCGGCAGGTCCAGGCAGTCGGCGGAGAAGATCATGCGCGTGCGGGGTCGGTCGAAACGCAGGTTGTCGGAGAACATCACCTGGTAGTCATCACAGAAATCCGGTTTTGAGCAACGCAGCTCAATCGCCAGAATCGGGATCCGCCGCCCGGCCAGCCAACAGGCCACACCGTGCACGATCATCCAATAGGTAAAGTAAGTGAAGGCCCGATTGGGTTCGGACTCGGGCTTCAGCAATACGATCTCCGCCAGGCTTTGTTGACGCACCAACTCAGCAGGCAGGCGCTCCAGCATCAGCGACAGAAACCCCAGGCCGGTTTCCAACCCGGTGCCAAGGGTGGGTTGCGCCATCGCGGCGCGGCAGAGGAACGCCAGGCTGCCGGACTTGAGCTTGCGCGGGTCCATGCCGAAGAACTCATCATCCATGCGTCGGGCCAGCAGGCGCCACAGGCGTGCGTAGGTGGTGGCCGAGACCCGCGCGTTGGGCTCGGCCAGCAGTGCCGGGTCAATCCCGGCTTTATGCAGCACTTCGGCACTGGCCGCGCCGGGCGCGCAGCTTTGCAGCAAGGCCTCACGCACCAGGTGGAGGGAGATGGTGTCTTTTTCCGACATGGGGAAACGGGCATCCGGCGGCGCAAATAATGACGTGCATCATAAGGTGGGTTGCGATTCGCCACCACCGTTCAGCCCATGTTCAGCAAACGTCAAGAATTGTTGTTTAGCAATGAGTATCATTATGTTACAACTTAGCCTCCTATCTAGTTGTGGCGCGGTGCCGAATGCTCGTTCCTTTTCTCATCATGCTGCGCGAAGGCATTGAAGCCGCACTGATCGTCGGCATTATCGCCAGTTACCTGCAACAGACCGGCCGTGGTCAGTGGATGCCTGCGGTGTGGATCGGCGTGTTTCTCGCCGCTGCGCTGGCCCTGCTGGTCGGCGGCGGCCTGGAATTGGTCAGCGCCGAGTTTCCGCAAAAGCAACAGGAACTGTTCGAAGGCATCGTCGGCCTGGTCGCCGTGGGCATCCTCAGTTCCATGGTGTTCTGGATGCGTAAAGTGGCGCGTTCCATCAAGCACTCCCTGCACGAATCTCTCGATCACGCGTTGGCCGGCTCCAAACACCAGGTCACTGCGCTGATCCTGATGGTGTTTTTCGCCGTGGCCCGTGAGGGTCTGGAAACCGTGTTCTTCCTGCTGGCGGTGTTCCAGCAGAGTGAAGGCCCTGGCGCACCGATTGGCGCCCTGCTCGGCCTGATCCTGGCGATCATCGTCGGTTTCCTGATCTACACCGGCAGCATGCGCCTGAACCTCGGTGCATTTTTCCGCTGGACCGGCTTGTTCATCCTGGTGGTGGCGGCCGGCATCCTCGCCAATTCGGTACAGGCCCTGCACGAAGCAGGCGTGTGGAACCACCTGCAGACCGTGCTCTTCGACTTCAGCACCGCCCTGCCCATGGACAGCCCGCTGGGCTCGGTCCTGGCCGGCATGTTCGGCTATCAGGAAGCCCCCACCGTCAGCACCCTCGGCGCCTACCTGATTTACCTGGTGGTGGCGCTGGTGATGTTCTTCCTGCCCGCCGCGCCCCCCAAGCCGGCCGTCACACCCTCCTCCGTTTCCAGCCAGTAAGGACCGTCTCTTGTCCAACCCAACCCCTCAACCGGCTTCGCCACCTCGCGCCCTGCGCTGGGCCGTGGCGGGCTCGGTGGTCGTGATGATCGCCGCCGGCGGCCTGTTCTATTACGCCTCGCAACTGGCAGCCAGCAAACGACAGACCAACCACAATGAAATCGCCGTGACCATTCACGGCCACGCTTGCGAGCCGAATGAATTGACGGTCCCCGCCGGCCACGCCAGCTTCCGCATCATCAACCGCTCCGATCGTGCGGTGGAATGGGAGATCCTGGACGGCGTGCTGGTGGTCGAAGAACGGGAAAACATCGCTCCCGGCCTGAGCCAGGTGATCAACGCCAACCTGTTGCCCGGTGACTACGCGATCACCTGCGGCCTGCTGAGCAATCCGCGTGGCACCTTGCACGTAACACCGACCGCCGAGTCCGACGCCCAGGCCAAGGCCAAACCGTCGATGGTGGCGTTCATTGGCCCATTGTCGGAATTCCGCGTGTACTTGAGCGGCCAAGGCAGCGCACTGGTCAAGGCGGTAACCGCGTTGCAACAGGCCATCGACCGTGGCGACCTGGCCCAGGCCCAAGCACTCTACCTACCGGCTCGGGAGGCTTACCAGCGCCTGGCTCCGGCATCGCAACGCCTCGCGCAACTGGACAACGCGATCAACGCTCGTGCCGACTATTTTGAAAAACGCGAACAGGACCCGGCCTTCAGCGGCTTCCACCGCCTGGAATACAGCCTGTTCCAGCAACGCAGCCTTGACGGCCTGGCGCCGGTTGCCCAGCGCCTGCTGACCGACGTCAGCGCCCTCAAACAACAACTGCTGGCCCAGTCCCTGCCACCGGAGCAACTGGTCAGCATCGTGGTGCGCAACCTCAACAGCCTTGCCGATGTACGCGCCATCAGCGGTGAAGAAGAACGCTACAGCCATGTCGACCTGAATGGTTTCGCCGCCAACCTGGAAGCCGCCCACAAGGTGGTGGAGCTGATGCGCCCGCTGCTGACCAAGTCCGCCGCCGACCTGTTGCCTGAAATCGACAGCGCCCTCGCCGCCTTCGATGGCGAACTGCAAGGCTTCAAGGTCGACAAGGGCTACGCCACCTACGACACCGTAACCGCCGATCAGCGCAAGCAGATCGCCGACAAGGCCAAGGCTCTGGCCGTTGCACTCGATGGAATCGACCCCGCCCTTGGCCTTTCCGGCCTGCAGTGAAGACGACCGCACACATGAGTGATTCAGAACACACCAACCTTCAGCGTCGCCGTGTCCTGCTGGGCATGGCCGCCACCGGTGCCGCGATTGCCGGCAGCGCCCTGACCTGCCCGGCCATGGCCGCTGCGACGGAGCAAGTCACCACCGCACCGCGCAGTGACAAGACCCAGGACCACCACGACTTCTTCGGCAAACACCAGAGCGGTATCGTCACCCCACGCCCGGCCTGCGGCATGATCGTGGCGTTCGACGTGCTGGCCAGCGACCGTGACGACCTGGAGCGCCTGTTCCGTACCCTGAGCGAACGCATCGCCTTCCTGATGACCGGCGGCACCGTGCCGCAAGTCGATCCGAAACTGCCGCCCACCGACTCCGGCATCCTCGGCCCGGTAGTCACGCCGGATAACCTGACCATCACCGTTTCTGTCGGCGAGTCACTGTTCGATGAGCGCTTCGGGCTCGCCAAAGCCAAACCCAAGCGCCTGACTCGCATGGTCGGTTTCCCCAACGATGCGCTCGAGCCGGCGCAGTGCCATGGCGACCTGAGCCTGCAGTTCAGCTCCAACACCCCGGACACCAATATCCACGCCCTGCGCGACATCGTGAAAAACCTGCCCGACCTGCTGCTGGTGCGCTGGAAACAGGAAGGCAGCGTACCGCCCCAGGCGCCTGCCAAGCCCGGCGAGCCGGCCCAGAGCGCGCGTAACTTCCTCGGTTTCCGTGACGGTTCGGCCAACCCGAACTCCAACGACGACAAGGCGATGAACCAGATTGTGTGGGTACAGCCCGGCAGCGACGAACCGGCATGGGCGGCCAACGGCAGCTATCAGGCCGTGCGCATCATCCGCAACTTCGTCGAGCGCTGGGACCGCACCCCATTGCAGGAGCAGGAAAGCATCATCGGCCGGGTAAAGCCCACCGGTGCGCCGATGGATGGCCACAACGAAACCCAGGTGCCCGACTACAGCAAGGACCCGGAAGGCAAACTGACCAAGCTCGACGCACACATCCGCCTGGCCAACCCGCGCACGCCGCAGACCCAGGCCAACCTGATCCTGCGTCGGCCGTTCAACTACTCCAACGGCGTCAACAAGAACGGTCAGCTGGACATGGGGCTGTTGTTCATCTGCTACCAGGCTGACCTGGAGAAAGGCTTTATCAGCGTGCAAACCCGGCTCAACGGCGAACCCCTGGAGGAATACCTCAAGCCGGTCGGCGGCGGGTACTTCTTCACCTTGCCAGGCGTCACCGGGGCCCAGGATTTCCTCGGGCGCACGCTGCTCGCTGCAACGCACCCTCAAACCACTGCCAATACCTGAAAAACACACTCAGAGCGGATACCGTCCCATGAAAAAGTCGACTATTGCGTTGTCGTTGTTATTGACCCTTTCGCCGCTGGCAGCCTTCGCTGCCGCCGCACCGCTGGACCTGGTAGGGCCGGTGTCGGACTACAAGATCTACGTCACCGAGGAAATCGGTGAGCTGGTCACCCAGACCCAGGCGTTCACCGACGCCATCAACCAGGGCGACCTGGCCACCGCCAAGAAGCTCTATGCGCCGACCCGCGTGCACTATGAGTCCATCGAGCCGATCGCCGAGCTGTTCAGCGACCTCGATGCGTCCATCGACTCCCGCGTCGACGACCACGAAAAAGGCGTGACCGCCGAAGACTTCACCGGCTTCCACCGTATCGAATACGCGCTGTTCTCGCAGAACACCACCAAGGGCCTGGAAGCGCTGACCGCCAAGCTCAACAACGACGTCAACGACCTCAAGACCCGCGTCGACGGCCTGACCTTCCCACCCGAGAAAGTCGTAGGCGGCGCCGCAGCGCTGCTGGAAGAAGTCGCCGCCACCAAGATCTCCGGCGAAGAAGACCGCTACAGCCACACCGACCTGTATGACTTCCAGGGCAACATCGACGGAGCGAAGAAAATCGTCGACCTGTTCCGTGGCCAGATCGAGAAGCAAGACAAGGCCTTCCTGGCCAAAGTCGACAAGAACTTCGCCAGCGTGGACAAGATCCTGGCCAAGTACAAGACCAAGGACGGCGGCTTCGAGACCTATGACAAGGTCAAGGAAAACGACCGCAAGGCCCTGGTCGGCCCGGTCAATACCCTGGCGGAAGACCTGTCCACGTTGCGTGGCAAGTTGGGTTTGAACTGACCCAGGGGCCCGGCGACCGCTCAGCCATCAGCGGCGCAGCGGTCGCTATGCTCAAGCAGCTTGCGATCCGGGCGGTTTGGTAGGGTCTACCTGGCCCATACCGACCAGAAAATAACAGCGCATTTTTTCGTCTACCGTCATCAGGTGAGGCATTGCCTTGCTCAAGCCCGCACTGACAGCGCCCCGGCTGGACAACTTGGACAGGCCTTTGGACGCGGCACTGATCAGGCGCGGATAACCATCCACCGGATTGAAGACCGCGTTCAAGAACAGTGCTGTCTGCTTGGAAAAATCAAATGCGGCGTCGCTGAAGCGCACCTTGGGTTCGTTCCAGGACCAGGCAACCTTTGGGGTGCTCGGGGCGACGCGAGCGCTGAATCTGCCGATGGACGGCCGGCTGGTGTTTTTTGCCAGGGTCTTGAGCGAACGGATCAGCGACCGTGCCTGGCCTCCCGCACCGATCATCAAACCTGCGCCGTCCAACGCCAGACTTTGCAGGCCTTTGCCAAAATTACCATCGCGAAAGTCCTGATAGGCACCGACGAAGGGAACCAGCGATAGCAGCAGGTTGACATCCCGCGCATGGGCCTCGCGGCTTTTTTCCACGGATAACTGGCCCTTTGCCCGTGCAAGCATGTCCTCGGCACTTTCGTAGAAATTGCGTTCGGTGATTTCAACGGCAATGTCCTCGATACGGTCTGACTGATAGGTATCAGGAACAAACGTTTCCCTGGTCACGTTTTCGGGGAGTGGGCGCGGCCCCCTGGTAACACCGACTTTATCGAGAATGACGTCGGAAGAACTGACGCCTTCGCGTGCCGGTGCACCGCTGGCATACGCATTGAAATCCAGGCCGACGTCATGACCGCGACGGATGTATTTGTCTGCAAGCAATTTGTACTTTGCCAGGTAGCTTCTGTCCGAGGCCACCTTATCCAGGGCATTCGTTACCTCAAGGCTGTCGTGTTTGACGATGTTTGCGCTGTAGAGCACTTCGTAATAGGTGACAGTATTGTCGTGAACTACACGCATCAATATCCCCTGCCGCGCGGTCACCGCCGCTCGGTCCTGGTCCGACTCCCACACCTGCTGTTTGCCAGTGGCCTTGCGCAACGTGAACAGTTCCACACTGCCCAGTTCGATGCGCTGGCGATCGACCAACGGCAACCCCGCGAACATCAGTTTGAGCTTGGTGACGAAGCCCATCTTTTGATCGTTGTGGTGACGGGTGACGGCGCTTTCCAGTAGGGGGTCCAAGGCGGGAAGCCGCTCGATGATTTCGTTGAGCTTTTGTCGAGCCGCTGCCGAATTCGTAGAGGACTCATCAATATGCCGATAGGGGGTATTCGAACGTTTGCCAGCGTTGGACATATCGGTGGTCAAGACCCATCTGTCCTTGGTCAGATCGCCGCTCATGTACGCCTCGATCAGCGAGCGCGTACGCGGTTCGGAGCGCCTCAGGTTGCGGCGTTCGTCGGAGTCGGGGAGATGAACCTTCATCGCCTCCAATTGGCTGAGGCTGGTCTGAGGCACGGCCTTGAGCAACTCTTGGGTCGCCATCTGCCTGCGCGACGGCAAGGCGGTGCTCAAACGGTTGAACGAACGAGCCGAGAGTGTCCGTTGCCGCGAGAACACACTCGACGTTTTCTTGAGATCCTCCTGAGTATGCCGGCCTTGAGGCTTGTCCGGTATGACACCATTGAGCACTCCCCAGTCAAGCAATATGCCAAGGGCTTGCTCCTGCATGAGGGTGCGTTGACCATCGGACGTAGGCTCCAGGCCCGTCAGTGCGCAGACCTGCTGCTCATCCATCATCCGGGAGGTGCCTGGCAACATGCGTTCAGCCATCGCACAGCCAAGTCGCAATTCCGTCCACGCCGATGTGCCGATCTTGATGCCCTCGGGTAAGTCCCGGACCAGAAACTCGGGGGCTTTCCTCGCCAGCGCCACATGGGCCACCAGGAACGCAAGGCTTGGGTCCATTGCCTTGTTGTCACACAAATACTGCTCCAGAGCCCGGCGGACTTCACCCAGGGTGCGTCCCGCATTGCTGGGGCTGTAAAGCGCGTAACCGCCTATCGAACCCGCAGGCCCTTGCAAAACCGCAACAAGGATGTTGCCAAACGCTACAGCGTCCGGGCCCTGGCTCAACCTCCCAAGGTGAGCGTCGGGATCGGCACTCAGTGTTGCCGGGGTGTACATCGCGAGCGTAGCCAGCGGTTTGTAGTCCGGATCGCCCGGTTGTAGCGGGACCAACCCAGAATAATCACCCAAGGGCGGGGCCGGTGGCAGGACTGTGCGCAACCACCGAATGACGTTGCGGGTCGCCGCAGCCGTACGAGGTACGCCCAACCCCTTATGCTCAAGCAATTGGGCAACATCGTAGCTGGAGTGGGGCCCCATACCCTTGGCAGAGGCCGGCGATGGCTGGATCTTCAGTGTTGACCAATCGGTAGCACGGCTATCCGCCAGTGGCTGCACCTGCTCTTCAAGCAAATTCGCCAGGAAAGCGCGCTCATCCAGGTCACTGATCACGCCGCGCACATCGTCGAGCGCGGCCAAAAACCGAGGAGCTACCGTCAAGCCATGCGCCGCCACCTGGCCTTTGAGTGCCCGCTTCTGTTCAGTGGATTCACCGGGATCCAGGCCGTAGGCGTTCAGCACGACGTGCAGGGGCATACGAGGCTCATCAAGACTGACGCAAGGCAAGCCCTTATCGTCGGGGTCAAGCACATTGCACATCGCCCGTAGATGCCGGCTCGCCTCCCCCCAGCCACTGTCGTCAGTACTGCTGAACGCTACGGGAGTGCGTATGCCCCCCGCGGCGGTGAAACCCTCTACGCGATCCTTGCGCAGTGTCAGGGTGTCCATTGCCAGGCCTTTGAGCGAGAACCAGGACTGAGAAGACGGTTGATCAAGCAACTGGCGGTAGAGGGCCAAGGCCGCACCGAGACTGCTGTCATCAGGGATTGCCACACTATTCTGGCCGCTGTCGAGGGCCTGTGCCAGACGCTCAGCCAAGGTGGAGTCTCCGACAGTGCCGGTGGCACTGGGCGACATGGGTAATGTCCAGGTGGGCGCCGCAATTGCGGGCGTACCGGGGCGTTCAGGGACAGTTTCGCAGGGGTTGTATGGGACAAGGGAAATTGAAGGTTGGGACATGGGCGCCAGGTCAGGCGCCGGAGTGGCTGGCGCGCAGATGACCGAACCGCTTTGGGCAAGAATAGATGGCATGTTGCTATCCTCTTTATGGCAAATCCATTGAGGGAAAAGCCGTGCCTCCTTGAACGGTTGGAAGGCACTGTAAGAGGGGAAAAGGCAGCCGTTCTATAAGCCGACGCCTAAAACCAGCGATGAAATCGGGCAGAGACTCTAGAGAATTCGATACAACAATCGCTCGATTCGTACCCGGCTGACCCGGCGCAGGAACTTGCCGACCGCCTCCGGGTAGTCCGGCAACGCCTGCAAGTCCTGGTAACGCTCGATTCGCGTGGTGTGCTGGAAAATCTGCGCCAACTCGGTACGTCTCGGCTCCAGCCACTCGCTCTTGGGATCATCGATCAGCAAGGCGTTTTCCAGGTCGAGGCGAAACGCGCGCGGATTGAGGTTGTTGCCGGTGAGCAAGGTGTAGCGCTGGTCGACCCACATGCCCTTGAGGTGGTAGGTGTTGTCGTCGTGGTGCCACAGGTGCAGGTTCAACTGGCCGTGGTCGATGTCGCGCTGATGGCGCTTGGCGAAACGGCGCAGGCTGATCTCGTACAGGTACGGCAGCGCGGCGATCACCTTGAACGGCTCGCTGGGCGGGATGTAGAAGTCGTTGGCGGTCTTGTCGCCGACGATGATATCGATCTTCACGCCACGCGCCAGGGCGCGGTTGATTTCGCGGGTCACTGGCAGCGGCAGGTTGAAGTATGGCGTGCAGATGGTCAGTTGATGCTGGGCACTGGCAATCAGCTCCAGGATCACTCGGCTCAACGGATTGTTCTTGCCCACGCCCAACAGCGGGCTGACCGACAGATGGCCGTTGGGCAATTGCCCGGCGGTGGTGTCGTATGCCGCGTGCTTGAGACGGCTACGCAGGTCGCCGATGTCGTTGCGCAGGCTGCGCGTAGTGGGCGGGTTGGGCAAGTCCAGGCGATGCACCGCCTTGGACGCCACCAGGCCGTGCTCCACCAGGTGCTGCATGGAGTCTGCGAGCGGTTGGCTGTGGATCAGGTGGTAGCGGTCGTAGCGGTATTTGTCGAACTTGTGCAGGTACACGTTGTTCAGGCTCGCGCCGCTGTAGAGCACCTTGTCGTCGATCACAAAGCCCTTGAGGTGCAGCACGCCGAACAGCTCGCGGGTTTGCACCGGCACGCCATACACCGGCACTTCACTGCTGTGGCTCTGGGTCATGGCCTGGTACCAGGCACTGTTGCCCGGCTGCTTGCCGGCGCCGATCAAGCCACGCTGGGCGCGCAACCAATCGACCACCACCACGATATCCAACTCCGGACGCGCCGCCTTGGCGGCGTGCAGGGCGTCGTAGATCTCCTGCCCTGCCTCGTCCTGCTGCAAATACAGCGCGACGATGTAGATACGCCGTGTGGCCTGGGAGATTTTCTCCAGCAGGCAGCGACGATAGGCAGCAGCGCCGGACAGCACGTCAATCGCATCAGGAGTCAGGGGGAAACCGCGCAGTTTGGGCAACAGGGAGCGTTTGAAGAACGACGGCATAAGGCTCGCAATGGGTCGAATCCGAAGAGGCCCCGAGCTTACACCATGGGTGGGCCCAGGTCTTGCTGTGACGCATGGAAAAAATTTAATTGACCAAGAAGAACGATCGTTCTACTGTTCACGACATGAACGATATGACCAGTAATGAAACCCGCGACATCATCCTCGACGTCACCGAGAAGTTGATCTATCGCCATGGCATCGCCGCCACCGGCATGGACTTCCTGGTGAAAACCGCTGGTGTCTCGCGAAAAAGCATCTACCGCTACTTCGCCAATAAAGACGATCTGGTGATTGCCGCCCTGCAGCGTCGTGACGAGCGCTGGATGCAGTGGCTGCGCACAGAGGTGGAGTGTAGCGAAGGCACCGGCCAACGCCTGCTGGCGGTGTTCGATGCACTTAAAACCTGGTTTGGCTCCGCCGATTTCCGCGGCTGCGCCTTCATCAACACCAGCGGCGAAACCGGCGACCCGCAGGATCCGGTACGCCAGTTGGCCAAGACCCACAAACAGAAACTGTTCGAGTACCTGCTCGAACTGTGTCAAGCACATGGCACCCCCGACCCTGAGCGGCAGGCCGCGCACCTGCTGATCCTGATCGATGGCGCCATTACCGTTGCCCTGGTGATGGGCGATTCAACAGCTGCCGATAATGCGCAATGCATGGCGCAAACCTTGTTGGGACTTTGATCGCACAACGGCGCAACTTTCAACACACCCTGATTGTTTGAGGAACTGCCCCCATGTCATCGACTGCAGAAACACGTCCGCCCCTGCCGCCATTTACCCGCGCATCGGCCATCGAAAAAGTGCGTTTGGCCGAAGACGGCTGGAACTCCCGCGACCCCCACCGGGTGTCCCTGGCCTACACCCTCGACACGCAGTGGCGTAACCGCGCCGAGTTCGCCCATAACCGCGAAGAAGCAAAAGGCTTCCTGACCCGTAAATGGGCCAAGGAGCTGGATTATCGGCTGATCAAGGAGCTGTGGGCGTTTACCGATAATCGCATCGCCGTGCGTTATGCCTATGAGTGGCACGACGATTCGGGCAACTGGTTCCGTTCCTATGGTAACGAGAATTGGGAATTCGACGAGAACGGCCTGATGGCCAATCGGTTTGCCTGCATCAACGACATGCCGATCAAGGAAAGCGAGCGCAAGTTCCACTGGCCGCTGGGACGGCGCCCGGATGATCACCCGGGGCTGTCTGACCTGGGTCTGTAAACCGTGGCGGCGATGGCGTTGCTGAAATCGCCATCGCCGCCAGGCCGGGCTCCTACAGGTTGTTGTCGGCTTCAGTCCTGATTGAGGCCGACTCGATATAGCACGCCATCATCCTCATCTGTCAGCACATACAAAAAGCCATCCGGCCCCTGCCGTACATCGCGAACCCGCGCTTTCAAAGCGCCCAGCAAACGCTCCTCGTGAATCACCTTTTCACCGTCGAACTGCAAGCGGATCAGTTCCTGGCTGGCCAGCGCGCCGATGAACACATTGTGCTGCCAAGGCTTGAAGCGGTCTGCATCGTAGAATGCCATGCCGCTGATACCCGGTGATTTTTCCCAGACATGATGGGGCGGCACGGTGCCTTCTGCGGTCTTGCCTTTGGCTTCGGGAATCGGTGCCAGCGAGTAATTGATGCCGTGGGTCGCCAACGGCCAGCCGTAATTCCTGCCGCGCTCGATGATATTGATCTCGTCACCCCCGCGTGGCCCATGTTCATTTTCCCAGATCGTGCCACTCCAGGGATTCAGCGCCAGGCCCTGGGGGTTGCGCTGGCCGTAGGACCAGATCTCCGGGCGCACGCCTGGCTGGCCGACGAAGGGGTTGTCATCCGGCACGCGGCCGTCGGGGTAGATGCGCACCACCTTGCCCTGCAGTTTGTCGAGGTCCTGGGCGGTCGGGCGGTCGTTGTTTTCGCCCAGGGTCACAAACAAATAACCGTCGCGGTCGAAGGCCAGGCGTGAACCGAAGTGATTGCCGGTGGACAGCTTCGGCTCCTGGCGCAGGATCACTTTGAAGTCGGTCAGGCCACTGAGGTCAGCCGCCAGACGTCCACGCCCTACCGCAGTACCGGCTGTTCCGCCCTTGCCGCCACCTTCGGCGTAGGAAAGGTAGACCATGCGGTCCTGCTTGAAGTCCGGCGACAGCACCACGTCCAGCAAGCCGCCCTGCCCCTTCGCCCACACTTCAGGCACGCCCGTCAGTGGCGCGGACAATTTACCGTCCGGGCTGACAAAACGCAGGTGGCCAGGCCGCTCGGTGACCAGGAAGCCTTGCTTGTCCGGTAGAAAAGCCACGGCCCAGGGATGGTCCAGGCCTTTGGCGATCGGCGTGACAGTGATGCTGCCTTGTTCACTGGGGAACTGCCGGGCATCGGCTGCGAAACTGGCCGTCAACGGCAGCAGAGAGGTTGCGCACAGCGCGGCTAGCAGGGTTTTGCGTAGAAACATAAGACGGAATCCTTACCGGCGATTGCCGTTGGCATCATAAGTGGGGGCTTTGGTTTCGGTGGCCGGGCGGCTGGGCGCAGCGTCGCGCTTGGGGTAGCTGTTGCCAATGCCGCCGTTTTCCAGGGTCGGTGTGCGCGTGGTCGGCCCGGTCTGAATCCCGCGAATCGCCGGCGCGTTGGGCTGGGTGCCCTGCATGCTGTTGGGGTTGGCCCGGTGGATCGGGCCGTTGTTGGCGTTGTTGCTGCCGGGCAGGTTTTGCGCCTGGGCCATGGGGATCAGGGCCAGACCCAACAGCAGCGCTGCAACGTGACGCATACAAGTGTTCATTGACAAAGCCTCTCGGGAGTGAGGAGTACGTGCTTTCGATAACACGCTACGCCTTGGGTTCGGCTTTCGACACTAAATAGTTTCTCATCAGGTGTAACACGATCTGTCCGCGCATCTGCCAGGGGAAACTTTTCATATCGGCACCGAGTCACCAGAACACCCCCTCTACTCAAGGAGTCGCACCGATGCCACGAGCTATCTGGAAAGGCGCCATCAGCTTTGGCCTGGTGCACATCCCCGTTTCGCTGGTCTCGGCCACGTCATCGCAGGGCGTTGACTTCGACTGGCTGGACAAGCGCAGCATGGACCCGGTGGGCTACAAGCGCATCAACAAGACCACCGGCAAGGAAGTCACCAAAGACAACATCGTCAAGGGTGTGGCCTTCGAGAAAGGCCGCTACGTGGTGCTCAGCGAAGAGGAAATCCGCTCGGCCCACCCCAAGTCGACCCAGACCATCGAGATCATCGCGTTTGTCGCCAGTGACCAGATCCCGTTGCAGAACATCGACACGCCCTACTTCCTGGCACCGGACAAGCGCGGTGGCAAGGTCTACGCGCTGCTTCGGGAAACGCTGAGGAAGACCAAAAAAGTCGCGCTGGCCAACGTGGTCCTGCACACCAAGCAGCACCTGGCGGCACTCATGCCGCTGGAGTCGGCGCTGGTATTGGTGATGCTGCGCTGGCCCGCCGAAGTGCGCAGCCTGGACGAACTGGAACTGGGCAGCGACGTGACCAAACCCAGCCTGGCCAAGGGTGAACTGGACATGGCCAAGCGCCTGGTCGACGACATGAGCGCCGACTGGCAGCCCGATGAATATCGCGACAGCTTCCAGGAAAAGATCATGGCGCTGGTGGCCAAGAAGGCCAAGGCCGGCAAGATCGAGGATGTGGAAACCAGCCAGGACAGTGAAGAGCGCAAGTCCGCCGATGTGATCGACCTGACGGAGTTACTCAAGCGCAGCCTGGCCGGCAAACCCGCCAAGAAGCCCGCCGCGAAGAAAACCACCAAGGCGTCATAAGCCATGCCAAAGCCCCTCAGCGAATACAACCGCAAGCGCGACTTCGGCGTCACCGGCGAACCGGCGGGCAGTGCGCCCGCAGGAACACGCAACGCTTCGGCGCTGTCTTTCGTGATCCAGAAACATGACGCGCGCAACCTGCACTATGACTTCCGCCTGGAACTGGATGGCGTACTGCTCAGTTGGGCAGTGCCCAAAGGCCCGAGCCTGGACCCGACGCAGAAGCGCCTGGCCGTGCATGTCGAAGATCACCCTCTCAGCTACGGCAGTTTCGAAGGCAGTATCCCGGCGGGCCAATACGGCGCCGGGGACGTCATCGTGTGGGACCGCGGTGTGTGGCAACCCCATGACGACCCGCGCAAGGCCTACGCCGCCGGCAAGCTCAAGTTCACCCTGGTCGGCGAAAAGCTGTCCGGCGATTGGACACTGGTCCGCACACGCCTGAAAGGCAGCGGCGATAAGGAACAATGGCTGCTGATCAAGGAAAAAGACGCGCAGGCACGACCTGCCCAAGACTACGATATTGTCCAGGCCCAGCCCGACAGCGTGCTCAGCGACGCCTCGCTGAGTAAGCCAAAACCACGCGCAAAAGCCCGAAAAACCAGCGTCGCCCTCCCCGAGCACTTCACCCCGCAATTGGCCACCCTGGTGGATCGCGCCCCCGAGGGCGATTGGCAGTACGAAATCAAGTTCGACGGTTACCGCATGCTTGCGCGCATCCGCGACGGCGAGGTGCGGCTGTTCACGCGCAACGGCCACGACTGGACCGACCGCCTGCCGCGCCAGGCCAAGGCCTTGCAAGCCCTCAAGCTCAAGGACAGTTGGCTCGATGGCGAGGTGGTCAGCCTCAACGGCGATGGCCTTCCGGACTTCCAGGCGCTGCAGAACGCCTTTGATATCGGACGCAGCCTGGACATTGTCTACTACCTGTTCGATGCGCCGTTCCTGGATGGCCAGGATCAGCGCCAGGCCCCCGTCGAAGATCGCCGTGCAGCGCTGAAGACTGCGTTGTCCGGCAGCAGAAGCAAGCTATTACGCTTCTCCGAAGCCTTTACTGCCCATCATCGGGACATCTTTGAAAGCGCCTGTGACCTGGCCCTCGAGGGCGTCATCGGCAAGCGCCTGGGCAGCCCATACGTGTCCAGTCGCAACACCGATTGGGTCAAGCTCAAATGCCGCCTGCGCCAGGAATTCGTGATCGTCGGCTACACCCGTCCGCAGGGCTCGCGCAGTGGTTTCGGTGCACTGCTGCTGGCAGTGAATGACACCTCGGGATTGGTGTACGCCGGACGCGTGGGCACCGGGTTTGATCAAGCGTCACTGAAGGCGATCCATGCGCAACTCAGGCCATTGGAGCGTAAGTCATCGCCGCTTGAAAAAGCCCTGACCAGCGCCCAGGCCCGTGACGTGCACTGGGTGGAACCGACACTGGTCGGCGAAGTGCAGTTTGCCGAATGGACCCGTGAGGGGGTGATCCGCCAGGCGGCGTTTGTCGCGATGCGCACCGACAAACCGGCCGCACAGGTCATTCATGAGCAACCGCGCACGGTCAAATCCATGAAACCTGCGAAAAAAACCACTGACACCGTGAAAATCACCCACCCGGACCGCGTAATCGATAAGCAGAGCGGCATGCAGAAGGAGCAACTGGCGCAGTTCTACAACAGCATCAGCGAGTGGATCCTGCCTTTTCTGCGTCACCGTCCCGTGTCACTGCTGAGGGCACCCGAAGGCATCGACGGCGAACAGTTCTTCCAGAAACATTCGGAGCGCCTGGCCATTCCCAACATCAAGCAGTTGGAACAGGCACTCGATCCCGGCCATGCGCGCCTGATAGAAGTCGACAGTGCCAAGGCGTTGCTCGGGGCGGTGCAAATGGGCACCGTGGAGTTTCATACCTGGGGCGCCACTGTCGACAAGATCGAAACTCCGGACCTGTTTGTACTCGACCTCGACCCCGACCCGGCGCTGCCGTGGAAAAGCATGCTGGAAGCGGCGCAACTCACCCTCTCGGTCCTGGACGAATTGGGCTTGCAAGCCTTCGTCAAAACCAGTGGCGGCAAAGGCCTGCACCTGGTCGTGCCGCTGGCGCGCCGAGATGACTGGGACACTGTCAAGGCATTCGCCAAAGCGATTGCCCAATTCATGACCGAGCAACTGCCCGAACGCTTCACCGCGACGTCAGGGCCAAAAAACCGGGTGGGCAAGATCTTCATCGACTACCTGCGCAACGCAAGGGGCGCCAGTACCGTGGCCGCTTATTCGGTAAGGGCGCGGCCAGGTTTGCCGGTGTCGGTACCGGTCAGTCGCGAGGAATTGAAGGGATTGCGCGGGGCCCAACAATGGACCGTCGCCAATCTGCAGCAGCGCTTGGACGGCTTGAAGAACGATCCCTGGGACGGCTATACCAATCGACAGAAGATCAGCAAAAAGATGTGGGACAAACTGGACGCCCATCCACCGGAGTGAATGGCGCCCGAAGCACTCAGATCAGCAGGAAAATGGCGGCCAACCCTGCAAAGATCGCCCATTTTTCCAGGTAATAACGCGTACGGTTGCGCTTTTTCAGCTCTTTGCCGCGCAAGCGAATCTTGTACAGCCGGGTGAAGGCGCGGTTGAGCCCGCCCGTCTTGTCACCGGCATCGTTGGGCGAGCCCGCAGCCGCCATTACGTTGCGGCTGAACCAGCGATTGAACGCAGCGGCCCAACGGTATTTCATCGGGCGCTCGATATCGCAGAACAGAATGATGCGGTTCTGCTGCGTCGTGTTTTCCGCGTAGTGGATGTAGGTCTCGTCAAACATTACCGGCTCGCCATCACGCCAGTAGTAGTTCTCACCGTCCACGTTGATGTAGCAGCCCGGGTCGTTCGGCGTGTCCAGGCCCAGGTGATAGCGATACGAGCCGGCATACGGGTCGCGATGGCGCACCAGCCTGGACCCCGGCGGCAGTTCGGCGAACATCGCGGCCTTGATCGAACCGATGCCCTGCACCAGCTCGGTGGTACGCGGGCACAGCTTCATCGCCGACGGGTGGCTGTCGCCATACCATTTCAGATAGAAGCGCTTCCAGCCGGACTTGAAGAACGAATTGAAACCTACGTCGTTGTACTGTTCCGAGCGCTTGATTTCGCCGGCGCGCAGCAGGTTCTGGCCTTCCTCGCGAATCTCCTGCCAATGCTCCTGGAGCGGGCTCAGGTCCGGGAAATCGCTGGGCGACAGGTAAGGTCGGCTGGGCAGCCTGGAAAAGAGGTAGAGAAAGCAGTTGATCGGCGCCAGGAAGGTCGAATGATCACTGAGTTGGCGCCCCAGCTTGTGCCGCACCCGCCCACGCAGGTGTACATACGCAATCGAGGCAACGTAGAGAATAACAATGATGAGTTTCAAGGGATTTCGTCACAAGTCAGAAGAGAACAGGCTGCTCCTGCGTGCCCACAACGGACGAGGATGGATAGCAGCACCTGAAATCACAATTCACACAATCGGCACGACCGGCTGAGTGACCACCCGGCGCGTGGCCCTTTGCAGTTATTTAGCCACAGGTTGTAACCAAAAGTTAACTAAGAATTGTGAAAAGCTGTCTTCTGACGGATGTTGCGAAGGCGCACAACCACTGGGCATGAACCGCCGTTGTGCGCGATGCTGTTACAGCAAAGGTTCATCGTCCTTGCGCTCTCGGCGGGAAAAACGCCCCTCTTCCAGCGGCGAGTAAGGTGCCGGTTGTCCACGATTCTGCACAACGTAGCGGATCAACGCGATGACCAGCCCCAGCACCAGCCCTGCAGTCAGGCTCAAGGCAACCACCAGCGCTTTCTTCGGCTTTATCGGCGCCAGCGGCTCCTGGGCGCGACGATCAATGGTCACCAGTTTGAGGTTGCTCATATCGATGTTCAAGTTGCGCAACCGCGCGACTTCGGCACGCAGCGGTTCGACATCCTGCAGGAAAATGTCCTCATTGTCGCGCCTGCGCAGTACCTCGACCTTACGGTTCACCTCTAACATTTGCAATTCTTTGCCGATCTCGGCGACGCGGGCGTTGGTGAAATCGTCGCTGGTGCGTCGCTGGAGTGCATCGCGCTCCGCTTCAAGCGCATTGGAGCCCATGAAATACAGCGGGATTTTCTGGTTGTTGACTTCAGTACGCATGACCTGCCCGCTCCCACCGCGTGATGCATCCGCCATTGCCGACGGCGTCGTCGGGGTTTTGATTCCCAGGGACTTGGCAATGGCGATGGCCTCGGTCAGTTCTGCCAGCCGATCACTGCGCTCCATCTTCATCTGCAGACGCAGCGCACTGAGCTCATCTTGCAACTGGGCACGCTTGAGCCGGTCGCTTTCCAGCAGTGAGGCGATCTTCGACTCTTTCTCGTTCTCATAATTGGCGCGAGCGGCATCAATCTTGCCCTTGAGCTCGTTCAAGCGGTTATTGACGATCACCTTGAGGTCCGCGCCCACTTGCTCGCGCTCGGCGCTAATAGCGTAATCGACAAACCCGTTGAGAATCGCCACACCATCGACATCGGCGGGGTACTGCAACTCCAGGCGGATGTAACTGCTCAACGAGTCAGCCTTTTTGGGGTCAGGCAGAATGAGGTTGACCGCGTTGCGATTGAAGTCTTCGAAAGACTGCTCCAGGCTTTGGCCTGGTTTCTGAAATGCCTTGAACAATTGCTGGTGCGACTTGAAAAATTCCAGCCGTGTTTCGTAAGAGTCCAATTGCGACCCCACCTTTGACAGCGCATCGGCGGGCGGTAGCTTATAAACCTCGGAACGGTTCAACGCGTCCAGCTCATTCAGCGCGGCAGGACGCAATACACTGCTGACCTCATAAGTCCGGGGCGCCAAAAGCGCGTAACCGCCCCCCAAAACCCCCGCAATGATCGCACACCCAAGGACCAGTCTTTTTTGCCGCCAGATCGAATGAAAGAGGTCGTACAGGTCAATTTCATCTGAAGAAGGAGTCACATGAAGCGGGACGTTTCGATTCAAAATTAGCTCACCTAAAAAAATGACATTAAACGGCCATCACCGCAAATGTTTGGAAAGCCCGTTGAAGGGCCAGGGGCAACGCCCTGCGACACCGATGTACAAGTCTTCGGAGCAATCTGACAACTCAGGGTAATGAAAAATCCCAATCCATTAAACTATGTTCGCCGCGCGTTGCGTAAATATTCCTACAGACATCAACGACTGGAAATATGCTTGTCATAAGAATAGACAACTTCAGTTGAATAATTGCCTTAAAACCGAAATAAACCCGAAAGGACTCTCTATGCCGATTACTCGCGATCCGGATTACCAACTGCTCCAAGGCGTTTGGGAGCAAATCGCCCTTGAAGACAACGGCGTGCCAAACCCCGTTGACGATGCCCATAGCGCGCCCGGTGCACTGACCACCATCAGCGGTGACCAATTTGAAGTGCTGACGGTCAATGGTGAAGTGCTCCTGGCTGGCCAGTTTTTCCTCGACAGCCGCACACTTCCTAAAAGCATCACTTGGATCGATTCCATCGGCGAAGATGCCGGCAAGCGATTGCCCGCAAGCTATCGCCTGGAAGGGGATGAATTCGTTTTTATCGCTGCAGATGAAGGCATGCCCAGGCCAATCATATTCAATACCGGCCCAGGTCAAACCATGCGTACTTTCGTGCGTCGCGCCTGACCAGCGCGTTTTTGCTTTTGGAAAAGCCCTCTCACTCAAGACGCCTGGTGGCGGTCAAGGTAAAGCACATCGGCAATTGTGCGGGCTGGTGCTCGTACTGGTCGTACAGTTCTTCGCGATTGGAATGGGGATATTCCTGCAGGTGGCCGATCTGCAACTGCGCGCCGATCGCGGCACTGACTATGTCGCCTAAGGTATGCACGTACCAATAGGAGGTCGGTCCGGCCACTTCACCCTGGCCTTCATAGACAATCGACTCCTGCAGCACGAACGGCTCGCGCTGAAAGTAGGAACTGGCCGGCAGGAATGGGTTTTGCGCCCGGGGATCGAACACCTCCAGAAACGGGTGGGTTTCATACATCACCAACGTGCCCCCCGGCTTGAGGGTGCGCGCAACATGCTGCATGAACAGCGCTGCATCCGGCATCCAGCCCAACACCCCAATCGTAACCAGGGCAATATCGAAGCGCCCGTGCAACGCTGGCGGCAGATGATGGATGTCACTCTCGATGAACTCAGGGTTGTGCGGCGAGACATCGGCCAACTCCCGGGCCTGCTGGAGGAACGCCGGGGATTGATCCACCCCTACCACCGAACGCGCGCCCAGGCCAAACAGCGACAGGCTTTCGCGGCCATTGTTGCAGCACAGCTGCACCACGTCCTTGCCGGCCACGCCAATGTCTTGCAGCAGCCCGGTAATCGTGGGGTCCAGGCAGGAAAAGTCCGCCTGGCCGACGCTGTTGAGCAACGCGTTCCAGGTGTCGGTGGTCTTGTGCAGGCCGGCCGATTGATCCCAGGCGTCTTTGTTGCAGGCAATTGCCTGTTGAGCTGAGGGCATGTCCATTGCGTCTCCAGGTAATCCATAAAAAGGGGCTCAGAAAATAAGCCATGTCCCCACGGAATAAAACCCAGCTAATGCACGAAACTTAACGCAAGGCCAACGGGTCACTAACGCAATGCGTGTTCAGTCCTTGAACACCGCTTGCGAAGTGCTCGCCGTGGCCAACCATTCCGACCTGCGTAATACCTTGTCCCTCGACAGCCTGAATTTCTTCCTCGCGGATGTGCGCGACGGCCTCGGTCCCTACCTGGCCATTTACCTGCTGGCCGTGCACAAATGGGACCCGGCCAGCATCGGCGTGGTCATGACCCTGGCAGGCATCGCGGCATTGATCACCCAAGGCCCGGCGGGCGCGTTGATCGACCGCACCCGCAGCAAGCGCGCGGTGATTGCGCTGGCCGCCATTGTGGTGACCGTCAGTTGCCTGATGCTGCCCTTTGTCAGCTCGTTCAGCCTGGTGGCATTGACCCAGGCAGCCAGCGCTGTCGCTGCCTCGGTGTTCGCGCCGGCGATTTCCGCGATTTCCCTGGGAATCACCGGACCGCGCGCGTTCACCCGCCGCACCGGACGCAACGAAACCTTCAACCACGCCGGCAATGCCGTGGCTGCCCTGTTGGCCGGCGGCCTGGCCTACTTGTTTGGTCCGGTGGTGGTGTTTTACCTGATGGCGTTCATGGCGCTCGCCAGCATCATTGCGATCAGCTGTGTGTCCGCCGAGGCCATCGACCATGAAGTGGCTCGCGGCTTCGACCCGGAACATCACACCGACCATGAACAACCATCCGGGATGAAAGTACTGCTGGCCAATCGTCCGCTGCTGCTGTTTGCCATTTGCTGCGCCCTGTTTCACTTGGCCAACGCCGCCATGCTGCCGCTGGTCAGCCAGAAACTGTCGCAGATCAACCTGCAGATGGCCACGCCGCTGACCTCGGCGTGCATCGTCGCCGCGCAGTTGGTGATGGTACCGATGGCCTGGCTGGTCGGGCTCAAGGCTGACCTGTGGGGGCGCAAACCGTTGTTGATGATCGGCTTCATGATCCTGCCGCTGCGCGGCGTGCTCTACACCTTGTCCAATGATCCTTACTGGCTGGTGGCCGTGCAAATGCTCGACGGCATTGGCGCGGGGATCTTCGGCGCGCTGTTCCCGGTGATCGTCAAGGACCTGACCCAAGGCACCGGTCGCTTCAACGTCAGCCTGGGCGCCCTCTCCACCGTGTTTGGCCTGGGCGCGGCGTTGAGCAGCAGCCTGGCGGGTTTCGTGGTGCAGCAAGCCGGCTACAACGCTGCCTTCCTGACGCTTGCCGGCGTTGCGGCGCTGGCCTTGGCGTTGTTATGGCTGGCGATGCCGGAGACCTTGGAGAAACCTTCCTTCGCCGGACATACAACTGTCGCCTGACATATGCGACAATGCGCGCCAAATTCCAACATACATCCCCCATTTTCTGCTCAGCGACCGGGTTTCGCGCCTTGATGTCGCTGTTGACGCATGCCTGAAGGCTCTTGCCAACACGCTCGCAACCCATTGATAGGTAAAGTAATTGATCTCCACAGCTAACATCACCATGCAGTTCGGCGCCAAGCCGCTCTTCGAGAATGTCTCGGTCAAGTTCGGCGCTGGCAACCGTTATGGCTTGATCGGTGCCAACGGTTGCGGCAAGTCGACCTTCATGAAAATCCTCGGCGGCGACCTCGACCCGTCCGGCGGCCAGGTCATGCTGGAACCGAACGTACGCCTGGGTAAACTGCGCCAGGACCAGTTCGCCTACGAAGAATTCACCGTGCTCGACACCGTGATCATGGGCCATGAAGAGCTGTGGAAGGTCAAGGCCGAGCGCGACCGCATCTACTCGTTGCCGGAAATGAGCGAAGAAGACGGCATGGCCGTGGCCGAGCTGGAAACCGAGTTCGCCGAGATGGACGGCTACACCGCCGAATCCCGCGCCGGTGAGCTGCTGCTGGGCCTGGGCATTCCCCTGGAACAGCACTTCGGTCCGATGAGCGAAGTGTCTCCTGGCTGGAAACTGCGCGTATTGCTGGCCCAGGCGCTGTTCTCCGATCCTGAAGTGCTGTTGCTCGACGAACCGACCAACCACCTGGACATCAACACCATCCGCTGGCTGGAAAACATCCTGACCCAGCGCTCCAGCCTGATGATCATCATCTCTCACGACCGTCACTTCCTGAACAGCGTGTGCACCCACATGGCTGACCTGGACTACGGCGAGCTGCGCCTGTTCCCGGGCAACTACGACGAGTACATGACCGTGGCGACCCAGTCCCGCGAGCAACTGCTGTCGGACAACGCCAAGAAGAAGGCGCAGATCTCCGAACTGCAATCCTTCGTCAGCCGCTTCTCGGCCAACGCCTCCAAAGCCAAGCAGGCCACCTCCCGTGCCAAGGCGATCGACAAGATCCAGCTGGCCGAAGTCAAGCCGTCGAGCCGGGTCAGCCCGTTCATCCGTTTCGAGCAGAACAAGAAGCTGCACCGCCAGGCAGTCATGGTCGAAAAAATGGCCAAGGGCTTCGACGGCAAGCCGCTGTTCAAGGACTTCAGCTTCCAGGTCGAAGCTGGCGAACGCGTGGCGATCATCGGCCCGAACGGTATCGGCAAGACCACCCTGCTGCGCACCCTGGTCAACGAACTGACCCCGGACGCCGGCAGCATCAAGTGGACCGACGCCGCGGAACTGGGCTACTACGCCCAGGACCATGCGCATGACTTCGAAGACGACGTGACCCTGTTCGACTGGATGGGCCAGTGGACCCAGGGCGAGCAAATGATCCGTGGTACCCTGGGCCGTATGCTGTTCTCCAACGACGAGATCCAGAAGTCGGTCAAGGTGATTTCCGGTGGTGAGCAAGGCCGCATGTTGTTCGGCAAGCTGATCCTGCAAAAGCCGAACGTACTGATCATGGACGAACCGACCAACCACTTGGACATGGAATCCATCGAAGCGCTGAACCTGGCGCTGGAGAACTACCCGGGCACGCTGATCTTCGTCAGCCACGACCGTGAGTTCGTCTCGTCCCTGGCCACCCGTATCATCGAGTTGAGCGCCACCGGCGTGATCGACTTCAGCGGCAGCTATGACGACTACCTGCGTAGCCAGGGTGTGGTGTTCTAAAGCACTCCGCCAAAAAGCCGTGCCAAGCGGGCCTGTTGTGATTGAGCGGGCCCGCTCGCCACAACAAGCCCGCTCGCCACAACAGCATCGTTTACCGCACAAAGCCTATTCATCAGACAAAGTCGTTAGCCAGCTTCCTTTTCCCCCGCGCCCTTGCCATCATGCCCGCACCGCCCGCCCGCGAACGAGTGCCCATGCCTGCCGCCGCCCCAAGCTCGATATCGATCACCCTGCAGATCGTTTCCATTGTCTTCTACACCTTCATCGCGTTTATCTGCATCGGCCTGCCGATTGCGGTGATTCCTGGCTATGTACACGAACAACTGGGTTTCAGCGCGGTAGTGGCCGGGATCACCATCGGCTCGCAGTACCTGGCGACGCTGCTCAGCCGCCCCATGGCCGGGCGCATGTCAGACAACGTCGGCACCAAGCGCGCGATTGTGCTGGGCCTGGCCGGGATTCTAGTGAGTGGCGTACTGACGTTCTTCGCCACGCTGGTGGCAAGCCTGCCATCGTTGAGCCTGGGCATCCTGATCGTCGCGCGGCTGCTGCTGGGGGTGGCCCAGGGGCTGATCGGCGTGGGCACCATCAGTTGGTGCATGGGCGCGGTGGGTGCGGAACACACCGCACGGTCGATCTCGTGGAATGGTATTGCCTCCTACGGTGCCATCGCGATTGGGGCACCGCTGGGTGTGGTGATGGTCGCGGAGTATGGCTACAACAGCCTCGGCATCGCACTGACGGTATTGTCCGCGCTAGGGCTGGTGCTGATCCGCAATAAACCCTCGGTGCCGGTGGTACGTGGCGAACGGCTGCCGTTCTGGGCGGTATTCGGACGTATCGCGCCGTTTGGCGCCAGCCTGTGCCTGGCTTCGATTGGCTACGGCACCCTCACCACCTTTATCACCCTGTACTACCTCAATCGAGGCTGGGCCGGCGCGGCTTACTGCCTCACGGTATTCGGCGTGTGCTTTATCCTGTCGCGACTGGTATTCATCTCTGCCATCAGCCGTTTCGGCGGTTTTCGCGCAGCCGTTGCCTGCATGACCATCGAGACCCTCGGCCTGACCCTGCTGT
Source organism: Pseudomonas sp. NFPP28 (assembly GCF_900115535.1). Lineage (NCBI taxonomy): Bacteria > Pseudomonadati > Pseudomonadota > Gammaproteobacteria > Pseudomonadales > Pseudomonadaceae > Pseudomonas > Pseudomonas sp. NFPP28. The sequence goes on along the minus strand of NZ_FOWT01000003.1, from coordinate 50,947 downwards.
GGCTGGCGCCGTCCACCGGGGTGGCATTGATCGGCGCCGGGCTGACCGGCTTTGGCTTGTCGCTGGTGTACCCGGCGCTGGGTGTGGAAGCCATCAAGCAGGTGCCCAACAGCAGCCGTGGCGCGGGACTGAGTGCGTATGCGGTGTTTTTTGACCTGGCCCTGGCGATTGCCGGGCCGTTGATGGGCGCCGTGGCGCTGAACCTCGGCTACGGCTGGATCTTCTTCTGTGCCGCACTGTTGTCGGTCACGGCCCTGGGCGTGACCCTGCTGCTTATGCGCCGCGCTTACTGATCAGCTGTCTGCAAGCCCGCCCGGGTAGATTGGCCGAGGGTGTGACTGAAGAACCGCCCCGCCTCGGAGATCAGGTCGCGGTGAATGCCTTCGCGATCAACCCCATCGGCATCCGTGCAGATCGCCGGCATTGTTGCCAACTGATCGCTGTCGCACGGCGCCATGAACACGAAGTGCCCTGCCCCGGCCAGTAGCTTGAAGTCCGGCGGCTCCGGCAGTTTGCGCGCCAGCGCGGCGGCGTTCTTGTCCACCGCCACCAACTTGTCACCGTCGCCGCTGTAGAGCAGCACGGGCACATGCACATCGGCCAGGGTGTGACGGCCGAACATCAGGCTCAGCGGTGCCATCAACATCAAGGCATGAATGCGCGGGTCGGATTGCGGTTGCAGGTCATCACGGTCCACCACCAGTTCACCCTTGGTGGTGCATGCGTCGCGATCTTCCGGACGCTCCTGGCAATACCGGCGCAGGCGGTCGAAATCCGGCTTGGCGCCGGCCAGGATCAACGCGGTCTCACCCCCGGCTGAATAGCCAATGACACCCACCTGGTCCACGTTGACGAATGGCGAGAGCATCGGGTCGCCCAGGGTGGCGGTGATCGCTTCGGAAATCTGGATCGGCCGCCCGTACAAGTTGCTCACCGTGCCCAGGCGACTGTGATCCTTGTAGTTGTCGCCAGGGTGCAGCACCGCTACCACTACAAAGCCCTTGCGCGCCAGGGAGGTGGCCAGGTCATGCAGCGCCAGCGGCGTGCCGGTGTTGCCGTGGGACAGCATCAGCATCGGGAAACGGCCGATGGCGATCTTGGCGTCTTCGGTAGCGGCGACGTGGTAGGCGCCCAGTTGCGTGGTGTGCTCAAGGCCGGTGGACGGGTAGAACGCCACGGCTTTCATCGGCTGCAGGTCCAACGGATCCAGAAACGTCATGCGATGGAAGCCCACACTCCAATGCGGGTGCGGCGCAGGTGCGGCGTGCACTGAAATCAGGCCGCCGAGCAGGGAAAGAACCATAACGGCACAAAGACGCATCATGGGGATGTCCACCTTTGCTGCGTGAGAACCGACATATCGAAAAAAGTCCAGGGTGTTAAACCCATGCTTGCACAACCTGGGCCAAAATAATGACAACGCACAAACGAAAAAACTCCGTACTCCGTTCGCTTTGAGGCGAGCAGAATACAGAGTTTAGGCGCCCGGCTTCAGAATGAAACCGAGCAAAGGCGGAATTTACACAAGCCTTACGCGGTGGCGAACAATTGTTCGTTGATGACCACGTTGGCGTCGTTCAGGGCTTTGCTGCGCACTTCATCACCGTAGGCCAGGCCTTCGGCGCGTACGATTTCGATATCGGTGATACCCAGGAAGCCAAACAGCAGCTTCAGGTAGCCTTCATGGGCAGCACCCGAGGCCTGGCCGGCGTGCAGGCCGCCCGCGGTGGACACGATGATGACCTTCTTGTTGCCGCACAGGCCTTCAGGACCGGCTTCGCTGTAGCGAAAAGTCTGGCCGGCGACGGCGATACGGTCGATCCAGGCTTTCAACTGGGTTGGAATGGTGAAGTTGTACATCGGTGCGCCAACTACTACTGCGTCGGCGGCGAGGAATTCAGCCAGCGACGAAGCGCTCAGGTCAGCCTCATGCTTCTGCGCGGCATCACGCAGTTCGGCGGCGGTGCCTAGGGCGCCGAGGGTTGCGCCGGAAAAGTGGTTGATGCCTTCGCTGGCCAGGTCACGGTAGGTCACTTCCACACCCGGTTCAGCCGCTTGCCAGGCCTTGACCACGCCCGCGCTGAGCTGACGGGACGCCGAGTTGTCGCCGAGGATGCTGGAATCGATATGCAACAGTTTCATGCGGAATCTCCAAGTGAGGATCGCCGTGGGGCGTTCGAGTGAGGTTCATCCTACAGATGATCCGAATAAAGGATTAGACCATTGAAACGCGACTGTTTGTCCCGCCAGCAGGACAATGTTCAATGGGACGACACGTAAATCGACGCCGACGTAGGCGCCGGCAACGCATAGGTGCGTTTCATCCACTGGATTTCCGCCTGGGGTGTGCGCCCGAAGAAGCGCTTGAACTCGCGACTGAACTGCGAAGGGCTTTCATAGCCGACCTTGGCACTTGCCGTGGCGGCGCTGATATCGCTGCGCAGCATCAGCAAACGCGCCTGGTGCAGGCGCGTGGACTTGAGGTACTGCATCGGCGAGGTGTCGGTGACCGTGCGGAAATGCGCGTGAAAGCTCGGCACGCTCATCATCGCCTCCCGGGCCAACGCCTCCACGTCCAGGTGCTGGGCATAACACCCATGGATCTTGCGAATCGCCCGCGCCACCTTGCCGAACTGCCCCTGGCGATTCAACGCGGCGCGCATCGAACCGCCCTGCTCGCCCGTAAGGATCCGGTAGTAGATTTCGCGCATCAACGCCGGGCCGAGGATGTGCGCGTCCATCGGCGTGCCCATGGCTTGCAGGAAGCGCAACAGCGACTCGCTGAGCAAGTCATCCATGGGCGATGAATACATACCCCGCGGTTTGGCATCGACCAGCGCCGGAAACTCATCCAGCGCCACCATCAGTTCGGCCGCGAGGGTGAAGTCCAGGCGCAGGTACACCGCCAGCATGGGCTCGGCTTCGCTGGCGTCGGTCTCCATGGTGAACGGCACCGGCACTGACACCACCAGGTAATGCCGGGCGTCGTACAGGTAAACCTCATCCCCCAGGTAACCGCGCTTGCGCCCCTGGCAGACCATCACGATGCCGGGGTCATACAGCACCGGCACCCGCTGCAACGGGCGGTTGGAGCGCAGGAAGCGCACGTCATCCAGAGCGCTGAGGTTATAGCCCTCGACAGGCGCCAGGGTGTCCATCAGCGCGATGATTCTGTCTGTACGGTCCATGGATCCTGGCCTCAGTGCAAAGTGCCACGGTAGCGCGCAATCCGCATCCAGGCTACGGCCTCATAGGAATAGGCAATCAGCACATTGGAATGGATATTCGCTCAAACACTGTCTCTGCGTAGCCTGGAACCGCACTTTCAGCCCTCGGAGACTCCCCATGCTTATCGTCTACAACCCTGCTACCGGCGAAGAAGTCGGCCGCGTCGCCCAGAACACCACCCACCAGGTCAAGGCCGCCGTCGACCGTGCCTGCGCCGCCTTTCCCGCATGGTCGTCCAGGCTGGCCAAGGAGCGCAGCGACCTCCTGCGCCACTGGCATGACGCAGTCAAAGCCGACAAGGAAGCCTTCGCCGAATTGCTCTGCCGCGAAAACGGCAAATGCCTCAGTGAAGCCCGTGGCGAGATCGACTACGGCCTGGGCTTTATCGAGTGGTATGCCGAAGAGGCCAAGCGCGTGTACGGCGACACGATCCCCACCCATGACCGCAACGCCAATGTGCTGGTGACCAAGGAAGCCATCGGCCCGGTCGCGGCCATCACCCCATGGAACTTCCCGTTCATGATGATCACCCGCAAGGTCGCCACGGCCCTGGCCGCCGGTTGCACCATGGTGATCAAACCCGCCGAGGATACACCGCTGACGGCCTTCAAATTGCTGGAGTACGCACGCAAGGCTGGCATCCCCGAAGGCGTGCTGGAGGTGGTAGCGGGCGACCCCAGGGAGATCGGTCTGATCCTCACGGGCGACCCGCGTATCCGCAAGATCTCGTTTACCGGTTCCACCGGCGTTGGCAAATTGCTTGCCGCACAATGCGCGGCAAGCATCAAGAAGATGACCCTGGAGCTGGGCGGCAACGCGCCGTTTATCGTGTTCCAGGACGCCGATCTGGATGAGGCGGTGAAGGGACTGGTCGGTGCCAAGCTGCGCAACTCAGGCCAGGTATGCATCTCGCCGAACCGGATATTTGTGCAGCACAGCATCCTCGAGGACTTCATCCAGCGCGTGCAGCATGCAGTGGCCGGGATCGAAGTGGACCAGGGCCTGCGTGAAGGTTTTGTGGTCGGCCCGCTGGTCAATCAAGCGGGCTTTGACAAGGTCGTGCGCCTGGTGGAAGCCGCCAAGGCTGCCGGAGCCAGCGTGCTGATGGGCGGCAGGCCCCACGCCAAGGGCGGCCTGTTCTACGAGCCGACGGTGTTGACCGGTTTGCGGGACGACTCCCCCCTGGCGACCGAGGAGATCTTCGGGCCGGTGTTCGCCATCTACTCGTTCAAGGACGAAGAAGAAGTGATCGCCCGCGCCAACCAGACGGAGTTCGGCCTGGTCGCCTATGCCTACACCAGCGCGCTGGGGCGATCGTTGCGCCTGTCGCGCCAGTTGGAGGCCGGCATGGTGATTCTCAACTCAGGCTCGGTCGGCACTGCCTCGGTGCCGTTTGGCGGGATCAAGCAGTCCGGGTATGGCCGCGAAGGCAGCTATTACGGGATCGAAGAGTATGTGCAGGTGAAGTATGTGTTGATGGGCGGTGCGCATTTGTAGTGGATTTGCCCTCGTCAGGCGCGGATAGTTCGTCCCATTGACAGGACAATGGGCTGACCATGCAAGACCTCAACGACCTCTATTATTTCGCCAAAGTCGTCGAAGCCGGCGGTTTCGCCGCCGCCGGCCGGCTGCTGGGAATTCCCAAGTCGCGGCTGTCGCGGCGCATCGCCGAGCTGGAAGAGCGCCTCGGTGCACGCCTGCTGCAACGTACCACCCGCCAGCTTACCCTCACCGCCGTCGGCGAACGCTACCTGCGCCATTGCCAGGCCATGCTGCTGGAGGCGGAAATGGCCGATGAGGCCGTGGCCAGCATGTCCAGCGAGCCGCGTGGGCGACTGCGGGTGAGCTGCCCGGTGGGCATGGCCCAGCACATCCTGCCGGAGCTGGTCGCCGGTTTTCTTGCCGCCCACCCTCAGGTGCAGTTGGAGATGACCCTGGTCAACCGCCGCGTCGACCTGGTGGCCGAAGGCATCGATGTGGCCTTGCGCGTGCGTGAGCTGGGCGATGAGGACCCGCTGTTGGTGACCAAACGCCTGCGCCAGGCCCAGACCGTGCTGGTGGCCAGCCCCGCACTGATGCTCGGGCGTCAGGTCACGACCCTGGACGACCTCAAGCAGCTGCCGATCCTCGGTGCACTGGAAGCGGACCGGCTGGTGCACCAGCGCATTCTCGATCCCCAGGGCAACGCCCACGACCTGGCGATGGAAGCCCGCCTGGGTATCGACGACTTTATCGTGCGCAAAGCCAGCGCCATCATGGGCCTGGGCTTTACCGTACTGCCGATGATGTACTGTGAAGAGGAACTGGCAAACGGCCGGTTGGTGCAACTGTTGCCCGAATGGTCGTTGCCGGGCGGTTGGCTCCAGGCCGTCTACCCGCATCGGCGCGGCGTGCTGCCGGCGATCCGGGCCTGGATCGACTACCTCGAAGAAGGTTTCAAAGGCTGTGGAGACCGCTTGCTATGAAGATGACCGAAGCACAAGTCGCGGCGTTCTGCCTGGCGCTGCCCGGCGCGCGCGAAGACTACAAATGGGGCGGCGTGCGGGTGTTCTCGATTGCCGGCAACAAGATGTTCGCCCTGCAAAACCTGCGTGGTGAATCGCTGGCGTTCAAGGTCGACAAGGAGCTGTTCCTCGGCCATGTGGATCGCCCCGGCATCCACCCGGCGCCGTACCTGGCGCGTGCACAGTGGATCATCATGAACACGCCCTACCCGCTGGGCGCCGAAGAACTGCGCGGCTTGTTGCAGCGTTCCCACCAGTTGGTGGTGAGCAAGTTGCCCAAGCGCACGCAGGTCGGGTTGCGGCTAGAGGACTGAGAGCAAGGTGCCGCCGAGGAACAACTGGTCCAACCAGAACACCTCATGCAACAGCACGATCACCCAGAACAGCACCTGGTACGACACCTTGCGCGTCTTGTGCCGGAACACCTGCTGGGCAATCAACGCTCCCGGCCAGCCACCCGCCAGCTCCACGGCGTGCAGGATGTTTTCCGGGGTGCGCCAGCGGTCGGTCTGCGCTTTGCGCTTGTCGCTCCAGTACAGGAAAAACGCGATCACGCTGACTACACCATAGGCGGCCAGCGGGATCAGCGTCTCGCCGCGATACCAGACCAGCGCGGCCCCTATCAACGGCGGCGCGCACAACAGCGCGAAGATCGCCGCCTTCAAACGCGGATACTGGATGTTCAAGGCTTGACCGCCGTCCAGTCGATCCAGCCGAACTGCCAGGTCGCCAGGATCAGCAGGCCGAATGCGATGCGGTACCAGGCAAATGCCGCGTAGCTGTGGCTGGCGATGAACTTGAGCAAGCCCTTGACCGCAATCATCGCGAAGATGAACGAGGTCACGAAGCCGATGGCGAACACCGGGAAATCCGCTGGCTGGAACAGGTCACGGTACTTGTAGCCCGAGTACAGCGCAGCACCGACCATGGTCGGCATGGCCAGGAAGAACGAGAACTCGGTCGCGGTCTTGCGCGACAGGCCGAACAACAGGCCGCCAATGATGGTCGCACCGGAGCGCGACGTGCCGGGGATCATGGCCAGGCACTGGGCGAAGCCGATCTTGACCGCATCTTTCCAGGTGATCTCGTCGACGGTGTTGGCGTGGCTACGGTGCTGACGCTGCTCGGCCCACAACATGATGACGCCACCTACCACCAAGGCGGTTGCCACGGTGATCGGGTTGAACAGGTAGTGCTTGATCAGGTCGGCGAAGATCACCCCCAACACCACTGCCGGCAACACGGCAATGATCAGGTTGATGGTAAAGCGCTGGGCATTGCGCTGGGTCGGCAAACCGATGACCACGTCGAGAATCTTGCGGCGAAACTCCCAGACCACGGCAAGGATCGCACCCAACTGGATGATGATGTTGAAGGCTTCGAAACGCTCGCCGCCGAAGCCGATCAAGTCGGCGACGATGATCTGGTGGCCGGTGCTGGAAATCGGCAGGAACTCGGTCAGCCCCTCCACAACGCCAAGAATCAATGCCTGTATGGCGGTCCAAAAATCCATGCTTCCCCCAAAGGTCTTGCTCTATGGCAAGCCTTGTTGATCTTTTTAATGGTTCACTGACGACAAGACCCGGGGGTGACTCTCACACCCGGTACGCAAAAATCTTGTGAAAAATCAGACAGTACTCAGGTTTTCCGAATACAGGCCGAAAGCCTATCAGACAAGGCGGAAAAGTCGATGCAGCGCCCACAATTATAAAAAGCACGGAGTGACAGGACGATGAACAGTTTGCGCAATATGTCGATCAGCCGGCGCCTCTGGCTGATCCTGATAGTCGCCGTGCTGATGCTGCTGGCCCTGGGTTTATTGATGCTCAAGCAGATCCACGACGACCTTTACCAGGCCAAGCGCCAACAGACCCAACACGTGGTCCAGACCGCCAGCGGGATCCTGACGTTTTATCACGGCCTGGAAACTACCGGCGTCATGACCCGCGAAGCCGCCCAGAAACAGGCCCTGAGTGCCGTGCGCGGCTTGCGCTATGACCATGACGACTACTTCTGGATCAACGACCTCACGCCGGTGATGATCATGCACCCGGCCAACCCCAAGCTCGACGGCCAGAACCTCTCGGCCATCCGCGACCCCGACGGGTTTGCAGTGTTCAACGAATTCGTGAGCCTGGCCAAGGCCAAGGGCGCCGGCATCGTCAACTATCGCTGGCCGAAACCGGGTGCCGAAGCGCCGGTGGCCAAGACCTCGTATATCCAGTTGTTCGAGCCGTGGGGCTGGATCATCGGCTCCGGCGTGTACGTGGACGATGTGCAGGCCGAGTTCAGCGGCCAGGTGTGGAAAGCCTCGTTTATCGGCCTGGGTATCGCGGTGCTCATGGCATTGCTGGTAGCGCTGATCGCCCGCAGCATCGTGCGGCCGTTGCAGGATGCGGTGAACGCCATGGGCAACATCGCCAGCGGCGAAAGCGACCTGACCCGCAGCCTCGACACCCATGGCCAGGACGAAGTCACCCAACTGGCCCGGCACTTCAACAGCTTCACCGCCAAGCTGCGCCAGGTGGTCAGCCAGTTGCAGGAATGCGCCAACGCCTTGGGCCAGTCGTCCCAGGAACTGGGCACCAATGCGACCCAGGCCCATGATCGCAGCCAGCAGCAGTCCCAGCAGATGGAGCTGGTGGCTACTGCCATCAACGAAGTCACCTACGGCGTGCAGGACGTAGCCAAGAACGCCGAACACGCCGCCAGCGAAATGCGCGACGCCCAGGCCCAGGCGCAACAAGGCCAGGTCAATATCGACGGCAGCCTGCAACAGATCGACCAGCTCTCCGGCACCATCAGCCAGGCGGTGGAGGTGATCCGTACCCTGTCCGCCGAAAGCACCCAGATCGGCAGCGTGCTCGAAGTGATCCGCTCGATCGCCGACCAGACCAACCTGCTGGCCCTCAACGCGGCAATTGAAGCGGCGCGTGCCGGCGAGCAAGGCCGCGGCTTTGCCGTGGTGGCCGATGAAGTGCGGCTGCTGGCCCAGCGCACACAAAAGTCCACCGCCGAGATCCAGGGCATGATCGAGCGCCTGCAGGGCCACTCGGAAGCGGCGGTCAAGGTGATCAGCGACAGCCACAGCGCCTCCCAACTGACCATCGAACAAGCCGGCCAGGCCGGGGCCAGCCTGACCGCCATCGGCCAGGCATTGCGCAACCTCAACGGCCTCAACGCCTCGATTGCCAGCGCGACGCTGCAACAGGCCCATGTGGTGGAAGACATCAACCAGAACGTCACCCAGGCGGCCGGGTTGTCCCACAGCACGGCACTGGCGGCGGAGCAGTCGAGTCTGGCAAGTGCACAGTTGCGTGGCCTGAGCGACCAGCTCGACGGCCTGCTGCGCCAATTCAAGATCTGATGCTGCTTGTGGCGAGCGGGCTTGCCCCGCGTTGGGCTGCACAGCAGCCCTAAAACCAGACACCGCATACTGTCAGCCAGTACGCGGCGTATTTAGTGGGGCTGCTACGCAGCCCAACGCGGGGCAAGCCCGCTCGCCACAGAGATAATGCCCGCAGCATTCTTCTTTGGTTACAATCCCCGCCCTCTCCCACTCTCCCAAGGAACCACCATGTCCGGGCTTGAACTGTTCGCCGCCGCCCTCGGGGTGATCGCGGTGTGGCTGACCGTCAAGCAAAACCCCTGGTGCTGGCCCATCGGCCTGGTCATGGTGCTGCTGTACACCTGGGTGTTCTTCGATGTGAAGCTCTATTCCGACATGCTCTTGCAGGTGGTCTACGCCGCGCTGCAGGTCTACGGGTGGTGGCAGTGGACCCGCGCCGGCGAGGTCAAGCAAGGGCGCCAGGTCACCAGCCTGGGCGTGCCGGCGATCATGGCCAGCCTGGCCGCGGGCGCAGTGGGCAGCCTGTTGCTCGGCGCCGCCATGGCGCACTGGACCGATGCCGCCCAGCCCTGGCTGGACGCCGCCCTCACCGGCTTCAGCCTGGTGGCGCAGATGTGGATGGCGCAGAAACGCGTGCAGTGCTGGCCACTGTGGATCGCAGTGGATGTGATCTTCGTCGGGCTGTTCCTCTACAAAGGCCTGTACCTTACCGCCGCGCTCTATGCACTGTTCACCGTGATCGCCGTGCAAGGCTGGCGTGAATGGCGCGCCGATCCGGCGTTGCACGCATGAAGGTGGTGGTACTGGCCGGCCCGGAATCCAGCGGCAAAAGCTGGCTGGCCGCAGAGTTGCAAGCGCATTTCGGCGGGTTGATGGTCGGTGAATATGTGCGCCATTTCATCGATCACCATCAGCGCGACACCACCCTGGCCGATATCCCGGCCATTGCCCGTGGTCAACTGGCCTGGGAAGACGCCGCCCGCGCCCAACAGCCTGCGCTGTTGATCCTCGACACGCATTTGCTGACCAACAAGCTCTGGAGCCAGACCCTGTTCGGCGACTACCCGGCCTGGCTCGACAGCGAATTGCTGGCCCGCCATTACGACCTGCACTTGTTATTATCGCCGGAGGATGTGGAATGGACCGCCGACGGGCAGCGCTGCCAGCCGGACCTGGCGGATCGCCGAGCGTTCTTCCGTGGCAGCCTGGAGTGGCTCGAGCACCATCAGCAGCCCGCCCTGGTGATTCGTGGTCATTGGGCACAGCGCCGCGCCACCGCGTTGGCCGCGGTTGAACAGCTACTCGCCGGGACGCTCCAGGTTGGCATTCACCCTTAGCAGCAACGCCAGCAAGGTCGCCTCTTCCTCTTCACTGAACCCCTCCAGCGCCTGCGCGCTGCCTTGCAGCATGATCGCGCGGGCGGCGGGCATGCGTTCGCGCGCCGCGTCGGTCAGGGTAATCAAGCGGCTGCGTTTATCAGCCGGGTCAGCCACCCGCTCGATCATGCCGTCACGCTCCATACGGCCCAGCAACTGGGCCATGCTCGACTGCTCGACACGGGCAATGCGCACCAGTTCGGCCTGGGGCAAACCCTCGCTGTGCTTGAGCGCCGCCAGCACCGGAATCTGCGCGACAGCAAAGCCCAGCTCTCTCAGGCGACCTTCGTAGAGGCGGATGAAACCGCGGTTCGCCAGGCCGATCTGTTGCATGGGGTTTGGAGCAGGCGTTTGAGTCTTCATGAGGGCGTTGACTTTCCATAGGATCCTATGAACTAAATGTATAGGATCCTATAAACATCGCCAAGGACAATTTCATGAATACCTCATTGCGCATCGCCATCGTCGGCGCCGGCCCCGGCGGGTTGACCTTGGCGCGAATCCTTTACCGCCATGGCGTCCACGCCAGCGTATTTGAACGTGAACGCAGCCCGCTGGAGCGCCCACAAGGTGGCACGCTGGACCTGCATGCCGAATCCGGCCAACTCGCCTTGCAGCGTGCCGGCCTGGAGGAGGCATTCAAACGCATCGCCCGTTACGAAGACCAAGGCTCGCGCTTGATGGATCAGCACGGTCGCTTGCTGTTCGAAGCCCCCAACCCGGACGCAGGCGACCGCCCTGAAGTCGACCGTACCGCCTTGCGCCAGGCGCTGCTGGACTCACTGCCGCCAGACTGTGTGAGCTGGGGTGTCAGCGTCACCGACGTTCGCCCGACCGATGATGAACGTTGGACACTGCATCAAGGCGCCCTCACCCACGGCCCCTTCGACCTGGTGGTGGGTGCCGACGGCGCCTGGTCGAAAATACGCTCGCTGCTGTCGACCTATCAGCCGCAATACAGCGGGTTGACCTTCATCGAGTTCGGCATCGACGATGCAGACCGTCAGCACCCGCACCTCGCCGCACTGGTCGGCCGAGGCACCCTGCAGGTTGCCGGCGAAGCCAGGGCGATCATCGTGCAGCGCAACGCCAACGCGCATTTGCGCGGCTATGCGATCTTTCGCGTGCCATCAGACTGGGGCGCCGATCACCTCAGCCTGCCCGCACTGAAAGCCCAGTTCCATGGCTGGCACCCGCAGGTATTGGCATTGTTTGATGCGGCGAACGAGACGCTACTGGCGAGACCGATCCACGCCCTGCCCGTCGGCCATCGCTGGTGCCACCGCCTGGGGTTGACGCTGATCGGCGATGCGGCCCATCTGATGTCGCCGTTTGGCGGCGAAGGGGTGAACGCGGCGATGCTGGATGCGGCCGAACTGGCGCAGCACCTGCTGGAGACACCCGACTGCTCATCAGCAGTGCAGGCCTATGAAAACCACATGTTCGAACGAGTGATACCGGCGGCCCAGGGCAGCGCCGAAGCCGCCGCCATCCAGTTATCCCACGACAGCCTGGCGCTGTCCCTGGCCCACCTGCATCACCACCTCACGCCTCAGTAGCCCAACGACAGCCCCGTATTGCGACGCGGGTCATTCGCCCCATAGAAGCGGTTGTTACCCACCGGCTTGCCATCCAGGGACGGCGCGCCCACTAGGATCGCCGCCAGGTGGTTGGCATCCTGCGGACCGGCAAACTTGTGGCCCCAGCTTTCGAGGATCTTCTGGGTATCCGGACTCACTGCAAACCGCTCGAGGTTGGTGGTTTCCGGCATCCACTGCTGGTGGAAACGCGGTGCGTCCACGGCTTCCTGGATGTTCATCTTGTAGTCGATGACATTCAGGATGGTCAGCAAGGTCGCCGTGATGATGCGACTGCCACCCGGCGTACCGACCACCATCACCGCCTTGCCATCCTTGGTCACGATGGTCGGGCTCATCGACGACAGCGGCGCCTTGCCCGGTGCGATGGCGTTGGCTTCACCCTGGACCAGGCCGTACATGTTCGGCACGCCGACCTTGACGGTGAAGTCGTCCATTTCATCGTTGAGGATCACCCCGGTCTTGCTCGCCATTACGCCCGCACCGAACCAGTCGTTGAGGGTGTAAGTGACCGACACCGCGTTGCCCCACTTGTCGACGATGGAGTAGTGAGTGGTGTTGTTGCCTTCATGGGGCGACACGCCCGGCTTGATCGCCTGGGAATCGCCAGCTTTTTGCGGTTCGATGGCGTCACGCAGTTTGGCTGCGTAGTTTTTGTCCAGCAGGTGCTCGATCGGGTTCTTCACGAAGTCCGGGTCGCCGAGGTAGCTGTTGCGGTCCACGTAGGCGTGGCGCATGGCTTCGATCTGGTAGTGCAGGCCTTGGGCCGAGTGATAGCCCAGGTCGGCCATCGGGTAGCCTTCGAGAATGTTCATGATCTGGCAGATCACTACGCCCCCCGAGCTTGGAGGCGGTGCCGAGACCACGTGGTAGCCACGGTAGTCGCACTCGATGGGTGCCAGTTCGCGGGTCTTGTACTTGTCGAGGTCCGCCTGGGTGATGATGCCCTTGCCGGCCTGGCTGGAATCCACCAGCGCCTTGGCCACCCAGCCTTTATAGAAACCATCGCTGCCCTTGGCCGAGATTTCCTTGAGGGTCTTGGCCAGGTCTTTCTGCACCAGCTTCTGGCCGACCTGCATCGGCTGGCCGTTGTGCAGGAAGATTGCGCGCATGTCCTTGTCTTTTTCGAATTCTCCGGTGGCGGTGTGCAGCAGGTCGATATCGCCCTGCTCCAGGGCAAAGCCGTTTTCCGCCAGCTTGATCGCCGGGGCGATGACCTGGGCGCGCTTGAGGGTGCCGTATTTGCTCAGCGCCAGTTCCATGCCCGACACGGTGCCGGGGACGCCGACGGCCAGGTGGCCCTTGGCGCTAAGGCCGTCGATGACGTTGCCGTCCTTGTCCAGGTACATGTCGGCGGTCGCCGCCAACGGGGCTTTTTCGCGGAAGTCGAGGAAGGTCTTGCGCCCGTCCGCCAGTTGCACGGTCATGAAACCGCCGCCGCCCAGGTTACCCGCCGCCGGGTACACCACCGCCAGCGCATAGCCCACGGCGACGGCAGCGTCGACCGCATTACCGCCGGCCTTGAGCACGTCTACCCCCACATGAGTGGCCAAATGCTGGGCCGTTACCACCATGCCGTTTTCACCGGCCACCGGGGCCTGGGAAGCGGCCTGCACACCACTGACGGTCAACACCAGGGCGGTGGCAATCAAGGTACGGCTGAAAGGTTGGTATTTCATCCATGGCTACTCTAGTTATTGAGACGCACCAAAATAGCCCGTTGCGGATTTAATCCCCAGCGCAATGGCGTTTTTATTACAGAACTTGTCGGTCATGGAACGGACGTGAAAAAGCCCATGCTATATTTCGCGCCCTGACTGTCCTGCAAGGCGCTCTGACATGGTGATCAAGAAGACCGGCATTCGCGCCCAACAGGCCGACCAGACCCGCGCGCGCATCCTCCAGGCGGCGGTCAAGGTGTTCACCCGTGACGGTTATTCCGGCGGGCGCGTCGACAGCATTTCCAAGGAAGCCGACTCCAACGACCGCATGCTTTATTACTATTTCGGCAGCAAGGAACACCTGTTCGTCTGCGTGCTGGAACACATCTATGAGCAGTTCAACCAAGCCGAAAGCAAGCTCAAGCTGGACCTGGACGCACCGGAGCAGGCCCTGCGCGACCTGGTGGCGTTTATCTGGAATTACTACGTCAAGCACCCGGAATTCGTGGCGATCCTGAGCATCGAGAACCTGCACCAGGGCAAGCATGCCCAGCAATCCGGCGAGATGCGCAGGTTGTCCGGGGAGGCCGTGGGCGTCTTGAAGCCGATCATCGAAGCCGGCCAGGCCCAGGGCGTGTTTCGCCAGGATGTCGACCTCAAGCACGTGTACCTGATGATCGCCTCGCTCTGCTACTTCTATAACTCCAACCGGCATACCCTCAGCTCATTCCTCGGTGAAGACCTGGCGAACAAAGGGCAGCAGCGGGATTGGCTGGGGTTTATCAGCGATTTAGTGGTACGCGGCGTCACCCCGACCTCCCTGTAAGAACCGAATCCAACTGTGGGAGAGGGCTTGCCCGCGATAGCGGTGGGTCAGCTAAACATAGGCTGGCTGATGCACCGCCATCGGGGGCAAGCCCCCTCCCACATGTTTTACCCCATTGCGTCAATGGGTGCCGGGGTTGGCGCGCAGATGCGCCACCTTCTGCTCCAACCCCTTCCACTGCGTCGCATTCGGCGCAAATTGCCCGCGCAGATACGCCGCCAGATCCGCCACCTGGCTGTTCGACAGACTGTTCTTGAATCCCGGCATATACCCCAGGTCCTTGGTCGCCGGGTGGCTGATGCCTTGCAGAATCACCTTGATCAAGTTATCCGGCTGGTCGCTGTGCACATTGGTATTGGTCGCCAGCGACGGGCTTACCCCAAACAGCTTCGGCCCCAGCCCCTCGGCATGGCAGGCCTTGCATGAACCTTCAAATACGCGTCGGCCATTGGGATTCGGCACGCTGACAGCGGCCGCCACCTGGGCCTCGCCTGCGGCTTCGCCATTGAGCGACGCCAGGTACACCGCCATGGCGCGGATATCCGCCTTGGGCAGCTTGGACAATTCACTCACCACCGGTCCCATCGGACCTGCGGCCACGCCATGGGCGTCGGAATAGCCGGTACTCAGGTAGGTGAACAACTGGTCTTCGGTCCATGGCGTCGGCGCCTTGGACAGGCCGGTCAGTGCCGGTGCTTCCCATCCATCGACCATGCCCCCGGCCAGGAACGCCTTGCCGCCCTTCTCCGCTCCCATCACATTGCGAGGGGAATGACAGGCCGCACAATGCCCCAGGCCATTGACCAGGTAGTTGCCACGATTCCATTGCTCGCCACGCTCCGGCTGCGGAGTGATTTCGCCACGTCGCAGGTTCAGTGCATTCCACCCCGCCATCAACGGCCTGATGTTGAACGGAAAGCCCATGGCATTCGGCGTCGGCGCCTGGCTCACCGGCGCCTGGGACATCAGGTAGGCGTACAGCGCCTGCATGTCCGCATCGTTGATATTACGGAACGCCGTGTAGGGAAACGCCGGGTATAGGTTGCGCCCGTCGCGGCCGATACCGTCGCGCATCGCACGCTCGAACGCCGGGTACGACCAGGCACCGATGCCGGTCTCCACGTCCGGGGTGATATTGCTGCTGTACAGCGTGCCGAAGGGGGTTTGCATCGCCAGCCCACCGGCATTGGTCACGCCGCCCGGCGCCGTATGGCACACCGCGCAATCGCCGACTGCCGCGAGCAAGTGCCCGCGCTCCAGGGTGGCCTTGGACCAGGTGCCGGCGCTGGGCGGCGCAATCGGGGCGATTTCATTGTGGAACGGCCAGGCAGTCGCCAGCACCGCCCCCAGGGTGGCGAACAGCGCGCCGAACCACCATTTGCGCCGTTTCTCCGGCGACTTGGCCGGCTCGCCCAGGGTACCGGCATTCAGCGCCGCCAACACCCGCTCCGGGGTGATCGGCAACTCGCGAAAACGAATGCCGGTGGCGTCGTAGATCGCATTGGCAATCGCCGCCGCGCTGGGCACCGATGCCGACTCACCGGCGCCCAGGGGCGGCTGGTCCTGGCGCGGCATCATCATCACGTCAATCTGCGGCACTTCAGGGAAGGTCAGGATCGGGTAACCGCCCCACTCCTTGCTCGCCACCGTCGATTCTTCAAAGGTCACGCGCTCTTTCAGCACACGGCTGGTGGACTGGATCACATTGCCGTGGATCTGATGCTGCACCCCGGCCGGGTTGATCATCATCCCCGAGTCATGGCCGATCACCACGCGGGTCACCGACACATCGCCGGTCTGCTTGTCGATGGCTACGTCCGCCACCCACGCCGCCCACGCCGCGCCGAAACCGGGGAACTTGCTGTGGATGTAGCGCGCGTAGGCAAAGCCCCGGCCACGCAGCAGGTGGTCCTCATTGGCGGTCTGCATCGGCGCGGTGCGCGGGGCCCAATTGGCGCGCTCGGCGGTGGATTTGACCAGGTCGATGGCGCGTTCGTCCTTGAGGTAGCGCAGGCGATACTCCACCGGGTCGACACCAGCGGCGAAGGCCAGTTCATCGATATAGGATTCGTGGGCAAAGGTGTTGGGCAACGCCGACACGCCGCGCATCCACGAGGCGCGCACAATGGGCGCCATGTCGTTGATGCTCACGCGCATGTTGTCGATGTCGTAGGGCGGGATCGAGGTGCGGTCGCCCATCTCGAACATCGCCGCCACCGGTTCCACGCGGCCGGTCAGCAACAACGCCAGGGTTGGCGCGCCGTTGGAGGGGTAGCTGGTTTCAAAGTCGTAGGCGGCAATGCTGCCATCGGCGTTCAGGCCGCCATCCACATCCATCAACTGCGCAGTGCCCTTGGGCTCCCACAGGTGTTCCTGTTCACGGCTCAATTGCACGCGTACCGGTTTGCCGACTGCACGGGACAGCAACAAGGCATCGGCACACACATCATCCGCACAATTGCGCCCATAACAGCCGGCGGCTTCCATGCGGATCACATCGATCAACGCCTCATCACACTCCAGCAGCCACGCCAGGTCGGCGCGCAGCAGATGCGGATTCTGGCTGCCCGACCACACCCGGCTGCCGGCCGGCGAGTAATCCGCCACGCCACAGGAGGGGCCGATCGAGCCGTGCATCTGGTATGGCCACAGGTAACTGCGCGGCATGCGCTGGCTGGCACCCGCCAGGGCTTCATCGACATTGCCCTGGTCAAGCACGGTGCGGCGCACGCGAGGGTTGTCGCGGATGGCCTGCTCGACATCACGCATGTCCGGCAAGGCGTTGTTCCAGGGTTTCCAGTGCACCTGCAAGGCGCTGGCGGCCTTGATCGCCTGCTCCTCACGCAACGCGACCACGCCGACAAAATCGCGGATGACCACCACCGCAACAATGTCGGGAATATGGGCGATGGACGACTCATCCACGCTCAACAGGCTGTTGCCGACAAAATCGCCGCAATCCAGCCCCGCATACGGTGGGCGGATCACCCGGCCATGGAGCATGCCCGGTACGCGCATGTCGTGCACGTAAGTCAGCTCACCGGTGGCCTTACCGGGGATATCCACCCGTGCGGCGCCCTTGCCCACCAAGCGATAGTCCTCAGTGGCCTTTAGCGGCGCGTCGCCGCTGATGCGCAGTTGGTCGTGCTGGCCGCTGACCAGTTCGCTATAGGTGGTGGTGCGCCCATCCGGCGCTTGAATAACGCCAGCATCCACTTTCAGGCCGGCTGTACTCACGCCCCAGCGCCCCGCTGCCCGCGCCAACAGAAAACGCCGGGCTTCGGCGGCCGCGTTGCGCAGGGGGATTGCTGATATCTGCAACGTAGCGCTGGCAATCGTCGCGCCCTGGTTGGGCACGCGCTCGGTATCCCCAAGCACCATCTGCACCTGGTCCATCGCCAGGTCCAGTTCCTCGGCCACGATCTGCGCCAGCGACGTACGGATGCCGGTGCCCAGGTCCACATGGCCGTTGAACGCATACACCAGGCCGTCATCGTTGACCGCAATAAACAGCCCAAGCTCCTTGGGCTTGACCGTGGGCGTGCCACCCTTGGCCACCGGCCCCGAGGGCGGCAGCACATCATCGACGATCAACAGGACACCGGCCTTGGCCAGCCATTGGTCACGGGAAAGCGGAATGTTCGGCATGGTCATCACTCCACGGTCATCAGGCGGGCCGCACGCAGCACGGCGCGCAGGATTTCGATATGGGTGCCGCAGCGGCAGAGGTTGCCCGACAGCTCGTTGCGCACCTGGGCTTCGCTGGGGTTGGGGTTACGGTCGAGCAAGGCCTTGGCGGTCATGATCATGCCGTTGAGGCAGTAGCCACATTGCGCGGCCTGCTCGTCGATAAAGGCTTGTTGCACCGGGTGCGGCGCCTGGCGCGTGCCCAGGCCTTCGAGGGTGACAATCTCGCGGCCCACGGTCCCCGACAACGGAAACACGCAGGCGCGCGCCGCCACCCCATCGATGATCACGGTGCAGGCACCGCACTCCCCCAGGCCACAGCCATATTTGGGACCATTGAGTTCCAGGTCATTGCGCAGCACCAGCAACAGCGGCGTGTCCGCCATGGCGCTGACTTCGTGTGTTTGCCCGTTGACCTCAAGCGCTACTGTGATGTGCTGGCTGATCATGTGCTTCGCCCGTAACAGTTGATGAAGTACCCACTACATGAAACAGTCAAAAAAAAGCGTCGCGGACCTGGGGTCTCGCGACACACTTGACTGGTGAAGTGATTACTACACGAACTTAGAGCAAGATCGGTGCCAGGGGATGTTGTGGCGAGCGGGGATGTTGTGGTGAGGGGGGGCGCCCACCCCAATCAGTCCTGGGGATCGTCAATCATCTTGCGCAGCAGGAACAGCACCGCCACCCGTTCGGCGGGGTTGAGATTGCTCATGGTCAATTCACTGATCTGCGCGGCACGGGGCGTGGTCTGGGCGACCAGTTCGGCGCCTGCCGGGGACAGGTCCACCACCACCTTGCGCTTGTCCTGCGGGTCCGGTTCCAGGCTGATCAGTGCCTTGGCCTTGAGCCGCTCGACGATCCCACGGATGGTCGCCTGGTCCACCGCAGTCGCCTTGACCAACTCGGTCAGCGAACTTGCACCGTGATCGCGCAGTGCGCACAGGGTCACGAACTGCACGGCGGTGAGCTGTGAGTCGCCGACATTCTGCTGAAAGATCGCCAGGTGGCGCTGGTAGGCCTTGCGCAGCAGGTGGCCAACTTGTTCAGAAAAGACGTAGGAATCAGGCACGGCTTGGCTCGGTGGATGGCTGGCGATGGGGAAGCATGATGGCTTCGTTGTTGGATGCACTCAAGTTTCTCATGCTCGAATGTAGTCTACATGTGGGAGGGGGCTTGCCCCCGATGGCGGTGTATCAGCGAGCTAATTTCCAGCTGCTCCTCCGCCATCGGGGGCAAGCCCCCTCCCACACGGGTTAATCAGCGGGCCAGGGAGCCTGCTGGCGCAACCACATCCCCTGCAATCACGACGGCCTCATCATCCAGGTACACATCGCAATTGCGCAGCGGAATGTCCATATGGCACGGCGTCTTGCGTGTCCCGCCGACTTCGGTGTTCGGCCCGGTGGAGAACAGGAAATTGCCATAGAACGCCCGCGCATCCATGCACATGCCGTCGTTCTTGTCGTGCAGGCCCATGGCGGTCCACTGCGCCCGTGGCTGCAGGCCCCAGCCGATATGGGAGATGCCGTACACCTCGGGGTCGTTGAAGTACTTCATGTAGTCACGCAGGTACTCGGCCTCGAACCCCCCGTGGATCTTCGTGATGAAGCCCTTCTCGATCTCCAGGGTGATCTTCTCGCGGGTGTAGGTCTTGAAGGGCAGCAGGATGTCGCCGATGTCCAGCACCAGCACGCCCTCGGCGGTTTCTTCGTTGGGCCAGGAAAACAGGAAACCGCTGGGCCAGTGGTCCCAGCGCCCCGGTTCATCGGCAAAGCCGTATTCGGTCACGCAGGGGTATTGCCCCAGGGCGGCACGGAAGTCACTGCCGGCGCGGGATTTGACATGGATCGAACGCGCCTTCTTCAACAACTGCTCGGCCGCCAGCACACGCACCTTGTCCTCTTCGGTGGGCAGCATGCGCGCCAGCACTTCCGGAGGTTCCACGGCCAGCAGGATGCGCGTGCCGGTCTTGAGGATCTGCTCCTGCTCCGGCGAGTGCAGCAGCATCATGGTGTCGATGATCAGATCCGCCGCCTCCAGGGCGCGCTGGGCGGCGATATTACCGGTGAGCGCGGTGTCGCCGCAGTAGGCGGTCATGTCGTTGCCCATGGCCTTGGGATGGTTGAACGATGGCAACTCCACCGCATACACCTTGGCCCCCAGGCGCTGCGCGGCGTCCATCGCGGCGCGCACGGTGCGCGGGTCGGAATAATGGCTCTTGAGCACGGCGACGCTCTGGGTCGGGTCGACCCTGGACAGCTTCAACACGTGCTCGAACATCTGGGTCAATTCGCAATCGCTTACCGGCATTTTCCTGTCTCCTGTGGGCCCGCACCAAGTTCAGGCACTGCGCTTCACTCTAGTGCACTTTTGTAGCGTATACGCCATTTAATAACGATAAGACCCGAATTACGAACAGACTGCAAGCGGCGCGCCACAACGTTACCTATCGGAACAACTCCAATGTTAATTGGCTACATGTCGTTACACAGGAGCCGTACGGCCAGAAAATAAATTTTCAGAGACAGGCTTCCCATTTCAAAAAATGAGCGTATACACTTTAAAAACCTTGCGGACAGACGCTACCGAAAATCACAAAGACAGAGGAATACGCCCCATGGGAAGCACGCAAATAATCGCCATCGTCGGCGCAGGCCTGGGCGGTGCCGCCGCTGCCACCCTGTTGCAGCAAGCCGGCTTCGACGTGGATGTATATGAGCAGGCGTCGGAGTTTTCCCGATTGGGCGCGGGGATCCACATGGGCCCCAATATCATGAAAATCTTTCGCCGCATGGGCATCGAAAAGCAGTTGGACCTGATGGGCTCGCACCCCGAGCACTGGTTCAGCCGCTGCGGCGAAACCGGCGACTACCTCTCGCGCATCCCGCTCACCGGCTACGGCGCGTCCTACATCACGGTGCACCGTGGCGACCTGCATGCGCTGCAAATGTCCACCCTCAAGCCCGGCACCCTGCACTTCAACAAGCGCCTGGAAAGCCTTGAGGAAACCGACACCCAGGTGCGCCTGACCTTCGCCGACGGCCAAGTGACCTACGCCGACATCGTGATCGGCGCCGACGGCATCAATTCCAAGATCCGCGAAGAACTGCTGGGCGTGGAAAAACCGCTGTACAGCGGCTGGGTCGCACACCGCGCACTGATCCGTGGCGACCAACTCGCCAAGTACGACTTGAAGTTCGAAGACTGCATCAAGTGGTGGACCGAGGACCGCCACATGATGGTCTACTACACCACCGGCAAACGCGACGAGTACTACTACGTGACCGGCGTACCCCACGCCGAATGGGACTTCCAGGGCGCGTTCGTCGACAGCAGCCGCGAAGAGATGTTCGACGCCTTCAAGGGCTACCACCCCACTGTGCAAGCCTTGATCGAATCCACCGACAGCGTGACCAAATGGCCGCTGCGCAACCGCAACCCACTGCCGCTGTGGAGCCGTGGTCGCCTGGTATTGCTCGGCGACGCCTGTCACCCGATGAAACCGCATATGGCCCAGGGCGCCGGCATGGCCATCGAAGACGCCGCCATGCTCACCCGCTGCCTGCAGGAAACCGGCATCAGCGACTACCGCACCGCCTTCGAGCTGTACGAAGCCAACCGCAAGGAACGTGCCTCCCGGGTGCAGGCAGTGTCCAACGCCAACACCTGGCTGCGCACCCAGGAAGACCCGGCCTGGGTCTACGGCTATGACCTGTACGCCCAGGAACTGAAATCGGGGGTGGCCGCGTGAGCACCTTCCTCTACGGTGGCAACGTGCAGGCCAACGGCATTCGCCAGCATTACTTGCGTTACGGCGGCAAAGGCCCGGCGTTGATCCTGATCCCGGGCATCACCAGCCCGGCGATCACCTGGGGGTTCGTCGCGGAGCGCCTGGGCGCACAGTTCGACACCTATGTGCTGGACGTGCGCGGTCGCGGGCTGTCCTCCACCGGCCCCGAACTCGACTACAGCGCGGACACCTGCGCCGACGACATCGGTGCCTTTGCCGATGCGCTGAACCTGGACAGCTATCACCTGATGGGCCATTCCATGGGCGCCCGTTTTGCCTTGCGCAGTGCGGTCAAACATCCGCAGGGCGTGAAGCGCGTGGTGCTGATCGACCCGCCGGTGTCTGGCCCGGGTCGGCGTGAGTACCCGAGCAAACTGCCGTGGTACGTGGATTCGATCCGCCAATCCCTGGTCGGCATGGATGCCGAGGCGATGCGCGCCTTCTGTGCCACCTGGACCGACGAACAACTGCAACTGCGTGCCGAATGGCTGCACACCTGTTTTGAGCCCGCCATCGTGCGCGCCTTCAATGATTTCCACACCGTGGATTTCCACCAGGACCTGCCCCACCTCAAGGCCCCTGCCCTGTTGATGGTGGCCGGTCGCGGCGGGGTGATCCTCGATGAGGACATTGCCGAAATTCAGGGCCTGCAACCGCGCATCCAGGTCGCCCGCGTACCCAACGCCGGGCACATGATTCCGTGGGATGACTTCGACGGTTTCTTCCACGCCCTCGGCGACTTCCTCACACTATAAAAACGGAGACCACCATGCAGAAGCCTTACCGCATCGGCCAGATCGTGCCGAGCTCCAACACCACCATGGAAACCGAAATCCCGGCGATGCTTACCGCGCGCCAGGCGATCCGTCCCGAGCGCTTTACCTTTCACTCCAGCCGCATGCGCATGAAGCAGGTGCGCAAGGAAGAACTGGCGGCCATGGACGGTGAGTCCGACCGTTGCGCCGTCGAGTTGTCCGACGCCAATGTAGACGTGCTGGGTTATGCGTGCCTGGTGGCGATCATGGCCATGGGGCTGGGGTATCACCGCAACTCCGAACAACGCCTGCGCAAGGCCACTGCCGACAACGATGCCAACGCCCCGGTCATCACCAGCGCCGGCGCCTTGATCGAAGGCCTGAAAGTCATGGGCGCCAAGCGCATCGCGATTGTTGCACCGTACATGAAGCCATTGACCGAACTGGTGGTGAACTACATCCGCGAAGAAGGCTTTGATGTGGTGGACTGGCGCGCCCTGGAGATCCCCGACAACCTCGAAGTGGCCCGCCACGACCCGGCCAACCTGCCGGCCATCGTCGCCGGCATGAACCTGGAAGGTGTCGACGTGATCGTGCTGTCCGCCTGCGTGCAGATGCAGTCGCTGCCGGTGGTGGCCAAGGTCGAGGCGCAAACCGGCAAGCCGGTGCTCACCGCCGCTATCGCCACCACCTACGCCATGCTCAAGGCCCTGGACCTTGAGCCCATCGTACCCGGCGCGGGAGCCCTGCTCTCCGGCGCCTATTAATGTGTGGCGAGCGGGCTTCTGTGGCAAGCGGGCAAGTTGTGGCGAGCGGGCTTGCCCCGCGTTGGGCTGCGAAGCGGCCCAAAAAAAAGCGGGAGCGCTACGCACTCCAACGCGGGACAAGCCCGCTCGCCACAAGGTAAGTGCACTGTCCAGAATGAGGGGGTTAAACGATGAGCGAACAATCCGCCGACGCCAATTACCAGGGCGTATGGGGCAACCGCATCGGCTTTGGCAAAAAGGCCGCGCTGTTGATGATCGATTTCATGCAAGGCTACACCACCGAAGGCGCGCCGCTGTTCGCGCCGGGTGTGGTCACAGCCGTGGCTGAAAGCGTGGAGCTGCTGGCCAGCGCGCGCCAGCACGGGATTGCAGTCGTCCACACCAATATCCGCTACCATCCCGGCCATTTCCTGGATGGAGGCATATGGGTCAAGAAGGCCCCGGTGATGAAAGACATGGTCGAAGGCAACCCACTGGCCGCGTTCTGCGCCGAGGTACTGCCCCAGGCCGATGAAGTGGTGATCACCAAACAGTACGCCAGTGCGTTTTTCGGCAGCAGCCTGGCGCCGATGCTGCATGCACAGGGCATCGACACCGTGGTACTGGCCGGGTGTTCCACCAGCGGCTGCATCCGCGCCACGGCGGTGGATGCAGTGCAACACGGGTTTCGCACCATCGTCGTGCGCGAATGCGTCGGCGACCGGCACCCGGCCCCCCATGAAGCCAATCTGTTCGATATCGACAGCAAGTATGGCGACGTGGTGAGCAAGCAGGAGGCAATGCGCAAATTCAGGGAGCAATAAACGGTACCGAGAATCGCGCCATAGAGTGCGGTCTCGCCTAAAACTGGGGTACACGCCCCAGTCTTCTGACACTGCCTTTGGACGTCGCTTCTACAGCACTCCGAAGTGCTGGAACAAAAGCGGCTGTATAAAAACCATAAGTCACCGCCAGGAGACACCCCATGCCCATTGCGAATGCAGCGCCGGCGACCACGGTCGCCGATCCCGTCAACACGCTTTACCACAAGATCACCTGGAAACTGATTCCGTTCCTGTGCTTCTGTTATCTGGCCGCCTATCTGGACCGGATCAATATCGGTTTCGCCAAATTGCAGATGCTCGACCAGTTGCAGTTCAGCGAAACCGCGTTCGGCCTCGGTGCCGGCCTGTTCTTTGTCGGCTACATCATCTTTGAAGTGCCAAGCAACCTGGTGCTGGAACGGGTCGGCGCGAAGATCTGGATCGCGCGCATCATGATCACCTGGGGCCTGCTCTCGGCCTGCACCATGCTGGTCACCTCCACCACCCAGTTCTACATCCTGCGCTTTTTGCTCGGCGCGGCCGAAGCGGGCTTTCTACCGGGCGTGCTGTACTACCTGACCACCTGGTTCCCCACCCACCGACGTGGGCGCATCATCGCGCTGTTCATGATCGGCCTGCCGCTGTCCAGCGTGATCGGCGGCCCGCTGTCCGGCTGGATCATGGGTCACTTCGACCACATCGGCGGTCTGCGCGGCTGGCAGTGGCTGTTCCTGATCGAGGCGGTGCCCAGCGTATTGCTCGGCGTGCTGACCTTCTGGGCGCTGCCCAACACCTACCAGCAAGCCAAATGGCTGTCGGACGAGGAAAAGGCCCTGCTGGAAACCGAACTGCACAAGGACGACGCCGATGGCACCGCCAGCAAGCACAGCTTCCGCGACGGGTTCTTCAACCTCAAGGTGTGGATGCTCGGCGGTATCGACTTCTCGATCCTGCTCAGCGCCTACGCCATGGGTTTCTGGATGCCGACGTTCATCCGCAACGCCGGGGTCACCGACACCTTCCATATCGGTGTGCTCACCGCCTTGCCGAGCGTCGCCGCCCTGCTCGGCATGCTGTTGATCGGCGCCAGTTCCGACAAACACCGCGAACGCCGCTGGCACATCATCGTGCCGTTTTTCATCGGCGCGGCGGCGATGGCCACCAGCACCTTCTTCACCCATAACGTAGCGGCCACCGTGGCGCTGTTCGCGATTGCTTCGGCGGCGATCATCGGCGCGGTGCCGGTGTTTTTCAGCCTGCCGGCGACGTTCCTCAAAGGCACCGCGGCGGCCACCGGCTTTGCCCTGGCCTGTTCGGTGGCGAATATTGCCGGTCTGGTGAGCAACTCGTTGATGGGCGTTGCGATTGACGTCACAGGCAGCAGCGCGGGTGCCTTGTGGTTTTTCGCCGGCTGCCTGATTCTCAGCAGCTTCCTGGTCATCGCCTTGCCGGCGAAACTGGTGAACCGCTGATAACCCCAATTATTCCGGATGAACCACCATGCAAGGCTTCTTGATAGGCACGCAGAAGGCCAAGGTGGTGTTCGGTGTCGACCAGAAGAAATTCCGGGATGGCTACGTCAACCTCGTGACCCTGCCGACGCCGGTCAAGCACTGACCGGCCGGGCGCTCTCACCTTGCGTGGGAGCGCATTCTTTTTCAGTCGCTCAGCGTTGAGTACATATCCGTTATTGGTCAACGGTTATGCACTTATCAATCACCTCACGCAAAACCACTACAATCCCCACCGCATCCGACATAGAAGCCACATTGGTAAACCCCATCAACACCCCCTGCCCCCGCCCAGTCTCAAGCGTCCAGGAAGACAGTGCCTGCACCGCCAACCCCGCTCTACCAGCGGCCTCAGCCACGACAAGGTCCGGCACATCCACCACCAACCGCGCCAGCAAATTAATCCCGCCCGCCTGCTCATCCACCCGCAGATACCCCGCACAATGCACGCGCAACGCCTCCACCAGGTACGCCCTGCGCTGCGCATACAACAGGCGCATCTTCTTCAAATGCCGGGTGAAATGCCCCTGCTCGAGAAAATCCGCCGCAGTCAATTGCAACAACTGCGCCCCACGCTGCTGCAACGCCTCGGCCGCACGTTCAAACGCCGACACCAACGACACAGGCACCACCAGATACCCCAAGCGCAACCCCGGGAACAGCATCTTGCTGAAACTTCCGGCATAGATCACTCGGTCATCCGTATCCTGGCTCTTGAGCGCCGCCAAAGGCTGCCCGCGATAGCGAAATTCACTGTCATAGTCATCCTCTACCACCCAACTGCCCTGCTCTCGCGCCCATTCCAGCAAGGCCTGCCGCCGCAGCGGGTTCAACGCCACACCCAAGGGGCTCTGATGCGCCGGGGTGACTATCGCCAGTCGCGCCCCACGCCCCCGTGCAATGCCCTGCGCGACATCCAGCCCATCGCGATCCACCGGCACCGGCACCAGTTCCACACCGCGATGCCTCAACAACTGCCGCGCATGCAAGTACCCGGGGTCTTCGAACCAGCAGCGCTGCCCCGCCATCGCCAGCGTTTCGCAGACCAGGGTGAGGCCGCCCGCATACCCGGCACATACAAACACCTGCTGGGGCGTGCACTCCACGCCGCGATACAACGCCAGGTAGCTGGCAATCGCCACACGCAGCGCCTGGGTGCCGCGCACGTCGCCCATCGCCAGGCTGTCCGCATCGGTGCGGCGCACTTGCTGGGTCACCAGGCGCGCCCACAATTTGCGGGGGAACGCATCCAGGGCGGGCAGGCCCATTTGCAACGGCCGAGGGCCTGAAGTCACCGGCAGCGCAACCGGCATGGGTTTCACCGACACCTGCGGCAGCGCCTCGGCAATCACGGTCCCCGCTTGCCCGCGCGCCTCGAAGAAACCTTCGCTGACCAGCAGTTGATACGCCGCCTCCACCGTGCCCCGCGCCACCTTGAGCTCCTGGGCCAGCGCCCGCACCGAGGGCACGCGCTCGCCGGCGCGCAATTGGCCCTGGTCGATGGCCTGGCGAAAACGCCGGTAGATTTCCTGGTATTTGGGCAGTGACGACATCGCAAGTGGCTCGGCGGGAAGACAGGCCGAAGTCTGATCATGTCCCAACCCACTTGTCCAATCATGCCCCTGTCAGGCCACCTGGCCAGCCACGAAAATGGCGCATCTCTTCACCGCAATAAGGATCGCCCATGAAACACCGTCTCGACTACGCCCTGGCCGCCCCCGCCGGTTATAAAGCCCTGGGCTCGGTGCACAGCTATATCCACGGCTGCGGCCTGGAAAAAGAACTGATCGACCTGGTGTACCTGCGGGTCTCGCAACTCAACGGCTGCGCCTATTGCCTGGACAGCCATTCCCGCGACCTGCTCAAGCTGGGCGTAAGCCTGGAAAAAATCATGCTGCTGGCCGCCTGGCGCGAGGGTCTGCCGCTGTACACCCCGCGTGAGCAGGCCGCCCTGGCCTGGGCCGAAGTGGTGACGCCGGTCGCGCAAACCCAGGTGCCGGATGCGGATTACGCACAGGTCGCGGCGGTGTTCAGCGACAAGGAACTCGCCGACCTGACCCTGGCCATCGGCTTGATGAACGCCCTCAATCGTGTCGCCATCAGCTTTCGCAAAGTGCCGGCGGCAATCAAGGCTCACCTGGAGAACCACGGCCATGAATGAACACGTCGAGTTCGTCCAGATGGAAACCGAGGCCGATTGCGTCGCCAGCTTTGCAGTGATGCAGCAGCTGCGCCCGCACCTCACCGACGCCAAGGCGTTCGCCGAGCAAGTCCAGCGCCAACGGCAAAACGGCTATCGCCTGCTCGCCGCGCGGGAACACGGCCAGGTGATCGGCCTGGCCGGCTACCGGTTGACCGAAAACACCCTGTATGGCCGCTTTATCTACATCGATGACCTGGTGGTAGACGCCACGTTGCAGCGGCGCCGCCTCGGTGAACGACTGCTTGACCACGTGCGTGACGCAACCCGCGCCCACGGCTATCGCTGGCTGGTGCTGGACACCGGCATGCACATGGCCCTGGCCCAACGCTTCTATTTCCGCCAGGGCCTGTTGCCCCTGGGCATGCACTTTTCCCAGGACCTCAGCCAATGACTCGCGCCCTGCTCCTCGGTTTCAGCCCCCACGGTAAAGCCGCGCAGACCTTCAAACTGGCCCGTGCCCTGCTGCGCGACCTGGTACCGGATGCCGAGGTGACCGAGCGTGACTATGGCGGCCAGGCGCTGCCGCCGCTGACCCGTGAATATGCCAACGCACTCACCACAGCGGGGGGCTTGAGCGGCAAGGCGACGGCACTCTCGGAACAGTTGATCGTGGAACTGGAAGCCTGCGACCTGCTGATCCTGTGCACCCCGGTGCACAATTTCACCGTGCCGGCGGCGCTCAAGGCCTGGATCGACCACGTGGTGCGCATCCACCGCAGCTTTACGGTGAATGCGCAATTGGCCAAGGTCGGCTTGCTGGAGGACCGGCGCACCTTTGTGCTGGTCAGCTCGGGTAACGCCCGCAAAGGCCATGAACCGGACTTCCTTACCCCGTACATGACCGCGATCCTGGCGACGGTGGGTATTGAGTCGGTAGATTTTGTGTACCTGCCGGCCATGGTGCGCGGTGAAGAAGCGGTCAATCGCGCGCTGGAACAGGCCCATCGGCAACTGTCGCTCGCAATCAGCTCTGGCCTATAAAAATAATGGCGCTAGAATCAGCGCCATTCCTGCGCCTGACGCCCTGATACGAGCCCCCCATGAGCTTTGATTTCGACACGATCCACCCACGCCTCGGCACCGGCAGCACCAAGTGGAACCGCTA
The DNA here is from genome assembly GCF_900115535.1 of Pseudomonas sp. NFPP28. Classification (NCBI taxonomy): domain Bacteria; kingdom Pseudomonadati; phylum Pseudomonadota; class Gammaproteobacteria; order Pseudomonadales; family Pseudomonadaceae; genus Pseudomonas; species Pseudomonas sp. NFPP28. The sequence goes on along the minus strand of NZ_FOWT01000003.1, from coordinate 21,781 downwards.
CCCGCAAGACGTTTTGCCGATGTGGATCGCCGACATGGACATCGCCGCCCCACCCGCCGTGCTGAAGGCCCTGCACGCACGCCTCGACCAACAGGTGCTGGGCTACAGCGTCGCGGGGCCGGATGTGCGCGAGGCGATCATTGCCGACCTGTGGAACAAGTACGCCTGGCGCGTGCAGCCGGATGAGCTGCTGTTTTTGCCGGGTGTGGAGCCGGGTTTCAATATGGCGCTGCATGCATTTGTAGAGCCGGGCCAGCCGGTGGTGCTGCAAACCCCCAACTACCGGCCGATCCGCCTGGCGCCGGGGCACTGGAACCTGCCGCGCATCGAAGTGCCGTTCGAGTGGGTCAACGGTGAATACCTCACGCCAATGCCAGCAATGCGCCAGGCACTGACCGGCGCCGGCGCGCTGTTGTTGAGCAACCCGCACAACCCCATGGGCAAAGTCTTCCCTCGCGATGAACTGCTGGCCGTGGCCAATGCCTGCCTGGAACAGGGTGCGCTGATCATCTCCGACGAAATCCACGCCGAGCTGTGCTTCGACGGTCGCCGCCATATCCCCACCGCCAGCCTCAGCCCCGAGATCGCCCAGCGCACCATCACGCTGATGTCGGCGAGCAAGGCCTATAACGTCGCCGGCCTGAAGACCTGCTTTGCCGTGGTGCAGAACGCCGAGATCCGCGAGCGTTTCAACCAGGCCCGGTGCGGCATGGTCGACAGCGTCAGCCCCCTGGGCCTGGAAGCCACCCGCGCCGCCTACAGTGAATCCGCCGACTGGCTCGATGCCTTGGTGCAGTACCTGCAAGCCAACCGCGACTACCTGCTCGACGCCGTGCAGACCCGCCTGCCCGGCGTGGTCATGCATGCGCCGCAAGGCACCTTCCTGGCCTGGCTGGATTGCAGCGCGTTGGGCCTGGATGACCCGCAGCAGTTCTTCCTGGAACAGGCCAAGGTTGGCTTGAGCGCAGGGATCGAATTCGGTGACGACAGCCAGCAATTCGTGCGCCTTAACTTCGGCTGCCCACGGGCGATGCTGGAGGAAGGCTTGCAGCGCATGGAGCGCGCCCTGCGTCACCGCCAGGCCTAATTCACAATTTTTCGCAACGCGTGCCGAACGCCTGCTGTTACTGTTTTTGCCGATACGCCCCACCGGTAACAGCAGGAGTTTCATGGCATGACGACCCAGCCCCTCGATCGCTCGTCCGACCCCAAAGTCCTCCCCCGCACGCCGCCCAAGTCCGGCGCGCAGTTCCATGCGTTGCTCAAGCAAAGCGCCAACAACAAGAAGGTCGAGGCCCAGGACAAGACACCATCGGGGCTGGAGGCCAGTAAAAAAGACGGCTATGAGCTGGCCGCCAAGGATGCCACGCCGCCAGAGACGTTGGCCGACTACAAGGCCATCGGCCCGCCCGATGAAGTCGGCCCCGGGTTGATCCGTTATGAAACCCAGGACGGCAAGAAAGTCATCGTCAGCGAACAGGACAGCCCCGAGCTGTTCAAGCAGGTCAGCCAGGATTTCAAGGCACTGACCGGCGTGGTCGCCAGCCAGAATGCCGGCTACCAGAGCCTCGGCGCCGACGGCACTGCGCCGGGCAAACTCGCCGATTACAAATCCCTCGGCCCACCGGATGAAACCGGACCGGGTGTGATCCGCTACGAGACCCAGGACGGCACCAAGGTCGTCATCAGCCAGCGTGACAACCCCGAAGCCTTCCAGAAAGCCAAGGACGCCTATGCCAGCTTTACCGGCCTGTCCAGCAGTGAAGACGCCGGGTACAAGCGCGCCAGCGACAATGAAGTGTGGCCGCCCTACGCGGGCACCACGGTGGGCCCTGTGGATGAAGTCGGCCCGGGCCTGATCCGCTTTGAAAGCAATGGCCAGAAAATGGTGGTGGCCCGCGACGACAACCCCAAGCTGTTCGACTACCTGGCAGGCCTGCACGCGGTCTACACCGACCCCGGCAAGAAAGCCGTGGTGGAAGGCGAACTGAACAACGGCGCGGTACTGGCCGATGCCAACACCCCGTTGCCGGGCCTGAACGACTACAAGAACTTCAGTTGGAACAACGACCAGAAAGACCACATCCTCACCTACGAGCTGCATGACGGCACCAAGGTGGTGGTGTCGTCCGACGTCAGCCCCGAGCTGTTCAAGAGCGTCGCCACCGCCAATGACACCTGGGCCAAGATCCACACCAGCGAGGGCGAAGGCTACAAGCTGGCCGGGCCGAATGACTTCCTGAAAAACACCGATATCACCTTCGGCTCCCCGGATGAACTGGGCGACGGCCTGATCCGCTATGAAACCAGCGAAGGCAAGGTGATCGTCTCCAAGGAGCTCAGCCCGCAGCTCTACGACGACGTGGCGGCCAAGTGGGAAGCCTGGAGCGCCAGCTCGGTGGACGACACCCGCGCCAAGCACAACCTGCCCAAGGCCGACGACCTGGATGTGCTGAACCTGGACACCGGCGTGCACGCCGATGAAAAGGACGATAAATCGCCGACCCTCAGCGTCAGCGAGCTGGCCACCACGCAACTGATCGACACCTACCGCGAAGGCGTGAAGAACGGCTCGATCCCCAAGGACGACCCGCGTGCGAAGCTGGTCCGGGCCCTCGAAGCGCAAGCCGCGTACCAGAACGGCCATGGCATCACCGGCTACGAAGAAGCCAAGCGCCCATTCGGCACGACCTGGCGCGAGTTCGATGACAAGCAGACCGAGCTGACCTCGGCCGACATGCACGACATCATCGACGGCAAGGCCGTGCAGAAGCAGATCGGCGAACTGTTCAACGACCCCACCGTGCAGGCCGACTATAAGTCGAAGATGGACGAGGCGATCAACAAGCTGCCGAACAAGGACGAGATCAAGCAGAAGCTGCTCGACCTCACCTCCAACCCGGACTACGTGCTGTACCTCAAGGACCTGCAAAGCCAGGGCAAGACCTACGAGGCGCAGAAAGACCTCAGCGACACCCTGACGTCGCTGTCGCTGTTCGACCCGGCGGCCGCCAGCAAAGCCGCGCAGAACATCCAGGCGGACGGCTTGACCACCGACCTGAATGCCATTCTGTCGGACCCGAGCAAAATCTCTGACGAGAACAAGGAACTGGCGACCAAGGACCTGTTCGGCCTGCTCAAAGGCGTGCTCAAGGGCAACGTGCTGGACTTGCCGCGCCGCACCCAGGAAACCCTGGAGAAATTCCTCAACGAAGGCCTGCAAGGCAAGGAAAAATCCGCCGCCGTCACCAAGGCCCTGGAAGAGCTGGGCGCCGTGTACCAGAAAAACGGCGTGATCAGCGAAGCCGACCTCAAAACCGCCCTGAGCAAACCCTACATTCCGGTGGCTGATCGCGGCATGCTCGGCGAGGTGTTCAACACCCTCAACAGCAAAGGCATCCTCGGTTCACTGGGCGCCGGTGTGAGCCTGTTTTCCGGGATTTACCAACTGGTGGGCAAAGGCGGCAAGCTCGGCGAAACCCCAGCGCAACGCATGACCATCGCCAAGGACTTCCTGAGTTTTGCCGGCGGCTCCAGCCACTTTGTGCGCCTGGGCGACAAGATCGGCGAGAGCCTGGGCAAAGGCGGCCTGGTGGATTTCCTCGGGCTGGACAAGACTCTGCCGGAGATCTGGGGCAAGACCGGCATGCAGGAGCCGAACTTCGAATTCCGCGTCAGCGAACTGCCCTCGGATGTCAAAGCCAAGATCGCCACGGCCCTCGATGCGGTGCCGGACAGCCAGTACGACGGCATCGCCAAGATGTTCGGCGAGGGCGACAAGGCCGTCACCGAGGCCACCGAAGGCCTGGCCACCCACCTGGATGACGGCCTGGCCGCTGCGGGCGCGGCCAAGCTCGGCGCGTCCAAATCGGCGAAGATCGCCGGTTCCGTGATCAAGGTGCTGGGCCCGGCCACGGACATTGCCGGCGGTTTTGCCGACATCGTACTGGGCGCACTGGCGATCAAGAGCGGCGTGAAGGACAAAGACCCCTTGGCCCAGGCGGCCGGCGGCCTGCAAGTGGCCGGCGGTGCGTTCGGGGCATCGGCCGGGGTACTGGGGGCTGCGGCCCTGTTTGGCGCGGGCACAGCGGCGGCGTTGACCGGGCCGTTGTTCCTGGTGGGTGTGGTGCTGGCGGTGGTCGGTGGGATCATCGGCTACTTTGTCGACCACAACAAAAAGCAGAAGGCCACCGAGAAGGAAAACGACTGGTACCGCGACCTGGCGGGCGACGGTCTGTTGCAGGACAACTGGGCCGACAAGGTCGAATACGCCCACTACGAAATCCACCATTACGGTGGCCGTGACGCGCCGACCGACGACAGCATCTTCCGCTTCCAGCAATCGGAGTGGGAACACTTCGACCAGACGCCACAAAAAGGCGGCTCGTCGAGCAACCGCCTGGATGGCGGCTTGCACAAGGGCTACAAGGACCCGAACGAGAAACCCAAGAGCCTGCCGACGGATGCGCCGCCGGAGAGACCGCAGCCGCATCCACCGGGTGGCAGTGGACCGGAGATCGCTTGAGTCATGCCAGCCCCCGCCTGAGTGCGGGGGCTGTCATTTACAACTTGGCGATGGACACTTCGGTGGACTTCACAAAGGCAATCACTTCACTGCCCACTTTCAATTCCAGATCACGCACCGAACGGGTGGTGATCACCGATGTGACGATGCCGGACGCGGTCTGCACGTCGATTTCCGACACCACTTCCCCTTGCAGGATTTCCTTGATCACGCCCTTGAACTGGTTGCGCACATTGATGGCTTTAATGGTCATGTCGGCTTTCCTTCAGGCTGTTGGGTCAATCCGCACGAATGCGCAGGCCCTCAAAATGCGCCATCGACGAAGATATTAAAAGGAATATATATCTCTTTATTTATTCTTTATTGATATATAAAAGCTGTTGCACCATAAACAGCTGATCAACAGTTTGCCCTCTCCCACCACAGCCCTTCCCCCTCGAAGCCCCCATGATTACGCGTCCGAAGCCAATGGCACAGAGACTGCATATTCTTTAAAAGCATGATGGAGCATGCGGTTTTATTTTTCTGAATATAAGAAAAACCTTCTCTCAACGCCTTGCCGGAGCTGTTCCATGACCCCCTTCACCCAACGTCTATTGGGCGCCTGCGCCCTTGCCCTGTGCCTGCAACCGCTGGCCCACGCCACCGAAACCGATCCAGCCGAAGTCAACCTGGACTACGCGTACTACTCGCCTGTCAGCCTGGTGCTCAAGCATTTCGGCTGGCTCGAACAAGCCTTGCCGGACTCCAAAGTGGGCTGGGTATTGAGCCAGGGCAGTAACCGGTCCCTGGAATACCTCAACAGTGGCGGCGTGGATTTCGCTTCTTCGGCCAGCCTGTCCGCGGTACTGAGCCGCGCCAACGGCAGCCCGATCAAGTCGGTGTACGTCTACAGCCGCGCCGAATGGACCGCCCTGGTGGTGCGCAAGGATTCACCGCTCAACAGCGTCAGCGACCTCAAGGGCAAGAAAATCGCCGCCACCAAAGGCACCGACCCGTACCTGTTCACCTTGCGCAGCCTGCAAAAGGCCGGGCTGAAAAAGGACGACGTGGAGCTGGTGCACCTGCAACACCCGGACGGCCGCACCGCCCTGGAAAAAGGTGACGTGGATGCCTGGGCCGGTCTCGACCCGCACATGGCCGCCAGTCAAATCCAGGCTGGCTCGCGCCTGCTGTACCGCAACAAGGACTTCAACAGCTACGGTGTGGTGAGCGTCACCGAGAAGTTCGCCAAGGCTCATCCGCAAACCATCACCAAGGTCATCGGCGCCTATGAAAAGGCCCGGGACTGGGCGGTCAAGCACCCGGATGAATTTGCCAGGCTGCTGGCCGACGAGTCCGGCCTGCCGTTGGAAGTGGCCAGGCTGCAACTCTCGCGTACCGACCTGAGCACGCCGTTCTTGAGCAGCAAGGACGTGGTGTCGTCCAAGGCCGCCGCACCGATCCTGGTGTCCGAAGAGTTGGTGCGCAAAGGCGTGAATGTGGACCAGGTGATCGACCAGTTGATCGACACTTCGTTCGGCCACTGAGGAGCACGTGATGACCAGCAAAACCCAAGCAGTGCCTCTTGCCACGCCCTTGGCGATCAATCGCAGTGCCTGGCCGAGGCGCCTCAAGGGCCTGGTGTTGCCGGTGCTGATCCTGCTGGTGCTGGAGGTAGTGGTTCGAGTGGGCTGGCTGCCGTCCTACCAGATGCCGGCGCCCAGCGAAATTGCGCTGACCCTCACCGACCTGGCCGAAGGCGCACTGTGGAAACACATCAGCGCCAGCCTCGGCCGGGTAGTGCTGGGGTTCGTCATTGGTGCCAGCCTGGCGTTGGTGTTTGCCGCCTGGGTGGGGTTGAGCCGTGAAGCCGAGGCCTATCTGGAACCGACCTTCGCCGGCTTGCGCTCGATCCCCAGCCTGGCCTGGGTGCCGCTGTTGCTGCTGTGGTTGGGCATCGACGAAACCTCGAAGATCGTACTGATCGCAATTGGCGCGTTTTTCCCGGTGTACCTCAACGGCGTGGCGGCCATCCGCGACATCGACCGCAAGCTGGTGGAAGTCGGGCAGATGTACGGTTTCAGTCGGCGGCGCCTGGTGCGTCGTATCCTGTTGCCGGCCGCCCTGCCCGGCCTGTTCACCGGGTTGCGCAGCGGCTTGAGCCTGGCGTGGATGTTTCTGGTGGCAGCCGAGTTGATCGCGGCCACCAAAGGCTTGGGTTACCTGCTCAGCGATGGGCGGGAGACCTCGCGGCCGGACATCGTGCTGGCGGCGATCATCGTGTTGGCGCTGCTGGGCAAGGTCAGCGATGGCCTGCTCGCCGCGCTGGAAAAGCGTTGCCTGGCCTGGCGCGATACCTTCCAGGGAGCTGGGCAATGAGCGTGCGAGCGTTGTTGGATATTCATGTAGCGCGCAAGCGTTTCGCCGACACCACCGTGCTGAAAGACGTGCGCCTGGCCCTGCAACCTCGCGAAGCCGTGAGCCTGCTGGGGCCCAGTGGTTGCGGCAAAAGCACCTTGCTGCGCATCGTCGCCGGCCTGGAACAGGACTTCCAGGGCGAACTGCGCAGCCCCGACGGCGAAGTCGCCTTTGTGTTCCAGGAACCCCGACTGATGCCCTGGCTCACGGTGGAACAGAACATCGGTTTCAGCGACGACAACCATTACGACAGGGCCTGGGTCACGCAACTGATAGAGGAAGTCGGCCTCAAGGGCTTTGCCCAGGCGTTGCCCAAGGCATTGTCCGGCGGCATGGCGCAGCGAGTGGCCATCGCACGCGGTTTGTACTCACGCCCACAGGTATTGCTGCTGGATGAACCGTTCAGCGCGGTGGACGCGTTTACCCGCATGAAGCTGCAGGACCTGCTGCTGCAACTGGCCGAACACCATGCCATCGCCTTGTTGCTGGTGACCCATGATGTCGACGAGGCGTTGTATTTGAGTGATCGGGTGCTGGTGATGGATAACCGGCCGAGCAGCATTCGCCAGGCGCTTGCAGTGGAATTGCCACACCCCAGGGACCGGCGTGATCCGCGGCTGGCGCAACTGAAGGCGCTGTCACTGACGGCGTTGCAGCAGGCACACGTGATCTAGGCGATCTTGCGCAAGGTCACCCAGTACCGCGTCCGCGCCTGCACCTCGAGCCCCAGGGTCTGGGCCAGCAGGTTGAGGATGCGGTCAGTGTCGTCCAGGCGAAAACTGCCGGTCACTCGCAATGTTTCCAGGCTCGGATCCCAGCGCAACACACCGGGACGATAACGCTCCAACTCCCGTAAAAAGTCGCCCAGTGCCTGGTTCTGTGCGGTCAGCACACCGTCGCGCCAGCCCGGTTGCAACACATCGAACGGAGCCCAGGCGCCGAGCCCCTCGGCTTGCAGCGAGGCTTGCCGACCACCCGGCAACGACACCATTTGCCCGGTCAAGTCGCGTACCTGAACCGAGCCCTGGAGCACCGACACCAGACAACCCTTGGCCATCTGACGGACACACATCTCAGCCTGGCTGACCCGCAACTCGCCATAGCGGGTCTGCACCGTCATCGCCGCCGCCCCTGGCACATTCAGCGCCAGCTCACCGTTCACCAGTGTGATGCGCCGCTGTGCAAGGTCCATGTCCACCGCTGTCGCCGTGTTGAGCTGCAAGCTGCCGCCATCGGCCAAGGACATGCGCCTGCGCTCGCCGGTGGCGGTGTGCAGGTCGGCGCGCCACGCCTCGATGGGCAACTGGCGGCTGACCAGCCAGGCCGTCGGCACCAAGGCTGCGATACCCAATGCACGCTTGAGCACCGCGCGCCGCCCCGGTTGCGGACGGTCGAGGCTGGCCATCGCCAGGGCCTGGGGCAAGTCACTGAAACGCTGGCGCAGGGCCTGGGCTTTTTGCCAGGTCTGCTCGTGCTGGGGGTGGCTGTCTCGCCAGTGCTGCAACGCGGCGTGGTCACGCTCAGTGGCCGCGCCGGATTCGAGCAGCGCCAGCCATTGGGCAGCGGCGCGGGCGACGTCACGGCTCACAGGTCCACCAGCAGGCAATGTTCGTAGGCCTGGGCCATGTAGCGTTTGACCGTGCGCTCAGACACCTCGAGCCGATCGGCGATCTCCCGATAGCCCAGGCCTTCCAGCTGGCTCCACAGGAAGGCACGGCGCACCAGCACCGGCAAGCCATCGAGCAACTCGTCCAGGGCTTGCAGGGTCTCGAGCACCAGCCAGCGCTGTTCGGGCGATGGCACGCAGGCTTCCGGCAGGCTCGCCAGGGCGTTCAAATAGGCCTGCTCAAGGCTGCGTCGCTGATGGAAATTGACCAGCAGGCGTTTGCCGACGGTCACCAGATAAGCACGCGGCTCCTGCATCTGCGCAATCGGCTGGGCGCTGGCGAGTACGCGCAGGAACGTATCCTGGCTCAGGTCCGCAGCATCCCAGGCATTGCCCAGACGCCGGCGCAGCCAGCTTTCCAGCCAACTGCGATGGTCGCGGTACAGGCTCGACAAGGTCAGTTCGGGGGCGTGGGTCGGAACAACAGCATCATTCATGGCAAGCGACCTGCGCGGCGCGAGTGAGTCTCAAATGAGATTCATTCTATTTAATATCGCGCTGACTGACCATGATCTTTTCAACACTGTGTTTATAGGGAGGCTTCAGCATCGAACAGCTGCCCACGCCCCACCACACTCCCCGGCTTGAGCACCGCCCCCGGCGCCAACACCGCATTGGCGCCGATACGGCACTGGTCGCCGAGCAACGCGCCAAACTTGTCGCAACCGGTACGCTGCAAGGTGCCGTCGACCCGCACTCGCACCTCCTTGTCATCACGCTCGTTACGGTAGTTGGCGACGATGCTCCCCGCCTCCAGGTTGATGCCGTGCCCCAGCACCGAATCACCGACGAAATTGAAGTGCGCCAGCTTGCTGCCGCTGAACATGAAGGAGGTCTTCAACTCGGCACCCGGGCCGATGATGCAGTGTTCCTCCAGCCAGCAGCCGCCGCGCAGCAGCGAACCGCTGGCGATAAAGCAATGGGCGCCGATGATCAGGGGTGGCTTGAGCAGCGCGCCCGGTTCGACGGTGGCGGTACGGTGGATGGCGATCTCGCCCTGGATGACGTACTGGTCTGCCGGCAGTTCGGCCAGGAGTTGGCGAACAACGGCTGGCGCCTGGGCGGCCAGCGCCCAGGGCGCGAGGTCAGCCCAGGGTGCAAGAGGAGAATGGGAGAAGTCTGAAATATAGTCGGTGAGGCGGATCAATGTTGAATCCTCCGGCGGTCAGAGAAGTGCAAAACGCTAACATGCGCACACCATGCTTTACTGTTTGTCTTGTTATGGATATTTTATCCAGATCAGTCAATGAGGTCCGTCCCATGCCATTGCCGACTTACCAAGATGTCATCGCTGCCGCCCAACGCCTTGACGGTGTCGCCCATCACACCCCTGTGTTCACCTCGCGCACCCTCGACGCACTGACCGGCGCCCAAGTGTTCATCAAGTGCGAAAACCTGCAACGCGCCGGTTCCTTCAAGTTCCGGGGTGCGTTCAATGCCCTGTCGCAGTTCGATGCACAGCAGCGCAAGGCCGGGGTGGTGGCGTTCTCGTCCGGCAACCACGCCCAGGGCATTGCCCTGGCGGCGCAGTTGCTGGGCATGCCGGCAACCATCGTGATGCCCAGCGATGCGCCGGCGGCCAAGGTCGCGGCGACCCGTGGCTACGGCGCCAGTGTGGTGCTGTATGACCGCTTCACCGAAGACCGCGAACAGATCGGCCGCGACCTGGCCACCGAGCAGGGCCTGACCCTGATCCCGCCCTACGACCACCCGCATATCCTTGCCGGGCAAGGCACCGCCGCCAAGGAACTGCTGGAGTTCACCGGCCCGCTGGATGGATTGTTCGTTGGCCTGGGTGGTGGCGGCATGCTCTCGGGCACGGCGTTGTCGACCCGTGCCCTGGCGCCGGATTGCCAGCTGTACGGCGTGGAACCCGAAGCCGGCAATGACGGCCAGCGCTCGTTCCGCAGCGGCAGCATCGTGCACATCGATACGCCGGCGACCATTGCCGATGGTGCCCAGACCCAGCACCTGGGCAACTGCACCTTCCCGATCATCCGCGACCAGGTCAATGACATCCTCACCGTGTCGGATGCCGAGTTGGTCGGCGCCATGAAGTTCTTTATGCAACGCATGAAAATGGTGGTCGAGCCCACTGGCTGCCTGGGCTTGGCCGCGTTGCTCAACGAGGGTGAACGTTTCAAGGGCCAGCGCGTGGGCATTATCGTCACCGGTGGCAACGTCGATATCGAAAAGTACGCGGCCCTGCTCTGCGAGGCCTCATGAACATCATCCAGACCGCCCATGCGGCACAGCCTGCCGGCCATTACTCGCAAGCCATCCGCCACGGCGACACGCTGTATATCTCCGGCCAATTGCCGGTGAGCCCGGATGGGCGGCACAACCTGGCAGCGTCATTTGCCGAACAGGCACGAATTGCCCTGGATAATCTATTGGCCATCCTCAACGCCGCCGGCGGAACCGCGCAGGACCTGGTGAAGGTCACCGTGTACGTAGCCGGCGTCGAGCATTGGCCGGCCTTCGATGGCCTTTATGCTGCCGCGCTGGGCGAGCACCGCCCTGCCCGTGCGGTGGTGCCGGTGCCGGAGTTGCACCACGGTTACCTGATCGAGATCGAGGCCATGGCGCGCTACTTGGCGTAGGTGTAGACCGCCGCACGCGACACGCCCAGATGGGACGCTACCGTTTCCATGGCCCGGCGGATGTCCAGGCAACCCGAGTCCTTGAGTTCCTGCATCAGCACACGCCGGTCGGCCGTCTTCAGCGCGCGCGGAGTGGTGGCCAGGCGTGCGGCGAACTGATCGATGCGCGCACGGATCACGTCGGCGCCGGAAGGGTCCAGGGACTCGATGAGCTTGTCGCCGCTGACCGAGCCGAATTGTTCGAGCATGCCTTGCAAGCCCCGGAACAACGAGAGGTCGACGTTCATGCACAAGGCCGCGACGTACTCGCCGCCGGCGCCCTTGATGCCGATCGACGTGCTCTTGACCTGGCGGCCGTCGCTGAACTGGTTCTGGTAGTTGGCGATGACTTGCGGGTAGTCGGGGTCGGCAATGCGCGCCAGGCCCAGCTCGGTGGTCGGGTCGCCCGGTGCACGCCCGGACAAGTTGTTGTGGATGGCCAGGATCGAGTGCCGGGGGTCGCGCAAGTCGTGCAGGACCACTTCGCAGAAGGGGCTGAAGGTCTTGCTCAGGCCTTCGGCGATCTGTTCGAGCTGGCTGATCAAGTGAGTATCGTCGGGAGAGGTGGTTTTCATGCAAGACAACATATCCAGTCCTGGACAGGGCGTCAATTTACCCCCTGCCCCTCAGTGTGGCGCCCGTACCCGAGGCGTGCGGTCAGAGACCACGCTGGCGCAACCACTGCAGAAAGCCTTTCTTGACGGGCACCACCGGTGCCTCTTGCGTCAGCGCCTGCGCGGCGTGCACACGGAAATCCAGCAAGGCCTTCATCGCTTCGCCGATGTCGTGGCGCGCATCCAGGCACGGCTTCAAGTATTCCTTCTCGATGCGGTACAGGGTGCAGAACGTCTTGGCCGAGAAATCCGCCAGCGTCGCCTGGTCCGACAGGATCCCGGCCTCGCCGATCACCTCACCCGGCCCCATGCGCCCGGCTTCGAATTTGTGCCCGCCCTTGGTCAGCATCACCGAGACCACACCGGACTCAACGATGAACAAATGATCGCTGACCTCCCCGGCCGGCAGGATCATCTCGCCGGCGCGATAGGTGTGCAGGGTCATGTTCTGGCTGAAGGTGTCTTTCTCTTCCTGGCGCAGGGTGGAAAAAATCGACGAACGCTCCAATAAAGCGCGCGCGGCGGACATGGCCGGTGGCGCGCTGCTTTCAGTGGCCGACAGCACGCCGACGCCCGCCGCCTGCAGATGCCGGAAAGCCAGGTCGTAAAGCTGGTTGCGCACTTCGCGCTTGAGGGCCATGGCCGGTACGAATCCGCTGATTTCATACTCGACGCCACTACTGGCCGACGTCTTGAACGCCACACTTGGCGCCGGCGTGCCCAGCAGCGGCCGACACCCCTGCATCGCCCGTTCCAGGGCTTCGATCACCGTTTGCGGCCGCGCATGGGGGCTGACCTGCAGGCTGACCGCCAGGCCGAACATGTCCGCCGGGCGCGAGAAATTGATGATCTTGGCCTTGGCCGCCAGAGAGTTGGGAATCACCGCCATGCTGCCCTGGGAGGTTTGCAGGCGCGTGGCGCGCCAATCGATGTCCGTCACCCGGCCTTCGGTGCCGTCGATGGAGATCCAGTCATCGATTTGATAAGGCTTGGTGGTGTTGAGGACGATCCCGGAGAACACGTCACTCAAGGTACTTTGCAGCGCCAGGCCGACAATGATCGCTACCGCGCCGGAGGTGGCGAGCACACCCTTGACCGGCAAGTCGAGCACGTAGGCCATGGCGGCAATGATCGCGATCAGGAAGATCACCGCCCCCATCAGGTCCTGCAACAGGCGGCCGGTATGCCCGACCCGCTGCATCATGAGCGTGCCGAGCAACACGGTCAGCGTACGCGCCGCGAACAGCCACCAGCCGATCTGCAACGCTGTGGCGGCCAGGTGCAAGGCGGTGTTGTCCGCATAGGGCGCCAGTTGCATGGGGTTCATGCCATCGTTGAACAGCACCGCGCTGAACACCGCAAAGATCACCAACCGCGCCGCCAGCTTCCAGTTGGCGAGGTTGGCGGAAATCAGGCGCCACACGGCGATGTCGATCAAGATCAGCGCCAGGGCGCACAGCATCGGGTGATCAGCGATAAATGAGGGCATCCAGGCGACTCCAGGGCGAATGCCGTGAAGATCGCATGAAATGCCGCGCCAGGGTATAGCGGGTGTGCTTACATCTGCCCGAAACGACCCGACTGAAAGTCCACGAACGCCTGGTGAATCTCCTGCTCGGTATTCATCACAAACGGCCCGTGCCCGACGATCGGCTCGTCAATCGGCTCACCGCTGAGCAGCAGCACCTTGGCGTCATCATTGGACTCCAGCGTCAGTTGGCTACCCTCGCGCTCGAACAACGCCAATTGCCCCTGCCGCGCAACTTGCTCGCCATTGACCAGTACCGTGCCGCGCAGGATCACCAGGGCGGTGTTGCGCCCTTCGTGCAGGTCCAGGGTGACGGGCTTGCCGGGGTTCAGGCGCAGGTCCCACACGTCAATCGGCGTAAAGGTACGGGCCGGGCCCTGGGTGCCGGCAAACTCACCGGCAATCAGGCGCAGTTGCCCGGCGTCGTCGGCCAAGGGCAGTACCGGGATGTCGCCATCCACAATCGTCTGGTAACCGGCATCGGCCATTTTGTCCTTGGCCGGCAGGTTGACCCACAGTTGCACCATCTCCAGCGCGCCGCCCTGGCGGGCGAAGGCGGCGGAGTGGAACTCTTCGTGGAGGATGCCTTTGGCAGCGGTCATCCATTGCACGTCGCCGGGGCCGATGGTGCCGCCGGCACCCGTGGAATCGCGGTGTTCGACTTCGCCGTCGTAGACGATGGTCACGGTTTCAAAGCCGCGATGGGGGTGCTGGCCGACGCCGCGACGCTGCTCGGTCGGGGTGAAATCGGCCGGGCCGGCGTGGTCCAGCAACAGGAATGGGCTGATGTGCTTGCCCATGGCGTCGTAGGAAAACAACGTGCGCACCGGGAAGCCGTCGCCGACCCAATGGGCGCGGGGGCTGGTGTAGATGCCGATAAGCTTTTTCATGGTGTACCTCCAAAGTGCATACACCATAAGGCTGCTGGCGGTTGAGCACTAGCCGGCAAAAGCAGCCCTGTTCGTCCTACGTATAGGACAATCCCTTGGCCTGACGTTGCCGCAGCAGGTGAAACGCCACGAACGCCGTCAGCGCGAAGCTGGCCTGGATGATGATCATCGGCGCGGCACTGCCGTCCCGCAACTGGCTCAACAAGACACCACTGCAGGTGGCGCCGAACATCTGCGCAAACCCCATCAGTCCCGCCGCCAGGCCTGCACGATGCGCATTGGGCATCACGCCACCGGTCACCGCACCCGGCAACACCAGGCCACCGCCCAGGGTGACCAGCGCAATCGGGATGTCCAGGCCGAGCACCGACAGGCCGAACAGTTCATAAATGACCACGGCCGACACCCCGCCGGCGGCGACCATCGTCACGCCCATCGCCACAATCCGCTGAGGCCCCAGACGCATGATGTTGCGGCGGGTATAGGTGGACCCCACGATCAGCATCGATACGATCAGGCCGAAATTGATGCCGTACTCCAGGCTGCTGAAGCCCAGCAGGTTGATGAACACCGCCGACGAACCGGCGATTACCGCAAACATGGCGCCATAGGTGCACGCCAATGCCACGGCGAACGCCCGGTACTGGCGCCCCTTGAGCAGGTCCAGGTATTGCCCGCCGAGGGTACGCCAGTGACCGGCCTTGGGGTCTAGGTAGTGGTTGCTCTCGCGAAAGAACAGCAACGCCAGCAACAGCACCACGCTGCCAATCGCCAGCGCCAGGAGGATCGGCGCGTGCCAGCCGAACAGCTTGATCAGCAGGCCACCGACCATCGGCGCCACCACGATGGCGTAGAGCATGCCGATCATGGTCAGCGCCAGGGCCGGCCCGGCTTCGGCCTTCCACACATCCCGCACCACCGTGCGCGCCAGCACCAGCGCAGCACAGGCGCCCAGGCCTTGCAGCACGCGGGCGGCAATGAACTGGTGGATGTCGTGGACCAGCAGCATCGACAAGGTTGCCAGCACGTACAGCACCAGGCCGCCGATCAGCACCGGGCGCCGGCCGATACGGTCCGACAGCGGGCCGAACAACAGTTGCCCAAGGCCGAAAGCGGCGACAAATGCCGAGAGCGCCATCAGTGCCGAACCCGCCGGCGCCGCCAGCGCCTGCTCGATGGCGCCCAGGCCGGGAATGATCAATTGGGTCGAGACCTCACCCAGTGCCGTCAGGGCCACCAGTAAAAACAGCAGGCTTCGCGATGGGAGCGGGGCGTTTGTCATGGGGAGCATCCGGGGGCTGGATTAATTTATATTTCGACCATAATATGCGTAAAAAATTATGTCCATAATTTTTTGCCCAATGGTTACCCCGGAGCCCGCCATGCACCCTCTCCCCCTGCGTCTTCTCACGCCCCTGGCCCTGTTGATCGTCCTCAATGGCTGCAACAGCAAGGCCGACACCGCCGCCGAAGTTCCTCAACCTCGCCCTGTCCTGGCCGCCAAAGTCGAAGCGGCCGGCACCCAGCAAAGCGCCTATACCGGCGTGGTCGCGGCGCGTACCGAAAGCGACCTGGGGTTCCGGGTCGGCGGCAAGGTCATCGAACGCAAGGTCGACCCCGGCCAGCATGTGTCCCGTGGTGACACCCTGCTGGTGCTGGATATCGGCGACTTCGAACTGGCCCTGCGCTCGGCAAAAAACCGCGTCAGCGCCGCCCAGGCACAATTGCGCCAACGCCGTGACGACGAAAACCGCTATCAGCGCCTGGCCAGCACCGGCGCCGTGTCGCGGCAGATCTTCGACCAATCGGCAACCAATCTGCGCGTGGCCGAAGCCGAACTGGCCGCGGCGCAATCCGACGCCAGCCAGATCGAAAACCGCCGCACCTACTCGGTGCTCAAGGCCGATGGCGACGGCATCATCACCGATGTGCGGGCAGACCGCGGCCAGGTGGTCGCCGAAGGACAGATCGTCGCGCGCCTGGCCCACGACGGTGCCCGTGAAGCTATCGTCAACCTGCCGGAAAACCAACGCGAACAAGCCTCGCAGAAAGCCCTGGCCTTCGCCTTCGGCGCCCCGGACCAGGCAGTGACCGCCACCCTGCGCGAACTGTCCGCCAGCGCCGACCCGACCACCCGCACCTACCGCGCCCGCTACGTGTTGCATGGCGCCGTCGATCGCTTCGCCCTCGGCTCGACCATCACCGTGCGCCTGCAAGGCAACGGCCAGGCCCAGCAAACCCGCGTACCCATCGGCGCCTTGCAGGATGCCGGGCAAGGCACCGGTGTCTGGGTAATCGGCACAGACGACAAGGTCAGTTTCGCCCCGGTGAAAGTCGCCAGCCTCGGCCAGGAAGACGCGCTGCTCGACAGTGGTGTAACCCCCGGTCAAATCGTCGTCGCCCTGGGTGCGCACCTGCTGCACGACGGTGACGCCGTACGCCTGCTGCCCGCCCAGGTACTGGCCCTCAACCGCAAACAGGACAACTGAGCATGCGTGGTATCAACCTCTCTGAACTGGCGGTCAAGCACCGTGCGGTCACGTTGTTCCTGATCATTGCGCTCCTGGCCGCCGGGGTGTTCTCGTTTGGCAAGCTCGGTCGCGCCGAAGACCCGTCCTTCACCGTCAAGGTGATGACCATCACTGCCGCCTGGCCCGGCGCCACCGCCCAGGAAATGCAGGAGCAAGTGGCCGACCGCCTGGAAAAACGCCTGCAGGAACTGGACTACTACGACCGCGTCGAGACCATCGCCCAGCCGGGTTTCGTGTCGATGCGCATGACGTACAAGGAGTCCACGCGGCCCAGCGAAATCCAGGACCTGTTCTACCAGACCCGAAAAAAACTCAGCGATGAAGCCGCCAGACTGCCCAAGGGCGTGAGCGGGCCGTTCTTCAACGATGAATATTCCGATGTGTATTTTGCGCTGTACGCCCTGGAGGCCGAACACCTGCCCCATCGACAGCAGGTGCAGATGGCTGAGGAACTGCGCCAGGGTTTCCTCAACCTGCCAGGGGTGAAGAAGGTCAATATCCTCGGCGAGCAGGCGCAACGGGTGTTCGTGGAGTTTTCCTATGAGCGCCTGGCGACCCTGGGCATCAAGCCGGATCAGATTTTCTCGGCGTTGGCCGCGCAGAACGCCGTGGCGCCGTCGGGCTTTGTCGAGACCGCCGGCGCCCGTGCCTACATCCGTATCGACGGCGCGTTCGACAGCCTGTCACTGATCGAAAACGTGCCGCTGGAAGTCAACGGCCGCGTGCTGCGCATCGCCGATGTGGCCACCGTCAGCCGAGGTTATGAAGACCCGCCCAGCTACCGCATCCGCCACCAGGGCGACCCGGCGCTGATGCTCGGCGTGATCATGGAGAAACACTGGAACGGCCTGGAACTGGACAAGAGCCTCAAGGCCCAGGAAGCCAGAATCCAGGCCGACCTGCCGCTCGGGGTCAACTTCGCCAAAGTCTCCGACCAGGCGAAAAACATCAGCCTGGCGGTCAACGAGTTCATGCTCAAGTTCTTCGTTGCCCTCGCCGTGGTGATGGTCATCAGCCTGTTGGCCTTGGGCTTTCGTGTCGGCCTGGTGGTGGCCGCTGCGGTGCCGCTGACCTTGTCGGTGGTGTTTGTGATCATGCTGCTGACCGGGCGTGAATTCGACCGCATTACCCTGGGCGCGCTGATCATTTCCCTGGGGTTATTGGTGGATGACGCGATCATCGCCATCGAGATGATGGTGGTGAAACTGGAGGAAGGTTTCGACCGCATCCACGCCGCCACCTTTGCCTGGAGCTCCACAGCGGCGCCGATGCTCACCGGCACGCTGGTGACCATCATCGGCTTTCTACCGGTGGGTTTTGCGCGCTCCGGCGCCGGGGAATATGCCGGCAATATCTTCTGGATCGTCGGTTTTGCGCTGATTTCATCCTGGCTGGTGGCGGTGGTGTTCACACCTTACCTGGGCGTGAAGCTGCTACCGCAGATCAAGCCGGTGCCCGGCGGGCATGACGCAATCTACGCCGGGCGCTACTACCAGAAACTGCGCACGCTGGTGGAGGCCTGTGTGCGCAGGCGCTGGCTGGTGACCGGGCTGGTGGTGGTGGCGTTTGTGCTGTGCGGGCTGGGCATGGGTGTGGTGAAGAAGCAGTTCTTTCCCAACTCCGACCGTTCCGAACTGATTCTTGAGGTGTACATGCCGCCGGGCAGCGCCTTTAAAAGTACCGAAGCGGTAGCCGCACAGTTGGAAAAAGCCCTGCTGCAAGAGCCGCAAACCACGATGGTCGACACCTATGTGGGCGGCGGTGCGCCACGCTTTTTCCTGTCGCTGAACCCTGAACTGCCGGACCCGGCGTTTGCCAAGCTGATCGTGCAGACCCCGGACTCCCATGCCCGCGATGCATTGAAACTGCGCATGCGCGAGCGGATTGCGGCCGGAGAGTTCCCGGCGGCGCGGGTGCGCGTCACGCAGTTGCTGTTCGGCCCGCCTGTGCCGTTCCCGGTGGTGTTCCGTGTGTCCGGCCCGAATGTGGATGTGCTGCGTGGCGTGTCCGAAGCCGTGCGCAAAGTCGTCGCCGCCAACAAGTTGACCAAGGATGCATTCCTCGATTGGGGCGAACGCACCAGCGGCTATCGCCTGGTGCTGGATCAGGACCGCCTGCGTTTGCTGGGCTTCACCCCCAACGAGGTCAAATCCCAGCTCAACGCCCTGCTCAGCGGCAACCCCATCACCGAAGTGCGCGAAGGCAACCGTACCGTCTCCGTGGTCGCTCGCGCCCAGGGCAGCCAGCGCGAAGACCTCGGCAACCTCAACAACATGACCCTCACCAACAGCGCCGGCACCTCCGTGCCGCTGGCCCAGGTCGGGCATTTCCAGGCGGTGATGGAAGAACCGATCCTCAAGCGCCGCAACCGCGCGACCACCGTCGAAGTGCGCGCCGACATCATCGACGGCGTGCAACCGCCCGACGTGGAAATGGCCGTGTACAAAGACCTGCAGCCGCTGATTGCCACACTGCCCGCCGGTTACCAGATCGACATCGGCGGCCCGGTGGAAGAAAGCGCCAAGGCCAACGTCGCCCTGGCCGCGCTGTTCCCGATCATGATCCTGCTGACCCTCACGGTGATCATGTTCCAGGTGCGCTCGTTCGGCGTGATGTTCATGGTCTTCGCCACGGCGCCGCTGGGCTTGATCGGTGCGGTGCCGACCTTGCTGCTGTTCAACCAGCCGTTCGGGTTCAACGCAATCCTGGGCTTGATCGGGATTGGCGGGATACTGATGCGCAACACGCTGATCTTTACCGACCAGATTCGCCAGAACCAGGACCACGGCATGGCCATTCGCGAGGCAATCATCGAAGCCACCGTGCGGCGTGCACGGCCGGTGATCCTGACCGCGCTGGCGGCGGCGCTGGCGTTTATTCCGCTGACGTTGTCGGTCTTCTGGTCGTCCCTGGCCTACGTGCTGATCGGTGGGGTGCTGGTGGGCACCGTGTTGACGCTGTTGTTCTTGCCGGCGCTGTGCAGCCTGGTGCTGGGGCGGGAGAAGACGAGAGTTGTCGAAACGTCCCACGTAAGCGCCGGATAAGCTCTACTCCCCTCCCCTGAAAAGGTCCGCAAAGTCCCTCGCCTGACTACACAGTGCGAGGGATTGCAGATGGACTTTCTGGTTGTTGGAGCTGTTTCTTGAACCCGGCCATTGGCAGGCTGGCCCTGACCCCAATGGATGTGAAGACGGTCGATATCGAGCGCGTCTTTCGCGATTTCCGGGAATGCCTGAATACCTTTGACGCGTGGGCTTCAAGCTTTTGGAGCGTTTCGGCGCTGGATGTCGAGCAAGTCTTCAAGGTCGGGGATGAAGTGGCGCTGGTCGCGCCGATCAACCGTTCTCTTTACCCAAGCACCACCGTTGCGACTTGCCAGGCCAACGGCAAGCTGACCCTGGTGCACCTGTTCCAAAGCACGCGATTTGTACCCATCGGCAACACGCCGGTGATGGTGCAGCGTGTCGACCCCAACGGCGGCCCACTGGGCGAGCCGATCCACACGACCATCGGCCCCAGCGGCATCCTCGAAATCGACCAGTGTGAGCGCGACCAGCAATACCGGGTCAGCTTCTATCCCAACGTTTCCGAGGATCACCTCAAGGCGCTGTATGCGTCTTATCAATCGGTGATTGATGGGTTGGAAGTTCGCCTGCGCGAAGAGTGGAAAAACACCTTCGAAGCCCAGTGGAAAGACTACACAGACGCCAGCCCGCTTGATCAACGCAGGCTGCTGGAGAAGGCGTTTCTTCATGGCATGGGTAAGGCGTTCTACAGCCTTTGGGACAATTTCACACAACTGTACGACCTGCTGGCGGACCTCAAGAGCAACAGCCAGAAGTTGCTGCAATACGTCTCCCAGACCGAACTGGATGACCTGCTGAAACTGGGCAAGGACGCCATCGCCCATGGCCTGCTGGTGCTCTGCGACGAGCCGCTGATGTTTATCTACCTGTCGGCGATCTGCAGTTGGATACGGATGTTGCCGCCGCAAGCGATGAGCGAGGTGATGGGGGAAATCACCGGCGACGTGTTGATCGCTTTGCTGTTGGTAAGGGTTGCGGGAGCCATGGGCGTGACCGTGCGCCTGGGTGCCCAAGTGATGAGTCACATCAAGCCTGGCCGGGCTCGCCAGTGGCTGGAGATGCTCGCGGACCAGTTGGTCGGGCCTCGGTTGGAGGCGCATGTCGAGGCGGCCAGGCCGTTGCTGCTGGGTAGCTCCGCGACGCCGGTCCGGGTGATTCCGAATGCGCCGTTGAAAGCTGGGGATCAGGTGGTTTCCAACGCGGTGCCGGTGGTGCGCAACAAGTCCCAGCGAACCGCGTTGGTGCGGCAGGAGACCGTGGATGACGTGCCGGTTTCTGCTCGCAACCCGAATGGGGATGCGGCCGCATCTTCGGACAAAACCGCCACCAACGGCTGCCCGGTGTCGATGGTCACCGGCGAGGAACTCCTGACCCTCACCGATGGGACGCTGGACGGGATCTTGCCGTTTGAGTGGACGCGGTTGTATCGCACCAGTGCGGTGGAAGTGGATGTCGGGCTGGGGTTTGGCTGGAGTCACGCGCTGGCGCATCGGCTGGTGGTTGTGGGTGATGCGGTGGTGTGGACCGATCATGAAAACCGCTCCACCACCCTGCCCTTGCCGTCGACTTTTCGCCCCGCAATCACCAACAGTCTGGCCGAAGCGGCGATCTATTTGGGTTCTGTGCCTGATGAATTGGTGCTGGCCCAGGCGTCACGTTTCTACCACTTCCGCGACGGTGTGCTGACAGCGATCAGCGACGCGTATGACAACCGGCTGCGCATTACCCGGGACTTTCTGGGGCGTGTTGAGCGGGTGGATAACGGTGTCGGGCGCTCGTTGTGGTTGCGCTATGTGTCGGGCCGCATCGTGGCGGTGGATTACCAGATTCATCGCGTCGTGGATGACGGTCCGTTTGTGTGGGTGACGGAGCAAACGGTTGTTTCCTACGCCTATGACG
>NZ_FOWT01000007.1:0-430607 GCF_900115535.1 Pseudomonas sp. NFPP28 | reverse complement strand
AGATATGCCGGAACGCTTCGGCCCATGGTCAACGGTGTATCAACGGTTCCGGGGTTGGCGAAACCAGGGCACCTTCGATCAGATGCTCAAACGCTTGCACCTGAGACTGAATGAGCAAGGCTTGATCGATGTGCAAACCTGGATGATCGACTCAACCGCAGTACGTGCAACCCGAGCCTCTTCTGGCGCCGGGAAAAAAGGGGGCCTGACGAGCCTGCCGATCACGCTCTAGGCCGTAGTCGCGGTGGCCTGACAACCAAGATTCACATGCTCTGCGATGCCAACGGGACACCGTTGCGCTTCCTCCTCTCTGGCGGTCAAGCCAGTGACATTAGTTACGCCCAACCACTGCTGGACGACGTCAGCATTCCATCAGGCCAACGAGGTCGCCCACGCAAGCGCTGCAAATGGCTGCTTGCCGACAAAGGCTATGACGCCGAAGCGCTTCGCCGCTACTGCGATCAATATCGAATGCAGCCCGTCATCCCGCTACGCTCAATGAAACGCAAACCCAAGCCCGGCTTACCCAGACTGTTTGATCGGCCCAAGTACCGACAGCGCAACATCATCGAGCGCATGTTTGGCTGGCTGAAAGAGAACCGCCGCATCGTGACACGCTTCGACAAGCTCGCGAAAAGCTATGCCGCAATGGTCTCACAGGCTTGTTCCATACGGTGTTTGCGACATCTCTTTTCGTACAGAGCCTAGGTCTGTGGGAAGTACCTTGTTGTTGAAAGGACTTGAGGCGGACGTAGCCGTCATTCTTGAGCCAGAAAAGATGAATGCAAAGAACCTCTATGTCGCAATGACTCGTGGCAGCAAGCAACTTGTCATCTGCTCAAGCTCGCCGATACTGAAATGGTAGGTGTCGGATTGACAGTGTTGGCGATTTTACCCCCGTCCGTACCCCCGTTTGTGACGGGATTGTTTGGGTGGGTGTGGGCCGTTAAGAGGTATCTTCATCTCCCGGCATGGCTTGTGCCACCTGTCTATTCAGGGCTTTGTGAGCCTTCATGGGGTGGGTGGAAACGGACCATTGTGGTGGCACTCTCTCCGCCATGCCTGCCTCCTTCACCGCCAAATTCTTGAAGAAATCCCGCGAGTTAGACGCTCTGCGGGATTTTTTTTGCTCTCGATTTCGCAGCCTACCCCCATCTGTGCCCCGGTCGAGTGGTGCCTTTTGGGCATTGCCTATTCTCATACCCGAATTTCATCAAAGGTTGCTGAAAAGGGCTTGCTGCCTCACCTGGCATGATGCTGCGAACGAACCGTTGCGCTTTCGATCATGTCTGTGCGAATGGCTGACGGTTGCCCAACACCGTTGCGTGCATAGCTGCATAACGTGACCGGCAGCTCTGCTATTTCCAGGAAAATGCCATCCATGGCCAGGGTGTAGCGTTCATCGTCAATATCGCCACAGGTGGTCCTGCTCGCCGAATGCACGCTGTAGTAGTAATGCTGGCTAAAACCGCTGTGCTGGTTTTCCCAGGCGATGTGATAGCGGTGCTTGATCTGCGGTGCCGGTGCGGGGTTGGTCAGGAAGACCGAATGGGTGAATACATTGCGCAGGAGTGCTTCGGTCAGCGGTTGCTCGGCCTTTTGCACGCCGAGTATGCACAGCACATGCGGCCCCAGCACGGGGCCGATGGACTGGTCGATGTAGGCCTCGTCAGAGGCGGCGGCGACTTGGTAGCCGTGGGTGCGTGCACAATCGTTGATGTCATTTACGGCCTTGAATCGGTAGAACGGCTCCTGGATCGAGAATCTCAGGTTCCAGGTTGGACGGGTTATTTGGCCGGCGGCATCACGTTGTAAATGCACATACGGCTTCAGGTTCCATGGTTCGTCCAGCGTGATTTCAACGGCCTTGAGCTGGCAGGTCGGGGTGTCATTACGGAACACACCGTCTACAAAGCAGTAGTACAAGTGGTTGGCGGGATAGCTGTAGTTGAATTTGGCGGCTTCACACACCGAGTTGTTCTGACAGCTATTGAGAATGTCCTTCTGAATGGCGGACGCGACCTTGCTGATGATACTGGTGATTTCATTGGTATTCCGGTCCAGCATCGGACTGCCGGAGCTGCCTGGGCGCAGACCGTTGCAGCGGTTGCGCAAGGCGTTGGGGAACACACCGGGTTGTTCGGCAAAACTGTTGATAGTCGACTCCACGCAGGCGCTCATGCGTAGTCCCTTTTTCAGAAACCCGGTCGGCGCTCCCACATTGATCACTTCTCGATCCGACGTGTGACGTTGAGATGCCAGCCTGAGTGGCATGATCCCGCTGGCCACCAGCGCGGCCAGTGACGTATCCAGTTCGAGCACGGCTAAATCGGTGCCCGCCATGCTGCTCCAATGTGCTGTTTTGACGGCGTAGGTGACATGCCGCTCAGGTGTGTCATGAAAGTAATTGAAGGTGACATCGGCGGTGAACGCCCGGCGCAGGAGCGCCGTACCGTAGCTGAAGAACACGCAGTGCCCGCTGGTCAGCACATAAGCCGGACCGGTGGCCTTGCCCCGGCGATCATGAGTGTCAAGCAGAACGGCATTGCAGGTCTGGCCTAAGGCGTTTTTCAGTGAACCGATGCCGGTCCATTGCGGGTAACGGTGGTGTTTATTCTCAAGTGCCATGGACGGTGACTGTTCGGTAAGTCCTTCGGCCAGGTCTCTGGCGTGGCAGGGCCAGACGATGCTGAGCAATAGGAGATACAGGAAAACGCAAGCGCTGTGAGTACGTGACATAAGGGCCCCGACAAGGAAGTCATTGATTGGCTGAAACTACCCAATCAGGCCATGGCAAGTGCCATACAGGACTATTGCGTGAGCCCTTGAGAGAAGGTGCTGATCCCAGTGATCATGGCGTCACCACCTTTTGACTGCATCGTCTCAGATATGCAGCCACGCCAGGCTGCCCAGCACCACCGCGACACCCGCCGCCGTATACGACAGGCGTTTCAACCATTCCCGCCTGGTCAGCAAAGTAATCGCCGCCAGCGAAATCGCGATCTGAATCGCGGTCATCGCCTGGGCCCAGCGATGGTGCTGGTGCAGCGCCTGTTCCGACTTTTCATCCCATTGCTTTGACGTGGTCTCAAGCTTTTCGGCCTGTTTGCGCACGTCTTCCTTCTGGCTTCTGTAGCGCTCTATCTCTTCCTTGTAATGCACCGCGTCCACGCCGGGAATGTGGGTGGCCAGTTCTGCCAGGTTTTGCCGGCTGGATTTGGCCTGGTAGTAGTTCCACTGGTTGGCGGCTTCGGTCTTGAAGATGGCGGCGTTGTTCTTGTCCATTGCCGCTTCGCTTTCGGTGGAGCCGGCCTGGTAGCTGAGCATGGCGCCGAGGGTGGCCATGAGCGCGGTCATCACGGCGATGCGGCTGGCGAAGGTGTCACCACGGCCGTGGGCATGTTCGGTGGTGTGTTCGATGTGTTTTCCGTGGGGGCTGGGGACTTCGAAGGCTTCGGGCATGGGGGCGTCTGTGAAGGGACTGAGGGAGTCTGATTCTTCACCAGTGAAGCTGTCTCAATCCTGTACGTAACGCTGCAAACCTTCCACCAGGGCATCGAACATCACGCGGCAGCGCGGGCTGTTGCGCAGGTCTTCGTGCATGGTCACCCAGGTGTCCAGCTTGAGTGCAAAGCCTTCTGGCAGGACCCGGCGCAGGCAGGGATCGCGCTTGGCCAGTTGGACCTGGCAGCCGCCGATACCGGCACCGGCGCGGATCAGCGCCAATTGTGCCAGGTCGCTGTCGCTGCTGAGGGCGAAGGCGCTGCGCTCGAAGCCCGTGATGGCCAGGCTGCGGATAAATGCGTTTTCCTGGTCGAAACCGATCACTGAGTGGCCGGCCAGGTCCTGCATCAACAGGGGCGTGCCGTGTTGCTGCAGGTAATCGTCGCGGGCATGCAGGCCCACTTCGATCAAGCCGATGCGTCGCGCCAGCAGTTGCTCCTGGCTGGGGCGGACCATGCGCACGGCGATGTCGGCTTCCAGTTGCAACAGGTCGCTCAGGCGGTTGGTCAGCACCAGTTCGACCTTGAGGTGCGGGTGTGCCTGGCGCACTTGCGTGAGGATCGGCGGCAGCACTTCCACGCCGATCACTTCACTGGCGGACACGCGCACCACGCCGCGCACTTCATCACCCTGGGCAGACGCTGCACGCTCAAGTGCCGCCGCTGTGCGTTCCATGGTTTCGGCGTGGGCGCGCAGGGTCCGGGCTACCGCCGTGGGCAACAAGCCGCTCGGTGAACGGGTAAACAGCACCACGCCCAGCGCCGTTTCCAGCGCGGCAATGTGCCGGCCGACCGTGGGCTGTGTAATGCCGAGTTGCCGCGCGGCTCCCGACAACGATCCTTCTCGGAAAACGCCGAGGAACGACCGGTAAAGCTCCCAACCAATATTCATTGCCATGCATAAATGTATAGCGCCTGGGCGATCTTCGACAATTCCTCTATAGCGCCGGCACGCAGAAAATGTCCCCATCAACCCCTGTGGGAGAGTGTGATGAACAAAGTATTGGTGTTGGGTGCAACCGGTGGCATTGGTGGCGAAGTCGCACGGCAGCTGCTCGCGGCGGGTTGGCAGGTACGTGCGTTGACCCGTGATGTCGACAAGGCCCGTGGCCAGAACGCCGCATTTGACTGGCTTGAGGGTGATGCACTCAACCGCGATGACGTACTTGCTGCAGCCCGAGGCTGTGAAGTGATCGTGCACGCGGTCAACCCGCCGGGCTATCGGCACTGGGCCGAGCGGGTGCTGCCGATGATCGACAACAGCATCGCGGCGGCCGTTGCTGAAGGCGCCACCATTGTATTGCCCGGTACCGTCTACAACTTCGGGCCGGACGCGTTTCCTGTGCTGCACGAAGACTCTCCCCAACATCCGCAAACCCGCAAGGGCGCGATCCGTGTGCAACTGGAGCAGCGTTTATACGAAGCTTCAGGCAACGGGGCGCGGGTGCTGATCGTGCGCGCCGGTGACTTTTTCGGTGCGCAGGCGGCCAACAGCTGGTTTTCCCAGGGCTTGGTCAAACCTGGCAACCTTGTGCGCAGCGTCAATTATCCGGGTGCGCCAGGTGTGGCCCATCAGTGGGCGTACCTGCCCGATGTGGCGCGTACGATGGTTGAACTGCTCGAGCGCCGTGAAACCCTGGAGGCGTTCGCGCGTTTTCATATGGCGGGGCAGGTGGACACGGATGGCACACAGCTGAGCCGGGCGATCCAGCGCGTGGTGCTGCGTAGGACGGGGCAACAGCCTGTCGTCAGGATGTTCCCCTGGTGGCTGCTCAAAATAGCTTCGCCCTTTGTCGTCACCTTCCGTGAAATGCTGGAGATGCGTTACCTGTGGCAAACCCCTGTGCTGCTCGATAACACGCGGCTGGTTGCGGTATTGGGCGCTGAACCTTGCACGCCGCTGGATGAAGCGGTGGAGACGACCCTGGCCGGCATGGGGTGCCTGCCTCGGGCGGTGTGAAGTTTAGCTCGAAGTGGCCTGTGGCATCGCCCTCTACGGCACTGGCCCATGCGCGGATCCAGGTGGAAGCCTTGAGCAAGGGCTGCAATGGGTGGGCTGAGGGCGCGGATTTTCCAGAGTTACGCTTTATAGCTCCAGTTGACTGGCGTTGATGCCGAAGGCCTTGGCAATTTTTTCCCGCGTTGCACGGCGAGGTTTGTTCACCGACTCTTGTTGGGCAAATGCGGATTGGGAAATGCCCAGGCGTTTGGCAACCTCTTCCTGGGTCAGGTTCAGGTGTTCGCGCCATGCACGGATAGGGGTTGCCCCATCCACCAGGCGGCTTACCACCGCATGGGGAATCAGATTTGGATCGTTCTGCCGGGCCAGATAATGTTCATAGGGAATCACCACAAAGGCTGGCTTGCCCTCCGTATTGTGGATGATCTGTACGGCAGTAGGTTCGCTCGTCACGCTTCTTGACCTCTTCAATGCTGACCACATGGATATCGCGATCCCAATCGAAAAGGACTCGGTAATTACCCACGCGCAAGCGATAACCATGGGGGTAATTGACCAATGCCTTGACGTTGGCTGCCTCGGGCATGCGCTCAAGCGCTGACACCGCATCGCGTACCTGTTGCTGATGATACGTATGCAACCGAAGCAGTTGCTTTACGGATTTTCTAGTCCAGTGGATGGAGTTCATTGGAAGATTAATAAGTCTTTTATAAGGTTATCAAGCGATATTTTCAGACGCCGGCCAGTGGCGGTTCGCGCTGCCCTCACAAACCGTAGACGGTCGCCGCACACACCGACCGGTATAACTGTTGCCAGTTATGAGGCACTGATATGAAGGGCCATCAACTCGGGAATCGAATCGATACAAAGTCATGGCGGTTGCCTGCATGGGACCCGCACCGCTATTGTGCTGAATCCTTTTAGTCTTTCCCTTGGGTTGTCGTGATGAATGCACCGCGTACCGCAGTCGGTCCGATCAAGGCCGTGATTTTCGATATGGACGGGTTGTTGCTGGACACTGAAGGCATCTATACCGAAGTCACGCAAATCATCGCCGAGCGCTACGGCCGCACCTACGACTGGGGCATCAAGCAGCACATCATCGGGCGTGGTGCCCAGGACCTGGCGGACTACGTGGTGAAGGCGCTGGACCTGCCGATCACACCGGCTCAATTCCTGGAGATCCGCGAACCGCTGATGAGCGAGCGTTTCCCCAAGGCCTTGGGCATGCCCGGCGCCGAAGCCTTGGTGCGGCACTTGAAGGCGCACAATATCCCGATTGCCGTGGGCACCAGTTCGTCGCGCAATTCGTTTGGCCACAAGACCACCTTGCACCGCGAATGGTTTGGCCTGTTCGACACCATCGTCACCGCTGACGACCCGGAAGTGGGCGCCGCCAAACCCGCGCCAGACATCTTCCTCACCGCCGCCCGCCGCCTGGGCGTTGCGCCCGAGGATTGCCTGGTGTTCGAAGACTCACCCTTCGGCGTCACTGCTGCCAAAGCTGCCCATATGACCGCCATCGCTGTGCCGGATGAAGCCATGGCCGACAGCAAGTACCACCACGCCGACCAGATCATCCGCAAGCTCGCGGATTTTGACCTGGCGGCCTACGGCCTGCCACCTCGAACCTGATTGATCGCGGTTGAAAATGTGGGAGGGGCGGTGCGACGATTCGACTTGCCCCCTCCCACATTTGATTTGCAGTGTTCAGGAAGCCCTAGGCGCTGAAGCCACCATCGATGGTCAAGCTTGCACCGGTGATATAGCCCGCTTCCGGTCCTGCGAGGTAAGCCACAAAACTGGCAATCTCCTCCACATGCCCATACCGCCCCACCGCCATCAACCCAATCAGACTCTCGGCAAAATCACTGTTGGCCGGGTTCATATCGGTGTCCACCGGCCCAGGTTGCACGTTGTTGATGGTGATCCCCCGTGGCCCCAGATCCCGCGCCAGGCCCTTGGTCAAGCCCACCAGCGCTGCCTTGCTCATCGCATATGGGCCACCGCCACCAAACGGCATGCGTTCGGCATTGGTGCTGCCGATATTGATCACGCGGCCGCCTTCACCCATATGCCTGGCCGCTTCCTGGGTTGCGATAAACACGCTGCGTACGTTGATTGCCAGGGTCTGGTCAAAGTCTTCCAGCTTGAAATCCTCCAGCGGCGCGATGGCCAGCACGCCGGCGTTGTTCACCAGTATATCCAGACGCCCAAAGGCTTCGACGGTGGCGTTGACCGCATTGCGTATCGCATCGGCATCGGCGCTGTCGGCATGGATCGCCAGGGCTTTGCCGCCTTCGCTGATCACGCTGTTCTGCAGTTCTTCGGCCTTGGCGGCCGAGCTGACGTAGGTAAAGGCAACGGCTGCGCCCTGCGCGGCAAGACGTTTGACGATGGCGGCGCCGATGCCGCGAGAACCGCCTTGAATCAAGGCGACTTTGCCGCTGAGGTTTTGGGTGGTCATGTCGATCTCCAAGCTGTTCAAGGCGGGATGCCTTGTTGTTGGAACCGAGTATCGACCTCGCCAGCCCCTCCCGGTAGACCAGGATTGCTATAGTCTGTGTAAACCAAAAGTTTAGAGTGGTCGATATGGAAAGCTTTGGCAGTATCGAATGTTTCGTGCGCAGCGCCGAAGGTGGCAGCTTTGCCGAAGCGGCGCGGCACCTGAGCCTGACACCGGCGGCGGTGGGCAAAAGTGTCGCCAAGCTCGAAGCGCGTTTGGGCGTACGCCTGTTCCAGCGCAGCACCCGGCGCCTTACCCTCACCGAAGCCGGCAAGCTGTTTCTCGAAGAGGTCAGCGGCAGCCTTACCACCATCCAGAACGCCGTGGCCAACCTGGCCAGCGCTGAAGGGCGGCCGGTGGGCACATTGAAAGTGAGCATGGGTACGGTGTTTGGCAATCGCTACGTGGTGCCGCTATTGGACGCGTTCATGCGCCGCTTCCCGGACATCAGCCCGGACTGGCATTTCGATAACCGCCAGGTCGACCTGATCGGCCAGGGCTTCGATGCCGCCATCGGTGGTGGCTTCGAGCTGCCCCAGGGAGTGGTGGCGCGCAAGTTGACCCCGGCCCATCGCGTGCTGGTGGCGTCACCGGACTACCTGGCGCAGCATCCCCCGGTGCGGGTGCCCGAAGACCTGGCGCGTTGCCACGGGATTCTCATCCGTTCACCGCAGACCGGACGCGTGCGCTCCTGGCAATTGACCAGTACCGAGCGTGAACACCGCCCGCTGGTGCTTAGACCGAGCATGACCATGAGCGATTCCGAAGCCGCCTGCTGCGCCAGCGCCCAAGGCCTGGGCGTCGCCTTGGTGAGCATGCCTATGGCCGTGCCATTCCTGGACAGCGGTGCGGTGGTTCGAGTGCTGCCCGACTGGTACGTCGACGACGGCAACATCTCCATCTACTACGCCGAACACAAACTGCTGCCCGGCAAGACCCGCGCGTTTGTGGATTTCATCATCGAGCAATTCGCCGAGCAGCAGTTGAACCAACGCTTCAGCGCGGCCAACCGATGACTTTTTTCGCCCTTGGCGTTGCGTAAGTCCTGATCTTCGACGTCGACAACCCCAGCCGCACCAGCGACTCGGCAATGGTCACCGCCGCTGTCACCCCATCCACCACCGGCACACCGGTGCGCTGGCGAATCTGCTCATCCAGCCCGGCCATGCCGCCACAGCCCAGGCAGATCACCTCGGCCTTGTCTTCGCTGATGGCCAGTTCCGCCTGGCGCACGATGGCCTCCATCGCTGCCAGCGGGTTTTCTTCCAACTCCAGCACCGCCATGCCACTGGCGCGCACCGAGGCGCAGCGCTGGTACAGGCCGGCCAGTTTCAGGCGGTCTTCGATCAGCGGCACCGTGCGGTCCAGGGTGGTCACTACCGAGTAGGCGTGACCCAGGAACATCGCGGTGCTGGCGGCGGCTTCGGTGATGTCCACCACCGGCACGTTGAGCAATTCCTGCAAGCCTTCACGACCATGCTCGCCGTACCCGGCCTGGATCACTGCATCAAACGGCTGGTCATAGGCCATCACCCGGTCCATCACCGCGATGGCCGCCAGATAGCTTTCAAAGTTGCCCTCCACCGATTCGGCGCCGAAGTACGGCGTGAGCCCGACAATCTCGGTGCCCGGCGCAGCCACGGCGCGCGCTTGCTGGGCGATGGTTTCAGTGATGGATTCGGTGGTGTTGACGTTGACCACGAGGATACGCATGGAAGGTCCTTGATTAATGACTGACGTTATCGACGGCAATGCTTTCGCCGCTGACATCGGCGTAGAACGGCTGGCGCTTGGCGATCAGCAAGTACAACAGCCCTGCAATACCGGCGCCAAACATCCAGGAAAACGGTGACACGTTGGCAAAACCCGGTAACAAGGCCAGGAGAATGGCGATCACCGCCGCAGGAATAAACGCTGCCACCGCACGCAAATTGACTCCACGGCTGTAGTAATAAACGCCGCGCGGGTCTTCGCTGTACAACTGCGGCACGTCCACCTGGCTTTTACGGATCAACCAGTAATCGACCATGATCACCCCATACAGTGGCCCCAGCAGCGCGCCCAGGCCGGACAGGAAGTACACGATCACCAGGGGGCTGTTGTAGAGGTTCCACGGCAGGATCAGCACCGCCACGGTGGCGCTGATCAACCCGGCGCGACGGAAGTTCAGGTACTTGGGCGCCAGGTTGCTCAGCACAAAGGCCGGCGCGACAAAGTTGGCCATGATGTTCACCGCCACGGTGACGATCAGGAACGCCAGACAGCCCAGCACCAGGAAGAAAGTACTCGGGATGGCCGCGATGATCTCGGTCGGGCTTTCGATGACTCGGCCATTTAGCTGGAATTGCCCGCCGCACAGCAGCACGGTGATCGCGGCAAACACCAGGATATTCACTGGCAGGCCCCAGAAGTTACCCACCTGAATGGTCTTGCGGCACGGCGAGGAGCGGGCGAAGTCGCAGAAATTGAGGATCAGCGTGCCGTAGATCGCCAGCCACAGCGCGCCGCCGGCAAAGATATTGCGCCACATCTCGCCGCCGCTCAGCGGCTCGCGGATCGACCAGGCGATAGTCCCGCCGGTCTGGAAATACATCCAACCGGCCAACGACGCCACGGTGAGCAAAATCACCGGTCCGGCGAAGCCTTCGTAGCGGCGTACCATTTCCATGCCGTAGGCCAGGATCACCAATTGCACCAGCCAGATTGCCACGAAACACACCCAGCCGAGGGACGACAGGCCCAGGATCGAATTGTGGTCGTATTCGGCAAAGCCGGGATGAATCGCCGTCAGCAACACGCGGAACACCACCGACGCCAGGTAGGTCTGGATGCCGAACCAGGCAATCGCAATCACCGCGCGGATCAACGCCGGAATCTGCGCGCCATGAATGCCGAAGCTGATACGGCTGATCACTGGAAACGGCACACCGGTTTTCTGGCCCATATAACCCGACAGGTTCATGAAGAAGTACACCAGCGCCGCACCGATGCCGAGAGACAACAGAATCTGCCAGCCGCCCAGGCCCAGCGCATACAAACCAATGGCGAACGAGTAGTTGGCGATGTTGTGCACGTCATTGGTCCACAGCGCAAAGATGCTATAGCGACCCCAGCGCCGGCCTTCAATCTTGGTGGGCGCCAGGTCCTTGTTGTGCAGGCGTGGGCTCAGCACCAGGGGGCCGGGCTCGATGGCTTCGGGCTTCAGGGAGGAGGGCAGATCCAGTGCGATGTTATTCGAGAGGCTTGTACGCATTCCGGCAGGCTCCAGCACATCGGCAGCCAGGCCGCAGATGGCAAAGTGTATGTATGTTTTGTATTTATTGTATACAAAGCGTGTTTCACCTTAAGCCACTTGCGTGCCAGTTTTTGATCTATGAAAACCTGGGGTAATTTCGTTTTTATAGGTTTATTGAATAACTAGCTGAATTCAAAGCGATATAAATTGACCGTTTGAACAGTTATTTATTTTTTGTTGGGAACCGGGCTATTTGTAAAGACAAAAGGCAGGAGGGGAGAGGTGTTACGTAATGGTGCGCAACAAGCTGGATTGCACACATAAATGGCACCGATGGTTACATATGTGTGTACACGTTCAGTGGCTAACATAACTCAAATGTGGGAGGGGGCTTGCCCCCGATTGCGGAGTGTCAGTCACTATTGACCTGGCTGACCCACCGCTATCGGGGGCAAGCCCCCTTCCACATTTTTTACAGCGCAACTTCAGGCCTTGCTGATGATATTCCCCGCATGCAACCCGCATTCCTTCTGCGTGGCTTCCTCCCACCACCAGCGACCTTCACGCTCATGCTGGTTCGGCAACACCGGGCGGGTGCAGGGCTCGCAGCCGATGCTGATAAAGCCGCGCTCATGCAGGCTGTTGTAAGGCAGCTCCAGCATGCGGATGTAACCCCAGACTTCCTCACTGGTCATCTGCGCCAGCGGGTTGAACTTGTACAGGGTGCGTTCCGGGGTAGAGAAGGCCGTGTCGATTTCCAGCGCCGCTACCTGGCTGCGGGTGCCGGGGCTCTGGTCGCGGCGCTGGCCGGTGGCCCAGGCAGTGACGCCGGCGAGTTTACGGCGCAGCGGTTCGATCTTGCGTACGCCGCAGCATTCGCCGTGGCCGTCCTTATAGAAGCTGAACAGGCCTTTCTCTTTGACGAAGGGTTCCAGCTTGCTCTGGTCCGGCGAGATCAACTCGATATCGATCTTGTAGAACTCGCGCACCTGCTCAATGAACCGATAGGTCTCCGGGTGCAAGCGCCCGGTGTCGAGGCTGAACACCTTGACGTTCTTGTTCAGCTTCCAGGCCATGTCTACCAGCACCACGTCCTCGGCGCCGCTGAAGGAAATCCACAGGTCATCACCGAACTGGTTGAAGGCCAGCTTGAGAATGTCCTGGGCGGATTTGTTGGCATAAGTCGCGGCAAGTTCAGCGACGTCGAAGGCTTGGTTCATCAGGACGGTTCCTACAGGTCAGTGGCGCTGAGCGCTCTATAGGGGAGCGATGGTATCAAAATCCGCCCTGCGTTGCGGCGGCGAGCATGAATCGCTAGAGTTCGGCAGTCCTTTTGCTCGCTCAACCAACAACATCTATAGGGGAGTGTCTTGTGGAAATTGCCTGTCTCGACCTGGAAGGGGTACTGGTTCCGGAAATCTGGATCGCCTTCGCCGAAAAAACCGGTATTGAATCCCTGCGCGCCACCACTCGGGACATTCCCGACTACGACGTGCTGATGAAGCAGCGCCTGCGCATCCTCGACGAGCACGGGCTCAAGCTCGCCGACATCCAGGCAGTGATCGCCACCCTCAAACCGCTGGATGGCGCCGTCGAGTTCGTCAACTGGCTGCGCGAGCGCTTCCAGGTGGTGATCCTGTCCGACACCTTCTACGAATTCTCCCAGCCGCTGATGCGTCAGCTGGGTTTCCCGACCCTGCTGTGCCACCGGCTGATTACCGACGAAACTGACCGTGTGGTGAGTTACCAACTGCGCCAGAAAGATCCGAAGCGCCAGTCGGTATTGGCCTTCAAGACCCTCTACTACCGCGTGATCGCCGCCGGCGACTCCTACAACGACACCACCATGCTGGGCGAAGCCGACTGTGGGATTCTGTTCCACGCGCCGGAAAACGTGATTCGCGAATTCCCGCAATTCCCGGCGGTGCATACCTTCGAGGATTTGAAGAAAGAATTCATCAAGGCCTCGAATCGGTCGTTGAGCCTGTAAGGCTTTCAGCGCGGCTGATGGCCTCTTCGCAGGCAAGCCAGCTCCCACACTTGACCGAGTTCCATCATGAGAATGCAGTCAAATGTGGGAGCGGGCTTGCCCGCGAAGAGGCCAGCCCAGTCACTACAAACCGTCCAGTGTCTCCAACAACACCCGCACCTTCGTCAGCGACTCCTGGTACTCCGCCTCCCATTCCGAGTCCGCGACAATCCCGCCGCCGCCCCAGCAACAAACCTGGCCATCCTTCACCAGCAAACTGCGAATGGCGATGGAACTGTCCATCTCGCCGCGCACATCCAGATACACCAGCGAGCCGCAGTACAACCCACGGCGAGTCGGCTCCAGCTCGTCGATGATCTGCATCGCGCGGATCTTCGGCGCGCCGGTGATGGAGCCGCCGGGGAAGCTGCCGGCGATCAGGTCGAGCGCGTCCTTGCCGTCGGCCAGCTCGCCGATGACGCTGCTCACCAGGTGGTGCACGTTGGGGTAGCTTTCCAGGCTGAACAGCTCCGGCACGCTGACCGAGCCGGTGCGGCAGGTGCGCCCCAGGTCGTTGCGCAGCAGGTCGACAATCATCAGGTTTTCGGCGCGGTCCTTGGGGCTGGCCAGCAGTTCGGCGGCGTTGGCGGCGTCTTCCTCAGGCGTCAGGCCGCGTGGGCGGGTGCCTTTGATGGGGCGGGTTTCGACCTGGCGTTTGCTGATGTGCACGAAACGCTCTGGCGACAGGCTCAGCACCGCGCCGTCGTCCGGCAGGCTCTGGAACCCGGAGAACGGCGTCGGGCAGGCTTCGCGCAGGGCGCAGTAAGCGACCCATGGATCGCCGATGCACGGGGCCCGGAAACGCTGGGCAAAGTTCACCTGGTAGCAGTCGCCGGCCTGGATGTAATCCTGGATGCGCACGATAGCCTGGCGGTAGGCCTCGGCGGTGAGGTCCGGCGCCATGGGACCGTTCAACTTGAAGATTGCCGCGCTGTCGGCTACCGGCTGGCCGAACAGAGTGATCAAGCGTTGCTGCTCGCTATCGGCCAGTGTCGGATGAAACACGAGCTGGCTGGTCTGCGCCTGATGATCACTGATCAATGCCCAGGCATACAGCCCGAAGCGCGCATCCGGCAGGTGCAGGTCATCCGCGGCAAGGTGCGGCATGTGCTCCAGGTGTCGGCCAAAGTCATAGCTCAGGTAACCGATCAACCCACCGGCAAACGGCAGCTCATAACCAGCAGGCAGATCCGCCTCGCCCAACTGCGTAAGATTTGCACGCAAGCGTTGCAGGAAATCACTGCCGCTTTCGTCGTGCGATACCGTCAATGTCGTGTGTGGCCACGCGCTCAACAGGTCATACCGTCCGCGCTCGGCTGCCGGTCGGCCGCTGTCCAGCAGCACTGCGCCAGGCGCATGGCGAATCGCCGCGAAATACTCGGCGGGGTTGGCCCGGTAGGGCAGCGGGTGTACGGAGCAGGTCAACATGCGGGGTGGATCAGCCATTGGCGCGGGGGAGGGGATTGTAGTCCCCCGTAGGATTTGCTCCTAGGGGGGATGTCGGGGATAGACAGATTGAAGACCTGATCAGCCTTCGACGGGGGGAATATGCCCAAACATTTCCTGCACGAACTTCACCCGTTCTTCCGGGGTTTCCGTCACGCCAGCGGCGTTCAGCGCTTCCAACCGTGCTTCCACCGCATGGGTGCGCAGGGTCAGGCCGCAGTCATTGGCAATCTGGATATTCAGCCCAGGCCGCGCATTCAGTTCCAGGATCAACGGGCCTTTTTCCTGGTCCAGCACCATGTCCACGCCGATATAGCCCAGCCCGCACAGCTCATAGCAGCCGGCGGCGAGCTTCATGAAACCGTCCCAGTTGGGCAACTGCACGCCATCCACCGCATTGGTGGTGTCGGGGTGTTTGGTAATGATGTTGTTCAGCCAGGTGCCGCGCAGGGTCAGGCCGGTGGCGAGGTCCACGCCGACGCCAATTGCACCCTGGTGCAGGTTGGCCTTGCCGCCCGACTGGCGGGTCGGCAAGCGCAGCATCGCCATCACCGGGTAGCCCATCAGCACGATGATGCGAATGTCCGGCACGCCTTCATAGCTGATGCTCTTGAAGATCTGGTCGGGCACCACACGGTATTCGATCAACGCACGATCACGGTGGCCGCCCAGGGAATACAGGCCAGTGAGGATGCTGGAAATCTGATGCTCGATCTCTTCATGGCTGATGATCTTGCCCGACACCGTGCGATAGCGCCCTTCAAAGCGGTCGGCGACCACCAGGATGCCGTCCCCGCCGGCGCCCTGGGCCGGCTTG
This sequence comes from Pseudomonas sp. NFPP28, assembly GCF_900115535.1. Classification (NCBI taxonomy): domain Bacteria; kingdom Pseudomonadati; phylum Pseudomonadota; class Gammaproteobacteria; order Pseudomonadales; family Pseudomonadaceae; genus Pseudomonas; species Pseudomonas sp. NFPP28. Next base: position 415,111 of record NZ_FOWT01000007.1, on the reverse strand, counting down.
ATCACGAAGTCGCTGCGCCCGCCGATGATCTCGTCGAGCTTGTCGATTTCTTTCTCGGTGCTGATCACCCCGTACATTTCCGGTACATGGATGCCGGCCGCCAGCGCGCGCTCCTTGGTGATGATCTTGTCATCCACGATCGGGTACAGGCTGCGCTTGTTGTACTTGAGCACGTAGTCGGCGTTACGCCGGTTGATGCCCATGATCCCGCGCGCTTCCAGGGCTTTCCAGGTCTTCCAGAAACCGAACATTACCGGTCAGCCTTCAAGAACGCCTTGAAACGCACCAGCTCGGTCAGGCGGTAACCGCGATAACGCCCCATGGCCAGCATGAACCCCACCAGGATCAGCAGGACCGCCGGGAAGGTGAACACGAAGTAGATCAGCTCCGGCACGCTCATGATCAGGTGCGCCAGGGACGCCGCGAACAGCGTACCAATCGCCACTTTCAGCGCATGGTTGGCGCCGCGTTCCTCCCAGGTGATGGACAGGCGTTCGATGGTCATGGTCAGGATCACCATCGGGAACAGCGCCACCGACAACCCGCGCTCCAGCCCCAGCTTATGGCTGAACAGGCTGATGGCCGCAATCAGCACTACCACGAAGGTCAGCACCACCGACAACCTTGGTAGCATCTGCAATTTCAGGTGTTCCAGGTACGACCTGAGGGACAGCCCCAGCGCCGTGATAATCGTAAACAGCACAATCCCGAAGCCAAGCTGCGTCTCGCGAAACGCCAGGGCGATCAGCACCGGGGTGAACGTGCCGAGTGTCTGCAGGCCGATCAGGTTGCGCAGGATAAGGATCACCAGCACGCCAATCGGGATCATCACCATGATCATGAAGGTCTGCTGGGTTTGCAGCGGCAGGCCGTACAGCGAGTATTCGAGGAAGTTGGCGTCGGTGTTCTCGTCGGTCAGCTTGGCCAGGCGAATCGCGTTCATCTCGCTGTTGTTCAGGCTGAAGGTCACCATGGCCTTCTTGCCGCCCTCGACGGTGATCAGGTTTTCATCACCGGTCCACCACAGCAGGCGGTCGGCGGGCAGGCCCTGTTCGCCGGTTTCCGGGTTGAAGTACAACCAGTCATTGCCGTTGAAGCTGCGCAACCACAGTTCCGGGGTTTGCGGCTGGTCGGCGACCAGGCGGATGGTGTGGACCTTTTCCACCGGCACGTGGGCGATGGACAGCAGCAGCTCGACGATCTTGGCCTTGTGTGGCGTCGAAGGGTCGCCCGCCAGCAGCAGTTTCACATTGTCGTCGTTGAGGTTGTTGGTGCGCTTGATCGCTTCGGTGATAAACGTCTCGACGTCGGCCGAGTGCTGGCGGATCGGTGCCAGCAGGGCTTCGGCGGCAATCTTTTCCGGGCCTTCCACGGCGATGCTGTCGCGGAAGGTGGGGCCTTTGACCTTGACCTTCTCGCCGCTGTAGCGCTTGGTGAGCACCAGGCGGTAGTACAGGGTCTGGTTACCCTTGGCGCGGCGCGCCGACCAGGTGACCTTGCGGTTGCCGTCGATGCGGTTGACGCTCACCCCGTAGTTATTCGAGATGAAGCTTTCGTTGAGGCTGACGAAGTCGCGGCTCAGGGGCGGCACGAACATCTGGATCTTTACCGGGTCTTTCGGGTTGGCGACGAACTCGACCTTGGCGTCGATGTTCCACAAGTCGTCGGTGGCGTCCTCGGTGACGGGGATCCCCAGCACGAAGATCTGATAAGCGGTGACCGAAATACCCAAAACCACCAGGATGGTGATCAGGATCTTCAGGTGCAGGGTCAGAGAGCGCATTCGGTTTACTCGGCGGTATGAGCGTCGGCGGCGCAGGCGGGTTTGCCTGCTGCGTATTTAAGACTGGGGTCGACCAGCGCATCAAAGCGTTTCAGCGCTTCGGAGCCGATCAGCAGCGGGTATTGGAATGCGCTGCGGTCAGTCAAGTTCACTTCGATGCTGCGTAAAGCAGTGCCCATGCAGATATCCAGGGCAATCACCGGACGGGCGGTGTAGTTCTTGTCCTCATCGGGGTCGTAGTCACCGGCGCGGCGCTTGATCTTGCTGACGCGGGCCAGGGGACGCTCGATGGGATGGGAATGGGCGGTGTCGATGGCCAGGTAGAAGCGCACCCAGGATTCGCCGTTGCGCTTGAAGCGCTTGATATCACGGGCACTGAGCGAGGCGGTCTTGGCACCGGTATCCAGTTTGGCGGCGACTTCCAGATCGATACCGGCCAACTGGGCGTATTCGTTGAGGCCATACACGGTCTTCTCGGCGGCAGCGCCGAGGCTGGGTGCGGTCAACAGGCACATCAATAGAAGGAAGGGTTTGAGTCTCATAGATCCCGAGGCGGCAGTGCGATGTTCAATTCAAGGCGACTGGCATTGCTGCGCAAACTCCCTCGTACGCCGTTTCATCCAATGATGTCAGGCAAAAGTGCCGGGCATTCTAACATGATGCTTTTTTGGCGCCAGCGCTGGCAGGCGGCCATGCCCTGATAGGGTGCAACCCTGGTTATTAGACGATTGTCGACAATGTGTTTTTATTCTTTGACTATCCTGGGCTGATTGGCTAGTTTTTGCGGCATTGCTTTCAAAGGTGTCGACAATATGCTGGATCAGCTGGAATCCCCAGTGGTGGCGCAAGACGATTCCCAGACCATGTCCGAGAACGTCTTCCGGCGTATCCAGGCCGCCATCGTCAAGGGCGAGATCGCCCCGGGCAGCAAGATCTCCGAGCCGGAGTTGGCGCGCACCTACGGCATCAGCCGTGGCCCGCTGCGTGAGGCGATCCACCGCCTGGAAGGCCAGCGCCTGCTGGTGCGCGTGCCTCACGTTGGCGCGCGGGTGGTGTCGTTGAGCCACGACGAACTGATCGAACTCTATGAAATCCGCGAATCCCTCGAAGGCATGGCTTGTCGCCTGGCCGCCGAGCGCATGACCGACGCGGAAATCGAAGAATTGCGCCAAGTGCTGCACACCCACGAGCGCGACGAAGCCTTCCAGGCCGGCCTGGGCTATTACCAGCAGGAGGGCGATTTCGACTTCCATTACCGGATCATCCAGGGCGCCGGCAACCGCACCCTGACCCAGATGCTCTGCGGCGAGCTGTACCAATTGGTGCGTATGTATCGCATCCAGTTTTCCGCCACCCCCAATCGTCCGCGCCAGGCCTTTGCCGAGCACCACCGCATTCTCGACGCGATTGCCGATCGCGACGGTGAACTGGCCGAACTGTTGATGCGTCGGCATATCGGCGCATCCAAACGCAATATTGCCCGTCACTTCCCGGACGGCACTCCCCCATCACGAGGTGAATGATGAGTTCCAATAACAAGACGACTCCCGGCCAGCGTTTCCGTGACGCGGTCGCCAGTGAACACCCGCTGCAGGTGGTGGGTGCGATCAACGCCAACCACGCACTGCTGGCCAAGCGCGCCGGGTTCAAGGCGATCTACCTGTCGGGTGGCGGGGTGGCGGCTGGCTCCCTCGGTGTGCCGGATCTGGGCATCACCGGCCTGGACGATGTGCTGACCGACGTACGCCGCATCACCGACGTGTGCGACCTGCCGCTGCTGGTGGACGTGGACACCGGCTTCGGCTCCTCGGCATTCAATGTGGCGCGCACCGTCAAGTCGATGATCAAGTTCGGCGCGGCCGCCATCCATATCGAAGATCAGGTGGGCGCCAAGCGTTGCGGTCATCGCCCGAACAAGGAAATCGTGTCCCAGCAGGAAATGGTCGACCGTATCAAGGCCGCCGTGGATGCGCGCACCGATGACAGCTTCGTGATCATGGCGCGTACCGATGCGCTGGCCGTCGAAGGCCTGGAATCCGCGCTGGAACGTGCCGCCGCCTGCATCGAGGCCGGCGCCGACATGGTGTTCCCGGAAGCCATCACCGAGCTGGAGATGTACAAACTGTTCGCCTCCCGCGTGAAAGCGCCGATCCTGGCCAACATCACCGAGTTCGGCGCCACGCCGCTGTACACCACCGAACAGTTGAAATCCGCCGATGTTTCCATCGTGCTGTACCCGCTTTCGGCCTTCCGCGCCATGAACAAGGCCGCCGAGAATGTCTACACCGCGATCCGTCGCGACGGTACCCAACAGAACGTGATCGACACCATGCAGACCCGCATGGAGCTTTACGATCGCATCGACTACCACACCTTCGAGCAGAAGCTCGATGCGCTGTTTGCCGCGAAAAAATAACCCGGCGCACTCCCGAATAAATTCAAGATTGGAGAACAGACATGGCTGAAGCAAAAGTATTGAGTGGTGCCGGCCTGCGTGGCCAGGTGGCTGGGCAGACCGCACTGTCCACCGTGGGCCAGGCGGGTGCCGGCCTGACCTATCGCGGCTACGACGTGCGCGAACTGGCCGCCGATGCGCAATTTGAAGAAGTCGCCTACCTGCTGCTGTACGGCGAGTTGCCGACCAAGACCGAGCTGGCCGCCTACAGCGCCAGGCTGGGCAAGCTGCGCGACCTGCCGCAAGCGCTGAAGGAAGTGCTGGAGCGTATCCCCGCCGACGCCCACCCGATGGACGTAATGCGCACCGGTTGCTCGTTCCTGGGCAATATCGAGCCGGAAAAAGACTTCAGCGTGCAGCGCGACGTCACCGACCGCCTGCTCGCTGCCTTCCCAGCGATCATGTGCTACTGGTACCGCTTCAGCCACGACGGCAAGCGCATCGACTGCGTGACCGACGAGCCGAGCATCGGCGGCCACTTCCTGCACCTGCTGCACGGCAAGAAGCCCAGCGAGTTGCACGTCAAGGTGATGAACGTGTCGCTGATCCTCTACGCGGAACACGAATTCAACGCCTCGACGTTCACCGCTCGGGTGTGTGCCTCGACCCTGTCCGACCTGTATTCCTGCGTCACCGCCGCCATCGGCTCGCTGCGCGGCCCGCTGCACGGCGGCGCCAACGAAGCGGCGATGGAAATGATCGAGCGTTTCTCGTCCGCTGAAGAGGCGGTCGAAGGCACCCTCGGCATGCTGGCGCGCAAGGACAAGATCATGGGCTTTGGCCACGCGATCTACAAAGACAGCGACCCGCGTAATGAAGTGATCAAGGGCTGGTCGAAAAAACTTGCGGACGAGGTGGGCGACAAGGTGCTGTTCCCGGTCTCCGAAGCCATCGACAAGACCATGTGGGAACAGAAGAAGCTGTTCCCCAACGCTGACTTCTACCATGCCTCGGCGTACCACTTCATGGGCATCCCGACCAAGCTGTTCACCCCGATCTTCGTGTGCTCGCGCCTGACGGGCTGGGCGGCGCATGTGTTCGAACAGCGCGCCAACAACCGCATCATCCGTCCAAGCGCCGAATACACCGGCGTCGAGCAGCGCAAGTTCGTGCCAATCGAACGTCGCTGAATGGGAATGCCGACGATCCCGAATTGTTAACCGGATCAAATGTGGGAGGGGGCTTGCCCCCGATTGCTGTCTGTCAGTTGATGCAGCGGGCACTGACCCACCGCTATCGGGGGCAAGCCCCCTCCCACATTGTGACCGCATTTCAATTCTGGATCGGTGCAGGTCCTCCCTTTGTTATCACCGTGACCGAGTCCTGACGATGAACACTGAATTCCGCAAACCGCTTCCCGGCAGCCGCCTGGATTTCTTCGACGCCCGTGCGGCCGTCGAGGCAATCACCCCTGGCGCCTACGCCACCTTGCCTTACACCTCCCGCGTCCTCGCGGAAAACCTGGTGCGCCGCTGCGACCCAGCCACCCTCAATGCTTCCTTGAGCCAACTGGTCGAACGCAAGCGCGACCTCGACTTCCCATGGTTCCCTGCGCGTGTGGTGTGCCACGACATCCTCGGCCAGACCGCTCTGGTCGACCTCGCCGGCCTGCGTGACGCCATCGCCCTGCAAGGCGGTGACCCGGCCCAGGTCAACCCGGTAGTGCCGACCCAACTGATCGTCGACCACTCCCTGGCCGTCGAAGCCGGTGGTTTTGACCCGGACGCGTTCGAAAAAAACCGCGTCATCGAAGACCGTCGCAACGAAGACCGTTTCCACTTCATCGAGTGGACCAAGAAGGCCTTCAAGAACGTCGATGTGATCCCGCCCGGCAACGGCATCATGCACCAGATCAACCTGGAGAAAATGTCCCCGGTGATCCAGGTGCGCGACGGCGTGGCCTTCCCCGATACCTGCGTCGGCACCGACAGCCACACCCCGCACGTGGATGCCCTGGGCGTGATCGCCATCGGTGTCGGCGGCCTGGAAGCCGAGAGCGTGATGCTCGGTCGCGCCTCGTGGATGCGCCTGCCGGAAAGCGTCGGCGTCGAATTGACCGGCAAGCTGCAACCGGGCATCACCGCCACCGACATGGTGCTGGCGCTGACCGAGTTCCTGCGTAAACAGAAAGTGGTTGGCGCCTGGCTGGAGTTCTTCGGCGAAGGTGCTTCGGCACTCACGCTTGGCGACCGTGCAACCATCTCCAACATGGCCCCGGAATACGGCGCGACTGCGGCGATGTTCTACATCGACCAACAGACCATCGCCTACCTGAAGCTCACCGGCCGCGAAGACGAACAAGTCACGCTGGTGGAGCAGTACGCTCGCCACACCGGCCTGTGGGCCGATGACCTCAAGGGCGCGCAGTACGAGCGAGGGCTGACCTTCGATCTGTCCAGCGTCGTGCGCAACATGGCCGGCCCGAGCAACCCCCATGCTCGCGTTGCCACCAGCGATCTGGCGTCCAAGGGTATTTCCGGCCAGTGGGACGAAGTGCCAGGCCAAATGCCTGACGGCGCAGTGATCATCGCCGCCATCACCAGTTGCACCAACACCAGCAACCCGCGCAACGTGATCGCCGCCGGCCTGCTGGCGCGCAACGCCAACAAGCTTGGGCTGACCCGCAAGCCGTGGGTCAAATCGTCCCTGGCACCCGGCTCGAAAACCGTGGCGATGTACCTGGAAGAAGCCGGCCTGGGCCATGAGCTGGAAAAACTCGGCTTCGGTGTGGTGGCGTTTGCCTGCACCACCTGCAACGGCATGTCCGGCGCACTCGATCCGGTGATCCAGCAGGAAATCATCGACCGCGACCTGTACGCCACCGCCGTGCTCTCGGGCAACCGTAACTTCGACGGGCGTATTCACCCCTACGCCAAGCAAGCGTTTCTCGCGTCGCCGCCGCTGGTGGTCGCGTATGCGATTGCCGGCACCATCCGCTTCGACATCGAGAAAGACGTGCTTGGCCTCGACGCGAATGGCAAGGAAATCCGCCTGCAGGACATCTGGCCGAGCGACGAAGAGATCGACGCAGTGGTCAAGGCCTCGGTCAAGCCGGAGCAGTTCCGCCAGGTCTACATCCCGATGTTCGCCATTCACGAAGACACTGGCCCGAAAGTCGCGCCGCTGTACGAATGGCGTCCGCAAAGCACCTATATCCGCCGCCCACCTTACTGGGAAGGTGCGCTGGCCGGTGCCCGTCCGCTCAAGGGCATGCGCCCGCTGGCGGTGCTGCCGGACAACATCACCACCGACCACTTGTCGCCCTCCAACGCGATCATGCTCGACAGCGCCGCCGGCGAATACCTGGCGAAAATGGGCCTGCCGGAAGTCGACTTCAACTCCTACGCGACGCATCGGGGCGATCACTTGACTGCGCAGCGCGCCACCTTCGCCAACCCGAAACTGTTCAACGAAATGGTGGTGGAAAACGGCAAGGTCAAGCAGGGTTCCCTGGCGCGCATCGAGCCGGAAGGCCAGGTCACGCGGATGTGGGAGGCCATCGAAACGTACATGGAGCGCAAGCAACCGCTGATCATCATTGCCGGCGCGGACTACGGCCAGGGCTCGTCTCGCGACTGGGCGGCCAAGGGCGTGCGGCTGGCCGGTGTGGAGGCGATTGCCGCCGAAGGTTTCGAGCGCATCCACCGCACCAACCTGGTGGGCATGGGCGTGTTGCCGCTGGAGTTCCTGCCGGGCACCGACCGCCACACCCTGAAGATCGATGGCAGCGAGACCTATGATGTGGTCGGCGCGCGTACTCCGCGGGCGCAGTTGACCCTGGTGATCAACCGCAAGAATGGCGAACGTGTCGAGGTGCCGGTGACCTGCCGCCTCGACACCGCCGAAGAAGTGTCGATCTACGAGGCGGGCGGGGTGTTGCAACGCTTTGCCCAGGACTTCCTGGAATCGGCGGCGACGGCCTGAGGGGACACCATGGCACACGTAGCGCAAATCAAGATCCCCGCCACCTACATGCGTGGCGGCACCAGCAAGGGCGTGTTTTTCAGCCTCACAGACCTGCCCGAATCGGCGCAGGTGCCGGGCGCCGCACGCGATGCCTTGCTATTGCGGGTGATCGGCAGCCCCGACCCCTACGACAAGCAAATCGACGGCATGGGCGGCGCAACCTCGAGCACCAGCAAGACGGTGATCCTGGCCAAAAGCCCCCGCGCCGATCACGACGTGGATTACCTGTTCGGCCAGGTCTCCATCGACAAACCCTTCGTTGATTGGAGCGGCAACTGCGGCAACCTGTCGGCGGCGGTCGGTTCCTTTGCCATCAGCGCCGGCCTGGTCGATCCGACACGCCTGCCCCACAACGGCGTGGCTGTGGTGCGTATCTGGCAAGCCAACATCGGCAAGACCATCATTGCCCACGTGCCGATCACTGACGGCGCGGTGCAGGAAACCGGCGACTTCGAACTGGACGGCGTGACCTTCCCGGCCGCCGAAGTGCAGTTGGAATTCATGGACCCGGCAGCGGAAGAAGAGGGCGGCGGTGGTTCGATGTTCCCCACCGGCAACCTGGTGGACGACCTGGAAGTGCCTGGCGTCGGCACCTTCAAGGCGACGCTGATCAACGCCGGTATCCCGACCATCTTCATCAACGCCGAAGACCTCGGCTACACCGGCACCGAGCTGCAAGGCGCGATCAACAGCGACCCGAAAGCCCTGGCAATGTTCGAGACCGTGCGGGCTTATGGCGCGTTGCGCATGGGCCTGATCCAGCACCTGGACGAAGCCGCCCAACGCCAACACACGCCGAAGGTGGCGTTTGTGGCCAAGCCGGCCGACTACGTGGCGTCCAGTGGCAAGGCGATCAAGGCGGGTGATGTGGACCTGCTGGTGCGTGCGCTGTCCATGGGCAAATTGCACCACGCGATGATGGGCACGGCGGCGGTGGCGATCGGCACGGCGGCGGCGATTTCCGGCACCCTGGTCAACCTCGCGGCCGGTGGTGTGGAGCGCAATGCCGTGCGCTTCGGGCACCCGTCCGGCACCTTGCGCGTCGGCGCAGAGGCCACCCAGGTGAACGGCGAGTGGGTGGTGAAGAAAGCCATCATGAGCCGCAGCGCCCGGGTGCTGATGGAAGGTTTCGTACTCGTGCCCGGCGACGCTTTCTAACAACCCACATTGGATCTTCATACCCCCAAGCAGGCGGCCAGACCTGCGATGGAGCGATCAACCGTGATCCTGAGGACTAACCCAACCTTTTAGGAGTACTGCCATGAGCGCCAACGTCGACCAGAACAACCGTCCCGACTACGACCAGGTCCTGCAGGACATCGCCGATTATGTCCTCACTTACCGTATCGACTCTCAGGATGCATTGGACACCGCCCGCAACTGCCTGATGGACACCTTGGGTTGCGGCCTGCTGGCCCTGCGTTTCCCGGAGTGCACCAAGCACCTGGGGCCGATGGTCGAGGGCACGGTGGTGCCGTTTGGCGCTCGTGTACCAGGCACTTCGTTCCGGCTGGATCCGGTCAAGGCGGCGTGGGACATCGGCTGCATCGTACGTTGGCTCGACTACAACGACACCTGGCTCGCCGCCGAGTGGGGCCACCCCTCGGATAACCTCGGCGGCATCCTCGCTGTGGCCGACCACTTGTCGCAAAAGCGCATCGCCAACGGCGAGGCACCGCTGACCCTGCGCGCGGTGCTGGAAGCAATGATCATGGCCCACGAAATCCAGGGCGTGATTGCCCTGGAAAACTCGTTCAACCGCGTCGGTCTCGACCATGTGCTGTTGGTGAAAGTCGCTTCAACGGCGGTGACGGCCAAACTGATGGGGGCCAACCGTGAACAGCTGCTGGCGGCCCTGTCCCATGCGTTTGTCGATGGGCAGGCATTGCGCACGTATCGGCATGCACCGAATGCCGGTTCGCGCAAATCCTGGGCGGCGGGAGATGCCTCCAGCCGGGGCGTGCGTCTGGCGGATATCGCGATGCGCGGCGAGATGGGCATCCCTGGCGTGTTGAGCGCGCCGCAGTGGGGGTTCTATGACGTACTGTTCAGCCATACCAACAAGGACCTGGCGCTCAAACCGAAGGACAAGCGTGGGTTCAGTCTGTCCCAGCCCTACGGCACCTATGTGATGGAGAACGTGCTGTTCAAGATCAGCTTTCCCGCCGAGTTCCATGCGCAAACGGCCTGCGAAGCGGCGGTGACCTTGCATCCGTTGGTCAAGGATCGCTTGCATGAAATCGAGCGTATCGTGATCACCACCCATGAATCGGCGATTCGCATCATCTCCAAGGTCGGGCAACTGGCCAACGCCGCTGACCGTGACCACTGCCTGCAATACATGACCGCCGTGCCGCTGGCCTTCGGCAATCTGGTGGCCGAGCAGTACGAAGACGAATTCCACGCCGCCCATCCGATCATCGATGAACTGCGGGATAAAATGGTCATCGTCGAGGATCCGCGCTACAGCCGCGAATACCTGGAGGCCGACAAGCGCTCCATTGCCAACGCGGTGCAGGTGTTCTTCAAGGACGGTACGCATACCGAACAGGTGGCGGTGGAGTACCCGATCGGCCATCGCCGCCGCCGGGTGGAGGGCATTCCGTTATTGGAAGACAAGTTCAAGGCCAACCTGGCCACACGGTTTACCGCGCAGCGCAGTGCCGAGATTTTTGCGTTGTGCAAGGATCAGGCGCGGCTCGAGGCGACACCGGTAAACCGGTTTGTGGATCTGTTCGTGATCTAGCAGACACCACGTATTCACCTGTGCAAATCCAATGAATGTGGGAGGGGGCCTCCCACAGTTGACCGTGTTCACTCGAATCGCAGTATGACTCTGCGGTTGTGTTTGCTCTTCTTCTCGATCTTCTCGCAGAACACCCGGCCGATTTCTTCGGTGTTGAGCACATGGGTGCCGCCGCATGGTTGGATATCGATACCGGCGATTTCAATCACCCGCACCGCTCCCTGGACCACCGGTGGCGCCACCGCCTGGGTGCGGGTGATCTGCAGCAGGGTGGCGTACTCGGTGGCCGGCATCGACAGGGTTTTCACCGGGTGGGCCTGCTCGATCAGCGCGTTGAGGTCGCGGGTGATGCTGTCTTTGTCGAGGGTCATTTCCGGCAGGTCGAAGTCCAGGCGGCCTTTGTCTGCACTGATGCTGCATCCGGTGACCGGCGCGTCAATGATCGAGCACAACAGGTGCAGGCAGGTGTGCATCTTCATGTGCTGGTAGCGCCGGTCCCAGTCGAGGCCGGCGTCCACCTGCACCCCGGCGGTCAATTGTTCGGGGCAGTGTTCCACCTGGTGCCAGATGATCGAGCGCTGCACCGGGTCGCGCACTGTGCCGGTCACTTCGACCCGCGTACCGTCTGCCAGGATGAGGTGCCCCGTGTCGCCTGGCTGCCCGCCCCCGGTGGGGTAGAACAACGTGTGTTCCAGGGCGACGCCGTGTTCGCTAACGGCAATCACTCGGGCGCTGAAGGCGTTCTGGTAGGGGGCGCTGTCGAACAGCGCCAGGGTTTCCATGGTGTGCACGGACATGTTCAACCTCCGACGATCAATGGGCTGGCTTGCAACAGGGAGCGCACCATCGCACTCAAGCCAGGCGGGGAAAGCAGGGTGATTTCAAATTCCGGGCCGCAGACCTTCAGGTTCAGCGGCAGGCGTGGCAGGTGGTTGCCCGATTCGATGCGATGCAGGCGAAATTGCAGGTGGTGACGTTCCTTCACCGTAGGCTCCAGCATCAGCCCGGGCAAGGGATGGAAGTCGGCGTCCAGCACCGTGACCTTGTGGCTGGTATTGATCTCGCCGACCACGTGCAGACGCTCATCCAGGGCGAAGGCGCCGAGGTATTTACTGTGGTCCGACTCGTCGTTTTTTTGCAGTTGGATCTGGTTTACCACCTTCACCTTGGTGCCGGCGGGCACGTCCTGGGTGATCACGCAGGACGGGCTGATAAACACGTTGTCGCCGATCAACACATAGCCGAGCACGCGGGCGCCGGAACCGACCTCGACGTTATTACCCAGACGTGGATGGCGCTTGCCGTCGGGGTTGTTGGCGATGCCGCGGGCGCCCAGGGTCACGCCGCAGAGGATGTAGCAGTCGTTGCCGATCTCACACGTTTCGCCGATCACGGTGCCGTAGCCGTGGTCCAGTACGAAGCGCCGACCGATACGCGCCGCCGGGTGGATCTCGGCGCCGGAAAGCACCTTGCCCTGGTTGCTCAGCTTGAGGGCGATACGGGAGAAGACGCCGTTGGTCTGGTCGGGGAAATGCCACACCAGGTGCGCCAGCCGGTAATACAGCACCGCCTTGAACGACGCGTAGGACTCCAGGATCAGCTCACCGCGCCCGCGTGATGCCGGGTCGCGGTAGGCGTAGGCGATCAAATCCTCGGCCACCGCCTGGGCGGCATTCTGTACCAGCGGCGCCAGATGCGGCTCCAGCTGCTTCATCTGTGCCGGCGTGAGGGTCTTGATGAGGTGAGTCAGCAACTCATCGTGCAACTGTTGCATGTCGATAAAGCCACCCATTGAGGCACCCCCTTAGTCTGATTGGTTGGAAGAGCGCTTATTCGAAACTGGGCAGGTAGCTGTCGGCATTGTCGTAGACCATGGTCAGCACCACCGTTTCGGGTGGCAGTTCCGGGGCGAGTTGGGCGACAGCCACCATGTTGGCGGCCGAGGACAAGCCCAGGCTGATGGCGTCGGTGCGCATGATGCGTTTCATCATGTCGATGCAGTCCTGGCGCGAGACCTTGAGCATGCCGTCGATCACGTCCAGGTTGAGGATGCTCGGGATCAGGCCGATCGACAGGCCCTGGATATGGTGCGGCGCGTGCTGGTTTTTCAGCAGGTCGCATTCTTCCGGTTCCACCCCCATGACACGCAGCCCCGGCCAGGCGGCTTTGAGGGTTTCGCCGATGCCTGTGATATGCCCGCCCGTGCCGATCCCGCTGACAAAGTAGTCAGCACGACGCTCGCCGAACGCACGCAGGATTTCCGGCGCGGTGGTGTCGCGATGGGTCTGCGGGTTGGCGCCGTTGCGTTGCTGGTTGAGCATCACGTAGCTGGGGTTTTCCAGCTGCAGCTCCATGCACTTTTCGCCATGGGAGTTGTTGCCCAGGCGGCTGTCCGACAGCACCACCTTGGCCCCGTACAGGCGCAGCAGCTTCTGTTTTTCGGGGCTGTAGTTGTCGGGGATCACCAGCACGACCTTGTAGCCCAGCACATTGCCGGCCATGACCAGGCCGATACCGGTATTGCCGCCGCTGGGCTCGATGATGGTTTGCCCGGAGTCACGGATCAGCACGCCCCGGCGTTCGGCGTCGAGGATCATGCCCAGGGCGATGCGCGCCTTGTGGCTGCCGCCCGGGTTGAGGGATTCGAGCTTGGCATAGACCTCGATGCCGAGGTCTTCGGAGAACTGCGCCAGGCGCACGATCGGCGTTTGGCCGATGACCTCGAGAATGGAGTTGTGCAACATCATTCAGTCCTCGGCTCAATACAAGGGCATGTCAGGTTCGACGTCGCGAACCCAATGCTTCATGCCGCCCTGCAGGACTTTGGTATTGGCGAAACCCGCCGCCAGCAAGGTGCTGGCGGCTTGCTCGGCGCGGGTGCCGGCGTAGCAGATCAGGTAATGGGTGTTGTCCCGGCTGAGGCGGTCGAGCTGATTGTCCAGTTCGGCCAGGGGGATATGCACCACACCTGGCAATTTGCACACCTCCAGTTCGCTGGCATCGCGCACGTCCAGCAACACATCGACGCTGCGCGGGTGTTCGAGCAATTGCTTGAGTACACGGGGCTTTATGTAGCGCTCTTCGGCCAGGGACGGCTGGCTGGGCACAGCGTCCGCACAGACAGCCGGCGCCACGCTTTCGCTGTGGCGCAGTTCGGAGCAGCACGGGCAGTCGGCACGCCGCTTGAAGCGGATCTCGCTGAACTTCATTGCCAGCGCATCGAAGCGCATCAAGCGGCCGGACAGCGGTTCACCGATGCCGATCAACAGCTTGATGGCCTCGGTGGCCTGGATCATCCCGACCACACCGGGCAACACGCCGATCACGCCACCGGCGCTGCAATTGGGCGCCAGTTCGGCGGGCGGCGCGCTGGGGAACAGGCAGCGGTAGCAGGGGCCACCTTTATAGTTGAGTACGCTGATCTGCCCGTCGAAACGGTAGATGGCGCCGTATACCAAAGGCTTGCCCAATTGCACGCAGGCGTCGTTGACCAAGTAGCGGGTGTCAAAGTTGTCGGTGCCGTCGATCACCAGGTCATAGGCGCCCACCAGTTCCAGGGCGTTATCGGCGTTCAGGGCGGTGTCGTGGGCGTTGATCTGGATATGGCGGTTGAGGTCTTGCAGACGTTGCTTGGCGGACTCGACCTTGGGCATGCCGAGGGTGCTGTTGCCATGCACGATCTGGCGTTGCAGGTTGCTGCTTTCCACCACATCGAAGTCCACCAGCCCCAGGGTGCCGACGCCGGCTGCTGCCAGGTACAGGCTGATCGGTGAGCCCAGGCCACCGGTGCCGATGATCAGCACCTTGGCTTTCTTGAGGTTCAACTGGCCTTCGCGGCCGACGCCGGGCAGGGTGATATGGCGCACGTAGCGTTGCACTTCTTCATTGCTAAGGGCATCGACATCCATACCGCCCGACGTGGCGAGCAGTACTTCGATCCGGGCTTTTTCCGGAAGCGGATCGTCGGCGCCGACCAGTTCTTCTTCGGCGGTAAACAGAAAGTGCTCCTTGAGCTGGTTGTTCTTCTCGTGGAACAGGTGCGCACGCAACTGCGGGTGGCTGCTGCAGAGGTTTTCAATGACTTCGCGCAATGTCGTTCCGGCGCCCTCGAGGGTCGATTCCGGCAGCTTGGCCACGCGAACCAGAATGTCGGGGAAAGAGACAGCGTTCATGGACAACTCCGTGTGCAGGTCGTTGAAAGGTTGAAGGGCGAAATGCTTGCCATCCCAGGCAAACAGCTTGGAACCCAGGGACTGGCCCTGGCGAACGTCCACCACCAGGTAGCTGACGTGGTAGATCGGTTCGCCCATGAACAGCGCCTTGTCCTCGTCTTCGTCGCTGAAATAGGCGCCGACATCCGGGTGGGAGTGGTAGATCACCACCACTGGGTTGTTGCTGCGAAACGCTTTGCTCAGCAGCAGGGTGTCGGCCACCGAGAATGTGTAGCCGTTGGCGGCGCTGCGCGGGTACATCTCGGGGTTCTTGCTGTGCAACTCGTTCTGGATATTGCTGCCCAGGTACACGCTGCCGTCGGCGAAGACAAAACCACAGCACTCCTCGGGGTAGCTGCGGCTGGCGTGGGCGTAGATCTGTTCCAGGGCTTCGGGGCGGAGGACGTCCATGTTTCTCTCGCATGGTGGTAGGAGGGTCAATTTTTCTTGGCCAGGAGTTTTTCAACCGGCAGCTTGGTGATCGCAAAGCCGGCCAGCAGGATGGCCGAGTACAGCATCAGGTCGCGGGAAATCGACACGCCTTCGTACCAGGCGCCGATGATCACCGCGAACACCGGGAAGATGATGAACACGAACGACAGGATGATCGGGCTCAAGCGCTTGAGCAGCATGAAGTACACGATGAACCCACCCACCGAGGCCACCAGTCCCAGGTAGAACAGCGCACCCCATGACCGCAGGGTGATGGCTTCGAAGGTCGGCGCTTCAAACCACAGCCCGGCGACGAACAGCATCAGCCCGGCAATACCGATGGGCAGCGTGTTGTAGGTGATTACGCTGATGGCGCTGCCTTTCTGCTTGGTGATGACGTAGCACAAGGCATGCATGATCGCGGCGGTCAGAATCGCCAGCACCCCGAAGAACTCGGCGTGGTCCAGGTGCAGGCCCTGGCTCTTGATGATCATGTAGAGGCTGCCGAAGCCGATACCGATGCCGACCACCTGGGAAAAGTAGATGCGTTCGCGCAGGAACAGCGCGGAGAAAATCAGGATGAACACCGGCATGCAACTGAACAGCAGTGCGGTAAGGCCGGACGAAACATGCATCTCGCCGTAGTTGAGCAGGTAGTAGGGCACGCTGAAGTAGGACAGGGTCACGAACACGAAGAACCAGCGGCTCTCGCGGGGAAACAGGACCGGCTCGCGGCGCACCATGGCAAAGCACAGGAACAGCGGGAAGGCGATGAGGAAGCGCAGGCCGGCGGAGGTGAGCGGCGGCACGCTCTCCACGGCAATCTTGATGCCCAGCCAGGTGGTGCCCCAGCTCAGGCATACGATCAGGAACATCACACTGGTGATCAGCCCGGCCAGCCACTGTTTTTGGGTTTTGGTCTTGGCGGTGTTTTCGAGAATGGCGGACATTGGCATCGTTTATTGCTTCCCTGAGCCGGAATTGAACTCTATATTGAGCTTGTAATGAGTTGTAAAATTCGGCGATTGAACCCGTAAAAGCACACTATTAGGGCGAAAGATGGCTGTCAAAACAAATATTGACATGGTGTCAATTATGCGTGAGGGGTTGTCCAACGGTCAGGGCGTGAAGTACAAGCGCCTGTCCGATGTCATGGAACGGGGCATCCTTGAAGGCTTGATTGAGCCAGGAAGAAAACTGCCGCCCCACCGGGTGCTTTCCGACAATCTTGGCGTCACGATCGGCACCATCAGCCGCGCCTATGGCGAACTGGAACGCCTGGGGCTGGTGGTGGCGCGGGTCGGTGACGGCACGTTCGTGCGCAAGCGTGGGATGGAGCGCCAGCGCGATGAAGGCTTTCGCAACTTCAGTGAAGAACCGCGCCAATACTTCGACATGAGCCGGAATATGCATATCCCGGGGCAGGAGACAGTCTTCCTGGCCCAGAGCTTCCAAACCCTGTCGACCAACGCCAAGTTCCTCCAGGACATCAGTGCCTACACACCGGATGCCGGCTTGCCGCGCTACCGTGAAGCGGGGGCACAATGGCTGGTGCAGCGCGATTTTCATCCGATCCCCGAGCAGGTGATCTGCGTCAACGGCGGCCAGCATGGCTTGCTCTGCTCGATGATGGCGCTGTTACGGGCCGGCGATACCGTCGTGACTGAGCAACTCACATACCCCGGCCTGATCACTGCCGCCCGCATGCTCGGTATTCGCTTGATCGGGCTGGAGATGGACGAGGAAGGTGTGCTGCCGAGCGCGCTGGACGAAGTCTGTCGTAATCACCGGATTTCAGCGCTGTACTGCACGCCGACCATCCAGAACCCCACCACCGCTGTGCTCTCGGTGGCGCGTCGCGAAGCGTTGGTCAAAGTCTGTCGCGAACACAATCTGCTGATTCTTGAGGACGAAGCCCACGGCGTACTGGTGGAGGATCGGCCGCCGCCCCTCAGCCATTTCGCCCCTGAGCGTACGATTCTGATCAGCAGCCTGAGCAAGGCGGTATCCGCCGGGCTGCGTGTGGGCTATGTGCATGCGCCGCCCGCGCTGGTCAGCCGTATTTCGGCGGCCCTGCGTTCGACCTGCTGGATGGCTACCCCCGTCACCCTCGAGCTCGCGACCCAGTGGATCGAGAACGGCACGGCGGAATACCTGCTGCGCCAGCAGATCAACGAGATCAGCCGCCGCAAGGCCCTGGTCCGCGACCTGCTGACGGGCCTGGAGTACCGCACTCACCTCAACAGTCCGCACTTCTGGATAGAAGTGCCGGAGCCGTGGCGGGCGTCGGAGATCGAGGCCGAGCTCAAGCAGAACAATTACCTGATCGCCACCGCCGAGGCGTTTGCCGTGGGGCAGACGGCGGTGCCGCAGTTTATCCGGGCGAGTATCTGCAATACGTCGGGGGATGATCAGTTATTGCGGGCGGGGTTTGATGCGCTGGCCACGGCGCTGGGGCAGGGCGGGGGACGCTTCCAGTTGTAGCAGGGTTTGTTGTGGCGAGCCCGCTCGCCACGGTGCAACAGCGTCTCAAGGCGTTATTTGAAGCGCCGCTCCACGCCTTTTTCCACCAGAATCTTCGCCGAAATCTCTTCCACCGAGAAATGCGTGGAATTGATGTGCGCAATATTCTCGCGACGGAACAGATTTTCTACCTCGCGCACTTCGAACTCACACTGGGCATAGCTCGAATAGCGACTGTTGGGCTTGCGCTCATTGCGGATCGCCGTCAGCCGGTCCGGGTCGATGGTCAGCCCGAACAGCTTGTGCGAATGCGCGCGCAGGGCCGCCGGGAGCGTCAGGTGCTCCATGTCGTCTTCAGTCAGCGGGTAGTTGGCCGCACGGATGCCGAATTGCATGGCCATGTACAGACAGGTGGGCGTTTTGCCGCAGCGCGACACGCCCACCAGGATCAGGTCAGCCTTGTCGTAGTAATGGGTACGGGCGCCGTCGTCGTTGTCGAGGGCGAAGTTCACCGCCTCGATACGCTCCATGTAGTTGGAGTTATGCCCAATGGAATGGGACTTTCCGACCGAATACGAGGAGTGTTCGCTCAACTCCTGCTCCAATGGCGCCAGGAAGGTCGAGAAAATATCGATCATGAAACCATTCGACGTTGCGAGAATCTCACGGATGTCTTGATTGACGATGGTGTCGAAAATGATCGGCCGAAAACCGTCTTTTTCAGCCGCCAGATTGATTTGTTGTACCATGGCCCGCGCTTTATCCACGCTGTCGATGTACGGCCGCGTGAATTTGGCGAAGGTAATGTTTTCGAACTGCGCGAGCAGGCTCTGGCCCAGTGTTTCGGCTGTGATGCCGGTGCCGTCGGAGATAAAGAAAGCAGATCGTTTCATTTGAGCCCTGGGCCTTAAGCTGATGGCGAATCTTGGATATGATAGGCGCGATTTTGCCGTCCCGCGGTGGGCCGCATTCTCACTTATTTTCCAGGTCCAGGCCACAAGCGCTGGCGACAGCTCCTATTGAGCAGCCGGCGTCCTGAGCTTTTCCAACACAGAAAGTGGAGAGATCACCTTGGTAGAGTACGTAGTTTCCCTCGATAAGCTCGGCGTCCATGATGTAGAGCACGTAGGGGGCAAGAACGCATCCCTCGGCGAGATGATCAGTAATCTTGCAGGCGCTGGCGTGTCGGTGCCCGGTGGTTTCGCCACCACGGCCCAGGCTTACCGCGATTTCCTCGAACTGAGTGGCCTCAACGCTCAGATCCACGCCGCGCTGGACGCCCTGGATGTCGATGACGTCAACGCCCTGGCCAAGACCGGTGCCCAGATCCGCCAATGGATCATGGAAGCCGAGTTCCCCGAGAAGCTCAACGAAGAGATCCGTACCGCCTTCGCCACCCTGTCGGCCGGCAACCCGGACATGGCTGTCGCCGTGCGTTCCTCGGCTACCGCCGAAGACTTGCCGGACGCCTCCTTCGCCGGCCAGCAAGAGACCTTCCTGAACATCCGCGGCGTGGAAAACGTCATTCGCGCCGCCAAGGAAGTGTTCGCCTCGCTGTTCAACGATCGCGCCATTTCCTACCGTGTTCACCAGGGTTTCGACCACAAGCTGGTGGCCTTGTCTGCCGGTGTACAGCGCATGGTGCGTTCGGAAACCGGCACGGCCGGCGTGATGTTCACCCTCGATACCGAATCGGGCTTCCGTGACGTGGTGTTCATCACCGGCGCCTACGGCCTGGGTGAAACCGTCGTACAGGGCGCGGTCAACCCCGACGAATTCTACGTACACAAGGGCACCCTCGAAGCGGGTCGCCCGGCCATCCTGCGCCGTAACCTGGGCAGCAAGGCCATCAAGATGATCTACGGCGACGAGGCCAAGGCCGGTCGTTCCGTGAAAACCGTTGAAGTCGACAAGGCCGAACGTGCGCGTTTCTGCCTGACCGACGCTGAAGTCAGCGAGCTGGCCAAACAAGCGATGATCATCGAAAAGCACTACAAGTGCCCGATGGACATCGAGTGGGCCAAGGACGGTGACGACGGCAAGCTGTACATCGTGCAGGCCCGTCCGGAAACCGTGAAAAGCCGCACCTCGGCCAATGTCATGGAACGCTACCTGCTCAAAGAAACCGGCACCGTGCTGGTGGAAGGCCGTGCCATCGGCCAGCGCATCGGCGCCGGCAAGGTGCGGATCATCAAGGACGTGTCCGAAATGGACAAGGTCCAGCCGGGCGACGTACTGGTCTCCGACATGACCGACCCGGACTGGGAACCGGTAATGAAGCGCGCCAGCGCCATCGTCACCAACCGTGGCGGGCGTACCTGCCACGCAGCGATCATCGCCCGTGAGCTGGGGATTCCTGCGGTAGTCGGTTGCGGCAACGCCACCCAGCTGCTCAAAGACGGCCAGGGCGTGACCGTGTCCTGCGCCGAAGGCGATACCGGCTTCATCTTCGAAGGTGAACTGGGCTTCGACATCAAGCAGAACTCCATCGACGCCATGCCGGACCTGCCGTTCAAGATCATGATGAACGTCGGCAACCCGGACCGTGCCTTCGACTTCGCACAGTTGCCGAACGCCGGTGTGGGCCTGGCCCGCCTGGAGTTCATCATCAACCGTATGATCGGCGTGCACCCCAAGGCCCTGTTGAACTACGACGGCCTGCCGCTGGACATCAAGGAAAGCGTCGACAAGCGCATCGCCGGCTACAACGACCCGGTGGGCTTCTACGTCGAGAAGCTGGTGGAAGGCATCAGCACCCTGGCGGCGGCGTTCTACCCGAAAAAGGTCATCGTGCGCCTGTCGGACTTCAAGTCCAACGAATACGCCAACCTGATCGGCGGCAAGCTCTACGAACCGGAAGAAGAAAACCCGATGCTGGGCTTCCGTGGCGCCTCGCGTTATATCAGCGAAGCGTTCCGTGACTGCTTCGAGCTCGAGTGCCGCGCCCTCAAGCGCGTGCGCAACGAAATGGGCCTGACCAACGTCGAGATCATGGTGCCGTTCGTGCGCACCTTGGGCGAAGCGAGCCAAGTGGTCGACCTGCTGGCAGAAAACGGCCTGTCCCGTGGCGAAAACGGCCTGCGCGTGATCATGATGTGCGAATTGCCGTCCAACGCCATCCTGGCCGAAGAGTTCCTCGAGTTCTTCGACGGTTTCTCCATCGGTTCCAACGACCTGACCCAGCTGACCCTGGGCCTGGACCGCGACTCCGGAATCATCGCCCATCTGTTCGACGAGCGAAATCCTGCGGTCAAGAAGCTGCTGGCCAACGCCATCCAGGCCTGTAACAAGGCCGGCAAGTACATCGGCATCTGCGGCCAAGGTCCTTCCGACCACCCTGACCTGGCCAAATGGCTGATGGAGCAGGGCATCGAAAGCGTCTCGTTGAACCCTGATTCCGTGTTGGAAACCTGGTTCTTCCTGGCGGAAGGCCAGGCGTCCGCCTAAGATCGTCATGTCAAAAGTGCCGGTCACCCGATGAGGGTGACCGGCATTCTTATCTGTGCAGGGCGGAACTCCTTCCGGACGCCGCCCTTTTTTGTGCAAGAGCATTATGCAAAGCAGCAGCAACCTGTTTCCCGTCGCCCTGATCAGCGCTGAGCGTCGTGGCGACCTGAGTGAAGACGTGTACCGCCTCAAGCCCGGTAACAGCCCCGACGGCACCGTCGAGCTGGCAGTTACCCGTTTGGGCCTGGCCGATGTCCCGGAAAACCGGGGCATTGCGGTTATTTTATTGCATGGCAGTTTTTCCAATCGCCGCTTCTGGTATTCGCCCAAAGGCATCGGCCTGGGCGCTTACCTGGCACGCCAGGGATTTGATGTGTGGATCCCGGAAATGCGTGGTCATGGTTTGTCCAAGCGCAATCATGACTACGCACGCAACCGCGTCGCTGACTATGCGCGCTACGACTTGCCGGCCATTGGCGCGTTCGTGCGCGAGCAAAGCGGGCAGGTTCCTCACTGGATCGGTCATTCCCTGGGTGGCACCAGTCTGGCGGCGGCGCTTGGCGGGCGGCACCTTGGCGCGCCAGCCGTGGCTTCGGTGGCGTTGTTTGGCTGCCAGGTCAGCCGCACCCACTGGCCGTTGAAGCTGCCACCGGTGGAATGGACGGGGCGCTTGCTCTTGAAACGCTTCGGCGAAGTCTCCGGCTCGCGCCTCAAGCGTGGCCCGGAGGACGAGCCGGCAGGCGTGATGATCGAAGCCATGCGCTGGAATGGCCTGTTTGGCCGCTTTGGCGAAGGCAAGAACGACTGGTGGAAAGGCCTGGCGGAGGTCGACGTGCCGTTGCTGTCGGTCAGTGCTGCCGGCGATCGTCAGGACCCCGACTGGGCCTGTCGCAAGCTGTTCGAGCAGGTCGGTTCCGAGCACCGTCAATACTTGTGCCTCGGCCGTCAGCAAGGGTTTACCGAGGATTTCGGGCACGTTGAAATGCTCGTCAGCAAAGCCGCACAGGCTGAAGTGTGGCCACTGGTGGCGCAATGGCTGAAGGACCCGCTCGCCCCATTGTTCGGCGTGCAGCCCGAGGTGTTGGCCACTGTTTGAGGGCAGGGCTCTGCCAAGGGCGTTTCACTCGTGTGTGGTTGCGGCTAAGATATGACGCGTTAAACGCTTCTGGTCATATTCAGTCGCGCAGTGGCTATTGCGTTGCGACGAAGTGGATGGGATGTTTCGCACCTGCTTGGGCTGGCGCTTCTTTCGAAAGACACCTCTTTGACGGAAAGGAATTGTTCAATGAACCATTATGTGACCCCCGACCTGTGCGACGCCTACCCGGAGCTGGTGCAGGTGCTCGAGCCGATGTTCAGCAACTTCGGCGGCCGAGACTCCTTCGGCGGTGAGATTGTCACCATCAAATGCTTCGAAGATAACTCCCTGGTCAAGGAACAAGCCGACCAGCCTGGTGCTGGCAAGGTGCTGGTGGTCGACGGTGGAGGATCCCTGCGCCGTGCGCTGCTGGGCGACATGATCGCCGAAAAAGCTGCGAAAAACGGCTGGGAAGGGCTGGTGATCTACGGCTGCATTCGTGATGTGGATGTCATCGCCCAGACCGACCTTGGCGTGCAGGCCCTGGCAAGTCACCCGATGAAGACCGACAAGCGTGGTATTGGCGATCTGAACGTGGTGGTCACCTTTGCAGGCGTGACGTTCCGCCCGGGTGAGTACATCTACGCCGACAATAACGGCGTGATTGTGTCGCCCAGCCCACTGAAAATGCCTGAATAAACTGCTGTAAGCGACGGGGTGAGGATGTTCGAGGAAGAAAACGCGCAATGGGGGCTTGTACATGCCCTGGTGCTGGACGGTAAAGGCGGTGCGCGTTCGATTGCCCGGACAGAGCTCGACAACTTGCAACTGCAGTCCCAGGAAAGCCTGTGGCTGCATTGGGATCGCAGTCATCCGCAGACCCAGACCTGGCTGCGCAAATCCAGTGGCTTGAGCGAGTTCGCCTGTGACCTCTTGCTGGAGGAGAACACCCGCCCGCGCCTGTTGCCGTTGCCGGACTCGCAATTGCTGCTGTTCTTGCGTGGGGTCAACCTCAACCCCGGTGCCGAACCGGAGGACATGGTTTCGGTGCGGATTTTCGCCGCGGCCAACCGTGTGATTTCCCTGCGGTTGCGTCCGTTGCGCGCCACGGATGAGTTGCTGGTGCAGCTGGCGGATGGCAAGGGACCGAAGACGGCCTCTGAACTCATCCTTTATATGGCTCAGTACCTGACTAATAAAGTGCAGGATCTGGTCAGTGACCTGTCTGAAATCGTCGACGTAGAGGAAGAAAAACTCGATACCGACGAACGGTATACCCCGGAACATGGCAGCGTCCTGCAGATCCGTCGACGGGCAGCCGGGCTGAAGCGATTCCTCGCGCCGCAGCGGGATATTTTTGCCCAGCTCACGCGGATCAAACTGCCGTGGTTCTGTGACGACGATGCCGACTATTGGAACGAATTGAACAACAGCCTCACCCGTTATCTGGAAGAGCTTGAATTGACCCGAGAGCGCGTGGGGCTTGTGCTGGAGGCCGAAGACCGGCGTTTGAGCGTGCGCATGAACCGCACCATGTACCGCTTCGGGATCATCACCGGAATCTTCCTGCCGATGAGTTTTCTCACCGGCCTGCTGGGTATCAATGTGGGTGGGATTCCGTTCTCTGCCAGCCCCTATGGATTCATGATTGCGTGCCTGTTGATGGTCTCGGTGGCGCTTGGGCAATGGTGGCTTTTTCGACGATTGCGCTGGGTTTGACCTGAATATGACCTGAACGTAGGAAGGGTCCTATGTGACCCCAAGAAATTTACCCTCGTCTTTTAAATCACTTGCGAGAGGTCCTTATGCACGATCCGTTCGAACAGTCTTTGCGTGACATGCTCAATGCCTCGCCGTCCAACCGCGACGACGATGCCTGCCTGGGCCGCGTGCTGAAAACCGCCAACCGTCAGGTGGGCGCGGGTGATCTGTTCGGTCTGCTCGGGCGCTGGGTGCCGGCGTTGATGATGGCCCTGAACAACGGTTCGGCCCATGTCTCACCGGTTTCCCGTGATAAACCTCTTGCTCGCACTGCTGATAAGGCTGATTGAATATGGAACTTGATCTCTGGACCCAGAGCCTGGTCACCGCGATGACCGCATTGTGGACCAAGGTGGCGAATTTCATTCCCAACCTGTTTGGTGCCCTGGTGCTGGTGTTGCTGGGCTTTGTCGTGGCCAAGCTGCTCGACACCCTGCTGTCCAAACTGCTCGCGAAACTGGGCCTCGACCGCCTGATGGCAGGCACCGGTCTGACCAAACTGTTGGGGCGTGCCGGGCTGCAGGTACCCATCTCGACGTTGATCGGCAAGATCGTTTATTGGTTTGTTTTGCTGATTTTCCTGGTTTCTGCGGCTCAATCCCTTGGACTTGAGCGAGTTTCAGCTACGCTCGACATGCTGGCGCTGTACTTGCCGAAGGTTTTCGGCGGCGCGCTGGTGCTGCTGGTAGGTGTTTTGCTGGCGCAACTGGCCAATGGGCTGGTGCGCGGCGCCGCCGAAGGCGTGGGTTTGGACTATGCTGCTGGCCTGGGGCGGATTGCCCAGGGCCTGGTGATTATCATCAGTATTTCGGTCGCGATCAGCCAGTTGGAGGTCAAGACTGACCTGCTCAACCACGTGATTGTGATCGTTTTGATTACCGTTGGTCTGGCCGTTGCGCTGGCCATGGGCTTGGGAAGCCGGGAAATTGCCGGTCAGATTCTTGCGGGAATCTATGTGCGTGAGTTGTACCAGGTGGGCCAACAGGTGCGTGTGGGCGAGGTTGAAGGGCAAATCGAGGAGATCGGCACGGTCAAGACGACGGTGCTGACCGATGACGGCGACCTGGTGTCGCTGTCCAACCGGATTCTCCTGGAGCAGCAGGTCAATAGCCGCTAACCCGGCAAACCCTGCTAATGTACGCCGCCGCGAGCCTGGGTGATCGGGCTGTGGCGGACATTGACCTGACTGTCGGCACGACTTGTTTTGAATAAAGCCCAAACGCTGTCCACGCGCTATGACCCCCGTGAGCTCTCTGATGAGGAGCTGGTCGCGCGTTCGCACACGGAGCTGTTTCACGTCACTCGCGCGTACGAAGAATTGATGCGCAGATATCAACGCACTTTGTTCAACGTTTGTTCAAGGTATTTGGGGAACGATAGAGATGCGGATGATGTCTGTCAGGAAGTGATGCTCAAGGTGTTGTACGGCCTGAAGAACTTCGAAGGCAAATCGAAGTTCAAGACATGGCTGTACAGCATCACGTACAACGAGTGCATCACGCAGTATCGGAAGGAACGGCGAAAGCGTCGCTTGATGGACGCCTTGAGTCTTGACCCCCTTGAGGAGGCGTCTGAAGAGAAGGCGCCGGCACCCGAGGAGAAGGGCGGACTTGATCGCTGGTTGGTGTATGTGAACCCGATTGACCGGGAAATTCTGGTGCTACGATTTGTCGCAGAGCTGGAGTTTCAGGAAATCGCTGACATCATGCACATGGGTTTGAGTGCTACAAAAATGCGTTACAAGCGTGCTCTTGATAAATTACGTGAGAAATTTGCGGGCGAGACTGAAACTTAGTGCGTGGCAAATATCTCTTACGTGTAGGCAAGTTCTGTTAGACTTGTCGCCGAGTTGTCCCCCGGTTTGTGGGACTGCTTTACAATCACCAGATGGGGATTTAACGGATGAAACTGAAAAACACCTTGGGCTTGGCCATTGGTTCTCTTATTGCCGCTACTTCTTTCGGCGTTCTGGCACAAGGCCAAGGCGCAGTTGAAGGCGAGCTGTTCTACAAGAAGCAGTACAACGATAGCGTCAAGCACATCGAAGACGGCTTCAATCCTGGCGCTCGCATCGGTTACTTCCTGACCGACGACCTGTCCTTGAACCTGTCCTACGACAAGACCAACCACACCCGTTCGAACGACGGTACTGGTAACCAGAAGATCAAAGGCGATACCGGCAGCCTGGTTGCCCAGTATCACTTCGGTCAAGCTGGCGTAGACAGCCTGCGTCCATACGTAGAAGGCGGTTTCGGTCACCAGAGCCGTACCAACGTTCAGGCTGACGGCCACAGCGGTCGCGACCAGACTACTTTCGCTACCGTTGGTACTGGCGTGAAGTACTACTTCACCAACAACCTGTACGCACGTGCCGGTGTTGAAGCTGACTACGGTCTGGACAACGGCAAGTGGGACTACTCCGCACTGGTCGGCCTGGGCGTAAACTTCGGCGGTAACGCTGGCGCAGTTGCTCCAGCTCCTACCCCAGCACCAGCTCCAGAGCCAACTCCAGAGCCAGAAGCTCCAGTTGCTCAGGTTGTTCGTGTTGAGCTGGACGTCAAGTTCGACTTCGACAAGTCGGTTGTTAAGCCTAACAGCTACGGCGACGTGAAAAACCTGGCCGACTTCATGGCTCAGTACCCAGCTACCAACGTAGAAGTTGCTGGTCACACTGACTCCGTAGGTCCAGACGCTTACAACCAGAAGCTGTCCCAGCGTCGTGCTGACGCTGTTAAGCAAGTCCTGGTTAAAGACGGCGTTGCTCCTAGCCGTATCACCGCAGTAGGTTACGGTGAGTCCCGCCCAGTTGCTGACAACGCAACTGAAGCTGGTCGTGCCATCAACCGTCGTGTAGAAGCGTCGGTAGAAGCTACAGCTCAGTAATTACTGAGTGGTAGAAAAAAGCCCGGCTCAGGCCGGGCTTTTTTTCGCCTGGAATTTGCTTCAGGCGCTGGCGGCTTGTGTAAGGCAAGCGACTTGCCCAGGGGCTGCCACATGGCCAATCACCAGGATGGCCGGGCTCTTCAAGGCAAATACCTGCGCATCTGCATACATCCGTGACAACTCGCTGCGGCATTCCCGTTGTTGTGGTAGTGATGCGTTTTCGATCATCGCCACCGGCATATCCGCTGCCATCCCGCCGTCCAGCAATTGCTGGCGAATCTCCTCAAGCTTCGCCACGCCCATGTACACCACCAAGGTCGTGCCACCCTCTGCCAGGGCTCGCCAATTCAAGCTGCTGTCGTCCTGGGTGTGCGCCGTCACCAGGGTCACGCCACGGCTCACCCCGCGCAGCGTCAGCGGAACCGCGCAATTTGTCGCGCCCGCCAGGCCCGCCGTGATCCCGTTGACCAACTCCACCTCGACGCCCCGTTCACGCAGCCACATGGCTTCCTCACCGCCACGCCCGAAAATGCACGGGTCGCCGCCCTTGAGCCGCACCACGCATTTGCCCTGGCGCGCATAGCGCAGCATCAGGCGATGGATAAAGTCCTGCGGTGTCGAGCGACAGCCACCGCGTTTACCCACGGTGATCACCCGTGCTTCAACGCAGTGTTCCAGTACCGCCGGGTTGACCAGGTCATCGATCAGCACCACATGCGCCTCACGCAGGGCGCGTACGGCCTTGAGGGTCAACAGTTCCGGGTCACCGGGACCCGCGCCCACCAACCAGACTTTTGCGCTCATGGATTTTTCCTCGTCCAGGGATGACGTCAGCGGTGAAAGAGTGAGTACAACAGCACTAGATTGATCAACATCGACAGCAGTCCCAGAGTGCGCCAGACCTTCAAGGGTTCACGCTCCAGCAAGGGCTTGGGGCGAATGCTCAGTTCCTGCCGGTCCGCCTGTTCCAGCACACGCAACCATTCTTCGGCGGTTTCGTAACGATGCGCAGGTTGAGCCGCCACTGCCCGGTCCAGGCTGAGGGGTAGCCAATCCGGCAGATCGGGGCGGTAGCGGCTGGCGCTGAAGGGCTGGTTGAACCGGGGCCGTTGGAAGGCTTCGATTTCACCGTAGGGGTAGTGCCCGGTCAGCAGGTAATACAGGCTGACACCGGCACTGTATAAATCCTGTTGGGCCGTAGGCCGGTCGCCATTGAACGCCTCGGGCGCGATAAAGCTTGGTGTGCCGGGCAATGCATGGACGCGGTCTTCCGACAGGCCCGGGCAGTACGCCAGGCCGAAATCCAACACACGCAGTTCGCCGTCATCCCCCAGTAGCAGGTTTTCCGGCTTGATATCGCGGTGCAGGATCTGCCGCCGGTGCAACATGCCCACCGCCCGCAGCAAGCGCTCGGCGATCGACTGCCATTGCGCCAGAGGCAATGGGCCGTGCTGCTGGAACAGTTCGGCCAGGGTCTGGCCGGGGTATTCGCGCATCACGTAGTACAGATGCTGGCGTCCGCTGGCGGCATGGACTTCAGGAAACGCCCGGCCGGCGACGCGTCTTAGAAACCATTCTTCCGCGAGCAAGGCCTGGCCGGCATCGGTGTCATCATCGCGGCTCAGCGGCAGGGTTTTCAGCAGCCAGGGTTGCTGCTGTGCATCCCGCACCCGGTACAGTAACGACTGTCGGCTTTGCGCCAATACGCCTTGCACCTGCCAGCCTTCAAAGTGTTGCCCGGCTTTCAACGGCGGTGGCAGCGGCCATTGCTGCAACTGCACCAGGGCGTCGCCGAGGGTCGCCGCGCCGAGGGTGTCGATACGCACGAGCAGGGCGCTGGCATTGTCCTGGCTACCCGCCAGGTGCGCGGCGTTCACCAGGGTGTTGACCGCCAGATCCAGGTCGGTTTGCTCGCGCAGAATCGAACGGATGCTGTGATCACCCAGGGTTGCCCACACGCCATCACTGAGCAGCAGGAAACATTCGCCTTCGCGCAACTGGCCGTCGAGAAAATCCACTACCAGGTGTTGATCCAGGCCGAGGGCACGCTTGAGCACATGCTCCATGCCCGGCTGCTCCCATACGTGATCCTCACTGAGGCGCTGCAATTCGCCATCCAGCCAGCGATACGCCCGGCAATCGCCGACATGCGCGAGGGTGAAGCGCTGGCCGCGAAACACCAGGGCGCTCAGGGTGGTCAGCAACGGCTGGCCACCGCCATTGGCCTGCAGCCAGCGATTCTGGGCCGACAGCAAGCGTTCCAGGGCCTGGGCCACGCTCCAGGTCTGCGGCGTGGCGTAGTAATCCAGGGCCAGCGCCTGCAAGGTCGAGCGCGCGGCCAGGCCGCCGTCGGCGCACTGACTCACTCCATCGGCGATGGCGCACAAGTAGCCTTTGCTCGCCGCCAGTTCGGCCACGGGTGTCACCACCCGCAGTGCGTCCTGGTTTTGTGCCCGAGGGCCGATGGCACTGGCCT
The DNA here is from genome assembly GCF_900115535.1 of Pseudomonas sp. NFPP28. NCBI lineage: Bacteria > Pseudomonadati > Pseudomonadota > Gammaproteobacteria > Pseudomonadales > Pseudomonadaceae > Pseudomonas > Pseudomonas sp. NFPP28. Next base: position 385,410 of record NZ_FOWT01000007.1, on the reverse strand, counting down.
GAGCGATGCTCAGTTGCAGGCTCATCAGACCCGTGCAGCCGTCACGGCGGCCGAGCCCCAGGTGGTTCTCCAGCGACGTTTAACGCCATGCAGGCCGAACCAGGCCAATACACCCAGGCTCGCGAACAGCCACAGCGCCATCTGATAGCTGCCGGTGCTTTGCTTGATCGCGCCCATGCCAGCTGCCAGGGCGAAACCTCCAATGCCGCCGGCCATGCCGATCAGGCCGGTCATCACGCCGATCTCACGGCGGAAACGCTGCGGCACCAGTTGGAACACCGCACCGTTACCGGCGCCCAGGCCAAGCATGGTGCAGACAAACAGCGCCAGCGCCGCATAAGAGCTTGGCAGGTTGAAACCCACCGCCGCGATGCAGATTGCTGCCACGCTGTACATGCCCAGCAACGTACGAATCCCGCCGAAGCGGTCCGCCAGCGCACCGCCCAGTGGGCGCATCAGGCTGCCGCCGAACACGCAGGCGGCGGTGTAGTACCCCGCGGTCACCGGGCTCAGGCCGTACTGGTCGTTGAAGTAACCGGGCAGGGCGCTCGCCAGGCCGATAAAGCCGCCGAAGGTCACGCTGTAGAAAAACATGAACCACCAGCTGTCACGGTCGCCCAGGGCCTTTAAGTAGTCGGCCATGGATTTGGCTTTTGGCCGTTCAGGGGCATTGCGCGCCAACCAGGCAAACACGATCAGCGTCAGCACCAGCGGAATCAGAGCGAAGCCGAACACGTTGCTCCAGCCAAACGCGGCCGCCAACACAGGCGCCAGCAACGCGGCGAACACCGTGCCTGAATTGCCCGCACCGGCGATGCCCATGGCCTTGCCCTGGTGTTCGGCCGGGTACCATTGGGAGGCCAGCGGCAACGCGACAGCAAAGGATGCACCGGCCATACCGAGGAACAGTCCCAGCAGCAGCGCTTGTTCGTAGCTATGGATGCCCAGTTTCCAGGCGCCGAACAGGGCACAGATCACAATCACCTGGCCGATCAGCCCGGCGGTCTTGGGCGACAGCTTGTCCGCCAGCATGCCCATCAGGAAGCGCAGCACCGCGCCCGCCAGGATCGGTGTCGCCACCACCAGGCCGCGTTGTTGGGTGGTCAGGTGCAGGTCGGCGGCAATCTGTACCGCCAGTGGGCCTAGCAGGTACCAGACCATGAAGCTCAGGTCGAAATACAGGAACGCGGCAAACAGGGTCGGGGTGTGCCCGGATTTCCAGAAGCTTGATTTCATCACGCACCTCAACGGTTGGGAGTCTTGTAAGAAGGCCAAAACGAAAAAACGCCGCCACCGGGTTCGCGAGGGCAAACCGGGTGTGCGACGTCTTTGTCGTGGAGGGGCAACCGCCGTTGGCTACCTGTGCGGAATACTTAGCAAGAGCTGAGCCAAATCAGCCGAGCAGCTCGCTCATGGCGATAATCTGCTCCGCCACTTGGATCAGTTTCTGCTGGCGGCTCATGGCCTGGCGACGCATCAGGGTGTAGGCCTCTTCTTCGTTGCAGGCCTTCATTTTCATCAGCATGCCCTTTGCCAGCTCGATACGCTTGCGCTCGGCCAATTGCTGGTCACGTGCCTGGAGCTGCGCGCGCAAGGCCTGGTCGCTTTCGAAGCGCGCCATGGCCACATCGAGGATCGGCTGCAGGCGCTGGGCCTGGATGCCTTCGACGATGTAGGCGCTGACGCCGGACTTGATCGCCTGGCGCATTACGTTCGGGTCATGTTCGTCGGTAAACATCACGATGGGCCGGGGTTGGTCTCGGCTGACCAATACCACCTGCTCCATCACATCACGGCCCGGTGACTCGGTATCGATCAGGATCACGTCCGGGCGCACCGTTTCGACGCGTGCGGGCAGGTCGATGGTCAGGCCGGACTCATCGATGACATCAAAACCGGCCTCGATCAGCGCCGACCTGAGGCGGCCGACCTTGCGCGGGGTGTCATTGATCAACAGGATTCGCAGCATGGAGATTCTCCTGTCAACGCCAGGCCTGGCGGTTGGAATCATTGGCCAGGGCATGCAGGCGGAAGCTGCGGGCGTATTCGGTTGGGTTGGAACCGTCCCAGATCTTGCCGTCGATCAGCTGGCTGCTGCGCATGTCCAGGGCCTTTACCGGGATCCCCAGCGCACCTGCCGCCTGACGATACAGCGCCAGTTGCTGCACCTGGCGGGCAACGCCGAGGTAGTCGGGGTCCTCGCGCAACAGGCCCCAACGCCGGAACTGGGTCATGAACCACATGCCATCGGAGAGGTAAGGCAGGTTCACCTCGCCACCGGCGAAAAAACGCAGGGCGTGGGGATCCTGCCACTGGTTGCCCAGGCCATCGTCATAGGCGCCCAGCAGGCGCGGTTCGATGCAGTCGAGCGGGGCGTCGAGGTACTCGCGACCACTGAGCAATTGCGCGGTGGAACGGCGGTTTTCGGTGCTTTCTTCGATAAACCGGCTGGCCTCCAGGATCGCCATCACCAGCACGCGCGCAGTATTGGGGTACTGGTCGACGAACGTCCGGGTGCATCCGAGGACCTTTTCCGGGTGATCCGGCCAGATCGCCTGGCTTGTCGCCAAGGTAAACCCCTGGTTTTGCTTGACTGCGCTGGCGCACCAGGGCTCGCCGACGCAAAACCCGTCAATGCGTCCGGCTTGCAGGTGCGCAACCATTTGCGGTGGCGGGACCACCACACTGTCCACATCCTGCAAGGGGTGAATACCTTGGCTCGCCAGCCAGTAATACAGCCACATGGCGTGAGTACCTGTGGGAAAGGTCTGCGCGAAGGTCAGTTTTGTTCGGCTTTGGTGCACGTGGCGGTCGAGCGCCTCAGGAGTGATCACCCCTTGTCGCTGCAAGCTGTGGGACAGGTTGATGCTCTGGCCGTTCTGGTTGAGCCCCATCAGCACGGCCATGTCGGTGGGCGCGACTCCGCCGATGCCCAGGTGCACGGCATAGATCAGCCCGTACAGGCTGTGGGCGGCGTCCAGTTCGCCGCTGACCAGTTTGTCGCGCAGGTTGGCCCAGGACGATTGGCGCTTGAGGTTCAGGGTCAGGCCGTAGGGTTGAGCGAAGCCCTGGGTGGCCGCTACGACCACCGAGGCGCAGTCGCTCAGGGCCATGAAACCCAGGTCAAGGCTGCTCTTTTCAGGGGCATCACTGCCGTTGACCCAGGCCAGCGGGTCGTTCATCGGGCTGTTGCCGACCGAATCGTTCATCAACACCTACCTTTTCTTTCAAAAAAAAGCGTCGTTCCCTCAGATGGCGATGTAAGCCAATGCGGGTAACGACGCCTTTGTCCGTAGCGCGCTCCGCCGTTGGCGCGTGCTCTCATGCAGAGTTCGTAGCAAGGCACATGCCACGGGCGGTGAGGCGCGGCTGGCCGTCAGCTTTCCATCAAGATTGAAACCGGGCGGGCTTTCAGTATGGCCGCTCTCTTACTGCCAGACTGCCCAGGAACCCTCACGGTGCACGCCGAATCCCTTGTAACGATGCTCCGTCTCCGGTTTCACCGTTGGTTGTGGTTTGCCGGCCTGTGGTTGGGAAGTGCGCTGGCTTGGGCCGAGCTTCACCAGGTTCGGGATGAAAGCCTGTATACCGTGTTCACTGCGCTGTCGGAGCCGCTGGGGGTGCCCATCGTTGTCAGCCAGGCGGTGGCGCGCAAACGTCTGAGCACCGCACTGGATTTCGATGCGCCGCAACAGGCGTTGGAGGCGCTTGCGCAAGAGCAGGGGTTGATCTGGTACAGCGACGGGCAAGCGCTGCATATCTACGATGCTGACGAGGCAAAGAGCTCTGCGGTGACCTTGCGGCATATTACGGTCGACAAGTTGCGTGGCCTTATGCGCCGCTCGGGTATCGATGAGTCACGCCATCCCCTGCGTGAAAGTGGGGCACGCACATTTTATGTGTCCGGCCCACCTAACTACGTCGACCAGGTGATGCGCCTGGCCCAATTGATGGATCGGCAAAGAGCCGACTTGCGTGTGGGCGCGCAGGCCTTTGGTGTGGTTCAGGTGCTTAACACCGATGTGGCGGACCGTCAGTACGGCGCGCGCGACAACCCGGTTACCGTGCCGGGAATGGCGTCGATGATCGAGACCCTGCTGGCCAGCGAGCACAAGGGGTTGCTGGCCGACAAGAGCCTTGGTGTGATCGCCTACCCGGACAGCAACAGCCTGCTGATCAAGGGCAAGCCGGCCCAGGTGACCTTCATCCAGAAACTGGTGGCTGAACTCGACATACCCAAGCGATCGATCGAAGTGTCGTTATGGCTGGTGGATGTTGAGCGTGACGAGCTGGAAAAACTGGGCCTGGGCAGGGATGAAGACGCCCGGATGTCGACCACGCGAATCCTTGCGCCTCAGGATGACAACCGCGTGATGGCCAGGATCGGTGCATTGGAGCGTCGTCGACGGGCGAAGGTGGTGGCACTGCCCGTGATTCTCACTCAGGAGAACGTCCCGGCGGTGTTTCAGGATAGCCATACCTTTTATCTACCGCCCCCCGGAAACAACCGAACTGACTGGAAACCTGTGCGCTATGGCACTCAGGTCAGCGTACTGCCGCGTTTTTCAGAAGCTAACCAGATCGAAATGCGCCTTGAGATTGAGGAAGGGCGCCAGATGAGTGAGAAGGGGCGGCGTGAAAAAAATACCGCGGTGGGGCAGGTGGGGGTCAACAGTGTGGTGCGTGTGCCCCAGGGCAGGCGTTTGTGGTTGGGCGCGTTTCAACGAGAGGCAGAACGGCGGGCGACTACTCGCCCGGATCAAGTGCGTCTGTTTGTGATTCAGGCCAGGGCCGTGGGCAGTGAGACGCTGGGGCCGGGTGGGGGGGCAGGGCCACCGCCTTTGACGGCAGCGCAATACGAGCGTGTTCAACGTGCGTTTGTACGGCCTGAGCGCGATGTCTCACCGTGAACAAGGTGTTAGCCCGATGCATCTGGAAATTCTTCTTCAGGAACAACTGATCAGCCGCCGGCGCCTGGCAAAGTTTGCGCCCGGGAAGGTGTTGCCTTTGATGCCAGAGATAATCCATTGCGTGGAGGTTCGGGTTAACGGGCAATTACTGGCCTTGGGTGAGTTGGTGCAGTTGGAAGACCGGTTGGGGGTTGAGTTGCACGAGGTTTACCACGCCTGGCTACCTGAAGTTGATGGGTAGCGAAACGTCTTACAGCGTGGTTCCAAAAAAACGCGCGATGTCTGCGCTTTTTCCTAACGTGAGCCTTGAGGCAGGTTTTTATAGTCGTGGCAGGGGCACTTGAACCCGTAATGCAAATGAGGACTTCAATGTCAGTAGTCGGATGCCGAGGTAATCATGGCTGTCATGGATGATGGAGGGACGACGACTTCCCTGGTTTTTGCGCGTTGGACCCTGCACGACGATGGTCGCCTGACCGGTGAGGACGCAGATGTTCAGCTGCCGCCCAAGGAAGGGCTGGTGTTGCGGTTGTTGCTGATGTCCGGTGGCGTGTTGATGACCAAGGATCGCTTGCTGGAGCTGGCCTGGCCGCAGGGGGAAGTTGCCGAAGAGTCGCTGACACGCTGCATTTATTCACTGCGCAAGTACCTTGGCACCGACAAGGGGTTTATCAAGACGATTTACGGTCGGGGGTACCGTTTCATTTGCCCGGTGACGATCGAGGGCCCCTCGTCTGGCCGTATGGACCATGTGTGCTCGGCATGCGGCCATACCCGCAATGGAGTGGCAGGCCGTGGCTAGGTTCTGGAGCAAGGGCTTGGTGTTGGGTGTGATGATGACCGGCAATCAGGCGCTGGCGTATTGCTGGGAGGAGGCGGCCAGCCGCTACAACATCGAGCCCGAATTGCTGCAGGCGATCGCTGCGGTGGAGTCGGGCTTTCGTGCGCACGCGATAAACGATACGAACCGTAATGGCACTCGGGACATCGGCCTGATGCAGATCAACAGCAGCCATTTGCCGCGCCTGCTCGAGCGAGGTATTACCGAGGAGCGGTTGCTCAATGAGCCTTGCCTGTCGGTGGAGGTAGGGGCTTCGATTCTCGCCGAGTTCATCCAGCGCTTTGGCTACAACTGGACGGCGGTAGGCTCCTACAACGCAGGCCCGGGTTCCGGGCCCGCGCGTGAGGCGTTGCGCATGCAATATGCCCAGAAAATCTGGGCGTATTACGAGCAGTTGGTAGCGCACCGCTACTGACGATTGAGGTTCGCGCCTCGCGCGCAACCCGTGACCCCGGCTATAATCGCCGCCACCTTTCGCCGCCATCCGAGTCTAGCCCGCCCATGTATACCCTGGCCCGCCAGCTGTTGTTCAAACTCTCCCCGGAAACCTCCCACGATCTGTCCCTGGACCTGATCGGTGCCGGTGGCCGCCTGGGGCTCAATGGCCTGGTATGCAAGGCACCGGCAAAAATGCCGGTCTCGGTGATGGGGCTCGACTTCCCCAACCCGGTCGGCCTGGCGGCTGGCCTGGATAAGAACGGTGCGGCCATTGATGGGTTTGCACAGCTGGGTTTCGGTTTCGTTGAAATCGGCACCGTGACGCCACGTCCACAGCCGGGTAACCCCAAGCCACGTATCTTCCGCCTGCCGGAAGCCGAGGCGATCATCAATCGCATGGGTTTCAACAACCTGGGCGTTGATCACCTGCTGTCGCGGGTTCAGGCGGCGAAGTACAAGGGCATCCTGGGCATCAATATCGGCAAGAACTTCGATACGCCGGTCGAGCGTGCGGTGGATGATTACCTGATCTGCCTGGACAAGGTCTACGCCCACGCCAGCTATGTCACGGTCAACGTCAGCTCGCCCAATACCCCGGGCCTGCGCAGCCTGCAGTTCGGCGACTCCCTCAAGCAACTGCTCGAAGCCTTGCGCCAGCGCCAGGAAGACCTGGCCGTGCGTCATGGCAAGCGCGTGCCGCTGGCGATCAAGATCGCGCCGGACATGAGCGACGAAGAAACCGTGCTGGTGGCCCAGGCCCTGGTGGACTCGGGGATGGACGCAGTCATCGCGACCAACACCACCCTCAGCCGCGTAGGCGTCGAAGGCCTGGCCCATGGCGACGAAGCGGGCGGCCTGTCGGGGGCGCCGGTGCGTGACAAGAGCACCCATATCGTCAAGGTGCTGGCTGCGGAGTTGGCCGGGCGCTTGCCGATCATCGCCGTCGGCGGTATTACCGAAGGCAAGCATGCGGCCGAGAAGATTGCCGCGGGCGCAAGCCTGGTGCAGTTGTATTCCGGCTTCATCTACAAAGGCCCGGCGCTGATTCGCCAGTCGGTAGATGCCATCGCGGCATTGCCAAAAGACTGAAAACCATCCATTAAAAAGGGCTCCTGAAAAGGAGCCCCCTGGGCCGAAGCCCGCCGCCCGGATGGGGCGTGCATGGTAAGTCGTTATAAATCCAGAGGTGGTGTCGGAATTAATTGCCCTTGATTAGCCGACGGCGTGAAGTTCGTTGAGTCTGTGGATTCCCGCAGTGCCAGTCATACCGTCCCAGTTGTCGCCGCGTCCTTCTCGCCAGCCGTTGATCCAGGCTTGGCGTACCGACGGTAGAGTAAATGGGCAAAGCTCACGGGATTTGCCATGAACGCCGTATTGATATCCGCGTAAAAATGCTCTTTCCAACGGATCACGCTTAAGTCTTCTCATAGGGTGTTTCCCTCACTTGTTGACTGTCTTGATATCCTTCGGCCTCGTCCGAGACCGGGCAGAGTTTTTCTGCCGTTGGTGGGCTCACTGCCGGCGTGGCGAGCCGATGTGTCGGCGTCGTTACGGCGCCAACCTGTGTTGAGTTCTAACCAATAGGTCACATGGATTCAATGATCGTTTTGTCATAAGCACGTAACGATAACGATGCTATAGCGATAAGCTGGGATGGTTTTTCGCCCCTTTTATCGGGCAAAGCCAGCTATGATGCACCCTGCATAGAGGATGGGTTTTATCCTTTAGTGAGAATGTCCGCCCGTTGCAGTCAGTTATTATTCGACGAAGGGTCGGAATATTTCTTTTTGTTACAGCCAATTGTTTCTCTGCCCCGTCATTACAGGCCCAAAGGCCCGGCAGCCGGGGTGGGACGGCACATTCGTGCCACGCGAGCACTCTTCAAGAAAAGTGCTTGATTGAAAACCGAGCCGGCGATGCGTCGCCCGTTCATTTATTGCTGAAAAGCCTGGAATGCCCCATGTCGGACCGTTTTGAACTCTTCCTCACCTGCCCCAAGGGCCTCGAAGGCCTGCTGATCGAGGAAGCCGTCGGGCTTGGCCTTGAGGACGCCCGCGAGCACACCTCGGCTGTGCGCGGCATGGCCGACATGGAAACCGCCTACCGCCTGTGCCTCTGGTCGCGCCTGGCCAACCGCGTGCTGCTGGTGCTCAAGCGCTTCCCGATGAAGGACGCCGAAGACCTCTACCACGGCGTGCTGGACATTGAGTGGGCCGACCACATGGTGCCGGATGGCAGCCTGGCGGTTGAATTCAGCGGCCACGGTTCGGGCATCGACAACACCCACTTCGGCGCGCTGAAGGTCAAGGATGCGATTGTCGACAAGCTGCGCACCCCGACTGGCGAGCGCCCGTCCATCGACAAGATCAATCCGGACCTGCGCATCCATCTGCGCCTGGACCGTGGCGAAGCGATCCTGTCCCTCGACCTGTCCGGCCACAGCCTGCACCAGCGCGGTTATCGCTTGCAGCAGGGGGCGGCACCGTTGAAGGAAAACCTGGCGGCCGCGATCCTGATTCGTGCCGGCTGGCCGCGCATCGCCGCTGAAGGCGGCGCGCTGAGTGACCCGATGTGCGGCGTGGGCACCTTCCTGGTGGAAGGCGCCATGATCGCTGCCGACATGGCCCCCAACCTGAACCGCGAGCTGTGGGGTTTCACCACCTGGCTCGGTCATGTCCCGGCGCTGTGGAAGAAGCTGCACGCCGAAGCCGCTGAACGCGCCGCCATCGGCATGAACAAGCCGCCGCTGTGGATCCGTGGCTACGAAGCCGATCCGCGCTTGATCCAGCCTGCGCGCAATAACATCGAGCGGGCCGGCCTGAGCCACTGGATCAAGGTGTACCAGGGCGAAGTAGGCACCTTCGAACCGCGCCCGGACCAGAACCAGAAAGGCCTGGTCATCTGCAACCCGCCGTACGGCGAGCGCCTGGGTGACGAAGCCAGCCTGTTGTACCTCTACCAGAATCTCGGCGAGCGTCTGCGCCAGGCGTGCATGGGCTGGGAAGCCGCAGTGTTCACCGGCGCGCCGGACCTGGGCAAGCGCATGGGCATCCGTAGCCACAAGCAGTATTCGTTCTGGAACGGCGCGTTGCCGTGCAAGTTGCTGCTGATCAAGGTCAACCCGGACCAGTTCGTCACCGGCGAGCGTCGTACCCCGGAACAGCGCCAGGCCGAGCGTGAGCAAGCTACCTACGATCAGGCCCCGGCCGAGCCGCAAGAGCGCCAGTACAACAAGAACGGCAACCCGATCAAACCCGCTCCGGCCCCGGTGGTCGAGCAGGCGCGCCTGAGCGAAGGCGGGCAGATGTTTGCCAACCGCCTGCAAAAGAACCTCAAGCTGCTGGGCAAGTGGGCCAAACGCGAAGGCGTGGATTGCTACCGCGTGTACGATGCCGACATGCCGGAATACTCCATGGCCATCGACCTGTATCACGATTGGGTGCATGTACAGGAATACGCGGCGCCCAAGTCCATTGACCCGGAAAAAGCCTCCGCGCGTATGTTCGATGCGCTGGCGGCCATTCCCCAGGCGCTGAACATCGACAAGAGCCGCGTGGTAGTCAAGCGCCGTGAGCGTCAGAGCGGTACCAAGCAGTACGAGCGCCAGAGCGCCCAGGGCAAGTTCACCGAAGTCAGCGAAGGCGGCGTAAAGCTGCTGGTCAACCTCACCGACTACCTGGACACCGGCCTGTTCCTCGACCACCGCCCGATGCGCCTGCGCATCCAGAAAGAGGCAGCCGGCAAGCGTTTCCTCAATCTGTATTGCTACACCGCCACCGCCAGTGTGCATGCGGCCAAGGGCGGCGCGCGCAGCACCACCAGCGTCGACCTGTCCAAGACTTACCTGGACTGGGCACGCCGCAACTTGTCCCTCAACGGCTTCTCCGACAAGAACCGTCTGGAGCAGGGTGACGTGATGGCCTGGCTGGAGGCCAGCCGCGATGAGTTCGACCTGATCTTCATTGACCCGCCGACCTTCTCCAACTCCAAGCGCATGGAAGGTATCTTCGACGTGCAGCGCGACCACGTGCAGTTGCTCGACCTGGCCATGGCGCGCCTGGCGCCGGGCGGCGTGCTGTACTTCTCGAACAACTTCCGCAAGTTCGCACTGGAGGACAACCTGAGCGAACGCTACGCGGTCGAGGAAATCAGCGACAAGACCATCGACCCGGATTTCGCACGCAATGCGAAGATCCACCGGGCATGGAAAATCACCGCGCGCTGAACACGGCTGTCAATCAGGCCGCAAGCCTGGATTATTCCGGGTTTGCGGCTTTTTTACGCTGGTCAAATTCAAGGCCGGTGGCTATAACTTAAGGCCAAGCCAAAGTGACACCCCCCGCACGCTGGCGCTGTGAGTGTTGCCTATGCCGTTGCAAGCCGTACGCCCGAAAATCCTAGGCTTTATCAGTGAGCAGGCGTCGGCTTGGCTGGTGGCATTGGTGGTGTTGCTGGCAGGGTTTGCCTTGACGGCTGTTGTGGCCTGGGCGGCCGCCGACCTCTATCAGCAGCAGGTGCGCCAACGCTTTCAGTTGTTGGTCAACGAACGCTACACCCGCCTGCAGGAACGCTTCGACGACCAGGAACAACGCCTGAACAGCCTGCGGCGTTTCTTCGTCAACTCCGATGACGTGTCCCGCGAAGAGTTTGACGGTTTTGCCCAGCCCTTGTTGCTGCGCGCGCGCGCTTACTCCTGGGCGCCCCGGGTGTATCGCGAACAGCGCGGTCAGTTTGAGCAAGCCGTGTCCGCGCAGCGCGGCACACCTTTCATGATCTGTGAGTTGAATTCCACGGGTGAGTTGGCCCCTGCGCCCGAGCGCGATGAATACGTACCGGTACTGTACAGCCAGACCCAAAGCCTGTTGGGCGCACCCCTCGGCTTTGACCTGCTGGCCCAGCCCCTGCGGCGTTCGGTGCTTGAGCGTGCGCAAAACACCGGCAAGCTGGCGGTGTCCCAGCCCATGCAACTGGTGGGTGTGGAACCGGACTATGCCACCGGGGTTTTATTGGTCGCGCCGGTCAGTCATTTGCCCAGCTCCGACCAATCCCAGAATGAGCCCTACGGCTATGTCATGGCGGTGATCAGCATGCGCCAACTGGTGGCCGACGGTTTGCCCAAGCCGGACCGCGACAACCTGGTGATGCAGATCGTCGACACCTCCGACGTGCAAAAGCGCGTGCTTTTCGAGTCCGGCAATGCCGTGGCCAGCGGTGATCTGGTCGGGGCGCGCCGCCTCACGCTGGGTGACCATGTGTATGCCCTCACACTGCGTCCGAGCCAGGTGTTCGACCAGGCCAACCATTCCTCGTTGAGCACGATCCTGACCATGGGCGGCCTGCTCAGCCTGTTGCTCAGCGCGTTGCTCTATGTGCTGGTCAGCCAACGCCAGCGCGCGTTGAAACTGGTGGAGCAGCGCACGGCGCAGTTGCGCCTGCGCGAGCAGGAATTACGCGGCGCCCACGGCCAATTGCGCAGTGTGCTGAATGCCGCGACGCAGGTCGCGATCATTGCCACCGACCTGCGCGGTGTCATCAATACCTTCAATGCCGGTGCCGAGCAGATGCTGGGGTTCAAGGCCGAGCAGGTGGTGGGCACGCACACCCTGGAAAGCCTGCACCTGGCGTCGGAACTGGAAGCGCGTTCCGCCAGCCTCAGTGTAGCCTTGGGCAAACGCATCCCGGCAAGCCAGGCGATGCTGGTGGAAAGCCCCGACAACCTGCACCAAGCCCGCGAGTGGACCCTGGTTCGTGAGGATCGCAGCCAACTGACGGTAAACATGCTGGCCACCGTGTTGCTGGACGACCACGGTTTGTGGATCGGTCACCTGGCGATTTACCTGGACATTACCGAACAAAAGCGCGCCTACGAGGCATTGGCGGCCAGGGATCGGCTGCTCAAGAAACTCAGCGCCCATGTGCCCGGCGGCATCTTCCAGTTCACCCTGGAGCCTCAAGACAACTGGAAATTCATCTACGCCAGCGACGGCATGCGCGATATCTATGAAATCGAGACCGGCGTGCTGCAGCAGGATGCGAAGAAGGTCTTCGAGCGCATCCACCCGCTGGATGCGGAGCGGGTACGCGCATCGATCCGCTTGTCGGCGTTGCAGTTGAGCCATTGGCGGGAGGAGTACCGGGTACTCTTGCCGCAACGCGGACTGCGCTGGATTCGCGGCGAAGCGACGCCGGAAGAGTTACCCGGAGGAGGGACGCTGTGGCATGGCTACGTGTCGGATATTTCCGATCTGAAGCGGGTGGAGGAAGAGCTGCGTGCACTCTCCATCACCGACTCCCTGACCGGGATCCACAACCGCCGCTATTTCCAGGACCGCCTCAAGGCCGAGATGGTCAGGCTCAACCGCACCTCGGGGGCCTTGTCGGTGATCATGCTCGATATCGATCACTTCAAGCGCATCAACGACCAGCATGGGCATGCCGTCGGCGATGGGGTATTGCAGGAGTTGTGCAAACGCATCAGCCAGCGCCTGCGCCGCACCGATGTGTTCTGCCGCCTGGGTGGCGAGGAGTTCATGGTGCTGTGCCCGCACACCGATGGTGCTCAGGCCTACAGCCTGGCGATGGAGTTGTGGGCGTCGTTGCGCAGCGTGCCGATGGAGCCGGTCGGTATTGTCACCGCGAGCTTCGGCGTGGCCAGTTGGCGGGTGGACGAAGGTATCGATGGGCTGCTGCTGCGCGCTGACTCGGCCGTGTACGTGGCCAAGCAGGCGGGCAGGGATCGGGTGGAAGCGCAGTCGGTTTGCTGACTGGCCCCGTCGTGGTGAGCGGGCTTCTGGGGTGAGCGGACAAGCCCGTTCACCCCAGTATGTTTCAGAGGGCCGGTGCTGCCGCAGCCACCTTCGGCTGGCGGTACAGGTCGAGCAACACCTGATCCAACACCGACGAAGCACCCCATGGCTTCGGGTCGTTGAGGATAGCCACCACGGCCCAGGTATTGCCGTTGTTGTCGCGGCTGAACCCGGCGATGGCGCGCACGGTGTTCAGGGTGCCGGTCTTGATATGGGCTTCGCCGCGCATGGCGGTGGTCTTCAGGCGTTTGCGCATGGTGCCGTCGGTGCCGGCAATCGGCATCGAACTGATGTACTCGGCAGCGTAGGGGCTTTTCCACGCGGCTTGCAGCATGGCCGCCATCTCGCGGGCGCTGACCCGTTCGGCGCGGGACAGGCCTGAGCCGTTCTCCATCACCAGGTGCGGCGCGGTGATGCCTTTCTTCGCCAGCCACTGGCGCACCACGCGTTGCGCAGCCTTGGCATCGTCGCCATCGGCGTCATTGCGGAACTGCGCGCCCAGGCTCAGGAACAACTGCTGGGCCATGGTGTTGTTACTGTATTTGTTGATATCGCGGATAATTTCCGCCAGGTCCGGCGAAAAGGCCCGGGCCAATACCTTGGCATCCTTGGGCACCGGTGCCTGGATGTCACGGCCCTGGATGGTGCCGCCCAGTTCCTTCCAGATCGCCCGGACGGCGCCGGCGGTGTAGGTGGCGTGGTCCAGCAGCGACAGGTAGGTCTGCGAACTGCAGCCATCGGCCAATTGGCCGCTGACCGTTACCGTCACGTTGCCGTCGGCGGCGGTGACCGGGTTATAGCGTACGTCGCCGGTGCACTGCTTGGCGTTGGACACCTTGACCTGGTTGTCGATACGGATGCTGGCAATCGGCGGCTCGACCGATACCAGTACCCGGCCCGAATCATTGCGGGTCACGAAGCGCAGGGCCTTGAGGTTGACCAGCAGCGCGTCCGGCTTGACCAGGAAGGGCTTGTTCTCGTCGTTGCCGTCGTCGTTGAATTCCGGCAACAGCGGCTGGTTGAAGAAGCTGCGGTCCAGCACCAGGTCACCAGTGACTTGCTGCACGCCGTTGGCGCGCAGGTCGCGCATCAGCAGCCAGAGTTTTTCCATGTTCAGCTTGGGGTCGCCGCCACCCTTGAGGTACAGGTTGCCGTGCAACACGCCACCGCTGAGGGTGCCGTCGGTGTAGAACTCGGTTTTCCATTGGTGGTTGGGGCCGAGCATTTCCAGCGCCGCATAGGTGGTGACCAGCTTCATGGTCGAGGCCGGGTTCACTGAGACATCGGCGTTGAAAACGGTCGGTGTACCGGGGCCGTTCAGGGGAATCATCACCAGGGACAGCGCGGTGTTTTGCAGCTTGGCTTTGGCGAGTGCCTGCTGAACATTCGGTGGCAGGGTATTGTTGACGGGGGCTGCGGAGGTGGAAAAGGCCAGCGGAAGGAGAAGACCGGCGAGCAAGACGGAACGCAAAGATTTGATCATAAGAAGTAAAACCCTACTGCTGAGGAGGGTGAAAAAGGCGAGGGGTAAATAAGAAAAATCCCTCAATAGTCATGAAAGTGTCGGCATTATGCCCCAAGGTTGATCCACTTGTAGCTGAACGATAGCTGGTATTGCGCGTTTTTTTTAGCGCCATTGTGCCGCCTGTCCCAGAGAGTCGGGCAATCGCCGCCTTAAACTGCTAAAGTGCCGCCCGTTATTACTTATGAGGATTGTTCCAATGGCGACTAACCGTTCCCAGCGTCTGCGCAAAAAACTGTGCGTTGATGAATTTCAAGAGCTGGGTTTCGAACTGAACCTGGACTTCAAAGAAGGCCTGAGTGAAGAAGCTATCGACGCTTTCCTCGAAGCATTCATCAAAGAAGCCATGGAAGCCAATGGTCTGGGCTACGTCGGCGGCGATGACTACGGTCTGGTTTGCCTGCAGAAGCGTGGCTCGGTCTCCGAAGAGCAACGTGCTGCCGTTGAGGCCTGGCTGAAAACCCGTTCCGAGCTGACCAAGGCTGAAGTCAGCCCGCTGCTGGACGTGTGGTATCCGGAAAAGCCGATCAACGCGGCTAAGTGATACTGAAAAAACGGCGACCCCAGGGTCGCCGTTTTTTTATGCCTTGCGCCAATTCAGAATCAGCAGCGTCAACACCCCCGCCACAATCCCCCAGAACGCCGACCCGATGGAAAACAGCGTCAGGCCAGACGCCGTGACCATGAAGGTGATCAGCGCCGCTTCACGTTCCTTCGGCTCATTCATGGCGATGCTCAGGCCATTGATGATCGAGCCAAACAGCGCCAGCGCCGCGATCGACAGCACCAGTTCCTTGGGCAAGGCTGCGAACAGCGCCGCCAAGGTCGCGCCGAATACCCCGGCAATCCCGTAGAACACCCCGCACCACACGGCTGCGGTATAGCGCTTGTTGCGGTCTTCATGGGCATGGGGCCCGGTGCAGATCGCTGCGCTGATGGCGGCCAGGTTGATGCCGTGGGAGCCGAACGGCGACAACACCAGCGATGCCAGCCCGGTGGCGGTGATCAGCGGCGAGGCCGGCACGTTGTAGCCGTCGGCCCGCAGCACGGCGATGCCGGGCATGTTTTGCGAGGTCATCGCCACCACGAACAACGGGATGCCGATGCTGATGGTCGCCGCCAGCGAAAAGTGCGGCGTGGTCCATACCGGCGTCGCCACTTCCAGGTGGAAACCGCTGAAGTCCAGCAGCCCCATCAACCCCGACAGCGCGGTGCCGATCAGCAGCGCGGCCAGCACCGCATAACGCGGCGACAGGCGCTTGATCACCAGGTAGGTGAAGAACATTCCCAGCACCAGCCCGGTGCGATGCTGCGCGGCGACGAAGATCTCGCTGCCGATCTTGAACAGGATGCCCGCCAGCAGGGCCGCCGCCAATGACGCCGGGATACGCTTGACCAGTTTTTCAAAGCTGCCGGTCAAGCCGCAGATCGTCACCAGCACCGCGCAGGTGATGTACGCGCCGATGGCTTCGCCGTAGCTCACACCGCCCAGGCTGGTGATCAGCAGCGCGGCACCTGGCGTCGACCAGGCAATGGTGATGGGGGTGCGATAGCGCAGGGACAGGCCGATGCTGCACACCGCCATGCCGATGGAGATCGCCCAGATCCATGAGGAAATCTGCGCCGTGGTCAAACCGGCGGCTTGCCCGGCCTGGAACATCAGGACCAGGGAGCTGGTGTAGCCGGTCATCATGGCGATGAAGCCGGCGACGACGGCCGAGGGTGAAGTGTCGGCCAGCGGGCGCAGAGGCGCTTGGGCGGCATCGGTCATGAACAGGTGTTCCTTTTACCAGGGAAGTTGCGGATTCAAGCCTAAACTCAAACGCAGCGACCCATTGCAATACAGCCGACGCCGCAAACAGCCGTACAGTGTGTTGGCGCATTGGGTTGTGTACAATGTGCCCTGTTTTTAGGTGATACTTGCCAGCGACACGCTGTTGCCGTATTACCGTTAATTCGCCGCCGTTCTCCAAACCCGAGTGCCCATGAACGAACAGTTGCAACCTCTCAAGAAACAACCGCGTGCCGGCAAGGCCGGTCGCAGCGGAACCCAGGACGATATCGTCTACGCGCATATCTTCGAGGCGATCCTCGAACAACGCCTGGCACCCGGTACCAAGTTGAGCGAAGAGGCACTGGGCGAAATCTTCGGCGTCAGCCGCACCATCATTCGCCGCGCGTTGTCGCGCCTGGCCCATGAAGGCGTGGTGCTGCTGCGGCCCAATCGCGGTGCGGTAGTGGCCAGCCCAAGCGTCGAGGAGGCACGCCAGGTGTTCCTCGCGCGGCGTCTGGTGGAGCGGGCGATCACTGAATTGGCGGTGCAACACGCGACAGCCGAGCAACTGGCCGAACTGCGCCAGATGGTCAATGACGAACGCGACAGCTTCTCCCGTGGCGATCGCGGTGCCGGTATCCGCCTCTCCGGCGAGTTCCACCTCAAGCTGGCCGAAGCGGCGAAGAACGCGCCGCTGATCAGCTTCCAGCGCAGCCTGGTGTCCCAGACTTCATTGATCATCGCCCAGTACGAAAGCGGCAACCGCTCGCACTGTTCCTACGATGAACACACCCAGCTGATCGACGCAATCGAGGCACGAGATGCGGCGTTGGCAGTGAACTTGATGATGCATCACATGGATCACATCGACAGCAAGCTCAACCTCGATGAAGAGAGCGCGTCGGATGATCTGCATGCGGTATTTTCGCATTTGTTGCAGACCAAGAAACCGGGGCGTTCGTCCATAAAGTTGTAAATACGACCAACAATGTGGGAGGGGGCTTGCCCCCGATAGCGGTGCATCAGTCAATTAATCCAGAGACTGACACTCTGCTATCGGGGGCAAGCCCCCTCCCACATTTGTTTTGGGGTGTTTATGGGATTAGCGCTGGTGCACCAATTGCCCCGCCGCATACGTCTGCAACACCGTCCGATCATCCCCTAGCGTCATCAACACAAACAACGTCTCGGCAATGTTCTTCGCCTGCTTCAGGCGATAGCTCAGCAGTGGCGTGGCGTTGTAGTCCAGCACCAGGAAGTCCGCATCGGTGCCCGGTTGCAGCGTGCCGATCTTGTCTTCCAGCCGCAGCGCCCGCGCACCGCCCAGGGTCGCCAGGTACAGCGACTTGAACGGGCTCAAGCGCGCGCCCTGCAACTGCATGACTTTGTAGGCTTCGTTCAGGGTTTGCAGCAGCGAGAAACTGGTGCCGCCCCCCACATCGGTGCCCAGGCCCACATTCAGCTTGTGCTTCTCGGCCATCGGCAGGTTGAACAAACCGCTGCCGAGGAAGAAGTTCGAGGTCGGGCAAAATGCGACCGCTGAACCGGCCTCTGCCAGACGCGCGCACTCGTCATCACACAGGTGCACGCCATGGGCAAACACCGAGCGCTCGCCCAGCAACTTGTAGTGGTCGTAGACATCCAGATAGCCACTGCGCTCCGGGAACAGCTCCTTCACCCACTCGACTTCCTGCTTGTTCTCGCTGATGTGGGTCTGCATGTACAGGTCCGGGTATTCCCCCAGCAGTTGCCCGGCCAGTGCCAGTTGCTCCGGCGTACTGGTCGGGGCGAAGCGTGGCGTCACCGCATAATGCAGGCGACCCTTGCCGTGCCAGCGCTCGATCAGCGCCTTGCTTTCCTGGTAGCCGGATTCGGCGGTGTCGGTCAGGTATTCCGGCGCGTTGCGGTCCATCATCACCTTGCCGGCGATCATGCGCAGGTCGAGTTTTTCTGCCGCTTCAAAGAATGCATTCACCGATTGCGGATGCACACTGCCGAACACCAGCGCGGTGGTGGTGCCGTTGCGCAGCAGTTCCTTGATGAAGATATCCGCGACTTCCTCGGCGTGAGCCTTATCGGCGAACTGGCTTTCGCACGGGAAGGTGTAGGTGTTGAGCCAGTCGAGCAACTGCTCGCCATAGGCGCCGACCATGCCGGTCTGCGGCAGGTGGATGTGGGTGTCGATCAGGCCCGGGATGATCAACGCGTTCTGGTAATGGGTGATGTCGATGTCGGCGGGCAAGGTCGGCAGTAAATCGCTGGCATGGCCGATGGCGCTGATTTGACCGTTTTCGATCACCAGCAGGCCGTCTTCGAAGTACGCGTAGGAGGCTTCGATGCCCACTTCAGCGGGGTCGGCGAGGCTGTGCAGCAGGGCGGCACGGTAGGCTTTGCGAGTCAAAGGCATGGTGATCTCATTTCAAATGGCTTGGCTGCGACGCGAGGCCGGCAGCAGTTTGGCAATGGGTTCGGCGCTGGCGGTGTGCTGGCCGAAATTGGCGTTATAGGTGGCGATGATTTCGCCGGCGATGGAGATGGCGATCTCCACCGGCAACTTGCCCTTCACCTCGGTGAGGCCCATGGGGCAGCGCATGCGTTGCAGTTGCGCGGAGTCGAAGCCGCGATCCCGCAGGCGATGTTCGAACTTGACGCGCTTGGTCTTCGAGCCGATCAGGCCGAAGTAGGCAAAGTCATTGCGCTTGAGCAGGGCGGCGGTGAGTTCCAGGTCCAGCGCGTGGTTGTGGGTCATGACGATGCAATAACTGCCCACCGGCAGATCGGCAATTTCGTCGACCGGCTCTTCGCTGACGATTTTACGCACGCCCTGGGGGATATGTGCCGGAAACTCCTGGTCACGGGAATCGATCCAGCGCACCCGACACGGCAGGCTGGCCAGCAACGGCACCAGCGCCCGGCCGACATGGCCGGCGCCAAACACCGCAATCTGCGCCTGCACCTGGCCCATGGGCTCGAACAGCAATACGGTCACGCCACCGCAGCACTGGCCCAGGCTCGCGCCGAGGCTGAAGCGCTCCAGATGGGTGTTCTGCTGGCCGCGCACGAGCATGTCCCGGGCGATCTGCATCGCCTTGAATTCCAGGTGCCCGCCACCGATGGTGTCGAAAGTCTGGGCGGCGCTGATGACCATCTTCGAACCGGCATTGCGCGGCGTGGAGCCGAGCTCTTCGATGATGGTCACCAGCACGCAGGGTTCACCTTGGTTTTGCAGGTCGGCGAGGGCGCTGATCCAGTTGTTCATGGTCACCTCTTGTGGTGTCTGTCAGGCCGCTATCGGGGGCAAGCCCCCTCCCACACTGGAATGCATTCCAATGTGGGAGGGGGCTTGCCCCCGATGGCAGCGCCTCGGTCTAAAGCGAAGCCATCTCGGTATCCGCCTCAACCACCTTCGCCGCAGTCAACTGCCGCATCTGCTCACACCCCCACAACACTCGCTCTGGCGTGGCCGGTGCATCGACCCTGGGCTGATGGCGATAGTCACCCAGGCTCGCCACGGCATCCTTGATCGCACACCACGAAGCAATCCCGAGCATAAAGGGCGGTTCGCCCACGGCCTTGGAATGGAACACCGTGTCTTCGGGGTTCTTGCGGTTTTCCACCAGCTTCACCCGCAGGTCCAGCGGCATGTCGGCCACGGCCGGGATCTTGTAGCTGGCCGGGCCATTGGTCATCAGCTTGCCCTTGTCGTTCCACACCAGCTCTTCCATGGTCAGCCAGCCCATGCCCTGGATGAAGCCGCCTTCGACCTGGCCGATGTCGATGGCCGGGTTCAGCGAGGCGCCTACGTCATGGAGGATGTCGGTGCGCAGCATCTTGTATTCGCCGGTCAGGGTGTCGACGATCACTTCGCAGCACGCGGCGCCGAACGCGTAGTAGTAGAACGGCCGACCCCTTGACTGGCTGCGGTCGTAGAAGATTTTCGGGGTCTTGTAGAAGCCCGTGCTCGACAGCGACACCTGGGCGAAATACGCCTGCTGGATCAACGCCTCAAACGTCAGGATCTGCTCGCGCACGCGCACATGGCCGTTGTGGAACTCCACGTCCGCTTCGCTCACGTCGTACTTGCGTGCGGCGAATTCCACCAGGCGCTGCTTGATGGTTTCGGCGGCGTTCTGTGCGGCCTTGCCATTCAGGTCGGCACCGCTGGAGGCGGCGGTCGGTGAGGTGTTGGGCACCTTGTCGGTGTTGGTGGCGGTGATCTGTACGCGGTCGACGTCCACCTGGAACACCTCGGCCACCACCTGCGCGACCTTGGTGTTCAAGCCCTGGCCCATTTCGGTGCCGCCGTGGTTCAGGTGGATGCTGCCGTCGGTGTAGATATGGATCAGCGCACCGGCCTGGTTGAGGAAACTCGCGGTAAACGAGATACCGAATTTCACCGGGGTCAGCGCCAGGCCTTTTTTCAGGATCGGGCTGTGGGCGTTGTACAGGCGAATCGCTTCGCGGCGCTCGGCGTATTGGCTGCTGGCTTCCAGTTCGGCGGTCATCTCGTCGAGCATGTTGTGCTCGACGGTCTGGTAGTAGTGGGTGACGTTGCGCTCGGTCTTGCCGTAGTAATTGGCTTTGCGCACCGCCAGCGGGTCCAGCGCCAGGTGGCGGGCGATGGCGTCCATCACTTCCTCGATGGCCACCATGCCTTGCGGGCCGCCGAAGCCGCGATACGCGGTGTTGGACGCGGTATTGGTCTTGCAGCGGTGCCCGTTGACGGTGGCGTCGCCCAGGTAATACGCGTTGTCGGCGTGGAACATGGCGCGGTCGACAATCGAGTTGGACAGGTCCGGCGAACAGCCGCAGTTGCCCGCCAGTTCCAGGTTGATCCCGTGCAGGCGACCGCTGTCGTCGAAGCCGACGTCGTATTCGATATAGAAGGGGTGGCGCTTGCCGGTCATCAGCATGTCTTCGACGCGCGGCAGGCGCATCTTGGTCGGCTGGCCGGTCAGGCGTGCGACCACCGCGCACAGGCACGCCGGGCTCGCCGCCTGGGTTTCCTTGCCGCCGAAACCACCGCCCATGCGGCGCATGTCCACCACGATCTTGTTCATCGACAGGTCCAGCACTTCGGCCACCAGTTTCTGCACTTCGGTGGGGTTCTGCGTGGAGCAGTAGACGATCATGCCGCCGTCTTCGGTGGGCATCACCGAAGAGATCTGGGTTTCCAGGTAAAAGTGTTCCTGGCCGCCAATGTGCAGGGTGCCCTGGATGCGGTTTTTCGCAGTGGCCAGTGCGCCGGTCGAATCGCCGCGCTGGTGGGTGTGACTGTCGAGTACGAAATGTTTTTTACGGAACGCCTCGACCACATCCAGCACCGGTTCAAGGTCTTCGTACTCGATTACCGCCGCCATGGCGGCCTTGCGGGCGGTTTCCAGGTCACGGGCAGCAACAGCCAGCACCACTTGGCCGACGAACTGCACCGTATCAATCGCCAGCAAGGGGTCGCCGGGCATCAATGGGCCGATGTCTTTAAGGCCCGGCACGTCCTCATGGGTGATGACAATGCGCACGCCGTCAATGGCGTAGCAGGGCGACGTGTCAATGCTGATGATGCGGGCGTGGGCGCGGTCGGACATGCGCGCATACAGGTGCAACTGGTTGGGGAATTCCAGGCGGTCATCGATGTACTGCGCTTCGCCGGATACGTGCTTGGCGGCGCTGTCATGCTTGACGCTGCGGCCGACCCCGGAAGTAAGATCCTGGGCAAACAGTTCGGCGAGTTCGGCCTGGGTTTTAACGACGGCGTGATGGTTAGACATAAGCGGTCACCCGAGTCTCGATGTGCGGTGTTTGCAACTCGATGAAGTACTTGCGCAGCAGGTTCTGTGCGCTGAGCAGGCGGTATTCCTTGCTGGCGCGGAAGTCCGACAGCGGGGTGAAGTCCTGGGCCAGGGCGGCGCAGGCTTTCTCCACGGTGGCGCTGTTCCAGGTGGCGCCGACCAATACGGCCTCGCAGCTTTTGGCGCGCTTGGGCGTGGCGGCCATGCCGCCGAACGCCACGCGGGCCTCGCGGATCACGCCGTTGTCGAGCTTGAGGTTGAACGCGGCGCAGACGGCGGAAATATCGTCGTCCAGGCGCTTGGAGACCTTGTAGGCGCGGAACAGCGTGTGGCCCTTGGGAACGATGATCTTCTCGATGAACTCGCTGTCCTGGCGGGCAGTGACGCGGTAATCGATGAAGTAGTCTTCGAGTGCCAGGGTGCGGCGTGTGTCGCCCTTGCACAGCACAATCTGCGCGCCGAGGGCGATCAGCAGCGGCGGCGAATCACCGATCGGCGACGCATTGCCGATATTGCCGCCGAGGGTGCCCTGGTTGCGGATCTGCAGGGAGGCGAAGCGGTGCAGCAGGTCGCCGAAGTCCGGGTATTCGTGGTGCAGCGCGGTGTAGCAGTCGGAGAGGGCGGTGGCAGCGCCGATTTCCAGACGGTCGTCGAAGTCGTCGATGCGCTTCATTTCTTCAATGTTGCCGACGTAGATCATCACCGGCAAGGTGCGATGGAACTGGGTCACTTCCAGCGCCAGGTCGGTGCCACCGGCCAGCAGGCGGGCCTGCGGGTAGGCGTCGTAGAGGTCGGCCAGGTCGGCGACGGTGAGCGGCACCAGGCAGCGTTTGTCGCCACTGTTGAGTTCACCGGTCTGGGTCGGCGCAATGGCTTTGAGGCGGGCGATGGTCTGCGCCTCACGGCTGTCGAACTGATCCTGGGGCTTGTTGCAGCAGGCCTGTTCGGCTGCGGCGAGGATCGGGCGGTAGCCGGTGCAGCGGCACAGGTTGCCGGCCAGGGCTTCATGGGCTTTCTGGCTGTCGGGGGCATCACTGTTCTTTTGCAGGGCGAACAGCGACATCACGAAACCGGGGGTGCAAAAGCCGCATTGCGAACCGTGGCACTCGACCATCGCCTGTTGCACGCTGTGCAGTTGGCCCTGGTGCTTGAGGTCTTCGACGCTGATCAGTTGCTTGCCGTGCAGCGACGAGACAAAGGTCAGGCAGGAGTTGAGGCTGCGATAACGGATCCGCTCGGCGCCTTGATCGTCGGTGTGCAACTCGCCGACCACCACCGTGCACGCGCCGCAATCGCCGCTGGCGCAGCCTTCCTTGGTACCGGATTTGCCCAAATGCTCGCGTAAATAGTTGAGCACGGTCAGGTTGGGGTCCAGGGCGTGCTCGCTACGGAGTTCCTGGTTAAGTAAAAACTGGATCACGGAAGGCCTCGCAGACTCATTATTGTTGTTAACCGCTTTGCGCCGAATCTAGTCATCTCTGACTTTTCGGTCAACGATTTTCTGACCAGAAGGTCAAGAAATTGCGATCGCAACACTTTCAATTATGGTTCAGTCTTCTGGAACCGGCGTTTTTGGGGGCTTGTGGCTATTCATCGTTGCTTATTCCGTGCCAAATTCGCCACGGTGGGCGTAGCGCCATCAGCCAGCCAATGCGCTACACTGCCGCGCTTGTACCGATAGAAGATTTTGAAGGGAAAACATGACGTTCAAGGCGCCGGACAGTCTCGCCGAGCAAATTGCTCACCACCTCGCCGAACGCATCATTCGCGGCGATCTCCAGCCTGGGGAGCGGATCCAGGAACAGAAGGTCACGCTGGCGCTCAATGTCAGCCGTGGTTCCGTGCGCGAAGCCTTGCTGATCCTCGAACGCCGCCACCTGATCGCGATCCTGCCGCGCCGTGGCGCCCATGTCACCGAGTTGACGGCGCACAAGGTGCAGAGCCTGTGCACCTTGATGGGCGAGCTGTACATCCTGCTCGGCAATGCGGTCGCCCAGGGCTGGCAGGTGCAGGCCGACATGGCGCCGTTCCTGCAGATCCAGCAGCGCCTGGTGACCAGTTACGAGCGCGAGGACATCCGCGCTTTCGTTGAAGAAAGCTTCAACGTGATGCGCGCCGCGTACCCCTTCGCCAATAACCCGTACTTGCAGGAAACCGTCGAGAACCTGCAGCCGGCGATGAATCGCGCCTATTACCTGGCCCTGGATCAGCGCAAGGCCTCCATGAGCGAATACCTGGCGTTGTTCGAGCAACTGCTCGCCGCCGTACTCGCCCGTGACTTGCCGCAGATCCGCCAAGTGCTCTCAGCCTACGGCGAGCGCAGTTGCTCGCTGGTCATTGCTGCGTTGGCGGACGCCTAAACGTGCGGCTCAAGTGCATCAAACTGGCGGGGTTCAAATCCTTCGTCGACCCGACCACGGTGAACTTCCCCAGTAACATGGCGGCGGTGGTCGGGCCCAATGGTTGCGGCAAGTCGAATATTATCGACGCCGTCCGCTGGGTGATGGGTGAGAGCTCGGCCAAGAACCTGCGCGGCGAGTCGATGACCGACGTCATCTTCAACGGCTCCACCAGCCGCAAGCCGGTGAGCCAGGCCAGCATCGAACTGGTGTTCGACAACTCCGACGGCACTCTGATCGGCGAGTACGCAGCCTACGCGGAGATCTCCATTCGCCGCAAAGTGACCCGCGACAGCCAGAACAGCTACTTCCTCAACGGTACCAAGTGTCGCCGTCGCGACATCACCGATATTTTCCTCGGCACCGGCCTGGGCCCACGCAGCTACTCGATCATCGAGCAGGGCATGATCTCCAAGCTGATCGAAGCCAAGCCCGAAGACCTGCGTAACTTCATCGAAGAAGCGGCTGGCATCTCCAAGTACAAGGAGCGCCGCCGCGAGACCGAAAACCGTATCCGCCGCACCCACGAGAACCTCGCCCGCCTGACCGACCTGCGCGAAGAGCTGGAGCGCCAGTTGGAGCGCCTGCACCGCCAGGCCCAGGCCGCCGAGAAGTATCAGGAATACAAAGGCGAGGAGCGCCAGCTCAAGGCACAACTGTCGGCCCTGCGCTGGCAGGCGCTGAACGACCAGGTGGGCCAGCGCGAAGCGATCATCGGCACCCAGGAAATCAGCTTTGAAGCCCTGGTGGCCGAGCAGCGCAATGCCGACGCCAGTATCGAACGCCTGCGTGACGGTCACCATGACCTGTCCGAGCGCTTCAATCTGGTGCAGGGCCGCTTCTATTCGGTGGGTGGCGATATCGCCCGCGTCGAGCAGAGCATCCAGCACGGCCAGCAGCGCCTGCGCCAGTTGCAGGATGACCTCAAGGAAGCCGAGCGCGCGCGCCTGGAGACCGAATCCCACCTGGGCCACGACCGCACCTTGCTGCTGACCCTGGGCGAAGAGCTGGATATGCTCACCCCCGAGCAGGAAGTCACCAGCGCCGCCGCCGAAGAAGCCGCCGCCGCCCTGGAAGAAGCCGAAGCCACCATGCACGGCTGGCAGGAGCAGTGGGACACCTTCAACCTGAAGTCTGCCGAACCCCGGCGTCAGGCCGAAGTGCAGCAGTCACGCATCCAGCAACTGGAAACCAGCATGGAGCGCCTGGCCGAGCGCCAACGCCGCATGCAGGAAGAGCGCGCGTTGCTGTCCGCCGACCCGGAAGACGCGGCGATCATGGAGCTGAGCGAGCAACTGGCCGAAAGCGAAATGACGCTGGAAGAGCTGGAAGCCAGCGAAGAACAACAAGTGGAGCGCCTGGAGCAATTGCGTCAGCAGTTGCAACAGGCGACCCAGGCACAGCAACAGGCCCAGGGTGATTTGCAGCGACTCAATGGCCGGCTCGCCTCCCTTGAAGCGTTGCAGCAGGCTGCATTGGACCCGGGCACCGGCACCGCCGAGTGGCTGCGTGATCAACATCTGGCCGAACGCCCGCGCTTGGCCGAAGGTTTGAAGGTAGAAGCCGGTTGGGAGCTGGCGGTGGAAACCGTCCTGGGTGCCGACCTGCAAGCGGTGTTGGTGGATGACTTTGGCGGCTTCGACCTGGCCGGTTTTGCCCAGGGCGACCTGCGTTTGCTCAGCCCTGCCGCCGATGGCACGCGGGTGCCGGGCAGTTTGCTGGATAAAGTTGAAGCGGCGATTGATCTGTCGCCGTGGCTGGGCCAGGTCAAGCCGGTGGATTCCCTGGAGCAGGCCCTGGCCCAGCGCGGTCAGTTGGGCGCCGGCAAAAGCCTGATCAGCCGTGACGGCTATTGGGTCGGCCGCCACTTCCTGCGCGTGCGCCGCGCCAGTGAAGCGGAAAGCGGCGTGTTGGCCCGTGGTCAGGAAATCGTCAACCTGATCGCCGAGCGCGAAGAGCGCGAAGCCACCCTGGAAAGCCTGGAAACCGAACTGCAAACCCTGCGTGCCACCCAGCGCCAGCAGGAGACCGGCCGCGAGCACCTGCGCCGCCTGTTGCAGGACGAAGCGCGCCAGCAAGGCGAACTCAAGGCCCAGCTCTCCGCGAGCAAAGCCAAGGTCGAGCAACTGACCCTGCGCCGCACCCGTCTCGACGAAGAAGTCGCGGAAATGGGCGAGCAGCGCGCCCTGGAACACGAACAGATCGGCGAAGCGCGCCTGCAGTTGCAGGAAGCCCTCGACAGCATGGCCCTCGACACCGAGCAGCGCGAACTGTTGCTGGCCCAGCGCGACAGCCTGCGCGAACGCCTCGACCGTGTGCGCCAGGAGGCGCGCCAGCACAAGGACCACGCCCACCAGTTGGCCGTGCGCCTGGGGTCGCTCAAGGCCCAGCACGCGTCCACCGCCCAGGCCCTTGAGCGCCTGGAGATGCAGTCCGAACGCCTGACGGAAAAGCGCGAGCAACTGAGCCTCAACCTGGAGGAGGGCGAAGCGCCACTGGAAGAGCTGCGCCTGAAGCTCGAAGAGTTGCTCGACAAGCGCATGACCGTCGACGAAGAGCTCAAGACCGCGCAGATCGCCCTCGAAGACGCCGACCGCGAACTGCGCGACGCCGAAAAACGCCGGACCCAGGCCGAGCAGCAATCCCAATTGATCCGTGGCCAGCTCGAACAGCAGCGCATGGAGTGGCAAGCCCTGACCGTGCGCCGCAAGACCCTGCAAGACCAATTGCTGGAGGACGGCTACGACCTGCACGGCGTACTCAACACCCTGACCGCCCAGGCCAACGAGAAAGAAGCCGAAGAAGAACTGGAGCGCATTGCCGCACGTATCCAGCGCCTGGGCGCGATCAACCTGGCGGCCATCGACGAGTACCAGCAGCAATCCGAACGTAAACGTTATCTGGATGCCCAGGACGCCGATCTGGTGGAAGCCCTGGACACCCTGGAAAACGTGATTCGCAAGATCGACAAGGAAACCCGTAACCGTTTCAAGGATACCTTTGATCAGATTAATGGCGGTTTACAGGCGTTATTCCCAAAAGTTTTCGGCGGTGGCAGCGCTTACTTGGAACTGACGGGCGAAGATCTACTCGATACTGGGGTGACGATCATGGCGCGGCCTCCGGGCAAGAAGAACAGCACCATCCATTTGTTGTCCGGCGGCGAGAAAGCCCTGACCGCATTGGCCCTGGTATTTGCCATCTTCAAGTTGAACCCGGCGCCGTTCTGCATGCTCGACGAAGTTGACGCGCCGCTCGATGACGCTAACGTTGGACGCTACGCGCGGTTGGTGAAAGAGATGTCCCAGACCGTGCAGTTCATCTATATCACCCACAACAAGATCGCCATGGAAATGGCGGATCAGTTGATGGGGGTCACGATGCACGAACCGGGCTGTTCGCGTTTGGTGGCGGTGGATGTCGAAGAAGCGATGGCAATGGTGGAGTCTTGACCCATGCCGGCAAAGAATTTTTGTAGCGTGCGGTAAGAGACTTTACCGGCCTGGCGAAAGTGGCAAATGGACATATTTGTTCAAGGCATTTTGACAGACGGTGTAAAGTTATCTTTGGTCGTGCTAGTTTAATGTCAAATTTTCGTATGCGTGGGCAAAACGTCAGTCAGAACATAGAGTTGGCGCCACGTTTTAAAGCGGTTTGCACGTTGCTAAACCCCTTATTTTTCAGCATTTTTTATTAGAGGCACGGGATTACATGGAAATCGGTCTGCGCGAGTGGCTGATCGTCATCGGCATTATTGTCATTGCCGGTATTCTTTTTGATGGCTGGCGCCGGATGCGCGGTGGCAAGGGCAAGCTCAAATTCCGTCTGGACCGCAACCTGTCCAACTTGCCTGACGACGACGGCAGCGCCGAGCTGCTGGGGCCGCCCCGTGTGCTGGACACCCATAAAGAACCGCAATTGGACGAGCACGACTTGCCGTCGATGAGCGCGCCGGTGCGTGAAGCCCGCGAGCCGTCGCCCAAGCGTGGCAAGCGCACCGCTCCGGTGGTCGCGGAACCGCGCCAGGCCGACCTGGACCTGGACGTCAATGACGGCCCGAGCTTCAGCAGCCGCGATGATGATTTCCCGGACGAGAACGCCGGCAAGAATGCGCCGCGCCAATCCGTGAACGACCAGCCGGCCGCCGAAGAAGTGCTGGTGATCAGCGTGATCTGCCGCGACGCTGCTGGCTTCAAAGGCCCGGCCCTGTTGCAGAACATCCTCGAAAGCGGCCTGCGGTTTGGCGAGATGGATATCTTCCACCGTCACGAAAGCATGGCCGGCAACGGCGAAGTGCTGTTCTCCATGGCCAATGCGGTCAAGCCGGGCACCTTCGACCTGGACGATATCGATCTGTTCAGCACCCCGGCCGTGAGCTTCTTCCTCGGCCTGCCAGGCCCGCGTCACCCGAAACAGGCATTCGACGTGATGGTGGCCGCGGCCCGCAAGCTGTCCCAGGAACTCAATGGCGAGCTCAAGGACGACCAGCGCAGCGTGCTGACCGCCCAGACCATCGAGCACTACCGTCAGCGCATCGTCGAGTTCGAGCGTCGCGCCCTGACACAGAAGCGCTGAGGTCCGATCTTAAGCGTTGCCTGTAGAATCCGTGCACTAACATATTGAGCAGCTTCGGCTGCTCTTTTGCTTTATGAGAGAACACCCATGACCGCCGCCCACACCCGCATCCTCGAACTGCGCGCTGAACTGGATCAGCACAACTACCGCTACCATGTCCTCGACGAGCCGAGCATTCCGGACGCCGAGTACGACCGCTTGTTCCACGAGCTCAAGGCCCTGGAGGCCGAGCATCCGGAACTGGTCACGCGGGATTCACCGACGCAGCGAGTCGGCAGTGCGGCGCTGTCGGCGTTCACCCAGGTCAAGCATGAGATCCCGATGCTCAGCCTGGGCAACGCGTTCGATGAAACCACCATGCTCGAGTTTGATCGCCGGGTCACCGAAGGCCTCGACCTGCCGGTGGGCGACCTGTTCGGCGGTGGCGCAGCGGTGGAATACAGCTGCGAACCGAAGCTGGACGGCCTGGCGGTCAGCCTGCTGTACCAGGATGGCGAGCTGGTTCGCGGCGCCACCCGGGGCGACGGCACCACCGGCGAGGACATCAGCGTCAACGTGCGCACCGTGCGCAATATCCCGCTGAAACTGCACGGCAGCGGCTGGCCGGCAACCCTGGAAGTGCGCGGCGAAGTGTTCATGTCCAAGGCCGGTTTCGAGCGACTCAACGCCGCGCAACTGGAAGTCGGCGGCAAGACCTTCGCCAACCCGCGCAACGCCGCCGCCGGCAGCCTGCGTCAGTTGGACTCGAAGATCACCGCCAGCCGCCCGCTGGAGTTCTGCTGCTACGGCGTGACCACCGACATCAGTGATACCCACATCGGCAACCTGCAACAGTTGAAGAAGTGGGGCATGCCCATCAGTCATGAGCTGAAGCTGGCCAAAGGCATTCAGGATTGCCTGGAGTACTATCGCGACATCGGTGAGCGGCGTAACAGCCTGCCCTATGAAATCGACGGCGTGGTGTTCAAGGTCAATAGCATCGCCTCCCAGCGTGAACTGGGCTTCCGCGCCCGCGAACCGCGCTGGGCCATCGCGCATAAATTCCCGGCCATGGAAGAGTTGACCGAACTGCTCGACGTGGAATTCCAGGTTGGCCGCACCGGCGCCGTGACGCCTGTGGCGCGCTTGAAGCCGGTCAAGGTTGCGGGCGTGACCGTGTCCAACGCCACCCTGCACAACATGGATGAAGTCGCGCGCCTGGGCCTGATGATCGGCGATACCGTGATCATTCGCCGCGCCGGGGATGTGATCCCGCAAGTGGTTTCGGTGGTCACCGAGCGTCGCCCGGAAAATGCCCGCGCCGTGCAGATTCCCGAAAGCTGCCCGGTGTGCGGCTCCCATGTGGAGCGCACGCAACTGGTCAAGCGCAGCAAGGGCAAGGAAACCGTCAGCGAAGGCGCGGTGTACCGCTGCGTCGGGCGCCTGGCCTGTGGCGCGCAGCTCAAGCAGGCGATCATTCATTTCGTCTCGCGCCGCGCCATGGACATCGATGGCCTGGGTGACAAGACCATCGAGCAACTGGTGGATGAAAAACTGATTGGCTCACCGGCCGACCTCTACAAGCTCAAGTACGAGCAGATCATCGACCTGGAAGGCTTTGCCGATATTTCCAGCAAGAAGCTGATCACTGCTATCGAAAACAGCAAGACCCCGACCCTGGCGCGGTTTATCTATGCCCTGGGCATTCCCGACGTGGGCGAGGAGACCGCCAAGGTGTTGGCGCGTTCGCTGGCATCCCTGGAGCGCGTACAGAAGGCCTTGCCGGCAGTGCTGACGTACCTGCCGGACGTGGGCCTGGAAGTGGCGCACGAGATCCACAGCTTCTTTGAAGACAGCCATAACCAGGACGTGATCGGTGCGCTGCTGTCGCCAGACGAATGCGGCCTGCAATTGCAGGACCAGGGCGACCTGAGTGCCGAATTCGCCGCCAGTACCACGCTGGGCGGCTTGCTCGACAAGTTGCATGTGCCAAGCGTCGGCCCCGGCGCCGCGCAGAAACTTGCGGACAAATTCGGCACCTTGGAAGGCGTGATCAAGGCCGACTGGCTGGATATGCGCCAGGCGCTGCCCGAAAAGCAGGCCAAGGCTGTGCGTGAGTTCTTCGATAACGCGGACAACGCCAACCATGCCCTGGCCATCGAGCAGCAGCTCAAGGACTTCGGCATGCACTGGCTGAGCGAGAAGAAGGTCGTCGAAGGCTTGCCCGAAGCGGGGCACACCTGGGTGCTCACCGGTTCCCTGGAGCTGATGAGCCGCGACGTGGCCAAGGAAAAACTCGAAAGCCTCGGCGCCAAGGTAGCGGGTT
The DNA here is from genome assembly GCF_900115535.1 of Pseudomonas sp. NFPP28. NCBI lineage: Bacteria > Pseudomonadati > Pseudomonadota > Gammaproteobacteria > Pseudomonadales > Pseudomonadaceae > Pseudomonas > Pseudomonas sp. NFPP28. The sequence continues at coordinate 354,051 of NZ_FOWT01000007.1, read as the reverse complement.
CCGTCTCGGCGAAAACCCACTGCGTGGTGGCGGGGCCGGGCGCCGGCTCCAAGCTGGCGAAGGCGAGCGAGTTGGGCCTGAAGGTACTGGATGAAGAAGCCTTCGTCGCCTTCCTGGCCAAGCACAACATCACGGTCTGATCCGGGCTTTGTGGCGAGCGGGTTCGCTGTGGAGAGCGGGCTTGCTGTGGCGAGCGGGCTTGCCCCGCGTCGGGCTGCGCAGCAGCCCCCTCCCAACCATCACCAAAGTGGAACGATCCTGAACAGAAAGTGATCTAGTCTCAGTCACCCAGGGAGAGATCGCCATGTTCCGCTACTTCGAGCAACTCAGTTCTCGCATCGCTGCCCCCTTTGTAGCCGGCACATCTCGCGACAGCAAGGTGTGGCAGTGCCGCTGCGGCCAATCCCTGTTCTTTCGCAACAGCCAGTGCCTGGCCTGCCAGGCGCTGCTGGGCTACCAACCCCAGCAAGCCCGGCTGGACTCCCTGCAGCCCGGCCCGGTCGAAGGCACCTGGCTGCAGGACGGCAACCTTGACGCCGGCGCCTTCCGTCGCTGCGCCAACCTCGACACTCCTGCCGCCTGCAACTGGCTGATCCCGGCCCACAGCACCGCGCCGCTGTGTGTGGCCTGTAGCCTGAACCGCACCATTCCTGACCTGTCGATCCCGGAAAACCATGAACGCTGGCGAAAAGTCGAAACCGCCAAGCGCCGGTTGGTCGCGCAATTGATCAGCCTGGGGTTGCAAGTGGTGCCCAAAAGCGTCGACGAAGACACCGGCCTGGCCTTCGATTTTGTCGGTATCGACCTGGAAGGCAACGCGCCCATGACCGGCCACGCAAACGGCCTGATCACCCTCGACATCAAGGAGGCCGACGACGCCCACCGTGAAAAGGTCCGCGTCCAGATGCGCGAACCCTACCGCACGCTGCTCGGTCACTTTCGCCATGAGGTCGGCCATTACTACTGGGATCGCCTGATCGCCAATACCCACTGGCTAGAACCGTTTCGCAACCTGTTCGGCGACGAACGTGCCAGTTATGCCGAAGCCCTCGACCAGCACTACCAGCACGGCCCACGTGCCGACTGGCAGCAAACCTGCGTCAGCGCCTACGCCACCATGCACCCCTGGGAAGACTGGGCAGAAACCTGGGCGCACTACCTGCATATGATGGACGCCGTCGACACCGCCCTCGGCTTTGGCATGAGCGCCCGCGAGATGGACCTGGACTACCAGCCATTTCCCCTCAGCACGCTCTATGATCCCGAACACCCTGGCGGCGCGGCATTCCTGTCATTCGTCAACGCCTGGATCGAACTGGCCGGCATGCTCAACGAACTGTCGCGCAGCATGGGCCAGCCGGATTTCTATCCCTTCGTGCTGCCACCGGCGGTGATCGCCAAGCTGCATTTCATTCACCTGGTGATCCAGGAAGAGGGCGGCCGAGCGGATGAGGTGGTACTGGCACAATGATGAGCACTGTGGGAGGGGGCTTGCCCCCGATGGCGCTGGGTCAGTCACCTGTTTATTGGCTGATGTACCGTCATCGGGGGCAAGCCCCCTCCCACAGATGCTGTTGGCGGTGACAAGTACTTGAACCCCTTCATATTTTTAATCCGTCCCCAACGGTTGTAACTTCCGATGAGATCGGTACAATGGCCCCGCTTGCCGAGAGGCAGGCGTCGTTATGGTGACCCCATCGGTCCCCCCGCAACGATTACCCGTGAACCTGGTCAGAGCCGGAAGGCAGCAGCCACAGCGGGAACATTGTGTGCCGGGGTGTGGCTGGTGGGGTTGCCTCCATAACGCTCTTCCTTGCAGTACCTGTTCAAATTCAAATCAAAAATGCTTTCACGCCATCTGCCATCGGGCAGTCCATGGCGGCATACTCCAGTGCCTGGCATCCGGAGACAGCACACGTGGAAAAAGTCGACGACCTCACTCGCGAAAAACTGCGGGAATGGCAGATGCGCCGCCTGGAGATCAAGGACCGCATTCAATCCCACCCTGAGCAGACCCTGGAATTGTCGAGGGTGCTGGACCTCATGGACGACGAACATGCGGAAATTCTCAGCCAGGCGGAAATGATCCGCTCTGCGCAAGTGGCTGATGAGCCCGCGCAGCCACCGCTGGCGGGCGCTTGCACGCTGCAATTGAACGTGGCCGCGCAGAGTGCCGAAGACTTGCGTCGCTTGCTCGATATGGCTGTGTTCGAACTCCAGCAACAGATCAATGCGATGGCGGCTGCGGCTGACGCAGGCCCTCATTGCGGCGGGATGTCGGGCTCGCTGGGCGAGTATCGGTTTGAACTGGGCGGTCAGGGCAATGCCTGACTCCCTGGCGGCGAGGCACTATGCAACCTGAACACTTCGATTTATCCAGCCCGGTCTTCCTGCCTGTCACGGAGCAAACCTGCACGACCCTGCTCGGCTCGGACGGCGCCCAGGCCCTGGTCGGCCTGACGAATCCGGAGCTGGCCGCCGTACTGGTCATCCAGAACCTGGCCCAGGCCGCGGAAAAAGACCTGACCTGCGCAGGCGCCGAGCGCATTCTGACCAAGTTGCTCGACTGGTCGGTGGACACGCAGGCAGGGGGCGCCGCGACGCTGCTGTCCGAAGCCCAGCGACTGTTCGACCCGCGCAAGCTCTACTTCGGTTTCAACGCGCTGAAAAGTGTCAACCTGCGCCTGTTGTCGGCTGAAGAGGTCGCCGCGCGGGATTACCTGCTGCCTACGGGAAAATGGGATATCGGCTACAAGGTCCGCCACCTGCGCAGCAATGACCCCTTCAGCCAGCAGATGATCACACCCCGCCAGCGTGAGCGCTGGCTCAGCCCGGCCCAAGACAAACTGGTGCGTACCTTCCGCGCCAACCTCAACGAAGACCTGCACGTCCAAGGCTACGCCGGCATCGGCAAGAGCCACCTGCTCGGCGCCTTGATGGAGTGCCTGCGCCCCGCTCAGACCCTGGTGCTGGCCCGCACGGGGGCAAAACTGGCGACCCTGCGTGAGCGCATGGGGCTGGGGAAGGACAGCAAGGCGGGTTCGACCTTCGCTGCGTTCGCCAAGGCGCTGCTGCAGGGGCCACGCCCTACCGTGCAGGGCACGCCGGCCAGGTTGCCCGGCAAACATGAAGTGTCTGAGGCCCTGAATATCCACGGCTGGCGAGGGCACGAGGGCGTGGCGACGCTGGATATCTGTCTGAAGGTGCTCGAAAGCTATTGCCACTCCAGCCATCACAGCCTGTCGGCCAGGCACCTGCCGCATTTCAAGCACCCGTTGTCCAGCGTGGATACCCAGGCGTTGCTGGAGTATTCCAGCCGGTTGTGGACGTACCTGGAGGCCAACCCACAGTGGGCCGGCCAGACTGCTTTCGCGGCGCTATGGCTGATCAAGCGTGCGAGTCTCGAAGGCTGTGTGGTGCCGCCTCGCTATACCCATGTGTTGATCGATGAAAGCCAGGACATCCCGCCTTCGTTGCTGCAGATCATCGAGCGTGGCCGCCAAGTCTTGATCACCCTCGGCGATGAATACCAATTGGCCAGCGGTGTGATGGTGCGAAGAAAGCGCGAAGTCCGACACACCGACATCAATTATTCGGTGCGCTCGGGTCGCAACGTCGAGCGCCTGGTCAACCCGTTGATCAGTGTGCACTCACAAAAGTGCAAGACCCCCTTCGAAGGCGCACGGGACGCGGACGTCGGCATCGAACATTACCCCCAGGGCTTCGTACCGCCGGAAGGCTGCGTGGTGTTGACCGCCTCCCATTGGGACACCATGAAATGGGCCATCCAGTTGCAGCAGGCCAACTGCCCGTTCGGGTTCTTCGACACTGCGGCGCAGCAGGATCTGCAGCGTTTCATGATCAGCGTCATTGCCTTGTTCAAGCCGGAGTTCTACAGCAACGAGCACAACGACAACGGCCCTCACGCCTATTTCAGTGACATGCAAGACTGGCAGCAGGTGCGCGACGCCAGCCAGTTCGACGAGGCGTTTCTGTGGGTCGAGAGCGAGCTGGAAAAAGGCTTCAATGTCGCCGACATCACGCGCTTGAACCGGCTGGGCGGCGTGCCCGGTAAACGTTGCCTGCTGATGCTGGCGGCAGAGGCGGGCGGCATGGAGTTTGACCGGGTGCTGCTGACGCCCGAGTTGCTGACCAACTTGAAGTTCAAGGACGCCTACGCGTTCGACCAACGGCTGTGCGAGGTGTATATCGCCATTTCCCGCGCGCGGATGCAGCTTTACCTGCCTTACGACGTGGTCGAGTGGATTGATTTCCACACGTATCAGAAAACCCGGGAGTTCCACGGTTACTGAGTGATTTAATTCGGCTGTTTCACAACTTTTGCAGGTCGCTCTGGACAACCCAAAACCACCTTGCTAGTTTCCGCCAGCTACTTGTTTCAGAGTGTGACAAGTATGCGAGGTTGATATTGAAGTGCCATCACTTCTTTAACTAACAAGGATGTCTGTGATGAAAAGCCTGCAAGGGTTGCCCCGTCTTATCAGTGCTTCGGTAGGCGCGCCCGGCAAAGCCCGCAACTTGCCCGCCGATGTGCAGTGCGTCCAGTATTTATTCAATCTGATCATTCCGAAAATGGGTTTCCCGCTGGCCGAAAACGGCAAGTGCGATGGCCAATTGGTGCAATGCATCAGCCAGTATCAATTCCGTCATCTCAAATATGCCCACCCTGATGGCGTGATCGACCCGACTGGTAAAACCTTCAACAGCCTGATCGAAGAAGCGGTGAAAGTGCCGGTGAAGGCGTTCCCGAGCATGCGTATCCCGAGCTTTCTGAATGTGTTCGGCAACAATCAGGGCGACGCAGTGCAGGCCACGGTCAATGTGTACCTGGACCGCATGCGCGCGATGATCGAGGCCGAGAAGCGCAACCGCCAATTGATGCTGCAGGCCACGTGCGACGGGGGCATGACCCTCAGCGAGACGGATTTCCAGAATGCCGCTACGCAGTTGGGTGGCGGTATTTCGGTGAACATCATCAAGGCCTTCGCCACGGTGGAATCCGGCGGCCGTTCGGGTTTCGGCCCGGCCAAGTTGCCGGTAATCGCGTTCGAAGGGCACCTGTTTCGCAAGTACACCAAGCACATCTACGACCAGGCGCATCCGCTGCTGTCCTACCCCTACAAGAAAAAAGCCGGGCCGCAGTGGCAGACCAATAACAAGGACCAGACCAAGGCCTGGGAAACCATGGCCACCGCGTTTGCGCTGGATCAGGAAGCCGCGTTGATGTCGGCGTCCTGGGGCATGTTTCAGATCATGGGCTTCAACTACGCGTCCTGCGGCTACAAGACGGTGTTTGAATTCTCTGCGGCATTAAAAGTGAATGCCGGTAACCAACTAAAGGCCTTCCTCGGTTTTTGCAGCAAGAGCCCGGCGTTGATGAAAGCCATGAAAGCCAAGGATTTTACCGGCATGGCGCGTAACTATAATGGCGAGGACTATGGCAACTATGACGTCCTTATGCAGAAAGCCTACGAGAAACTTGAAGGGAAAAAATAAGATGATCCGTTTTCTAGCGATGGGCCTGTTGTCGTTGTGCGCCGTAGCCCCTGCGTTTGCCGGTTCGCCCGCGTTGCATTCGGGCAAGTACGAAGGGCTGATGCTGGCGGTGACGCCTGAGCATCAGGTGGAAGGTTACTACTCGGAGGAGATGGGCGAAGGCGTGACCCGCAGTTGCGCGTTCTACCTGCAAGGCAAACCCGCGGCGTTGACCACCTGGGCCGACGCCACCTACCCCGGCAGCGTGGCACCCTCGTCCGATGGCGTGACCCTGACCGTGGCAGAAGGCCGCCAGCATCCGGGTTGCTTCAATGTGCTGATGCCGGAGATCGCCACCGGCCTGGACCTGAGCCAGACCGCCAACACGAAATGGATCGGCCTGGTGAAGGTGTCCGCCGACAAGGCTTACCTGCTGAAAAACCCAAGCGCCAAGGCCGCCAAGCGTCCGTACATCGTCAAGAATGACGTAGTGGGGGTCCTGGCCTTCAAGGATGGCTGGGCCCAGGTCGAGTTCATCAATGCCGATGATCGTTCGTTTACCGGGTGGATCAGCCAGGATCAGTACAGCCGTCTGGCGGCACCCAAAAGCTGATCAGCCGAAGGTTTCGCGCAACAACCCGGCAAACGCATCCCGTGCCAGGTGCCGCTGGGTGTCCTTGTGCCAGAACAGCAGGTTGTCCACCGCCTGCAGTTCCTCGAATCGGTACGACGCCAATTGGTTGGCCTGTTCATAGCGGGCCAGGATGCCCTCCGGCGCCAGTGCCACGCCAATTCCCGCACTGACACAACCGATGATCGTGCCCCAGCTGGCATAGCTGGCAATGGCCGGCTTGAACGCGTGGGGCTTGACCCAGTTCTCCAGCGCTGCCCGATAAGGGCAGCCGGGCGGCCATACCAGCAGGGTGCGGCCGGCCAGGTCTTCGGCGCTGTGGATCGGTGCGCTGGAAGCGCTGGCGATCAACACCAGACGCTCACTGTAGACCACGCTGTGTTCGAGCTTTGCGCGTTTGTTGCCCGCGGCCACCAGCGCCACGTCCAGGCGGTGGTGTTGCAGGTCATCGAGCAGTTCGCCCCAGGCGCCGGTCACCAGCTCCAGGCTGACATCCGGGTAGCGCCGATGGTATTCGGCCAGCAACGGCGGCAGGCGTCCGCTGGCGCTGGACTCCACAGCACCGATACGCAGGGTGCCACGGGGGATGGCATTGGCATCGACGGCGCGTTTGGATTCGTCCACCAGGGCCAGGATCCGTTCGCAATATTCCAGGAAGATCTCACCGGCCGCACTGATCGCCAGCCCGCGTCCGGCACGGATAAACAGCGGTGTGCCCAACTCGCTTTCCAGCTGCTTGATGCGCGTGGTGATGTTGGACGGCACACAATGCAATTGCACGGCGGCCTGGGCCACGCTGCCGGTTTGTGCCACGGCGCGCACCATTTTCAGTTGGGCCAGTTCCATTGCTCAGTTCCAGTGATTTCAGAAGTCAGAAACGGTTAATTGTCCTGCGCGTTGCTCGGGCGAAGACTGACGGCATTCCTTCCCCGTTTTCGGATGCCGTCGATGAACACCCCGTCACCCCTGAAGCTTACGCTAATCATCGCCAGCGTCATCCTCTGTTGGGCCTATTCGCCGATTGGCGTGCACACGGGCCTGCACAGCTACAGCCCTGGCCAGCTTGCGCTGTTGCGGTTTCTGATCGCCTCGCTGTTCATGGCCGGCGTGGCGCTGGTGCTCGGCATCGGTCGGCCACGCCTGCGGGATCTGCCGTGGCTGTTGGTATTGAGTTTTTTCGGCGTGTTCCTGCACCACACCAGCCTCAATTATGGGCAGCAATTCGTGACGGCGGCGGCGTCCAGTGTGCTGGCACAATCGGCGCCGCTGTTCAGCGTGTTGATCGCGTTCTTCTGCTTGAAGGAGCGGGTCAGCCTCTGGCGCTGGAGCTGCGTGCTGCTGGGGTTGCTCGGCGTGCTGGTGGTGATCTGGGGCGATCACGGCGTGGGTGATATTGACCCGCGCGGCTTGCTGATTCTGCTGGCGGCAGTCTCATGGAGCCTGTACTTCGCCATCCAGAAACACTACGCCCATCGCTACAGCCCGCTGACGATGGCGTGCTACATGGTCTGGGCCGGCACCTTGATGCTCTGCGTGAACCTGCCGGGCCTGCCGGCTGCGGTGGTACAGGCGCCGTTGCCCGAGAACCTCGCGGTGCTGGTGCTCGGGGTTTTCCCCAGCGCCCTGGCGTACCTGGCCTGGGGCTATGTGTTGAAACATGTCGAGGTCAGCCGCGCCTCGGTAGCGATGTACCTGATCCCCCCGGTGGCGATGACGATGGCGGCCACGCTGCTCGGTGAGCACATCGCCCTGCAAGTGGTGCTGGGCGGCGTGATCGTGCTGGCCAGCGTGGCCGCCATCAGCCTGGAGGGGCGCTGGCGGTCAGTCGCTCAGGCAAAACGCGCGCAGCCGGTGGCCATCGAGGTCCTGGGCGACGAAGGTGTAGCCGAAATCCAGGGTGGTCGGTGACTGGATGATGGTTGCGCCGCGCTCTACCCATTGATCATGCAGCGCGTCCACCGCGGCCTGGTCAGCCAGGGACAGGCCCACTTCGCCGCCACCCCCGGTGAGCCGGGCCGCCGGTTCCACGGTATGACGCGACCACAGCCCCAGCTTTACGCCATTGTCGAGAATGAACAGCGCGAAGGTCGGGTTGAGTTCCACGGGCGGCTTGTCCAGCAGGCGGCTATAGAAGTTGGCGCTGGTGGCCGGGCTGTCGACGTACAGCAGGAAGTAATGGGCGAGGGTGTTCATGCAGGCTCCTTGGGAATGCGTGTTCGATTCGATGGAGCCAAGTCTATAAGGCGGCATTGTCAGTTTCTGTCAGGAGTCTCACCGGTGTAGAGCCGGATGATCTGCTCGATCTCGCCCGACTGCTGCATGCGCAGCAAGGTGCGCAGGATCAACTGCACCGGCACATTCGGGTCGTTGCGCACGATGCAGCCCAGGCGCTGCTCATCAATCACCGCAACCTTGTGCAGCCGCTTGCCGACCGGCATGCGTTGGTTGAAACGCTCGAGTATCCATTCGTTGCTCACCGCAAACTTGAAGCGCCCGGCCACCAGTTTGTGCAGCACCTGCTCTTCGCTGCGCGCGTCGTCGCGGCTGAGCTGGCCTTTGGCGAACAGAGGGTCGAGGGACGTGTAGCGGTAGTTGAGCACAGTGCCGATGGCCTGCGGTACGAGTGTGTCCAGCTGTATCGGCTTCGGGGGGATGTGGGTGCTCACCAACAGGTTGCGCTGCACCATCAGCGGCACGCTCCAGACGTAATCGCCGGACGCGTCGTCGACCCAGGCCTGGGTGACATAACAGCGTACATCGATATCGCCATGCTCCATGGCGCTTGAGATACGCGCCCGTGCCAACACATGGAATTCGGCCGGCCGTCCGACCTGGGTAGCCAGGCTCAACATCAGGTCATACAAAATGCCCTGGGTGGGCCGGCCGCTGTCCAGTTGCACCATGGGCATCGCCCAGCTGTCGGAAACCGAGAAACGCAACGGTGCGGGCGCTGCCAGGCAAGCCGTGGTGATCATCCATAAAGCGCCCAGGACTACGCGCATACACACTCCGGGTTCAGGCCTTTTTGGGGCCAGCCAGGCAAGCTTAGTCAGATTAGGCGAGCGTGCCGGATGCAATTTCCCCCTTGCTCCGCTAGCATTACCGGCTTCCGCTTCCCAGTTGCGACGGTTTTCGATGAGTTATCAGGTTCTTGCACGTAAATGGCGTCCGCGCTCGTTCCGCGAAATGGTCGGCCAGACCCATGTGCTCAAGGCTCTGATCAATGCCTTGGACAGCCAACGGCTGCACCACGCCTACCTGTTCACCGGTACCCGTGGGGTGGGCAAGACCACCATTGCGCGCATCATCGCCAAATGCCTGAACTGTGAAACCGGTATCACTTCGACGCCCTGCGGCACCTGCTCGGTGTGCAAGGAAATCGACGAAGGGCGTTTCGTCGACCTGATCGAGATCGACGCCGCGAGCCGCACCAAGGTCGAAGACACCCGCGAGTTGCTCGACAACGTGCAGTACGCGCCCAGCCGTGGCCGCTTCAAGGTCTACCTGATCGACGAAGTGCACATGCTGTCCAGCCATTCCTTCAACGCCCTGTTGAAAACCCTGGAAGAGCCGCCGCCCTACGTCAAATTCATCCTGGCCACCACCGATCCGCAGAAACTTCCTGCAACGATTCTGTCGCGGTGCCTGCAGTTCTCCCTGAAAAACATGACCCCCGAGCGGGTGGTCGAGCATTTGACCCATGTGCTGGGCGTCGAGAACGTACCGTTCGAAGACGACGCGCTGTGGTTGCTCGGTCGCGCCGCCGATGGTTCGATGCGCGATGCCATGAGCCTCACCGACCAGGCCATCGCCTTTGGTGAAGGCAAGGTCATGGCCGCCGACGTGCGCGCCATGCTCGGCACCCTCGATCACGGCCAGGTCTTCGACGTGCTGCACGCGCTGATCGAAGGCGACGCCAAGGCGCTGCTCGAAGCCGTGCGCCACCTGTCGGAGCAAGGCCCGGACTGGAACGGCGTGCTCTCGGAAATTCTCAATGTGCTGCACCGTGTCGCCATCGCCCAGGCGCTGCCCGAAGGCGTCGACAACGGCCATGGCGACCGCGACCGTGTGCTGGCGCTGGCCCAGGCGCTGCCGGCTGAAGATGTGCAGTTCTACTACCAGATGGGCCTCATCGGTCGCCGCGACTTGCCCCTGGCGCCCGACCCGCGCGGCGGCTTTGAAATGGTGTTGCTGCGAATGCTGGCGTTCCGGCCCGCTGATTCGGCAGACGCGCCGAGACAGCCGCTAAAGCCAGTGGGGATCAGCCAGGCCACAGTTGATTCCGCCAAACCAGTGGCTGGCGCGGCGCAGGTCGCACCAGTGGTTGCTGCACCTGCACCGGTGCCTGAACCTGTGGCAGCTGCGCCAGTGGTCGAGCCGGCACCCATTGTCGAGCCCGAGCCGGTCGTCGACCTGCCCTGGAATGATCCGGTCGAAGCAGACGCCGAGGCCGAGCAAGCGCCCGCCGTGGAGCCTGTGCTGGAAACCAGCGGCGAGCAGCCCGAACTGACACCGATGCCCACGCCGACTCCGGATAGCGTGGTGCCGGATGCCCCCGAATGGGTGTCTGCCCCCGTCCCCGAGCCGACCGTGGCCCAGGTGGAAGCCGCCACGCCGGGTATCGACCTCGACGACGAACCGCCGCTGGACGAAGACTACATCGAGCCGGACATGGATTCGGCCTACAGCTACCTGGACGACCTGGCCAGCGAGCACACCGCCGAACCGGCCCCCGAGCCCGAAGCGGAACCCGCTGCGGCCCCCGCCACCGGCCTGGCCCTGCAATGGCTGGAGCTGTTCCCGAAACTGCCGATCTCCGGCATGACCGGCAGCATCGCCGCCAACTGCACATTGATCTCCATCGAAGGCGACCACTGGCTGTTGCACCTGGACCCGGCCCACAGCGCCCTGTTCAACGCGACCCAGCAGCGCCGTCTCAACGATGCGCTGAACCAGTACCATGGGCGCACGCTGACCATCGCCATAGAGCTGATCAAGCCAGAGCAGGAAACCCCGGCCCAGGCCGCGACTCGTCGGCGCATCAACCGCCAGCGTGAGGCCGAGGATTCGATCCATGCCGATCCGCTCATCCAGCAAATGATGCAACAGTTCGGTGCGGTCGTCCGTCACGATACTATTGAACCTGTCGAAGCCCCGGTGCCCCAGGCGTCATAAAACCGGGCTACTTATTGATCCACGTACTTTTGAGGTGATTCCCATGATGAAAGGTGGCATGGCCGGCCTGATGAAGCAGGCGCAGCAGATGCAGGAAAAGATGGCCAAGATGCAGGAAGAACTGGCCAACGCCGAAGTCACCGGTAAAGCCGGTGGCGATATGGTCAGCGTGGTGATGACTGGTCGTCACGACATCAAGCGCGTGAGCATCGACCCGAGCCTGCTCGAAGGCGTCAGCGATGATGACCGCGAAGTGCTGGAAGACTTGTTCGCCGCGGCCGTCAACGACGCTGTGCGCAAGATCGAAGCCAACAGCCAGGACAAAATGTCCGGCGTGACCGCGGGCATGCAACTGCCTCCGGGCATGAAGCTGCCGTTCTGATCGGCGTGCTTTAGCTAGACTCCAATGCCAGGCCTTGTGCCTGGCATTTTTGTTTGTGCCAATTGGATCGAACCCGGGCACGCCACGCATGGTCTGCACCCTATACCGATGGATTCGATAAAGGAGCCCCTTCATGCCTCAAGAACCGACCCTGAACCAGCGCATCGTCCTGGTCTCGCGCCCCCAGGGCGCACCCACCCCGGAAAATTTCCGCCTGGAACGGGTGAACCTGCCGGAGCTGGCAGACGGCCAGGTCCTGCTGAAAACCCTGTACCTGTCCCTCGACCCCTACATGCGCGGCCGCATGAGCGATGCACCGTCCTACGCGGCGCCGGTAGAAATCGACGAAGTGATGACCGGTGGCGCTGTCAGTCGTATCGAGCAGTCGCGTAATCCGAAATTCGAAGTGGGCGACCTGGTGGTGGGTGCTACCGGTTGGCAGAGTCACAGCATTTCCGATGGTCGCAACCTGATGCCGGTGCCCAAGGGCCTGGCCAGCCCGTCGATGGCACTGGGCGTGCTGGGTATGCCGGGCATGACGGCCTACATGGGCCTGATGGACATCGGTCAGCCCAAGGCCGGGGAAACCCTGGTGGTGGCGGCCGCGTCCGGCGCGGTGGGCTCGGTGGTCGGGCAGGTAGCCAAGCTCAAGGGCTTGCGTGTGGTCGGGATCGCGGGGGGCGCAGAAAAGTGCCGCTATGTAGTGGACGAGCTGGGCTTTGATGCCTGCGTCGATCACAAGAGCGCGACCTTTGCCGATGACCTGGCGCAGACGTGCTTCAAGGGCGTCGACATCTATTTTGAAAACGTCGGCGGCAAGGTGTTCGATGCGGTGGTGCCGTTGTTGAATCCGAAGGCTCGCATCCCGCTGTGCGGGCTGATCGCCGGCTACAACGCCCATGAAGCCCCCAGCGGGCCTGATCGTTTGCCGGCACTGCAACGTACCTTGTTGACCAAGCGTGTGCGCATCCAGGGCTTTATCGTGTTCGATGACTACGGTGACCGCCAGCCTGAATTCCTCAGCGCCATGGCGCCGTGGGTGCGCGACGGCAAGATCAAGTTCCGCGAGGATGTGGTCGACGGTCTGGAGCAGGCGCCCGAAGCCTTTATCGGTTTGCTGGAAGGGCGCAATTTCGGCAAGTTGGTGGTACGCGTCGCGCAGGATTGAGTATTTGACGCTAATCCGGGGCGCGGGTATAAACCGCGTCTCGTTGTTTTGTCGGACCCATGCCCATGAGCTTCAGCCCCCTGATTCGCCAACTGATCGACGCCCTGCGCACATTGCCGGGTGTCGGCCAGAAAACCGCCCAGCGTATGGCGCTGCAACTGCTGGAGCGTGATCGCAGCGGCGGCACCCGATTGGCCCAGGCCTTGAGCCAGGCCATGACCGGCGTGGGTCACTGTCGCCAGTGTCGCACCCTCACCGAAGAAGAACTCTGCCCGCAATGCGCCGACCCGCGCCGCGACGACACGCTGCTGTGCGTGGTGGAAGGGCCGATGGATGTATACGCGGTGGAGCAGACCGGCTATCGCGGGCGCTACTTCGTGCTCAAGGGCCACCTGTCGCCCCTGGACGGCCTTGGCCCGGAAGCCATCGGCATTCCGCAACTGGTGGCGCGCATCGAAGAGCAGGGCACCTTTACCGAAGTGATCCTGGCCACCAACCCGACGGTGGAAGGCGAGGCAACCGCGCATTACATTGCCCAACTGCTCACCAACAAAGGTCTGATCACCTCGCGCATTGCCCATGGCGTGCCGCTGGGTGGCGAGTTGGAATTGGTCGATGGCGGCACGCTGGCGCATTCATTCGCCGGCCGCAAACCTATCGCGCTCTGACTCCATGGCTTGATAACCAAGCAAGCGCTTGGTAATTTCGCTCCACCTCACCGTGGAGCTTGCCGATGTCTGCCTATCAGGACTACTTCGACCCCAGCCACCAATTGGTCCGCGACAGCGTGCGTCGCTTTGTCGAGCGCGAGATGCTGCCGGGTATCGAGCAATGGGAGGAGGCCGAAAGCTTTCCCCGGGAGTTGTACCTCAAGGCCGGAGCGGCGGGCATCCTCGGTATCGGTTATCCCGAAGCTTTCGGCGGCAGCCACGACGGTGATCTGTTTGCCAAGGTCGCGGCCAGCGAGGAACTGATGCGCTGTGGCTCCGGTGGCGTGGTGGCAGGCTTGGGGTCGCTCGATATCGGTTTGCCGCCGGTGGTCAAATGGGCCAGGCCCGAGGTCCGCGAACGGGTGGTGCCCCAGGTGCTGGCCGGCGAAAAGATCATCGCCCTGGCAGTCACCGAACCGGGTGGCGGTTCTGATGTGGCCAGCCTGCAAACCCGGGCCATTCGTGACGGCGACCATTACCGCGTCAGCGGTAGCAAGACTTTCATTACCAGCGGCATCCGCGCCGATTTCTACACCGTCGCCGTCCGCACTGGCGGGCCGGGCTTTGCCGGGATCAGCCTGCTGCTGATCGAAAAAGACACTCCCGGTTTTACCGTCGGCCAGCCCCTGAAGAAAATGGGCTGGTGGGCGTCGGACACGGCTGAATTGTTCTTCGACGATTGTCGGGTGCCCGTAGGCAACCTTATCGGCGCCGAAAACATGGGCTTTGCCTGCATCATGGGCAACTTCCAGAGCGAGCGCCTGGCCCTGGCGCTCATGGCCAACATGACCGCGCAACTGGCCCTGGAGGAAAGCCTCAAATGGGCCGCCGAGCGCGAAGCCTTCGGCAAACCCATCGGCAAATTCCAGGTGATCAAGCATCGCCTGGCGGAAATGGCCACCGCCGTGGAGGTCTCTCGGGAGTTCACTTATCGGCAGGCAGCAAAGATGGCCGCCGGTATCAGCGTGATCAAGGAGATATCCATGGCCAAGAACCTTGCCACCGACACCGCCGACCGCGTCACCTACGACGCGGTGCAGATCCTCGGGGGCCAGGGTTATATGCGTGGCAGCCTGGTGGAGCGGTTGTATCGCGACAACCGTATCCTCTCCATCGGTGGCGGCACCCGTGAGGTAATGAATGAAATCATCAGCAAGCAGATGGGCTTCTGATCTTTAGTGCCTTTCAGTGCCTCATCGGGGGCAAGCCCCCTCCCACACTTGACCGGTTCACAGATCAAAATGTGGGAGGGGGCTTGCCCCCGATGGCGTCAGCCCAGGCAAGCGTTATTGTTCAGTCAGCGCAAACTGCGTCAGGCAGAATGTCGCAATCCCCATGTCCTCCAAACGTTGCGACCCCCCCAGCTCCGGCAAATCAATGATCGCCGCGGCCTCGAAGATCTTCGCGCCCATGCGGCGTACCAGGTTCGCCGCCGCGATCAGGGTGCCGCCGGTGGCGATCAGGTCATCGAACATCAACACCGAGTCGCCTTCGCACAGGCTGTCGGCGTGCACTTCGAGGAAGGCCTCGCCGTACTCGGTCTGGTAACCCTCGGCCAGCACGTCAGCGGGCAGCTTGCCCTGCTTGCGGAACAGGATCAGCGGCTTGTTCAGTTGGTAGGCGATGATCGAACCGATCAGGAAACCCCGCGCATCCATGGCGCCGATATGGGTGAAATCGGTCTCAACGTAGCGGTGGGCAAAGGTGTCGGCCACCAGGCGCAGGGCTCGGGGCGATTGGGACAGCGGCGTGATGTCACGAAAGATCACCCCGGGCTTGGGGAAGTCGATGACGGGACGGATCAGGGATTTGATGTCGAACGAATCGAAGGTCATCGTCGAAGAGTCCTGGGGCTGGAAACGGACTCGAAGTATACCTGCGGCCTCGCCGGTTGGCGCGGCCGCAAGTGTCTGCGTCAACCGTCTAACGAACCACCGGCCAGCGCGCACAACTGGATAGGGTCGAGGATATGCACTTCCTTGCCTTCGGCGGCGATCAGCTCGTTCTGCTGGAAACGGGTAAATACGCGGGACACGGTTTCCACCGCCAGGCCCAGGTAGTTGCCGATTTCGTTGCGCGACATGCTCAGGCGGAACTGGTTGGCCGAGAAACCCCGGGCACGGAACCGCGCCGACAGGTTGACCAGGAAGGTCGCGATGCGCTCGTCGGCGGTTTTCTTCGACAACAGCAGCATCATTTGCTGGTCGTCACGAATCTCGCGGCTCATTACGCGCATCAACTGGCGGCGCAGTTGCGGCAATTGCAGGGCCAGCTCGTCAAGGCGCTCGAAGGGGATTTCGCACACCGAGGTTGTCTCCAGCGCCTGGGCCGACACCGGGTGGATCTCGGTGTCCATGCCCGACAAGCCCACCAGTTCGCTGGGCAGGTGGAAACCGGTGAGCTGTTCTTCGCCGCTGTCGCTCAGGCTGAATGTCTTCAACGCACCCGAGCGTACTGCATAAACGGAATCGAACTTATCGCCCTGGCGAAACAGGAACTCGCCTTTTTTCAGCGGGCGACCACGTTTAACGATCTCGTCCAGCGCATCCATGTCTTCCAGATTCAACGAAAGTGGCAAGCAGAGGGGGGCCAGGCTGCAATCCTTGCAATGAGCCTGGCTGTGAGCGCGCAGTTTAACTGGCTCGGACATTTCTTAAATCCTTGTGGGAAAACACACATAAGACGTAAGGGTAACGCACTGTGGGCTGGTGAGGCCAGCGTGTACAAAAAACCAGCAACGGTATAAAGAATTTTGTGTCGCCGCCGATACAAAGTCACGAATCCTTGAGCTTGGAGGCTCGATATCATGATTTCCATCGGTGCAACGAACGCTGCACGCACTCAGGTGCAGTCCTTTGCGGAGCCGAAAGACTTGGTGGCAGAAGCCAAGCTCACCAAGGCTGCCAAAGCGCTCAAGGACGCTACTGAGGCGCCGCTGCGGGAAAAAAAGGACGAGGAGGGGGTGAAGGTGACCTTTTCCGGAGCTGCCTTGAAAGCCCTGACGGAGGCCAAGAAACCCAGCAACGACATCGAAGACAGCGGTCTGCCGGATAACGTCCAGCAGGTTCTCAAGATGATTCGCAAGCTCAAGGAGCAGATCGCCGAGAAGCAGGCCGAACTGCAAGCCGTGATGGCGGACAAGAGCCTCAGCCCCGACGAGGCACGGATCAAGGTCAGCAATCTGCAAGGGGCGCTTGCCCAGTTGCAAGCGAGCCTGATGACTGCACAAACCTCCCTGGCCAAGGCCATGAAAGGCCTTAGCGGGGAAGACGCGTTGAAGGCCGGCTCCCTCGCTATGGCGTAGGGTGTTTCAGATCACCCGCGAAAACCGCTGCCTGTTCTGGTGTTCCAGGTAGGCATCGAACACCATGCACACCGAACGCACCAGCAGGCGCCCGGCTGGCAAAACGCGAATGCCTTGGGCGTCGAGTTCGATCAGGCCATCCTCGGCCATCGCCGTCAGTTGCGGCCAGATGTCGTCGAAATACCCGCGAAAGTCCATGTTGAAGGCCTGCTCGATCGTCTCGAATGCCAGGCTGAAATTGCAGATCAACTGCTGAATCATCTCCCGCCGCAAGCGATCGTCCGTGGTACAGACCAGGCCGCGACTGGTGGCCAGTTGCGCGCCGGCCAGGGTGTTCTGGTAGGCGTTGAGGTCACTGCTGTTCTGGCAGTACAGGTCGCCGATCTGGCTGATCGCTGACACCCCGAGCCCGATCAAGTCGCAATGACCGTGGGTGGTATAGCCCTGGAAATTGCGCTGCAGGGTGCCTTCTTCCTGGGCGATGGCCAACTCGTCGTCGGGCAGGGCGAAGTGGTCCATGCCGATGTAACGGTAGCCGGCCTGGGTCAGTTGCTCGATGGTGGTTTGCAGCATCAGCAGCTTTGACGCCGGGGACGGCAGTTCATCGGTGTTGATGCGCCGCTGGGGCATGAAACGTTCGGGCAGGTGAGCGTAGTTGAACACCGACAAGCGGTCGGGTTGCAGCCTGATCACCTCCTCCACGGTGCGCGCAAAATTGATCGGCGTTTGCTTGGGCAGGCCGTAGATCAGGTCGACATTGATCGAGCGAAATTGCAGGGTGCGTGCGGCATCGATCACCGCGCGGGTTTCTTCCAGGCTTTGCAGGCGGTTGACTGCCCGTTGTACCTCGGGGTCGAGGTCTTGCAGGCCGATACTCACGCGGTTGAAACCTAGTTCGCGCAGCAGGCCCATGGTGGCCCAATCCGCTTCGCGTGGGTCGATCTCGATGCCGTAGTCGCCCGAATCGTCATCCAGCAAATTGAAGTGCTGGCGCAGGCAGCTCATCACCTGGCGCAATTCGTCGTGGCTGAGAAAGGTCGGGGTGCCGCCGCCGAAGTGCAGCTGTTCCACCGGCTGTCTGGGGTCGAGGTGGCACGCCACCAGCTGGATTTCCTGCTCCAGGCGTTGCAGGTAGGCCTGGGCGCGGCCACGGTCCTTGGTGATGACCTTGTTGCAGGCGCAGTAGTAGCAGATGTTCGCGCAGAACGGCACATGCACATACAACGACAGCGGCCGCACCGCCTTGCGGCTGTCGCGCAGGGCGTGGAGCAGGTCGAAGGTGCCGACCTGGCTGTCGAATTGTACGGCGGTAGGGTAGGACGTGTAGCGCGGTCCCGCCAGGTCGTAGCGGTGAATCAGATCGGTATCCCAACGAATGGCGTCGAGCATGCGGGCGTTCCCCCGGATAGGCTAGTGGGCCGAGTCTAGGGGCGTGGCGGGGATGGCATCTTGATTTGCATCAACGGGGAGCGGCGCTATGCCACATGGCGATTTAGTGGCCCATCAACCAGTGCTGGTGCGGGCCGGGCAACGTCCAGATACCGAAGAGTATGACCAGCACGCCACCGGTCATACGCACGCTGCGTTTGCGCAATAATGCAGTGACCCGTTCTGCGGCCAGGCCGGTAGCCAACAGCACCGGCCAGGTCCCCAGCCCGAACGCCAGCATCAGCAACCCGCTGTCCAGCGCATTGCCCTGGCTCGCCGCCCATAGCAGCGTGCTGTAGACCAATCCGCACGGCAACCATCCCCACAACGCGCCCAGCAGCAATGCACGCGATACGTTGGACACGGGCAGCAAACGGTTGGCGACCGGCTGTATATAGCGCCATAGGCCGCGTCCGAGGCTTTCGATACGGGTGAGACCGCTCCACCAGCCGGCCAGGTACAGGCCCATGCTGATCAACAGCAGGCCGGCGAGCACGCGCATGAACATCGCCGCCGGGCTGTTCGCCACCGCCCAGCCGGCGAGGCCGATCAACACGCCGGCCGCGGCATAGCTGAGGATGCGTCCCAGGTTGTAGGCCAGCAGCAGTTGAAACCGGCGGCCGCGTTGCTCCTTGGGGATCGCCAGGGTCAGCGCGCCCATCAACCCGCCGCACATGCCCAGGCAATGGCCTCCACCGAGCAGGCCGAGGATCAGTGCAGAGACCAGCAGCGGCGCCAGCTCAAGCATGAGGCGGGTCTTTTGGTGGTTGTTCGGAGTGGTTGGCCTCTTCGACGCCGGCCAGGTGGTTCGGGTCCTGGTCGTCGAACAGCACGCTATGGGCCGGGCCGTCGAGGTCGTCGTACTGGCCGCTGTCCACCGCCCAGAAGAAGATGTAGATGGCCACGCCCACTAACAGCAGCGCCGCCGGGATCATTACGTATAAAGCTGGCATCTGCACTCCATGCCCGCACGGCTCACACTGGCAGCGGGCGGGTTACTGAGGGGGCTCGGGCGGCCGGCGCGCTCGGCAGGCGAGTCAGGCGCAGGGCATTGAGCACCACGGTCAACGAACTGAGGGACATGCCGATCGCCGCCCAGATGGGAGTGATCCAGCCCAGGGCGGCAAACGGCAGCATAAGGCCATTGTACAACCCGGCCCACAGCAGGTTTTCAATGATTACCCGGCGAGTGCGCCGCGCCAGAGTAAAGGCTTGCACCAGGGCGTCCAGGCGGTTTGACAGCAACACTGCATCGGCGCTGGTCTTGGCCAGGTCGGTGGCCGTGCCCATCGCCACGCTGATGTCCGCGGCGGCGAGTACCGGCACATCGTTGACACCGTCGCCAAGCATCAGCACTTTGCGGCCTTGCTTGTGCAGTTGCTGAAGGACCTGCAGTTTGTCATCCGGGCGCAGGCCGCCGTGGGCCTCGTCGATACCCAGCTCGGCGGCGACGCTGGCGACCATCGGCGAACTGTCCCCGGACAGCAATAGCGTGCGCCAACCCCGCGCCTTGCACGCGGCCAGCAATGCAGGCGCATCACTGCGCAGGCGGTCGTCGAGCACGAACCAGGCCAGGGCGCCGTCGCGGTCGCCGAGTAATAGCCATTGGCCGCAAACCTCCGGCGCTGCCGGGATCGGGCAACCACTGAGTTCGCAGACAAAGCCCGGCTGGCCAATGCGCAATACGCGCTCGCCGACGCGACCTTCAAGGCCCAGTCCTGGCGAACTGACGACCTCATCGGCGGCCACTGGCGCACGCCCAAAGGCGCGGGCAATCGGGTGTTCGGAGCGGTTTTCCAGGGCGGCGGCGAGGCTCAGGCACAGGTCGGTACTCAAGGTGCCCAGCGGGCGTATGGCTCTCAACGCCAGGCGCCCTTCGGTGAGGGTGCCGGTCTTGTCGAAGATCACCGTGTCGATCTGGTTGAGCCCTTCCAGCACATGGCCGCGCGTCAACAGCAGCCCGAGTTTGTGCAAGGTGCCGGTGGCGGCGGTGAGGGCGGTAGGTGTCGCAAGGGACAACGCGCAGGGGCAGGTCGCCACCAGCATCGCCAGCACAATCCAGAACGCCCGCGACGCATCCAGCTCCCACCACAGCAAGCCGATCAGCGCGGCGGCGATCAGCGAGCACAACAGGAACCACTGTGCGGCGCGGTCGGCGATCTGCGCAAGGCGTGGTTTATCGGCCTGGGCGCGCTCCAGCAGGCGCACGATGGCGGACAGGCGCGTGTCATGGCCCAGGGCACGTACTTCGACGGTCAATGCCCCCTCGACATTCAGCGTGCCCGCCGTGACCGCATCGCCGCTTTGGCGCGGTTGCGGCAGGTACTCACCGGTGAGCAGGGATTCATCGATGCTCGATTGCCCATCGAGGATCACGCCATCCGCCGGCAGCACGGCGCCGGGGTGCACCAGCACGCGGTCGCCCAGGGTCAGTTCGGGGAGCAGGATGCGCTCGCTCTGGCCGTCGGCCTTGAGTCGCAGGCACGAGGCTGGCAGCAGGTTCACCAGTTGCGCCGTCGCGGCGGCCGTGCGCTCCCTGGCGCGGCGCTCCAGGTAACGGCCGGCCAGCAGGAACAACGCAAACATGCCCACCGCATCGAAGTACAACTCGCCCACGCCGGTGATTGCCGTCCAGATGCCCGCCAGGTAAGCCCCGCCGATGGCCAGGGACACCGAGACATCCATGGTCAGGTGGCGCGTGCGCAAGTCGCGCAAGGCGCCCTTGAAAAACGGTGCGCAGCTGTAGAACACGATGGGTGTTGTAAGAAACATCGCCACCCAGCGCAGGATCACGTGCAGCTCCGGGCTCAGGTCGATATTGAATTCCGGCCAGGTAGCCATGGTTGCCATCATTGCCTGGAACCACAGCAAGCCGGCCACGCCCAATTGGCGCAGGGCCAGGCGATTTTCGCCGGCCAGCTGCTCGGCAGCGCGATCGGCCTGATAGGGGTGAGCGGCGTAGCCGATATGGCGCAGTTCACTGAGCAGGTGGCTCAATGGCAGTTGCCCATCAACCCAACGAACGTGCAGGCGGTGGTTGGACAGGTTCAACCGCGCCTCGGCCACGGCGGGCAGGCTGCGCAGGTGTTTCTCGATCAGCCAGCCGCAGGCGGCGCAGCTGATGCCCTCCATCAGCAGGGTGGTTTCGGCCAGCTCGCCCTCGTGGCGCACGAAGGGTTTCTGCACGTCGGCGCGGTCATACAGCGCCAATTCGTCCACCAGTTGCACCGGCAACGCCTCAGGGTTGGCCGAGGCTTCGCTGCGGTGCTGGTAATAACTTTCCAGGCCACCGGCCACGATGGCTTCGGCCACGGCCTGGCAGCCGGGGCAGCAGAGTTCGCGGCGCTCACCGAGGATGACCGTGGTGAAACGGCTACCGGAGGGGACGGGGAGGGCGCAGTGGTAGCAGGGGGTGGTCATGGCTTGGGAATCTATGGTGGCTGGTAGGGCCTCATCGGGGGCAAGCCCCCTCCCACATTTGACTGATTTCACCAATAGATATGTGTAAACCCAATCCAGTGTGGGAGGGGGCTTGCCCCCGATGCGCGAAGCGCAGGCTTTTTACTTTTTCAGGTCTTCGGCACCCTGCAACGGTTCATCACCCAGCAGCAAGTCCTTGTCGTGGCTGACTTGTTCTTCCTCGAACATGCGCCAGGTCCGGTCGCCTTCCACGCCGAGCAACTCGACGAACCGCCGGCCTTCGACCTTGTCGGTGACCTGGCCGATGTAGCGGCCGGGCTCGCTGTCGCTGCGGGCCAGGTTGATCTTGCGGTCTTTCTCCGGCTGGGTCGGGGAAATCAGGTTCAATTCCAGGGTTTTCGGGTTGCTGTAGCCGGTGAGGTTGACCTCGACTTCACCGGTCAGCTCATCCAGGTGCACCTTGGCGCGCAGTTGCAAGGTCTGGGCCAGCAGCTCGCGGTCCAGGGAGCGGTTGATGCCTTTGCCGGCCTCGTAGTAGTTGTCGTTGACCAGGTTGTCCGGGTTGTTCACCGCGATGGTCACCATGGACAGGGTCAAGGTCACCGAACAGGCCAGGATGCCGATGATGATCCACGGCCAGAGGTGCTTGTACCAAGGGCTTGCGGCGGTTGCTACGGACATTGTTCGGTTCCCTGTTAGCGGACTTGAGGGCCGATGAATCGGCTCTTGGCTTCAATATGGACGCTGGCGTCATCGGCATCGGTGAGGATGAATTTCACCTCGTTGGTGCTCGACGGCAATTGTTCCGGCGCACTCGACAGCTCCACCGGCATGCTGACGATATCGCCGGCCGCCACCTTGATCTCCCGGCGGCCTTGCAGCTTGAGGTCGGGCAGGCCGGCGGCATCGAGCACGTAGGTGTGGTCGCGTTGGTCCTTGTTCATGATCTTCAGGCTGTAGACGTTTTCGATGCGGCCTTCGGCGTTCTCGCGGTACAGCACGCGGTCCTTGCTCACGTCGAAACCCACCAGCGAGCGCATGAAGAATGCCGCCACCAGCAGGCTGATCATCGCCAGCAACACCAGGGCGTAGCCGATCAGGCGCGGGCGCAGCTTGTGGGTTTTCTGCCCGGACAGGTTGTGCTCGGTGGTGTAGCTGATCAGGCCGCGCGGGTACTCCATCTTGTCCATGATGTTGTCGCAGGCATCGATACAGGCGGCGCAGCCGATGCACTCTATCTGCAGGCCGTCGCGGATGTCGATACCGGTGGGGCACACCTGCACGCACATCGTGCAATCGATGCAATCGCCCAGGCCCTGGGCCTTGTAGTCGGTGCCTTTTTTACGCGGGCCGCGCAGTTCGCCGCGGCGTGGGTCGTAGGAAACGATCAGGGTGTCCTTGTCGAACATCACGCTCTGGAAGCGCGCGTACGGGCACATGTAGATGCACACCTGTTCGCGCAGCCAGCCGGCGTTGCCGTAGGTGGCAAGGGTGAAGAAACCCACCCAGAAATACGACCAGCCATCGGCCTGGCCGGTGAAAAAGTCGAACACCAGTTCGCGGATCGGCGAGAAGTAGCCGACAAAGGTCATGCCGGTGACAAAGCCGATCAACAGCCACAGGGTGTGCTTGCTGAATTTGCGCAGGAATTTGTTGGCGCCCATCGGTGCCTTGTCGAGCTTGATGCGCTGGTTGCGGTCGCCTTCGGTGACCTTCTCACACCACATGAAGATCCACGTCCACACGCTCTGCGGACAGGTGTAGCCGCACCACACGCGACCGGCGTACACCGTGATGAAGAACAGGCCAAACGCGGCAACGATGAGAATGCCCGAGAGCAGGATGAAGTCCTGGGGCCAGAAAGTTGCCCCGAAAATGAAGAACTTGCGCTCGGGCAGGTTCCACCACACGGCCTGGTGGCCACCCCAGTTCAGCCACACCGTGCCGAAGTACAGCAGGAACAGACCGGCCCCGCCGAGCATGCGCAAGTTGCGGAACAGGCCGGTGAAGGCGCGCGTGTAGATTTTCTCTCGCGAGGCGTAGAGGTCGACGGTTTTGGCAGGCGGGGTAACGTCATGTACCGGTATCTGGTTACTCATCATTGCATCCCACGGCGGTGGAGATTTGCCTTGGCCAGTACGTGCCAGCCGGGGTCAAATTAGGGGTGTTGCAGTGGTGTAATGATACGCCCCCGGTGGTGCTGAAAGGGGGCGACCTAAGTGATCTGGATCAATTGATCTGGCAAGTATGGCCGGTTTTGGCTGGCCCGGTTCTCTGAAACACTGCGGATCCAATGTGGGAGGGGGCTTGCCCCCGATAGCGGTGGATCAGCGACAGATGCACTGACTGACACACTGCAATCGGGGGCAAGCCCCCTCCCACATTGGTATTGCAGCGGCTTTTATTGCTCTTCAGCCTTCTTATCCCCATGGGACAAGCTGTACACATACGCCGCCAGCAAGTGCACCTTGTCATTGCCTTGCAGCTGTTCCTGCGCCGGCATCTGGCCCTGGCGGCCCCAACGGATGGTCTGTTGCAGTTGGGCGAAGCTCGAGCCGTAGATGAAGGCGCCCGGGTGGGTCAGGTCGGGCGCGCCCATGGCAGGAGTGCCTTTACCGGCCGGGCCGTGGCAGGCCACGCAGTTGGCGGCGAAGAGTTTCTCGCCGTTGGCCACATCGGCTTTCACGCCTTCGGGCAGTTTGCGCCCGTCGAGGTTGGTGAGCACGAACGCAGCCACATCGCTGACGCCTTGCTCCTTGAGGATATCCAACCAGGCCGGCATCACCGCATGACGGCCCTTCATGATGGTTTCCTTGATGGTGGCAGGCTCGCCGCCCCAGCGCCAGTCGGCATCGGTCAGGTTGGGGAAGCCATAGGCGCCCTTGGCATCGGAACCGTGGCACACCGAGCAGTTGGAGGCGAACAGGCGACCCCCCATCTTCAACGCTTGCGGGTCTTTGGCCACTTCTTCAATCGGCATCGACGCGAATTTGGCGAAGATCGGCCCGAACTTGGCGTCCGACCTGGCCATTTCCTTTTCCCATTCGTGCACGCCGGTCCAGCCGGTCTGGCCATTGGCGAAGGGGGTTTGCTTGTCGGTGTCGAGGTAGTTGTAGCCCGGCAGCAGGCCCTTCCAGTTGCCCAGGCCGGGGTACAGCGCCAGGTAGCCGAGGGCGAAGACGATGGTGCCGACGAACAGCATGAACCACCACTTGGGCAGCGGGTTGTCGTATTCCTCGATGCCGTCGAACGAATGGCCGACGGTCTCGTCGGTTTGCTCGGCGCGCTGGCCCTTGCGGGTCGACAGCAGCAGCCAGGTCAGGGCGAAGATGGTACCCAGACTGAGGACTGTGACGTACAGACTCCAGAACGTAGTCATTCTTTGTTACTCCTAGAAGCTTGCTCGACGTGCTTGATGGCTTCGGGATCATCCGCAAAGGGCAGCAAGGTCGCGTCTTCAAACTCCGACTTGCGCTTGGGGCTGAACACCCACAACGCCAGGCCGATAAAGGCCACCATCACCACAACGGTGCCCAGGCCACGAATCATCCCGATATCCATAGATCACCGTTTGCTTTTGATGATGGTGCCCAGGCCCTGCAGGTAGGCCACCAGTGCGTCCATTTCGGTCTTGCCCTTCACGGCGGCCGCTGCACCGGCGATGTCTTCGTCGGTGTAGGGCACGCCCAGGGTGCGCAAGACCTCCATCTTCTTCGCGGTGTCCTTGCCGTCGAGCTTGTTTTCCACGAGGAACGGGTACGCCGGCATTTTCGACTCAGGCACCACATTGCGCGGGTTGTACAGGTGCGCACGCTGCCAGTCATCGGAGTAACGCCCGCCGACACGGGCCAGGTCCGGGCCGGTACGCTTGGAACCCCACAGGAACGGGTGGTCCCACACGCTTTCACCGGCGACCGAGTAGTGGCCGTAGCGTTCGGTTTCGGCACGGAACGGGCGGATCATCTGCGAGTGGCAGCCGACACAGCCGTTGGCGATGTAGACGTCGCGGCCTTCCAGTTCAAGGGCGGTGCGCGGCTTCATGCCTTCCACCGGCTTGTTGGTCACGTCCTGGAAAAACAGCGGAACGATCTGGGTCAGGCCGCCGATACTCACGGCGATGACCATGAAGAAGGCCAGCAGGCCGATATTCTTCTCGACTACTTCATGCTTCATCAGTGAGCTCCCACAACGGCGATCTTGGCGGCGGCTTCGGCTTCTGCCGGGTCGGCGGCACGCACGGTGCGCCAGACGTTGTAGGCCATCAGGAACATGCCGGAGGCAAAGAATGCACCGCCCAGGGCGCGCACGATGTAACCCGGATGGCTGGCTTGCAGCGCTTCGACGAAGGAGTAGGTGAGGGTGCCGTCATCGTTGATGGCTCGCCACATCAGGCCCTGGGTGATGCCGTTGACCCACATCGAGGCGATGTAGAGCACGGTGCCGATGGTGGCCAGCCAGAAGTGCGCGTTGATCAGGCCAACGCTGTGCATCTGCGGACGGCCGAACAGTTTGGGGATCATGTGGTACAGCGCGCCGATGGAGATCATCGCCACCCAACCGAGGGCGCCGGCGTGTACGTGGCCGATGGTCCAGTCGGTGTAGTGGGACAGCGAGTTGACGGTCTTGATCGCCATCATCGGCCCTTCGAAGGTCGACATGCCGTAGAACGCCAGCGACACCACCAGGAAGCGCAGGATCGGATCGGTGCGCAATTTATGCCAGGCGCCGGACAGGGTCATCATGCCGTTGATCATGCCGCCCCAGCTCGGGGCCAGCAGGATGATCGACATCGCCATGCCCAGGGACTGTGCCCAGTCCGGCAACGCGGTGTAGTGCAAGTGGTGCGGGCCGGCCCAGATGTACAGGGTGATCAGCGCCCAGAAATGCACGATGGACAGGCGGTACGAGTAAATGGGACGTTCGGCCTGTTTCGGCACGAAATAGTACATCATCCCCAGGAAACCCGTGGTGAGGAAGAAACCCACGGCGTTGTGGCCGTACCACCACTGGATCATCGCGTCCGTGGCCCCGGCGTAGGCCGAGTAGGACTTGAACAGGCTCACCGGCAACGAGGCGTGGTTGACGATGTGCAGCATCGCCGTCACCAGGATGAACGCGCCGTAGAACCAGTTGCCCACGTAGATGTGCTTGGTCTTGCGCTTGACGATGGTGCCGAAGAACACCACGGCGTAGGTCACCCACACGATGGCGAGCAAAATGGCGATGGGCCATTCCAGCTCGGCGTATTCCTTGGTGGTGGTGTAGCCCAGTGGCAGGGTGACGATGGCGCCAACGATGACTGCTTGCCAACCCCAGAAGGTGAAGGCCGCAAGGCTGTCGGAGATCAGTCGCGTCTGGCAGGTTCGCTGCACGACATAGTAGGAGGTGGCAAACAATGCACATCCGCCGAAGGCGAAGATCACCAGGTTGGTGTGCAGCGGGCGCAGGCGGCCAAAGGTCGTCCATGGCAAACCGAAATTCAATTCCGGCCAGACCAGTTGCGAGGCGATGAACACCCCGAGCCCCATGCCAAGGATCCCCCAGACCACCGTCATGATGGCGAACTGGCGGACTACCTTATAGTTATAAGCAGTCGGACTGATTGCTGTGCTCATTCTAAGGTTCCACGGTTTAGGTTTTTTTATAGGTAAAATCGGCCGCAAGTATGTAGAAAGCGAGGGGTCATTGCAACGCAATGACTGACCGGTATCAATGCGTTCCACGCCAGATTCTGCGCCCTTTCCATGTTTGGTGTAAGGACAAAATCGGAAATCGAAAGCTGATCGAGTGGACAGGAAAATTCGAGGGTCGCAACGAATGTCGTTGCGTACGCCAGGATCGGTCCGCTGTGGGAACAAGCGTAGACCCGAAAGTGAGGAGGGGAAAGTTGTGCTTTGGAGGGGTGTGACACTTGGTCGCGTACAGCGCCAGGGTTGCCGCCCCAAAATGGGGCGGCGATCAGAGGTTATTGCGCCTGGCTTTCTGGCGTTGCGCCATCAGCGTTGTGGGACAGGCTGTAAACGTAGGCGGCCAGCAGATGCACCTTGTCATTGCCTTGCAGCACTTCCTGCGCCGGCATCTGGCCCTGGCGGCCGTGGCGGATGGTCTGCTGCAACTGCGCGAGGCTGGTGCCGTAGATGTAGCCGGCCGGTTTGGTCAGGTCAGGCGCGCCCATGGCTTCCATGCCGTGGCCTTCCGGCCCGTGGCAGGCGACACAGGTGGTGTTGAAGGCTGCCTGGCCGGCAGCCACATCGGCGCTGCTGTCGGCGGGCAGGGGCAACTTGGCCAGGTCGTGGCGAACAAAGGCCGCAACGTTTTTTACACCCTCATCGCCGAGCATGTCACCCCAGGCCGGCATCGCCGCGTGGCGACCGTTGAGGATGGTGGTCTTGATCGCCTCGGCCGAACCGCCCCAGCGCCAGATGTTGTCCGCCAGGTTCGGGAAGCCAAACGCGCCCTTGGCGTCCGAGCCGTGGCACACCGCGCAGTTGGAGGCGAACAGGCGACCGCCCATTTTCAGCGCTTGCGGGTCTTTGGCCACTTCTTCCACGGGCATGGCCGAGAATTTGGCGAAGATCGGCCCGAACTTGGCGTCGGCCTTGGCCATTTCCTTGTCCCATTCCTTGGCCTGGGTCCAGCCGTCTTCATAGCCCGGCAACACGCCTTTCCAGTTGCCCAGGCCCGGGTAGAGGATCAGGTAGCCGACCGCGAACACCAGGGTGCCGGCGAACAGCATGAACCACCACTGGGGCAGCGGGTTGTCGTATTCCTCGATACCGTCGAAGGCGTGGCCCATGGTCTGGTCGACGCTGCCCTTGGTCTCGCCCTTGCGGGTGCCGACCAGCAGCCAGGTCAAGCCGATCAGGCTGCCGAGGGTCAGTACGCAGATCCATGTACTCCAGAATAGGGTCATGGCCGGGTGCTCCTTATTGCAGGCTCTTCTTGAGCGTCGGATGGAGAGGGTTCATCGGCGAAGGGCAGCAGGCGCGCCTGCTCGAATTCCGCATTGCGCCGGTTGTTGAACACCCACAGCGACAGGCCGATAAAGGCGATGGCAACCACCAGCGTGCCGAGGCCGCGGATGGTGCCTGCATCGAATTCAAATCCCATGGCTCACCTCTTGCTCTTGATGGCGGTGCCGAGCACTTGCAGGTACGAGACCAGCGCGTCCATCTCGGTCTTGCCCTTGAGGCTGGCCACGGCGCCACTGATGTCGTCGTCGGTGTACGGCACGCCGAGGGTGCGCATCACTTTCAACTTGGTCTCGGTGTGGCTGCTGTCGACGGCGGCGGTGACCAGCCATGGATAGGCCGGCATTTTCGACTCGGGCACCACGTTGCGCGGGTTATACAGGTGCGCGCGGTGCCAGTCGTCCGAGTAGCGTGCGCCGACGCGCGCCAGGTCTGGACCGGTGCGCTTGGAGCCCCACAGGAACGGGTGGTCCCACACACTTTCACCGGCGACCGAGTAATGGCCGTAGCGTTCGGTTTCGGCGCGGAACGGGCGGATCATCTGCGAGTGGCACTGTACGCAGCCTTCGCGGATGTAGATGTCGCGGCCTTCCAGTTGCAGCGCGGTGTAGGGTTTCATGCCCTCCACCGGCTTGTTGGTCACGTCCTGGAAGAACAGCGGGACGATCTGGGTCAGGCCACCGATGCTCACGGCAAGCACCATGAGCAGCATCAGCAGGCCGACGTTCTTTTCAATCGTTTCGTGTTTCATCACAGACTCCTCAGGCCAACTGCGCAGTGGTGGCGGCTTCGACAGGCTGCGCCGAACGCACGGTGCGCCAGGTGTTGTAAGCCATCAGGAACATGCCGCTGAGGAAGATCGCACCGCCCACCAGCCGCACGATGAAGCCAGGGTGGCTGGCCACCAGGGTTTCGACGAAGGAGTAGGTCAAGGTGCCGTCTTCGTTGACCGCCCGCCACATCAAGCCCTGGGCGATACCATTGACCCACATCGAGGCGATGTAGAGCACGGTGCCGATGGTGGCCAGCCAGAAGTGCGCGTTGATCAGGCCGAGGCTGTACATCTGCTCGCGGCCGAAGACTTTCGGGATCATGTGGTACAACGCGCCGATGGAGATCATCGCCACCCAACCGAGGGCGCCGGCGTGTACGTGGCCGATGGTCCAGTCGGTGTAGTGGGAGAGGGCGTTGACGGTCTTGATTGCCATCATCGGGCCTTCGAACGTCGACATGCCGTAGAACGCCAGTGACACCACGAGGAAGCGCAGGATCGGGTCGCTGCGCAACTTATGCCAGGCGCCCGACAGGGTCATCATGCCGTTGATCATGCCGCCCCAGCTCGGTGCCAGCAGCACCAGGGACATCACCATGCCCAGGGACTGTGCCCAGTCCGGCAGCGCGGTGTAGTGCAAGTGGTGCGGGCCGGCCCAGATGTACAGGGTGATCAGCGCCCAGAAGTGCACGATGGACAAGCGATAGGAATACACCGGACGCTCGGCCTGCTTGGGCACGAAGTAATACATCATGCCGAGGAAACCGGCGGTGAGGAAAAAGCCTACCGCGTTATGCCCATACCACCACTGCACCATGGCATCCGTCGCACCGCCATAGAGGGAGTAGGACTTGGTCAGGCTGACCGGGATTTCCAGGTTGTTGACGATATGCAGGATGGCCACGGTGATGATGAACGCACCGAAGAACCAGTTGCCGACGTAGATGTGCTTGGTGTTGCGCTTGGCCACGGTGCCAAAGAACACGATGGCATAGGCCACCCAGACAATGGTGATCAGGATGTCGATCGGCCATTCCAGCTCGGCGTATTCCTTGGAGCTGGTGTAGCCCAGCGGCAGGGAGATCGCTGCCAGCAGGATGACCAACTGCCAGCCCCAGAAGCAGAACGCGGCGATTTTCGGCGCGAACAGCTGCGTCTGGCAGGTACGCTGCACCGAGTAGAAGGAGCTGGCGAACAACGCGCAGCCACCGAAGGCGAAGATCACCGCGTTGGTGTGCAGCGGGCGCAGGCGGCCGAAGCTGGTCCAGGGCAAGTCGAAGTTGAGTGCAGGCCACACCAATTGGGCCGCGAGAAAAACCCCGAGCCCCATGCCGACGATGCCCCACACCACCGTCATAATGGCGAATTGGCGGACCACCTTGTAGTTATAGGCGGTACTTAAAGTAGTGTTCATGGTTCCCCATCCACGGTTCAACCCAAGCAGATGCGGCACTTGGGCTGGAGTTATAGGCAGACTAAAAAGCGAGGCAAGCATGGGCAAAGAGCACAAGGCCAGTATTGACGGGGATCAATGGGCGCAGTGTGTGCGGGAACATGGGTGGTTGTGGGATGTCGCGGCGGGGGCGGCTGAGGCTGCACCCGCGACGCTGATCCTGGCCCACGGCGCCGGTGCACCGATGGACTCATCCTTCATGAACGATATGGCTGCACGCCTTGCCGGGCATGGCGTCAACGTGTTGCGCTTCGAGTTTCCCTACATGGCCCAGCGCCGGGTTGACGGCGGTAAACGCCCGCCCAACCCGGCCCCGAAGCTACTCGAATGCTGGCGTGAGGTGTATGCCGAGGTGCGACGTCATGTCGCTGGGAAACTGGCCATTGGCGGCAAGTCCATGGGCGGGCGCATGGCCAGTTTGCTGGCTGATGAATTGGGTGCCAATGGGCTGGTGTGCCTGGGCTATCCGTTCTATGCGGTGGGCAAGCCGGAAAAGCCACGGGTCGAACATCTGGTCGGGCTGAGGACGCCAACCTTGATTGTGCAGGGCGAGCGCGATGCACTGGGCAATCGGGCGGCGGTGGAAGGGTATGAGCTGTCGCCGAGCATCCAGGTGATGTGGCTGGTGGCGGGGGATCATGACTTGAAGCCTTTGAAGGCGTCGGGGTTCAATCATGAGCAGCATCTGGAAGCCGCGGCAGTGGGGGGGGCTGGGTTTTTGGCTGGCCTATAGGGCCTCATCGGAGCGGCGCGACGCTTCGACAAGCCCCTCCCACACTTGACCGTGTTCTCACATTCCAATTGTGAACACAGTCAAAGGTGGAGGGGGCTTGCCCCCGATAGCGACCTACCGGTTAAACCGCTCCACCAGCGAGTACTGAGTATTGGCGGTATGCGTCAGCTCTTCACTCAACTGCGCCGAGTTCAGCGCCTGCTCCGAGGTCTGGTCCGCCAACAGCGCAATGGTGCTGATGTTGCGGCTGATCTCTTCGGCCACCGAGCTTTGCTCTTCGGTGGCAGCCGCGATCTGGGTAGTCATATCGGTGATATGCGCCACCGCTTCACTGATGCCCACCAACGCCTGGTCCGCTTCCATCACCCGCGCTACACCTTCTTCGGCCTGGCGATGCCCGGCGTCCATGGTTTGCACGGCGGCAGCGGCGGTCTGCTGCAGCTTGGCGATCAATGCATGGATCTGCCCGGTTGACTCGGCGGTACGCTGGGCCAGTTGGCGGACTTCATCGGCCACCACCGCAAAACCACGGCCCATCTCCCCGGCACGCGCCGCTTCGATGGCGGCGTTGAGCGCCAGCAGGTTGGTCTGGTCGGCAATGCCCTTGATCACGTCGACCACACCGCCGATTTCATCGCTGTCCTTGGCCAACTGGGTCACAGTCACACCGGTCTCACCCACAGCCACGGACAGACGCTGGATCGCCTCGCGGGTTTCCCCGGCGATATCGCGGCCGCGACCGGTCAGGCGGTTGGCCTCTTGGGTCGCATCGGCCGTGCGCTGCACATGGCTGGCGACTTCCTGGGTAGTCGCCGCCATCTGGTTGACCGCCGTGGCCACCTGCTCGGTCTCGACGCGCTGGCGTTCCAGGCCGCTGGAGCTGTTATGGGCCAGGGTGTTGGACTGTGCGGCCTGGTCGTTGAGGTGTTCGGCAGTGTCCTGCAGGCGGGTGAGGCAGGTCTTGAGACGCGCCTCCTGGCTGAGGATCGACATTTCCAGGCGCGCCTGGGCGCCACGGCTGTCGGTGTACATCTGCGCGATCAACGGGTCGGAGGTGGTCTGCTCGGCCAGGCGCAGCAAACGCTTGAGGCCGCGCTGTTGCCAGCTCAGGCCGAGCAGGCCCAGCGGCACCGACAACCCCGCCGCCAGGGCAAAGCCCCAGTGGGAGTTGAGTGAAGCGCCAATCATGAAGCTCAACTGACTCACCAGGATAAACGGCAGCCAGTCCTGCAACACCGGCAACCACTTGTCCCGCTGAGGGATCGCCGACTTGCCCTGGTTGATGCGTTGGTAGAGCGCTTCGGCCCGGCGGATCTGCTCGGCGGTGGGCTTGATGCGCACCGATTCGTAGCCGACCACCTGGTTGCCTTCGAAAACCGGCGTCACATAGGCGTTAACCCAGTAGTGGTCACCGGTCTTGCAGCGATTCTTGACAATGCCCATCCATGGCAAGCCTTGTTTGAGCGTTGACCACATGTGCGCGAACACCGCCGCCGGAACGTCCGGGTGACGCACCAGGTTGTGCGGGGCACGCACCAGTTCGTCACGGGAGAACCCACTGATTTCGACGAAGGCGTCGTTGCAGTAGGTGATCACGCCTTTGGCATCTGTGGTGGAGATCAACCGTTGCTGAGCGGGGAAGGTACGTTCGCGCTGGGTAACGGGTTGGTTATTACGCATGATTGTTCAATCCGCAAGGCTTTCAGGGGGTATCGGCAAGAACGGCGGTTTATTTAACTTATTTTTGCAACAATCGACGGGATGCACGTTCCCCAGCAGGAGATCAACCGGCCAGCATCGGGTAGGTAAACAACCCGAAGTGAAGCAGATTCAAGCCAAAGTGCGTGGCCACCGCTGCGCCCAGGCCGCCAAACCGATAGGCCAGGCCGTAACCCACCCCGGCGATGCTCGCCAGCAATACCCAATGCCAGCCTGCGCCGATGTGCACCAGGCCGAACAGCAGCGAGGCCAGAAGCAGCGCCAGGTTCTCGCCGTAAGGGAGGTGTTTGAAACGTCGGCTCAAACCGCCCTGTACGTAACCCCGGAACAGGGCTTCTTCCACCAGCGTCACCAGCAGCAGGTTATTAAGTACCCAGAGCCAGGCCTGTTCCGGCCATTTCGGTGCCCAACTGATCACGCCCAGCAACGCCGCTCCGCCGAGGGCGGCGATGGCGGTGAGGGTCAACGCCAGGGCGGCCACGCAGATCGACAAACGCAACGAACGCCGCGCCACAATCCACGGGCAGGCCAGCAACAGCCAGAAGCCGATCAGCGGTTTGTCCTGGTTCAGGTACATCGAGAAGGGTACTGCATCCTCGGTGAAACGCTGCGAGGCAATGCCGCGCCCGTTGTAGAAACCCGGCAACCAGTGCATCGCCAGGCTCAGGGCCAGCACCACAAACAGCCCGTGGCCCAGGTAGCGTGCCCACGGCGTGCGTTGCTGGCGTACGGCGTAGCCGGCAATCAGCAGCAGGGCGACGGACACGCCCGCCAGCGCGCCCAATTGCCCGTAGATCAAGGCCAGTAGATAGCCAATGGAAAGAAGCGCCAGGTACAGCCAGGGCAATGCGATCATGGGAAATCCTTGGGAAAAACTGGGCGGCATTATAGCGATCTGTCCTACGGGCCCCACATGAAACTCCTCCATTCAGAGTGATTGCAAAACCTATCACCGGCTGGTTATAGTCCGAGCCTCTTCATCCCTTCACACAAGATCAGCCCATGCCTGCTTCCCAGCGCACAGCGGTAGTCGATTCAGCGGTCAACGCTGCGGTCGTGCCGTGCGGGGACAAGCAGCCTGCGCAGATCAGTCACTACCCTCCACCTGTCAGCAGCACGTCGGTGTACGCAGTCGTATCACCGCCGGGTGTTGGTATTGCGGGCTGATCAGCTGATCGCTGTTCCCGTCTGCCCGCCTGAAAAAAACCTAATGCATTTCAGCGTCTGCTGAATCGGCTTTTTTTGCCTGATGACAGGTGGTAACCATGTCTGTTTTTTCGAAACAATCCGTGGCCGCGGCGGCCTCGACGAGCCTGTTTGTCCTGCTGTGGAGCAGTGGGGCGATCTTCTCCAAATGGGGCCTGGCCCACGCGTCACCCTTTGCGTTTCTGCTGATCCGTTTTGCCATTGCCCTCGGGGGCCTGGTGGTGCTGATACCGATCCTCAAGTTGAAACTGCCGCGCCCCGGCAAGCCACTGTTATACGCAGCGGCGACGGGGTTGGTGTTGTTGGGCGCCTACCAGATTTTCTATCTGTTGGCCCTGGACCTCAACGTCACCCCCGGCGTGATGGCAACCATCATGGGCGTACAGCCGATCCTCACCGTGGTGCTGATAGAGCGCCAGCGTTCTTTCAGCCGTGTGCTCGGCCTGGGCCTCGGTTTGGCGGGGCTGATCATGGTGGTGTATCAAGGCATCGGCCTCTCTGGCATGTCCTTGGCGGGCATGCTGTTCGGGTTGCTGGCCCTGGCCAGCATGACCTTCGGCTCGATCATGCAGAAACGCATCACCGACGAGCCCTTGGGCACGCTGCCGGTGCAGTACCTGGCGGGGTTGCTGCTGTGTTCGGTGTTTGTGCCGTTCCAGCCGTTCCATTTTGAACACAGCAGCAGCTTTTACCTGCCGGTGCTGTGGATGGGCTTGGTGGTGTCGTTGCTGGCCACGCTGTTGCTGTACCGCCTGATCGCCCGGGGCAACCTGGTGAATGTCACCAGTCTGTTCTATCTGGTGCCGGCGGTGACGGCGGTGATGGACTACCTGATCTTTGGCAATAGGCTTGGGATGTTGAGCCTGTTGGGGATGGGGTTGATCATCATCGGTTTGGTGTTTGTCTTCCGTAAGCGTTGACACTGTATTGTAGGAGCCCGGCAAGCCGGGCTCCTACAATTTTCGCGGCCGCAACACCAACCACAACGCCCCCGCAATCAACACCCCGCCATACAGATGCGCCATGGACAATGGCTCATCCAGCAACAACGCGCCCCACAACACCCCAAACGGCGGAATCATGAAGGTAACGGTCATCGACTTAACCGGCCCGATGGACGTCAGCAACCGGAAGTAAAGAATGTAGGCAAACGCCGTACACACCAGCCCCAACCCCAGCAACGATCCCCACACCTGCCATCCACCCCAACTCGCCGGCGGTTGGCTGATGGCGCTGTAGGCAAAGAACGGCAACAGGAACAACGTCGCGCCGAGCATGCTGCCCAGGGCCGACAGGCGGCTGTCCAAGCCACCGCGCTGATCCAGCCAGCGCCTTGCCAGGAACCCGGCAAAGCCGTAACAGGTGGTCGCCAGCAAACAGGCCAGCGCGCCCATCAATAATTCCAGGTCAAACGCCACCGGCCCGGCGCGGGTCAGCACTCCCACGCCAAACAGGCCCAGGCACACCCCGGCGACTTTCGATGGGGTCAGGCGTTCGCTGAAGAACAACCCGCCAATCAGCACACCCATCAACGGCGTGGTGGCGTTGAAGATCGCCGAGTAACCCGCCGGAAGCACCTGGGCGGCGACTGAATACATGGTCGCGGGAATGCCGGAGTTGATCACACCGAGCAGCAATACAGTCTTGAACTTACCCTGGAAATCCCAGCTCACCCGCATCACCGCCAGGATCACCAGCAACCCGGCGGCGGCGATCGACACGCGGAAAAACGCCGTCGGCAGCGTGCCGATCTCCGGCGCGATAATGCGCATGAACAGGAAGCTCGCGCCCCAGATGGCGGCGAGCCCCAGCAGGTACAAGGTGTCGACAGGTCTCACGGAACACTCCTACCTCAATAAGGCCGCGAGTGTTGCATGACATGTCTAATGATTACAGGACAAACCGCGTCACCAGCCCATTCAGGTCCACCGCCAGGCGTGACAGTTCCTGGCTGGCGGCCGAGGTCTGGGTGGCACCGGCGGCGGTCTGGGTGGACAGGTCGCGGATGTTCACCAGGCTGCGGTCCACGTCACGTGCCACCAGCGCCTGCTGCTCGGCGGCGCTGGCGATCACCAGGTTGCGCTGGCTGATCTGCGAGATGGCCGCGGTGATTTTCTCCAGGGCGCTACCGGCGCTGTTGGCCCGTTGCAGCGTCTGGCCGGCGTGCTCGGCGCTGCTGTTCAGCGCTTCGACCGTATCCTGGGTGCCGCGCTGGATGCCGGTGATCATCTGCTCGATTTCTTCGGTGGAGTCCTGGGTGCGTTGCGCCAGGGAGCGCACTTCATCGGCTACCACTGCAAAACCACGCCCGGCCTCGCCTGCGCGGGCTGCTTCGATGGCGGCGTTGAGCGCCAGCAGGTTGGTTTGCCCGGCGATGCCGCGGATCACTTCCAGCACCTTGCTGATGTCCTGGGCTTGCACGGCCAGGCCTTCGGCCTTGTTCGAGGCGCCGAGCACCTCGTCGACCAGGTTCTGGATCGAGCTGATGGTTTCGCTGATCTGGTAGTGGCCGTGCTTGCTGTCCTCGTCGGAGGCCTGGGACGCCTCGGCGCTGGACACCGCATTGCCTGCCACTTCGTCCACGGCCGCGCTCATTTCGGTGACGGCGGTGGCCGCCTGTTCGATCTCATCGTTCTGCGCCTGCAGGCTACGGGTGCTTTGTTCCATCACCGAGCTCATCTCCTCGGCGGCGGAGGCCAGCTGTTGCGCCGATTCGCTGATGCCCCGGATGGTGCCTCGCAATTGCGCCTGCATGGTCGCCAGGGCGTTGAGCAATTGGGCCGGTTCGTCCTTGCCGCTGACGGCGATGGGCTGGCTCAGGTCGCCGTCGGCAATGGTGCGGGCCACGCTCAGCGCCTGGCCGAGCGGGGCGGTGATGCTGCGGGTCAGCAGCCAGGCGAGCAACAAGGTGGCGATCAAGGCGAATACGATGATCAGGCCGACGATCCACTGTGCACTGGAATAGGTCTGCGCGGCGGAATCCACGGCGGTTTCCACGCCGTTCTGGTTGAAGACGATCAGGTCCTCCAGGCTCTTGCTGAGGATCACGCCCTGGGGAGCGAGGCGGGTGTTGAGCAGGTCAATGGCGTCTTGCTGCTGATCCTTGTCCACCAGGGTGACGATCTGTTCGACGAGGGCCAGGTAAGCGTTCACGTTACCTTCGAGCTGTTTGAGCATCTGGCGTTCTTCGTCGCTGCTGAGCAGGCTTTTGTGATGCTCGAGCAGGGTTTGCAGTTCGCTGCGCTGGCGGGTGATCAGGGCTTTGCTGTTGTCACGGATCCGCGATTCGTCGGTGGTCGCCAGACGCAAGGCTTCCAGGCGGATGCTGGCGACAAAGGCTGCGCTGTCGTGGATGTTCTCGATGCTCGGCATCCACGATTGCTCGATGACCAGCGCGCTTTGGCGCAGCTTGGCCATCTGGCCCAGGCCGAACATGCCCACAATCACCAGCAAGCTGGCCAAAACCCCAAAACTCAGACTGGCACGCAGACCGATCCTCATGTTCCTCAATGACATCTCTATGCTCCTTGGGCGATTAGAACCTGTTCCCGGATCGGTCTTCGGACCTTGTTAGGGTGGGAGAGGGCGCGCTATATATCAAAGTGCCATCAAGGTGGTAATCAGGGTTTCCCTTAGTTGGATCCAACGGTGTATTTGGAGCAGAGCTCCGAGGGAAGTACGCGGGATTCCGGCGCTAAGCGGCAAGGCCGCGTCGTTGTGGGCGTATGGGGAAAACAATGTGCGACTTTTCAGTGTGTTTATTGACCAATTGGTCGAATTAAATAAATTGAAAATAAATGTACAAAATGAACGGAGTTGTACAAGGCTGCACAAAAAATGACTCTTCTCCTGTGTTCGTACACTGGCTAAGCTCAGGGCTTCCCGATGCCCGCTCGAGGTTTCCCGCATGTCGCAATCCGCCCTCGCCATTGCCCAGATGATCCTCGATGGCTTCGACGATTACCGCGAACACTTCCGCCAGATCACCGATGGCGCCCGCGAGCGTTTCGAAAAGGCCCAGTGGCAGCAGGGCCAGGCGGCGTCGGCGGCGCGCATCAACCTCTATGAGGAAAAGGTCTCCGAGGTGACCCAGCGGTTGCGTGAGCACTTCAATGACGCCGCGCTGCTCGACATCGATGTGTGGCCCGTGGTCAAAAGTGCCTACATCGGCCTGATCGACCTGCGCTTCGACGATGAACTCTCCGAGACCTGGTACAACTCGATCTTCTGCGGCCTGTTCAGCCACGACCTGATCAGCGACGGCTGCATGTTCATCCACACCACCCGGCCCAGCCTGCGCCGGGCACGGGCCGCGCAGACGCGCACCTACACGCCCGCCGGGCAAATCCCGCAAATGCTCGCGCAGATCTTTGCCGACTACCGCTTCAGCGAACCCTACGCCGACCTCGCAGCCGACCTTCATCGCCTCGAAACCCAACTGCGGGAAAACCTGCCGGACTGGGTGTGCAAGGACCCGGACCTCAAGGTCGAGCTGTTTTCCTCGGTGCTCTACCGTAATAAAGGCGCCTACCTCGTCGGGCGCATCTACACCCGCGACGAACAATGGCCGCTGGTGATCCCGCTGCTGCACCGTGAAGGACAGGGCATCCAGATCGATGCGCTGATCACCGATGAAGCCGATGTGTCGATCATCTTCTCGTTCACCCGCTCCTACTTCATGGTCGATGTACCGGTGCCGGCGGAATTCATCGGCTTTCTCAAGCGCATCCTGCCGGGCAAGCACATCGCCGAGTTGTACACCTCCATCGGCTTCTACAAGCACGGCAAGTCGGAGTTCTACCGCGCCCTGATCAACCACCTGGCGACCACCGACGATCAGTTCATCATGGCCCCCGGCGTGCGCGGCATGGTCATGAGCGTGTTCACCCTGCCGGGCTTCAACACCGTGTTCAAGATCATCAAGGACCGTTTTTCACCGTCGAAAAACGTCAACCGCGCCACGGTGATCGAGAAGTACCGCCTGGTCAAAAGCGTCGATCGGGTCGGACGCATGGCTGACACCCAGGAGTTCGCCGATTTCCGTTTTCCCCTGAGCAAATTCGAACCCGAATGCCTCGTCGAATTGCTGGAAGTCGCCGCTGGCACCGTCGAAGTCGAAGGCGACACGGTGCTGATCCGTCACTGCTGGACCGAACGGCGCATGACCCCGCTCAACCTCTACCTCGACAACGCCAACCCCGCCCAGGTGCGCGAAGCTTTGGAAGACTACGGCCTGGCGATCAAACAGCTGGCGGCCGCCAATATCTTCCCTGGCGATATGCTGCTGAAGAACTTCGGCGTTACCCGCCACGGTCGCGTGGTGTTCTACGACTACGACGAAATCTGTTTTCTCACCGAAGCCAACTTCCGTCACATCCCCGCACCGCGCACCCCGGAAGATGAGATGGCCTCAGAACCCTGGTACTCCATCGGCCCGCTGGATGTGTTCCCCGAGGAATTCCCGCCGTTCCTGTTTGCGGATGCTGGTCAGCGCAAGTTGTTCGATGAGCTGCACGGGGAGCTGTACAACGCGGATTACTGGACGGGACTGCAGGAGGCGATTCGGGCCGGGAAGGTGATCGATGTCTTTCCGTATCGGCGCAAGGAGCGCGATCAACTGTAGCAGCGACTGAGTTGGGCGGCGGAACAGCTGGAATCAATTGACATGGAAACGCCCGTATTGGGTCATACCGATACGGGCTGGGTAAGCACACGATTTGTTGAGTGGGCGCCGATCAGCGAGGCGTTCCGATCATTGCCAGGCTGTTTTCTTCGGGTTGGTATCCCAGTCTCAGCGCCGTAAGGTTGATTGTCGGCTGCCATGTGGCTTGGCTGTTTGAAGTGGACGCTGGTTTTTCTGTATAGGCTGGGGGCGGCTTCGTGGCTTCGTAATAGGTTGGCGGCTCGGTAGCCTCGGCATAGCTGGGCGGATTGAAGGGGGGGTTATGGGCACTCTTGAAGTTTATGGACATAGAACCTCCTGGTTTCAAAATGCAGTGTTCTGGGTTGCAGGAGCATTAAGCCCCCAGTCGATCTCAACCGGTATGCTCCAGCGTTGCGTCATAGCGGTCGTTGACTGAGGAGCGCACCGGTGATGGCGCTCCTCTCGGCGCATCAGCTGTTTCCTTTACGGTTTTCCTTGCGAACATCCTCCAGCCAGGGTTGGTTTAGGCCCATCGCAGTCAGTTCATCCGTAACGTTGGACGCTCGGTTCTTGTCGGTAGGGTTGGTGCCATGGGTTTGCACGTCGCGAGCTTGTTTGTATAGGGATACCATTTCTTTATTAAGCTCGTTATCGGTTTTCTTGACTTCACGGGCGTTATTGAACTTTGTGATCGGGTTGCTGGTTTTTGGCGGATTAGAAAGTTGATCGATCCGTTTTTGAGTCAGATTGATAGCAGGTTGAAAACTTGACACAGGTAGCGCGGGTGTCGGGAACGTGACGGGAAGGTTTTCCAACTTGTCTTTATTTTTTTTGAGCGTTTCGAGTTCCTTTTGCTTGGTCGGGCTCAGCTTTGAATGGGGTTGTTGGTCCAGTAGTGGCGCGGATGATTGGCTCCCAGACGGTCTAAGCCACGAGCCTTGGGATGGAGTGCTTTCAGGCGCGATAGACTGATATTTGTCGGCATAACTGTGGTTACTGCCGCTGCTGTACGTGTGGTTGTTGGAGTTGATGGGCATATATACCTCGTGCGATGAGCGTGGAAGGAATTTGTCGCTTCTAGTAGCTCGAGTGGATCCAGGACCGTTGCGTCACAGGCCGCTCATGAACCCCATTCCTCGTACTGCCTGACTGGTCGTGTGAAAGCTCGAGATTCGATTTGCCGTCAAATTAGTGGGCGGTGTCGAGTAGGTCCGGGAGGATGCATTGTGCGATGGCTTCTCGGTGTACGCGGGCGGGAACTCATAGGGGGGGGGTGGTTCCGACGCTGCCGAGCGCGGTTGGGCTTCCATGGATTGATCGTAGCTGGGTAGATGAGATTGGCTGTTTGTCGATTCGATAGGCATAAAAGCTCCCGTTTCATAAGCGATGCAGTGACCTGCCAGAGATTTCTGGCGGGTTGATTTGATCCTGCGTACTTCACTTAAACCATCGGATTTTTACTGTGAAAGGGTCGGATGAGCGACTTGCTCGTGTATGAAATATGTTCATTTGGAGGCGCTACGCGGCCAGTCACTGACTGAGCGTCTCCAGAAATGCCGAAATCTGCGACAATCGCCCCTCGTTTTTCCGTCCGTAGCTATGCAGGCGTGCCCTGCCTCACTCAGAAGACCTTTGCCGCCCTGATGACCGACCAAGCGCCCACCATCGACCAACTGCTCAAAACCCTTGATCACGCCATGCTCGCCGACCGCCACCGTTTGCGTCGGCAGTTGCTTGAGTTGCGCAAAAAGCCCGACGAGGACAAGTTGGTGCAGTGGGTCGCGCGCATGCAGGCGTCCTGCGCACAGGTCACGGCGCGGCGCGCCAGCCTGCCGGTGATTCGTTATGACGACAGCCTGCCGATTGCGGCCAAGCGCGATGAAATCAAAGAAGCGCTGAACAAGCACCAGGTGCTGATCATTGCCGGCGAAACCGGCTCGGGCAAGACCACCCAGTTGCCGAAGATCTGCCTGGAAATCGGTCGCGGCCAGTTCGGTCTCATTGGTCATACCCAGCCCCGCCGGATCGCCGCACGCAGCGTGGCCAGCCGGGTCGCCGAAGAGTTGGCCACGCCATTGGGCGCGCTGGTCGGCTATCAGGTGCGCTTTGAAGACCAGAGCGATTCCAACACCCTGATCAAGCTGATGACCGACGGCATCCTGCTGGCAGAAACCCAGAACGACCGCTACCTGGAACGCTACGACACCATCATCGTCGACGAAGCCCACGAACGCAGCCTGAACATCGACTTCCTGCTGGGCTACCTGAAAACCCTGTTGCCACGTCGCCCGGACCTGAAAGTCATCATCACCTCGGCGACCATCGACCTGGAGCGTTTCTCCAAGCATTTCGACGATGCGCCGATTGTCGAGGTGTCGGGCCGCACCTTCCCGGTGGACACCTGGTATCGCCCACTGACCCTGGAGCAGGACGAGGAGGGCAACCGCGTCGAGGACGACCTCACCGTCGACCAGGCGATCCTCGCCACCCTGGATGAAATTGCCGCCTATGAGCGCAGCGAGCGGCGCAGCCCGGGCGATGTGCTGGTGTTCCTGCCGGGCGAGCGCGAGATTCGTGACGCTGCCGACATGCTGCGCAAGGCCCAGCTCAAGCACACCGAGATCCTGCCGTTGTACGCGCGCCTGTCGCCAGCCGAGCAGCAGCGCATCTTCCAGTCCCATCCGGGCCGACGTGTGGTGTTGGCGACCAACGTCGCAGAAACCTCGCTGACTGTGCCGGGCATTCGTTATGTGATCGACAGTGGCACCGCGCGTATCAGCCGCTACAGCTACCGCGCCAAGGTGCAGCGCCTGCCGATCGAGGCGATTTCCCAGGCCAGCGCCAACCAGCGTAAAGGCCGTTGCGGCCGGGTCGAGCCGGGCATCTGCATTCGTTTGTACAGCGAAGAAGATTTTATCGGCCGCCCGGAATTTACCGACCCGGAAATTCTGCGCACCAACCTCGCCGCCGTGATCCTGCAGATGCTGCATTTGCGTCTCGGCGAAATCACCGACTTCCCGTTTATCGAACCGCCGGACGGCAAGGCGATCAGCGACGGTTTCAACCTGCTGCAAGAGCTGTCGGCGGTCGACCGCAACAGTCAGCTCACCCCGCTGGGCCGCCAGTTGGCGCGCCTGCCGGTGGACCCGCGCATGGGCCGCATGTTGCTGGAAGCCGCCAAGCTTGGCAGCTTGCAGGAAGTGCTGATCGTCGCCAGCGCCATGTCGATCCAGGACCCGCGTGAGCGCCCGCCGGAGCGTCAGCAGGCCGCCGACCAGGCCCACGCACAGTGGAAGGACCCGGATTCGGACTTCGCCGGCCTGGTCAATTTGTGGCGCGGTTTTGAAGAGCAGCGCCAGGAGCTCACTGCCAGCCCGCTGCGTAACTGGTGCCGCAAGAACTTCCTCAATTACCTGCGCCTGCGCGAGTGGCGTGATTCCCATCGCCAGTTGAGCCTGATCTGCCGCGACATGCAGTTGAGCGTCAATAAAGAGCCGGCGGATTTCCCGAAACTGCACAAGGCGGTGCTGTCCGGTTTGCTCAGCCAGATCGGCCAGAAAACCGAGGACGGCGATTACCTGGGCGCGCGTCAGCGGCGTTTCTGGATTCACCCCTCGTCGGGCATCGGCAAGAAGCGCCCGCAATGGCTGATGACCGCCGAACTGGTGGAAACCACCAAGCTGTATGCGCGCATGGTCGCCAAGATTGACGCCGACTGGATCGAACCGCTGGCCGGGCACCTGATCAAGAAAAACCACTTCGAGCCGCACTGGGAGAAAAAACGCGGCCAGGTCGTGGCCTTCGAGCAGATCACCCTGTTCGGGCTGATTGTGGTCGGGCGCCGTCCGGTGCATTACGGGCCGGTCGACCCGGTGGTGTCTCGCGAACTGTTTATCCGTGAAGGCCTGGTGCGTGGCGAGATCCAGTCGCGGGCCAAGTGCCTGGCGGCCAACCAGCAATTGCTGGAGCAGCTCGACGAGCTGGAGGCCAAGGCGCGCCGGCGCGACATTCTGGCCGACGAGGAAACGCTGTTCGCCTTCTACGATGCGCGCCTGCCGGCAGAGATCCACCAGACCGCGACCTTCGACAGTTGGTACAAGGTCAACAGCCAGAAAGACCCGCAACTGCTGATCATGCGCGAAGAAGACGTACTGGCCCGCGAGGCCAGCGAAGTCACCGCTGCGCATTACCCGGACACCCTGCATTTGGGTGACCTGGAACTGGCCTTGAGTTACCACTTCGAACCCAACCACCCGCGTGACGGTGTGACCTTGCGCGTGCCGGCGCCGCTGTTGCCCGCCTTGCCGGCGGAGCGCCTGGAGTGGTTGGTGCCGGGGGTGATCGAGGCCAAGTGCATCGCCCTGGTGCGCAACTTGCCCAAGGCGCTGCGCAAGAACTTCGTGCCGGTGCCGGACTTCGTCAAGGCGGCCCTGCAACGCATCGAATTCGGCCAGGGCTCGTTGCCCCAGGCCCTTGGCCGCGAATTGTTGCGCATGACCGGGGTGCGGGTCAGCGATGAAGCCTGGGCCGAAGCCGCGCAGCAGGTGGAAAGCCACCTGAAGATGAACCTGGAAGTGGTCGACGGCCAGGGCAAGTTCCTCGGTGAAGGCCGGGATCTCGCCGAACTGACGGCGCGCTTTGCCGAGGCCAGCCAGGCCGCGCTGGCCGTACCGCAAACTGCAAAAAGCCAGCAGCCGGTGGAGGCCAAGGTGTTCGCGGCGGTAGCCGAGAAGACGCAACAGAAGATCGCCGGGTTGTCGATGACGGTGTATCCGGC
Organism: Pseudomonas sp. NFPP28; assembly: GCF_900115535.1. NCBI lineage: Bacteria > Pseudomonadati > Pseudomonadota > Gammaproteobacteria > Pseudomonadales > Pseudomonadaceae > Pseudomonas > Pseudomonas sp. NFPP28. The sequence goes on along the minus strand of NZ_FOWT01000007.1, from coordinate 309,062 downwards.
GCTGGTGGAGGAAAACGGCACGGTCAAGGAAGGGCGTTTCTCCACGGCGGCCGAGGCTGAGTTCCAGCATCGCCGTGCCTTGCAACGCCTGCTGATGCAACAACTGGCGGAACCGGCGAAATTCCTGCGCGGCAAACTGCCGGGCCTGACCGAACTGGGCCTGATGTACCGCGAATTGGGCCGGATCGATGCGCTGGTGGAAGACATCCTGCTGGCCAGCCTCGACACCTGCGTGCTCGAAGGCGAAGCCAGCCTGCCGCGGGATGGCGCAGGTTTGGCGGCCCTGGCCGAGCGCAAGCGCGGCAGTTGGACCGAACACGCCGAGCGCCTGGCGCGCCTGACCCTGGAGGTGCTGAAACTCTGGCATGGCCTGCAAAAACGCTTCAAAGGCAAGATCGACCTGGCCCAGGCCGTGGCCTTGAACGACATCAAGCAGCAACTGAGCCACCTGGTGTACCCCGGTTTTGTACGGGAAACCCCGGCGCAGTGGTTCAAGGAATTGCCGCGTTACCTCAAGGCCATCGAGTTGCGCCTGGAGAAATTGCCGAGCCAGGTGCAGAAGGATCGGGTGTGGAGCGGCGAGCTGGGCGGCCTGTGGACGCAGTACGAAAACCGCCTGAAAAAACATGCCCAGGAAGGCAAGCGCGATCCCCAACTGGAGCTGTATCGCTGGTGGCTGGAGGAATACCGGGTGTCGTTGTTTGCCCAGCAACTGGGTACCAAAGTGCCGATTTCCGACAAGCGCCTGAGCAAGCAGTGGAGCCTGGTAGAAGCCTGATATTTGCACGGTTTCCAGGGCAATACAGGTCCAGTGTGGGAGGGGGCTTGCCCCCGATTGCGGTCTGTCATTAAAGGATGTGTTGACTGGCCCACCGCTATCGGGGCAAGCCCCCTCCCACAGATAGCGCCAAATTCCGAGGGTTGTGGCAAACTTCGCGGTTATAAATGCCGGGATCGTCGCGAAAGGCTGCGGCGCGATGGAATAAAGCGATGCCAGTTTGGTGTCCGCGGAGCGGAATCGGACTACTTACAGTTTGGTACGACGGTACCAATATCTTCTGCCTGACAGATTTAGAGGAACGACCGTGCATAACGTCGTCATCAGCGGCACTGGCCTGTATACCCCGGCCAACAGCATCTCCAACGAAGAGCTGGTGCAGTCTTTCAATGCTTACGTGCAACAGTTCAACAGCGACAACGCCGCCGCCATCGAGCGCGGTGACGTGCAGCCGCTGACCGAATCCAGCGCCGCGTTCATCGAAAAGGCCTCCGGCATCAAGAGCCGCTTCGTGATGGACAAGGACGGCATTCTCGATCCGCAGCGCATGGCCCCGCGCCTGCCCGAGCGCAGCAACGACGAATGGTCGGTGCTCTGCCAGATGGCCGTCGGCGCCGCTGAACAAGCTCTACAGCGCGCGGGCAAAACCGCTGCCGACATCGACGGCGTGATCGTCGCCTGTTCCAACCTGCAGCGTGCCTACCCGGCCATCGCCATCGAAGTCCAGGAAGCCTTGGGCATCGAAGGGTTTGGTTTTGACATGAACGTGGCCTGTTCCTCGGCCACCTTCGGCATCCAGAACGCCGCCAACAGCATCCAGCTGGGCCAGGCGCGGGCGATCCTGATGGTCAACCCGGAGGTCTGCACCGGCCACCTGAACTTCCGCGACCGCGACAGCCACTTCATCTTTGGCGATGCGGCCACCGCCGTGGTCCTGGAGCGCGCCGACCTGGCAACCTCCGAACACCAGTTCGACGTGGTGAGCACCAAGCTGCTGACCAAGTTCTCCAATAACATCCGCAACAACTTCGGCTTCCTCAACCGCACCGCGGAAGAGGGCATCGGCGCGCCGGACAAACTGTTCGTACAGGAAGGCCGCAAGGTGTTCCGCGACGTATGCCCGATGGTCGCCGAGCTGATCGGCGTGCACCTGGAAGAGAACCAGTTGAACGTGACCGACGTGAAGCGCTTCTGGTTGCACCAGGCCAACCTGAGCATGAACCACCTGATCGTCAAGAAACTGCTGGGCCGCGAAGCCACGGTGGAAGAAGCGCCGGTGATCCTCGATACCTACGCCAATACCAGTTCGGCGGGTTCGGTGATTGCGTTCCACAAGAATCAGGATGACCTGCCCAAGGGCTCCGTGGCGGTGCTCAGCTCGTTTGGCGCGGGCTATTCGATCGGCAGCGTGATCCTGCGCAAACGCTAAGACAGTCGAGGTCTTGAATGGCAGCAGCGGACGACGCGCACCTGCTTGAACGCCTGCTCAAGGGTGAGCAGCGGGCCTACAAGGAATTGGTCACCACCTACCAGAGCGCCATGCGGGCGGTGGCCTATGCCATCGTCGGCCAGCGTCACGCCGACGAAGTCGTGCAGGACGCCTGGCTGTCAGTGGTGCGCAACCTGGCCAGGTTCGAAGGCCGTTCCAGCCTCAAGACCTGGCTGCTGACCATTACCGCCAACGCTGCCAAGGGGCGCTACAAGCAGAACCGTCGCGAAGTGTTGCTCGACGATCTGCCCTCGCCCCACGGCACTATCGGTGACGATCGCTTCACCCCCGACGATGGTCACTGGGCCGTCGCCCCGTATGCCTGGCACCAGGACACCCCGGAAGCCTTGCTCACCGAGGATGAACTGCGCAAATGCCTGGAGCATACGATCCTGAGCCTGTCGGAGTTGCAGAGCAGTGTGCTGGTACTGCGTGAGCGCCAGGGCCTGGAGTTGGAAGAGATCTGTAATCTTCTGGCGTTGTCGCTCTCCAATGTCCGTGTGCTGTTGCATCGGGCACGGCTTAAAGTCTTCGCCACGGTGGAGCATTTTGAGGAAACGGGCGAATGTTGACCTGTAAAGAACAAGTGGCACGTTCCAGTGACTATCTCGATGGGCAGTTGACCTTTCGCGAACGTCTGCTGGTGCGTCATCACTTGATGTTCTGCCCGAACTGCCGCCGGTTTATCCGCCAGATGCGCCTGATGCAGGCGACGCTGAGGATAATGCCGGACGAACCGGTAGACGGTGTGGAGGCCTTGGCGCAGCGTCTGGCTGACGAGCGGCTCAAGGATCATAAAGGCGGGGAATAAACAGGCTCGCGTGGGTGGAGCGAACGGATGATGGGGACCGATCCACCTACGCAAGACTGGTACAGCCACCTCGGGCCGTCCTGGCCCAAGGCTTTCAACACTTACTGTTAGAACTTGGCTTCTGCATCCAGCTGCAGGGTGTTGGTGTTGGCATCACGCTGGGTGCGGCTGGCGTAGTCGGCCTTGGTCAGGAAGTACGTGGCACCGAGGGCGAAGTTCTTGTCGATGTCGTAGCTGACCTTCATCTTGTGACCGCGCGAACCGGTGGTGCCGTTGGCGAAGTCCGAGTCGGTGAAGGCACCCACCACGGCATTACGCTGAATGTCGCGGTAGTTGTAGTCCAGGTTGAAACCGAACACTTTCGACTTGGCGCCGATCAGCCAGGCGGTGTCCTGGTCGGTCACGGCGTCGTTGTTTTTCACGTACTGGCCGTAGAACGCCAGCGGAACAGCCAGGCCGCCAATGTCGGCTTGGGCAAAGCCTTCATACAGGCGGAACTGGTTGTCGGCCGAGTTACCGTTGACCGCCAGTGCGCAAGGCGTGGTGGTGGTTGTGCAACGGCTGTCCTTGTCATTCTGGTAGGCGTAGACGCTGCCGCCCAGGGTCATTTTCAGGTTGTCGGTGACCGAGAAGCGTGTGCCCAATTGGCCAGAGGTCAGGCGCAGGTCGTGACGGAACTGCACGCCGTCGCCGTCGACGTTGTCCTTGAGGTTGTAGTTGCCGAGGCTGCCGAACAGTTCGGCGCTGCTGCCCAGTGGGTATTTGTAGGTCAGGGCCAGGCCTTCAGGGTTGATGTCGCTATCCCAGATGACGTCGCCCATGTTCACCCACGGTTGCAGCATCTTGCCGCCGATCACGTGCAGGTTCTTGATCTGGTCCGGGTGGTAGTCGATGTAGCCGAGGTCCAGCCAGATCGACTTCTTGTCGAAGTAGTTGTCCTGGTCCTGGTTGGTCGAGCGCGCATCGTCGCTGCTGCCGGTGGCAATACGGATACCGGTGTCGACCTGCGAGTTGATCTCGGTGTAGGCGCCCAGGCGGGCACGGATGCGCTGACGGTCCTTGTCACGGCCGCCGTTGTTGGATTCGCCCTGGATTTTCACGGTTTCCTGACGGAAACGTACGTCACCCTTGAACTGAGTCTTGGCGGCCCAGGCCAGCTTCTGGTCAAAGCTGCTCAGCTCATTGGTTTTCTTCGCGGTGGCCGCGATCTGTTCGTTGGTCTCTTGTTGAGCTTGCCGTGCGATCTGCTGTTCTTTCTGGTCTTTGGCCAATTCGCTTTGCAGTTCGGTGTACTGCGCTGCGGTGATCTGGCCGTTGGCCTTGAGCATGTCGAGCAATTTAGCGTCGACTGCAGCGCTGGCCGGAACGCTCAGGGCCAGTAACAGGCCGCCGCACAGGACCGCCGCAGTTTTAGTGGAAGCAAGACGCATATCAATCTCCGAAAGTGAGGAGGGATGGCAAACCATCCAGGACACAACCGACCGATGACGGACGGAAAATAGCCGCCGGGTAGAACCAGGCGCTCTAAAAACAGGCGTCAGTATCGCGACCGTTTATGACGGTGCAGTGGCGAAGTGATGTCATCTAGATGACAAATTATTTATGTTCGGAACTATTGGTTTAGAGCCTTGTCGTGCGAATCGGGGATGTGCCAGGGCTGGCAATCGGCGATACTCGCCAGGCTTTCACGCCCCGAACCAGTGAGGATGCCGATGCCGCTGCAACGCCTGGACAGCCTGTCCGAAATTGCCCCGCAAGCCTGGGATGCGCTGGTGCCGCAGGGGCAGCCGTTCGTGCGGCATGCGTTCCTGAGTGCCTTGGAAGACAGCGCCAGCCTGGGCCCGCAATCGGGCTGGCAGCCGGAGCATTTGCTGCACTGGGAGGGTGAGCGGCTGGTGGCGGCGTTGCCCAGCTATCGCAAATGGCATTCCTATGGCGAGTACGTGTTCGATCACGGCTGGGCTGATGCCTGCGAGCGCGCCGGTATCGACTATTACCCCAAGTTGCTCACGGCGGTACCCTTCAGCCCGGTCAGCGGTCCGCGCTTATTGGCCGCGAGTGCCGATGACGGTTTTGAGCTGCTCAAGAGCCTGCCGGGTTACCTCGAGATCGAGGAGCTTTCCAGCGCCCATATCAACTTCACGGATGACCTGGCCGATGCTGCACTGGCCCGGCAAGCGGGCTGGTTGCAACGCCTGGGCTGTCAGTATCACTGGCAGAACCGGGGCTACCGCGACTTCCAGGACTTCCTCGACGCCTTGAGCTCGCGCAAGCGCAAACAGATGCGCAAGGAGCGCGAGCAAGTGGCGGGGCAGGGGATCGATTTCGAGTGGCTGCAAGGCCATGAACTGAGCGAGGCGCAGTGGGATTTTGTCTACGCCTGCTACGCCAACACCTATGCCGTGCGCCGCCAATCTCCCTACCTGACCCGCGCTTTCTTCAGCCTGCTGGCCGAGCGCATGCCCGAAGCGATCCGCGTGGTACTGGCCAAGCAAGGCTCGCGCCCGGTAGCCATGGCCTTCAGCCTGCTCGGCGGCGACAGTTTCTACGGCCGCTACTGGGGTTGCCTGGCAGAGTTTGATCGCCTGCACTTCGAAACCTGCTTCTACCAAGGCATGGACTACGCCATCGCCCACGGCCTGCAACGCTTCGATGCGGGGGCGCAGGGCGAGCACAAGTTGATCCGTGGGTTCGAGCCGGTGATCACGCGGTCGTGGCACTACCTGCGCCATCCGGGACTGAAGAATGCCGTGGAGGATTTTCTCGAGCGTGAACGGGTGGGGATCGTGGCGTATGCACAGGAGGCAAGGGCAGCCCTGCCTTATCGGCAGGGCTGAGCTGCTGGTCTTGTGGCGCTTCCATGCAAGGCTGAAATTGCTATTCTGTATGTACAAAAGTACATACAGGTCGTGCCATGCTATTTGAGTGGGATGAATCCAAAAATAAAGCCAATATTATTAAACACGGCATCGATTTCAATGACGTTCCAGATATCTTCAGGCACCCGATGCTGGCCTTACGCGATGATCGAGCGGATTATGGCGAAGAGCGTTGGATCAGTATTGGCTGGATCAAATTGTTAGTGGATGTGGTCGTATATACCGAGCGGCATGGTGGTGTGATTCGCATCATTTCTGCCCGAAAAGCAACCAAGAAAGAGGCAAAATACTATGACGCAAACATCGAAAACTGACTGGGAGCGCTTGGCCAAAATGAGTGATGACGAGATCGATACCAGCGATATTCCTGAGCTGGATGCCGATTTTTTCCGGCGTGCCGAGTTACGTGTTCCAGTGAAGCAGGCGGTCACTATCAGGCTGGACGCTGATGTACTGGAGTGGTTCAAAGATCAAGGATCTGGTTACCAGACGCGTATTAACCAGCTATTGCGTCAGTACATGCAGGCCCATCAAGGGTGAATGGCTGTCCGATAAGAGCAGCCCTGCCTTATCGGCAGGGCTGAACCCGTTTGCCTCAGCCCGGCGCCTCCTTGCCCAGCCATCGATAAGTGAACCCACCGATCACCGCACCCAGGATCGGCGCGAGCCAGAACATCCACAATTGCTGGATCGCCCACCCGCCGACGATCAGTGCCGGGCCGGTACTGCGGGCCGGGTTGACCGAGGTATTGGTCACGGGAATGGAGATCAAGTGGATCAGGGTCAGGGCCAGGCCGATGGCGCAGGGTGCCACGCCCTTGGGGACGCGGCGGTCGGTGGCGCCCAGAATGATCACCACAAACATGGCCGTCATCACCAGCTCACACACAAACCCCGCCGCCAGTGAATACCCGCCTGGCGAATGTTCGCCATAGCCGTTGGACGCCAGGCCCGATGTCAGTTCGAACCCTGGCTTGCCGCTGGCAATGAAGTACAGCAACGCAGCGGCGACCGTGCCACCGACCACCTGCGCGACGATGTACGCCGGTAACTCCCTGGCCGGAAACCTCCCGCCCACTACCAGCCCCACCGATACTGCCGGGTTGAGGTGACAACCGCTGATATGCCCGATGGCCACCGCCATGGTCAGCACCGTGAGCCCGAAGGCCAGGGACACGCCCAACAACCCGATCCCGACTGCGGGAAACGCCGCGGCCAGCACCGCACTCCCGCACCCGCCCAACACCAGCCAAAACGTACCCAACCCCTCTGTGACTGAACGCTTGAACAAAGACATGCAACCCGTCCTTGATAGATCGCTCTACCCAATCAGTAAATCAGTGATGCTCCCTGCAGATTTACTTCAGCGCCCGTCTGGGCACTGCACTGAGTACAGCACGGTTATGGCACAAATCCAGGGTTCTAAAGTGGGAGGGGGCTTGCCCCCGATTGCGGAGTATCAGTCGCTGTATCCGGTGACTGATCTGCCGCTATCGGGGGCAAGCCCCCTCCCACAGGTTGGATCGGAAAGGGGTTGTAAGGGTCAGTCGATGCCGACGAAGCCGCCGGTCTGGTGCTGCCACAACCGTGCATACAACCCACCATGGGCCAGCAGTTCGGCATGGCTGCCGCTTTCGGCAATCTGGCCTTTCTCCAGCACCACCAGGCGGTCCATCCGCGCAATGGTCGACAAGCGGTGGGCAATCGCGATCACGGTCTTGCCCTGCATCAGGGTTTCCAGGCTTTCCTGGATCGCGGCTTCCACTTCCGAGTCCAGCGCTGAGGTGGCTTCGTCCATGATCAGGATCGGCGCGTCCTTGAGCAGTACGCGGGCGATGGCGATACGTTGACGCTGCCCGCCGGAGAGTTTCACGCCGCGCTCACCGACATGCGCATCCAGCCCGGTGCGGCCTTCGGAGTCCGACAGCAATGGGATGAACTCATCCGCGCGCGCCTTGTGCACGGCGGCCCAGAGTTCTTCGTCGGTGGCATCGGGCTTGCCGTACAGCAGGTTGTCGCGGATCGAGCGGTGCAGCAGCGACGTGTCCTGGGTGATCATGCCGATCTGTTCGCGCAAGCTTTCCTGCGCGACGTCGGCGATGTTCTGGCCGTCGATCAGGATACGCCCGCCTTGCAGGTCGTACAGGCGCAGCAGCAGGTTGACCAGGGTCGACTTGCCCGCACCGGACGGGCCGATCAGGCCGATCTTTTCACCGGCCTTGATCTCAAGGTCGAGGCCGCCAATGATCCCGCTCTTCTTGCCATAGTGGAAATCCACCTGCTCGAAACGCACTTCGCCATGGGGCACGCTCAGGCGCGGGGCATTGTCGCGGTCGATCACCGCCAGCGGCTGGGCGATGGTCTTCAGGCCATCCTGCACCTGGCCGATGTTTTCGAAAATGCCGTTGACCACCCACATGATCCAGCCGGACATGTTGACGATTCGGATCACCAGGCCGGTGGCCAGGGCGATCGCGCCAACCGAAATCAGCGACTGCGTCCACAGCCACAGCGCCAGGCCAGTGGTGGTCACGATCAGCAGGCCGTTCATGGTGGTGATCACGATGTCCATGCTGGTGACCACGCGGCTGGCCAGCTGGGTTTTTTCGGTCTGCTCGATGATCGCTTCCTTGGCATACTCCTGCTCATAGCGGGTATGGGCGAACAGCTTCAAGGTGGTAATGTTGGTGTAGCCATCGACGATGCGGCCCATCAATTTGGAGCGCGCCTCGGAGGAAATCACCGAGCGCTCCTTCACCCTTGGCACAAAGTAGCGCAGCGCCAGGCTGTAGCAGAGGATCCAGGTCACCAGCGGGATCATCAGGCGCCAGTCGGCCTCGGCAAACAGCACCAGGGAGCTGATGGCGTAGATCGCCACGTGCCAGATCGCATCCACCGCCGCCACGGCGGAGTCGCGCAGGGAGTTGCCGGTTTGCATGATGCGCTGGGCAATACGCCCGGCGAAGTCGTTCTGGAAGAAATTCAGGCTCTGCTTGAGCACGTAGCTGTGGTTCTGCCAGCGGATCAGGCTGGTCATGCCGGGGCTGATGGTCTGGTGCACCAGCAGGTCATGCAGGGCGCCGAAGATCGGGCGCAGCAACAGGGCGACCACGGCCATCCAGATCAGCTCGGTGCTGTGCACCTGAAAGAAGTCGGCGGGCGGCGTGCCCTGGGCGAGGTCGATGATGCGGCTCAGGTAGCTGAACAGCGCCACTTCGATCAGCGCGCCGATCAGGCCCACCACCAGCAAGGCGGCGAAATGCGGCCACACCTGGCGCAGGTAGTAGAGGTAGAAGGGCAGGACTTTATCAGGCGGGGCGGCGCTGGGGGCGTCGCGGAAGATGTCGATCAGTTGTTCAAAGCGACGATAGAGCATTAGGTATGACGCCCGCCGTGCGGGCTCTCCTTTCAAATGCGCACGCAGCCTTGTGGGCTGCGCGCGGAACTGCCTGCCAGGCTCAGTCGAGGCGCTTGGCCGACTTGATCACGACAGGATCGATTGGCACGTTCTGCATGCCTTGCTTGGTGGTGGTCTGGGAGTTGACGATGATGTCGACCACGTCCATGCCCTTGACCACTTTGGCGAACACGGCGTAACCGGCATCGCGGCCTGGGTCGAGGAACGCATTGTCGGCGACGTTGATGAAGAATTGGCTGGTGGCCGAATTCGGGTCATTGGTGCGCGCCATCGACAAGGTGCCACGTACGTTATGCAGGCCGTTGCTGGCTTCGTTCTTGATTGGCGCGTCGGTCGGCTTCTGCGCCATCTGCGCGGTGAACCCGCCGCCCTGGACCATGAAACCCGGGATCACACGGTGGAAAATCGTGTTGGTGTAGAAGCCCTTGTCGACATAGGCCAGGAAGTTCTTGGTGCTGATTGGCGCCTTGACCGGGTCCAGTTCGATCTCGATATCGCCGTTGGTGGTGGTGATCAATACGTGGGGCGCCTTGGCGGGCTCGGCGGCCATCAGGTTGGCGGCGAACAGAACAGAACCGGCAAAGAAGGCGATTTTTTTCAGCATGGGTCAGTGATCCTGGGTAGTGGTTTCGACTGTCTTTAGAAATTCGAGCAAGGTTGCGTTAAAGACTTCGGGTTGATCCAAGGGCGTGGCATGGCGGGAATCTTCTATCACCACCAGTCGCGCATCGGGCAGCAGTTTTACATAGTTTTGTTTCTGCGCCACAGGGGTGTAGTCGTGGTCGGCGCTGATGACCAGCGTAGGACAGGTAATGCGCGAAAGATGTTCCTGCACCCCCCATCCCACAATCGCATCGAAGCTGGCGAGATAAGCACGTTTGTCGTTCTTTGCCCAGCGTTCGGCCATTTTGCGGCGCAGGTCGGCCTGGTGCGGTTTTGGGAAGAGCCGTTCGCCCAACGCCTTGCCGATTGTGGAGAGGCTCAGCAAGCGTGCCAGGCTCCAGCGCTTGGCCCACTGCCAGTAATCATCGGCACTGCGCACCTTGACCTCGGGGGCGCTGTTGACGATGCAGAGGCTCTTGACCCGCGCCGGTTCGTCCACGGCCAGTTGGAAAGCGATCATGCCACCCATGGACAAGCCCACCACGTGGGCCGGTGGCAGGTCCAGGTGTTCGAACAAGGCGATCAGGTCGTAGGTGAAACCCGGGATGCTGTAGCGTTCGCGCGGTTTGTCCGAGCGGCCGTGGCCGCGCACGTCCACCACGATCAGGCGGTAATGCCGGGCCAGCACTGGAATCTGCAGTTCCCAGTCCTGGCTGCTGGAGCCCAGGCCGTGGATCAGCACCAGCGGCGTGCCGTGGCCATATTCCTCGTAGTGCAGGCTGCATCCTTCATGGTCGAACCAGGCCATGGGCGAACTCCGTTTCAGGCTTGCCGGGGGGCGGCGAAGGGCGCGTCCAGCGGTGCAGTGTCAAAGGTGCGCAGCAGTTCCACGAGGATCTGCGTGGCAGGCCCCAGGGGTTTGTCCTTGTTTGAATACAGGTAGAACGTGGGGTGGCGGCTACCGCCCTGTTCCAGCGGCAGTTGCTTGAGAACGCCTTCGGCGAGTTCGCGCTCGATCATGTGCCGGGGCAACCAGGCGAAGCCCAGGCCGCTGCCGACAAAGGCGGCGGCGGTGGCCAGGCTGCCGACGGTCCAGCGCTGTTCGGCGCCGAGCCAACCCACATCGCGCGGTTGCTGGCGGCCGGAGTCGCGGATCACCACCTGCATCTGGCTTTCCAGGTCCTGGAAGCTCAGTTCGCGGTTCATGCGGTGCAGCGTGTGCTCGGGATGGGCCACTGCGACAAACTCCACGTCGCTCATTTCCGTGCCCAGGTAGCCGGGGATACTGAACCCGCAGATCGCCAGGTCGGCGACGCCTTCCATCAGCAACTCTTCAACGCCAGACAACACCTCTTCCCGCAGGCGCACGCGGCAGCCACGGCTCTGGGGCATGAAGGCGGAAAGAGCGCGCACCAGGCGCGCATTCGGATAGGCCGCGTCCACCACCAGGCGCACTTCGGCTTCCCAGCCCTGCTCCATATGGTGGGCAAGGTCCTCCAACTGGCTGGCGTTTTTCACCAGTTGCCGGGAGCGGCGCAACAGCACTTCACCAGCGTCGGTGAGTACCGCCTTGCGCCCGTCAATGCGCAACAGCGGTACGCCAAGCTGGTCCTGCATGCGGGCCACGGTGTAGCTCACCGAGGACTGCGAGCGGTGCAGCGCTTCGGCCGCCTGGGCGAAGCCGCCATGGTCGACCACGGCTTGCAGCGTGCGCCATTGATCGAGGGTAACGCGGGGCGCTTTCAAGATGGGCTCCTCTTGTCCTAAGCTGGCTGTCCTTATTGGAGACTGCCGAATGAGAAAATTCTGTTGTGTGTTGCTGGCGCTGCTGCCGATGAGTGCGTTTGCCTACCCCATCGACGTGACCAAGAAGATCGACGGCGTGAGCATCGATTACACCGCCTCTGACGTGGACGGCGACATCAGTTCGATCCAACTCAATAACTACGGCACCCACGATGCCGTGTGCTCGGTAACCTTCACCAACGGCCCGGAATCGCCGCGTCGCCGCACGGTCACGGTGCCGGCGGGCAAGAGCACCAACACCACGGTCAAGTTCAACCGCGCCATTATCAAGATGCGTATCGCCCTGGCCTGCACGCCGAAATAAGCCGAGGGCGGAGCATGCTCCGCCTTTGAACAAATTTATAGATGGGTTATAGCAGTTTTTTGCGCTTTTTAATCGAATTGGCTCTGTTTAATCTTCACTCCATCGACTTACAGCAATCACAGATGGAGCCTACAACGCCATGTCCAACGTTCTGATCATCGAAAGCAGCGCTCGCCAGCAGGATTCGATTTCCCGCCAACTGACCCAGCAATTCATCAGCCAATGGCAGGCCGCTCACCCGACAGATCAGATTACCGTGCGTGACGTGGCGCTCAACCCGGTTCCACACCTGGATGCCAACCTGCTCGGCGGCTGGATGAAGCCGGCCGATCAGCGCAACGCCGACGAACAGGCGTCCCTGGATCGTTCCAACGCATTGACCGACGAATTGCTCGCCGCCGACGTCCTGGTGATGGCTGCGCCGATGTACAACTTCGCGATCCCCAGCACCCTCAAAGCCTGGCTGGACCACGTGTTGCGTGCGGGTGTGACCTTCAAGTACACCGCCACCGGCCCTCAGGGTCTGCTGACTGGCAAGCGCGCCATCGTGCTCACCGCTCGCGGCGGCATCCACACCGGCGCCAGCTCCGATCACCAGGAACCGTACCTGCGTCAGGTCATGGCCTTCATCGGGATTCATGACGTCACCTTCATTCATGCCGAAGGGGTGAACCTGAGCGGTGACTTCCAGGAAAAGGGCATCAACCACGCCAAGGCGCTGCTGGCCCAGGTGGCTTGATCCTTTAATCGTCACATAATCGCGCAGTGTTTATATCGCTCCACGCCAACCCTTCAAGTACGCGTAACGAACCTCCCTTTGCACTTTTGCTCCTGAGTGCTACCGCCCGACTGACGCTTTAGCGAGGTCGGGTTTTTTTTGCCCCGAGTTTCTTCAACCGTCGAAAACCGTTAATGTCCCGCCCATTCGAAACGAGGCGCGCATGGGCTACTTACTGGTTGTTACCCTGATTCAGGCATTTTCCTTCAGCTTGATCGGCGAATACCTCGCCGGTCACGTCGACAGCTACTTCGCCGTGCTGGTGCGTGTGCTGCTGGCCGGGCTGGTGTTCATCCCGCTGACCCGCTGGCGCTCGGTGGAACCGGCCTTCATGCGCGGCATGCTGGTGATCGGCGCGCTGCAGTTCGGCGTGACCTATGTGTGCCTGTACTTGAGCTTTCGTGTGCTCACCGTGCCGGAAGTGCTGCTGTTCACCATTCTCACGCCGTTGCACGTGACCCTCATCGAGGACGCCCTCAACCGTCGCTTCAACCCCTGGGCGCTGGTCGCCGCACTGGTGGCGGTAGCGGGCGCAGCGGTGATTCGCTTCGACCAGATCACCCCGCATTTCCTTGGCGGTTTCCTGCTGCTGCAATTGGCCAACTTCACCTACGCCGCCGGCCAGGTGATGTACAAGCACCTGGTGGCGCGCTACCCCAGTGACCTGCCGCACTACCGGCGCTTTGGTTACTTCTATGTGGGCGCGTTGTTGGTGGTGTTGCCGGCATTCCTGCTGTTCGGCAAGGCTGACTTCCTGCCGGAGGCGCCGCTGCAATGGGGCGTGCTGGTGTTCCTTGGCCTGGTCAGTACGGCGCTGGGCATGTACTGGTGGAACAAGGGTGCCTGCCTGGTGCAGGGCGGTACGCTGGCGGTGATGAATAACCTGCATGTGCCGGTGGGGTTGCTGCTGAATTTGCTGATCTGGAACCAGCATGAGCCGCTGGGGCGGTTGGCGTTGGGTGGGGTGGTGATTCTGGGGGCGGTGTGGATCAGTCGGTTGGGCGCGAAGGCGCCCAACCGCTCCCTGGTTTAGCCAGCGCGACTTTCAGGGGCCGGCAAATGACTGGCCCCCAACACCGCCGGCAACACCCCGGCGCGCAAGTCATTTCCACTCGGCTGCTGATACAGACTCAAGCCAAATTCCGGCAACACCGCCAGCAGGTAATCAAAGATATCCCCCTGGATCCGCTCGTAATCGGCCCATGCCGTGGTGCGGGTGAAGCAGTAGATCTCCAGCGGCACGCCCTGGGCGGTGGTCTGCATCTGGCGCACCATGCAGGTCATGTTCGGCTGGATGTCCGGATGGCTTTTCAGGTAGGCCAGGGCATAGGCGCGGAAGGTGCCGAGGTTGGTCATGCGGCGGCGGTTGGCCGACAGTTGCGCGCTGTGGCCCTGGGCTTCGTTCCAGGCCTTGAGTTCGACCTGTTTTCGCCCGATGTAGTCGGTGAGCAGGTGCACCTGGGTCATGCGCAGTTCTTCGTCGTCGCGCAGGAAGCGCACGCCGCTGGCGTCGATGAACAGGCTGCGCTTGATGCGGCGCCCGCCGGAGGCCTGCATGCCGCGCCAGTTCTTGAACGACTCGGACATCAGGCGCCAGGTGGGGATGGAGACGATGGTCTTGTCGAAGTTCTGCACCTTGACCGTGTGCAACGTGATGTCCACCACATCACCATCAGCGCCGACCTGGGGCATTTCGATCCAGTCGCCGACCCGCAGCATGTCGTTGCTGGTCAACTGCACGCTGGCGACGAACGACAGCAACGTGTCCTTGTACACCAACAGGATCACCGCCGACATAGCACCCAGCCCCGACAGCAGCAACAGCGGAGAGCGGTCGATCAGGGTGGCGACGATGATGATCGCGCCAAACACGAACAGCACCATCTTCGCCAACTGCACATAGCCCTTGATCGAGCGGGTGCGCGCGTGTTCGGTGCGGGCGTAGATGTCCAGCAGGGCGTTGAGCAGGGCGCTGATGGCCAGCACCAGGAACAGGATGGTCAGCGCCAGGGCCACGTTGCCGATGAACAGGATGGCGGTCTTGCTCAGGTCCGGCACCAGGTACAGGCCGAACTGGATCACCAGTGACGGCGTCATCTGCGCCAGGCGATGGAAGACCTTGTTGTGCCGCAGGTCGTTGAGCCAGTGCAGGGACGGTTGCCGGCCAAGCAGTTTGACGGCGTGGAGGATGAGGTAGCGCGCCACTCGTCCGAGCATCAGGGCCACCACCAGCAACACCAGCAAGCCGAGGCTGGCGTGCAGCAGCGGGTGTTCATCGAGGGCGCCCCAGAGGTCCTGGGCGTTGAGCCAGAGCTGTTTGATATCCATGGGTGAAACCGATTCTTCTGTGGGACAAGACGGGGCGATTAGAGCATTTAAGTGCAACAAAGTTGACGCCATGGACAAATGTCCTGACAAAAAAGCGGCCGATTCACACCGTTCACGTAAAGAAACTCGGTTTGGGCGCCCGAAACCGGTAACCTATGCAGCTGATTTTTTGTATTTCTTCGAGGTAGCACCCGTGTTTTCCCAATTCGCCCTGCACGAACGCCTGCTCAAAGCCGTGGCCGAGCTTAAATTTGTCGAGCCTACGCCTGTGCAGGCAGCGGCCATCCCGCTCGCGCTCGAAGGGCGTGACCTGCGGGTGACAGCTCAAACCGGGAGTGGCAAGACCGCCGCTTTTGTCCTGCCTGTGCTGAACCGCCTGATCGGTCCGGCCAAAGTGCGCGTCAGCATCAAGACCCTGATCCTGCTGCCGACCCGCGAGCTGGCCCAGCAGACCTTGAAGGAAGTCGAGCGCTTCTCCCAGTTCACCTTCATCAAGTCCGGCATCATCACCGGCGGTGAAGACTTCAAGGTCCAGGCCGCCATGCTGCGCAAGGTGCCGGACATCCTGATCGGCACCCCGGGGCGCATGATCGAGCAGCTCAACGCCGGCAACCTCGACCTCAAGGAAGTCGAAGTGCTGGTGCTGGACGAAGCCGACCGCATGCTCGACATGGGCTTTGCCGACGATGTACAGCGCCTGGTGGGCGAGTGCGTCAACCGCCAGCAGACCATGCTGTTCTCCGCCACCACCGGCGGTTCCACCCTGCGCGAGATGGTCGCCAAGGTGCTGAACAATCCTGAGCACCTGCAGGTCAACAACGTCAGCGACCTGAACGCGACCACGCGCCAGCAGATCGTCACCGCCGACCACAACGTGCATAAAGAGCAGATCCTCAATTGGCTGCTGGCCAACGAGACCTATCAGAAAGCCATTGTGTTCACCAACACCCGCGCCGCCGCCGACCGCATCTACGGTCGCCTGGTGGCCCAGGAATACAAGGCGTTCGTGCTGCACGGCGAGAAAGACCAGAAGGACCGCAAGCTGGCCATCGACCGCCTCAAGGCCGGCGGCGTGAAGATCCTGGTGGCCACCGACGTTGCCGCACGCGGCCTGGACGTGGACGGCCTGGACCTGGTGATCAACTTCGACATGCCCCGCAGCGGCGACGAATACGTGCACCGTATCGGCCGTACCGGGCGTGCCGGCAACGATGGCCTGGCCATCTCGCTGATCTGCCACGGCGACTGGAACCTGATGTCGAGCATCGAGCGCTACCTCAAGCAGTCGTTCGAGCGCCGTACCATCAAGGAAGTCAAAGGCACCTACACCGGGCCGAAGAAGGTCAAGGCCTCGGGCAAGGCCGTTGGCGTGAAGAAGAAAAAGACCGACGCCAAGGGCGATAAGAAGAAAACCGGCGCCAAGTCGCCCACCAAGCGCAAGATCGCCAACCGGCCGAAGACCGACAACCTGTCGCTCGTCAGCAAGGACGGCATGGCACCGCTCAAGCGCCGCAAGCCGCAAGCCCCGGCTGCCGAATAAGGCGCGGGTGATGTGAAAAAACCGGACGATTGTCCGGTTTTTTTATGCCCTCAGTCTTTGGCTTTGGCGGCGGCTTCCTTGAGTTCCTTGAGCCGGGCGTCGATCAACTGGCATTTGTCGGGGAACTCCGCGCTTTGCGTATCCAGGTCCATCTTCTGCAGTTCGTCGTTGATCTCCTTGGCCTTGGTCGGATTCTGTTCGGTCAGTCTGGTCACTTCCTGAGCCAATTGCTCGCGCTTGCTCGTGGCTTCGTCGGGCGTACAGGCCCAGGCGGGCAGGGCGCTAAACAGCGCGGCCGCGACGGCCAGGTTCATCAGGGTTTTCATGGGCACACCTCCTTGGCGGATATGAGCTGTTGAGGCCGCGAACGTCTGGAAAGTTCAGAGAAATAACGTCCGTCTATTCGGCTGAACGGTGACCGACAGGGCGTGTCACACCTCTAGACAGGCTATTTTCCACCCGCCTGCAGGAGGAATCAGGATGACGACTTACAACTGGGATCTGATCGAACGTCTGCTGCATGAAGTGCAGAACGGCGAGGGCAGCTTCGCCCCACGCAAATACGCCGAGCAGGAAGCGGCCGAGAAGGCCACGGCGGGCGAGTCCACCGGTAACCTGGACGCGCTCAAGAACACCGCGGCAGATTATGAAGCGCTGTTGTTCAAGCGCGGCTTCATCGAGTCGCGCCCTGAAGAGGAGGGCGGCAATGGTGAGAATTTCATCCTGACTCCGCTCGGCGCGCAGCTGTTGGCGCTGATCGACAGTTCGATCCCGGGCAATGATCACCCGCGCCAGGTGCTGGACGAACAGGCGGATGCACTGGACCCAACGACCTTTGCCGAAGTGGCCTCCAAGGCGCAGATCGCCTGACCCGCTACGCTCCGGCACCGAGTACGGTGCCGGGCGAACCTGTCAGATCGGTAATCTGCCGCTAAGCTGGCTGACAGCCGGCCCTGCCTAATCTGCTGCCATTCAACCCATGGAATTGAATCGGCATGCACTCCACCACTACCCGACGAACTTTCGTCAAAGGCCTGGCCGCCGGCGGCTTGCTCAGCGGGCTAGGGCTCTGGCGCAGCCCGGTCTGGGCGCTCACCAGTCCCGGCCAGCCCACCGTGCTGGCGGGTACCGAATTCGATTTGTTCATCGACCAGATGCCAGTCAACCTCACCGGTCGCAACCGTACCGCGCTGACCATCAACGGCAGCCTGCCTGGCCCCTTGCTGCGCTGGCGCGAAGGCGACACGGTCACCGTGCGCGTGAAGAACCGCCTGGCCGAGCCGACGTCGATCCACTGGCACGGCATTCTCCTGCCGTCGTCCATGGACGGTGTGCCGGGCTTGAGCTTCAAGGGCATCGAGCCGGGTGGGGTGTTTGTCTACCAGTTCACGCTCAAGCAGCACGGCACCTACTGGTACCACAGCCACTCGGGGTTTCAGGAGCAGCAGGGTGTGTATGGCCCGTTGGTGATCGATCCCAGGGAGCCCGAGCCCTTCACTTACCAACGTGACTACGTGGTGATGCTGTCGGACTGGACCGATGAAGACCCGGTTGCGCTGATGAAAACCCTCAAGAAACAGTCCGACTACTACAACCTGCACAAACCCACCGTGGGCGATTTCGTGCGGGATGTGGGCAAGCAGGGCTGGTCGGCCACCGCCGCCGATCGCCTGATGTGGGCGCAGATGAAGATGAACCCCACCGACCTCGCCGACGTCAGCGGTGAGACCTACACCTACCTGCTCAATGGCCAGCCACCGGAACGCAATTGGACTGGCCTGTTCCGGGCGGGCGAGACCCTGCGCCTGCGCTTCATCAACGGCTCGGCGATGAGCTATTTCGATGTGCGCATCCCGGGGCTGAAAATGACGGTGATCGCCGCCGATGGCCAGCCGGTGCAGCCAGTGAGTGTCGATGAGTTCCGCATTGCCGTGGCGGAGACCTTTGATGTGCTGGTCGAACCTACCGCGGCCGCCTACACCCTGTTTGCGCAGTCGATGGACCGCAGTGGTTACGCCCGCGGCACGCTGGCCCTTCAAGCGGGAGCAATCGCGTCGGTGCCGGCGCTGGACCCGCGCCCCTGGATCACCATGGACGACATGGGCATGGGCGGCATGGACCACGGCGCCATGGCGGATATGCCGGACATGGCGGGCATGGATCACAGCGCCATGTCGATGCAGGCCCATCCGGCCAGCGAGCAAGGCAACCCGCTGGTGGACATGCAGGCCATGAACCCGGTGCCCAAGCTCGACGACCCCGGCATCGGCCTGCGCAACAACGGCCGGCGTGTCCTGACTTACGCCGACTTGCGCAGCACCTTTGAAGACCCTGACGGCCGCGACCCCAGCCGCACCCTTGAGCTGCACCTCACCGGGCACATGGAGAAGTTCGCCTGGTCGTTCAATGGCGTGAAGTTTTCCGATGCCGAACCCTTGCAGCTCACGTATGGCGAGCGGGTCCGGCTGGTGCTGGTCAACGACACCATGATGAGCCATCCCATTCATCTGCATGGCTTGTGGAGTGATCTGGAGGATGAAAACGGCCAGTTCCAGGTGCGCAAGCACACCATCGACATGCCGCCGGGCTCGCGGCGCAGCTACCGCGTAACCGCTGATGCGCTGGGGCGTTGGGCCTATCACTGCCACCTGCTGTACCACATGGAAATGGGCATGTTCCGAGAGGTGCGCGTGCATGAATAAGGACGCAAGCATGAGCCATCGTGTTTTATTCGCCGTTATCGGGCTGGCGTTCGCTCCGTTGGTGCAGGCCGACGAGTTCCAGGGCATGAGCCCGGCGACACCGGCGCTCACCGAGAGCCGCACCCCGATCCCGGCGCTGACCGATGCTGATCGCGCGGCGGTGTACAACGCCCCCGGTGGGCACAGGGTTCATGACAGTGGCGTCAATTCGCTGCTGCTGATCAACCAGTTGGAATGGCAGGGCGGTGACGGTGCAGGCGCGCTGAACTGGGATATCAAAGGCTGGGTTGGCGGCGATATCGACCGTCTGTGGCTGCGCAGTGAAGGCGAGCGCAGTGCCGGTCGCACTGAAAGTGCCGAGGTCCAGGCCCTGTGGGGGCACGCCATCAGCCCGTGGTGGGACCTGGTGAGCGGCGTGCGCCATGACTTCAAACCGGGCGACGGCCAGACCTGGGCGGCGTTCGGCGCCCAGGGCATGGCGCTGTACAACTTCGAAGCCGAAGCCACGTTGTTTGTCGGTGAGGCGGGTCGTACCGCTGCTCGCCTGGAAGGCGACTACGACATCCTGCTGACCAACCGGCTGATCCTGCAGCCCACCGCTGAACTCAACTTCTATGGACACAACGACCCGCCGCGCGGCGTCGGTTCGGGCCTGTCGGACAGTGAGCTGGGTTTGAGGTTGCGTTACGAAGTACGCCGTGAGTTCGCGCCCTACGTGGGCGTCAGCTGGAACCGCAGCTACGGCCAGACCGCGCAATACGCACGGGATGAAGGCGAAGACATCAGCCAATGGCGCTGGGTGGTCGGTGTGCGTCTGTGGTTCTGACGGTTTTACCCATCCTATAACTCACTCGCCGCCATGAGCGGCCTGGAGCCTTGCATGTCATTGTTGAAAACTACTGTGCTGTGCGCCGGACTGATCACCAGCCTAGCGGTATCAGCTCATCCAAAGCTGCTGTCGTCCACACCATCGGATGGGGCCAAGGGGGCGCCCCCCGCCGTGATTGAACTGCGTTTCTCGGAAAACCTGCTGACGCAGTTTTCTGGCGCCAAACTGACCATGACCGATATGCCCGGCATGTCTCACTCGCCGATGCCGGTGAAAGCCAGCGTCGCCGCCAGTACCGATCCCAAGGTGATGCTGATCAAGCCGGCGTCCGCGCTGACGGCGGGTACTTATCGGGTGGATTGGCGCGCGGTGTCGTCCGATACGCATCCGATCCTGGGGAATGTGATGTTCAGCGTCCAGCCATGAGTGAGGCGGTCTCGATATTCCTGCGTTTTGCGCTTTATCTGGATTTGATGCTGGTGTTCGGCCTGGGGTTGTTTGGCCTCTATGGCGACCGCCGCCTATTGAATCTGCAGCCGCTGTTGCGGCTGGCGGCGTGCCTGGGCGTACTGCTGTCGGTGGCGTCGCTGCTGGTCATGACCCAGGCCATGAGCGGCGCTGAAGATTGGCAAACGCTGTGGCCGCACCTGCAGATGATGCTCTGGCAGACCGAGCTGGGCTGGACCTGGAGCTTGCGAATGGTGGCGCTGGTGCTGGTTGCGCTCAATACCCGACTGGCGCCGCTGTTCGGCGCGATTGCGCTGGTGACGCTGGCGTGGGCTGGACACGGCGTGATGCATGAGGGTACGCAGGGGTTGTGGCACGTCCTCAGCGACAGTGCGCACCTGCTGGCGGCGGCGGGTTGGGTCGGCGCGCTGGCTGCATTCGGGTTGGCGCTGAGGAGTACCTCGTTACCGGCGCTCCACAGGCTGGCCCACGCGCTGGCGGCGTTCGAGCGGATGGGCATGCTGTTCGTAGCGGTGCTGATCGGCACGGGCGTGGCGAATTATCTGTTTGTGGTCGGGCCGAACCTCGATGGCATCACCGGGGGCACCTACGCGCTCCTGTTGTGCGTCAAGTTGGGCGTGTTCGGTGTGATGCTGGGGCTGGCGGCGCTCAATCGCTCGCAATTCACGCCGTTGCTGCAACGCGCCCTGGCGGCGGGCGACACTACCGTGGCAGTCAAAGCACTGCGTCGCAGCATTGCGCTGGAGTCTGCCGCAGTGGTGTTGATCCTGGCGCTGGTGGCCTGGCTGGGGACGTTGGTGCCCGGTTAGGACTGCGCGCTCTTCAAGCATTTAAGTGCCTGGAAATCACTGCGGACCTTGTCGATTTTCTGCGTGAGTTTCTGCCGTTGTTGCAGCGTACTTTCGGCCATCACATCGACAATCAGGCTGCGCGCCGCCGCTTCCGTCCGGGCATAGGCCGCTCTGTACTCCGGGGTCCACAGGCTTTCGCGGTCAACCAGCAACTGCTGGATCTTCTGCGGGAAATCGGCACTGCGGCGTTGTTGCACGGCGTCGATAAATTGCGCCTGCCAGCGGGCGCGATTGCCGATCCATTCCCGGTTCTGCTCGCCCAGGGCGATGGACCACGCGGTTACGCGGTTCTGCTGGCTGGCGCTGAGCGGGCCGATCCAGGCGTCCAGGCGTTTATTCATGCGTTCGGCGCGCTCCTTGATCTGCTGTGCCAGGGGCGGCTTGAGGTATTCGTCCTGGCGTTTGCGCAGGTCCTTGGCCAGCGCGTCGTTCATGTCCTTGACCTGCTGATCATCCAGGCCCTGTAGCAGTTGGATGGCGGAGGGGGTGATCTCGTGGGCGATTTCGTTGATGGCCTGCTTGGCCTCGACGGTACGGGCCTGCAAGGCAGCGTCGGTGACCTGATTGTCATCGGCCATCCGCTGCAGGCGGTCCAGCCAATCCAGGTAACCCGGCAATTGCGTGGTGCAGTGCCAGGCCAGGTGCTGCTTGAGGGTGTCGTTGAACCAGCTCTTCTGCCCGGCGTTCATGTCCAGGTAGTCGTTGAGGGTCCAGGGGATGATCACGTCCAGGTTGCGGTAGGCCAGGCCCACGCGATTGCAGCCGGCGAGCACCAGGCTCAGGCTCAGTAATAGCATCAGTAGTTTGAGCCGACGCAGCATGGGCGGGTCCTTCGCAGAGTGGGTTATCACATGTGAACCCGCAGCGGTTGTAACAGTTCAGCCCATCAATAAAACGACCGCGCAGCCTTCAGCGTCAACAGGCCATCGCATTGCGAATTGTGTCCGGAGTAGGCCGAGCAATCCCCGCCGCTGAGGCTGGAGTCGCTGTAGATCAGATTCAAATCAACGCCCATCCACTCCCGGGAGAATTGCACCGACCAGTCGCTGAAGCTGCGAATGGAGCCGCCGTCCACCGAAACCGGAGTGCCCAACTGATGGGTGGTGTATTTCATACTGACGCCGATGCCAAATGGCTGCGTGCCACCGAGGTCGGCGAACAGGGTGCTGTCCTGGCGGTCCGGGTCGTTGCTGAAGGACGCCCCGAAGCGGTTGCCCAACAGGTTCAGGCCGCCGTAGAACTCCTGGCTGTCGAGGGGGCTGAGCTTGGGGTAGCTGTAGTGGATCAGGCCTACTTCGTAACCCAGGGTCTGGTCGAAGGGGTGTTTGAAACCCATGTAGGAATCGATTTCGAGGTTGCTGGACGAAGACAAGCCCATGTTGGGTGAAAACTGACCGAAATACAGGCCACTGTCGTGGCTCAGGTCCAGCCCGCCATGGAACGAGTCGCTGCCGGGGGAGGTGGGCTTGACCAGGCCCTGGGCCATGCTTCGGCTGGGTGTGGTGCCCAATTTCAGGTCGAAATCGCCCAATTCACGCTGGAAGACCTGCGCTTCGGCGAGGGGGCTGGCAACCAGGGCAAAGACCAGGAAGATGCAGGATTTGAACATGCTTCACTCCATGAAAAGCGAGGAGCAGTGACGGATGAAATCGGGCAGATGCCCGTGCTAGACGTGTGCAAGCATACCGGCGAATGGCAGGCGGTGAGGCCCGTTCGTCGATTAGAGGTATAGCGGGGGGGACTTGAGGCTCTAGTCCTAGCGCCTTGAAAGTCAAGACGCTTAGGGACCAGGGGGATTGCGCGGTATTACTTTTTACCCAGGCTGATCTGCTTGGACGGGCCGAAAGTCTGGCCGCTTACGCCCTTGGCAATTTGCTGGATTTCGCCGCCGGACTTGAGGAACGCCGCAATCTGGCTGTTGATCGACTCGCTGGTTTCAACGGCGGGAGCTGGCTTTGCTTTGCTGTTGGATGCTTTTACGCGCATGGCGGCCACTAACCTGTAGAAAATTAACTTGGCCAGGCATCGTACAGGAATGACTTGACAATTGCTTGGTAAATATCCTCCTGGAATAAGTGTCGGGTGTGGAAATAGCCAAAGTTCATCTTTGAAATAAGCCTCTAACTTACTGTTTTAACTCGAAACCACGGGGATGGAGGGCGTTCGGCAGCGCTGGAAAATTCAGTCCAGTAATCGGACGAGCGGGGCTATGCCATTGGAAGGCCACGCCAGCCCGCGATTTTTCAGGCGCCCGCGCGTGGCGAGCGCAACTCGGGTAGAATGCCGCCGACGTAATGAGGGGTTTGGACATGGCTTTAGTCGGGCGCTACAACAGCTTGCAAGTGGTTAAACATACTAACTTCGGTTTGTACCTGGACGGTGCGCAAGATGGCGAAATCCTCTTGCCCAATCGGTATATCCCCAAAGATATTCCCAGTGAAGATGAAGACTGGCTCAACGTTTTCATTTATCTGGACAGCGATGACAAACTTATCGCCACGACTGAAAAACCCAAAGTTCAAGTCGGTGAATTCGCCAGTTTGAAAGTGGTGGAAGTCAACAGTATTGGCGTGTTCCTCGACTGGGGGTTGCCCAAGGATCTACTGCTGCCGTATTCGGAAGAAAAGCGCCAGTTGACGGCCGGTGAATACTGCGTGGTGCATGTCTATCTCGATAAGCACACCAAGCGCATCACCGCCACTGCACGCCTGGATCGCTACCTGGACAAGACACCGGCCAACTACCAGGTGGGCCAGGAAGTCGATCTGCTGGTGGCCGAAGCCACGGACATGGGTTTCAAGGCGATCATCAACAACAAGCACTGGGGCCTGATCCACAAGAACGAAGTGTTCAAGTTCCTGCGCCCGGGCAAGGAAGAAAAAGGCTTTATCAAAGAGATCCGTGCCGACGGTAACATCAGCCTGAGCCTGCAACCGGTTGGCCAGGAAGCGGCCTCCAGCCTGAACTCGAAGATCCTCGCCAAGTTGCGTGAAAACAACGGCACGTTGCCGGTCAGCGACAAGAGCGACCCGGCGGTGATCAGCAACTTGTTCGGCGTGAGCAAGGGCAACTTCAAGAAGGCCATCGGTGCGCTGTATAAGCAGGGCCAGATTGTGATTCATGCCGATCGCATTGAACTAAGCTGAGTGCGTTCTGCTCTTCTGTAGGCGCCCATTGGCGTCTACAGAGGCCGCCTCAATGAATAAGAAAACGCTGTTCGCCTACCTCGGCACGTTGCTCGCCTTCCTGATACTGGACGGCCTCTGGCTCGGCGTCATCATGGGCCCCACCTATAAGTCCCTGTTGGGTCCACTGATGCTGGATCAACCTCGGCTGTTGCCCGCAACGCTGTTCTATCTCCTTTATGTGCTCGGTTGCGTCGTGTTCGTGGTCTTGCCCAGCGCAAGCTGGCAACGCGCCGCCCGCCTGGGCGCCTTGCTCGGCCTGGTCGCCTACGGCACCTATGACCTGAGCAACTGGGCCACGCTGCAAGGTTGGTCCGCTCGATTGGCGATCATGGACATGGCCTGGGGGACGTTCCTGACCGCCGCATGCTGTACGGTGGGCTACCTGTGTGCACAACGAGTGCAACGCTGATTGTGTACAGGATATCTGTGCACCGTTGCTGAGCGTGGCGCCGCCCTATAGCCCGTTATCAGTCCCTTTGGAGCGCCGTGCCAAAGGGATTGCGTTCAATTGGCACGCATTCTGCTGACTATCTCGTATACAAACCATGCCGCCTCCCGTATGCACCCCGTGACGGAAGCGCAGGCCGGTATTTCGAGGAGCCCAGCGATGACCGAACAATTGCCCAAAGGCTACAGCCCACGCCTGTACAACCAGGACTTGGGCCCGCTGCCGCAAAAGTGGAACTGGTACAACATCTTCGCCTTCTGGATGAGCGACGTGCACAGCGTCGGCGGCTACGTGTTCGCCGCCAGCTTGTTCGCCCTGGGGCTGGCCAGTTGGCAGGTGTTGATCGCCTTGCTCGTGGGGATCTGCATTGTGCAGTTGATCGCTAACCTGGTGGCCAAGCCAAGCCAGCAGGCTGCGGTGCCTTATCCGGTGATCTGCCGGCTGGCGTTTGGTGTGTTTGGCGCGAATATTCCGGCGGTGATTCGCGGCCTGATCGCCGTGGCCTGGTACGGGATTCAGACGTACCTGGCCTCGAGTGCCTTGATCATCGTGGTGCTGCGCTTCTTTCCACAGATGGCGGTGTATGCAGAGCCGCATTTTGCAGGCCTGTCCTACCTTGGATGGTTTGGTTTCCTCAGCCTGTGGGTGTTGCAAGCAGCGGTGTTCTGGGCGGGCATGGAGTCGATCCGCCGTTTCATCGATTGGGCCGGGCCGGTGGTGTACGCGGTGATGTTTGCCCTGGCCGGTTGGATCGTGTGGAAGGCCGGTTGGTCGAACATCAGTTTTACCCTGGCGGAAAAATCCCTGTCGGGCTGGCAGGCGTTTGGCCAGGTCGTTGTGGCGACGGCGCTGGTGGTGTCGTACTTCTCCGGGCCAACATTGAACTTCGGTGACTTCAGCCGTTACTGCCGCAGCATGCAGGACGTACGACGCGGCAACTTCTGGGGGCTGCCGGTGAATTTCCTGGCGTTTTCCCTGGTGACCGTGGTGATTGTCTCGGGCACCTTGCCGGTGTTTGGTGAAATGCTGCATGACCCGATCGCCACCGTGTCGCGCATCGACAACAGCATGGCTGTATTGCTCGGGGCCTTTGCCTTCGTCACCGCGACCATCGGCATCAATATCGTCGCCAACTTCGTGTCCCCGGCGTTTGACTTCGCCAACGTCGCACCGAGCAAGATCAGCTGGCGCGCCGGTGGGATGATCGCTGCCGTGGCGTCGATCTTCATCACCCCGTGGAACCTGTTCAATAACCCGCTGATGATCCACTACACCCTGGACATCCTCGCGGCGTTTATCGGGCCGCTGTTCGGGATCCTGCTGGTGGATTTCTATTTGATCAAAAAACAGCAGATCGACGTGGATGCACTGTTCGATGACAGCCCCAGCGGGCGCTACTACTTTGACGGTGGCGTGAACTGGACGGCGATCAAGGCATTGGTGCCCGCGACGCTGGTGGGCGTCGCGATCACCTTCACCCCTGCCTTGCAGGGCATGGCCAACTTTGCCTGGTTTACCGGGTGCTTCCTGGGTGGGCTGTTTTTCCTGGTACTGGCGCGACGTGAACAGGTGCGTGTGCCTGCGCCGCTGGTTGTCGGCTGATCAACACCGAGCCCGCCACCAACAAGCCTGCCCCGGCGACCACCAGCGCCGGTTGCAGGCCACCGCTCAGGTGGCTGCTGACCGACGCCAGCAACGGCCCGCTCAATTGGCCGATGGCAAAGCTGGCGGTCAACAGCCCGGTGCTGCGCTGGTAGCCATGGGGCGCGACGTCCCGCAGCCGGGCCATCACCAACTGCATGCAGGCCAGGAACGGCCCGCCACACAGCAAGACCCCCAGTGCCAGGCCCCAGCCATTGCCCAGCAAGCAGGCAAACACCCCGGCCGCTTGCAGCCATAGCGTGGTCATCAGCCAGCGGCGCGTGGTGTTCGGGTCCTTGCGGCGCAGGGTCGCCACCACCACACCGATCGCGGCGGCCAGGCCGAAGCACGGCCAGAACAGGTCGGCCTGCCAGGCCCCCTTGAACTGCGCGTTGGCCATCTGCGACAGGAACGTCGCCGGGATGATGTAGCCCAGGCCGAACAGTACGTAGATCCAGCACAAATGCGCGATGCTGCCATTAGTGCCCGCGTCGGAGTGGCCGCTAAGGGGGGCGGCGGCAGACGGCTTGGGCAGGAAAGGCAGAATCGCCAGCAACATCACCAGCGCCACTGCGCCATACACCAGCCACAACGTTGCGGAGCTTTGCCCCAGCAGATTGGAGCCCAGCGCCAGCAAGCCCGTCAGCAAAATCCCCAGTCCCGGACCGGCAAACACCAAGGCACCCAGGCGCGGACGTCCGGCGGCAATCGCCAGCGGCTGGCTCAGGCTGGTGATCATCACCAATGCCCAGGCACTGGCGACGCCGGTGCCAAAGCGCAGCAACAGGTGTGGCCAAAAGCCATGAGCCCAGTAGGACGCCAGGGTCAGCAGCACGCACAGCCATAACCCGCCATACAACCGGCCACGGACGTGGTGATGGCTGC
This sequence comes from Pseudomonas sp. NFPP28, assembly GCF_900115535.1. NCBI lineage: Bacteria > Pseudomonadati > Pseudomonadota > Gammaproteobacteria > Pseudomonadales > Pseudomonadaceae > Pseudomonas > Pseudomonas sp. NFPP28. Next base: position 281,316 of record NZ_FOWT01000007.1, on the reverse strand, counting down.
GCGCGAAGATCGAATCCACCGCGCCGACGAAGTAGCCCAGGTAATTGGCGGCGGCGATCAGGCCCGCACCGGTCAAGTCGATCTGCCCCTCGCTGAGCAGGTGCGGCATTTGCGGGGTGAGGGCGAAGCGGCCAATCCCCATCGCCATCATCAAGGCGACAAAGCTGGCAGTTAAGCGAATCAAGGGAGACATGGTCAGATTTCCTGCGGCTAAGCGAATACGTTCAGGCTAAGGTGGATTGACTTTCTGTAAAATTGAATAATAGTGAGCAACTTGTTCAGTTTTGGAGAAAATCATGGAGTTCAGTCAATTGCGCATTTTCCAGGCCGTGGCGGAAGAGGGCTCCATTACCCGTGCGGCTGACCGCTTGCACCGGGTGCCGTCGAACCTGTCGACGCGCCTCAAGCAAATGGAGGAGCAGCTCGGTGTAGAGCTGTTCGTGCGTGAACGCCAGCGCTTGCAGCTTTCTCCTGCGGGCAAGGTGCTGCTGGACTACAGCACTCGTCTACTGGCCCTGCATGATGAAGCCCATGGCGCCGTGCAAGGTGGGCAACCGGCTGGCGATTTCGTATTGGGCAGCATGTACAGCACGGCCGCGGTGCATTTGCCGAAGCTGTTGGCGGGCTATCACAAGGCTTATCCGATGGTGAACCTTCAGGTGCAATCGGCGCCCAGCGGGGAGTTGCTCGAAGGGTTGATCACCGGTCGCCTGGATGCGGCCTTTGTGGACGGCCCCATCACCATCGCCTCTCTGGACGGCATCGCCCTGTGCGAAGAACGTCTGGTGCTGATTTGCGAAGCCGATCATCCCCCCGTGCGTGGGCCTCAGGATGTAGCGGGGCGCTCGGTGTTCACCTTCCGTCGCAGTTGCGCCTACCGCACCCGCCTGGAGACCTGGTTCTCCCATGAGCGCGTGGCCATGGGCCGGGCGATTGAGATCGAGTCCTACCAAGGCATGCTCGCCTGTGTGATCGCCGGGTCGGGCGTGGCGCTAATGTCCGAATCGATGCTCGACAGCCTGCCTGGCAAGGACAGCGTGTCCGTTCATCCGCTGACAGGGCCTTTTGCCACTGCGACCACCTGGCTGATGTGGCGAAAGGGTATGCTCGGCGCTAACCTCAACGCATGGATCGACCTGCAGCAAGCCGGCAACGCTGCGGTTGTGCAAGACACCCGCGCCATCGCTTGAGCGATCCGTCAGGATTTTGATGAATTCAGTAATAGTTCGTTGTGTTTTCGTTCAAGCAATACGTAGGACTTAGGGCTACTATCACTGTAGGAAAGGGCGACAGAACTTGCGCCTACTCGCATTACCCTCAAAGGGGGCAACCATGAAAGAGAAAATTCAAAACTGGCTCCATGACCTGGGTGTTGCACTGGGCTTGATCGAGCCTCCGCTGCAGCCGGTGCCGATTCGCACAGATGACGAGCAGCGTCGTCCACGTCGGCGATAAAACGCGACCTGTAAATCGCCTCAGAATCCATGTGGGAGCGGGCTTGCTCGCGAAGGCGTGTGTCAGTCAACATTTTATGTACTGACACACCGCCTTCGCGAGCAAGCCCGCTCCCACAGTCGTTTTGCACCAGGCCAAAGAAATGTGCGACAGCTAACGTCGCCCCGTTTTAGGGTGAGCATCCGCCTCTCTTCAAGCGTTTTGACTAATGGTCAGAATCGGACTACCTGTCAGTCGGAATCAGCTGGCTTATCTAATTCTAGAAATACCCATAGCTTGAAACTCAAGCGCCTATTCATAGCGCCCCAACGTTTTATTGAGTGCCTCTTTTCGAGGTGTCAGTCAGAGTTGTTGGAGACAAAGCTATGTTGCTCTCTTCGGTTCCTCCGGTCGCCGCGTCACTCATCACCACAACCGACTGTGTTTTACAGGCTGCGCCTGTGTCGAAAGGCTGGAGGGCCGACGCGCCCAGAAACGTCGTGTTTCTTTCGCCGGCATTGACCAGGCAGGCGCTGCTGATACAGATCGCGCTCCTGCGTCCAACAACCATCATTGTTGGAGACCAACCCATCGATGCAGATGTCCTGGAGCAATGGCGTACCTCCCACCCCTTTGGAAACCTCTGTTTGATCCGCAGGGGCACGAGTTTGGACAAGATACGACTGGACCTGTGTGAATCCCACGCCATTCAAGTACTCAACACCCCAGGGGTGAATGCGCCGCATGTGGCCGCCTATATCCTGCGTTGGCTGAGACTGGCGGATGGTTCCATCCCCCGTGACGTGCGTGTACTGGGATACGGCAATGTGGGGAAAGAACTGGTCAACCTGTTGCTTGATCGAGATCCCAATGTTCGGATCAGAGTGCTGGTCCGGCCAGGTCGAGCGTCGGATACTCTCGGCAATCCCGCCTCCGACAGTCGAGTGTCATTTGTCGTGGACTGGTTCGAGGCCTTGGAGGGCGCCGCCGCTGTCGCAGTATGCGTATCCCTCAATGACGAGTCCGTTCATCGCCTCGATCGGGCCCTCATTCAGTGCCTGCACCGCCAAGCCCGCCTGATCTGTGTCGCCAAGCCGGACGTCTTCAGCGACGGTGCGTTGTACGCCCTGGCCGAGGCTGAACATATCCAGCTGGTATTGGACTATGGGCCTGCGACACTGGATGAGTTCCGACAACGCACACAGAGGCTCGGCTGTGAGGTCTCCACTTGGTACCGGCCTGCGACGCTGACTACCCAGGCGTCAACTACCGAGGCCTGCCACCGCGACCTTGACTATGCCGTTTCAATACAGCTGAGTTTGATGGCCTTGCGCGGTCTGGTGAGGCGTAAACTTGCACAGTCATTGACGCTCCCTTCTCTGCCCGCAGCGGCCAGTGCGCCGCGTGTTTCAATCATCGGCAGAGGCATTAATGGCCTGTTCCAGGCCGTGATGCTCCGGTTGGCGAATTATCAGGTCACGGTGTATGGGGGAGATCAGAAGAGCGATGGTGTCAGTTATGCCGATCCGTACTTGGCCGTTGAGTGCAATCGTGCAGGTATCGAGCTGTTTGACAAGTTTCTGGCTGACAACCCAACGCTGGCGAAATTCGCGCAGGCTCGGGATGTTGAGGTTTCGAGCTACGGCCTGGAACTTATCCATCTGAAGAAGGAGATCAAAGCGCTTTTGGGAAGCTCCGGGGTTCGGTTTCCATCACAGCCTTTAAGTCCGGTCCAGATCGCCGCGCAGAGCAGGGAGCACTTCATCGTTATAGCCTGTGAGGAGGAAGGCGTGTCGATAGTTTACTGTTGCGCCCACCACCACATCGCAGCCGGAGGAACCTACGCCGCCGGCACAACGCAAGGACTGTTATGGGCCTCCCTGGTCCAGGAGATCATCCAGGCAAACCAGAACCTGGCGGTTGAATGAAAAAAACGGGCGCGACATCCGACGTCGCGCCCGCTGAAGAAACCCCTCTAAACCCCGCTGTCTCTCAAACCGCGCTGGCCGCCACGCCCTCTGGCCGACGCGACAACACACTCACCACCACAAAGCTCACCAGCCCCACCGCCAGGCTGTAATAGATCGGCGTGTTCGCATCCAGCCCATCCTTGATCATGAATACCAGCGCGGTCACAAAGCCCAGCGTCATGGAAGTAATTGCCCCGGAGGTGGTGGCGCGCTTCCAGAAGATCGCGCCGATCAGCGGGATCAACATGCCGCCCACCAGCAGGTTATAGGCCAGGGTCAGGGCGCTGATCACATCGCTGACTACCAGTGCGATGCCCAGCACGGCAACACCTGTCAGCATCGTGAACAGGCGGTTGACGGCCAGGCTCGACTGTTTGCCGCCACGCAGGCGCGGCAGCAGGTCTTCGGTCAGTACGGTGGAGGCAGCGAGCAGGCCGGCGCTGGCGGTGGACATCATCGCCGCCAGTGCCGCGGCAATCACCAGGCCACGGATGCCATCTGGCAGCGAGGCTTTCACGATAGCGGCAAACGCATTGTTGACGTTGTCCAGGTCCGGGATCAGCACGTGCGCGGCCATACCGATCAGCGCACAGGCCAGGCCGTAGAGGATGCAGTAGAAACCGGCGAAGGTGCCGGCGTACTGGGCGACCTTTTCATCACGGGCGGTGAACACCCGCTGCCAGATGTCCTGGCCGATCAGGATGCCGAAGAAGTAGATCATGAAGTAGGTGATGATCGTGTCCCAGCCGATGGCGGTGAAGCTGAAGCTCGACGCCGGCAGCTTCGCGACCAACTCATCCCAGCCGCCGACGCGGTACAGGCAGATCGGCAGCAGGATAAACATCAGGCCGACGGTCTTGATCACGAACTGCACGATGTCGGTCAGGGTCAGCGACCACATGCCGCCGATGGTCGAGTACACCACCACCACGCCACCGCCGAGCAGCACCGAGATCCAGAACGGCAAGCCGAACAACACCTGCAACACAGTGCCGATGGCCAGGATCGACGTCACGCCGATCATCAGTGCATAAGCCAGCATAATCACAGCGCTGGCCTGGCGGGCCATGGGGTTGTAGCGTTTTTCCAGGACCTGGGTCACGGTGAAGATCTTCAGCTTCAACAGCGGCTTGGCCAGGAACAGGTTCAGCGCAATGATGCCCATGCCCAGCGCGGCACACAGCCAGAAGCCGGAAATGCCATGCACATAACCCAGGCGCACGGTGCCGACGGTGGACGCACCGCCCAATACCGTGGCGGCCATGGTGCCCATGTACAGCGACGGGCCCAGGTTGCGCCCGGCCACCAGGTAGTCTTCGTGGGTCTTGGCGCGGCGCATGCCGTAGTAGCCGAGCACGAGCATGCCGGCGGCGTAGATGAGTACGACGAATAAATCCAAAGCCATGACGGCGGTTCTCCGATTATCTTTTTTATGGGCGATCAGGCGGCGGGTTGCAGCGCCGGTTTAACGCGCGCATCCGTGCGCTTGCTGCGAGGGTCGGCGGGCCCGTAGACGGCCGCCGGTTCCGGGAACACACGCAGCAAGGTCAGGTACACCACCGAGGCCAGTCCCAGCGTCACCGGCAGGCTGATATCGATGCCGTCGGCCAGGTTGCCCAGCGGCCCGACAAACTGCCCCGGCAGGTTGACGAAGCACAGACCCACCAGCGCACTCGGAATCCACGCCCCCAGCCCGCGCCAGTTCCAGCCATGGCTGAACCAGTAGCGACCGCCGGTTTCTCCACGGGTGAACACCTGCAAGTCATCCGGGCAGTAAAAGCCGCGACGCACGATCAGGCCGATGATCATCATCACCATCCACGGCGTGGTGCAGGTAATGATCAGCACGGCGAAGGTCGACACGCTCTGCACCAGGTTGGCGGCGAAACGTCCGATAAAGATGAAGGCAATCGACATCACCCCAATCAGCAAGGTGGCCTTGACCCGTGACAGCAGGCGCGGGAACACACTGGACATGTCCAACCCGGTGCCATACAGCGAGGTGGTGCCGGTGGACATGCCGCCGATCACCGCAATCAGGCACACCGGCAGGAAGAACCAGGTCGGTGCCACTGCAAGCAAACCGCCGACGTAGTTATTCGCCGCGATGTAGTCCGGTGCCTTGATCGCCACGATGGTCGCGGTGGCCAGGCCGAACAGGAACGGGATCAACGTCGCGATTTGTGCCAGGACCACCGCCAGCATGATGTGCATTTTCGGCGTTTCACGCGGGATGTAGCGCGACCAGTCGCCGAGGAACGCGCCGAAGGAAATCGGGTTGCTCATGGCGACCAGCGCGGCGCCGATGAAGGCGGCCCAGAAGCCGGTCTGCCCCAGCGCGACGGAGCCTGCGAAGTGGCTGTCGAAAGCCGGCGCGAAGGCGAAGATACCCAGCAGGAACAACAGGCTCGCCGCCCACACCGCAATGCGGTTGACCCACAGCATGAAGCGAAAGCCGTAGATGCACACCGTCAGCACCAGAATGGCGAACACCCCGTAGGCCAGCCCCAGGGTCAGGTCGGTTTCCGGTAGGCCGATCAGACGTTTCGCACCGCCCACCAGCGCATCACCCGAACTCCACACCGACAGTGAGAAGAAGGCAATCGCCGTCAGCAGCGACAGAAACGAGCCGACGATCCGCCCGTGCACACCAAAATGCGCACCGGAAGACACGGCGTTGTTGGTGCCATTGATCGGCCCGAACAGGCCCATGGGCGCCAGGATCAGCGCACCCACCAGCACGCCCAGCACAATCGCCCAGACGCCGGCCTGGAATGACAGGCCAAACAGCACGGGAAAGGAGCCCAGCACGGCGGTGGCAAAGGTATTGGCACCGCCGAAGATCAGTCGGAACAGATCCTTGGGGCCGGCGGTACGTTCGTGGTCCGGGATCTGCTCGACCCCGTTGGTTTCTATTTTTCGAATACTTTTATCGTTGTTTTTATTATTCATGATCAGCTCCGATCACATTGGCTAAGGGGGCGGCAGCCCTTCCGGCATAGCGGACAAATGTTCGTGACAGGCCAGCCACAGGCCTTGTTTTTGTTGTGCGCCAGATCCTTGCCGTGTGAAGACAATGGTCTCGCGTTCCTGGCTTTTGAATTGCTCCCCGTTCATGCGCAGCTCGGTGGCCACGTCATGGATAAATATCGCCACGTCGCCCTGCAGGCTGACCACGGCGTTGCTCGACGTGCACGACAGCACTTCGAACCCCTCGTCCCGACGCCAGCTGTCCCACAACGCCTGGTAGGCATCGCGGCTGAGCAGCGGCTGGGGGAGGGTGTAGAACACAAAGCTGGCATCCGCCGTGAACGCGCCGAAGTAGGCGGCGCGATCATTGCGGGCGAAGGCCGCCACCAGCTCGGCGGCGGCTTGCAGCACCTCGTGCGTGCTCATCAGCGGTACGCCACGCCCGGCAATACGCAGAGCATTTCGTACAGCAGGTTGGCACCCAGCAACGAGGTGTTGCCGGTGGTGTCGTAGGGCGGCGAAACTTCTACCAGATCACAACCAATCAGGTCGAGGCCCTGGCAGCCACGGATGATCTCGATGGCCTGGATGGTGGTCAGCCCGCCGATTTCCGGGGTGCCGGTGCCCGGAGCCCAGGCCGGGTCGATGCCGTCGATGTCGAAGCTCAGGTACACCGGGCCGCCGCCGACCTTTTCACGCACTTCGGCCATCAGCGGTGCGAGGGAGTGGTGCCAGCATTCTTCGGCCTGGACCACGCGGAAACCCTGTTTGCGGCTCCAGTTGAAGTCTTCGGCGGTGTAGCCCTGGGCGCGCAGGCCGATCTGCACCACACGGTCGCAGTCCAGCAAGCCTTCTTCCACGGCGCGGCGGAAGGTGGTGCCGTGGGCGATTTTCTCGCCGAACATATGGTCGTTCACATCGGCGTGGGCATCGATATGCACCAGCCCGACCTTGCCGTGTTTCTTGTGGATCGCCCGCAGGATCGGCAGGGTGATGGTGTGGTCGCCACCCAGGGTCATCGGGATCACGTCGTGTTCGAGGATCTCGTCGTAGGCTTCTTCGATGATGCGCACGGCGTCGAGCAGGTTGAAGGTGTTGATCGCCACGTCGCCGATGTCCGCCACCGACAGCGAGTCGAACGGTGCGGCGCCGGTGGCCATGTTGTACGGGCGGATCATCACCGATTCGGCACGGATTTCACGCGGCCCGAAGCGGGTGCCGGCGCGCAGCGAGGTGCCGATGTCCAGGGGCACGCCGATGAAGGCAGCGTCCAGGCCCTTGGCGGTTTGCAGGTGGGGAAGTCGCATCATGGTGGCGATGCCGGCAAAGCGCGGCATTTCGTTGCCGCCCAGTGGTTGGTGGAAAATCTTGTCCACGGGAGTGCCTCATCGTTGTTTTGTTTATTAGGGGTCGATTCTGCGAAATACAGGGAAACGAAAGAATCGGCAGGGGCAAATACTTAGTTCAGATTTTTCTAAACTAATGCCTGGGGTAAACTGCGTTTAAATGTGGGAGGGGGCAAGCCCCCTCCCACAGGATTTTGTGTGCCTCTGGAGCCGCCCATGGCCAACGCCTTGCCCGACCTGAAACTCCTGCGCATCTTCGTCAGCGTCGTGCGTCACCAGGGGTTCGCCAATGCCCAGCACGAACTCAACCTGTCCACCTCGGCCATCAGCACCTACATGAGCCAGCTGGAATCGGCATTGGGCCTGGTGCTGTGCCATCGCGGCCGCGGCGGGTTCAGCCTCACCAGCAAGGGCGAGCTGTTCCATCAGGAAACCCTGCGCCTGCTCGGTGAGCTGGAAGGCTTCGAGCAATATGCTGCCGCGTTGAAGGGCGAGTTGCGCGGCACCCTCAAGCTCGGCGTGCTCGATTCCACCGTCAGCGACAAGGCGCTGCCGTTCGCCGAGGTGATAGGCGCCTACAGCCTGGAGCACCCGGCGGTGCATTTGCACTTATCGGTGATGAGCCCCTACGAGCTGCAACTGGGCGTGCAGGACAACCGCCTGGACCTGGCCATCGGTGCCTTCTCCAACCGCATGAGCGGGCTGATCTACATGCCGCTGTACCGCGAACAGCACTGGCTGTATTGCAGCACCCGGCATCCTTTATTCAATGAACGACGTATCCCGGAACAAGTGATTACCCAGCAACGCATGGTCGGACGCGGCTACTGGAGCCAGGCCGAACTGGCGCGCCATGGCTTCAAGCACAGCGCGGCGACAGTGGAAAGTATGGAGGCGCAACTGATCCTGGTGTTGTCCGGTGCCTATATCGGGTACTTGCCCGAACACTATGCCCAGGCCTGGGCCGACAAGGGTGATTTACGTGTGTTGCTGCCGGCGACCTTCGGCTACCAGGCGCCGTTTTCGATGATCATGCGCCGTGGTCGCAGCCGTGAACCGCTGATCCAGACCTTTCGCGACCTCCTCAAAGCCCAGCTCAACCAGGCCTGAAAATCATGTCCAGATCCCAATGCTCCCGTTGTCTCAGGCCTGCCACCCACTGCCTGTGCCCGTTGATCCCCAGCCTGGAAAGCCGCACCCGCGTGTTGCTGTTGCAGCACCCGAGTGAGGTCAACCACGCGCTGAATACCGCAAGGCTGGCCGCGCTGGGCTTGAACAATGCGCAATTGGTGGTGGGGGAGGTGTTCGACGATCTGGCGACATTGTTGAACCCACCCGGTTATCAGGCGCGGCTGTTGTTTCCGTCGGACGATGCGCAACCCTTGCAACGCTATGCGCCGGACGAACAGCCGATGTTGCTGGTGGTTCCCGACGGCACCTGGCGCAAGGCGCGCAAATTGCTGTACCTCAACCCTTTGCTGGCGGCGTTGCCGCGAGTGACCTTGATGGGCGATGCCGTATCACGCTATCGATTGCGCAAGGCGCCCGGGCCCGGTGCATTGTCCACCGTCGAAGCGATTGCGCAGGCCCTGCAAGTATTGGAAGCCCCCGCCTCCTTCGAGCCATTGCTGCGCCCGTTCGACGCACTGATCGAGCGGCAGATTGCAGCGATGGGCGCAGCGGTCTTCGAGAAGAACCATGGCTGAATCAACGCGCTACATAGCTACCGGAGCCGTCGACAAGTAGTGGATAGGCTGATCATTTCAAGGAGTGTGAAATGATTGAGCCGTTAGCGACACAACAGCAGGAAGACCCGTTGGCCACGTTCATGACGCAGCAGCGAGCGAGGCTGCCCCTGGTCTCAGGCGACGAGTGGGCGACCCTGCAAACCGTGGACGCCTTGCAGGAGAAATTCGCCGCGTTCATGGCCGGGCTGGATGACGATGGCCAGCAAGAATATGTACGCCTGCAACGGGCCTTGATCGAGGCCCAGGCGCAGGTCGAACGAAACATTCGTCAATTCGTCACAAACTTTGAACACCAGAGTCTGGAGCGTTTGCGAACGGGCCTCAAAGACCTCACCGGCCATGTCGTTGATCCCAAGGCCCAGCACATCACCACCACCTATTCCTACGACCGCTTCAATGAGCCCAAGGTCGTCCGGCTTTCGCTGTGGGACGCCGCCTGCATGAACTATGACGGCCTGACGGGTTGGGATTACCCCGGCCATGACGGCGTGGCAACGTCCAGCGGGCTCAGTATCGACCTCAGCCCCGAGAGTTTCATCGCATTGGTGCGCGAACTCAATCTCGGTGGCCAACTCAGAACCCTGCTCGACGACAGCCTGGACAAGGCCAAGCCGTTGGGCCAGGCGATTGTGAGCCTGGGGCGGCTGGAGTTTGAGTTCGCCCTGATTGAAGCCCTGAGAGACTCGAACACCACCCGAATCGACCGGGAAAAATACCGGCATATCAAACAAGCACTGGATCAGGACGAGGAGTGGGGGCGCTGCGAGGAAATGCAGCTGTTCATCCCCGATGGCAAGGACAACATCGGTTGGGTGCCTCAATTCATCGGTAACACCGGGCAAATACTCAGCAGGCCGCCGGGGGACAGCCTGAACATCCCCCACCTGGTGTTTTCCGTTAACGGTTGCAAAGGCGCCTTCAGTTACTTTCCCCGTCGGCCGGGCGGGGGCGATCTGCGCCATTTCGACAACCACCGGGAAGCCTGCCAGGAGTTTTATGTGGCCTTCAGTGCTTTCTACCGGCAGGGCAGGGTGGCGTGGTTGTACGGGGTCATGTCACAGCCCGACAGCGAGCGCTTGACCAGACTCAGACGAGGCGCCACGCGCGAAACCGGACTCAGTCCTTTTGCCGAGGCATTACAGGATTTGTTTCTTAAGGTGTTCGAGTCTCGTCTGGAGGACCGGACCGGCTATACCCGCAAGGTCGTGACCAAAGCACCGCCGGTCAGTTTGGGTGATCTCCATCTGGCGCGCATTGGCGCCAACCTGAAGGGCCTGGCCAACGAAAAACCGGGATTTCTGACGACCCTTGCCGGTATCGCTCGCACCGTTATCAGTGAGGTGCTGGAGCTATTGCTGATGCCGGTACCCGGGCCGCTCAAGGGTTTGGCGCGTGTGCGGGCAGTCGCGTTGTTCGCGGCGCTCGGTGAGGGGGTGCTCAACGGTATTTCCAGCGTGCTCGAGGGGCATGCTGGCGAACTGGTCCTGGCTTTTTCCGACTTGGCCGACCTGTTGATCAGCGGGCGGCTGCATAGCCGCCTGGCGTTCAGTGTAAGGCGGCGCCATCAAGCCTTGTATCAACGCCTCTCGCAAATACCCGCCGCCAGCATCAAGGACAGTACGGGGCTGAGTAGCCCCCAGTTGCTTGAGCGCATGCTGCTGCCCTCCCAGGCGCCTGCGCATGAGCTGCAGGCCGTGCTGGAAACCAGCGGCACATCACGAGAGCAACTGGAGCGTGTCTGGGCAGGCGAGCGCCCATCAGCCTCTCTGGTGGAAGCGGCGCATCGGTTCAACGCCGATCGGATGATTGACTGGGTGGCCGGCTTGGTCGATTCCAACCGGCCAGTGCCCATGGGGGCGTTCGAAGTCCTGGGCCCTTTGCTGACCCAGCTGCCGGCGTGGCCGCTGGATACAGCGTTGAGAATCGTGAATGCGCAAGGCCAGGAGTTGCGACGCTACAGCAGGGATACGGCCCGGCCCACGACGGTCGTGATCACGGTCACCGCCCTGGAGAACCACCGGTTTGGCTATTCGACACCGCAGCGCATCACCGCGCACCTGTCCCACGCGGTGGTACAGCTTTTACCGTCAAGTTTTTCCGCCGGCGAACAGGCCGTTCGTCGGCAACTGGCAGCCCAGGCCCAGGCGTCGCGGTTCGATCTGTTCGAAGCCCTGACCCGGTTTGCCGATATCCATCGTTCGGCCGCTACACGCGCGTCGGTGTCCGTGCGCAAGTGGTTGCCCGACAGCGTTGGGCATGACTACCCGGTGCCCGAGGTGATCGAGGTGCTGCGCGCTTTGCATCCCGACGTCAGCCTGCCGAGATTGCTGGAGGTGCTGGATCAGCATCCGCTGTCGCCCGATCAGCAAGCCCGTCTGCTTGAGGTCGGACAACAACCCGAGGGACTGTACGATGGGCTCAAGGCCGCCGCGCAGATGGCGCGCGCCGAGGCACTCATTGACCGGATCTACCACCGCCGCCGGTTTGACCCGCAAACTCAGGCGTGGGTCCAGGCGTTCGCCCGCAGTGCCTTGGGCACTCTTGGCAAACGCCTGATTGTCGGCCCTCCAACCTATGTGCCCCTGGACCGTGACAGATATGCCGTGTTGGTCCTCGACCATGGCGAGGGAGAATTTTCGCCCTACGATCCGTGTAGACAGAGTGCCGGTGTGCAGCAGGGCGGCGCGGATGCGTTTTTCCGGGTAATGCTGAGCCAACTCTCCGATCATGATCGTGCCAGGTTCGGCGCCGATATGCCGGCAGCCATCACCGGGTTTCGTCATCAAGTGGCCCAGGCCATGCTGCGCAATCGTGCACCGCAAGGCACGTTTTACCCGGTGCTGCGCGAGATCACACAGTACGCGAGCGACGTCGACGCCACGCGTATGGCCTCCGAGCCTGATGCGATGGGTTTGTACCGTTTGGCGTCGGACCGCTATTTGTTCATCGACAGTCAATATTTCAAAGTGACCCAAGCGGATCAGACCCAACCCTGGCGTATCCGCCATCCTGCCCTGGACGACGCGTATGCGCCGGTATTGAGCCATAACGGCGCGGGCGCCTGGCGCCATGAATGGGAGAACCCGCTGACCTGGGACGGGCAACAACCTTTTTACCGCCTGGGGCCCAGGTTTCGCGCATTGGCCCCGGATGCCATCGACAAGGTTCAGCAGATCAGCGGCGTGACCCCGGACATACTGCGCAAGGTGCATGTGCGCAGCGAACCGCCGCCGGTGCTGCTGGTGGAGGCATTCGAGCGCTTGAATATCTTTGAACGGGTCAAGGACGGGCTGGAACAAGGTGCGGAGTTTATCGTCCAGGTGCTTGACGAAATAACCCCTGACGCGGCTGATGCGCTGGTCGGTCGGGCGGGTGTTGCGCGTGAAGATCAGGTCACGACCCTGGAGAGCAAGGTGCACATGGACAAACTGCAGATGCATGCGCAGTTTTTCGATGTGCTGCGCCGCAAGAACCAGCGGTCCGATGACCCTTCGGTACAGGTGATAGTGCGTCAGTTCCCTGGATTGACCGTGGGGATTGCGCAGGACTGGGTGCAACATGCTTCTGCGTCTGAGTTGGAGCGCCTCCGGGAGGGGCGCGTACCGCACACCTTGGCGCAAGAGGCGCGGTGGTGGTCCCGTTGGTTGCGGGTCTGTGGCGCCCTGGAAGGCGTGCACCTGTCGCCGTTGGCGAATGACGACAGTTCTCGGTTGATCCTCCATGAGCTGGCTGGTCTGAAGGGGTGGCCAGCATCGCTGCGGGTTGAACTCTGGGACGCCCGCCGCGTGATCGACAGCGTCGGTCCCGATGATGCTGACCTTCGGCGGGTCTTGAAACCGAGCGTCGGGCAGTACCTGGCCTACGTCCAACGGGCGGATGGCAGCTTGCAGGCAATGGGCGCGCGCGCGCCCTTCCTGGAGGCCTTGCTCAACGCACTGCCTCTGGCCGAGCGGCAGGCGTTGGGCTACACCCACCCCGGCGCGCTGGAGGAGTTGCGCGCAGAGATGGGCGCCCGCCTGGGGCAGGATTGGTCGGGAATCCAAGCGACACTCAACATGCGGCCAATGCCATCGAGGCTCGCGCCACCCCGCCTGATCAATGGTCGCAAAGGCTATCCACTCAGTGGTGGAACCGAATTCGGGCCGACAGAGCGTGAACAGATCTCACGTATGCGTGAGTTGTACCCTTCTAAAACGGACGCCGAGGTGTGGGCGATGCTAGCGGAGGCGGGTGACACGGTCGCTATGCGTGAAGAGATGATCACCAAGCAAGTCAAAGAGCGAGATCAGCTGTACAGGGATTTGCAAGCGTGGCGGGATCAGGCGTCGACAGCCCAGCCGGACAGCGCATCGGCCCGATCACGGGCGTTGGCGGTTGAGCGAATTCAGCGTTGCTGGGCCAAGGAAGCTGTCACGCCGGGAGTGGCCGAGAAGCTCAACCTGGACGATCTGGATTTGGCAAGCTTGCCGACCCTGCGCGCGCACTTTGGTCATGTGACTATGCTGAGTGTGAGAAACAACCGATTGACGGAGTTGCCGGAGCGCTTTCTTTTCAACTTTCCGGCGCTGCGTGTTCTTTATCTCAATGGTAACCAACTCACGCATCTTCCCAATCTGGACCTCCACGCACGCCTGGCAGTGCTCAATCTGTCGAACAACCACCTGCGGTTCAACTATGTGGACGAGGAACGACTGGCTGAGCTGACGGAACTCAGAAGCCTTGATTTGTCGGGAAACCCACTTGGGCAAGGACGACGCTTGAACGTGTATAGGTTGACGAACCTGCGGGAGCTGAACCTGCGCAATTGCGCGTTGAACCAATTGCCGCGCGGTGCCGTGAGTCTCTCCACGTTGGGCAGCTTTGACCTGCGTGACAATCAAATACAGGACCTGGCCGAGACGGACCTGTTCATTTATCCCGAAGTCCATCAGGGAATGAACTTGAGAGGTAATCCGCTTTCCGCCGAGGCGCGACAGTTGTTACGCCGAGTGGGCGAGCGTCGGGGACCTCCCGGTGTTGATTTCGGACTATGGGAGCCGACGGTTCCTTTTGATCGGCGTCCCGACCGCTGGTTGGCGCTGCTCCCTCCTGGAGAAGTACAAGCGCGCCAACTCGATTGGGCGTACTTGCAAAACCAGCCAATGGCGGATTATTTCTTTGAGTTGCTGGCAAGCATTGCCGAATACCCGCAGTTCATTGACCCTCACCACCGTATGATGAGGGAGATCATTTCTCACCGAGTCTGGGGGGTGATTGACGATGCGATGTCCCATGAGGGCATGGAGCGAATTGCTTACTTACCGTGTTATCGCACCCTTCGCGGAGGGATTGATGGTTGCCTGTTGTGCTTGCATCAACTTGAGTTGCAAATAGCTCCCTTACGGATACTCGATGCCGGCGTCCAAACGGCCGGGCCAAATCTGTTGCATTACTACCGTGCACTGCGTCGCCTTGAATACATAGATCAGTATCTTTCTAGGCACTTTGAGCCCCAGGGCATGGCATTCGCTTGCACGCGGGTCCTGAGTTATCGCATCGCCCTGGCATCGAGCCTGAATTTGCCGCAAGTACTCCCCCAGCGTTTTGAGGCGGCTGTGCCGGATGCCCGTTCAGTCAATACCGTGCGCACGGCGGTACTGAATAATGAGACGGGAACGAACTGGCCTGAGTTGTTACAGAAAGAGCCTTTCTGGGTGCATTTTATTCAACATAAATATGCCGCAGATCTCGAATTCAAGCTCCGCCGTTTCCAGAAACTATTGGAGGTTGCTGATCAACAACTGGCGAGCGGCTTGATCAGTGAAGGGCAGTACGTGAATCGTCTCAATGGCGTGCGGGACGCGAGGGCATCAGCCGAAAACAAGCGGATTCGGGACTTTACCCACCAGGAATGGACAGCGTTCGTGATCGGATGATTCTTCATGCTTATACCCTAACGCAATAAGCACCGCACTTTGCGTGATATGGCCCGCCAGGCTTTCCCGGTATGATGTGCGCCCCGCAGTCTGGATTGCGAATACGCCATGACCTTGCAGTACCCTACAATCGCCGATTGCGTCGGCAACACGCCCCTGGTCCGCTTGCAACGCATGGCGGGTGAAACCAGCAATACCCTGCTGCTCAAGCTCGAAGGGAACAACCCGGCCGGTTCCGTGAAGGACCGGCCGGCGCTGTCGATGATCACCCGCGCCGAGTTGCGCGGGCAGATCAAGCCTGGCGACACCCTGATCGAAGCGACGTCGGGTAACACCGGGATTGCCCTGGCCATGGCCGCTGCGATCAAGGGCTACAAGATGATCCTGATCATGCCCGACAACGGCAGTGCCGAGCGCAAGGCGGCGATGACTGCCTATGGCGCGCAGTTGGTGCTGGTCACCCAGGAAGAAGGCATGGAGGGCGCGCGCGACCTCGCCGAGCGCATGGCCGCCGAAGGCCGTGGCCTGGTGCTTGACCAGTTCGCCAATGGCGACAACCCCGAGGCGCACTACACCAGCACCGGCCCGGAAATCTGGCGCCAGACCCAGGGCACCATCACCCATTTCGTCAGCTCCATGGGCACCACCGGCACCATCATGGGCAACTCGCGCTACCTCAAGGAGCAGAACCCGGCGATCCAGATCGTTGGCCTGCAACCGATGGAAGGCGCGGCCATCCCGGGTATCCGCCGCTGGCCCGAAGAGTATCTGCCGAAGATCTACAACGCCACGCGCGTGGACCGCATCATCGACATGGCCCAGCGCGAGGCCGAAGACACCACCCGCCGCCTGGCCCGTGAAGAAGGCATCTTCTGCGGCGTATCCTCCGGCGGCGCCGTGGCCGGTATGTTGCGCCTGTCCAAGGAGGTGGAAAACGCGGTGATCGTCGCGATCATCTGTGACCGAGGCGACCGCTACCTGTCGACCGGCATCTTCGACGAACCCAACTGATGGCCAGGCACGAGAGAGGCCTGCGCTTCCAACCGACGGGCGGCAGCCGGGCCCCGCAGATTCCGGTGGGCAAGAAACAACGCCTGACCATCGAGCGCCTGGCCAATGACGGCCGTGGCATCGTGTTCTTCGAAGGGCGCACCTGGTTTGTGAACGGCGCGCTGGCCGGCGAAGAAGTCGAAGCGCGGGTGCTGGGTGCCCACGGCAAAATCGTCGAGGCGCGCACCGAGCGCGTCTTCAAGGCCAGCGAGCTGCGCCGCCCGGCGCCGTGCGCGCACGTTGGCCGTTGCGGCGGTTGCAGCGTGCAGCATTTGCCCCATGCCGAACAGCTTGCCCTGAAACAGCGCATGCTCGCCGAGCAACTGTCCCGCGTGGCGGGCGTGGAACCGCAAGAGTGGGCCGCACCGTTGAGCGGGCCGGAATTCGGCTACCGTCGCCGCGCCCGCGTGGCCGTGCGTTGGGATGCCAAGGCGAAACACCTGGACGTCGGTTTTCGCGCCGTGGCCAGCCAGGACATCGTCGCCATCGATGACTGCCCGGTGCTGGTACAGGCCTTGCAACCGATCATGCAGCGCCTGCCGAACATGCTGCGCCGCCTGAGCAAACCGCAGGCCCTGGGGCATGTGGAATTGTTCAGCGGTACGTCCATTGCGGTGTTGCTGCGGCATATGGCGCCGCTGTCCGAAGCGGACCTGCAGGTATTGAACGAATTCTGCGCTTTCCATGAGGCGCAGTTGTGGCTGCAGGGCGAGGGCCAGCCGGCGCCGGTTGACACCGATGCTGTGTTGGGCTTTCCACTGGAACAGTGGAATCTGGAACTGGCTTACCGGCCAGGCGACTTTGTGCAGGTCAACGCCGGCGTCAATGCCGCGATGGTTGCCCAGGCCCTGGAATGGCTGGCGCCACAACCCGACGAACGGGTGTTGGACCTGTTTTGTGGCCTGGGCAATTTTGCCTTGCCACTGGCGCGCCAGGTACGCGAAGTGGTGGCGGTGGAAGGTGTGCAGACCATGGTGGACCGGGCGGCCGTGAATGCCGTCAGCAACGATTTGCACAATGCGCAGTTTTTTCAAGCCGATTTGTCCCAGCCTTTGATTGACGCAGAATGGGCCAAACAGGGCTTTTCTGCGGTACTCTTGGACCCACCCCGTGACGGTGCCCTGGAGGTTGTGCGCAAGCTTGCGACCTTGGGCGCCAAGCGTCTGGTGTATGTGTCCTGCAACCCGGCCACGCTGGCGCGGGACACGGTTGAGTTGGTCAGGCAAGGCTACCGGCTAAAACGTGCCGGGATCCTCGACATGTTTCCGCAAACCGCGCATGTCGAGGCCATGGCGTTATTTGAAGCGGGCTAGGATGCCTGTTTAATCCGACTGGCCTGCGTTCTCCAGGGCCTTTGATCTGCCAGGGAGTCCGCAGTAAACGTCGGCGATGATTTTGGCGCATCGAAGGTGCGTCGTAGGGAAGGTAAGCAAGATGGTACAGGTGAGAGCACACCAGCCGATCAACACCGACGGCAGTATCAATCTCGAGGCATGGCTGGACCATGCCATCAGTGTCGATCCGGCACTGGACCGTGAAGCCTTGAAAGCAGCCTGCGAGTTCGCTCGTGAGTCTGAGCAGCAAGACAATGCGGCCAAGAACCTATGGGCCGAAGGCACTTCCAGCTTTCGCACCGGGTTGGAAATCGCTGAGATCCTCGCCGATCTCAAGCTGGACCAGGATTCGTTGATCGCCGCCGTGCTCTATCGCGGCGTGCGTGAAGGGCATATCCCGTTGCCCACCGTCAGCCAGCGTTTCGGCACCGTGGTGGCCAAGCTGATCGACGGCGTGCTGCGCATGGCGGCGATCAGTGCCAGCCTGAGCCCGCGCCAGTCCATGGTGCTGGGCACCCAGGGCCAGGTCGAGAACCTGCGCAAGATGCTGGTGGCGATGGTCGATGACGTGCGCGTCGCCCTGATCAAGCTGGCCGAGCGTACCTGCGCGATCCGTGCGGTGAAGACCGCCGACGACGAAAAACGCAACCGTGTTGCCCGCGAAGTCTTCGACATCTATGCGCCGTTGGCGCATCGCCTGGGCATCGGCCATATCAAGTGGGAGCTGGAGGACTTGTCCTTCCGCTACCTCGAACCCGATCAATACAAACAGATTGCCACGTTGCTGCATGAGCGGCGGCTGGACCGTGAGCGCTTCATTACCGATGTGATGAACCAGCTGCGCTCCGAGTTGCAGGCCACTGGCGTCGAAGCCGACATCAGCGGCCGCGCCAAACACATCTATTCCATCTGGCGCAAAATGCAGCGCAAGGGCCTGGCCTTCAGCCAGATCTACGACGTGCGTGCGGTGCGCGTGCTGGTGCCGGAAATGCGCGACTGCTATACCGCGCTGGGGATCGTCCACACCCTGTGGCGGCACATTCCCAAGGAGTTCGACGACTACATCGCCAACCCCAAGGAAAACGGCTATCGTTCGTTGCACACGGCGGTGATCGGCCCCGAGGGCAAGGTGCTGGAAGTGCAGATCCGCACCCACGCCATGCACGAAGAGGCGGAACTTGGGGTATGCGCGCACTGGCGCTACAAGGGCACCGACGTCAAGGCCGGGTCCAACCAGTACGAAGAGAAAATCTCCTGGCTGCGCCAGGTGTTGGAATGGCACGAAGAACTCGGCGACATCGGCGGCCTGGCCGAACAGCTGCGCGTGGATATCGAGCCGGACCGGGTCTACATCTTCACCCCCGACGGCCACGCCATCGACCTGCCCAAGGGTGCCACGCCGCTGGACTTCGCCTACCGCGTGCACACCGAGATCGGCCACAACTGCCGGGGCGCCAAGATCAACGGGCGCATTGTGCCGCTCAACTACAGCCTGCAGACCGGTGAACAGGTCGAGATCATCACCAGCAAGCACGGTACGCCGAGCCGCGACTGGCTGAACCCGAACCTGGGCTACATCACCACGTCGCGGGCGCGGGCGAAGATCGTCCACTGGTTCAAACTGCAGGCGCGCGACCAGAACGTCGCTGCCGGTAAAACCTTGCTCGAGCGCGAACTGGCACGGCTGGGCCTGCCTCAGGTGGACTTCGACAAGCTGGCCGAAAAGGCCAACATGAAGATCGCCGAAGACATGTTCGCCGCCCTCGGTGCCGGCGATCTGCGCCTGGCCCAACTGGTCAACCTGGCCCAGCAACTGGTCGAGCCGGAACGCGGCAGCGAACAGCTGGAACTGATCCCGCGCAAGGCCACCGGCTACAAGCCTGGCAAGCGTGGCGATATCCAGATCCAGGGCGTGGGCAACCTGATGACTCAAATCGCCGGCTGCTGCCAGCCGCTGCCGGGGGATGCCATCGTCGGCTATATCACCCAGGGCCGCGGTGTAAGCATTCACCGCCAGGATTGCGCCTCGGTGCTGCAACTGGGCGGGCGTGAGCCGGAGCGGATCATCCAGGTCAGCTGGGGGCCGGTGCCGGTGCTCACTTACCCGGTGGACATCGTCATCCGTGCCTACGACCGTTCCGGGTTGCTGCGTGACGTGTCGCAGGTGCTGCTCAATGAGCGGATCAACGTGCTGGCGGTCAACACGCGCTCGAACAAAGAGGACAACACCGCGCTGATGTCCCTGACCATCGAGATTCCGGGACTGGACGCACTGGGACGGTTGCTGGGGAGGATTTCCCAGTTGCCGAATATCATCGAGACGCGGCGTAACCGTACCCCATGATGTATACGCTCGAAGACCTGCTGCACCTGATGAATCGCCTGCGGGACCCGCAATACGGGTGCCCGTGGGACATCAGGCAAACCTACGCCACCATCGTCCCGCACACGTTGGAGGAGGCCTATGAAGTCGCCGACGCCATCGAGCGCGGCGACTTCGATCATCTGCAAGGTGAGTTGGGTGACCTGTTGTTCCAGGTGGTGTACTACAGCCAGTTGGCGCGGGAAGAAGGGCGCTTCGAATTTGCCGGGGTGATCGACAGCATCACGCGCAAGCTGATCCGTCGCCATCCCCATGTGTTCCCCACCGGCGACCTGTATGCGCCGCTGGATATCCCGCAGTTGAGCGAAGAACAGGTCAAGGAACGCTGGGAGCAGATCAAGGCCGAGGAACGTGCGCAGAAGTCCGACGCGCCGGAGCAGCTTTCCCTGCTGGACGATGTACCCACCGCGTTGCCGTCCCTTTCCCGTGCCGCCAAATTGCAAAAGCGCGCCAGCCAGGTCGGGTTCGACTGGCCCTGCGCCTTGCCGGTGGTGGATAACGTGCGCGAAGAGCTGGATGAAGTGCTCGAAGCCATGGCCGATAACGACCCGGCGGCGATTGCCGATGAGGTTGGCGACCTGCTGTTTGCGGCGGTCAACCTGGCCCGTCACCTCAAGGTCGACCCGGAAACTGCGCTACGGGGCGCCAATGCCAAGTTCGAACGACGCTTCCGATTTATCGAACAGGCATTGCGCGATACCCGCCGTCCCATAGAAGATTGCACCCTCGAAGAGTTGGACGCCCTGTGGGGCGAAGCCAAACGTCAGGAAAAGAATGTGTCCAGCTGCGGTTGAGCAGTTGCCTAAGTGAGTAAGCACCATGAGCCTTTCCCTTCGCGACCAGTTGCTCAAAGCAGGTCTGGTCAATCAAAAGCAGGCCAAGCAGGTCGGCAAAGAGAAACAGAAACAGCAGCGCCTGGTCCATAAAGGCCAGATCGAGGCCGACGACACCCAGGCCCGTCTGGCGGCCGAGGCGCACGCCGAGAAGGTCAAGCGCGACCAGGAACTGAACCGCCAGCAGCAGGAAAAAGCCGAGGCCAAGGCCCGCACGGCCCAGGTCAAGCAACTGATCGAGACCTCGCGCCTGCCCAAGCTGACCACCGAGGACTACTACAACTTCGTGGACGACAAGAAGGTCAAGCGCCTGTCGGTCAACACGCTGATGCGCAACAAGCTGAGCAACGGCTCCCTGGCGATCGTGCACCACGGTGGCGGTTATGAGGTGATCCCGCGTGAAGCGGCGCTGAAGATTCAGGAGCGCGCACCGGAGCGTATCGTGCAGCTCAATATCCTTACCGAAAGCCAGGTGCCGGATGAAGATGATCCCTACGCCGCTTACCAGATCCCGGATGATCTGATGTGGTAAGTCTGTAAGCCTTGAGCGGGCTTGCCTGTGGTGAGCGGGCTTGCCCCGCGTTGGGCCGCGAAGCGGCCCCAAAACACAAACCCCGCTCAAAAGGCGGGGTTTGTGCTTTCAACGCCGCGTGTTACCAGTCCACGGCATAACTCACGCTGAAGGTCCGACCTTCGGCATTCGGGTACGGTGCTCGCGCGTTGGCCTGGGCAAACATGTTCTGGTAATTGCGGTTGCTGAGGTTGTAGATCGCCCCCTCCAGGCGACCCACAGGCAAGCGTACCGAACCCAGCAGGTCGACCAGGGTGTAGCCCTGGATATCGCGGCCATTGTTATCCTTGAACGCGGCGTCATAGTCGGCCAGGCGCATGGCTTGCAGGCGCAGGCTGTAGTCGTCGTGGTCATAGCCGACAAAGGCGGTGGTCTTGGCGGGGGAGATGCGCGTGGCCGGCAAGTCGATCCATTTGCCGTTTTGGCGGGTCTCGCCTTTGGCATACGCGTAAGTACCGCCGACCGACCACTGGTCAGTGACGTTGTACGTCAGGCTGGTTTCAATGCCGCGCACGCGTTCTTTCTGGTTGACCAGGCGCAGCACGCGATCATTGGCGTCATAGAACTGGGTGACATCCGAAGTGTTTTCATACGCCGTGACGTTGGCCAGCCATTTGTCCCAGTTGCCACGCCAGCCCAGCTCATAGCTGTCGACCTTGAGGGCTTGGGCATTGAGCTTCTGAATGTCGTACTGGCTGTTGACGTCCCGCAGGAAACGTTGGATGTCCGGCAGGGAAAAGCCCTGGCTGTAGTTGACGAATACATCCTGGTTTTCGCTCAGGTGATACACCGCCCCGAGGTTATAGAGGGTGTCGTCATATTTGAGGGTGCCACCCGGCAGGGTAGCGCGGTTACCGGTCTGAACGATTTCGCCATAGGCAATGCTGTCGTCGATCCGGCTCTCGATCCACTCGCGGCGCACACCGCCACGCAAGGTCCAGTCGTCGATGTCGTAGGACAGTTGGCCAAAAATCGCCTTGGTGGTAGTGGTGATGTCCGGCCCCATCTCGAACGTGGTGCCGGTCTTGGTGTAGGTCAGGCCATTGACTCGGTACTGGTCGCCGCGCTGGCGTGAGGTTTCGTGATCATAGTCAGCGCCCCAGACCAGATTGCCGGTCGCCGGGCCGATATCCGGCATTTGCGTGTCGATGGCTGCGCGCACGCCATAGACGTCCTGCACGCTGTTGTTGTCGGAAACCCCTGCGCGGCCGCGGGACAGGTCGGGGAAAAACAGCGCGTCGGCCCGGCGCCAGTAGCTTTCGACCTGCAAGCCCTGTCCGAAGAACGCTTTGTCGGAGTAGTTGAGGTTGACCGCCTGGTTGTGTGTGAACGGTTGATCGTCCAGGTCCAGGCCTTTGACCGCAACGGCGGTGTTGGTGATGCGTGGGTTCTTGGTGTAACGGGTGTCCTGTTCGTCTTTGTAATCTTGCAGGGACAGGCTGATCTTCTTGTCGTCATCCAGCGTGTAGCCGAAGCGACCTTGCAGGTCGTAGGTCTGGGTATCCATGTTGCTGCCCTGGGACGTGTCCTGGGGAATGCGCTTGCCGTTGCCGTCGAACTGGTCGTTGCGCTGCACGCCGTTCGCCGATACGTACCAGTCCAGCGGGCCCTTGCGCCCAGTAGCGCTTTGGAACGCCTCGTAGGCAAAGCCCTTGTGACTGAAGTTATTGCCGCTGGTCATGCCGATCTTGCTGCTAAAAGCGAGGTCTTCACCTTGGTTACGCTTGGTGATGATATTGATGATGCCGCCTGAGGCGCCCGCGCCATAAACGCTGCTCGCTCCGGAGATCACTTCGATGCGCTCGATGCTTTCCGGCGCAACGCTGTTGAGCTGGCGGAAGTTGTCGCGTGTTGCGTTCTGGGACACGCCGTCGATCAGGATCAGCGTATTGCGTCCGCGCAGGGTCTGGCCGAAGTTGCTCATGCCACCGCTGGAAGGGGCAATGCCTGGCACCAATTGCCCGAGAATATCCGCAACCCGGCGCCCCGCGGCTGTTTGCTGGCGGATCTGGGTTTCGTCGATGACCTGTACGGAGCCTGGAATCGCGGCAATGCTGGTTTCACTGCGCGTGGCCGAGACGACGGTGGCCTGCAATTGCAGGTTGGTGGGCTCGGCCTCGGACTGATCGGCCCAGGCCGGTGCGCTTATCGATCCCATCAGTGGCAGCAGCGCTGCCCATTGCGACTTTCTCATGATCTTGCCTTTCAATTATTAGACGTATTGACAGAAAAAACAGGCATAGCGGGTGTTCGGGTGAACGAGCGGATGATGCGGATACCCAGGGCGGCCAAGGCGTACGTGAGTGCAACCAGCCAGAAGCTGTGTGCCAGGCCTACCATCCCCATGCCGATACCACCCAGCAAGGCACCGCCTAGCGCTCCCGCCTTGGCGGCGCTGTTGCCGATGCCCAGGGCAAACCCCTGTTGGGCGGGCGCAACGGTATTGGCGATCAACGTATAGGCGACCGGCAGCAAGGCGCCTTGCCACATGCCCCACAACAGCCGGCTGGCGATGAAGCCCAGCCATTCGCTGGCCAGCGCCGTGCACGCCAGGGTCAAGGCGCAGGCCCAGGTGACCCATTCGATGATGCGCAGCGTGTGTGCGGGTGGGTGTCGGTCAAACAGGCGACCCCAGAGCGGTGCGGACAGGGCCAGGGTCAGTGCGCTGGCGGCATAGCTGGCACCGATCAACCAGCCTGGCGCATGCAGGACGTCCGCGACGTATAGGGCGTAAAACGGCTGAGGCATCATTTTGGCAGCCTGGATCAGTACGATGATCCCCAACATTGCGCCGAGCCAGCCTTTGGGCAGGGCGGTGGGCGTGGTGGCATGAGTCTTTCGCAGGCGCTGGGTGTCGCTGGGCAAGAACAGGCTGACCAGCGCGCATACCAGGCAGACGGCGGTAGCGCTGTAGCACAGCAGGGCGAATCCGGAGATATCCATCAGCCAGCCACCTAACACCGGACCGGCCAGCGAACCCACGGCGGTGGCGGATTGCAGGCGAGCCATTATGTGTCCGCGCCCACTGTCGCCGCAGCACGCCAGCGCATAGGCTTGGGCGGCCGCGATAAAACCCGCCAGTGCACCTTGTGCCACGCGGATCGCGACCAGCAGCCAGGGATCGAAGGTCAGGGCGGCCAGCGCCTGACAGGCCGCCAGCGCCAGCAGCGCCCGAATGATCATCGGCTTGTGCCCGGTTCTGTCGCCCAGGCGACCCCACAGGGGCGTCAGGATCATTGCTGCCATCATCGGTCCGGCGTATACCAGCGACGACAGCAGGCCGGTGTAATGGGCGCCGGCATCGCCAAGCAGCCTCTGGATCTGCAAAGGCCAGAAGGGGCCGCTCATTTCCATGGCACCCATCGACACCAGCTGGATGACCACCAACAACCGCAGTGCAGTGCTGTTAGCCGGCATGTGCGGCGCCGCTCAGCGGGTTCGGCAGGCGCCCGACGATATCGGCGTGACTGTCCAGCAGCCGCATCCGCATGAACGACTTGGCTGGCCACGGCTGCTCCAGCAGCGCTGCACGTTCGGTTTCCCAGCGTTGGGGAGCGACTTCGTTGCGCATGCGATCAAAGCACTGGCTGACTTGGGCCGCGAGTTCGTTCCACAGTTGTGCCTGGGGAATATCGAAGTAGCGGGCACTGAGCAGCACCAGCTCGCCCAGGTGGCACATGAATACCGTGTGCAGCAGCTTGTCACGGACAAAACCGGCATCGTCGTAAAGGGTCATCCCGGGATCATGCAGTTCGATGTCCAGGCCGTGGGCATGCAAGGTCTGGCGGTCGATGCGAATATCGCCAAAATCACGCAACAGCAGACGGCTCAACTGCCCGTCTGCGGCCATGACCATGAAGGCGTTCTGCTGATGGGCCTCGAACGCCACACCGTAGCGCAGGTACATCCCCAGCAGGGCCGGCACAGTGATCGCTGCATAGTCTCGAAAGAACGCGAGCATGGCCGGTGCATTGTCCTGGCCTTTGCTCAAACGTACCCACTGTCTCAGCAAGGGCTGCCCGTGTTGGTCGATGGCAAACAGGCTACCTACCGGAACAGCCATTTCACCCGGTTGTAGCAGGCTCTGGGGGTTGTCGCGGTAGAGCACGGCCAGGTGGCGGGCGTGTTCGTCATTCACCGGTTGGGGGTTGAAATGCACGCCGATCCGCTCGGGAACGATGTTCAGGATGTTCTGGATCGCGGGTTCGCGCGCGAGGATCGTTTGCAGCAAGTGACTGATCCGCGGCCCCATGCGCGCCGAGCGTGGCGATACCGTGCGCTGTACGCTGGTCAGGCGCAGTGAGACCGGGAGCTTGACCATGGGCGCGCCGCCCTGGCCATCAGGCAATACGGTCCGGAAGGACATGGTGGGGTGGGCGGTAAACGCGACGATGTCGGTCAGCACCAGCAGTCGGTCGCCGATTTCGTTGGCGAACAACCGGGGCAGTTCCTGTTGGGCTTGCCAAGGGTGCGCAGGCAGCGGCAAATACTCGCTGGCTTCCAGGCCCTGGGCCGTCAGCGCTGCGGTCAATTGCTGCGCAGCACGTGGAAAGTGGGCTTGCCACCATTGCCAGTAATCAGCGGTATCGGCCAGCGTTTCCACGTGGGCGTACTGGTGGTGCAGCGCGCACAGCAACACCGGGAAGCGCGCTTCGAACTCCGGTGAGAAGTCGATGACCTGGTGGGTGTCCAAACCCAGTTTGGTTTTGTAGTTGGGGTGCCAGGGGTGGCCCAGCGTGCCCCACTGCTCAAGCACGGAAGTCGGGTTGGTAACGCTTGGCTCATCCTTGAGATGACTCAGCAGGTTGTCCTGATGGGACGGGCCCATCGAGGCGTGCAGCCTCAGGCTCCATTGCTCGTGGAAGGCCAGGCAGAGCGTATCGTTGACAAAACTGTCGTCGATCTCGCTGTTCAGGCGGCTCAAGACCTGCGGGGCGGCAGGTGTTTCGAGGGTGTCGTTGAGCAGCGTCAGCAATTGCGATGGGAATTGGATCTTCCGTGCGGCCTGTCCAGTTTGCACAAGCGTCACCGCGCCACGCAGGTCCCAGCTGGCCATGCGCCCGGCACGCAGATGGTCGAAACGCAGGCAGGCGTGATCGGACAGCGGCAGGTGGTGGCGGCCTTGCTCGTCCTGGGTGAGTGTATCGGGGGCCAGCAGGCCTTCACGGAACAGGGCCTGGATCAGGCGTTGAAAGCTGCGTTCGGCGGCGGGTGCGAGGGTGTCGATCAGGGCGTCGAGGGTGACGTTGTGAGTCTGGAACTGGGGCGTAACCAGTGCTTCACCCCAGCGTTTGAGCAATTGTTGGTCCGGCGTATTGCTGCATCCGTTCGTCATGATGAATTCCGTTTTCATGGGCGTGCTGAAAGGTGGTGGATATTATCGAGAATCATTTCCAATTGTCTATTTGCTGATACAATTTTACTGAATCGTTTATGCCCGCCGTGCAGTTTGCCAAAACGAAAAACCCCGCTCGATGGCGGGGTCGTCGGGGGTAGGCCCTACAGCTGCGTGGGGCTGGGGCCTACGAGATTTCAGGTGTTCAGGAGCTTTGTGTCTGGCGTCTCATCTCAAGGGCTTCGAGCTCGTTTTTATAATTATGAGCGTCGCTCTCGTTGTGAAACATGCCGACCAACAGGTCTTGCTGGTGTACATCCCAGATGTGAATCCCATGGCCCAGTGCTTCGTGGGACATATGTTCGTCGTCGCGTTCAGTTACTTTTACAGTCATCTGCTTGCTCCAATCTCTGGTGGATCTGCGGCAAGTCGTCGCAGGCCTTTGTTATATGTTTTGTTAGCTTGCTAAGTAAACCGACTTTTCGCGCAACAAATCATTGCAGCAAACGCAACAGTGCTGCAGGCCGCGTAAACAGCGACATTGCGTCGCAGGGTGCTGAGTTTTATGACGAAAGTTTCATGTTCAAGTCAGGCATTGAACCCTTTGTTGGCCCGGCTATCGCCATCGGGGGCAAGCCCCCTCCCACATTTTGATCGGTGAACACAACCAAGTGTGGGAGGGGGCTTGCCCCCGATAGCGGTAGAGGTTTGAACACCAAATCCATAGGCGAAAAAAAGCCCCGCATTCGCGAGGCTCGTTGTTCCAGCTACCGATCAGCTACCTTTGACAGCCTTGCCGTCAACAGTGCCGTCCTGCAGCATGATGTTGTATTCCTTGCCATCGGTTTCTACCTGGCGCAGGGCAACCAGAATGCCGCCCTGGTCCTTGGCAAACCACATCTGGGTAATGCGCTTGCTTTGCGTCGGGTCACGCACGCGCTCGACCTTGATCGCGTCGATGGAGCCGACCTTGGTCTGGACTTTTTCCGGGCCGATCACGCGGAAGTCGTAGGTGTCGACGTCGGTGCCTTCGACCACGTTGTAGCTCATGCTTTTCTTGCCGGCGGCCACATCGCGTTGCAAGGCCAACTGGTAGGTCGACTTGTCGAGCATGCCGCTTTGCAGGGGCACGTTGACCGGGTCTTTGTTTTCAAAGCCGGTGACTTTCTTGGCGGTCTGGTCGAAATCCAGATTGATTTTCTTCGCCTTGCCCAGGCCGCCGCGTTCGAAGGTGTAGCTCTTCGGTTGCAGGGTGTCCTTGTCAAACAGGATCACGCTGGTTTCGGTGAGGCTGGCGATCATCATGGAAGCCTTGAAATTCAAGGTCCAGGAGCCGTCGCCGTTCTTGGCCAGGCTGCGTTCGGCCGAACCACTCATGGGCAACTGTTTCCAGTCGGCGGTGTAGCTGACGGAGAAGGGGTGAAGGTCTGCTGCTTGCACGGCTGGCAAGGCGAACAGCGCAAAAGCGAAGAGCAAGGCGCGACGCATAAAATCTCCTAGGTTCGAATCAAGTGGCCGCTGGCCGCGAGTAACTGACCGTCCAATAATGCACCCTGGTCACCAAGAATCAACCGCCCCTCGGCAAACCAGCGAACGGCCAGCGGGTAAATCCTGTGTTCCTGGGCGTGAACCCGTTGCGCAAGCGTCTGCGCCGAGTCGTCAGACTCTACCGGAACCACTGCCTGTACGACCAGAGGCCCGCCATCGAGTTCCTCGGTGACAAAGTGCACGCTGCAGCCATGCTCGCTGTCGCCGGCCTCGAGCGCACGCTGGTGCGTGTGCATGCCTTTGTACTTGGGCAGCAGGGAAGGGTGGATATTCAACAGGCGCCCGGCGTAATGCCGCACGAAGTCAGCGCTGAGGATGCGCATGAAGCCGGCGAGTACTACGAGCTTGGGGTTGAAGGCGTCGATCAGTTCGATCAAGGCGCGGTCGAAGGCCTCGCGACCGTCGAACGCCTTGTGATCCAACGAGCGGGTGTCGATACCCGCTTCCCTGGCGCGTTGCAGGCCGTAGGCGTCGCTGCGGTTGGAGATCACCGCAGCAATGCGCACCGGGTTGTCGCCGGTGCGCGTGCTGTCGATCAGGGCCTGCAAGTTACTGCCGGTGCCGGAGAGCAGCACCACGACATCACAGGTCTGAGACATTAATGAGCCTTGAGGTTCTTCAGCTCAACCTGAGCCGCGCCTTCGGCAGCGGTGGCGATCTGGCCGATGACCCAAGGCTGTTCGCCGGCTTCGCGCAGTACGTTCAGCGCGGTTTCAACGTGCTCCTGAGCCACGCAGATGACCATGCCGACGCCGCAGTTCAGCACGCGGTGCATCTCGGTTTCGTCGACGTTGCCTTTCTCTTGCAGCCAGTCGAATACTGCCGGACGCTGCCAGCTGGCCACGTCAACGATGGCCTGGGCGCCTTTTGGCAGCACGCGCGGGATGTTGTCCAGCAGGCCCCCGCCGGTGATGTGGGCCATGGCCTTGACGGCGCCGGTGTCCTTGATCAGCTTGAGCAACGGCTTGACGTAGATGCGGGTCGGGGCCATCAGCAGGTCCGTCAGCGGCTTGCCGTCGAGCTGGGTGTTCTCGATCTCGGCGCCGGACACTTCGATGATCTTGCGGATCAGCGAGTAACCGTTGGAGTGCGGGCCGGAGGATGGCAGGGCGAGCAGGGCATCGCCGGCCGCAACCTTGGAGCCGTCGATGATCTCGGCTTTTTCCACGACGCCGACGCAGAAGCCGGCCAGGTCGTAGTCTTCACCTTCGTACATGCCTGGCATTTCAGCGGTTTCGCCGCCGACCAGGGAGCAACCCGACAGTTCGCAGCCGGCGCCGATGCCGGTGACCACTTGGGCCGCGGTGTCCACGTTCAGCTTGCCGGTGGCGTAGTAGTCGAGGAAGAACAACGGCTCGGCGCCGCACACCACCAGGTCATTGACGCACATGGCGACCAGGTCGATGCCGATGGTGTCGTGCTTGTTCAGGTTCAGCGCCAGGCGCAGCTTGGTGCCCACGCCGTCGGTGCCGGACACCAGTACAGGCTGCTTGTAGCCGGCCGGGATCTCGCAGAGGGCGCCAAAACCGCCCAGCCCGCCCATGACTTCGGGGCGCGCAGTGCGCTTGGCGACGCTCTTGATGCGTTCGACCAATGCTTCACCGGCGTCGATGTCTACACCGGCGTCCTTGTAGCTCAGGGAGGGTTGCTTGCTCATGATCCAGGCCTTTAGGGGGGATTTCTGGGTAACGACCGAGCGAGCGGGGGCTTTTATAAAGGCCACGCCGTTGACGGTCTGCGAAGGCGCGCGATTTTATCAGGCTTGAGGGGCAGCGGCCATCCTCGGGCCGACGGGCAGGGGCATATGGCGTTAAAAAAATGCTAATCGGGTCTGCTTTGGTGCGTATTAAGGTATAGCCTTTACTGCGCTAGCGTTGTGACAGTACGAAAACTTACCAAGACCCTGTGAATGTTTTATCGGTCGCCGTGGTCACAGCCTTGGCAAACCGAGTTCACGCGGTCTGTTCCAGCCGCTAAATTTGTCGTTCGGGAATCTTCCATGCGTCTGTGTAAATTCTTCTTTGTAGGCTGCTTGTCGTTGGTCAGCCTGGCGAGTCATGCCGAAACCCTCAACGGCCTTTATCAAGTACTCGAACCCGTCAGCAGTCAGTCGCCGCAGGAGCGTGACCAGGCGACCCAGCGCGCCGTGCAGACCCTGGTGATCCGCCTGACCGGCGACGCCAAGGCCGCCGAGGGGCCGGGTCTGGCGGCCGTTCGCAAGGATCCGCAACAAATCATCAGCCAGTACGGCTACGACGCCGGCCCGCCGGAAAGCCTGCAAGTGGATTTCGACCCGGTGAGCACCGATCGCGTGCTGCGTGAAGCGGGTCTGTCGATCTGGGGCAGCAATCGGCCGTCGATCCTTGGCTGGTGGCTGAACGACTCCACCGAAGGCAGCAGCCTGGTGGGTGATGGCCAGACCGTCGCCCAGGCGCTGCGCCGTGCCGCGCAACACCGTGGTTTGCCGCTGCGCCTGCCGCTGGGCGACCTGGATGAGCAGGTGGTCGCCACCGCACCGAACCTGGAAAGTGCTGACGCCACACCGTTGCGCGCCGCTTCCGAACGTTACGGCGCCGACGCTTTGCTGGCCGTGCATGCGCGTCAGGAAGGCAACCAATGGCAAGCCAAATGGCGCCTGTGGCTGGGCGACAAGAGCGAGCAGGGCGCCGCGCAAGGGGCCGACACCGGCGCTGTAGCCGACGCGGTGATGCTGGCGATCAGCCAAAAGCTCGCGCCACGCTTTGCGGTCAAACCCGGCGTGAGCACCGAACAATTGCTGGAAGTGCAGGGCATGACCCTGGAGCGTTATGCCGCGCTGGGTCACCTGCTGGAGCCTTTCGGTGGTCAGCCGCAGTTAGTGGATGGCAATCGCATCGTGTACCGCGTCAATGGCAGTGCCGATCAGTTGCGTACCCAGTTGAGCCTGGCCAAGTTGCAGGAGATTCCTGCGGGTGAAGCACCGGTCCCGCAACCGGCGGCGGAGGGTGCGCAGCCGGCTGCTGCACCAGAACCTCAGGCGCAACTGCGTTTTCGCTGGTAGCAGTTTTCTTCTTTATATAGATGGAGTGGTTTATGGCGGATACGCGTCGTTGGGTGTGGCTTGGCGGGTTTGTCCTGCTGTGCGTTTTTGTGTTCCTGCTGCATTCGATCCTGACACCATTCCTGGTCGCGTTGCTGCTGGCTTACCTGTTCGATCCGGTGGTGGATCGCCTGGAAAAAGCCGGGTTATCGCGGACCTGGGGCGTGGTGGCGGTGTTCGCCCTGTTTACCTTGATCATCACGGCGTTGGTGCTGGTGCTGGTGCCGATGCTGGCCAAGCAGTTGTTCCGCTTGTATGAGCTGGCGCCGCAGATGCTCGATTGGCTGCAGCACACGGCGATGCCGTGGGCCCAGGCCAAGTTGGGGCTGGCGGATGGTTTCTGGAAGTTCGACAAGGTCAAGGCGGCCATCAGCGAACATATGGGCCAGACCACTGATATTGTCGGGGTCATCCTCAGCCAGGCGACGGCGTCCAGCCTGGCGTTGATCGGCTGGCTGACCAACCTGGTGCTGATCCCGGTGGTGGCGTTCTACCTGCTGCGCGACTGGGACATCATGATGGCCAAGATCCGCAGCCTGCTGCCGCGCAACCGTGAGGAGCGCATTGTTTCGCTGGCTGAGGAATGCCATGAGGTGCTCGGCGCCTTCGTGCGCGGGCAGTTGCTGGTGATGCTCGCCCTGGGGATCATCTACGCGGCCGGCTTGATGGCTATCGGCCTGGAGCTGGGTCTGTTGATCGGCCTGATCGCCGGCCTGGCCGCGATCGTGCCTTATATGGGGTTTGTGATTGGGATCGGCGCGGCGCTGGTCGCGGGCTTGTTCCAGTTTGGCGGGGACTTGTACCCGATGCTGGGGATCGTGGCCGTATTCATGGTCGGCCAGGCGTTGGAAGGCATGGTGCTCACGCCGTTGTTGGTCGGGGATCGGATTGGTCTGCATCCGGTGGCGGTGATCTTTGCGATCCTGGCGGGTGGTGAGCTGTTTGGCTTCACGGGCATCCTGCTGGCGTTGCCGGTGGCGGCGGTGATCATGGTGCTGGTGCGCCATGTGCACGATCTGTACAAGGATTCGGATGCTTATACGGGGGTTGAAGATCCCGACCTGTAACTCTATCTTCACAAACCCGGCCAAGGCCGGGTTTGTCTTTTCTGGGGGCGGTCCGTCAAACAATCTGCATAAATCCAACGAGTTAACGCAAACCTTTGATTTTGCTTGGGGTCTGTTGCATTGTGCGCCCGGCGTCACGGGTATAAACTTTGCAAACTTTACACAGAGGCCACTAACGGTTCGTTCGGAGCCGTTCAGTCAGCATGAAACCGATTCAGCTGCCCTTGGGTGTGCGTCTGCGTGACGACGCCACCTTCATCAACTACTACCCAGGCGCCAATGCCGCTGCACTCGGCTATGTCGAGCGGCTCTGCGAAGCCGACGCCGGGTGGACTGAAAGCCTGATCTATCTGTGGGGCAAGCACGGCGTAGGGCGTACCCACCTGTTGCAGGCTGCGTGCCTGCGGTTCGAGCAGATGGGCGAACCGGCGGTGTACCTGCCGCTGGCCGAGTTGATGGATCGCGGTATCGGCATCTTCGATCACCTTGAGCAATACGAACTGGTGTGTCTGGATGACTTGCAGGCGATCGCCGGCAAGGCGGATTGGGAAGAAGCGCTGTTTCACCTGTTCAATCGCTTGCGTGACAGCGGTCGGCGCCTGCTGATTGCCGCGTCGACTTCGCCACGCGAGTTGCCGATCAAGCTGGCCGACCTCAAGTCGCGCATGACCCTGGCGCTGATCTTCCAGATGCGCCCGCTGTCCGACGAAGACAAATTGCGTGCCCTGCAACTGCGGGCCTCCCGTCGCGGCCTGCACCTCACCGACGAAGTCGGGCACTTTATCCTTACTCGAGGCACCCGCAGCATGAGTGCGCTGTTCGATTTGCTCGAGCAGCTCGATCAGGCGTCCTTGCAGGCTCAAAGAAAATTGACGATCCCTTTTCTCAAGGAAACGTTGGGCTGGTAACTCATTGAATTTACGCGGTTCGCCATTTTACGGGCGCCAGAAAACCTGCGTTTCTGCCGGCTGGGCTTCGCATTCGAACCGATAAATGGAATTACGGCTTAGATGTCATAGTCCAATCGCGAAGTCACATAGAGCACGATTGAATTTGCAAATCGATGTGATAGAAGGCATAGTCTCGACTTCTTTACATATCAGCCACGGTCGTGCCCATGCTAAATCGCTTCGCACCCCTCGTGCCCCTCGCACTCGTTACCCTGTTGTTTGGTTGCGCCTCCCACCCTCAGCAGGTGGTCGATCAGCAGAAACCACAGGTTCAAAATCAGGCAAAATTCGTTGCTGCACAATCTGCCTCTGTTTATGAGGAAGAAGTCGCAACGGAAAAGGAACTGGCCGATTTCGCCGGCAACAAGCCTTATCAGCTTCCAGTCCTGGCCGACAGCATTCTCGAACGCGGCATGTCCCTGATCGGTACCCGTTACCGTTTCGGTGGTACCTCTGAAGCCGGTTTCGACTGCAGTGGTTTCATCGGCTATCTGTTTCGTGAAGAGGCCGGCATGAATCTGCCGCGCTCCACCCGCGAAATGATCAACGTGAATGCACCGTTGGTCGCACGCAACAACCTCAAGCCTGGCGATCTGCTTTTCTTCAGTACGGCAGGCCGTGGTCGTGTGAGCCACGCCGGTATCTACCTGGGCGATAACCAGTTTATCCACTCCAGCAGCCGTCGCAGTGGCGGTGTCCGGGTCGATAACCTGGGTGACAGCTACTGGAGCAAAACCTTCATCGAAGCCAAGCGCGCACTCGCCATGGCCCCGACGACGGTTACCGCTAGCAAGTAAACTTAAAGTGATACTTGAAGTTTGACGTGTAAGCGCTAGAATCCCTGGACATTGTTGTAATCCGTTCGCGCGAGCTTTGCTTGCGCGTTCTGGTTTTCAGCGTTCGGCAGCGAAAGCCGCATCCAGACCAGGATTGTTCTGCACATGTCGACCTCGGCCCGCCTGATTCTCATTGTTTGCGCCGCGCTCCTCAGCGCCTGCGCAAGCCGCACACCGCCGCCCGCTCCTGTAGCGGTGAAGCCCAAGCCGGTGTTCAACTATTCCACCCAGAATTTCTCGCCCGCAGCCGAAGACGTACTCTTCCGCGCGCTGGGCCTGGTCGGCACGCCTTACCGTTGGGGCGGCAACACGCCGGACTCCGGGTTTGATTGCAGCGGCCTGATCGGGTTTGTCTTCCGCGATGCCGCCGGGATTTCCCTGCCGCGTACCACCCGCGAGCTGATCGTAATGCGCGCGCAGGACGTCAGCGAGCAGAACCTGCAGACCGGTGACCTGCTGTTCTTCGCCACCGGTGGCGGTTCCCAGGTCAGCCACGCCGGGATCTACGTGGGTGAAGGGCGCTTTGTGCATGCGCCACAAACCGGCGGTACGGTGAAGCTGGACACATTGTCCAAAGCCTATTGGCAGAATGCCTATTTGAGCGCCAAGCGCGTGTTGCCGGGCAACCTGGCACGCAATCCTTAGCGCCAGACTCGAATCGAAATGTGGGAGGGGGCTTGCCCCCGATAGCGGTGTGTCAGCTAAAGATAACTGGGCTGATCCACCGCCATCGGGGCAAGCCCCCTCCCACAGTTGTTTTGTGTCGACTTCAAGTTGCTTTAATTGACGCTCCACCCCCAACCTACTACCCTTCGCCGCTTGTTCCAGGTGCTCTGTGACCCACGGGTCGACAGAGTGAAACAGGGAAGCCGGTGAGTGAGCGCACTTCTACACAGTGCCGCCGCGATTCCGGCGCTGCCCCCGCAACGGTAAATGAGTCAAGACGCTGCCTTTTGCCACTGTATCGCCTGCGATATGGGAAGGCGCAGCGTTGGCCTGCCTTCAGCCAGCACGCCACTCATGAGCCCGGAGACCGGCCTGCAACATCCAACAGCATCACGGTGGGCGATGCTTGGCTGTCTGCTTTTCTTTTTTCCTGCCCGCCGTTTTTGTCCAGCCCCAACGGAGAGCTGCCATGACCGATTCCCCCGACCGCGACGAACGCCACCTGGCGCGCATGCTGCGCAAAAAAGCCGTGATCGACGAGCGCATCGCCAACTCCCCCAACGAATGCGGTCTGCTGCTGGTGCTGACCGGTAACGGCAAAGGTAAAAGCAGCTCCGCGTTCGGCATGTTGGCCCGTGCCATGGGCCACGGCATGCAGTGCGGCGTGGTGCAGTTCATCAAGGGGCGCAACAGCACTGGAGAAGAATTGTTCTTCCGTCGCTTCCCCGAGCAAGTGCGCTTCCATGTAATGGGCGAAGGCTTCACCTGGGAAACCCAGGACCGCCAGCGCGACATCGCCGCCGCCGAGGCCGCCTGGGCGGTCTCCCGCGAATTGCTGCAAGACCCCTCCATCGGCCTGGTGGTGCTGGACGAACTGAACATCGCGCTCAAGCACGGCTACCTCGACCTGGACCAGGTCCTCAGCGACCTGCAAGCCCGTCCACCGATGCAACACGTGGTGGTCACCGGCCGTGGCGCCAAGCCCGAGTTGATCGAAATGGGCGACACCGTCACCGAAATGGGCATGCTCAAGCACGCGTTCCAGGCCGGTATCAAGGCACAGAAGGGCGTCGAACTTTGAATCAGCCCCGTCATTGCCCTGCCGTTTTGATCGCCGCTCCGGCGTCCGGCCAGGGCAAAACCACCGTCACCGCCGCGCTCGCCCGTTTGCACCGCAACCTGGGGCGCAAGGTGCGCGTGTTCAAATGCGGCCCGGACTTTCTCGACCCGATGATCCACGAACGCGCCAGCGGTGCGCCGGTGTATCAGTTGGATATGTGGATGGTGGGCGAGCAAGAAACTCGTCGTTTGCTGTGGGAAGCGGCGGGGGAGGCAGACCTGATCCTGATCGAAGGCGTGATGGGCCTGTTCGACGGCACACCCTCCAGCGCCGACCTGGCGCGGCACTTCGGCGTGCCGGTGCTGGGGGTGATCGACGGCACGGCCATGGCGCAGACCTTCGGCGCGTTGGCATTGGGCCTGGCGCGCTATCAGCCGGATCTGCCATTCGCCGGTGTATTGGCCAACCGTGTCGGCACCCTGCGTCATGCGCAACTGCTCGAAGGCAGCCTCACCGAGGGCCTGCGCTGGTATGGCGCATTGTCACGCGAGACCGGTATCGAACTGCCCAGTCGCCACCTCGGCCTGGTGCAAGCGAGCGAACTGAATGACCTCGATGTACGCCTGGACGCCGCCGCCCAAGCGTTGGGCAGCAGTTGCGAAGTCGCCTTGCCGCCGCCGGTGACGTTCGCTGCGCCCCAAGTGATCGAGGCTGAGCCGTTGCTCAAGGGCGTGCGCATTGCCGTGGCCCGCGATGAGGCCTTCGCCTTTACCTACGGCGCGAGTCTCGACCTGCTGCGCGCAATGGGCGCTGAGCTGACGTTTTTCTCGCCGATTCACGATCGCCAATTGCCTGATGCCGACAGCCTCTACCTGCCCGGCGGTTATCCTGAATTGCACCACCAGGCGCTGTCGGAAAACATCCCGATGCTCGACGCCATTCGCGCTCACCACGCGGTCGGCAAACCCTTGCTTGCCGAATGCGGCGGCATGCTCTACCTGCTGGACTCGCTGACCGATGTCGACGGCATCCGCGCTGAACTGCTCGGCCTGTTGCAGGGCGACGCGGTGATGCAAAAGAAACTGGCGGCCCTGGCCCTGCAAAGCGTCGAATTGCCGGAAGGCACGCTGCGTGGCCATACCTATCACCACTCCCTGACCACCACTGAATGGCAACCGATTGCCCGTGGCCTGAGCCCCAATGGCGGGCGCGGTGCCGAGGCGGTGTATCGGCAGGGGCGGATGACGGCGTCCTACGTACACTTCTATTTCCCATCCAATCCCCAGGCGGTGGCCGCATTGTTCGCGCCCGATCCAGCACTATGAGCGACAACGCTTTTCCCCAGGCCGACCGCGACGCCGTCTACCGCGCCATCGCCGAACGCCGCGACATGCGCCACTTCAGCGGCGGCACTGTCGCCCCCCAGCTGCTCCACCGCTTGCTCCAGGCCGCACACCAGGCGCCCAGCGTCGGCCTGATGCAGCCCTGGCGCTTTATTCGCATCAGCGATCGCCAGTTGCGTGGGCAGATTCAACAGGTGGTGGAAGAAGAACGCGTACGCACCGCCGAAGCCCTGGGCGAGCGTTCCGATGAGTTCATGAAGCTCAAGGTCGAAGGCATTCACGACTGTGCCGAAGTGCTGGTAGCGGCGTTGATGGATGATCGCGAGCGGCACATCTTCGGGCGTCGCACCCTGCCGGAAATGGACATGGCGTCGTTGTCCTGTGCTATCCAGAATTTGTGGCTGGCGGCGCGGGTCGAAGGCCTGGGCATGGGCTGGGTCTCGTTGTTCGAACCCCAGGCGCTGGCCGATCTGCTGGGTTTGCCGCCCGGTGCGAAACCCCTGGCCGTGTTGTGCCTGGGGCCGGTGGCCGAGTTCTACCCGGCACCGATGTTGCAGCTCGAAGGCTGGACCGAGCCTCGACCGTTGAGTGACATGTTGTATGAAAATGCGTGGGGAGTGAGTCAATGAGTGTGGCCTTGCTGTGTGTCGCTGCAGTCGCGCTGGATGCGCTGCTGGGCGAACCCAGGCGCTGGCATCCGCTGGTGGCGTTCGGCAATTTTGCCGGGCGCATCGAGCAACGTTTCAATACCGGTGGCCGTGGCTGGCGCAGCCATGGCGTGACCGCGTGGTTTATCGCCGTGGTGCCGCTGACGCTGCTGGCCACGGCCTTGTCGTGGGCGCCTTACATAGGCTGGGTACTGGAGATCCTGGCGTTGTACTGCGCCCTTGGCATGCGCAGCCTTGGCGAGCATGTGATCCCGGTGGCCCAGGCCCTGCGCAGTGATGACTTGGAGGCGGCGCGCAAACGCGTGAGCTACCTGGTCAGCCGCCAGACCAGCGAGCTGGACCGCACCGAAGTCGCCCGTGCCGCCACCGAATCGGTGCTGGAGAACGGCAGCGATGCGGTGTTCGCTGCGATTTTCTGGTTTGTGGTGGCCGGTGTGCCGGGCGTGGTGCTTTACCGCCTGAGCAACACCCTCGATGCCATGTGGGGTTATCGCAACGAGCGTTTTGAGCGCTTCGGTTGGGCAGCAGCAAAAATCGACGATGTGCTGAACTACATTCCCGCGCGCCTGGTGGCGTTGACCTACGCGTTGCTGGGCAAGACCCGGCTGGCGCTCAAATGCTGGCGCACCCAGGGCCCGACCTGGGACAGCCCCAACGCCGGCCCGGTCATGGCCGCTGGTGCGGGCGCCCTGGGCGTGGAGCTGGGCGGTGCCGCGATCTATCACGGCGAAGTGCACCATCGTCCACAACTGGGCGAAGGCCCGGCGGCGGATGCCGATTCCATCGATCGGGGCTGGCAACTGGTGCAGCGCGGCGTATGGTTGTGGCTGCTGATCCTGTGCGCGGGGGCGCAATTCTATGCTTGAGCATGGTGGCCGGCTGCGCAAGGCAGCGATTCAGTACGGGATAGCCGAAGCCGACTGGCTCGACCTGTCCAGCGGGCTCGCGCCCTGGCCCTGGCCGATCCCCGAAATTCCCCTGCGTGCCTGGGCGCGCCTGCCGGAAACCGACGACGGCCTGGAGCAGGCCGCCAGCGAATACTACGGCGCTGCGCATCTATTGCCGGTACCGGGTTCCCAGGCGGCGATCCAGTTGTTGCCGCGCCTGCGTCGCGCCGGCAAGGTCGGCGTGTTGTCGCCGTGCTATGCCGAACACGCCGAAGCGTGGCGCCGCGCCGGTTACGTGGTGCGCGAAGTGCAGGAACAGGAAGTTGACTTCTTTCTTGATGGCCTCGACGTGCTGGTGGTGGTCAACCCCAATAACCCCACCGGCCTGAGCCTGAGCCCGCAACGCCTGCTGGATTGGCACTCGCGGCTGGCCCAGCGCGGCGGCTGGCTGGTGGTGGATGAGGCCTTCATGGACGTCACCCCGCAAGTGAGCCTGGCCGGCCAGGCGCATCAGGTCGGTTTGATCGTGCTGCGTTCGTTCGGCAAGTTCTTCGGCCTGGCCGGCGTGCGACTGGGCTTTGTGTTGGCCGAGCGCAAGTTGCTCAAGTTGCTCGCCGAGCAGGTCGGCCCCTGGGCGGTCAGCGGGCCGACGCGGGTGCTGGGCGAGGTGTGCCTGCGCGACACCGCCGGGCATGTGCGGCAACGCACGCGTTGCATCGAGGCGGGCCAGCGCTTGTTCGCGTTGCTGGAGCGCCACGGCTTTCCACCCCAGGGCGGCTGTGCCTTGTTCCAATGGCTGATCACGCCCCATGCCGAGCGTGTGCACGAATTCATGGCCCAGCGCGGCATTCTGCTGCGCCTGTTCGTCCACGACAGCAGCCTGCGTTTCGGCCTGCCCGACACTGAGGCCGACTGGCAGCGCCTCGACGACGCCCTGGCCGCCTATAAGGACGCAGCATGAGTACGCTGATGGTGCAGGGCACCACCTCCGATGCCGGCAAAAGTACGTTAGTGACCGCGTTGTGCCGCTGGCTGGTGCGCCAGGGTGTGGCCGTGGCGCCGTTCAAGCCGCAGAACATGGCACTCAACAGCGCCGTGACCGCCGAAGGTGGTGAAATCGGCCGCGCCCAGGCGGTGCAGGCCCAGGCCGCCAACCTGGCGCCTCATACCGACATGAACCCGGTGCTGCTCAAACCCAACAGCGACACCGGCTCCCAAGTGATCATCCACGGCCGTGCCGTGACCACCATGAACGCCGTGGCCTATCACGACTACAAAGCCATTGCGATGCAGGCGGTGCTGGCCTCCCACGCCCGGTTGAGCCAGGC
The DNA here is from genome assembly GCF_900115535.1 of Pseudomonas sp. NFPP28. Taxonomy (NCBI): domain Bacteria; kingdom Pseudomonadati; phylum Pseudomonadota; class Gammaproteobacteria; order Pseudomonadales; family Pseudomonadaceae; genus Pseudomonas; species Pseudomonas sp. NFPP28. Next base: position 240,995 of record NZ_FOWT01000007.1, on the reverse strand, counting down.
CTATCCCGTGGTCATGGTGGAAGGCGCTGGCTCCCCGGCGGAAATCAACCTGCGCGCCAACGACATCGCCAACATGGGCTTCGCCGAGGCGGTGGATTGCCCGGTGTTGCTGATTGCCGATATCAATCGCGGCGGGGTATTCGCCCACCTGGTCGGCACCCTGGAGCTGCTGTCACCCACGGAACAGGCGCGGGTCAAAGGCTTCATCATCAACCGTTTTCGCGGTGACATCGCGCTGTTGCAACCCGGCCTGGACTGGCTGGAAACACGCACCGGCAAACCGGTGGTGGGCGTTCTGCCTTACGTGATGGACCTGCACCTGGAAGCCGAGGACGGCATCGACCAACGCCAGATCGACAAGGCGGCCCAGGTGCTCAAGGTGGTGGTCCCGGTGTTGCCGCGCATCAGCAACCATACGGATTTCGACCCGCTGCGCCTGCACCCCCAGGTGGATTTGCAATTCATCGGGCCAGGCCAGCCGATCCCGGCCGCCGACCTGATCATCCTGCCCGGCTCGAAAAGTGTGCGCAGCGACCTGGCCTATCTGCGTGCCAACGGTTGGGACGCCGCCGTGGCGCGTCACTTGCGTTATGGCGGCAAGGTGCTCGGCATTTGCGGCGGCTTGCAGATGCTCGGCGAGCAAGTGCACGACCCGTTGGGCCTGGAAGGGCCTGCCGGTTCCAGCGATGGCCTGGGGCTGCTGGCGTTCAGTACCACGCTAGAAGAAGAGAAGCAGTTGCGCAACGTGCGTGGGCGTTTGTTGTTGGAGAATGCCGAGGTCAGCGGTTATGAGATCCATGCGGGCGTGACCTGCGGTGATGCTTTGTCGAATGCCGCCGTGCTGCTGGAGGATGGCCGCAGCGATGGCGCACAAAGTGCCGATGGGCAGATCCTTGGCACCTACTTGCATGGCTTGTTCGAAAGCCCGGCCGCGTGCAGCGCCTTGTTGCGCTGGGCCGGTTTGCAGGACGTGCAGGAAGTGGATTACCACGCCCTGCGCGAGCGCGATATCGAGCGCCTGGCAGACTTGGTAGAGAACCACCTGGATACCGATTTGTTGCGCAGTTTGTGTGGAGTCACCCCATGCTCCAGCTGATCCTCGGTGGTGCCCGGTCCGGCAAAAGCCGCCTCGCCGAAAAGCTTGCCAGCGACAGTGGCTTGCCCGTCACGTACATCGCCACCAGCCAACCGCTGGATGGCGAGATGAGCGCGCGTGTCGCGCTGCATCGCCAGCGTCGCCCCGACCATTGGGGGCTGATCGAAGAACCCGTTGAACTGGCGCGGGTACTGCGTGACAACGCGGCAACCGAGCGCTGCCTGCTGGTGGATTGCCTGACCCTGTGGCTCACCAATCTGCTGATGCTTGAGGATTCGCATCGTCTGGCCGCCGAGCGCGATCAACTGCTGGCAACCCTGGTCGCGCTGCCGGGTGAAATCATTTTTGTCAGCAACGAGACCGGTCTGGGTGTCGTGCCGCTGGGCGAATTGACTCGCCGCTATGTGGATGAAGCCGGTTGGCTGCATCAAGCCTTGGCCGAGCGATGTCAGCGTGTTGTCCTGACCGTCGCCGGCCTGCCCCTGACTTTGAAAGGTACTGCGTTATGACTGACACCTGGTGGCTCAACCCGTGTAAGGCGATTGACACTCAAGCCTACGAACATGCCCTGGCACGCCAACAGCAACTGACCAAACCGGCCGGCTCCCTTGGCCAGTTGGAAGCGTTGGCGGTGCAATTGGCCGGCTTGCAGGGCCAGGTCAAACCGTCGGTGGACGCGCTGTGGATCGCCATCTTCGCCGGTGACCATGGCGTGGTCGCGGAAGGTGTGTCGGCGTTTCCCCAGGAGGTCACCGGGCAGATGCTGCACAACTTCGTCAGCGGTGGTGCGGCTATCAGCGTCTTGGCGCGGCAGCTGGAAGCACAGTTGGAAGTGGTCGACCTGGGCACGGTGACCCCGTCCCTGGACCTGCCCGGTGTGCGTCACCTGAACATCGGCGCGGGCACCGCCAATTTTGTCAACGGCCCGGCCATGACCGAGGCCCAGGGGCAGCGTGCCCTGCAAGCCGGTCGCGACAGTGCGCGGCGTGCGTTGGCTAGCGGTGCACAGCTGTTTATCGGCGGCGAGATGGGTATCGGCAACACCACCGCCGCCAGTGCCCTGGCGTGTGCCTTGCTCGACTGCCGTGTCAGTGACCTGACGGGGCCGGGCACCGGCTTGAATGCCCAGGGCGTGAGCCACAAGGTGGCCGTGATCGAGCGCGCACTGGCGGTGCATGCCGCCCAACGCGGCGATGTCTTGCAGACCCTGTTCAATCTCGGCGGCTTCGAGATCGCCGCGCTGGTCGGTGCATACCTGGCGTGTGCCCAGGAAGGCATCGTGGTGTTGGTGGATGGGTTCATCTGCACCGTCGCGGCACTGGTCGCCACGCGCCTGAACCCGGCATGCCGCGAGTGGCTGGTGTTCGGCCATCGCGGCGCCGAGCCTGGCCATCGTCATGTGCTGCAACACCTCGACGCGCAGCCGTTGCTGGAACTGGGCCTGCGCCTGGGCGAAGGCAGTGGTGCGGCGCTGGCAGTGCCGTTGTTGCGCCTTGCCTGTGCATTGCACGCGCAGATGGCGACCTTCGCCGAAGCCGCCGTGGCGGACCGCCCGGCATGATCTTGCACCTCGACCTGCTGCGCCACGGCGAAACCGAGCTGGGTGGCGGCCTGCGCGGCAGCCTGGACGATGCACTCACCGCCAATGGCTGGGTGCAGATGCGCGAGGCCGTGGTGGCGCGGGGGCCGTGGGACCGCCTGATCAGTTCGCCGTTGCAACGCTGTGCGCGATTTGCCGAAGAATTGGGCGCCCGGCTCAAGCTGCCGGTGACGCTGGAGAAGGACCTGCAAGAGCTGCACTTCGGTGCGTGGGAAGGGCAGAGTGCGGCGACCTTGATGGAGACCGACGCCGGAGGGCTGGGGCTGTTCTGGGCCGACCCTTATAGCTTTACACCGCCGGACGGGGAGCCGGTCAGCGCCTTTTCCGAACGGGTTCTGGGTGCTGTCTCACGTTTGCATCAGGCATATGCCGGTGAACGGGTGTTGTTGATCAGTCACGGCGGTGTGATGCGCCTGTTACTGGCGCAGGCGCGTGGCTTGCCCCGGGAGCAGTTGTTGAACGTCGAGGTCGGTCATGGTGGGCTGTTCAGCCTGCAGGTTGCGGCTGACGGAACTCTGAAGGAAGGGGAGTAGACGTGCTGCCATTCTGGATCGCCCTGCAATTTCTCAGCAGCCTGCCGATTCGCCTGCCGGGCATGCCACAGCCTCAGGAACTGGGGCGTTCGCTGCTGTTTTATCCGGTGGTAGGCCTGTTGTTCGGCGTGCTGTTGTGGGCGCTGAACAGCGTATTGATGGGCGCGCCATTGCTGCTGCATGCCGCACTGTTACTGACTGCCTGGGTATTGCTCAGTGGCGGCTTGCACCTGGATGGCCTGGCGGACAGCGCCGATGCCTGGCTGGGCGGCTTCGGTGACCGCGAGCGCACGCTCACGATCATGAAGGACCCGCGCAGCGGGCCGATTGCCGTGGTGACGCTGGGGTTGGTGCTGTTGCTCAAGTTCACTGCGCTGGTAGCTTTGATCGAGCAACACAATGGCGTCGCGCTGATCCTGGCGCCGCTGATCGGCCGCGCCTCGATGCTGGCGCTGTTTCTCACCACGCGCTATGTGCGTGCAGGGGGACTGGGCCAGGCACTGTCGGATCATTTACCGAGGATTGTCGGTCAACAGGTACTGATCCTCAGTGGTCTTGCCTGCATCCTGATTGGCGGCTTCAGCGGCGGGGTTGCGGTATTGCTCGCGGCGGTCTGCTTTCTGGGGCTGCGCCAACTTATGGTCAATCGGCTGGGTGGCACCACGGGCGATACCGCAGGCGCCTTGCTGGAGCTGCTGGAAGTCGCGGTTCTGGTCGGCCTGGCGCTGTAACACTTTCTTGCATTTCCTTAATCGCGGGTATATACACGTTCCATGCTTGCCTCCCAATGTTTATGTACCAACCTGCGACGTGCCGCCCGTGGCGTCAGCAGGCATTACGACGGCGCTCTCGACGGCTTCGGGATCAACGTCGCCCAGTATTCTTTGCTGTGCAACCTGCAACGACTCGACCAGCCGAGCATTTCCAGCCTGGCGGAAGCCATGGGCCTGGATCGCAGCACCTTGGGCCGCAACCTGCGGGTGCTGGAAGGCGAGGGCCTGGTGCAACTGGTGGAAGGCGACGACCTGCGCAATCGCCTGGTGATGTTGACCCGGGAGGGTGAGGCGCGACTCGCCGCCGCATTACCCGCCTGGGAGGCGGCGCAGCAGAAATTGATCGATCAACTCGGCGCGGAAAAACGCGAAACCTTGTTGGCCTTGCTGGACGAACTCGCCTGAAAGGGAGTTTGTTCGAATACAAGCGGGTATATACCCGCGAGCGGAGAATAAGAAATGACCTCGATGTGGCGCACCAGTGGCTGGATTCTTGTGGGGAGTGCGCTGATCCTGGCGTTGTCGTTGGGCGTGCGCCACGGTTTCGGCCTGTTCCTGGCGCCGATGAGCAGCGAGTTTGGCTGGGGCCGCGAGACCTTCGCCTTCGCCATCGCCCTGCAGAACCTGATCTGGGGTCTGGCGCAGCCGTTCACCGGCGCCCTGGCCGACCGTTTTGGTGCCACCAAAGCGGTATTTGTCGGCGGTGTTCTGTACGCCGTTGGCCTGGTGTTGATGGGCATGTCCGATTCGGCGTGGTCATTGTCCCTCAGTGCGGGCTTGTTGATTGGTATCGGCCTGTCCGGCACCTCGTTCTCAGTGATTCTGGGTGTGGTCGGCCGCGCGGTGGCGCCGGAAAAACGCAGCATGGCGATGGGGATCGCCAGTGCTGCCGGTTCGTTCGGCCAGTTTGCGATGGTACCGGGCACGCTGGGTTTGATCAGTTGGCTGGGCTGGTCGGTGGCATTGCTCGCACTGGGCTTGATGGTGGCGCTGATCCTGCCGCTGGTCGCCATGCTCAAGGACCGGCCGCTACCGGCGCTGGCCGGCCAGCAGACCCTGCGTGAAGCCTTGAAGGAAGCCTGTTCCCATTCCGGCTTCTGGCTGCTGGCGTTCGGCTTTTTTGTCTGCGGTTTTCAAGTAGTGTTTATCGGCGTGCACCTGCCGGCTTACCTCGTAGACCAGCACTTGCCGGCCACGGTTGGCACCACGGTGCTGGCCCTGATTGGCCTGTTCAATATCTTCGGGACCTACACCGCCGGCTGGCTCGGCGGGCGCATGTCCAAACCGCGCTTGCTGACGGGCTTGTACCTGCTCCGTGCGGTGGTGATCGTGCTGTTTCTGTGGGCGCCGGTCACCGAGATCACGGCCTACCTGTTTGGCATGGCGATGGGCTTCCTGTGGCTATCCACGGTACCGTTGACCAACGGCACCGTGGCGACGCTGTTTGGTGTGCGAAACCTTTCCATGCTGGGTGGGATCGTATTCCTGTTCCACCAGTTGGGTTCGTTCCTGGGTGGCTGGTTGGGCGGGGTGGTCTATGATCGAACCGGCAACTACGATTTGATCTGGCAGGTGGCGATTCTGTTGAGCCTGCTCGCCGCCGCCCTGAACTGGCCGGTGCGTGAGCGGCCGGTGGCGCGCTTGCAGGCGCAGATGGAGGCGGCATGAGTGTAGCGTTACGCGGTCTGATCCTCGTCGCGGGGCTGCTCCTGGTGCTGCTGGCCTGGTGGGGCTGGCAGCATGGCGGGCTGGCGTTGATGCAACTGGGTATGGCGATCTGTTAAGTTCGTGGTCTGAATACTTTTAAGGACACACGACATGCAGATGCGTTGGCTCGCTGTACCCGTCCTGATGGCCATTGGCAGTGTCGCCCTGGCCGCCAGTTGTCCGCCGCTGCTGGAGGGCCAGTTGCCCAAGCTGCGCGCCAAGGAATCCATCGACCTGTGCCAGCGTTTTGCCGGCAAGCCGCTGGTTATCGTCAACACTGCCAGCTTCTGCGGGTTCGCCCCGCAGTTCAAAGGCCTTGAGGCGTTGTACCAACGCTACAAGGGCCAAGGGCTGGAAGTGATCGGCGTGCCGTCCGATGACTTCAAGCAGGAAGCCAAGACTGGCGAAGAGACTGCCAAGGTCTGCTACGTGAATTACGGCGTGACCTTCACCATGACCGAGCCACAGAAGGTCAAGGGACCGGATGCGGTGCATCTATTCAAGGTGTTGGCGCAGCAGACCGACGCGCCGCCGAAGTGGAATTTCTACAAGTACGTGGTGGATCGGCAGGGCAAGGTGATTGCCAATTTTTCCAGCCTCACCAAGCCGGACAATCCGGATCTGATCAAGGCGGTGGAACAGGCGATCGCCTCCAAACCTTGAGGGCCAGCCATTAAAAAGCCCCGCTTCCTTTGCAGGAGAGCGGGGCTTTTATACACCCGTCTGGATCAGAAGGTGTAGGTCATGCCCAGGCCGAAACCGTTGGCGCTGTTTTCATACTTGGCGCGGTAGCTGGCGGTTGAAGGAGCGGCAGCGGTCTGGTTGACCTTGACGTCCTCTTCCTTCAGGTACGAGTAAGCCAGGTCGATCGTCATGTTATCCATGACTTTGTAACCAAGGCCCACACTGAAGATCGTGCGGTCGCCTGTAGGAATCCGCGGAGAACGATTGGTGTTGTTGGTGGGTGACTGGTCGAAGGTCAAACCGGTGCGCAACACCACTTGGTTGGTCAACTGGTAAGAAGTACCCACTGCGTAGGCCCAGGTATCGTGCCAGTTCTGTTCTTCGGTGATCGCGCTGAGTTGGCTCGGTGCCAATAAACCACCTGCCCCCGTTACACCTTTGTTGTTGACGGTGATCTCTTTCAGGCGACTCCAGCGCGTCCAGGTAGCACCGCCATACAGTTTCCAGGCGTCAGTCAGGTCTTGTGTAACCGACAGGTCGTAGGACTCTGGAGTATCGATTTTCAGCGACGCGTCATAACGGTTGTTACGCAGGAACGGTTGAGTCGCGGCGGGACCACTCACGGTGGTGTGGCCGTCCAGCTTGTACTTGACCTTGGAGTGGTAGGTCAGGCCAACACGTGTGGTATCAGTCGCTTGAACCAATACACCGACATTGAAGCCCAGTGCCGTATCATCGCCCTTGATTTTGACGTTGGTATCGCTGACGGCAGGGTTAAGGGTCTTGTCCGATTCCAGCACACCGGAGATCCGGTTGATGGTCGGGCCAAAGCCGACCGATACGCGGTCGTTGAATGCATAGCTGACAGTTGGCTGGAAGGTGATGACCTTCACTTCGCTCTTGCTGCCGAAACCACGGCCCTGAAAGCCGCTTTCGTAGTCAGTCACCAGGCCGAACGGTGCGTATACACCGAAGCCAACGGCCCACTGATCATTGAGTTTGTTGGTATAGAAACCAAATGGCACTGCGGTGAACGGAACCATGTCACCTTTGTTGGAGCCGCGAGAATTACCACCTGTGTTGCTGATATCGGTCGACGCATCAATGGCAGCAACACCGCCCGTGATTTGCTGGCCATTCAAGCGGGACATACCGGCAGGGTTACCGTAAACCGTGCTTGCATCATCGGCAGAAGAAGAGCGACCTGCGAAACCCGTACCCATTCCGCTGACGCTCTGTTCGTTCAGTGCGAAACCGCTTGCGAACACGTGGGAAGAGGCCATGGCAACGGCGAGGCTAAGTGTGGTCTTGAGCATTACTTTTTTCATTATTAGAACTCCGTGGTGATCACCGCTGCGGAAAGTAACAATAAATTTAACATCGCGCTATAGGCTGTAATGCAGGAGATAGAGCGGTTTTGTAGGACAATCCGACCAAAATTCTGATTTTTTGGCGAATCTTGCAAATTGCCCGGTCAGCAAACCACCTGATTCATGGGTGAAACACAGGTTTGCCAGGCTTGAGTGAAATCGCGCAGCCTTCCTTGTGGATGAAAAATTTCTTTCCAGATACGTGCCATGCCCAGCACATCACCGGGCGGGGGCAGTGCAGGGGTGTGTTGTTCCACCAAAAGCCAGGCGATGGCCGTGGCATAACGCAGGTTGACCGTCAGCTCAAGTTGCGGTGCGCTGAGGAACGCGTGCTGGCTGGCGAGGCCGCGTACCAGGCTGGCGCGCTCGGGGTCCAGTGCCAGGTAGCTGTCCCACAACGCGCGGTGGCGCGGTTCGGTGATGCTGTACAGGCCGTGTCCACGCCGGTCGTGCAAGGCGGAACCGAGTTCCGACTGGCTGGCGGCAATGCCCAGCAGCAGTGACTCGGCCGTCGGGTTATGTCGGCCAAGGTACATCAACGTCGGCCTGATCACATAACGACACAATTCGCTGGCAGCGATACCCATACAAGCCTCAATCCGTGAAAGTGGTCGACGAGGCCTGAGAAGGTGGGGGCTTGGCAGCAGTGGATCGGATCTCAGGCTCGCCGGAAGCGGATCATGCCGCTTGAGTTGAAGTGTAGTGTCATATTTGCGATGTAAAGGACTGTTTTTAAAACATCTTCTTCATTTAGTTATAACGTTTATATCTATTTGAACTTAGTGCAAAAGCTCGGTGGGCAAATTCCGGGCAATAAAAAACCCTGCTTTTTAAACAGGGTTTTTGTGTTTCAGCGACTCGGGTCGATCAGGCAGTCAGTGCCTGACGGGTACGCTCGATCACGGCCTGCAGCGGTTCTGCGCTGGAGTATTGATCGGGGTACAGGCGTTCGCTGTGACGAGCGATGCCGTGTTCGTTGACCAGGGTGAAGCTGAAGCAGCCTTTGCGAGCGGCCATGATCAGGCAGTTCATTGGAGCAAAAGCGTTGGTGAGGGTGCGAATGGCATCCTGAGTGTGGATTTGAGCGTTCATAATTATTGGTGTTCCTACAAATGACACAGATAAGAACCGTGCCGTATTAAAACGTTCCAGTGACGTTGATCACCATTGATCGAACGAAGAACCCGACTGGAACAAAGCAGCCAGTTTGAAGCGCTATTAAGTTAGGCGCGCTTGGGCTGGCAGGTAGGTACTTAGGAGGGCAGGCGACACAACAGGGGCAAAGGTTCTGGGCCCAGGGTGAAGATCCTGATCAATTTGCAGGTTGGTTCGGTCAGAGTATGGAAACTTCGCGGCACCCTTTGCTTGTTCAAAGGCAGTGTCGTCGCAAGTGATACCTGGAAACCATCGAGGTGGTCGATCCCGTGTTGTACAAGGGAGTTGTTCGACCAGAATTGACTTTCAGCTTGGTACTAACGCCGCGGATAGTAACGGATTGAAACGGGTAAGGGAAGTGTGTTAGCCAAAAAACTTCAATCAGCCGCCCAGCAGGCCCCGATAAACCAGTACCGTGGCTGCCGCTGCCAGCGAACAACCCAGCCCGTAAGCGGCAAGGGTCAAGCGCAGGGATTGGCCGGTCTCGACCACTTTCATAACATCCCTCATATCGTTGATCCGGCCTTCGCCGAGCTCGATGCACAAGCTCACGGCCGTGAACGCCGCCGACAGCAGAATGGCGATGGCGAACAGTGCCCCGTCCGGAGAGGGCAGCGCCGCATTGATTCCCAAGGAAATGGCACAGATGGCCAGGAGCAGCACCGCGAACAACAGAATTCCCTTCATCGACCCCTCCACCGTTGCGCTGTAGGTCGGGGAGTGTGGCGAGCCCGGCAAGATTTGAAAAGTCCCTGGTTGGCCTTGGCGGTAACATCTTTGCAGCAAGTTGCTTCAAAAAACGCCGGTGATATAACCGTCGGATGGGTAGTTGTGCACATTAGTTGCGGGGGGTGTAACCACGCTGTCAACTGCTCTGAGGGGCTCCCATTTGCCTGCAATGGAAATTTAAGTCAATGAAAAATCTGGCTTTTTTTTATTGGTGAAAAAATCGTCAGTTTGACTGCGGCCCCCATTCCATGGGGCTTTGCGCGAGTTAAAGGGGGGTTGTCCACTGAGTTATCCACAGCTTCTGTGGATTGTCCCAAGCGCTTGCTCTAGAACGGGCGTGCAGAGTTTTTTCAGCTTTACCTGTACGAAAAAAAGAGTAGAGTGGCGCGCCTTCCGATCTGTCCCACAGTGCTTTATGAAGTTTCGCTCAGTATCACCTTCTGTTACCGATGCCCCTCAAACTGTTACCGCCCCCAAGCGCTTCTCCTTGAAAGTTGCCTTGTGGCTGCTCGACAGTCCGCGCCTGGGTCATAACACCAACGTCAAACACTTCGCCGGGCGCTTGCTCAAGCAGCCCGCCCGTGAAGGCGTGGTCGCTGCCCAAAGTCGCCTGGGCCAACTGATGTGCCGTGAATGTGGGAATGCCCGCGACCGCCGCATCGGCCACGACCTGTTGCGCCTGGCGGCCCGTGCCGGCGACCGTCGCGCCCAGCGTGAACTGGGCCAGGTCGAAGACTGAGCTGTCCTCAGGCCCTGGGCTCCGCTAACCTTGCTTTTTTTCGGTGATGGCAGACATGTCTATGGTTTTTGACTGGACCAGTATCGCCCTGGGCCTCGCAGGCGCTGCCGTGCCTTTATTGGCGGTGTGCTGGCAGCTTCAGCGGCGACTGACCGCACGCATGACCGGCTGGGAACTGCTCGAAGAGCGCCTGGCCACCGCACAACTGGCCCAGGAGGGCCTCGCCGCGCAGTTGGATGCCAGCCGCGACGAGATCAGCGATCTGAGCCAGGCCAACGCCGCCAAGCAGGCCGACCTGGCTGCCTTACGCCGCGAAGTCGAGCTGCTGCAGATCGACCGTGACAATGCCCGCGACGCCGCCCACGCCTGGAACCTCGACCGCAGCGCCAAGGAGACTGAGCTGCGCCGCCTCGACGCTCTTTCAGCTGCCTTGCGCGCCGAACTGCGCGAACAACAGGACAGCCATCAACAACGCCTAACCGACCTGCAAGGCTCGCGGGATGAGCTGCGCGCGCAGTTCGCCGAGCTGGCCGGCAAGATCTTCGATGAGCGCGAACAGCGCTTTGCCGAAACCAGCCAGGAGCGCCTGGGCCAATTGCTCGACCCGCTGAAGGAGCGCATTCAATCTTTCGAAAAGCGCGTGGAAGAAAGCTATCAGAACGAGGCGCGCGAGCGTTTTTCCCTGGCTAAAGAGCTGGAGCGCCTACAGCAACTGAACCTGCGTCTGTCGGATGAAGCCACCAACCTGACTCGTGCGTTGAAGGGCCAGAAAACCCAAGGCAACTGGGGGGAGCTGATCCTCGAACGGGTATTGGAGCACGCGGGCCTGGAAAAAGGCCGTGAGTACCAGACCCAAGTCAGCCTCAAGGGCCCGGATGGCGAGCGCTTCCAGCCGGACGTGCTGATCATGTTGCCTGGTGACAAGCAGGTGGTGGTGGATTCCAAGGTCAGCCTCACCGCGTATCAACAATACGTGGCGGCGGATGATGAGGTCATCGGCCAGGCGGCCCTGAAACAGCACGTACTGTCGCTGCGTAATCACGTCAAGGGGCTGGCGAGCAAGGATTACAAGCGCCTGGAGGGCCTGCACAGCCTGGATTTCGTGTTGCTGTTCGTACCTATTGAAGCAGCGTTTTCCGCTGCGTTGCAGGCCGAGCCGAACCTGTTCCAGGAAGCCTTCGACCGCCATATCGTGATCGTCAGCCCGACCACGTTGCTGGCCACCCTGCGCGTGATCGACAGCCTGTGGAAGCAGGAACGCCAGAGCCAGAATGCCCGGGAGATCGCCGAGCGCGCCGGTTGGCTGTACGACAAGTTCGTGTTGTTTATCCAGGACCTGGATGAAGTGGGTAACCGTTTGCAGCAGTTGGATAAGGCTTACAGCGCCGCGCGTAACAAGCTGACAGATGGGCGCGGAAATCTGGTCAGCCGGACTGAGCAATTGAGATTGCTCGGTGCGCGGGCCAGCAAGAGTCTTCCTGCTGATTTGCTGGAACGGGCGATGACCGACTCAGATGGCGTGGCCCATCTGCCCGAGTAACGGTAGGCGTCGGCCTGCCGTCTCCTACAAAGGCAGATGCCGACTCAACAATGCCCGCAACGCTGCCGGTTTCACCGGCTTGGCCAGGTAATCCAACCCCGCCGCATGCACCTCGGCCACCATCTCCGGGCGGCCGTCGGCGCTGATCACCACGCCGGGAATCGGCTCCGCCAATTGCGCGCGCAGCCAACCCACCAGTTCAGTCCCGGTTTCGCCATGGTCCAGATGGTAGTCCACCAGCGCCAGTTGCGGACGCACGCCATCGGCCAGCAATGCCGCGCATTGCGCCTGGTCGGTGGCGGTCCAGACTTCGCAGCCCCAGCGCGTCAGCAGGCTGCGCATGCCGATCAGGATGCTTTCTTCGTTATCCACGCACAGCACCTGCGCACCGCTCAGCGGCAGGCCGGTTTCCTGCGGCGTCCTGACCTGCGGGCTGGTCTGGTTGCGGGCCAGCGGCACGCGCACGCTGAATACGCTGCCCTTGCCGGGCCATGAACGCACACTCAGGCGGTGGCCCAGCACGCGGCACAGGCCGTCGGCGATCGCCAGGCCCAACCCCAGGCCTTTCTCGGCGCGGGTCTGGTGGCTGTCCAGGCGCTTGAATTCCTCGAAGATCACCTTTTGTTTATCCGGTGGGATTCCCGGGCCACGGTCCCACACTTCCAGGCACAGCGCGTCTTTACGTCGGCGTACGCCGAGTAGCACCGGGCCGTCGGCATAACGGAATGCGTTGGTAAGAAAGTTCTGCAGAATCCGGCGGAGCAACTTGATGTCGCTGTCCACGCGCAAACGACTGCCGCGCAGGCGGAAGCGCAGACCTTGCTCCTGGGCCAGCGCCTTGAACTCGGCGCCCAAGGTGTCGAACAGTTCGTTAAGCACAAAAGGCTGGCGCTGCGGATTGATCTTGCCGTTTTCCAGGCGCGAAATATCCAGCAGGTCGCTGATCAGGTCTTCGGCGGAACGCAGTGAGCTGTCCAGGTGCTGCACCAATTGCCGGGCTTCGCTGGAGAGGCCGTCCTGCTGGTGGGAGAGGGCGGCGGAGAACAGGCGTGCGGCATTCAGGGGTTGCATCAGATCATGGCTGACCGCCGCCAGGAAACGCGTCTTCGACTGGCTGGCGGACTCGGCCACGCCCTTGGCGTCGGTGAGCGCCACGTTCAACTGCGACAGTTCGTGGGTGCGCTCGGTGACCCGTTGTTCCAGGCCTTCGTTGGCCTCTGTAAGGGCTTGCTCGGCTTCACGGAACGCAGTGATGTCGGTGAAACTCATCACGAAGCCACCGCCGGGCATCGGGTTGCCGATCAGCTCGATCACGCGACCATTGGGAAACAAGCGTTCAGACGTGTGCGCACGGCCCTGGCGCATCCAGTGCAGGCGGCGCGCCACATGCACTTCGGCCTCACCTGGCCCGCACAAGCCACGTTCGGCGTTGTAGCGGATGATGTCGGCAATCGGCCGGCCGACGCTGATCAGTCCGTCCGGGTAGTTGAACAGCTCCAGATAACGCCGGTTCCAGGCCACCAACTTGAGGGACTGGTCGACCACGCTGATACCCTGGGTGATGTTCTCGATAGCGCCTTGCAGCAAGGCGCGGTTGAACTGCAGCACTTCCGAGGCTTCGTCGGCGATGCGTACCACGTCCTCCAGTTGCATTTCCCGCCCTTCAATGGCGGCTTTCACCACGGCACGGGTCGAGGAGGCACCGAGTACACCGGCCAGCAACCGCTCTGTGTGGGCGATCCAGTCGTTGTCGGCATTCTGGTTGGGGTTGAAGCCTTTGCCCTGACGATAGGCGAAGCGGATAAAACTCTGCTGGGCGCGTTCTTCACCCACAAAGCGCGCGGCCAGGCTGAGCAAATCACTGATCTGCACCGACAGCATCGAGCGGGCGCTGGCGCGTTGGCTGATTTCCTGGCCAATAAAACGCCCGGCTTGCCAGTGTTCGGAAACCCGCGTGCGCGACAGCATCGACACCCACACGAACAGCGTGAAGTTGCCCGCCAGCGAGAACACGGTGCCCAGGGTCAACGACGTCACGGACAGACCCAGTGGGTGGGAATGCATCCACGTCAGTCCTGGGAAAAGGCTGAGGGACCAGCCCAGGCTTTTCGCCGTTACCGGTAGGACCAAGGTGTAGAACCATAGGAAGATGCCCGCTGCCAGCCCGGCAAACACGCCGCGTCGGTTGGCCTGTTTCCAATACAGCGCACCGAGCATCGCCGGTGCCAGTTGAGTCACGGCGGCAAAGGCGATCTGGCCGATGGTCGCCAGGCTCGCGGTGGACCCCAGCAGGCGGTAGCTGACGTAGGCCAGCAACAGGATGATGACGATGCTGACTCGGCGTACCGACAGCATCCAGTGGCGGAACACTTCGAACGGGCGCTCGGCACTGGAGCGGCGCAGCAGCCACGGCAGTAGCATGTCGTTGGAGACCATGGTCGACAAGGCGATGCTCGCCACAATCACCATGCCGGTGGCCGCCGAGGCGCCGCCGATAAAGGCCAGCACCGCCAGCGCCGGGTGGGCTTCGGCCATGGGCAGGCTGATCACGTAGGAGTCCGGCAGCACCGAGCCCGGCAGCATCATCTTGCCGCCCAGGGCGATCGGTACTACAAACAGAGCAGCCAGGATCAGGTAGGCGGGGAACACCCATTTGGCCAGACGCAGGTCCTGAGGGTCGATATTTTCCACCACCGTGACATGAAACTGCCGCGGCAGGCAGATGATCGCCATCATTGCCACGCCGGTCTGCACCACCATCGACGGCCAGTTGACGGTCTCTTTCCAGTATTCCTCCAGCCGTGGCGCCAACATGGCCTGGCTGAACAGGTCGCCGAAACCGTCGTACAGGCCGTAGGTCACAAACGCGCCGACCGCCAGAAAGGCGAACAGCTTGACCAGGGATTCAAACGCGATCGCCAGCACCATGCCCCGGTGGTGCTCCGTCGCGTCGAGGTTGCGCGTACCAAACACGATGGTGAACAGCGCCAGCACCAGCGACACAATCAACGCGGTGTCCTGGGCGCGGGTGCCGGTGGTGTCCGCGCCCGCGCCGATCAACAGGTTCACCCCCAGCACGATGCCTTTGAGTTGCAGGGCGATGTAAGGCAATACGCCGACCAGGCAGATGAGTGCGACCACCACCGCCAGCGATTGGGATTTGCCGTAGCGCGCGGCAATAAAGTCGGCAATGGAGGTGATGTTTTCCTGCTTGCTGATCAGAATCATCTTCTGCAGCACCCAGGGTGCCAGCACCAGCAGCAGCACCGGCCCCAGGTAAATCGGTAAAAACGCCCACAGCTGTTCGGCGGCCTGGCCTACGGCGCCAAAGAAGGTCCAACTGGTGCAATAAACTGCCAGCGACAGGCTGTACACCCAGGCACGCATGCGCGGCGGCAGTGGCGCACGGCGACGGTCACCGTAGAAGGCGATGGCAAACATAATGGCCATATAGGCCAGGGCAACGGCGGCGATCAGCCCGCTGGACAGCGTCATGGTAACTCCGAGCATAGGAACGCCCGGGCATTCCAGGCCCGGTTGGACAGTCTCGCATGATGCCTGGGGTTAGTCAGTGTCGACCAAGGTCGTGTGGGATCGAATGTCGCAGGTCATTCAGCGCGGTGGCAGGGTTTTCTGGCGCAGGATGTAGATTGTCACCAGCACGGCGCTGGTCAGCATGAAGCCGCGCGCCCACGGTAGGGGCACTAAATAGCAGGACACGCCGATGCTCAGCCACATCAAGCCGATGGCGTAGACCTTGCCCTTGAGCGGGATGCCGTTGCCGTCCAGGTAATCACGGATCCACGGGCCAAGGCGCGGGTGTTGCACCAGCCAGTGGTAGAAACGCGGGGAGCTTCGGGCGAAGCAGGCAGCGGCGAGCAGCAGGAAGGGCGTGGTCGGCAATACCGGTAGGAAAATGCCGATGACCCCCAGCGCTACGCTCAGCCAACCAATGGCCAGCAGCAGGTAGCGCAGGAGCAGCGGACGGTTGCCCATGGGTGTCACGGGCAAACGACTCAGTGGTGACGTGGCTTGAGGATCGCCGGTTTTTCGTCAGGGGCGTTGCACAGCAGGTACAGCGCGGTGAGGGCTTCCGGGATCTGCACGATCATGTCGTCCATCAGGTTGGCGTCGGCGGCGATGTCGGAGAACTCCGGCTGGTCGTCGAACAGACCCGAACCGACCATGATCGGCAGCAGCATTTCGCTGACTTCTTCCTCGGCGGTTTCGAACCAGGCGGCTTCGCGCAGGAACACGCCTTCCATGAAGCCGATGCACCAGCCGCGCAGGTCGGAGTCATCCGGCTCTTCGCCCAGGTCCAGTTCGCACGGCAGCTCGAACTCTTCGTCGGAGGCCAGCTGGCGACCGATGTGGGCCTTGAGGGCCAGCAGGGTGGCTTCGATTTCTTCGCGTTGGGCAGCGTCGGTGTAGTGCGGCTCTTCGGCGAACAGCGCGTCGATCCATTCACGGTCAGGCACGACCTCGGAGCAGATCGACAAGGCGGTCAGGTAGCCGTGGGCGGCCACGTAGTCCAGCGCCTCGTCATGCAGCTCATCGGCGTCGAGGAAGGCTTGCAGGCGGGTTAGTTGCTCAGCGAAGGACATTGAAGAGTTACCTTGGGAATAAACGATGCTGAATTCTAGGCTTTCTTGAGCGCCCAGGCCAGCCGCACGGCATTTTAGATCGTGGCGGCTATTCGTCAGTGATGCCCTTTGCCGCAGATCGCTCGGGTATACTGCCGCGTTTTGTGATGCCCTTGCAGGCCAAGCGCCAGCCCGCGAAAACTTCGCTTACGGATTATTTCCCGTGAAAGCGTGTTTTTTCGGCCAGCCTGTACAGAGGGATTTCGGCACCATTTTGGAGTTTTACATGCTCGAGCAGGCTCAACGCGTCCTCAAGGACATCTTCGGCTACGACAGTTTTCGTGGCCGCCAGGGTGCGATCATTGAGCGCGTGGCCAGTGGCGGTGACGCACTGGTCCTGATGCCTACCGGTGGCGGCAAGTCTTTGTGCTTCCAGGTGCCGGCGCTGTTGCGCAATGGCTTGGCGGTGGTGGTATCGCCTTTGATCGCATTGATGGACGACCAGGTGGCAACCCTGGAAGAGCTGGGTGTCGCCGCCGCATCGTTGAATTCCACCCTCAGTGCCGAACAGCAGCGTGACCTGGCCGCTCGCATCAAGCGCGGTGAAGTGAAGATGCTCTATCTGGCGCCCGAGCGTCTGGTGCAGCCGCGCATGCTGGCGTTTTTGCAGAGCCTGGAAATCGCCCTGTTCGCCATCGATGAAGCCCACTGCGTATCGCAATGGGGTCATGACTTCCGCCGCGAGTATTTGCAGCTCGGCCAATTGGCGGAGCTGTTTCCCGATGTGCCGCGCATTGCGCTGACCGCGACCGCCGACAAGCGCACCCGGGAAGAAATCGTCGAGCGCCTGCATCTGCAGAACGCCGAACGCTTCCTCTCAAGCTTCGATCGACCGAATATTTTCTATCGCATCGTGCCCAAGGAGCAGCCGCGCAAGCAGTTGCTGGCGTTCCTCTCCGAGCGGCGCAGCGATGCGGGCATCGTCTATTGCCTGTCGCGCAAGAAGGTCGATGAAGTGGCTGCGTTTCTCTGCGAGCAGGGCTACCCGGCGCTGCCGTACCACGCCGGCCTGCCCAACGAAACGCGTTCGGCGCACCAGAAGCGCTTCCTCAACGAGGAAGGCCTGATCATGGTGGCCACCATCGCGTTCGGCATGGGCATCGACAAATCCAACGTGCGCTTCGTGGCGCACATGGATTTGCCCAAATCCCTCGAGGCGTACTACCAGGAAACCGGGCGTGCCGGCCGTGACGGTTTGCCGGCGGATGCGTGGATGGTCTACGGCCTGCAAGACGTGGTGATGCTCAAGCAGATGTTGCAGAACTCCGAAGGCGACGAGCGACACAAGCGCCTGGAGCAGCACAAGCTCGACGCGATGCTCTCGCTGTGTGAGGAAACCCGCTGCCGGCGCCAGACCCTGCTGGCATATTTCGATGAAGACATGCCTGAACCCTGCGGCCACTGCGATAACTGCGTTGATGGCGTGCAGACCTGGGATGCCACCGAGCCGGCACGCCAGGGTTTGTCCGCTATCTACCGCACTGGTCAGCGTTATGGTGTGGGCCATCTGGTGGATGTACTGCTGGGCAAGGACAACGAGAAGGTCCGCAGCTTCGGCCACGAAAAACTCTCGGTCTACGGTGTCGGCAAGGCCCGCGCCGAAGGCGAATGGCGTTCTCTGTTCCGGCAGATGGTCGCGCGTGGATTGGTAGACATCGACATCGAAGGATTCGGCGGCCTGCGTCTGAATGACAGTTGCCGGCCCTTGCTGAAAGGCGAGGTCAGCCTGGAGTTACGCCGCGACCTCAAGCCGCAGACCACCGCAAGGACCAGCACCAGTCAGGCCAGCCAACTGGTGCGTGGCGAGGAACGGGAGCAGTGGGAAGCCTTGCGCACCCTTCGGCGCAAACTGGCACAGGAACACAGCGTGCCGCCGTACGTCATTTTCCCCGACTCGACGCTGTTGGAAATGTTGCGCGAACAGCCCACCACCATGGCCGAGATGGCGCGCGTCAGCGGCGTGGGGGCGCGAAAGCTGGAGCGTTACGGCCAGGCGTTCCTCGAAGTGCTCGGCGGCCATGCCGAAGCGCCGAAGGAGGTCGCCGATATCCGCCACGAACTGATCAGCCTGGCACGCGCCGGCATGACCCCGATCCAGATCGCCGGTCAGTTGCAATGTTCGGAAAAAAACGTCTACACCTTGCTTGCCGAATCCATCGGCAAGCAGCAGTTGTCGTTGGAGCAGGCCCTTGATTTGCCAGAGGATCTGCTCGGTGAGATCCAGGATGCGTTCCTCGACGGCGAGGGCGAATTACCACCTGTTGCGGAGATTGCGCCGCTGTTTACCGGGCGTGTTCCAGAGGGGGTTTTGTACTGCGTGCGCGCGGCTTTGCAGTCTGAGTTCGAAATTTAGTGTGGCAATTACGACAATGTAACGAATCAGTACATAGCAACTCTTGCCTATGGGCAAAGCTCATGCTTAGCTGACTAATAATTAGCCACACTTTATTTTCAGTCTAAACAATGAGTTTTTTATGTCTTTAACCGATCAACATCGTTTTGGCATGCAGCTGGCGCAAATGTCCCGTGGGTGGCGCGCCGAGCTGGACCGCCGTCTGGCGGGGCTTGGTTTATCTCAGGCGCGCTGGCTGGTTCTGCTGCACTTGGCTCGTTTTGAAGAAGCACCCACCCAGCGTGAGCTGGCGCAAAGCGTCGGCGTCGAAGGGCCTACACTGGCTCGCCTGCTGGACAGCCTTGAAGGCCAAGGCCTGGTGCAACGCCAGGCGGTGGTGGAAGACCGTCGTGCGAAGCGCATCGTGCTGTGTGATACCGCACGCCCCCTGATCGAACAAATCGAAACCATTGCCACCGCCCTGCGCCACGAGCTGTTTGTGGGGGTGGACGAAGCCGACCTGAGCGTGTGCATGCGCGTGCATGGGCACATCCTGGCGAATCTGGAAAAGTCCTGAAGAAACCACCGGGCGGGCTTGCTGTGGCCAGCGGTGCTGTGGTGGTGAGCAGATTTGTTGTGGTGAGCGGGCTTGTCCCGCGTTGGGCTGCGAAGCAGCCCCCCTAAAGTCACCGCGTTTTTTCAGCTAGAAATCAGTCGTCTGTTTTTGGGGCCGCTTCGCAGCCCAACGCGGGACAAGCCCGCTCGCCACAATAGCGCCGCTCTCCACACGGGTTCTGTGCAAGACGCTAAAACGTCTGCCCCAGGTTCAGATACACCGCCTTCTGGTTGTCATCGTTGAACCCATAGCTGAAATTCAGCGGCCCCAACGGCGTATCGAACCCCAGGAAAATACTCGCCGCGTTGATATAGCCGCTGTCGAATTCGTTGTCGTTGTTCCACGCCCGGCCGCGTTCAAGTGAAGCGCCCAGGTACAACGGGAAATCCAGTGGCAGGTACGAACGGGGCGTAAGCCTGCGGTAGTACACCGCCCGCATCAGGCTGATGTTCTGCCCCGAGATCGCATCCTGGCGAAAGCCCGATAGCTGTCGCGCCCCGCCCAGCAGGAAGCTGGAAATCACCACATCCGAATCATCCAGGGTGCGCCCGTAGCGTCCACCCAGCACCAGGGTGTCCGGACCGTGGCTCATGGCTTTGTCGAGCTTGAACTCCCACTGGCGGTAGCGCTGGTCCGAGCCCAGGCCGGGTTCGAACTCGCGGTAGGCCAGGCCGATGTCTTCGCCGGTGTGGGGGAAGTACACGTTGTCCAGGGAATCGAAGGAGTACTTCAGTTCATAGAAGCCTTCGCTGAAACTCACGCTGGGCAGGTCGCGGTCGCCGATGCGCACGTCCGCCTTGCCCCAGGCTTCGCCGACGCCGAAGCGGATCTCGCCGCTGTTGCCGATCTGGCGGCCGACGTTCAAGCCAAAACCGTAGCGTTCCAAGCGGTATTCGGAGATGGGGTCGTTGTCCAGGATCAGCTCGACGTTCTGCGCCTGGGCCCTGATGTACGGTGCGACAAAGTAGCGCGAGCCGGTGTCCATCGGCTGGTAGAACTCGCTGTACAGCTCCTGGCGGTCCCCGATCTGCACCCGCGTGAGCCATTCCGCACCGAGCCGGTTGATGCCATTCATGCGGTAGCTGGCGCCGAGGTTGAAGGCGCTGTCGCCGCGCATGTCATCCGACAGGTTCAGGCCCAGGCGCAGGTAGTCGGTGCCGCTGCGCTTGCCCCGCGCGCTGATCACCAGCGTGTTGTCCTGGCCCTTCTTGACCACGCGGTATTGCACTTGCTCGAAATAATCCAGGCCGTACAGGGTGCCCATGTCCGTTTGCAGGCGTCCCAGGTTGAGCGGCTCGCCCAGGGGTTGGCGAATGTAGTAGCGGATCACGTCGTCGCTGACTTTCGAATCGTTCTCCACGCTGATCGCGGTGATCACCGGGGTGCGTTCGCCCGGCGTGCGCGCGGCCACCAATTGCGGGTCGACCGGCTCGGCGGGGCGCAGGTGGGCCAGGCGCATGTCAAGGGCACGGGTGGCGCGGTAGCCGGCGTCGATCATGTCCTTGGCGCGGCCGAAGTCGGTCACGCCATAGGCGGCGAGAGGCGGCTGGATCAGCACGTCCTTGGGGTGCAGGTCCTTGAGTTGTTCCTCGGAATTGCGCCGAGTCATCAAGGTGATGGACTGGTTGAGCACGTCCACCACCGTGGCCAGTTGCTTGCGTGAACGCAGCGGGGTGCCGATGTCCACGACTATGGCGATGTCTACGCCCATCTCTCGCGCCACATCCAGCGGGATATTGTCGGTCATGCCGCCATCCACCAGTAGCCGACCGTCCAGTTCCACCGGTGCGAACACCGCCGGGATCGACATGCTGGCGCGGATCACCTGGGGCAGGTGGCCCTTGCGGAACACCACCTTCTCGCCGGTGGTGATGTCGGTCGCCACCGCCCGGAAGGGGATGGGCAACTTGTCGAAGTTACGCGTGTTGCTGGTGTGGGCGAACATGCTTTCCAGCAGCAGCGCCAGGTTCTGGCCCTGGATCACACCCAGTGGCAGGCCCAGGCTGCCGTCGTCGCGAAAGCTGAGTTTCTGCTTGACCAGGAAGTCCCGGTCATCCTGTTTGCGCCGGAACGGCACGTCTTCCCGCGGCGGTGCGTCGGACAGGGCCTGTTGCCAGTCGATACTCAGCG
The DNA here is from genome assembly GCF_900115535.1 of Pseudomonas sp. NFPP28. NCBI lineage: Bacteria > Pseudomonadati > Pseudomonadota > Gammaproteobacteria > Pseudomonadales > Pseudomonadaceae > Pseudomonas > Pseudomonas sp. NFPP28. The sequence continues at coordinate 219,348 of NZ_FOWT01000007.1, read as the reverse complement.
CCAGCTTTTCCAGTTCATCGATCTTGTACCCAGAGGCATACAGCCCACCGATCACCGCGCCCATGCTGGTGCCGGCAATCGCGTCGATCTGGATGCCTTGTTCTTCCAGCGCCTTGAGCACGCCGATATGGGCCAGGCCTCGGGCGGCGCCGCCAGACAGCACCAGGCCGATTTTCGGACGGGGCGGTTCAACGGCGTCGGCAAGCAGAGGGAACAGGCACAGCAACAGGCAGGACAGCAGGCGGCGCATCAGGAATCTCGGGGCTGGGCGATAAAGGTCGGTATTATAGCCACTCGATCCGTCGAGCCCGTCATGCCAGGAGCCTTTCAAATTATGTCCACAAGCAAACCCGAGGTCGTCATCACCTATTGCACCCAGTGCCAGTGGCTGCTGCGTGCCGCGTGGCTGGCTCAGGAACTGTTGAGTACGTTTGCCGATGACCTGGGCAAGGTCTCACTGGAGCCGGCCACCGGCGGCGCGTTTCGCATCACCTGTGATGGCGTACAGATCTGGGAGCGCAAGGCGGACGGGGGCTTTCCCGAAGCCAAGGTGCTCAAGCAGCGCGTACGCGACCGGATCGACCCGCAGCGTGACCTGGGGCACAACGACCGTACGCAGTGAACGTCACCGCCCTATCAAGGGCGGTGACCCTCTGGTGCGGCCCTATTTGGCGGCCATCTTTTGTTTGATGAAGCCAATCAGCCACGTCAGTATGAGGCCGCCTATACCACCCCCCACAATGTTGCTGCCAACTGCCGCCACATCCAGCGCTTCACCGCCCGAGGTGCCCGTGAATGCCGCGACGACCTGGCCCAACGCCAGTCCGCCGACACCCCCGATCAGTGTATTGAGCCCGGTCCCGAGGCTCTGTTTGGTCATGCCGGCGACGTTGCCGCCGACTGCCCCGCTGATGATCTGTACCAATAAGCTGATGAGCATTTCCATGGTAAAGCTCCCGCATCGCGTTGAGGTTGTGACCACTCGCTTGCAGCAACTTCAGAACACACCCAGGCTGTCATCGAGCTGTCGGATATCCGTTGAACGACTGCTGACTGTTGCGGATGTTTAAAGTATAGATCAGGCCGTTGCAGTGGGTTGTTTGGCCTGGCTGGCGCTGCCCATCAACCCCGACAGCACAATGGCGACGATGATCAGTGCGCCGCCCAGGAGCATGCGCAGCGTCGGCGTTTCGGCAAACAGCAACCAGGCGGCGGTGATGCCGTAGACCGGCTCCATGGCAAATACCACCGAAGCCGTGCGCGCCTTGATCACCGCCAGGCTTGCGACAAACAGGCTGTGGGCCAGGCCCGTGCAGAACACGCCGAGCAAACCGATCCATAGCCAGTCGATTGCCCGTACCTCGGTCAACCCCGGTGCCGCCACCGGCAACAGGCAAACCGCGACCACCACGTTCTGGCACAGCGCCGCCTGCACTGCGGGGATGCGGCCGGAGCTGGCGCGGTTGTTCAGCGATAATAGTGAAAACAACAGCCCCGAGGCGATCCCCCAGAGCAAGCCGCCCGTGGCTTCACTGGCAAGGTTGAAGTCCGGGGTGACCAGCACCAGCCCGACGCTGACCAGCGCCACCAGTACAATTTCGTTGGTGCGGATCCGCTCGCGGAAAATCAGCCCTTCGAGGATTACGGTAAACGCCGGGAACGCGGTGAAGCCCAAGGTTGCGACGGCCACACCGGCTACCTTGACGGCAATAAAGAAGGTCACCCAGTGCGCCGCCAGCAACACACCGCTCACCAGCAGCCGGCGCCAGTCGCGCAGCTCCAGTATCTTCCACGCCGTGTTGCTGGCGAACCGGGCAAACACCGCCAGGGCCACCACGGCAAACGCCGCGCGACCAAACACGATGATGGCTGGCGAAGCGGCCGCGAGTTTGCCGAATACGCCGGTTAGGCCAAACATCAATGCGCCGATATGCAGGGCGCCGAGGGCTGAGCGGGGAGTCATTGCGATCCTTGAGACAAGCGGGTGGCAAGTGCGCAGTCTAGTGGGTCGCCGGTGCGGATGTCTGTCGTGCGGCTCGCGTTTTTTATCGCAGGACTCTTCCTACGCGTTGCGTCGCAAAGCCCCCGGCGACGCGCCAAACTCACGCAGCATCGCGGCAGCAAAGGCGCTTTGCGAGGTGTAGCCGACGCGATCGGCGATGTCGCCGATGGGCAACGGCGTTTGGCGCAGCAGGTCCAAGGCGATGTGCAGGCGCCGACTGCGGATGTAGTCCATCGGCGTTTGTCCGCATTCGGCGATGAAGCGGGCATGCAAGCGTGCCACCGACAGGTCGGCGATGCGCGCCAGGTCCGCCACCTGCAGCGGGTGCGCAAGGTGGCGCTCGATGTGCGCATTGAACGCCGCGTACGGCAGACGCCGTGCCGAAAGGGGTTGGGCCTGGGGATGATTGAGACTGGCCAATAACAGCACGGCGCCTTGCTGGACGATCAGCGGGTCATCCACCGGGCTGTGCGCCAGCCATTGCACCAACTGGTTCTGCCGCGTATCCAGGGCCAGCCGCGCCGGTTGGTCGAGCAAGCGGCGGCTGGCGTCGGCATGTTCGCCCAGCGATTGCAGCAACCAATGCTCGGTGGGCACATCCAGCACCAGGCAGCGGCTGCCATCACGGCTGCCGCACGCATGGTGGGCGGAGAAGGGCAGCACCATCACGCTGCTTTCGCGGACCTGGCTGCCACGCCCATCGACTTCCAGGTCCAGGTGCCCGGACAGGCCGAACACCAACTGCGCATGATCATGGCTGTGGGCGAGGGGCGCTTCGAGGTAATGGCGCAGGGTGAGGGCGGGTCCCATAGTGGTCTCCATGCTGGCAAGCCGGCAGTCTACAACGCTTTGCGGCCGGCAGGCGCTGTCATCAGACTGACGCACAGTTGTCATGGGCTATTAATCGCCAGGGCGCAAGCTCGCGAAAACACCGTCGAGGGATACCCATGACCAGTGCCGAGTTCACCAAGCCCAGCCGCAAGCAACGGGTGCGTACCCTGTGGATTTCCGATGTGCACCTGGGCACGCGGGATTGCCAGGCTGAGCATCTGTCGCAGTTCCTCAAGGGCTATCACGCCGACAAGGTCTACCTGGTGGGCGATATCATCGACGGTTGGAAACTGCGTGGCGGCATGTATTGGCCCCAGGCTCACACCAACGTGATCCGTCGCCTGCTGACCATGGCCAAGCGCGGCACCGAGGTGATCTACGTCACCGGTAACCACGACGAATTCCTGCGCCGTTATTCCAAGCTGATCCTGGGCAATATCCAACTGGTGGACGAAGCCATTCATGTGACTGCCGATGGCCGCCATCTGTTGGTGATCCACGGCGACCAGTTCGACGTGATCACCCGCTATCACCGCTGGCTGGCATTCCTCGGCGATTCGGCCTACGAATTCACCCTCACGCTCAACCGTTGGCTGAACCATTGGCGGGCGCGCTATGGCTATGGCTATTGGTCGCTGTCGGCGTACCTCAAGCACAAGGTCAAGACGGCGGTGAATTTCATCAGTGATTTCGAAGAAGCCATCGCCCACGAAGTGACCAAGCGCGAGCTGCACGGGGTGGTCTGCGGGCATATTCATCATGCGGAGATCCGCAAGGTGGGCGAGGTGGACTACCTCAACTGCGGGGATTGGGTGGAGTCGTGCACGGCATTGATCGAGCACTGGGATGGGAGTATCGAGTTGTATCGGTTGGCGGATGCGCAGGCCAGGGAAGCGCAGCTCAAGGCCGAAATGGTCGCGGGCTGAAGTTGCACACAAGCCAGATGTGGGAGGGGCAAGCCCTCTCCCACATTCATTCCGGGTTTCGTCAGCGGGAAACGTCGGCGATGGCTTCGGCCAGCAGCGTCAACCGCGTGGCATCAATCCCGGCCACATTCGCCCGGCCAGAACTCACCATATACACGCTGTGTTTCTCCCGCAGTTGTGTAACCTGCCCGGCACTCAGGCCGGTATAGGAAAACATCCCACGCTGTGCGCCAATGTGCGCAAACCGCTCCGACAGACCATGGGGTGCCAACGCCTCCACCAGCCCGGAACGCAGGTGTGCGATCCGCGAGCGCATGGCCTCGACCTCGTCGCTCCACTGCTTTTTCAGCTCGGCATCACCCAGGATCGTCGCCACCACCGCCGCACCATGGTCTGGCGGCGTCGACCACAGGTTGCGCGCCGTGTTCGCCAGTTGGCTGCGCACATCCGTCAGCTTCTCGGCATCCGCTGCGCACACGATCAGCGCGCCGACACGGTCGCTGTACAAGCCGAAGTTTTTCGAGCAGGAGCTGGTGACCAGCACTTCCGGCAACTCGGCCGCGAACAGTCGCACCGCCCAGGCATCCTGCTCCAGGCCATCGCCAAAGCCCTGGTAGGCGAAGTCGATCAGCGGCAGCAGTTGGCGCTCGCGCACGATCTTCAGCACCTGGCGCCAGTCATCCTGGGACAGGTCAAAACCGGTCGGGTTGTGGCAGCAGGCGTGCAGCAGCACGATATCGCCCTGGGGCACGCTGGACAAAGTGGCGAGCATCGCCGCCACGTCCAGGCGATTGTCGGCACCCACGTAGGGGTAATGACTGACCTGGAGGCCGGCCTTGGCGAAGATGGTTTCGTGGATCGGCCAGGTCGGGTTGCTCAGCCACACGCCACGGCCCGGTAGGTTTTGCGCAATAAAGTCGGCGCTCAAACGCAGGGCACCGGTGCCGCCTGGGGTCTGGGTGGCGCCGGCACGACGGTCGCGCAGCAGCGGGGAGTCGGCGCCGAGCACCAGTTCGCTGATCAGCTTGCCAAATGCGGCATTGCCGTGGCCGCCGATGTAGGTCTTGGTGGTTTGCGTGTCAACCAGGCGCTGCTCGGCCAGTTTCACCGAGTGCGGAATCGGCGTCAGGCCCTGGTCGTCCTTGTAGACGCCCACGCCCAGGTCGAACTTGTTCGGGTTGGCGTCCTGGGCGTACAGGTCCATCAGCCCGAGGATCGGGTCGCCGGGTACGCGGCCAATGGCATCGAAGTGCATTACTTGCGGCCCTCGGCGTCCTTGGCCACTTCGTCGGTGCGGGCGGCCATGATGAAATCGTTGCGGTGCAGGCCCTTGATGGAGTGGCTCCACCAGGTCACGGTGACCTTGCCCCACTCGGTGAGCAGGCCAGGGTGATGGCCTTCGGCTTCGGAGATTTCACCCATGGCGTTGGTGAAGGCCAGGGCGAACTTGAAGTTCTTGAACAGGAAAACCTTTTCCAGTTGCATCACGCCGTCGCGGACTTCGATGTTCCAGTCAGGGATCTGCTTGAGCAGTACCGGCAGTTCCTCATCGCTGACTTGCGGGGCATCGGCGCGGCAGGCTTCGCAATGGGCTTGGTTCAAGGTGGTCATGATGGTGTCCTGAATTCGAGTGTTTGATGATCAGTAGCGTCACCCTAAAGCAACGCGCGGCCAGGGAACAGACTCACCTGGCCTGAAGATGTAAGGTTCAAGCCGCTTTGGGTTTCGGTGGAAACTTCGGCGCGTGCAGACCCAACTGCATACCGCGCTCGACCATGCCCATGATGTCTTCCTGCGCGACTTCGAACAGGCGCTTCAGATTGGGCAACACGAAATACAACGGTTGCAGAATGTCGATGCGGTACGGCGTGCGCATGGCTTCCAGCGGGTCGAACACCTGGTGTTCGGGCTCGGACGACAGGCTGTACACGGTCTCCTTGGGCGATGACAGAATGCCGCCGCCGTAGATGCGCCGGCCTGCGGGCGTGTCCACCAGGCCGAATTCGATGGTCATCCAGTACAGGCGCGCCAGATACACCCGTTGCTCCTTGGTGGCCGCCAGGCCGAGCTTGCCGTAGGTGTGGGTGAATTCGGCGAACCAGGGGTTGGTCAGCAGCGGGCAGTGGCCGAAAATCTCGTGGAAAATATCCGGCTCTTGCAGGTAGTCCAGTTCTTCGCGAGTACGAATAAAGGTCGCCACTGGAAACTGTTTGCTGGCGAGCAATTCGAAGAAGGTCTGGAAGGGAATCAGCGCCGGCACACGGGCGACCTGCCAGCCGGTAGTCTCGGCCAGCACCTTGTTGATTTCACCCAGTTGCGGGATGCGATCGTGTGGCAGGCCGAGCTTGTCAATGCCGTCCAGGTATTCCTGGCAGGCGCGACCCTCGATCACCTTCAACTGGCGAGTGATCAGGGTGTTCCACACCGCGTGTTCTTCCGGCGGGTAGTGGATAAAACCTTGCGCGTCGGGCTCGCGGGCCACGTACTGCGTCTGCTTCATACGGCTCTCCTGCTAGGCATTCGTTCTTGTTATGTCCTGCGATGAGCCTATTGATAACCCGGGCGAGGCCGGATTCCATCTGTTTAAAACGCCTTGGCGTAGGAAAACTTACCATTTTCCGTAAAGTATTCGTTACGCTTGTGGGGCTGGCCGTTGCATTGGGCTGGGAAAGTCACTCCGCCTGTCACATAATCTTGACGACTATCTGCGCCCAGCGACAAAAAGACGCGGCGCTTCCCCACTTTTCGGGCCTCTTCATGCGTATCAAAGTGCACTGCCAGAACCGCATTGGCATCCTGCGGGACATCCTCAACCTGCTGGTGGAATACGGCGTCAACGTCGCCAAGGGCGAGGTCGGTGGGGAGCATGGCAACGCCATTTACCTGTACTGCCCGAACCTGGTGAACATGCAGTTTCAGGCCCTGCGCCCGCAATTCGAGGCGATTGCCGGGGTGTTTGGCGTCAAAAGAGTCGGGCTGATGCCCAGCGAGCGCCGGCATATGGAACTCAATGCACTGCTGGGCGCCCTGGAGTTTCCGGTGTTGTCCATCGACATGGGCGGCTCCATCGTCGCCGCCAACCGCGCGGCGGCGCAGTTGCTCGGGGTGCGGGTGGATGAAGTGCCGGGCATTCCGTTGTCGCGCTATGCCGAGGACTTCGACTTGCCGGAGCTGGTGCGCGCGAGCAAGTCGCGGATCAACGGCCTGCGGGTCAAGGTCAAGGGCGACGTGTTCCTGGCGGACATCGCGCCGCTGCAATCCTCCGAGCATGACGACAGCGAGGCCATGGCCGGTGCTGTATTGACCCTGCACCGCGCCGACCGCGTCGGTGAGCGCATCTACAACGTGCGCAAGCAGGAACTGCGCGGCTTCGACAGCATCTTCCAGAGTTCCAAAGTCATGGCCGCGGTGGTGCGCGAAGCCCGGCGCATGGCGCCACTGGACGCGCCGCTATTAATAGAAGGCGAAACCGGCACCGGCAAGGAACTGCTGGCGCGGGCCTGTCACCTGGCCAGCCCGCGTGGGCAATCGCCGTTGATGGCGCTCAACTGCGCCGGCCTGCCTGAGTCGATGGCCGAAACCGAGTTGTTCGGCTACGGTCCTGGCGCGTTTGAGGGCGCGCGGGCCGAAGGCAAGCTCGGCCTGCTGGAGCTGACGGCGGGCGGTACGTTGTTTCTCGACGGTGTAGGGGAAATGAGCGCGCGCTTGCAGGTGAAACTGCTGCGCTTTTTGCAGGACGGTTGCTTCCGTCGCGTCGGCAGCGATGAAGAGGTGTACCTCGATGTGCGGGTGATCTGCGCCACCCAAGTGGATTTGTCCGAGCTGTGCGCCCGTGGCGAATTTCGCCAGGACCTTTATCACCGCCTCAATGTGCTGTCCCTGCATATCCCGCCGTTGCGCGAATGCCTGGACGGCCTGGCGCCGCTGGTCGAGCACTTTCTCGACCAGGCCAGCCGACAGATCGGTTGCCCGCTGCCCAGGTTGGCGCCCGCCGCAATGGAGCGCCTCAGTCATTACCACTGGCCAGGCAATGTGCGGCAGTTGGAAAACGTGCTGTTCCAGGCGGTGTCGTTGTGCGACGGCGGGACGGTCAAGGTCGAGCACATCCGGTTGCCGGACTATGGCGTGCGTCAGCCACTTGGCGATTTTTCGCTGGAGGGTGGCCTGGAAGAAATTGTCGGGCGGTTCGAGAAGGCGGTGCTGGAAGCCTTGTACGCCGAGCATCCCAGCAGTCGGCAGATGGGCAAGCGCCTGGGGGTGTCGCACACCACCATCGCCAATAAGCTGCGCGACTACGAAATCCTCAAGACCGATAAATAACCCAATGTGGGAGGCGGCAAGCCCCCTCCCACATTTGATCTTTGTCGTTTTCAAAGACGGGGCTTGCCGCAGGCGGCAGTAGTCCGCCGTTTTTTCGACTCGCGCTCAATGCGGAATTCACCCCACCTCACGGCAAACCCCCGCCCCGCCTGCACTTCTCGCTATTTTCAAAAGTTGGTTCGCAAATTGCTTAAGCCTCATCAGTACAGCGGTGGGCGGCAAGCGTCCGTCAGAAAGAGGAAGAAGCGTGGACAAGTACCTTTATGTGGCAATGACCGGCGCCAGCCAGAATGCTCTGGCGCAGAAGGCCCATGCCAACAACCTGGCGAACATTTCCACCAATGGTTTCCAACGTGACCTGGAGCAGGCGCGTTCGATGCCGGTGTTCGGTGACAGCTTTCCGGCGCGGGCGTTTGCCATGACCGAGCGTCCGGCCACCGACTTCACCCCTGGCGCCATGATCGAGACCGGCCGTGACCTGGACGTGGCCGTCAACGGTGACGGTTGGTTGGCCGTGCAGACCCCTGACGGCAGCGAGGCCTACGTGCGCAGCGCCAGCATGAACGTCGATGCGTTGGGCGTGCTGCGCGCTGGCAACGGCATGCCGATCATGGGCAACGGTGGCCCGATTGCCGTGCCGCCCCAGCAGAAAATCGAAGTGGGTGCCGACGGCACCATCAGCATCCGCGCCATGGGCGAAGGCCCGCGGGTGATGGCCGAAGTGGACCGCATCAAGCTGGTCCAGCCGGACCTGAAAAACATGAATAAAGGCCTCGACGGCACCATCCACACCAAGGATGGCCAGCCGGCCCAGGCCGACGCGAACGTCAAGCTGACCTCGGGCTTCCTGCAGGCGAGCAACGTCAATGCCGTGGAAGAGATGACTGCGGTGCTGGCGCTTTCCAAGCAGTTCGAGCTGCACATCAAGATGATGAACAGCGCTAAAGAAGACGATCAGGCCATGACACGCGTCATGCAGATGAGCTGATCCAACACACTAATTTTGCGGCGCAGCGCCAACAAACAGGCGCACGAAGGAGAACAGCATGCTTCCGGCTCTATGGGTTGCCAAAACAGGTCTGTCCGCCCAGGACACCAACCTGACCACCATTTCCAACAACCTGGCCAACGTGTCGACCACGGGTTTCAAGCGTGACCGTGCCGAGTTCCAGGACTTGCTCTATCAGATCAAGAAGCAGCCAGGCGCCCAGTCGACCCAGGACAGCGAACTGCCGTCCGGCCTGCAATTGGGTACCGGTGTGCAGATCGTCGGCACCCAGAAGAACTTCAGCGCCGGTAACCTGCAGCAGACCGGCCAGCCGCTGGACATGGCCATCAACGGCCGTGGTTTCTTCCAGATCCTGCAACCGGACGGCACTACTTCCTACACCCGTGACGGTACTTTCCACCTGGACTCCAACGGCCAGATCGTGACCGCCAACGGTTTCGCCCTGGAGCCGGCCGTGATCGTTCCAGCCGACGCCAAGACCTTCACCGTCGGTAACGACGGTACTGTGTCGATCACCGTGGCCGGCAACCCCGCGTCGCAAGTGATCGGCAACCTGCAGACCGCCGACTTCATCAACCCGGCCGGCCTGCAGGCCATGGGCAACAACCTGTTCCTGGAAACCGCCTCCAGCGGCGCGCCGCAAATCGGCACCCCTGGCTTGAACGGCTTCGGCACCACGCTGCAAAGCACCCTGGAAACCTCCAACGTGAGCACCGTTGAGGAGATGGTCAACATGATCACCACCCAACGCGCCTACGAGATGAACTCCAAGGTGATCTCCACCGCCGACCAGATGCTTTCGTTCGTAACGCAGAATCTGTAATCAAGTCTATGGGGCGCTCTTGACGGCGCCTGCAACACCGTGAGGTAAGGGTCATGAATCGCTATGTTTCTGTTCTGGCATTGAGTGGGATTGCCGTGCTTGCGGGCTGTGTCGCCCCGACGCCAAAACCCAATGACCCGTACTACGCGCCGGTGTTGCCACGCACGCCGTTGCCGGCGGCGGCCAACAATGGCTCGATCTACCAGGCCGGTTTCGAACAGAACCTGTACAGCGACCGCAAAGCGTTCCGGGTCGGTGACATCATCACCATTACCCTGAACGAGAAGACCCAGGCCAGCAAGAACGCCAACTCCCAGGTGGGCAAGACCAGCAAGACCGGTATCGGCCTGACCTCGTTGTTCGGTGCCGTGCCCAACACCAACAACCCGCTGGGCGATGGCGACCTGAGCCTGAGCGCCGGCTACAGCGGTGATCGTGCCACCAACGGCAAGAGTTCGGCGGGGCAGGGCAACAGCCTGACCGGTTCGATCACCGTTACCGTGGCCGATGTGCTGCCCAACGGCATCATCGCCGTGCGCGGTGAAAAGTGGATGACCCTCAACACCGGTGACGAGCTGGTGCGCATTGCCGGCATGGTCCGTGCCGATGACATCTCCACCGACAACACTGTGCCGTCCACACGGATTGCCGATGCACGCATTACCTACTCGGGTACGGGTTCGTTTGCTGATGCAAGCCAGCCGGGCTGGTTCGACCGTTTCTTCCTTAGCCCGCTGTTCCCTTTCTAGGTGGCCACTTTGAACTTCAAACAGCTGATGGCGGCCGCACTCCTGCTTTCCTTGAGCGCTGTCGCCCAGGCCGAGCGCCTGAAGGACATCGCCAGCATCTCCGGCGTGCGTTCCAACCAGTTGATCGGCTACGGCCTAGTGGTGGGGCTCAACGGTACGGGTGACCAGACCACCCAGACCCCGTTCACCCTGCAGACCTTCAACAACATGCTCTCGCAGTTCGGCATCAAGGTGCCGGCGGGGTCGGGCAACGTGCAGCTTAAAAACGTCGCGGCAGTGTCGATCAGCGCCGACCTGCCGGCGTTCTCCAAACCGGGCCAGGTGGTGGACATCACCGTGTCGTCCATTGGTAACTCGAAAAGCCTGCGCGGCGGCACATTGCTGATGACGCCGCTCAAGGGTATCGACGGCAACGTCTACGCCATCGCCCAGGGCAACCTGGTGGTAGGCGGGTTTGACGCCGAAGGTCGCGACGGTTCGAAGATCACCGTCAACGTGCCGTCGGCCGGGCGTATCCCGGGCGGCGCCACGGTTGAACGTACCGTGCCAAGTGGTTTCAACCAGGGCAACAGCCTGACCCTGAACCTCAACCGTTCCGACTTCACCACCGCCAAGCGCGTGGTCGACAAGATCAACGACATGCTCGGCCCGGGCGTGGCCCAGGCCATCGACGGCGGCTCGATCCGTGTGACGGCGCCGCTGGACCCGAGCCAGCGCGTCGACTACCTGTCGATCCTGGAAAACCTTGAAGTCGACCCTGGCCAGGCCGTGGCCAAAGTCATCATCAACTCGCGCACCGGCACCATCGTGATCGGCCAGAACGTCAAGGTCTCGCCAGCCGCCGTGACCCACGGCAGCCTGACCGTGACCATCACCGAAGACCCGATCGTCAGCCAGCCTGGGCCGTTGTCCAACGGCCAGACGGCGGTGGTGCCGCGTTCGCGGGTGAATGCCCAGCAAGAAGCCAAGCCGATGTTCAAGTTCGGCCCTGGCACCACCCTGGACGAGATTGTCCGCGCGGTGAACCAGGTGGGCGCAGCGCCCGGCGACTTGATGGCGATCCTCGAAGCATTGAAACAGGCCGGCGCCTTGCAAGCCGACCTGATCGTGATCTGAGGCCATGGTCATGGATATGCGCAAGAGCGGGATCAGCAGCACGGCGGATTCGGGGTCTTACTCCGACCTGAACCGGCTTAACCAGCTCAAGGTCGGTGCCGACAAGAACAGCGAAGGCAACATGCGCAAGGTCGCGCAGGAGTTCGAATCGCTGTTCTTGAGCGAGATGCTCAAGTCCATGCGTTCGGCTACCGAGGCGCTGGGTAAAGACAACCCGATGAACACGCCGGCCGCCAAGCAATACCAGGAAATGTACGACCAGCAGCTGGCCGTCTCGATGTCCCGCGAAGGCGGTGGCATCGGCCTGGCCGACGTGCTGATGCGCCAGATGCAGAAAAACAAACCGGTGGAGGCCCAGGCCGCCACCTTGCAAGGTCCGGCGGCTGCCGGGCCTGCGAAGAAGGTCGACGTGCCGACGGAAATCGCGGCAGGCACCCAGGCCGAAGGGCCGCTGGGCCGCTCCAATGGCCAGCGTCCGTTGTGGGCGTACCGCGTGGCTGAACCGCAGGTCGGCGCTGCGGCGTCCCACAGCAATGACATGGAGCTGATGAACCAGCGTCGCATCGCCTTGCCGAGCAAGCTGACCGATCGCCTGCTGGCCGGCATCGTGCCCAACGCGCCCGTTGCTATCGATGCCAAAAGCGCGCCGCTGCGTAACAGCGTGGCCGACGACAACGTGATCAACAGCAGCGCGCGCACCTTCGCCGTGCCGAGCGGGCGCATGCAGGTGTACGGTCGCGCCGTGGCCCAGCCACCCTTGGCGCCGGCGAAGAAGGCCTTCAGTTCGCAGGATGAATTTGTCGCCACCATGTTGCCGATGGCCAAGGCGGCCGCGGCGCGCATCGGTGTCGATCCGAAGTACTTGGTGGCCCAGGCTGCGCTGGAAACCGGTTGGGGTAAATCGGTGATGCGCGCCGAAGACGGCAGCAGCAGCCACAACCTGTTCGGCATCAAGGCCGGCCAGAGTTGGCAGGGCGGCCAGGCCCGTGCGATCACCAGCGAGTTCCGGGATGGGGCGATGGTCAAGGAAACGGCGCAGTTCCGTTCCTACAACTCATACCAGGACAGCTTCCATGATCTGGTGACCTTGCTGCAAAGCAATGATCGCTATAAAGAAGTCATCAAATCGGCCGACAACCCGGAACAGTTTGTCCGCGAGTTGCAAAAAGCCGGTTACGCCACCGACCCGGCCTATGCCAGCAAGATTTCGCAGATCGCCAAAACGATGGACAGTTACCAGAATTACGCTGCCGCTGGCGCAACCACACATTTATAAGGTCTGAACCATGAGTTTGCTCAGTATCGGGATGTCAGGGCTCAATGCCTCTCAAGGATCGCTGTCGGTCTTGAGTAATAACATTGCCAACGCCAATACTCCGGGTTATTCGCGTCAGCAGACCACCCAGAACGCCAGTGCGGCCAACCAGTACGGTGGTGTGTACATCGGCAGCGGTACCACCCTGGCCGATGTGCGCCGGGTGTATAACGAGTTCCTCGACGCGGCCTACCAGAACAGCACTTCGCTCAACAGCGATGCCAAGGCTTACCTAGACCAGGTCAGCGCTGTCGACAAGACCCTGTCGGACAAGACCACCGGTATGTCGGCTGTGCTCAGTGAGTTCTTCTCGGCCATGCAGACTGCCTCGGCCAACCCGAGCGATGTCTCGGCCCGCCAGGTGTTGATCACCAAGGCGCAGACGCTGAGCAATCGCTTCAACTCGATCTCTACACAGTTGGGCCAGCAGAAAGAAACCATCAACAGCCAGCTGTCGTCGATGAGCGACCAGGTCAACAAGCTGACGTCGTCCATTGCCTCGCTCAACAAGCAGATCGCCCAGGTGCAGGGTTCGTCGAACACGGCCCCGGCCAACCTGTTGGACGCGCGTGCCGAAGCCGTGCGTTCGCTGAACGAATTGGTCGGCGTGACCGCCACCGAGAAGAATGGCATCTTCAGCGTCAGCACCGGTTCCGGCCAGTCGCTGGTATTGGGTGACCAGTTCAACACCATCTCCGCCGTACCGAGCAAGAACGACACCAGCCAGTTCACCATCCAGCTCAACGTGGGCGGCGGTGAGTCGCTCGATCTGGGCAACGTGCTCAGCGGCGGTAGCATCGGCGGTCTGTTGCGTTATCGCAGCGATGTCCTGATGCCTGCCATCAATGACTTGGGGCGCATCGCCATCGCCACCGCAGATACCATCAACAACCAGTTGGGCCAGGGCCTGGACCTCAACGGCCAGTTCGGCAGCTCGCTGTTCAAGGACATCAACAGCGCCGCGGCCATTGCCCAGCGCAGCCAGGCTTCGGGTGGCAACAGCGCGGGTTCCGGCAACCTGAACGTGTCGATCAAGGACAGCAGCAAGCTGACCAATTTCGATTACAAGGTCACCTTCAACGACAGAGCCAACCCGAACAACGTCACCGTGGTGCGTTCCGATGGCAAGGCCATGGGGACCTTTGACGTCACCGCCACGCCACCGGCCGTGATCGATGGTTTCACGTTGGCGCTCGACGGCAAGGGGCCGATGGCTACCGGGGACAGCTTCAAGGTCAGCCCGACCGCCAATGGTGCCAAGGACATTGGCACCGTGATGACGGATCCGAACAAGATCGCTTTTGCCGCGCCACTATCCGGGCAGGCCAGTAAGACCAACGAAGGTACCGGCACGTTTACCCCGCCGACCCTGACGGTGCCTTTGGATATCCAGGGCGGCGCCGCCACTGCCCAGTTGCGCACGGGGATTGAGCATTCGATGCCGGTGAAGATGGTATTCGGCAAGCCGGCAGCCGACGGCACCCAGCCGTACACACTCAATGATGCCCAGGGCAACCCGATCGGCACCGGCAGCATTGTTCCGGGGCAGGGCAACAAGGTCACGATCAACGTGCCGATGCGCGATGCCAACGGTGCCCTGGTGGTGCCGGCCAAGAGCTTCAGTTTCGACACCACGGTGGGCGGTTCGCCGGCCAACGGCGACAGCACGACGTTCTCGTTCAATGCCTCCGGCAAGTCCGATAACCGCAACGCCCTTGAGCTGCTCGGCCTGCAAACCAAGGCGACCATCGGCACGGCCGCCGATGGCACCGGCGGCACCAGCCTCGTAGGGGCCAATAGCAAGTTGGTATCTACCGTCGGCGCGAAAGCGGCGGCTGCCGGTACGGACAGCACGGCGACGAACGCATTGCTGACCGCCAACAAGAATGCGCGCAACTCGGTGTCCCAGGTCAACCTGGACGAAGAGGCGGGCGACATGATCAAGTTCCAGCAGTACTACACGGCATCGTCGCAGATCATCAAGGCTGCGCAAGAAACCTTCAGCACATTGATCAATAGTCTTTAAGGGAGCCTGGGACGATGCGTATTTCTACACAGCAGTATTTCGAGACCAGTTCCGCCAAGTATTCGGATAACTATTCGGGTGTGGTGAAGGCCCAGGACCAGGCCAGTTCCGGTGTGCGCGTACAGACCGCCGCGGATGATCCTGTGGCGGCGGCGCGGTTGTTGATGCTGCAGCAGCAGAAAGACATGGTGGCCCAGTCCACGGGCAACATCACCAGCCTGAAAAACTCGCTGACTAACGAAGAGAGTGTTTTAGGTGCGATCAGTGAAGCCATGCAGCGTGCCACGGAGCTGGCACTCAAGGCCGGTGGTGTCGGCAGTGATGCTGATCGTCGCTCGATTGCCAGTGAGGTCGGTGCGATTGAAGATCAGGTCCTGGGCCTGCTCAACAGCAAGGACTCGGCCGGCAACTACTTGTTTTCCGGCTCCAAGACCCAGACGCCGCCGTATGCGCGCAACAACGATGGCACCTACAGCTACCAGGGGGATGAAACCCCGCTGAGCCTGCAGATTTCCAATACGCTGAATGTCAGCGCGGGTGATACCGGCAAGACCATCCTTGAAGGCGCGGCCAACGCCGGTCGCACCCAGGCCCCCTGGGTTGCGCCGAACCCGCAGACCGTGCCGCCTACGGTCAATGACCACAAGGTGGCGCTTTCGGCCGGGCTGGTGACATCGAGCGGCGACTACGCCAACAAATTCGCCGACGGCCAGCCTTACAAGCTGATCTTTACCAGCAGCACGCAATACAAGGTGTCTGACAAGAACGGCAATGACGTGACTTCCGAGATACCGGGCAATGGCACGTTCGACGCCACCAAGGAAGGCAGCACCAGCGTTGCACTGCGGGGGGTGAAATTCGACATCACCATGAACCTCGGGGACGTGGCGCCGGGCGCCAACTCCGATGCGTTGGTCAAGGACCGTACCTTCAGCCTGGAGGCCAAGCCGGACACGTTCAGCGTGTCGCGCACGCCGAGCAATACGTCGAGCGCACAGCTGACCGGCGCGCAGGTCACCAACCAGGCGGACTATGCCAGCACGTTCCCGTCCAACAGCGGGGCGATCATCAAGTTCACCAGCGCGACGGCCTATGAGGTGTATGCCCAGCCCTATTCGAGCGCCAGCAAGGCGATCGCCACCGGCGATACCGGCGGCGGTACCACGGTGACGGCGGCCGGCGTGACGTTTGACGTGAGCAGCGGCCCGCCGCAGCCAGGCGATCAGTTCTCGGTGGGTGCCAATACCCAGAAGACCCAGAATGCGCTGGATACGCTTGGCCAATTGCGCAAGGCGCTGGAGGCACCAGCCGACGGCAATCCGGCAGCGACGGTCAAGCTCAAGGATGCCATTGATTCGAGCATCGCCAACCTGGCCAATTCGATGTCCCAGATCGTCAATGTGCGGGGTTCCGTCGGGGCGCGGCAGAATGCCTTGGAGATCCAGGCCACTGAGAATTCGAGCATCAGCATTGCTACGACCAGCACGATGAGCGATCTGGCCAACATCGACATGGGTGAGGCGGCCATCAACCTGGCGCTGCAGCAAACCATGTTGCAAGCCTCCCAACTGGCGTTCGTGAAAATCTCGCAGTTGAGCCTGTTCAACAAGATGTAAGTGGCGTCACGTCAAGCGGCCCGCCCTGGAAACACGGCGGGCCGTTGTCGTTTTTGGGGTTTAATTGTTTGAAGGTTTTGCATAAAGCACACAAAATTGAGTGACCTGTGAGTCATAAAGCGCATCTTCACTGTATCGTGTGAAAAGGATAAGTCGTCACAGGGTCCTTGCGTGGCGGCTTTCAGCGAGATTTTTATGGGGTTATCCCCTTTATTGTCAGCACTCCGGGCGTAGTCCCAGGGGTGTTCTCCAGCTATTTAGTATTGGGAAGCCACAATGATTGGCATAAAAAGCATCGCCAGTTACGTGCCGGCAGACGGGATCGATAACTACGCCCAGGGTGCCAAATTCGCCAAGGATGAAGAATTCATCATTGGCAAGATCGGGTCGGCGTTCCTGCCGCGCAAGGAAGCCGCGCAGGAAACCTCCGATCTGTGTGTCGAGGCGGTCAACGCTTTGTTTGCCAACAACCCGGATCTGAAACGCGAGTCCATCGACGCGCTGATCGTCGTCACCCAGAACGGCGATGAAGAGGGCCTGCCGCACACGGCTGCCATCGTCCAGGACAAGCTCGGCCTGCCGACCCACGTTGCAGCCTTCGATATTTCCCTGGGCTGTTCCGGCTACGTCTACGGCATCTACGCGATGAAGGGTTTCATGGAAGCCGCTGGCCTGAAGAATGGCCTGCTGGTCACTGCCGACCCGTATTCGAAGATCGTCGACCCGGAAGACCGCAACACCACCATGCTGTTCGGCGATGCCGCCACCGCCACCTGGATGGGCGAAGATGCGCCGTGGTTGCTCGGCAAGTCCAAGTTCGGCACCGACGGTTCCGGCGCCCCGCACCTGAAGGTCAGCGACGGTGTGTTCTTCATGAACGGCCGCCAAGTGTTCAACTTCGCCTTGCTCAAGGTGCCTGCGCATTTGCATGAGCTGCTCGATGAGTCGGACCTAAAGGCCGACGACATCGATGCCTTCTGCATTCACCAGGGCAGTGCGGCGATTGTCGACGCCGTAGCGCGTCGTTTTGAAGATGCGCCGGTGGACAAGTTCATCAAGGACATGGTCGAGACCGGCAACACGGTGTCGTCGAGCATTCCGCTGCTGCTGGAAAAGCATGTGATGGACGCCACCTGGAAACGCGTGGCCATCAGCGGTTTTGGTGTGGGCCTGTCGTGGGGCTCGGCGATTCTCTATCGTCCGTGACACCTTGAACCGGTAGCACAAAAAAACGCCGATGCTTGAAAGAGCATCGGCGTTTTTTATTTGGCGCCAGAAAACCCAATGAAAGCAGGCTTTTTTGCCTGCGTAAGCCCTTGAATTGCAAGGAGTGGCACGACGCCAGCAAAAAAATCGAAAAAAATCCTCAAGCAACCGGCTACCACGACGATAACTATTACGTAGGTTCTCAGGCCACACCCGGCGGTTGCCAGGGCCGGAAGCCGCAGTATCCATCCAACGAGGATTTCGTCATGGCTTTAACAGTAAACACCAACATTGCTTCGATCACTACTCAGGGCAACCTGAACAAAGCTGGCGGCGCCCTGGCCACTTCCATGCAGCGCCTGTCTTCCGGCCTGCGTATCAACAGCGCTAAAGACGACGCCGCCGGCCTGGGTATCGCCACCCGTATGACCAGCCAGATCAACGGCCTGGGTCAAGCTGTAAAGAACGCCAACGATGGTATCTCCATCGCGCAGACCGCTGAAGGCGCAATGCAGGCTTCGACCGACATTCTGCAAAAAATGCGTACCCTGGCTCTGTCCTCGGCGACCGGCTCCCTGAGCACCGACGACCGTAAGTCGAACAACGACGAATACCAGGCCCTGACTTCGGAACTGACCCGTATCGCCCAGACCACTACTTTCGGTGGCCAGAAGCTGCTGGACGGTTCGTACGGTACCAAGTCGATCCAGGTTGGCGCCAACGCTAACGAAACCATCAACCTGTCCCTGGACAACGTTGCTGCCAACAACATCGGTTCGCAGCAAATCAAGAGCATCGGTATCGCTCCAGGTGCTGGTGTAGCTGGCGGCGCAATCGCAGTAACCGGTAACGGCCAGACTGCCAACGTCACTGTAGCAGCTGCTGCTTCCGCTAAAACCATCGCCGCACAACTGAACGGCGCCATCGGTGGCCTGAACGCTACCGCCAGCACTGAAGCTCAGTTTGTAGTTGGCGCCGGTGCTGCTACCGCTCCAGCTTCGTTCACCATGACCGTTGGCGGCCAAGCCACCACGTTCGTCGGCGTCACCGACACTGCCAGCCTGGCTGATCAGTTGAAGTCCAACTCCGCCAAACTGGGCATCAGCGTTAACTACGACCAATCCAAAGGCACTCTGTCGGTTAAATCCGACACCGGTGAAAACCTGGCCTTCAGCGCTTCGACCGCTGCCGGCACCATCACTGTTGCCACCAAAGACGGTTCGGGCACCTACGGCACTGCTACTGCCCTGGCTGACGGCATCATCGCTACCGGTGCTGTGAACATGGACTCCGCCAAGGGCTACTCCCTGGAAGGCGCTGGTGTGACCGGTATCTTCGGTGCCGCTACTTCGGCTGCTTCGACCAAGACCGCCGTTTCGCAAACCGA
This sequence comes from Pseudomonas sp. NFPP28, assembly GCF_900115535.1. Classification (NCBI taxonomy): domain Bacteria; kingdom Pseudomonadati; phylum Pseudomonadota; class Gammaproteobacteria; order Pseudomonadales; family Pseudomonadaceae; genus Pseudomonas; species Pseudomonas sp. NFPP28. The sequence continues at coordinate 200,022 of NZ_FOWT01000007.1, read as the reverse complement.
CGTGACTGACGCCACCAAGGCCCAGAACGCTGTGTCCGTGATCGACCAGGCTATCGCTACCATCTCCAGCTCCCGTTCGGGCCTGGGTGCGGTACAGAACCGTCTGACCAGCACTGTAGACAACCTGTCCAACATCCAGAAAAACAGCACCGCTGCCCGCTCCACCGTTCAGGACGTCGACTTCGCTTCCGAAGCCGCTGAACTGACCAAGCAGCAAACCCTGCAGTCGGCTTCCACTGCGATCCTGTCGCAGGCTAACCAACTGCCATCCGCTGTACTGAAGCTGCTTCAGTAATAGCGGCACGTGGTGAATGACGGAAGGGCGCGTTTACGTGCCCTTTCGTCTTTTCCAATCAGAGGAGATTGGGCATGGACATGAGTGTAAAACTGAACTTGTCTTATCCGCCGCTGGCCTCTCAAGGCTCGCCGGCACCTGTGGTTGCGGATAAAGACAAGACTAAGGTTGAAGCGGCCGCGCCAACCGCAGGCAAGTCCCAAAAGGACAGCCTGGAAAAAGCGGTCACCGATATTAAAGAATTCGTACAAGCGGCCCAGCGCAACCTGGACTTTTCCATTGACGATTCCACCCATAGGGTTGTAGTCAAGGTCATTGCCACCGACACCGGTGAAGTGATCCGACAGATTCCTTCGGAAACGGCCTTGAAACTGGCACAGAGTCTGGCCAGCGCCAGTCATGTGTTGTTTGACGACAAGGCGTGAACTGGCATGAAACTTGTTGCTGTCACCGCTTGAAGCGCTAGTCGTCAAGATAACGGCAGCCACCGGAACAGGAGAAAGATGATGGCGGGTACAACGATTACCGGCGTGGGGTCGGGTTTCGACACTCAGGCGATTGTGAAATCCCTGGTGGATGCCGAGCGAGCGCCTAAGCAGGCTCAGATCAACATCCAGTCGCAAAAGGCAACCACTCAGCTGTCGTCGATCGGCAAGATCCAGGCAGCCCTGGATGCCTTCCGGGGTGCGCTGGCCAACATGGGCACCGATAACAGCTTCAGTGGCTTGACCGGTACGTCTTCGGACGAGAAGGTCGCCACCATGACGGCCAACCAGGGTGCGGCGAGCGGTAGCTTCTCGCTGGTCGTCAACCAGTTGGCGACGCCGTCGAAGCTGTCGACCAAGAGCTTCGCCGGTGGCCAGTCGACGGTCGTGAACAGTGGCACCACCCCAACGACGCTGACGATCAGCCAGTCGGGCAAGAACTTCGACCTGAAGGTGCCGGCCGGCGCGACCCTGCAACAGGTGCGTGACTCGATCAACTCGCAGTTCGGCACCGCAGGCCTGAGTGCCAACATCCTTACCGACTCCAACGGTTCGCGTCTTATCCTGACCTCCACCAACTCCGGTGTTGGTTCCGATCTGACGATGTCGGGCAACTCGGGGATTGATACCGGTTACACAGTGGTCAGCGAGCCGAAGAACGCCAAGTACACCATTGACGGTATTGCTGCAGAGTCCAAGACCAACAGCATCACGGATGCAGTGAGTGGTGTAAGTATCAAGTTGCTCTCTGTGTCGCCCTTGACCACGCCTTCGGATACCGCGTCTACGGCTCGCAATGCTTTGACCATTTCCGTCAGCACCAGCACCACCGCCCTCAAGTCCGGGGTCAAGGGCTTCGTCGACACCTACAACGCCCTGCTCAAGGCGATGAACGCCGAGACCAAGGTGACCAAGGATGCCGCCGGTAACTCCGTCGCCGCCACTTTGACCGGTGACTCGACCATGCGCACCTTGCAGGCGGCGATCCGCAACGAGTTCAACGCATTGTCCGGCAACGGCACCTTGAAATCCCTGGCCCAGTTCGGTGTTACCACCGACCAGGACACCGGCGCGCTGAGCATTGATGCCAAACAGTGGGACAAAGCCGTACTGACAAACGCCGCCGACATCAACAGTATCTTCAGCGGCAAGACCGGCCTGCTCGCGCGCCTGACGGCGGCGACCGATGGCTATGCCAAGGCCACCACCGGGATCCTGGCCACGCGTTCAACGTCGTTGTCCGACAGCCTTAAAGACCTCAACAAGCAGCAAGTTGCGTTGGATGAACGCCTCACCACCATGCAAGACTCCTTGACCCGCAAGTACACCGCCATGGATACGCTGGTGGCGCAACTGCGCCAGCAGAGCAACAGTATCCTCGGTACGCTAAATGCCATCAGCAAATCACAAAGCAGTGATAGCTGATTGAATGCGGATTGAAAAAGCCCGGGTCCATTGACCTGGGCTTTGTTCTTCATAAGGCCGACGGGTTAAAGTTTTTTGCGATCCAGTCGACATAATGGTTACTGCAACCCATCTCGCTGTTGCCTGTCACGAGGTAGAAAAATGAATCCCATGAGAGCCCTTCGCCAATACCAGAAGGTCAATTCCCATGCCCAGATCTCCGAAGCCAGCCCGCACCGCCTGGTGCAAATGCTGATGGAGGGTGGGCTCGACCGTATGGCGCAGGCCAAAGGTGCGTTGGCGCGTGGTGATATCGCCGCGAAGGGCCTGATGCTGGGCAAGGCCGCCGACATCCTCATCGGGCTTCGTGATGGCCTGAGCGCGGAAAAAAGCGACAACAAGGAATACGTTCAGCAACTGGAAGGTCTGTACGTGTACATGACCAACCGTTTGATGGAGGCCAATCTGCACAACGACGCCGACATGATTGACGAAGTCGCCCGTTTGCTGATTACCGTGAAAGAAGGCTGGGATGCCATCGGCGCGCCACAAGGCGCTGCACAATAAGGCCAAGCGGCCTTGAGGAACACGTCATGAGCCAAGCATTGCAACGCATTGATGAAACCCGTGAGGCGCTGATGGGCGCGCTGGCGGACCGCAACTGGGACGCCATCGGCGAGCTGGACCTGGGCTGTCGTCATGTCATCGACGAGGTGCTCAGCGAAGCGCCGGTAGACGAGGATGCGTTGCGCGAAAAGCTTGAGGGGCTGCTGGCGGTTTACCAGCAATTGCTCGAGGTGACGACGGGCGAGCGGCAGGCGATTTTCGAGGAGATGTCGCAGATCAACCAAGCGAAAAATGCGTCAAAGGTTTACCATCTGTTCGGCTGAAGAGCCGCAGTTGGTCCGATGGGCGCGTCATATATTTGACTGTGCCAGCATTTTTGACTTAACTAGTGCTGTTTTCAGATTTCAGACGTCTAGTAAGGTACAAAGTCTTACAGGCGTCTCGATTGCCCTCACTTCGGGGCAGGAAGTTTTACTAGGGAAGTTGCTATTGCATGTGGCGTGAAACCAAAATTCTGCTGATTGATGACGATAGCGTCCGCCGCCGCGATTTAGCGGTGATTTTGAATTTTCTTGGCGAAGAAAATTTGCCCTGCGGCAGCCATGACTGGCAGCAGGCGGTCAGCTCATTGTCATCGAGCCGTGAAGTCATTTGTGTGCTGATCGGGACGGTAAACGCTCCTGGCGCTGTTTTGGGCTTGTTAAAGACACTGTCAACCTGGGATGAGTTCCTTCCCGTGTTGCTGATGGGCGATATTTCTTCTGTCGAACTGCCAGAAGACCAGCGCCGCCGGGTGCTTTCCACCCTTGAAATGCCGCCCAGCTACAGTAAATTGCTCGACTCCCTGCACCGTGCCCAGGTCTATCGCGAGATGTACGACCAGGCCCGCGAGCGCGGTCGCCATCGCGAACCCAACCTGTTCCGCAGCCTGGTCGGCACCAGCCGCGCCATCCAGCACGTGCGCCAGATGATGCAGCAAGTGGCCGATACCGACGCCAGCGTGTTGATCCTCGGCGAGTCGGGCACCGGCAAGGAAGTGGTTGCGCGCAACCTGCACTATCACTCCAAGCGCCGCGACGGGCCCTTTGTGCCGGTCAACTGCGGGGCGATTCCGGCAGAGCTGCTTGAAAGCGAATTGTTCGGCCACGAGAAGGGCGCCTTTACCGGGGCGATCACCAGCCGTGCCGGGCGTTTCGAGCTGGCCAACGGCGGCACCCTGTTCCTCGACGAGATCGGCGACATGCCGCTGCCGATGCAGGTCAAGCTGCTGCGCGTGTTGCAGGAGCGTACCTTCGAGCGCGTGGGCAGCAACAAGACCCAGAGCGTTGACGTGCGCATCATCGCGGCCACCCACAAGAACCTCGAAAGCATGATCGAGGTCGGCAGCTTCCGCGAAGACCTGTACTACCGCCTCAACGTATTCCCGATCGAGATGGCCCCGCTGCGCGAGCGCGTGGAGGACATCCCGTTGCTGATGAACGAACTGATCTCGCGCATGGAGCACGAAAAGCGCGGTTCGATCCGTTTCAATTCCGCCGCAATCATGTCCCTGTGCCGCCACGGCTGGCCGGGCAACGTGCGCGAGCTGGCCAACCTGGTGGAGCGCATGGCGATCATGCACCCCTACGGTGTGATCGGCGTGGTCGAGCTGCCGAAGAAATTCCGCTACGTCGACGACGAAGACGAGCAACTGGTCGACAGCCTGCGCAGCGACCTGGAGGAGCGGGTGGCCATCAACGGTCATGCCCCGGACTTCGGCTCTACCGCCATGCTGCCGCCCGAAGGCCTGGACTTGAAGGACTACCTCGGCAACCTGGAGCAAGGCCTGATCCAGCAGGCTCTGGACGACGCCAACGGCATCGTCGCCCGTGCCGCCGAGCGCCTGCGCATTCGTCGAACCACCCTGGTGGAGAAGATGCGCAAGTACGGCATGAGCCGCAAAGAAGGTGACGAACAGGCGGATGATTGACGCCTGTTTTTTAAATCACTGAAACTTCAGTGGTTTTTTTTCGGCACGGGTATTGCTACAGCCCTCGCAACGTTCCGTTTAACTGACGGTCAGCCAAGCGAGAGAGCATGATGCCCCACGCCGCCCAACATTCTTCCAGTCCTGCCATTGCAGGCCTGGTTCCCTCTGTAGAACAGCAAAGCCGCCAGGGCCTGGAGCAGGCGTTTTCGCTGTTCAACCAGATGTCCAGCCAATTGACCGATTCCTACAGCCTGCTCGAAGCCCGTGTTTCGGAGCTCAAGGGCGAGTTGGCGGTGGTCAGTGCCCAGCGCATGGAAGAGTTGGCCGAGAAGGAGCGCCTGGCCAACCGCCTGCAAAACCTGCTGTCGCTGTTGCCCGGTGGCGTGATCGTCATCGACGAAGAAGGCCGCGTGCGTGAAGCCAACCCGGCGGCCTGTGACATGCTTGGCCTGCCGCTGGAAGGCGAGCTGTGGCGTCACGTAATCACCCGCTGCTTTGCGCCGCGTGAAGATGATGGCCATGAAATTTCGCTCAAGGACGGTCGCCGCTTGTCCATCGCCACGCGCGCTCTGGACGCTGAGCCGGGCCAGCTTGTGCTGCTCAACGACCTGACTGAAACCCGTCACCTGCAAGACCAGTTGGCGCGCCACGAACGTTTGTCCTCGCTGGGGCGCATGGTCGCTTCTCTGGCACATCAGATCCGCACGCCACTGTCGGCGGCGTTGATCTACGCCAGTCATTTGACTGATGAACAATTGCCCGCGGCCACCCACCAGCGTTTTGCCGGGCGCCTCAAGGAGCGCCTGCATGAGTTGGAGCACCAGGTGCGCGACATGCTGGTGTTTGCCCGTGGTGAATTGCCGCTGACCGACCGCATCACACCTACCGAGTTGATGCAGGCGCTGCAAGCGGCGGCCGCCACCCACATTCAAGACGTGCAAGTGCGTTGGCAGTGCGACAGCCATCTCGGCGAGCTGCTGTGCAACCGCGACACCCTTGTCGGTTCGCTGCTCAACCTGATCGAAAACGCCACCCAGGCCAGCGGCCCTGGTGCGCGGCTCAAGGTGCACCTGTACAACCGCGAACAAACCCTGCGCCTATGCATCAGCGACAGCGGCAGCGGTATCGAGCCTGCCGTATTGCAGCGCCTGGGCGAACCTTTTTTCACCACCAAGACCAACGGTACGGGCCTGGGCCTGACCGTGGTCAAGGCAGTGGCGCGTGCCCATCAGGGAGAATTGCAGCTGCATTCCCGTGTCGGGCGTGGCACCTGTGCATTGATGACCTTGCCGCTGTTTTCATGCGCGGCAAGCACGGAGTAAACGGTTATGGCTATCAAGGTTCTGTTGGTGGAAGACGATCGCGCGCTGCGTGAAGCATTGGCCGACACGCTGCTGTTGGCGGGCCATGACTACCGGGCGGTCGGTTCTGCCGAGGACGCCTTGGAGGCGGTGGAGCAAGAGTCCTTCAGCCTGGTGGTGAGCGACGTGAACATGCCGGGCATGGACGGCCACCAGTTGCTCGGTGTGCTGCGCGCGCGTCAGCCACAGTTGCCGGTGTTGCTGATGACCGCCCACGGCGCTGTGGAACGTGCAGTCGACGCGATGCGCCAGGGGGCGGCGGATTACCTGGTCAAACCGTTCGAACCCAGAGCTTTGATCGAACTGGTCGCACGGCATGCCCTGGGCGTGATCCCGGCCAGCGACGGCGAAGGTCCGATTGCCTTCGAACCGGCCAGCGCACAATTGCTGGAGCTGGCTGCCCGCGTGGCGCGCAGTGATTCCACCGTGCTGATTTCCGGCGAGTCCGGCACCGGCAAGGAGGTGCTGGCCCGCTACATCCACCAGCAATCGACCCGCGCCAAGCAGCCGTTTATCGCAATCAACTGCGCGGCGATCCCCGACAACATGCTCGAAGCCACGCTGTTCGGCCACGAAAAAGGCTCGTTCACCGGCGCTATTGCGGCTCAGGCGGGCAAGTTCGAGCAGGCGGATGGCGGCACGATTTTGCTCGATGAAATTTCGGAAATGCCCCTGGGCCTGCAAGCCAAGTTGCTGCGGGTGCTGCAAGAGCGTGAAGTAGAGCGCGTTGGCGCACGCAAGCCGATCCAGCTGGATATCCGCGTGGTCGCCACCACCAACCGTGACCTGGCGGGCGAAGTGGCGGCGGGGCGCTTCCGTGAAGACTTGTTCTACCGTCTCTCGGTCTTTCCCCTGGCCTGGCGCCCGTTGCGCGAGCGCCCGGCGGACATCATTCCACTGGCCGAGCGCCTGCTGGGCAACCACGTCAAAAAAATGAAGCATGCCCAGGCACGCCTGTCGGCCGAGGCCCAGGCTTGCCTGGTCGCCTATCCGTGGCCGGGAAACGTCCGGGAACTGGACAACGCCATCCAGCGTGCGTTGATCCTGCAGCAGGGCGGCCTGATCCAGCCCCAGGATTTCTGCCTGGCCATGGGCAGCGGGGTTGCGCCGCTGCCGACCCTGGCGCCTGCGCCCGTGGTGGTCGAAACCGAAACCGCCGGTGCGTTGGGCGACGACCTGCGTCGCCGCGAATTCCAGATGATCATCGACACCCTGCGCGCCGAGCGCGGCCGCCGCAAAGAGGCTGCCGAGCGCCTGGGGATCAGCCCGCGGACCTTGCGCTACAAGCTGGCGCAGATGCGTGACGCCGGCATGGACGTCGAGGCATATCTGTTCGCCACATAATCGGTAACAAGGCGGACAAGGTTTGTCGCCTTTTCTTACGAGTTGAACCAGAGCTGGCACCCTTGTTGCTACTTCACCTAGTAATTGCGGCGTAGCGTCAAAAAACATGCGGGTTGTCGGAGAGAGAAGTTCATGAGCCAGGGTATTGAGTTCAATCGGTTGATGTTGGATATGCGCTCCATGCAAATGGATGCCATGGCTCAACCGAAATCCGTCGCGCCTGCGCCGGAATTGGGCCAAAGCAGCTTCGCCGACATGCTCGGCCAGGCCATCAACAAAGTCAGTGATACCCAGCAAGCCTCCAGCCAATTGGCCAACGCGTTCGAGATCGGCAAAAGCGGCGTGGACCTCACCGATGTGATGGTCGCCTCGCAAAAGGCCAGCGTGTCGTTCCAGGCGTTGACCCAGGTGCGTAACAAGCTGGTTCAGGCTTACCAAGACATCATGCAGATGCCGGTTTAAGGACGAGATTTAAGTCATGGCAGAAGCAGTCGTGGACAACGCACCCGCCAAGGCAGACGGCAAGCCGCCGCTGTTTGGCCTGTCGTTCCTGGAAAACCTCTCCGAAATGACCATGTTGCGTCAGGTGGGCCTGATGGTCGGCCTGGCAGCGAGCGTGGCGATTGGTTTTGCCGTGGTGCTGTGGTCGCAGCAACCGGATTACCGGCCGCTCTACGGCAGCCTGGCGGGCATGGATTCCAAGCAGATCATGGAAACCCTGGCCGCCGCCGACATCGCCTACACCGTGGAGCCCAACTCCGGGGCGCTGCTGGTCAAGGCCGACGATGTGGCCCGTGCACGCATGAAACTCGCGGCGGCCGGCGTCACCCCGTCCGACGCCAATATCGGTTTCGAAATCCTCGACAAGGACCAGGGCCTGGGCACCAGCCAGTTCATGGAAGCCACCCGCTACCGTCGCGGTCTGGAAGGCGAACTGGCGCGCACCATCTCCAGCCTGAACAACGTCAAGGGTGCCCGCGTGCACCTGGCCATTCCGAAAAGCTCGGTGTTTGTGCGCGATGAGCGCAAGCCCAGTGCCTCGGTATTGGTGGAACTGTTTGCCGGCCGCTCCCTGGAGCCAGGCCAGGTGCTGGCGATCGTCAACCTGGTCGCCACCAGCGTGCCTGAGCTGAGCAAGTCGCAAATCACCGTGGTCGACCAGAAGGGCAACCTGCTGTCCGACCAGGCGGAAAACTCCGCGCTGACCCAGGCCGGCAAGCAGTTCGACTACAGCCGTCGTGTGGAAAGCATGCTCACCCAGCGTGTGCACAACATCCTGCAGCCGGTGCTGGGCAACGACCGCTACAAGGCGGAAGTGTCCGCCGATGTGGACTTCAGCGCCGTCGAATCGACCTCCGAGCAGTTCAACCCGGACCAGCCGGCGTTGCGCAGCGAGCAGTCCACCAGCGAACAACGCACCGCTGCCAACGGCCCGCCACAAGGCGTACCGGGCGCCCTGAGCAACCAGCCGCCGGCCCCGGCCTCGGCTCCGCAAACCACCGGTGGCGCTACGGCCAGCGCTGGCGCCATCCAGCCAGGCCAGCCGCTGCTGGACGCCAATGGCCAACAGATCATGGACCCGGCCACTGGGCAGCCGATGCTCGCGCCGTACCCGGCGGACAAGCGTAACCAGTCGACCAAGAACTTCGAACTCGACCGTTCCATCAGCCATACCAAGCAGCAACAAGGCCGCGTCAATCGCCTGTCGGTATCGGTGGTGGTGGATGACCAGGTCAAGGTCAATGCCGCCGATGGCGCCGTTACCCGTGCCCCATGGAGCGCCGACGAATTGGCGCGCTTCACGCGCCTGGTGCAGGACGCCGTCGGTTTTGACGCCAGCCGGGGTGACAGCGTCAGCGTGATCAACATGCCGTTCTCTGCCGAGCGTGGCGAAGTGATCGCCGAGCCGGCGTTCTACTCGCAGCCGTGGTTCTGGGACATCGTCAAGCAGGTGCTGGGTGTGTTGTTCATCCTGGTGCTGGTGTTCGGCGTGCTGCGCCCGGTGCTCAACAACATCACCGGCAACGGCAAGAAACAACTGGCGGCCTATGGTGGCAGCGACGTCGAGTTGGGTGGCATGGGCGGCCTGGACGGCGAACTGGCCAACGACCGCGTCAGCCTCGGCGGCCCGCAAAGCATCCTGTTGCCAAGCCCGAGCGAGGGTTACGACGCTCAGCTGAACGCAATCAAGAGTCTGGTGGCAGAAGACCCGGGCCGTGTGGCCCAGGTCGTGAAAGAGTGGATCAACGCAGATGAGTGATAATCGAGCCGCTGTTGCCAAGCTCACCAAGGTCGACAAAGCCGCAGTCCTGCTGCTGTCCCTGGGTGAAACCGACGCCGCCCAAGTGCTGCGCCACATGGGGCCCAAAGAGGTTCAACGGGTGGGCGTGGCCATGGCGCAGATGCGCAATGTGCACCGCGAGCAGGTCGAGCAGGTGATGAGCGAGTTCGTCGAGATCGTCGGCGACCAGACCAGCCTGGGCGTCGGCTCCGACAGCTACATCCGCAAGATGCTCACCTCGGCCCTGGGCGAAGACAAGGCCAACGGCCTGATCGACCGCATCCTGCTCGGTGGCAACACCAGCGGCCTCGACAGCCTGAAATGGATGGAGCCGCGTGCCGTCGCCGACGTGATCCGCTACGAACACCCGCAGATCCAGGCGATCGTGGTGGCGTATCTCGACCCCGACCAGGCCGGTGAAGTGCTCGGCCACTTCGACCATAAAGTGCGCCTGGACATCATCCTGCGCGTGTCGTCGCTGAACACCGTGCAGCCGGCGGCGCTGAAAGAACTCAACACGATTCTGGAGAAGCAGTTCTCCGGCAACTCGAACGCCTCGCGCACCACCCTGGGTGGTATCAAGCGTGCGGCTGACATCATGAACTTCCTCGACAGCTCGGTCGAAGGCCAGTTGATGGACTCGATCCGCGAGATCGACGACACCCTGTCCGGTCAGATCGAAGACCTCATGTTCGTGTTCAACAACCTCTCCGATGTCGACGACCGCGGCATCCAGGCGTTGCTGCGCGAAGTGTCCTCGGACGTGCTGGTGCTGGCCCTCAAGGGTTCGGACGAGAACGTCAAAGAGAAGATCTTCAAGAACATGTCCAAGCGTGCCTCGGAACTGTTGCGCGACGACCTGGAAGCCAAGGGCCCGGTACGCGTCAGCGACGTGGAAACCGCGCAGAAAGAAATCCTCACCATTGCCCGCCGTATGGCCGAAGCCGGAGAAATCGTTCTCGGCGGGAAGGGCGGCGAAGAAATGATCTAAGGCGCTTCCCATGTCGAACAAAGATGAGGCGCCCAGCGATCTGATTCGCGCACGGGACGTCGGTGGGTTCGACATCTGGTCGTTGCCCAGCTTCGACCCGCATGTGCCCGAACCCGAGCCGGAACCGGTCGAAGAACCTCCGCTGGAAATGGAAGAAGTGCCACTGGATGAAGTCCAGCCACTGACCTTGGAAGAACTGGAAGCCATCCGCCAGGAGGCCTACAACGAAGGCTTCGCGGCGGGTGAAAAAGACGGTTTTCGCAGCACCACCCTCAAGGTGCGCCAGGAGGCCGAAGAGGCCCTGAGCCTCAAGCTGGCCAGCCTGGAACGCTTGATGGGCACGCTGTTCGACCCCATCGCCGAGCAGGATTCGCAGATCGAAAAGGCCATGGTCGACCTGGTGCAGCACATCGCCCGCCAGGTGATCCAGCGCGAATTGGCGCTGGATTCCAGTCATATCGAAAGCGTGATGCGCGAAGCCCTCAAGCTGCTGCCCCTGGGCGTCGGCAACGTGCGGCTGTACATCAACCCGCAGGATTTCGAACAGGTCAAGGCCCTGCGCGAGCGTCATGAAGAAACCTGGCGCATCGTCGAGGACGCGTCGTTGCAGCCCGGTGGTTGCCGCGTCGAAACCGAACACAGTCGCATCGATGCCACGGTGGAGACCCGCATCAGCCAGATCATGGCCAAGCTGTTTGATCAGCTCCACGAACAGGCCCTGCACCCGGCCGAGCCTGATCTGAGCGTGGACCTGGACGCCGTCGATGCGCCTTGACCGCACCAGCTTCGCCAAGCGCCTGGCCGGTTACGCCGAGGCCACCGAGTTGCCCGGCCAGCCGATCCTCGAAGGACGCCTGCTGCGCATGGTCGGCCTGACCCTTGAGGCCGAAGGCCTGCGCGCCGCCATGGGCAGCCGCTGCATGGTGATCAACGACGACAGCTACCACCCGGTGCAGGTCGAAGCCGAAGTGATGGGCTTTTCCGGCAGCAAGATTTTCCTGATGCCCGTGGGCAGCCTGGCGGGCATTGCCCCTGGTGCCCGCGTGGTGCCGTTGGCCGACACCGGCCGCCTGCCGATGGGCATGAGCATGCTCGGTCGCGTACTCGACGGCGCCGGTCGTGCGCTGGACGGCAAGGGCGGCATGAAGGCCGAAGACTGGGTGCCGATGGACGGTCCCACCATCAACCCGCTCAACCGCAACCCCATCAGCGTGCCGCTGGACGTTGGCATTCGCAGCATCAACGGATTATTGACGGTCGGCCGTGGCCAGCGTCTGGGCCTGTTCGCCGGTACCGGCGTGGGTAAATCGGTGTTGCTGGGCATGATGACGCGCTTTACCGAGGCCGACATCATCGTGGTCGGGCTGATCGGCGAACGGGGCCGCGAGGTGAAGGAATTCATCGAGCACAGTCTCGGCGAAGAAGGCCTCAAGCGCTCGGTGGTGGTTGCATCCCCAGCGGACGATGCGCCGCTGATGCGGTTACGCGCCGCCATGTACTGCACGCGCATCGCCGAATATTTCCGCGACAAGGGCAAGAACGTCCTGTTGCTGATGGATTCGCTCACGCGTTTCGCCCAGGCCCAGCGGGAAATCGCCCTGGCCATCGGCGAACCGCCGGCGACCAAGGGTTACCCGCCGTCGGTGTTCGCCAAACTGCCCAAGCTGGTTGAGCGCGCCGGTAACGCCGAGGCCGGTGGTGGCTCGATCACCGCGTTCTACACGGTATTGTCCGAAGGCGATGACCAGCAGGACCCGATTGCCGACTCGGCGCGGGGCGTGCTCGACGGCCACATTGTGCTGTCACGGCGCCTGGCGGAAGAAGGGCACTACCCGGCCATCGACATCGAAGCGTCCATCAGCCGGGTGATGCCAGCGGTGGTTACGCCGGAACACATGGCCCGGGCGCAACAGTTCAAGCAGCTGTGGTCGCGCTACCAGCAGAGCCGCGACTTGATCAGCGTCGGCGCCTACGTGGCGGGCGGTGATCGCGACACCGACCTGGCCATCGCCCTGCAACCGCAGTTGGTGACGTACCTGCGCCAGGGCCTCAACGACAAGATCAGCATGGGCGAAAGCGAAGCGCACCTGCAGTCGATCTTCGCCCCGGCGCCGGGCGGCTAAGCCATGGCCAACAGCCGCGCCGCGCGCCTGGCTCCGGTGGTGGACATGGCCGAAAAGGCCGAGAAAACCGCCGTGCAGCGCCTGGGTTACTTCCAGGGGCAAGTCCGCCTGGCGGAAAGCAAGCTGGGCGACCTGGAGCGTTTTCGCGGCGAGTACCAGCAGCAATGGATCGAGCGCGGCAGCAAGGGCGTGTCTGGCCAATGGCTGATGGGTTACCAGGGCTTTCTCAACCAGTTGGAAACCGCCGTCGGCCAGCAGCGCCAAAGCCTGGCCTGGCACCAGAACAACCTCGACAAGGCGCGTGAGAGCTGGCAGGCCGCGTTTGCCCGGGTCGAAGGTCTGCGCAAGCTGGTGCAGCGCTATATCGACGAAGCGCGGGCGCTTGAAGACAAGCGCGAGCAGAAGCTGCTCGACGAGCTGTCCCAGCGCTTGCCGCGCAAAGACGTCTATTGAAGGTTGCCCACATCCCCTGCACCTGCTAAACCTTGTGTCATTGCCAATGACAAGGAAGCAGTCACATGTCAGTCGAGTCAGAAGTATCCCTGGATGGGAATAAGTTGACGATCGCGGTCAAGGGCCGGTTTGATTTCGGCAGCCATCAAGCGTTTCGTGACGCCTACGAGCGTTTCTACAAGGTGCCCACTACCTACGTCGTGGACTTGAAAGAGACGACCTACCTCGACAGCTCCGCCCTCGGCATGCTGTTGCTGCTGCGCGATCATGCCGGGGATGACGCCGATATCCGGGTGATCAACAGCAATTCGGATGTGCGCAAGATCCTCGGTATCTCCAACTTCGACAAACTGTTCGACATCAGTTGAGCGTCCTGGCCCCGGTCCTTGAGCCGCTGACGATCCTGATCGCCGAAGACAGCGCCGCCGACCTGCTGTTGCTGTCGACCATCATCCGACGCCAGGGCCACCAGGTGCTCACGGCCACCAACGGTGCTGAAGCGGTCGCGGTGTTTACCCGTGAGAGACCGCAGTTGGTGTTGATGGATGCGCTGATGCCGGTGATGGACGGTTTTGAGGCGGCGCGGCGGATCAAGCAATTGGCGGGTGAAGAGCTGGTGCCGCTGATTTTCCTCACCTCCCTGCGCGAGAGCGAAGCGCTGGCCCAGTGCCTGGATGCCGGCGGTGATGACTTCCTGCCCAAGCCCTACAACCAGCTGATTCTCGCGGCGAAGATCAATGCCATGGACCGCCTGCGTCGGTTGCAGGCCACGGTCTTGCAGCAACGCGACCTGATCGCCAAACACCATGATTACCTCCTGCATGAGCAGCGGGTGGCCAAGGCGGTGTTCGACAAGGTTGCCCATTCCGGTTGTATCAACGCCGCGCCGAATATTCGCTACCTGCAATCGCCCTACGCGTTGTTCAACGGTGATTTGCTGTTGGCTGCCTACACCCCGTCCGGCGACATGCACGTGCTGCTCGGTGACTTCACCGGGCATGGCCTGCCGGCGGCGGTGGGGGCCATGCCCCTGGCAGAAGTGTTCTACGGCATGACCGCCAAGGGCTACGGCCTGGCACAGACCCTGCGCGAGATGAACGCCAAGCTCAAGCGCATCCTGCCGGTGGACATGTTCTGCTGCGCCACCCTGTTGTGCCTGAGCACGCAGCGGCGGGTGGTGGAGGTGTGGAACGGCGGCATGCCCGAAGGCTATGTGCATGAAATCGCCACGGGTAAACGCACGCCACTGGAATCGCGGCATTTGCCGTTGGGTGTGCTGTCGGCGCAAGCCTTTGATGATCGCACCGAGGTCTGGCCCATGGCCCTGGGTGACCGGGTGTTCCTGTTGTCCGATGGCGTGCTGGATACCGCTGACGCCAATGAGCAGCTGTTCGGCGCTGAACGTTTGCAGCAGGTGTTCGCCGCCAACCGCGAGCCTGATCGGCTGTTTGAAGATATCGAACAGGCGCTGGCGGCCTTCCGAGGCAAAGCGCGGGATGACGTGAGCATGGTGGAGATCACCCTGCAAGTCGACCAGCAACTGCGTGCGAGCGGGCCGTTGTATGCCGACAGTGGGCAGTCTTGTCCGCTGGATTGGTCGGTGAGTTTCGAATTCCGTGCAGAGACCTTGAAGCGTTACAACCCATTGCCGTACCTGTTGCAACTGCTGCTGGAGATCCACGGCCTGCGCGAGCAGAGCGGGGCGCTGTACAGCGTGATGGCGGAGCTGTATTCCAATGCGCTGGAGCACGGCGTGCTGGGCCTGGATTCACGGCTCAAGCGTGACGCCCAGGGGTTTGCCGAGTATTACCGTCTGCGTAATGACCGCCTGGCACAACTCAACAGCGGCTATATACGGGTGCATGTGCAGGTGGTACCGACGGAGGCGGGTGGCAGGATGACCCTGCGCGTCGAGGACAGCGGCCCCGGTTTCGATGTGGAACAGGTGCTGGCGCGGCCGTTGGATATCGACCGTCTGTCCGGCCGGGGCTTGAGCCTGGTGCGCCAATTGAGCAGCGATGTACGCTGGTCGGATGGCGGGCGCAGTGTCTGCGTGGAGTTTTCCTGGGAGGCTCTGGCATAATCCGCCGATTCTTGATCAAGGAGCGAGCAAGTGGTTGATCTACATCTGGACCCGGAGGTGC
This sequence comes from Pseudomonas sp. NFPP28, assembly GCF_900115535.1. Classification (NCBI taxonomy): domain Bacteria; kingdom Pseudomonadati; phylum Pseudomonadota; class Gammaproteobacteria; order Pseudomonadales; family Pseudomonadaceae; genus Pseudomonas; species Pseudomonas sp. NFPP28. The sequence goes on along the minus strand of NZ_FOWT01000007.1, from coordinate 184,605 downwards.
TGTCGGGTTTGCAGGAAGTCATGGAAGGCGAGTATCCCAAGTTGCTTGATACCTTTCTCGATGATTCCCAGAAGCGCGTCGAAGCGCTGCGCAAGGCCAGGGATGATGCGAAGGCGTTGGGGCGGATTGCGCATAGCTTCAAGGGCAGCAGTGGAAACCTGGGGGCGGTGAGGTTGGCGCAGTTGTGTCAGCGGTTGGAGGTTGAGTCCGTTGGGCCTGTGGTTGGGGATCTGGGGGAGTTGGTGGATCAGATTGATCGGGAGTTTGCGTTGGTGAAGCCGTTGTATGAGTCGGAGCGGCAGCGGTTTCAGATTTGATTGAGTACATATCCGTTGCTGCGGTAACGGCGGCTTATGGTTCCGCTCTTACAGCGGGTCACTTTTTGAAGAGCGCAAAAAGTAACCAAAAACGCTTCGCCCCAACACTCGGCACCTCGCCTAGGCTCGGTGTTCCCTCACTCCGGCTTGAATCCGTGGGCCGCCGTCATGGGCCATCCATGGCCCAGGACGGCTAACCCGGCGTCCTGCCGGGTTACCCACGGATTCAAGCCTGCGTTCGGCCAGCGTGTTTGACGGGGCGCCGAAGATCAAAAGCAAGAGCGACTCGCTGCGCATCGTAGATACGTTTTTTGTTCTGTGTAACCGACTTACTGTGGCGAGCGGGCTTGCCCCGCGTTGGGCTGCGAAGCAGCCCTAGAACCAGTGAGCGCGCCGCGTTTATCCTGGCTTCCCGCGTTATGGTTAACGACCTTCGCGGGCAAGCCCTGCTCCTACAGGGGAGCGCGTACGCTTCAACGATTCGGTCGGCTATTCGGCCGCCGCGCTTTGCTTTTGATTTTGATCTTAGGCGCCCCGTCAAACACGCTGGCCGGAATTCGGCAGGGATTTGGGGGGTAAACCGGCAGGGATGCCGGTTTAGCCGCCCCGCGCCATGGATGGCGCGGGGCGGCGGCCCCCCAAATCACTGTCGGATTACGGGCACACCGAGCCTAGGCGAGGTGCCGAGTGTTGGGGCAAGAGCCCTTTGCTTACTTTGGGCTGGGCCGGCATTCCGGCTTTTCCAAAGTGAGCCGCCGTAAGGGCGGAACCCTAAGTGGCCGTTACCTAAAAAACGGATATGTACTCAATAAAACCAACCGCCCCCAAACCTGGCCCAACTCTTGCTCTACCTCTCAATACTGCATCCCCGACCCCCATGCAGTGGAGACCTTTACCTATGCCAGTCGCCCCGAATTCGCTCCTTCAGGCTGCCCCCGCGGCCAAGCCTCAAGCGCCCTCTGCCAACCCATCGGCAGTGGCTGCGGACCCACGGGACAAGGGCCCTGGCTTCGCTCAAGTGTTTGCCAGCCAGGCGTCCAAGCCCACGGTCAAGACCGACGACAGCTCGGCCAAACCCACCGCAGGCAAGTCGTCCGATGCCAGCGCCAAGCCTGCAGTGGGCAATGACAAGCCTGCCGCCAGCACGCCAGCCGTTGCCGATAGCGGCAATACCTTGCCTGCCACGCCGCCGGCCAAAACCGACGACAGCGCGAGCAAGGATGACGACGCGCCAGCCGACCCTGCCTTGGTGCAGCAACCTCCGGCTGACCCGGTGGTCGACCCGGCGCTGATTGCCACCGTCACCCCGGTAGCCGTGCCGGTGCCGGTTGAAACACCTGCGCCCGCGACCACGACCAAGGATGACAAGGCTCAGCCGGTGGTTGCTGCGTCGGTCGCAGCGACCGAGGAAGCCAAGCCGGCCTTCGATCCTGAAGCAGATCCCCTGGATGCCATGCCCGCCGTGCGCCTGGCGATGGAGCAGGGCGGTCACGTATCGGCCAGCAGCCAGGCGCAGGCAAAAACCGCTCCGGCACCGACTCAGGATCAACCCACTGCCGCACAGAATTTCGCCGCCGGCCTGGCCAATATGGTTGACCAGCAAGCCACCAAGGACAGCACCGACCAGGGCGGCGACAAGGCCTTCAGCGGGTTGATCGAAGACGGTCTCAAGGACCTGAAGAACGCCAGCAGCGACACCCGTGTCGATGACTTCGCCAACCGCCTCGCCGCGTTGACCCAGGCGGCCACGCCGAAAACCGCCAACGCCTTGCCACCGGTGACCAATGCGCCCTTGGCCATGCACCAGAGCGGCTGGACCGATGAAATCGTCAACCGGGTGATGTACCTGTCCAGTGCCAACCTCAAGTCGGCGGAGATCCAGTTGCAACCCGCTGAGCTTGGTCGCCTGGATATCAAGGTCAACATGACCGCCGACCAACAGGCCCAGGTCAACTTCATGAGCGCCCACCCGGTGGTACGTGAAGCGCTGGAAAGCCAGTCCGGGCGCTTGCGGGAGATGTTTGCCCAGCAGGGCATGGGCCAGGTGGACGTGAACGTGTCGGACCAGTCCCGTGGGCAGGAGCAACAACAGCAGCAGGCCCAGACCCGTGGTGTGAGCGGTGGCGGCGGGCGGGGCGGTGACAATGGCGACAGCGGCAACCACCTTGATGTGGCTGAAGCCGTGACGCCGGTCACCTCAACCGTAATCGGCTCCAGTGCGGTCGACTACTACGCCTGATCCGGACGAAATGTGGGAGGGGGCTTGCCCCCGATGAGGGCGTGTCAGCTGAAACATGGGTGACTGATACACCGCTATCGGGGGCAAGCCCCCTCCCACAATTTGATTTGCTGTGCCCGTACCTCCTCGACTTCCAGACAACTCTGGCATAACACTTGCTCTTGCCTCTCCGTAGATCTATGAATCCCCGAATAGTGACGGATTATTGGCATGGCGAAGAGCGAAGACGCAGCAAAAGCACCCGCAGGCAAAGGTAAGCTCAAGCTTATCCTGTTGATAGTCCTGGGCCTGCTCCTGGCTATCGGCGCCTCGGTGGGTGGCACCTGGTACATCATGCACAGCAGTGCCAGCAAGCCGGCACCCGCCGCCGAAACCGCCACTAACGTCAAGCAACCGGCAATCTTCGAACCGATGCTTCCGGCCTTTGTCGCCAACTTCAATCAGAACGGTCGTCAACGCTACCTGCAGGTGAGCATCACCTTGCTGGCGCGTAACGCTTCGGACCTGGACGCCCTCAAGGTGCACATGCCCGTGATCCGCAACAACCTCGTCATGCTGTTCTCCAGCCAGAGCTTCGACACACTCGCCACCCCGGTGGGCCAGGAAATGCTGCGCCAGAAAGTCACGGCCAGCGTGCAGGAAGTGGCCCAGAAGGAGCTCGGCAAAGTCGTGGTCGAGCAGGCGCTCTTCACTAACTTCGTATTGCAGTAGGATCACGACATGGCCGTGCAAGACCTGCTGTCCCAGGATGAAATCGACGCGCTGCTGCATGGCGTCGACGATGGTCTGGTACAGACCGAAATGGCTGCCGAGCCCGGCAGCGTCAAAAGTTATGACCTCACCAGCCAGGATCGCATCGTCCGTGGACGCATGCCGACCCTGGAGATGATCAACGAACGTTTCGCCCGCTATACCCGCATCAGCATGTTCAACATGCTGCGTCGTTCGGCGGACGTGGCGGTGGGCGGCGTGCAGGTGATGAAGTTCGGCGAGTACGTGCACTCGCTGTACGTGCCCACCAGCCTCAACCTGGTCAAGATCAAGCCACTGCGCGGCACCGCGCTGTTCATCCTCGACGCCAAGCTGGTGTTCAAGCTGGTGGACAACTTCTTCGGCGGCGATGGCCGCCACGCCAAGATCGAAGGCCGTGAGTTCACCCCCACCGAGTTGCGGGTGGTGCGCATGGTGCTGGAGCAGGCCTTCATCGATTTGAAGGAAGCCTGGCAGGCGATCATGGAAGTCAACTTCGAGTACATCAACTCCGAAGTGAACCCGGCCATGGCCAACATCGTCGGCCCCAGCGAAGCCATTGTGGTGTCGACCTTCCACATCGAACTCGATGGTGGTGGCGGCGACCTGCACGTGACCATGCCGTATTCGATGATCGAACCGGTGCGCGAAATGCTCGACGCCGGTTTCCAGTCCGACCTGGACGACCAGGACGAACGTTGGGTCAAGGCCTTGCGCGAAGACCTGCTGGACGTCGACGTACCGTTGAGCGCCACCGTGGCCCGTCGGCAACTGCGCCTGCGCGATATTTTGCACATGCAGCCGGGGGATATCATCCCCGTCGAACTGCCGGAAGAAATGATCATGCGCGCCAACGGCGTGCCGTCATTCAAGGTCAAGCTCGGTTCCCACAAGGGCAACCTGGCGCTGCAGGTGGTCGAGCCGATCACCCGTCGTTGATGCAACCCTATTTATGAATGTTTGCTCCGCCGAGGACATGTAATGGCTACCGAACACGAAAACACTTCCGCCGAAGACCAGGCCCTGGCTGACGAATGGGCGGCTGCCCTGGAAGAAACCGGCGATGTTGGCCAGGACGATATCGACGCGCTGCTGGCCGCTGACGCCGCCACCGCTCCGGCCGGCAACCGCCTGCCTATGGAAGAATTCGGCAGCGTGCCGAAAAACAACGAGCCGGTGTCCCTCGATGGCCCGAACCTGGATGTGATCCTCGACATTCCGGTGTCGATTTCCATGGAAGTCGGCAGCACCGAAATCAACATCCGCAACCTGCTGCAACTCAACCAGGGTTCGGTGATCGAGCTTGACCGCCTGGCCGGCGAGCCGCTGGACGTGCTGGTCAACGGCACCCTGATCGCCCACGGCGAAGTGGTGGTGGTCAACGAAAAGTTCGGCATCCGCCTGACCGACGTGATCAGCCCGAGCGAACGCATCAAGAAGTTGCGCTGATATGAAGTATTCGATGGCGGGACTGTTTCTGGCGCTGCCATTGAGCGCCCTCGCGGCTGAGCCGGCCGCGCAAGCGACGGCGGCGGTCGCACCAGTGGTGAGCAGCGGTATCGGCGGACAATTGACCCAGCTGGTGCTGGGCCTGTTGCTGGTGGTCGGGCTGATTTTCGTGCTGGCCTGGCTGATGCGCCGCGTGCAGCGCGTAGGGCCGGGCAACGGCCAGGTGATCGAGATGATCGGTTCGCGCGCCCTCGGCCCGCGTGATCGGCTGGTGCTGGTGCAGGTGGGCGAGGAACAGATCCTGTTGGGTATCACCCCCGGCCGCATCACCCCGTTGCACGTGCTCAAGACCCCGGTGAGCGTGGATCAGGGCCAGTCCGCCACGCCAGAATTCGCCCAGCGCCTGATGGAGTTGCTGGGCAAGGATCAGAAGGATAAGAAGTAATGCGCGTTTTATTGACGCTCATGCTGTTGCTGGCCGCGCCATTGGCGTTCGGCGCCGATCCGTTGTCGATCCCGGCGATTACGCTAGGGACTAACGCTGCGGGCGCGCAGGAGTATTCGGTCAGCCTGCAGATCCTGCTGATCATGACCGCGCTGAGCTTTATCCCGGCGTTTGTCATGCTGATGACCAGCTTCACGCGGATCATCATCGTGTTCTCGATCCTGCGCCAGGCACTGGGCCTGCAGCAGACGCCGTCGAACCAGATCCTCACCGGCATGGCCCTGTTCCTGACGCTGTTCATCATGGCGCCGGTGTTTGACAAGGTGAACCAGCAAGCCTTGCAACCCTACCTGGCGGAGAAAATGACCGCCCAGGATGCGATCGACAAGGCCCAGGGTCCGATCAAGGATTTCATGCTGTCGCAGACCCGCTCCAGCGACCTTGAGCTGTTCATGCGCCTGTCCAAGCGCACCGACATCGCCACCCCGGACCAGGCGCCGCTGACCATCCTGGTGCCGGCGTTCGTCACGTCGGAGTTGAAGACCGCGTTCCAGATCGGCTTCATGATCTTTATCCCGTTCCTGATCATCGACCTGGTGGTGGCGAGCGTACTGATGGCCATGGGTATGATGATGCTGTCGCCACTGATCATCTCGCTGCCGTTCAAGATCATGCTGTTTGTGCTGGTGGACGGCTGGGCGCTGATTATCGGCACCCTGGCCGGCAGTTTCGGCGGGGTATAGCGCAATGACGCCAGAAGTCGCCGTCGACCTGTTCCGTGAAGCATTGTGGCTGACCACCGTGATGGTCGCCGTGCTGGTGGTGCCGAGCCTGTTGGTCGGCCTGCTGGTGGCGATGTTCCAGGCGGCGACCCAGATCAACGAACAGACCTTGAGCTTCCTGCCGCGCCTGCTGGTGATGCTGGTCACTCTGATCGTGGCCGGCCCGTGGCTGGTGCAGACCTTCATGGAATATATCCTGCAGTTGTACGGCAGTATTCCGCAGTTGATCGGCTGACCCGATGCAGTCCTTGCTGGCGTTGACCGACACCCAGATCAGCACCTGGGTGGCGTCTTTCATCCTGCCGCTGTTCCGGGTCACGGCCATGCTCATGGCCATGCCGGTGTTCGGCACCACACTCGTCCCACGGCGCGTGCGCCTGTACTTTGCGGTGGCGATTACCGTGGTGATCGTGCCTGGGCTGCCGCCGATGCCGCCGGTCAATGCCATTGATCTGAGTGCGTTGCTGCTGATTGCCGAGCAGATCCTGATCGGCGCGCTGATGGGCTTTTCCCTGACGCTGTTCTTCCAGGCCTTTGTGATCGCCGGGCAAATCATCTCGATCCAGATGGGCATGGGCTTCGCCTCTATGGTCGACCCTACCAACGGTGTGTCGGCGGCGGTGATCGGGCAATTCCTGACCATGCTGGTGACCTTGCTGTTCCTGGCCATGAACGGCCACCTGGTGGCCTTTGAGGTGATGACCGAAAGCTTTATCACCTTGCCGGTAGGCTCGGGGCTGGTGGTCAATCACTTCTGGGAGGTGGTCGGGCGGCTCGGCTGGGTATTGGGTGCTTCGCTGTTGCTGGTGTTGCCGGCGATCACCGCATTGCTGGTGGTCAACATCGCCTTTGGGGTGATGACTCGTGCGGCGCCGCAATTGAACATCTTCTCGATTGGTTTCCCGCTGACCCTGGTATTGGGCATGGGGATTTTCTGGATCGGCCTGGCCGACATTCTCAATCAGTATCAACCGCTGGCGACCGACGCCCTGCAGTTCTTACGTGATCTGGCACGGGCGCGCTGAGCCATGGCCGAGAGCGAGAGTGGTCAGGACAAAACAGAAGACCCCACGGAGAAACGTAAAAAGGACTCCCGGGAAAAGGGCGAGATTGCCCGCTCAAAAGAGCTCAATACCGTCGCCACCATGATGGCCGGTGCCGGCGCGTTGCTCATCTACGGCGGCGGCCTGGCGCTGGACTTGATGGAGTTGATGAAACACAACTTCGCCTTGCCCCGCGAGGTGCTGCTCAACCCTGACGCCATGGGCCGGTACCTGTTGCATTCGGGCAAGATCGCGATCCTGGCGGTGCAGCCGATTCTGATCACCTTGCTGCTCGCCGCACTGATCGGCCCGGTCGCCCTGGGCGGCTGGCTGTTCGCTGCCGGCAGCATGGCGCCCAAGTTCAGCCGCATGAACCCTGGCGCCGGGCTCAAGCGCATGTTCTCCACCAAGGCCCTGGTGGAGCTGCTCAAGGCGCTGGCCAAGTTCATCCTGATCCTGTTCGTGGCGCTGATGGTGCTGTCGTCCGACATTGATGACCTGCTGCTCATTGCCCATGAACCGCTGGAGTCGGCGATCATCCACAGCGTGCAGGTGGTGGGCTGGAGTGCGCTGTGGATGGCGGCCGGGCTGATCATCATCGCGGCGGTGGATGCGCCGATCCAGTTGTGGGAAAGCCACAAGAAACTGTTGATGACCAAACAGGAAGTGCGCGACGAGCACAAGGACCAGGAAGGGCGCCCCGAGGTCAAGCAACGCATCCGCCAACTGCAGCGCGAGATGTCCCAGCGCAAGATGATGGCCTCGGTGCCCGACGCCGATGTGGTCATCACCAACCCGACCCACTATGCCGTCGCCCTCAAATACGACCCGGAGAAGGGCGGCGCGCCGATGCTGCTGGCCAAGGGCAGTGACTTTACCGCGTTGAAGATCCGCGAGATCGCGGTGGCCAACGACATCCTGTTGCTGGAGTCGCCGGAGCTGGCGCGGTCGATTTTCTACTCCACCGACCTGGACCAGGAGATTCCCGCCGGGTTGTACCTGGCGGTGGCTCAGGTGCTGGCGTATGTCTATCAGATTCGCCAATACCGCGCCGGCAAAGGCAAGCGCCCGGATCCGCTCAAGGATTTGCCGATTCCGCCGGATTTGCGCCGCGATTCCTGACGTACTCCCGCCCTGCCTACCACTCATCGATAACTGTCGTCTACCTGTCAGACTTCACAGTAGCCAAAGCGCGCTGCTCGCGGTTCTATTGCCCTATGCACTGCGCGCAGGCTGTAAACGAGATGCAGGGAGAGTGGTTTTGAATCGGTTTACCAGAGGCATCGTCAAATCCTATAACCGGAAAACTGGAAAGGGTTTGATTGTCGTGGATGGCGAGACTGTTCCGGTGGACCTCATTGGTTCGCGGGACGTCCGGCTTGCGGTGGGGGTGCAGGTGGTGTTTCAGCGGATCCATCGACCTGACGGTATCTTTGCGTGCGATGTCAGGGTCATCCAACAAGTCCTTGAGTGAGATGTCAGGAGAACCGTAATGGCAACAGGCACGGTGAAGTGGTTTAACGCGGAGAAGGGTTTTGGGTTTATTGCCCAAAAAGGTGGCGTTGATGTTTTTGTCCATTATTCGGCCATCAAGGGCGAAGGTTTCAAGACGCTTGAAGAGAACCAAAAAGTGGAGTTCGACGTTACGCAAGGGCCCAAAGGCGCTCAGGCCGAGAACGTCCGCGTCCTATGAGCTTGATGATCGTTCCTGCAGGGTGATACAGGAACGATCAGCCATCAGGCCATCAAGTGCTCGCTGTCCTCCAGCACTCTGTCAGCCAGCAGCTTCGCCAGCCCGATCAACTGCGCTACGCCCAGCGCACCTTCGCGTTTTGTCCGGTCCAACTCGAAGGCAAAGTCACTCATGTAAGTGGAGCCGCCACTGATCGCCGCGACGCGATGGAGAGTGGCAGCTGTGCGCAGGTTCGCGGACCGGTTACCAATGGACCCGGCATACCCGAGGGTATCCCGCGCACAGTCACCATAAGGCCGCACAGTAGACGATAAAAAGGCGTCAACTGAAAGCGGACAATGGCGCTTCTGCGCATTGGTAAGCCGGGCCGCGACGCCCGCCCACTGCGTTTGCAGCGGTGTACGGAGACTAGAGAGCGAGTTTCCTAGGGGCAACCGCAAAACCTTATCGGAAATTTCCCCAGTAGTACCGGCTGCGCGCACATCCAAGTGTGGGAGGGGGCTTGCCCCCGATGGCGTTGTGTCAGTCACCGACTCTTAGTCTGGCAAGCTGCAATCGGGGGCAAGCCCCCTCCCACATTTAAAATATGTTCTTTCCGAAAAAACGTGAGTGTTCATAGCGATCGACGTTCCAAAACAAAAGTTGGAAGGCTTCTTGCAATACCGCCTTCAGGACGCCCAACTGCGTCAAAACTTTGCTTCAAAGGACACGAGGAATACTGGTGGATCGCTCTCAAATGCTCGGCACGGCGCGCAGCACCCTGACTGACCTCTCGCGGGGCAATCTGGGTGTGCCGTTGTTGTTGCTGGTGATGCTGGCAATGATGATGTTGCCGATGCCGCCGTTCCTGCTCGACGTGTTCTTTACCTTCAACATTGCCCTGTCCGTCGTGGTGCTGCTGGTCTGCGTGTACGCCCTGCGGCCGCTGGATTTTGCGGTATTCCCGACCATCCTGCTGGTCGCCACCTTGCTGCGCCTGGCGCTGAACGTGGCGTCCACCCGCGTGGTGATGCTCCACGGTCAGGACGGCCACGCCGCCGCCGGTAAGGTGATCCAGGCCTTTGGTGAGGTGGTGATCGGCGGTAACTACGTGGTGGGTATCGTGGTGTTCGCGATCCTGATGATCATCAACTTCGTGGTGGTGACCAAGGGTGCCGGGCGGATTTCCGAGGTGAGCGCGCGGTTTACCCTCGACGCCATGCCCGGCAAACAAATGGCGATCGACGCCGACCTCAACGCCGGCCTGATCGACCAGAACCAGGCCAAGACACGCCGCCTGGAAGTGGCCCAGGAAGCCGAGTTCTACGGCTCCATGGACGGTGCCAGCAAATTCGTGCGCGGTGACGCCATCGCCGGCCTGCTGATTCTGTTCATCAACCTCATCGGCGGCATGGCCGTCGGTATCTTCCAACACGGCATGACCTTCGGCGATGCGGGCAAGGTCTACGCCTTGCTGACCATCGGTGACGGTTTAGTGGCGCAATTGCCATCACTGTTGTTATCCACAGCAGCGGCGATCATGGTGACCCGTGCTTCGGGCTCCGAAGACATGGGCAAGCAGATCAGCCGGCAGATGTTCGCCTCGCCCAAGGCCCTGGCCGTGGCGGCGGGCATCATGGCGATCATGGGCATCGTGCCGGGCATGCCCCACGTATCGTTCCTGACCATGGCGGCCCTGGCCGGCGGTGCGGCCTACCTGTTCTGGAAAAAGCAGAATGCGGTCAAGGTCCAGGCCCAGCAGGAGATTGCGCGCCAGCAGGAACTGCTGCCATCCCCTGCCCGCGCCCAGGAAACCAAGGAGCTGGGCTGGGATGACGTGACCCCGATCGACATGATCGGCCTGGAAGTCGGCTACCGCCTCATTCCGCTGGTGGACCGCAACCAGGGTGGTCAATTGCTCGCGCGGATCAAGGGCGTGCGCAAGAAGCTGTCCCAGGACCTGGGCTTCCTGATGCCCACCGTGCATATCCGCGACAACCTTGACCTGGCGCCCAGCGCCTACCGCCTGACCCTGATGGGCGTGATCCTGGCGGAAGCCGAGATCTACCCGGACCGCGAGCTGGCAATCAACCCGGGGCAGGTGTTCGGCAGCCTCAACGGCATTACCGCCAAAGATCCGGCTTTTGGCCTGGACGCGGTATGGATCGAAATCAGTCAGCGCAGCCAGGCGCAGTCCCTGGGTTACACCGTGGTGGACGCCAGCACCGTGGTCGCCACCCACCTCAACCAGATCCTGTACAAGCACTCCCACGAGCTGATCGGCCACGAAGAAGTCCAGCAATTGATGGGTTTGCTCGGCAAAGCCTCGCCAAAACTCGCCGAAGAGCTGGTGCCGGGCATTCTGTCGCTGTCCCAGTTGCTCAAGGTATTGCAGGCGTTGCTGGCCGAACAGGTGCCGGTGCGCGACATTCGCAGCATTGCCGAGGCTATCGCCAACAATGCCGCCAAGAGTCAAGATACTGCCGCGCTGGTGGCCGCGGTGCGCGTCGGATTGTCGCGTGCAATCGTGCAAAGCATTGTAGGGCTTGACTCCGAGCTGCCTGTGATCACCTTGGAACCCAGGTTGGAACAAATATTGCTCAATAGTATTCAGAAGGCAGGACAAGGCCAGGAAGAGGGCGTTCTGCTGGAGCCAAGCATGGCCGAGAAGCTGCAGCGTTCGTTGATCGACGCCGCGCAACGCCAGGAAATGCAAGGCCAACCGGTGATCCTGCTGGTGGCAGGCCCGGTCCGGGCGATGTTGTCGCGGTTTGGGCGCCTGGCAGTACCGAATTTGCACGTTTTGGCTTATCAGGAAATTCCTGACAACAAGCAAGTGACTATCGTCGCGACAGTAGGGCCCAACGGCTGAGGGTAGTGGGTTATGCAAGTGAAGCGTTTTTTCGCCGCCGATATGCGTCAGGCCATGAAACTGGTTCGTGATGAGCTGGGCGCCGACGCCGCGATTATCGGCAACCGTCGTATTGCCGGCGGTGTCGAGCTGACGGCTGCCCTGGATTACACCCCTTCGGCCCTGGCGCCGCGCGTGCCGAACATGGAGCTCGAAGACGAGCTGCGCAAGACCGCTTCGCGCATCGTCTCGGCCCAGGCTGAACTGAGCATGCGTGGCGACAGCGATGCCACCACCAATCGTCAGTTGTTCGCCGGCCTGCCGCTGACCGCCGCCGAGCCATTGGTTGAGCCGACCTTCAAAGAGCCGCCGCGTCCCGCTGCGCCAGCCCCGGCAGCGGCGGTTGACCAGCGCGTGTTCGATTCGATGCGCTTTGAACTCAACGGTTTGCGTGAACTGCTCGAAGTGCAGTTGGGCTCGCTGGCCTGGAACCAGTTGCAAGGCAGCAAACCGCAACAGGCCAACCTGTGGCGCCGCCTGCAACGCATCGGCCTGTCCGGCCCGTTGTCCCGCGACCTGCTGGCCTTGACCACCGAGATCGAAGAGCCTCGCCAGGCCTGGCGCATGTTGCTGGCCCATCTGGCGCGGATGATCGCCACCCCGGAAATCGAACCCCTGGAAGAGGGCGGTGTGATCGCCATGGTCGGCCCTGCCGGCATGGGCAAGACCACCACCCTGGCCAAGCTGGCCGCCCGTTACGTGCTCAAGTACGGCGCTCAGAATATCGCGCTGGTGAGCATGGACAGCTACCGTATTGGTGCCCAGGAGCAGCTCAAGACCCTGGGCCGCATTCTCAATGTGCCGGTGACCCATGTCGACCCGGGCCAGTCCCTGGCCAACGCCCTCGACCCGCTGCTGCGCAAGCGCGTGGTGCTGATCGATACCGCCGGCCTGCAAGCCAGCGACCCGGCCTTGCGCATGCAGTTGGAAAGCCTGGCCGGGCGTGGCATCAAGTCGAAAAATTACCTGGTGCTTGCAACCACCAGCCAGAAACAGGTTCTTACCGCTGCGTATCATAGTTACAAGCGCTGCGGCCTGGCCGGTTGCATCCTCACCAAGCTCGACGAAACCGCGAGCCTGGGCGAGGTGCTGAGCCTGGCCATCAGTCATGAATTGCCGGTCGCCTACCTGACCGACGGGCCGCGGATCCCGGATGATCTGCATCTGCCGCGCCGTCATCAGTTGGTCAGCCGTGCAGTCAGCGTGCAAATGCAAGACGAGCCTAGCGAGGAAGCGATGGCCGATATGTTCGCCGACCTCTACCACAACCCGGCGAAGCGGGTAGGTTGAGGACGGTATGAACACCGTGAAAAGTATCTACATCGATGGTCTGCAAGCGATTCACGCGGCCAAGCCATGTAGCCTGCGTCTAAGCAAGACAAGGTAAAGAAATAAAATGGGCAGCATGCATCCCGTACAGGTGATCGCGGTGACCGGCGGCAAAGGTGGCGTCGGAAAAACTAACGTGTCAGTGAATTTGTCCCTGGCCCTGGCAGAGCTTGGCCGTCGCGTCATGCTGCTGGATGCTGACCTGGGGTTGGCGAACGTCGACGTTCTGCTGGGGCTGACGCCCAAGCACACCCTTGCCGATGTGATCGAGGGCCGTTGTGAGCTGCGCGATGTGCTGCTGCAAGGGCCCGGTGGCATCCGCATCGTCCCGGCCGCCTCCGGCACCCAGAGCATGGTGCACCTGAGCCCGGCGCAGCATGCCGGCCTGATCCAGGCCTTCAGTGACATCGGCGACAACCTCGACGTGCTGGTAATCGACACCGCCGCCGGGATCGGCGAATCCGTGGTCAGCTTCGTGCGCGCCGCGCAGGAAGTGTTGCTGGTGGTCTGCGATGAACCCACCTCGATCACCGACGCCTACGCCCTGATCAAACTGCTTAACCGTGATTACGGCATGAACCGCTTCCGCGTCCTGGCCAACATGGCCCAGAGTCCGCAGGAAGGGCGCAACCTGTTCGCCAAGTTGACCAAGGTCACGGATCGTTTCCTCGATGTCGCCTTACAATACGTCGGCGCAGTTCCCTACGACGAGTGTGTGCGCAAGGCTGTGCAAAAGCAGCGTGCAGTCTACGAAGCATTCCCTCGTTCCAAGTGTGCTCTGGCGTTCAAGGCTATTGCCCAGAAGGTCGATACCTGGCCGTTGCCCGCCAACCCCCGGGGGCATCTGGAGTTTTTCGTCGAGCGATTGGTGCATCAGACGAGCGCAGGACCCGTGCTATGACAGCGACCGGCTACAACGCTTACAAGAAGTCTGCCCGTGACAGCCAGGGCGAGTTGATCGAGCGCTACGCGCCCCTGGTCAAGCGCATTGCCTATCACCTGCTGGCACGCCTGCCCGCCAGCGTGCAGGTCGAAGACCTGATCCAGGCGGGCATGATCGGCCTGCTCGAAGTGTCGACCAAATACGACGCGAGCAAGGGGGCGAGTTTCGAGACGTATGCGGGCATCCGCATCCGTGGCGCGATGCTCGATGAAGTGCGCAAAGGTGACTGGGCGCCGCGTTCGGTACACCGCAACACACGCATGGTCAGTGACGCAATTCGCGCAATTGAAGCAAAAACCGGTCGCGACGCTAAAGATCACGAAGTTGCGGCCGAACTCCAATTGAGTCTCGACGATTACTACGGGATTTTGAACGATACCTTGGGCAGCCGCCTGTTCAGTTTCGACGACCTGTTGCAGGACGGCGAACATGAAGGGCTGCACGAGGACGGCGCGAGTGCTCATATGGAGCCATCGCGTGACCTGGAAGATGAGCGTTTCCAGGGAGCGTTGGCGGACGCGATTGCCAATTTGCCGGAGCGTGAGCGGCTGGTGTTGGCGCTGTACTACGACGAAGAGCTGAACCTCAAGGAAATCGGTGAGGTCCTGGGTGTCAGCGAATCGCGGGTCAGCCAGTTGCACAGCCAGTGCGCAGCCCGCTTGCGGGGGCGTTTGGGAGAGTGGCGAGCGCGCTGAACAGGCAGTGTGGGGACACTGCAGACGATACCGCGAGGGCAACCGGCCTTCGCGGGTTCGACCCGTGGTGCCCCCGGCAGTCCTTTTTGTGTAATGCCTGTTGATTGAAATGGCGCGTCCAGGTGCTGGGCGCGTTTAAGACTGCTTGGAGGTCGAATTGGACAAGAACATGAAAATCCTCATCGTTGATGACTTCTCAACGATGCGGCGGATCATAAAAAACCTGTTGCGTGACCTTGGGTTCACAAACACGGTCGAGGCGGATGACGGCATTACGGCCATTCCGATCCTCAACAGCGGGAGCATCGACTTTCTGGTAACAGACTGGAACATGCCGGGCATGACCGGTATCGACTTGCTGCGCCACGTGCGCGCTGACGAAAAGCTGCGCAGCCTGCCTGTGCTGATGGTCACCGCCGAAGCCAAGCGTGAGCAGATCATCGAAGCCGCCCAGGCCGGGGTCAACGGTTACGTGGTCAAGCCATTCACGGCATTGGCCTTGAAAGAGAAGATCGAAAAAATCTTCGAACGCATCCACGGCTAATGCCATCGCGGGGGAGCTATGGAGCATAAAGAAACGTCACAGGGAGACTTCGAGTCGACCCTGAAAAAGCATGCTCACCAGTTGGTCGACAGCCTTGAAAGAGGCCAGTTCGGCGACGCGGTGCAGTTAATCCATGAGCTCAACCAGACCCGTGACCGCGGCCTGTACCAGGAAGTGGGCAAGCTCACACGCGAGCTGCACAGTGCGATCGTCAATTTCCAGATTGACCCGCACATGCCCCAGGCCGAAGAAATCTCGCAAATCACCGATGCCACCGAACGCCTGTCCTATGTGGTCAGGCTGACTGAGGCGGCGGCCAACCGCACCATGGACCTGGTGGAAAACGCCACGCCCCTGGTCAACGGCATGGCCACTGAAGCCCAGGCCCTGAGCCACGACTGGGGCCGCTTCATGCGCCGGGAAGTGGGGGCCGAGGAGTTTCGCGAGTTGGCGCGTCGGGTCGACGGTTTCCTGTCACGCAGCGAGCAGGAAAACCGTACGGTTTCCAGCAACCTCAACGACATTCTGCTGGCCCAGGATTACCAGGACCTCACCGGTCAGGTGATCAAGCGTGTGACCCAGTTGGTCACCGAAGTGGAAAGCAACTTGCTCAAATTGGTGCTTATGGCAGGCCAGGTTGACCGTTTCGCTGGCATCGAACATGACCGCGAAGCGATCCTCTCGGAAAAAGATCCACAAAAACATCTCGCCAAGGGTGAAGGTCCGCAGATTCATGCCGATAAACGTGAAGACGTTGTATCGGGTCAAGATGATGTCGATGACCTGTTATCCAGTTTAGGCTTCTAAGGAGCACCCACATGAGCTTCGGCGCCGATGAAGAAATCCTTCAGGATTTCCTTGTAGAGGCCGGCGAAATTTTAGAGCAGTTGTCCGAGCAACTGGTCGAGCTGGAAAGCCGACCGGATGATGCGAACCTGCTCAATGCAATTTTTCGCGGTTTTCACACTGTAAAAGGGGGCGCCGGCTTCCTCCAGCTCCATGAGCTGGTGGAGTGCTGCCACATCGCCGAGAACGTGTTCGACATCCTGCGCAAGGGTGAGCGTCACGTTGATTCGGAGTTGATGGACGTGATTCTCGAAGCACTGGATGCGGTCAACGGCATGTTCAGCGAGGTGCGTGAGCGTGCCCCGATCACGGCGGCGACCCCGGAACTGCTGGCCGCCCTGGCGCGCTATGCGGAGCCTGCCGACACGTCGGCCGCACCGGTGGTTGAAGCCGCGCCGGAGCCTGTGGTTGAGGCCGAACCGGATGTGACCGACAGCGAATTCGAACAGCTGCTCAACTCCCTCAGTGCCGTCAAGGCCGAGGCGCAAGCACCGGCCGCGCCGGTCGCCGCACCGACCAGCGAAGACATCACCGACGCTGAGTTCGAATCGCTGCTCGACCAGTTGCATGGCAAAGGCCAGTTCGCGGCCGACGCCGTGGCACCCGCCGCTGCGGCTGCGGATGCACCGGCGGCCAGCGCCAGCACCGATATTACCGACGATGAATTCGAGGCATTGCTCGACCAACTGCATGGCAAGGGCACCTTCGCGGCCGACGCCTTGCCGGAAGTCGCCGCCACGGCTGCGGCACCGGCTGCTGCCAGTGCCGCTCCTGCGGGCGATGGGCTGATCTCCGATCACGAGTTCGAATCCCTGCTGGACGAATTGCACGGCAAGGGCAAGTTCAGTGAAGTGGCCCCGGCCGCTGCGGTTGCGACAGCTGCACCGGCCGCCGCCAAGGCCGCTGCGCCTGCTCCAGCCGCCAAGCCAGCACCGGCCCCGGCCGCCGCACCTGCTCCGGCGCGCGCCGCCCCGGCACCGGCAGCCGAGAAGCCTGCCAGTGAAGCCGAGACCACCGTGCGGGTGGATACCGCGCGCCTGGACGACATCATGAACATGGTCGGCGAACTGGTACTGGTGCGTAACCGCCTGGTGCGCCTGGGCCTGAGCAGCGGCGATGAAGCCATGCAGAAGGCCGTGTCGAACCTCGACGTGGTGACCGCCGACCTGCAGACCGCCGTGATGAAAACGCGGATGCAGCCGATCAAGAAAGTCTTCGGGCGCTTCCCGCGCCTGGTTCGCGACCTCGCGCGTCAGCTGAAGAAAGAAATCAACCTGGAACTGGTGGGCGAAGAAACCGACCTCGACAAGAACCTGGTCGAGGCCCTCGCCGACCCGCTGGTCCACTTGGTGCGCAACGCCGTGGACCACGGCGTGGAAACCCCGGAAGAGCGCGAAGCCTCGGGCAAGTCGCGCAACGGCAAGGTGATCCTGGCTGCCGAGCAAGAGGGCGACCACATCCTGCTGTCGATCACTGACGACGGCAAAGGCATGGACCCGACCATATTGCGCAACATCGCGGTCAAGCGCGGCGTGATGGACAAGGACGCCGCCGACCGCCTGACCGACACCGAGTGCTACAACCTGATCTTCGCCCCGGGCTTCTCGACCAAGACCGAGATTTCCGACGTGTCCGGCCGTGGCGTCGGCATGGACGTGGTGAAGACCAAGATCAGCCAGCTCAACGGCTCGATCAACATCTACTCGACCAAGGGCCAGGGCTCCAAGATCGTCATCAAGGTGCCGTTGACCCTGGCGATCATGCCGACCCTGATGGTGATGCTGGGCAACCAGGCGTTCGCCTTCCCGCTGGTCAACGTCAACGAAATCTTCCACCTCGACCTGTCGCGCACCAACGTGGTGGACGGCCAGGAAGTGGTGATCGTGCGCGACAAGGCATTGCCCCTGTTCTACCTCAAGCGCTGGCTGGTGGCATCGGCCAAGCATGAAGAGCAGCGCGAAGGCCATGTGGTGATTCTCTCCGTGGGCACCCAGCGCATCGGCTTTGTCGTCGATCAACTGGTTGGCCAGGAAGAAGTGGTCATCAAGCCTTTGGGCAAAATGCTGCAGGGAACCCCGGGCATGTCGGGTGCGACCATCACCGGTGACGGTCGGATCGCGCTGATTCTCGATGTTCCGAGCATGCTCAAGCGTTACGCCGCTCGGCGTATTTGATTCTGGTGGGGCAGGGCGGTAGTGCCCGCCCCGCCTAACGGAGTGTTTATGGCAGTCAAGGTCCTGGTGGTGGACGATTCGGGTTTCTTCCGCCGCCGCGTCTCGGAAATTCTTTCCGCCGATCCAACGATCCAGGTGGTCGGCACGGCCACCAACGGCAAAGAGGCGATTGATCAAGCCATTGCGTTGAAACCGGACGTGATCACCATGGACTACGAGATGCCGATGATGGATGGCATCACGGCAGTCCGGCACATCATGCAACGCTGCCCGACCCCGGTCCTGATGTTTTCCTCGCTGACGCACGAAGGCGCCCGGGTCACCCTGGATGCGCTGGACGCCGGCGCGGTGGACTTCCTGCCGAAGAATTTCGAAGACATCTCGCGCAACCCCGAGAAGGTCAAGCAGATGCTCTGCGAGAAAGTGCACAGCATTTCGCGCAGTAATCGTCGCAGCCTGTTCAGCGCGCCTGCGCCAACCGCTGCGCCAGCACCGGCTCCAGCGGCACCGACATCGTCGTTTGCGCGCCCTGCGCCTGCGCCGGTGGCACGGCCTGCGGTGGCACCCGCTCGCACGGCGGCGCCTGCGTCTTCGCATTCGCCCGCACCCAAGCGCAAGGCCTACAAGCTGGTCGCCATCGGCACCTCCACCGGCGGCCCGGTTGCGCTGCAACGCGTATTGACCCAATTGCCGGCCAACTTCCCGGCGCCGATCGTATTGATCCAGCATATGCCGGCGGCGTTCACCAAGGCTTTCGCCGAGCGCCTGGACAAGCTGTGCCGCATCAGCGTCAAGGAAGCCGAGGATGGCGACATCCTGCGCCCTGGCCTGGCGCTGCTGGCCCCCGGTGGCAAGCAGATGATGGTCGACGGCCGTGGCGCGATCAAAATCCTGCCGGGCGACGAACGCCTGAATTACAAGCCGTGCGTGGACATCACCTTCGGTTCGGCAGCCAAGTCCTACGGTGACAAAGTTCTGGCGGTGGTGCTCACCGGCATGGGCGCCGACGGCCGTGAAGGTGCGCGCCTGCTCAAGCAGGGCGGCAGTGCCATCTGGGCCCAGGACGAAGCCAGCTGCGTGATCTATGGCATGCCCATGGCCATCGTCAAGGCGGACCTGGCCGACGCCGTCTACAGCCTGGACGACATCGGCAAGCATCTGGTGGAGGCCTGCCTCTGATGGATGTACTGAGCCTGATCGGCATCATCATGGCGTTTGTCGCGATCATCGGCGGCAACTACCTCGAGGGCGGGCACCTCGGCGCCCTGGCCAACGGCCCGGCGGCGCTGATCGTGATCGGCGGCACCGTGGGCGCGGCGTTGTTGCAATCGCCCATGAGCTCGTTCAAGCGCGCCATGCAGATTCTGATATGGATCATTTTCCCGCCACGCGTGGACCTGCCCGGTGGCATCGACCGCGTGGTCAACTGGAGCCTCACCGCGCGCAAGGAAGGTCTGCTGGGCCTGGAAGGCGTGGCCGATGCCGAGCCCGACAGCTACGCGCGCAAAGGCCTGCAACTGCTGGTGGACGGTGCCGAGCCGGAAGCGATCCGCAGCATTCTGGAAGTGGATTTCTACACCCAGGAAAGCCGCGACATCAACGCCGCCAAAGTCTACGAAAGCATGGGCGGCTACGCGCCGACCATCGGCATCATCGGTGCGGTGATGGGCCTGATCCACGTGATGGGCAACCTGGCCGACCCCTCGCAACTGGGCAGCGGCATTGCCGTGGCGTTTGTCGCCACCATCTACGGCGTGGCCAGTGCCAACCTGGTGCTGTTGCCGGTGGCCAGCAAACTCAAGTCGATTGCCATGCGCCAGTCGCGTTATCGCGAGATGCTGCTCGAAGGCATCCTGTCGATCGCCGAGGGCGAGAACCCGCGTTCCATCGAATTGAAGCTCCAGGGCTTCATGGATTGATGGGAGGTATGCATTGTGAGCCGTCGCCGTCGCGAGCCTGAAGAACACGTCAACCACGAGCGGTGGCTGGTGTCCTATGCGGACTTCATCACCCTGCTGTTCGCGTTTTTCGTGGTGATGTACTCCATCTCGTCGATCAACGAAGGCAAGTACAAAGTCATTTCCCAGGCGCTGATCGGCGTGTTCAACGATGCCGACCGTGCGCTCAAGCCGATCCCTATTGGTGAAGAACGGCCCAAGACCGTGACCCCGGCCAAGCCGCTGGTCAACGACAGCGATGAAACCGCCGCCGGCGTGGGCGGCACCAGCGACCCGCTGAAAAGCATCGCCGACGACATCAGTGCCGCGTTTGGCGACTTGATCAGCTCCAACCAGATGACCGTGCGCGGCAACGAGTTGTGGGTGGAGATCGAGTTGAACTCCAGCCTGCTGTTCGCCAGCGCCGATGCGATGCCCAGCGACCAGGCATTCACCATCATCGACAAAGTGGCGGCGATCCTCAAACCGTTCGAGAACCCGATCCACGTCGAAGGCTTCACTGACAACGTTCCGATCAGCACCGCGCAGTACCCGACCAACTGGGAGCTGTCGTCGGCACGAGCGGCGAGCATCGTCAGGATGCTGGCGATGCAGGGCGTCAACCCTGGACGCCTGGCGTCGGTGGGCTACGGTGAGTTCCAGCCGGTGGCCAACAACGCCACGGCGCAAGGCCGCGCGCGTAACCGTCGGGTGGTGCTGGTGGTGTCGCGCAACCTGGATGTGCGCCGCAGCCTGACCGGCACCGGCACCGCCAATGCAACACCGGATGCGGCCTTGAAGCGGGCTGGCACACAAACTGCACCGGCCCCGGTAAAACCGCCGGTTCGACAGAGTGCCGTCAATTCTCCGTCGCCGGCTCAATAACCCCATGCAATGTCTCGGTCGCGCCTGTGCCTGCCGGGAGGAACCAACCGAATGAGAGTCTGGGCAGTTGCCAATCAAAAAGGTGGAGTCGGCAAGACCACCACCTCCATCGCCTTAGCCGGCTTGCTGGCCGAGGCGGGCAAGCGTGTGGTCGTGGTGGACCTGGACCCTCACGGCTCCATGACCAGCTATTTCGGCTACGACCCGGATGCGCTGGAACACAGCAACTACGACCTGTTCCTGCACAAGGGCAGTGTGCCGGCCGATCTGCCCGGGCAACTGCTGTTGCCCACCAGTAACGAGAGCATTTCGCTGCTGCCGTCCAGCACCGCGCTGGCCACCCTGGAGCGCCAGTCGCCGGGGCAGAGCGGCCTAGGCCTGGTGATCGCCAAGACCCTGGCGCAACTGTGGCAGGACTTCGACTACGCGATCATCGACAGCCCGCCATTGCTCGGCGTGCTGATGGTCAACGCCCTGGCGGCCAGCCAGCAACTGGTGATCCCGGTGCAGACCGAGCATTTGGCCGTCAAAGGCCTGGAGCGCATGGTCAGCACCCTGGCGATGATCAACCGTTCGCGCAAACAGGCGCTGCCGTTCAGTATCGTGCCGACCCTGTTCGACCGCCGCACCCAGGCGTCCCTCGGCACCCTGCGCGTATTGCGCGATGCCTACCCTGACACCATCTGGAACGGCTATATCCCGGTGGACACGCGCCTGCGTGACGCCAGCCGCGCCGGCCTGGCGCCGTCGCAGTTCGACCCGAAAAGCCGTGGCGTACTGGCCTACCGCGCGTTGCTCAAACACCTGCTGTCCCAGCAGCTTGTGGCGCAGGTGGCGTGATGAACCGTCCCGTCGAACTCAAGACCCGGCCGCAACTGGCACTGGAATCCTATCTGGATGCCCTGCTGCAGGACGCGACCGAGGAAGCCCTGCCGGAACCGATCCTGGTACTGGAGCCTGCTGTCGAGCCAGAAGCCGCGCTGGATGAATTCCAGTTGGCGGTGTTGGAAGAACAAGCCCGGGATGCGCAGGTCGTGGTGCCGATTATGCCGGCGGTGGCGATCCCGGCAGTGGTCGAGCCGGTGGTGGAAGTGCACCTGCCGCCGAGCATCACACCGCCGCCGGTCACCGGTGATGATCGCCCGAGCTGGGCCGCCGAGCCGTTCGAATGCCTGTTGTTCGACGTCGCCGGTTTGACGCTGGCGGTGCCGCTGGTGTGCCTGGGCTCGATCTATTCCCTGGAAGGTCAGGAACTGACGCCGCTGTTCGGGCAGCCGGAGTGGTTCCTCGGCATCCTGCCGAGCCAGGCCGGCAACCTGAAGGTGCTGGATACCGCGCGCTGGGTCATGCCCGACCGCTACCGCGACGACTTCCGCCAGGGCTTGCAATACGTGATCTCGGTGCAGGGCTACGAGTGGGGGCTGGCGGTGCATCAAGTCAGCCGCTCGTTGCGCCTGGACCCGAACGAAATCAAATGGCGCAGCCACCGGGGCCAACGGCCTTGGCTGGCGGGCACCGTGATCGAACACATGTGCGCGTTGCTCGACGTCGCCGAACTGGCCGAGTTGATCGCCAGTGGTGCCGTCAAAACGATGCCGGTTACTAAACGCAGTTGATTGAACAATAAGGTCCACGCTGGTGCGTGGCCAATCTTGAAGGGGTCAGGGGTATGAACAAGTCAGCGTCCGCACAAGGTTTGGATGATCCGATCCTGCAATGGGTAACCTTCAAACTGGACAACGAGTCCTACGGCATTAACGTGATGCGCGTGCAGGAAGTGCTGCGCTACACCGAAATCGCCCCGGTACCGGGTGCGCCGAGCTACGTGCTGGGCATCATCAACCTGCGCGGCAACGTGGTGACGGTGATCGACACCCGCCAGCGTTTCGGCCTGGTACCGACCGAGGTCAACGACAACACGCGTATCGTCATCATCGAGGCCGACAAGCAAGTGGTCGGGATCATGGTCGACAGCGTGGCCGAAGTGGTCTACCTGCGCCAATCGGAAGTGGAAACCGCGCCGAACGTGGGTAACGAAGAGTCCGCCAAGTTCATCCAGGGCGTGTGCAACAAGAACGGCGAACTGCTGATTCTGGTTGAGCTGGACAAGATGATGAGCGAAGAAGAGTGGTCGGAACTGGAGAGTATCTGATTGTTCCTTGAGGCTGCGGTGATTGTCCTGGCCCTGTTGTGGGCCGGGACGTTGGCATTTCTGCTGCGCCATGTGAGCCAGCAGCGCGAACTGTTGTTGCAACAGGCCGAGCGTGATGCGGTGCGTGACCGGCGCATCCTGGAGTTGGTCAAGCGGGTCGATCATTACCAGCAGAGTGCGGTGAGGGTGGGGGATGAGGTGCACGAATTGCGCGCCATTCTTGCGCCGTTGCCGGACAAGCTGGCGCAGATCGAGCAACGCGACCCTTCGAGCCTTTCGTTTGCCCAGGCGGCGAAGCTGGTGGGCATGGGGGCTACGGTGGATGAATTGACGCAGTCTTGCGGCTTGACCCAGGCTGAGGCGCAGTTGATGAGCAAGCTGCACAAGAGCTGATGTCTGTTAGTACCGCCATCAACTTGCAGGGGGCTGAGCCCTTCTACAACAAAACAGTACAAAAACGAATTGTTGGCAAATTCGCTGAGATACCCTAAAAGCCTTGAAGTAGAGCCTTCAAGAAAAAAATGAAGGTGTCCAAGGCGGCCTTTTTTTGCGAAATGTGTCACAGGGCCATACACCCTGATGGCACTTTTATGTCTTTGTGGTGACCAACCTGCGCATGTAGGAAGTTTCACTCACAAGGATGCGAAATGTCTTTCGACGCTTCACCTAGAACAAAACCCTCTGTTTTGCTGCAGTCTTGCGTCGCCACCTGCTCCCTTGTCGGTTTGCTTGCCAGTGCAGCGACACTGGCCGCTGAGCCTCAAGCGCCCGCCCAGCAACTGCTCCTGCAACAACAACGTGAACGTGCCCAGCGCGAGCAGTTGGAACCGTCCCCCGACGTCCGTCTCGAAACTCCGCAAGACAGCTCCGGCACTCTGCGTCTGCCGCGCAATGAAACGCCGTGCTTCAAGATCGACCGTGTGGTCCTTGGCGGCGACCAGTCCGAAGATTTCCAGTGGGCCTTGCGTGCCGCCAACCCGAGCGACGATCCGGTGCAGGGGCAATGCGTCGGCTCCGCCGGGATCAACCTGACGATGAAGCGCATCCAGAACGCGATCATCGCCAAGGGCTTCATCACCACTCGCGTCCTCGCCCAGCCCCAGGACTTGAACCAGGGCACGCTGGCGCTGGTGCTGGTGCCCGGACGCATCAAGCACATCCGTTTTGCACCGGGCACCTCCACGCGCGCCAACTATTGGAACGCCATGCCCGCGTCGCCTGGCGATGTGCTCAACCTGCGCGACATCGAACAGGCGCTGGAAAACTTCAAACGCGTGCCCACCGCCGAAGCCGATGTGCAGATCACGCCAGCCGAGGGCGCGGATGCGCAGCCGGGGGAGAGTGATGTCGTGATTGCCTGGAAGCAGGCGATTCCAGTACGCGTAAGCCTGTCGGTGGATGACTCCGGCAGCAAGCAGACCGGCAAGTATCAGGGCAACGTCGCTCTGTCGCTGGATAACCTGGCGACCCTCAATGACCTGTTCTACATCAGTTTCAACCACGACCTGGGCGGCGGTCAGAGCGGTGACCGTGGTTCGAAAGGCCACACCGTGCACTACTCGGTGCCCTACGACTACTGGCAACTGAGCCTGACGTCCAGCGAGTATGACTACCACCAGACGATTGCCGGGGTGAACCAGGCCTATTCCTACAGTGGCCGCAGCCGGACCAACGAGGTGCAGCTGTCACGGGTGATCTACCGCGACGCGGTGCGCAAGACCACTGTGTCGGTCGGTGGCTGGAGTCGTACGTCCAGCAACTACATCGAAGACACCGAAATCGAACTGCAACGTCGCCGCATGGCCGGTTGGCAGGCCGGGATCAATCACCGTGAATTCATCGGCGCCAACACCCTCGACCTCGGTGTCGGTTATCGCCGTGGCACCGGTGCCCGTGATGCGCTGCGTGCGCCTGAAGAGGAAAACGGCGAAGGCACCTCGCGTTCGCAGATCATCACCGCCAACGCGCAATTGCAGGTGCCGTTCACCCTGTCGGATCAACGTCTGCGTTACGTCGCTGGCTGGCGCGGGCAGTGGAACCGTACACCGTTGATCCCCCAGGACCGCTTTTCAATTGGCGGGCGCTACACCGTGCGCGGCTTCGACGGCGAGCAGATCCTGTCGGCCGAACGCGGCTGGACGTTCAGCAACGACCTGGGCCTGAGCCTGGCCAACACCGGCCAGGAACTGTACCTGGGCGTGGATTACGGCGAAGTCGGCGGGCATTCCACCCAGTACCTTTCGGGCCGGCGCCTGGCTGGTGCGGTGGTGGGCCTGCGCGGGGGCTACAAGCAATTTTCCTATGACATTTACACCGGCAAACCCCTGGAAAAACCCAAGGGCTTCCAGACCGCCGACGTGACCAGTGGCTTCAGCGCCAACTGGTCGTTTTGAAGGAGCCCAGCATGCATCACGACACCTTGGAGGTGCTTGCTCCCGAGCGCGCCGATAGCGCCATCGACGAAGCCCAGGTGCTGGGCTCGGCGGTGTGGCTGTGGATGCACTCGGCGGCCCATCGCGATGCGCCGTTGCACAGCCTGTCGACCTTGTTGCTGCCGGCGATCAAGCGGCGCCAGTTCATCTTGATCAGTGAAGCCGGGCAGCCGGTGTTTTTCATGTCGTGGTTGAACCTCAGTGCCGAGGCCGAGGCGCGCTATCTGCGCGAACCTGCGGTGTGCCTGCCGGCGGCGGACTGGGACAGTGGCGACCGCCTGTGGATCAACGACTGGGTCGCGCCGTTTGGTCACACCCGGCGCATCAGCAGTTTGCTGCGCCGTCGCCTGTGGCCTGGAAGGATCTTCCGCGCGCTGTACCACAAGGGCGAAGAACGCGGTTTGCGCGTCATCGATTTCCAGGGCATCGCCGTGCTCGACCTGGAGGCGCAAGCCTGGTTTGCCAGCCACCCGTTACCTCTTCACGCGCTCTGACCAGCCACCGCGCAAGGGATTTGCATGAATAAGCAGCTATATCGAATTGTGTTTAACAAGGCTCGCGGCCTGTTGATGGTCGTGGCGGAAAACGTCAAGAGTGCCAGCAAGGCACCCGGCACCACGGGTAGCGTTGGCCGGGCCGGCGGTGCCGTGGCCACACTCACGCCCTTGCGCTTTGCGCTGATGGTGGGCATGGGCTGGGTTGCGCTGGTCATGCCGGCCCAGGCCCAGGTTGTGGCTGACGGTTCGGCCCCTGCAGGCCAGCGCCCGAGCATCGGCGCGGCGGGCAACGGGGCGCCTGTGGTCAACATCACCACGCCAAGCGGGGCAGGCGTATCGCGCAACACTTACCAGCAGTTCGACGTCGACAAGCGCGGCGTGATCCTCAATAACGCCGTCACCAACAGCCAGACCCAACTGGGCGGCTGGGTCGAAGGCAACCGCGCGCTGGCCAACGGCAGCGCACGGGTGATTCTCAACGAGGTCAATTCGAGCAACCCCAGCCAGTTGCGCGGTTTTGTCGAAGTGGCGGGTTCCAAGGCCCAGGTAGTGATTGCCAACCCCTCCGGCATCGCCTGCGATGGCTGCGGTTTTATCAACGCTGACCGCGCGACGCTGACTACCGGGCGGGCGCAGTTCGAGAACGGTTTGATTACCGGCTATCAAGTCTCTGGGGGCAAGGTCAGCATCGGCGGCGCGGGCCTTGACGCCACTCGCGCCGACTACACCGAGATCATCGCGCGCACGGTCGAAGTGAACGCGGGCATCTGGTCCAAAGACTTGACTATCAAGACCGGCGCAGCAGGCCAGAACCCGGCCGACGCCCCCGCCGTGGCCATCGACGTGGCACAGTTGGGAGGCATGTACGCCGGCAAGATCACCCTGGTAGGCACCGGCGCTGGTGTCGGTGTACGCAATGCCGGACAGATCGGTTCCAGTGCCGGTGAAGTGGTCATCGGCAGCGATGGGCGTATCGAGAACCAGGGCCAGATCAGCAGCGCCACGCACCTGACCGCTCAGGCCGACAAAGGCATCGATAACAACGGCACGCTGTTCGCCCAGGGTAACCTGGCCTTGGAGACGGCGGGCAATATCGACAACAAGGGCATCGTGTCTGCCCAGGGCGATACCCGCCTGAGCGCCAAAGGCGCGAATTCGGCGATTCGCAGCGATGCCGGCTCTGCACTCGCCGCAGGTGTAGACAGCACGGGTAAATTGGGCAGCAGCGGTTCGCTGACCCTGACGTCGGCCGGCACCCTCACGGCCAAGGGCCAGAACCTGGCGGCGCAAACCATGAAGGCCACTGCCGCCCAGGTCGACCTGAGTGACAGTCAGACATCGGCTGGCACGGTCGAACTGAACAGCACCGCTGGCCATCTGGACCTGCGCCGCAGCCACGTCACCGCCGCTCAATCGCTGACGGCCAATGCCAGTCAAACCTTGTTCAGCGATGTTGCACAGGTGGGCGCGGCGCATATCGGCATCGTCGCCATGGATATGTCCAACGTCGCCGGTAAGTGGGTGCAGACCGGCAAGGCGGGCATGCGGGTGACCCTCGCGCGCAATCTGGACAACCATGGCGGCATCCTGTCCAGCGGTGGTCGCCTTGATGTGAGCGCCAAGACCCTGGGCAACGCGGATGGCCTGGTGCAGTCCGGTGATGGCGGTGACCTGTACATAACGGCACAGGATGCGCTGGATAACAGCAACGGCAAGCTGGTGACCGCCGCGAATCTATCCCTCAACGGCGGCAACCTCGATAACCAGCGCGGGCAGGTCACCGCGGGCGGTGTGCTGGATATCAACGCCGCGCAATTGAACAACGCCAAGGGCACCGTCGCCGCCGCCCAAACCCTGACAGTCAGGGCCAACAGCCTGTTGAACCAGGGCGGCACCCTGGGCTCGGTGGCGGGCGACCTGATCCTCGACAGCGATGCTGCCGTGCTCGATAACCGTGGCGGCCGCCTTGAGGCCGCCAAAGCCTTGACCCTCAACGCACAAGGTTTGAACAACACAGGCGGCGTCATCACGGGGGCCCAACTGCTGCTGGATACGCAAGGCCAGCGACTGGACAACGCCCAGGGCACCCTCGACGCCAGCGATACGCTGACACTCGATAGTGGTGTACTGAACAACGACGGCGGCATCGTGCAAGCCAAGTCGAACCTGTGGGTGGATACCCATGGCCAGCAACTCAGCAACCGTAATTCCGGCAGCACCGGCGGCATTCTTGGGCAGCGTGACGTCACGGTGCGTACCGGCCAGTTGATCAATGACCAAGGGTTTATCGGTAGCGCCGGCAGTCTGGCTGTTGGCGCCGGACAGGTGAGCAACCAGTCGGGTCTGTTGCGTGCCGATGGTCATCTGTTGCTGACTGCCGCCAGTGCGGATAACCGTTCGACCCAGGGCGCCAACCAAGGCATCAAGGGCCTGGGCGTCGAGATGAACGTCGATACCCTCGATAACCGCGGCGGCTCGCTGGTTGCCGATGCGGCGTTGAGCATCACGGGCAGCGGTGCGCTGGATAACGACCAGGGCATTATCTCGGCCGGCAGCGTGCTGAGCGTGACTGACCGCGACCTTGCGCAGAAGCGCCAGGCCTTGAATAACGGCACGGGCACGCTGATTGCGGGCCAGTCGCTGCAGGTCGACAGCGCCAGCTACAGTGGCAGCGGTAAAGCCCTGAGCCTGAGAGACCTGGCGTTCAAGCTGAGCCATGATTTCGTCAACACCGGCCTTTTCCAGGCCAATGGCAACCTGTCTGTAGAAACGGCTGGGCTTTTGACCAACCAGGGTAGTTTCCAGGCGGGCGATGGGTTGCAGCTCAACGCCAGCGCACTCGACAACACCGCCAGCGGTTCGATCAGTGCCCGCCGGGTCCGGGTCAATGCGCTCAATCAACTCGACAACCGCGGCCTGATCGACGGCGAGGCCACGCGCCTGAGCGCCGCGACCCTGAACAACCTCGGCACGGGGCGTATATACGGTGATCACTTGTCGATTGCCGCCACCAACGTCACGAACAGCGTGGAAGGTTCGACGGCAGCCACCATCGCCGCGCGCAACCGCCTGGATATCGCCAGCCAGACTCTCGATAACCGTGAGCACGGCTTGATCTTCAGTGCCGGCGACCTGGTGATCGGTAGCACACTGGATGTCGATGACCACGCCACCGGCCAGGCCCAGGCGCTGAGCAATGCCAGCGCCACGATTGAAGCGCTGGGCAGCCTGAGTGCCAATGCCCGGCTCATCAGCAACACCAATGAACATTTCGCCACCGAGCGGGTACTCGTCTCCAATGAGGCACTGCAGGAATACCAACTGTCGGGCTCGACCAACCGCTACACGCCTTCGCAGATCTCGACCTACAAGGATGAGGTGCGGTACCTGGTGACCCCGGAAGGGCGCAAGGATCGTTGGAACCTCTATAACTACGACCGCACGGTGACCGAGACCCGGATCGTCAGTTCCGACCCTGGGCAAATGCTCGCAGGTGGCGCCATCAACCTGACTGCCGACCACCTGCTCAACGACAAAAGCCGGATCATCGCCGGCCAGGCCCTGACGGCCAGTGTGGGCCGTGTGGACAACACCGAAGTGACCGGCGAACGGATTACCACCGACAGTGGCACCCTGACCAACTTCTATCGCATCCAACGCAAGGGGCGTGATCGCCAGGGGACCAGCGTCACGGCTTATAAGCCTGCGCCCTCGATCGAGCAGATTGCCCTCAAACCGACGGTATTTACCGAATACGCGACCATCAATGGCAGCGGCACACAGTTGGGTGCGCGGGTAATGGCCAGCGTCGGCGATACCACCCGCGGTACCGGTGAGCTTGCCGGTGCGGGCAGAACCCACACCGTCAGCCCGATCAGCCAGGTGCAGGCATTGACCCAACAGAACGGTGCAGGCGCGGTGGAGCAGATCCGTACCGGCGGGTTCAACCCCGACCTGCCGGACAGCAGCCTGTTCCGCACCAACCCCAACAGTACGGCTGGCTATCTGGTGGAGACGGATCCGCGTTTTACCAATTACGGACGGTGG
Organism: Pseudomonas sp. NFPP28; assembly: GCF_900115535.1. NCBI lineage: Bacteria > Pseudomonadati > Pseudomonadota > Gammaproteobacteria > Pseudomonadales > Pseudomonadaceae > Pseudomonas > Pseudomonas sp. NFPP28. The sequence goes on along the minus strand of NZ_FOWT01000007.1, from coordinate 154,516 downwards.
TTGTCGTCGGACTATATGCTCGACCGCCTGAACCTTGATCCGGCCGCCACCCAGCAACGGTTGGGCGACGGCTTCTACGAGCAGAAGCTGATCCGCGAACAAGTCGCGCAACTCACCGGGCGCCGGTTTGTCGATGGTTACGCCAGCGACGAAGCGCAATATCGCGGCATGATCGACAGCGCCGTCACCCTGGCCGAGCAGTGGAAACTGATCCCGGGCGTGGCGCTGACCGCCGGGCAAATGGCGCAGTTGACCAGCGACATCGTGTGGCTGGTGTCCAGGGACGTCACCCTGGCCAGCGGCGAAGTGCGCCAGGTGCTGGTGCCGCAAGTGTATGTGCGGGTTCGCGAAGGCGATGTGGACGGCTCGGGCGCGTTGATGGCCGGGCGCACCTTGAATCTGGATGTGCGCGGTGACCTGGTCAACTCGGGCAGCCTGGCCGGGCGCGACGGTGTGACCATCAGCGTGCAGAATCTCAACAATCTCGGCGGCCGCATCCAGGGCAACGATGTGTCGCTCAATGCCAGCCAGGACCTGAACAACATCGGCGGCCTGATCAGCGCCAACAGTCGCCTGGCGTTGAGCGCCGGCAATGACATCAACGTGCGCTCGATCACCACCGACAGCGCCAGCGAGCAGGGCACCCGCACCGCGTTGTCGCGGGTGGCCGGGCTGTACGTGTCGGCCCCGGCGGCAAACCTGATTGCCACGGCGGGCAATGACATCAACCTGCAAGCGGCTCAGGTCAGCAACACCGGTGTGGGCGGCAAGACCGCGCTGGTGGCGGGCAACGACGTCACCTTGAGCACCGTGAAAGAGTCCTACACCCAGGCCAACCAATGGGACGGCGACAACTGGCGCAAGGAAGCCGGGCGCAATGAGGTCGGCAGTTCGGTGCAGGCCAACGGCGATATCCGCCTGGGCGCCGGGCGTGACGTGCAGGCACGCGGTGCGCTGGTCAACAGTGACGCGGGCGCGGTGTCGGTCAGCGCGGTGCGCGACATCAACGTCGAGGCCGGCGAGCGCTTCAACAGTGCGGACGAGGCGCACAAGGTCAAGGGCAGCAACGGCCTGTTCTCCAGCAAGACCACCACCACCCGCGATACGGTCGCCCAGACCACCGCGCAAGGCTCGACCTTCAGCGGCGAGCAAGCGGTGGTGCAGGCGGGCAACAACATCACCCTCACCGGCAGCAACGTGGTCTCGACCTCGGGCACGGCGCTGGTGGCGGGCAATGACATCAAGGTATTGGCGGGTACCGAGACGCTCGACGAGAAACACACCAAGGACGTGAAGACCAGCGGCATGTTCAGCGGCGGCGCGATTGCCGTCACCATCGGCTCGCAGCAGCAGACCAACAAGGACAGCAGCCAGCAGACCACGGCCGCCGCCAGCAGCGTCGGGTCCACCGACGGCAATGTGCTGATCAGCGCGGGCGGCGAATACCGCCAGGTTGGCAGCAATGTGAGTGCGCCCAAGGGCGATGTGTCGATTGACGCATCCGAGGTCAATATCCTCGAAGCGCGCAATCTGGCTGCGCAGCAACAGGAGCAGCGCTTCAAGCAGACCGGCGTGAGCCTGACCCTGACCAACCCGATCGTGAACGCCGTGCAAACCGGCCAGCGCATGAACAAGGCCGCTGAGCGTACCGACGACAAGCGCATGAAAACCCTCGCCGCGCTGAACACCGCGTGGGCCGCCAGTGAAGCCCACACCCAAGTGATGGCCGACCCGGCCGCGGCGGGCGGGATCAACTTGAGCATCGCCTTGGGCATGAACAAGAGCGAGAACAAAAGCGAGCAGACTTCCAACACAGCGGCCGGCTCGACGGTGGCGGCGGGGCACGATGTGTCGATTGTGGCCACCGGCGGCACGCGCAACAACGACCTGACCGTGCAGGGCAGCCAGATCACTGCCGGCAACGATGCGTTGCTCAAGGCCGACGGCAATATCCTGCTGGCGGGTGCGCAGAACACCATCGAGCAGCACAGCACCAATAAGAGCGTGAACGGCAGCCTGGGGATTGGTATCTCTTTCGGCAGCGAGAAAAACGGCCTGAGTTTCAACGCTTCAGCCTCCCAGAGCCGCGGCAATGCCGATGGCAACGACCTGGTGTGGAGCAACACCCACGTGACAGCAGGCAACCAGGCCAGCCTGATCTCCGGCAAGGACACCACCCTGCGCGGTGCGGTGGTCTCGGCCGACAAGGTCAAGGCCGATGTCGGCGGCGACCTGAACATCGAGAGCCTGCAAGACACCAGCACATTTGCCTCCAAACAGAAGAGCATGAGTGCCGGCATCAGCATCTGCATCCCGCCGGTGTGCGCGGGTGCGGCGACGGCCAGCTTCAGCTCCAGCAATACCCAGCAGAAGTCCAACTTCGCCAGCGTCATCGAGCAATCGGGCATCCGCGCCGGCGACGGTGGATTCGACCTCAACGTGCGTGGCAACACCGACCTCAAGGGCGGCGTGATCGCCAGTTCCGACAAGGCCATTACCGACGGCAAGAACAACCTGACCACCGGCACATTGACCGTGGCCGACATCCATAACGTGTCCGAAGCCAGCGTCAAGACTTCCGGGGTGGAACTCAATTCGGACATGCTCGACGGCAAGCTCGGCACGGCCAAGGCGCTGCTCGCCAACAGCCTCGCCAACGGCTCGGACTCCGACTCCGCCGCCAGCGATACCCGCAGCGCGATCAGCGCCGGCACCCTGGTCATCACCAATGCCGAGCGCCAGCGCGTGGTCGCCGGCATGAGCGTCGACCAGACGATTGCCAACCTCAACCGCAATACCGAGGCTGCCCATGTTGCCGTGGAGCGTCTGGACGTGGCGGAGATGGGGCGCAAGGTCGAGGCAGAGCAGGAGATCAAGCGTGAGTTCTATAACCAGGTGTCGCTGTTGGCGGATGAGGCGTATCGCAAGATCTTCCTTGAGAAGGCGCGGGTGTATGAGGTGTTGAAGGATGAGAATGGCAAGGCGCTGCTGGACGACAAAGGCAATGTTCAGCGCCGCGAGTTGAGCGACGAAGAAAAGCGCAATCTCAAGCCCGGGCCGGATGGTAAGGTACACATTGCCAACAACGGTATCTTCAACGACATCGATGGCGCGGCCAAATATGCCGATCAACACAGCTCTGCCGATACCGGGCCGCAGTATTTGATCCATTTCGAGAAAGCCAACAACTTCACGTCCGAGTTGATGATCGCGGCGTATCAGAAGAATCTCGAAAATGATTTCTGGGGCTTGTCCAACGCTGCTGTGCAGACCAAGGAATATATGGTCCAGTTCGGCCAAAGCGGATTGCACATCGACGGCCACAGCCGCGGCACATTGACCACGGGCAGTGCCATGGAATCGTTGGCTCGTGACCGGGCAAACGCAGGCATGCTGGGCCAAACCTCGATGAACTTCTTCGGTGCGGCCTACTCGGTGCAAAAGGCCGATTCGCTGTTGGGGGTATTGCAGAACCGTTCCGTATTCAGTTCCGTGGAGCAGCGTGATGCGATGGCGCTGCAGTACCAGAATCATAATTTCGACCCCGTCGCCCGAGCACCGCTGGTAGGGTTTAACGCCGGTACCGGCGGTACGATCCCGGAAGGCAGCAATCGGTTATGGGAGTGGTTGAAAGTGTTCGGTGGCGATAAGACCGCGCACAACTGCTATGGCAAGGGCGGGGAACTCTGCAAGCCGTTCTGGAGCGATACAAAAGACGGCGCGGCCGTGTTTAAGAGAGTCAAACAATGAGGACGACCGCCATGTTCACGAGAAGCCTGTTGTTGAGTGTTTGCGCTGTTTCACTGATCGGCTGTACGGGCAGGGGCTTTCAACCACCGCCACCGGCTTTTACCCAATGGCAGAAAAGCGGGGTATCCGTCGAAGGCGTCAAGAGCGCCATGCGCGCCTGCGGTTATACCAACCTGGTGGGGACGGGCGACGACTCGCCGATTGATGAGGTGTTGACGCGCTTCTACTGCATGAAGGACTCGGGATTTACCCACAAGGGCAACCTGGACCTGTGTAAGGAAGGCCGCATCGGCGAATCGCCGGTGTGCGAAGGCCGCCGCTAATCCATCACTAAAAGGAACCAAGGAATGATCGATCTACGCAAAGGACTGTACGGCGCCGCATGGGTGCTGGCGGCAACCACCCTGGGCGGTTGCGCCTCGTCGGCCGCCGTCACTGGCGAGCCGGGGGTGAATATGGGCGACAGCTACCAGCAGGTGCTCGCCGTGGTCAGCCGCAACAACACTGTGACCAAGCAGGTCGATGGCCAGGGCTTTCGCGCCGAGGGTTATTCGGCGATGTTCAAGGACTGCCGCGTCAAGTACTTCCTGTTCCAGGACGCTGACGGCTTGCAGCGCGTGAGCTACGAGCCGGCGCCGCACCTGTCGGTCAAGCAGAATTGCCGCCAGCCGTAAACACCCCCGATGCGAAAGGATGGCTGATGAAAAGGTTAATGGTGATACCTGTTGTGTTGCTGGCCCTGGGCGGTTGCGGCCAGGTGGCGAACATCCGTTCGCTGTCCACCGGCTACGTGCCGCCGCAAAGCGGTGAGACCGCCCGGGTGCGTGTCGTCACCGACGGCCTGGTACGTGCGGTGCCGGGGCGTGACTGCCTGGACTGGAACGTGCCGGGCGCCGGGGTGATGGCCTCGGTGAAAGCCGGTTTCCCCGATCACAACGGCGAAAATCTCGGCATCCCCGGGCCGATCTACTCGTGGGCCGGCGCGGTCACGTCCGAATTGGTGGTGCCGGCGGGTAAACCGATCGCGTTCCATTACCTGGGGCGGTTGCAATACTCCCGCCAGTGCGCCAAGACCATGACTTTTGTGCCCAAGCCCGGGCGCGACTACATGGTGCAGGCGTCGATGTCGGCGGATTGTTCGTTCCTGCTCGACGAGTTGCCGGCGGACGGCAGGCAATGGGTGCGGATCGAGCCGACGCCGGTGGGCAAAGTCTCGATGTGCAACGCGATGGACAATTTCTAGGGCGGCCAATTAATTTACGTTACCCATGGCTTTTTTTCGGCTGCCAAAGGTCCACATCCTTCATGCACCTTTGAATCCAGGAGTAAGCCCGCTATGACCAGCCCCAAGGCACTGTTGATCCTCCACGGCAAGCAAGCCCTCAACGAGGACGTGCGCGCTGCCGTGAAGGCCCGGCGCGAGCAGGGTGGGGAGTTGGCAGTACGGGTCACCTGGGAAGGCGGCGACGCCCAGCGCCTGGTCAACGAAGCCCTGGCTGACGGCTACACCCACATCATCGCCGGTGGCGGCGATGGCACCCTGCGCGATGTAGCCGAAGCCATGGCCCAGGCCAAGACCGACGCCAGCCTGGTGCTGATGCCCCTGGGCACCGCCAACGATTTCGCCAAGGCTGCCGGCGTGCCGTTGGAGCCTGACCAGGCCCTGGCGCTGCTGGACGTGCCACCCAGGGCCATCGACCTGGGCCAGGTCGGTGGGCAGATCTTCCTCAATATGGCCACCGGCGGTTTCGGCAGCCAGGTCACCGCCAACACCTCCGAAGATTTGAAAAAAGTCCTGGGCGGCGCCGCCTACCTGTTCACCGGTTTGACGCGGTTCAGCGAGTTGAAGGCTGCCTACGCCGAGCTGGATGGCCCTGATTTTCATTGGAAAGGCGAGTTGCTCGCGCTGGGCATTGGCAACGGTCGCCAGGCAGGCGGTGGGCATGAGCTATGCCCAGGCGCCATGGCCGACGATGGCCTGCTGGACGTCAGCATCCTGCCGGCGCCCCAGGAAGTGGTTGGCACCTTGCGAGAGTTGATGAACAACGGCTGGGGCCTGGACACCATGTTCGTCCGGGCGCGCCTGCCGTGGGTGAACATCAAGGTCGCACAGGGCCTGTATATCAACCTGGATGGCGAGCCGCTGCAGGGCGATGACCTGCACTTCCAGGCCTTGCCCAAGGCCTTGCGCGTGCACTTGCCGGTGGGGTCGCCGCTAGTCGTCCAGGCTGATGATCTGCTCGCGCACCGCGAATAGCACCAGGCCGGCCACGTCGAAAATCTGCAGGCGCTTCATGATTTGCGAGCGGTGGGCTTCCACGGTCTTGATGCTCAGGCCCAGGCCGTGGGCGATTTCCCGGGTGGACTTGCCGCGCACGATCAGGCGCAGGATCTCCAACTGCCGCGCCGTGAGGTTGTGGCTGTGGCCGGCGGGAGTAGTGGGCCCCTGGCTGCGCACCAGCGCCTGGTTGATCACGGTGTGGGCGATCGCCGGGCTCAGGTAGCGCTCGTTGTTGCGCAAGGCCAGCAGCGCGTGTTCCAACTCGTTGGCGGTGGTGTCCTTGAGCAGGTAGCCATGGGCGCCGGACTCCAGCGCGCACATGATCAGTTCCGGGTCGGTGTGCATCGACAGGATCAGCACTTTGCTCTTGGGGTAGGCGCGCTTGAGCTGCTGCAAGGCGTCCAGGCCGCCGGTGTGCTTCATCGACAGGTCCAGCAGCACGATATCCGGCAACAGGGCGCTGAACTGCTCCAGCAACTGCTCGCCATCGCTGGCTTCGCCGATCACCGTGTAGCCGGGAATGTCCTGGACCAGCGCGCGTACGCCGGCCCGGATCAGTGCATGGTCATCCACCAGGAGTAATTTGCAGCTCACTCGAGAACCTTAGGGGAACTGGCCCGTTCGAGGGCGCGGGGCGCCCAGGGGAAAAGCGCTTCGATCCGTGTCCCTTTGCCTGGCTGGCTGCTGACGGACAACGTACCGCCAAGCTGATCTATCCGCTCGGACATGCCGGCCATGCCCCGTTGGCCTTCCAGGCCGGGATTGACGGCCGGTGAAAAACCCTGGCCGTCATCGCGGATAGTCAGCGACAGGCCTTCGGGCAAACGTTGCAGGCGTACCAGCAGGTTGTGCGCCTGGGCGTGGCGCAGCATGTTGGTCACCGCTTCCTGGGTGATGCGGAAGGCCGCCACCGCCATTTCTTCCGGGATTCCGGTCAGCCGTTGCTGGCATTCCAGGCTCCAGTGAATCGGCGTGTTTTCCAGGGTCTTGAGCAGGTGCGCGCGCAGGCTGGCTTCCAGCCCCAGGCTGGCCAGCTGACGAGGGTTGAGGATGGCGGAAACGTCACGCACCTTGGCCAGGGTTTCATTCAGGGTGTTGCACAGCACCGTGCATTGGCTTTGCAGGTCGTCGGGCAGGCGACGCTTGAGCCATTCGCTTTGCAGCTTGGCCGCGGTGAGCAGTTGGCCGATATCGTCGTGCAGTTCACGGCTGAGACGATGGCGTTCGTTTTCCTGTACCTGCAACAGGCGATCGGCCAGTTCCTGGGGCTGGAACTTGATGGACTTGCGTGAACGCCATTGTTGCAGGCCGACCACTACGAGAGTGGCCAGGTTAAGCACAATCACCAGCAACGGCAGCGGTTCTGAACTGGCATAGGTCCACAGGCTCAGCAGCAGCGAGCCAAGGCACAGGGCGAGGATCAAGCGGCGTGCATTGCTGCGGGACGCGGACCTTGCGATGAGTGTCTTGAGGCTGGCGTACATAGCGGATGGAGCCAATGAGGGTGCGCTGCGGGAAGCCCGGTCACTGGGGCTGACGGGGCTCTGTTTGGGATGCGTTATCGAATCGTTTTTATGCATGATGAAGTTGAGTCACTTCGAGCGGGGCATAGTACCACCACTATTACCGTTGGTCGCCTGGTGCCGTGCCTCACCGGATTATTGACCGCGCAAATACTCCGGGCGGTATTCCCAGAGTTCATGAAGTGAGGAGTTATATTATTTCTGCTTGGTTGTATCGTTATTACCGTTAATGGCTAATTGATATCTTTGTGTGCGCGGTTCAGTTCCAGCCAATTAATAGCCGTGTCGTTTTTGGATAACTTCAGGTTCGAATACGACTTGGTATCCATTCAAGAGGCGTGGTGTACACGCTGCTGCGGTTTATAAGTGAAATCCTTCTGCGGGATCTGAAGCGTGACGGTTGCAATCAATGTCGCCTGCTCACTCTCGTCCATACTCAGTTCGCCGGTGCGCACATCGATCAGTTCCAGTTGCCAAGCGAGTAGCGTCAAGCACGCGTGCAGTGCATCCAACGCCTGGTCATGCAGTTGCATCGGGCTTGCCGCATTGGCGATCACGTACTGGATATGCCGGGAGAATTCGCTGATCACCTGCAGGGCCAGGCTGTCGGCCTTTTCGGCGAGTTTGGCCAGGCTGGCCTTCATGCAGTCGATGGCATCGCTGTCGTCACGAATCAGATGCAGATGGTTTAGGCACTCTTGCGACTTGGCCAGCAGCGTTTCTGCTTCAAGCAGGAACTCGGGAAGTGTGGTCTGCCATTCATTTGCGCTGTTCATCATACAAGTCTCCACAACATGAGGTCGGGTGATGAGATGTCGCACCGGGTGAATGGCTTAAAAATAGCGCCGAAATATGACTGGGACCTGTAGGTGGCTTCTGAGTTTTTAGTAGGACGTTTATTAGAGTGACGGCAACGGCTGTGCGCTGCCCTCATGAGCGGGGTCAATTGCGTACCTTCGATTGCCGACATCTGTATGTCTGGAAGGCCCGTGGGCCGAGGGCTTGGGATGGCAAACAAAAGCCTGACTCCATTCATGCATTGAGAATGGCGTCACATTAATGGCTATTAGATATTGCGAATATCAGGTTGGGCCTGATTGCGCGTAGGGGAATCCCTTACATAGCGGAACCTTGCGTCGAATTGAATGTCGCGCAACGTCGCTTTATTGCCATACGGAGAGGCCAGCGCAGTAAAGCATGATGTCAGTGTGACATCAATGGATTTACGTGGCATTTTACAAGGGTCAAGGTCTGGCACTCGCCGCCGATAACCCACGTTATGTGAACCGCACAAATTCCTTAGCGCATCAGGAGCTTTTAATGGCCGGCATTCTCGACACGGTAGATCAACGCACTCAACTGGTGGGTGAGAATCGCCTGGAGATCCTCATGTTTCGCCTGGCGGGGCGCCAACTGTTCGCGATCAACGTGTTCAAGGTGCAGGAAGTGCTGCAACTGCCCAAGTTGACCCTGATGCCCCAGCGCCACCCGTTTGTATGCGGCGTGGTCAACCTGCGTGGCCAGACCCTGCCGGTGATCGACCTGTCCCAGGCCATCGGCATGCGCCCGCTGGTGCCGGGCCCCAACAGCACCATCATCGTCACTGAGTACAACCGCTCGGTGCAGGCCTTCCTGGTGGGCGGTGTGGACCGCATCGTCAATATGAACTGGGAGGCCATCCTGCCGCCACCAACCAGTGCCGGGCGCCAGCATTACCTCACCGCCATCAGCAAGGTCGACGACCAGTTGGTGGAAATCATCGATGTGGAAAAAGTCCTGGCCGAGATCGTGCCGTACAACGCCAAGGTTTCCCGCGAGAAACTCGAAGACCCGGTGCTGGAGCGTGCCCGTGGCCGCGAAGTGCTGCTGGTGGATGACTCCAACGTAGCCCTGTCTCAACTGCGCGACACCCTCGGCCAACTGGGCGTGAAGATGCACATCGCCAGTGACGGCCTCAAGGCCTTGAACATGCTCAAGGCCTGGGCCGACGCCGGCCATGTGATGACCGACAAGTTGCTGATGATCTTTACCGACGCCGAAATGCCCGAGATGGACGGTTATCGTCTCACCACCGAGATCCGCAATGACCCGCGCCTGCGCAGTCTTTACGTGGTATTGCACACCTCGCTGTCGGGCAGCTTCAACGAGTCGATGGTGAAGAAGGTCGGCTGCGACAATTTCCTGTCCAAGTTCCAGCCCGACAAGCTGGTGGACGTGGTCCGTCAGCGTCTGATGCTGGACGAAGTGCCTGCTTGACCTTAGGGTGATGGCTTTGCCCCTCAGGAATGCAGGCCCATGCTTCGTCTCAGCGCGTTGTACCGTTACCCTTTGAAGTCCGGCAAGGCCGAGATATTGCAGCAGGTCGGCCTGGATAAGCTCGGGGTGGACGGGGATCGGCGCTGGATGCTGGTGGATGAAGCCAGTGGACGCTTCCTCACGCAACGCGCCGTGGCCAGGATGAGCCAATTGTCGGCCTTGTGGAACAGCAAAGGCGGGCTCACCTTGAGTTCGCCCGGTTACCCGCCGCTGGATGTCGCACTGCCGGGCGGTAATGCCGAGTTGCGCGGTGTGACCATCTGGCGCGACACCCTGCGGGTGCCGGACGCGGGCGACGCGGCAGCGGCCTGGGTCAGTGACTTTATCGGCAAGCCGACGCGGCTGGTGCAGATCCCCCTCGAACGCGCCCGCACCACCGAAGCCGGTTATGGCAGGGACGATGACCAGGTCGCATTTGCCGATGGCTACCCGCTGCTGGTGATCGGCCAGGCTTCGCTGGACGACCTTTCGCAACGCATCGGCCGGCCTATGGAGATGCTGCGGTTTCGCCCCAATCTGGTGATCGAAGGCAGTGCCGCCTTCGCCGAGGATGGCTGGAAGCGCCTGCGCATCGGCGATGTGGAGTTCCGCGCGGTCAAGCCCTGCTCGCGCTGCATCCTCACCACTATCGACCCGCAGACCGGCGAGCGCAGTGCCGACCGTGAACCCTTCGCGACGCTGGAGACCTATCGCAAGACTGAAAATGGCGCGATTTTCGGCCAGAACCTGGTCAACGATGGCATTGGCCGCCTGGAAGTCGGGATGCCGGTGACCATTCTCGAATAGTATTCGACGCGAATGAAAATGCCCGTCTCTCAGGAAACGGGCATTTTTTGTTTCCGGGAAACCCTTAGCCGCGGTATTCGCACAGGTAAGCGGTGTCCACGGCGACCTTGAGTTGGAACTTGCTGTTGGCCGGCACGTTGAACTGGCTGCCGGCGGCGAAGGTTTCCCAGTCGCTGGCGTCAGGCAGCTTGACGGTCAGGGCGCCGGACACCACGTGCATGATTTCACGCTGGGCGGTGCCGAATTCGTATTCGCCCGGGGCCATGACGCCGATGGTCGCCGGACCTTCTGCGGTGCCGAAGGCGATCGACTTGACGGTGCCGTCGAAGTACTCGTTGACTTTGAACATGGGCGATTCCTCGGAAAAGGGTCTGGAAAGGTCGGCCAGTATGCCCAAGGGCAGGGAAGCTGCCTAGACCGGCAGAATCAGTGGCAGCAGGCGCGCGGTATTGCGTGCATCTTCCAGCGCCCGATGCTGCTGGCCATGGAACTGCATCCCCGCCAATTGCAGGGCACCGTTGAGCCCCAGGGGCTTGTCCAGGCGCCGTGCCTTGGCGAAGCGCTGCTTGAGGTTCACATGGGGCGTGGTGGCGAGTGCGCTGGCCAGGCCATGGCGCTGCCATTCCAGCTCCAGCTGCCTGCGATCGTAATCGCCCCAACTGGCCCAGCCTTCCAGGCGCGCCTGGTGTTGGCCCAGCCAGCGCTCGAACAGCGGCCACACCTCGGTGATCGGCACCGCGCCGTCGATGTTCGCCTGGGTGATGTGGGTCAACTGACGGCAAAAAGGCGTCAGCAAGGGACGGCGCAGCGGCCGCACAAAACGCTGGAAGTGATCCAGCTCGCGGCCCTGGCGGTTGACCAGGCTTGCGCCGATCTCGATGACTTCCATCTCCGTCACGGGCCAGCCGCCTTCATCCGTTGTGGCTTCAAGGTCAATAATCAGCCAATGGGGCATCGCGCAGGTTCCCGTACTCTTCCCTTTCTGTTGGGGATAGAGCGTAGCCCGGCCCTGTAGTTCCGCCTAGGGGCTAGACGATCTCGAGTAACACCTGACGATTGTGCACCTGGTCACCGGCGCTCACCTGCACGCCTTTGATCACACCGTCGATGCCGGCGGTCAGCGGATGCTCCATTTTCATGGCTTCGAGCACCAGCAGCAGTTGGCCCTTGGTGACGCTGTCACCGGTGCTGACCCGCATATCGACGATGGCACCGTCCATCGGCGCCTTCACCGTGCCGCTGCTGGCATCGGCCTGGCGGCTGGCCACTTGCTGCGTGCGGTTGGTCACGCACAGGCCGGGCATCCATAGTTGGTCGCCGTCGAGGTGATAGGCCATGCGCCGGCGGATGCCGTTGAGCACCAGGGTGGCGTGGCGGCCGTCGGCGCTGAGCAGCAGGGGGGCGGTGCTGACGGTGTGGATTTCGCCATTGACCTCAAGCCGATAGGTGCAAGGGCTACTCGCGGTGTTGCGCCAGCCCGACAAACCGTGGGGATGTTGCTCGGCACCGTGGGTGTAGAACAGCGCAGCGGCCAGGGCTAGCTGTTCGCTCGGTACAGGCTGGCGTGGGATCTCGCTGAAGTGCTCGGCGATAAACCCTGTGCTGAAATCGCCGTTGATAAACGCCGGATGCTTGAGCAAATCAGCCAACAGTTGCTGATTGGTGGCGACGCCCAGCAACAGCGTGTCTTCCACCGCCCGCAACAGTTTGCGCCGCGCCTCTTCGCGGGTGGCGCCGTGGGCGATGAGCTTGCCCAGCATTGGGTCGTAGAACGGGCTGATACGTTGACCTTGTATCACGCCATGGTCGATGCGCACGCCGGTCGCCGGTTCCCAGCGCAGCACCTCGCCGGTTTGCGGCAGGAAACCCTGGGCCGGGTCTTCGGCGTACAGGCGCACTTCCATGGCATGGCCGCTCAGGGTCACGTCCGCCTGGGTCAGCGGCAGCGCTTGCCCGGCGGCGATCTGCAGCTGCCAATCCACCAGGTCGAGGCCGGTGATCAGCTCGGTGACCGGGTGTTCCACCTGCAGGCGGGTGTTCATTTCCAGGAAGTAGAACCGGCCATTGCGGTCGAGCAGGAACTCCACGGTACCGGCGCCCACGTAATTCACCGCACGCCCGGCCTTCAATGCGGCTTCGCCCATGGCCTGGCGCAACTCGGGCGTCATGATGGGGCAGGGGGCTTCCTCGATGACTTTCTGGTGGCGGCGCTGGACCGAGCAGTCGCGTTCGCCGAGGTAGATCAAGTGGCCGTGGCTGTCGCCGAACAACTGGATCTCGACGTGGCGCGGCTCGATCAGCGCTTGCTCAAGAATCAGTTCATCGCTGCCAAAGGCATTTTTGGCTTCCGAGCGGGCGGTGTGCAGGTTGTCCAGCAGGGCTTCGGGTTGGTGCACCAGGCGCATGCCGCGACCGCCGCCGCCGGCGCTGGCCTTGATCATCAATGGGTAGCCGATGCGTTCAGCTTCCTGTTGCAGCGTGTTGTCGTCCTGGGCACTGCCCTGATAGCCGGCAATGCACGGCACGCCGGCGTCGAGCATGGCGAGTTTGGACAGGCGTTTGCTGCCCATCAGTTCGATGGCCTCGACGCTGGGCCCGATGAAGGTCAGGCCGGCGTGTTGGCAGGCGCGGGCGAAGTCGGGGTTTTCCGAGAGGAAGCCGTAGCCGGGGTGAATCGCATCGGTGCCGGTGAGTCTGGCGGCGGCGAGGATCGCCTCGATATTGAGGTACGACTGTTGTACCGGGGCGGGGCCGATATTGACGGCTTCGTCGGCCATCTGCACATGCAGGGCCTGGGCGTCGGCATCGCTGTAGACGGCGACGGTGCGGTAGCCCAGGGCTTGGGCGGTGCGCTGGATGCGGCAGGCGATTTCGCCGCGGTTGGCGATCAGGATTTTGTTGAAGGCGGGCATGGGTTTATCCCTTGGCTGATGGGGTGTTTGATCGGGCCTCATCGGGGGCAAGCCCCCTCCCACACTGTGGGAGAGGGCACGCCCCCGATGGCGTTATTTGCACCACCGAGGCTTTCTTTTCTGCACAAACGCCTGCGTTCCTTCAATCCCTTCCTCACTGCGCACCGCTTCGGCAAACCACTGCGCGCCCCGATCCAGCACCGCCTCCAGCGGCTCATCCACACTGGCCAGCAACAGCGCTTTAGTCCGTCCATTCGCCATCGGCGCGCACGTGAGCACCTGCCCCAGCACCTCATCCAACCGCTGCGCCAACGCCTGCGGGTCGCGCTCGGTAAAGTGCACCACCCCCAGCCGCTCAGCCTCAAGCCCGTCAAACCGTGCCGCTGTCAGCGCCAGCCGCCGCGCCTGGGTCAGCCCGATGCGCTTGACCACGAACGGCGCAATCTGCGCGGGCAGCAAGCCCAGGCTGGTCTCCGGCAAGCCGAATTGCGCCCGGTGATCGGCGATGGCGATATCGCTCACGCACGCCAACCCAAATCCACCGCCCAGCACCGCGCCTTGCAGCACCACGATCACCACTTGCGACAGCGCTTGCACTTCCTGCAGCAAGGTGCCAAACGCGCGGTTCAGCGCCTGCAGTTGATGGCCTGCGGTGACCAGGTCCTTCACATCCGCCCCGGCGCAGAAATGTCCGCCCGCGCCGCTGATCACTACCGCGCGCGTCTGGATGTCCAACTGCGATAGCACCGTGCGCAATTCATTGACCATCTCCAGGCTCATCGCATTGCGGCAGTCGGGCCGGTTGAGGGTGATGTGCAGCACACCGTTGTGGGGTTCGAGCAACAAGGTGTTCATGGTTTTTTCCCCGGTAAGGTGCCCATCAACTTGCAGATGATGCCCAGCATGATTTCGTCGGCGCCGCCGCCGATCGACACCAGCCGCACATCGCGATAGGCGCGGGCCACGGGGTTGTCCCACATAAAGCCCATGCCGCCCCAGTATTGCAGGCAACTGTCGCTGACTTCGCGGCCCAGGCGCCCGGCCTTGAGCTTGGCCATGGACGCCAGGCGGGTCACGTCCTGGCCTTTGATGTATTGCTCGGTGGCCTGGTAGACCAGCGCGCGCAGGCATTCGATTTCGGTGGAGAGCTCAGCGAGACGAAAGTGGATGACCTGGTTGTCGATCAGCGCCTTGCCGAAGGTCTGGCGCTGCTTGCAGTACTCGATGGTGCTGTCGATGCAATGCTCCAGGCCCTTGATCATATTGGCCGCGCCAAACAGGCGTTCTTCCTGGAACTGCAGCATCTGCATCATGAACCCCGCACCTTCGTGGCCGATGCGGTTGCGTTGCGGCACGCGCACGCCGTCGAAGAACACCTGGGCGGTCTCGGAGCTGTGCATGCCGAGCTTTTCCAGGGGCGGGCTGACGCTGATGCCGGGAGTATTCATCGGCACCATGATCAGCGACTTGTTGATGTGCGGCTTGTCGTCGGAGGTGTTGGCCAGCAGGCAGATGAAGTCGGCGCTGGGTGAGTTGGTGATCCACATCTTGCTGCCGTTGATCACATAGTCGTCGCCGTCCTTGCGCGCATGGGTCTTCAACCCGGCCACATCGGAGCCGGCGCCGGTTTCCGAGACGCCGATGCAGCCGACCTGCTCGCCGCTGATGGCCGGGCGCAGGAATTCGTCGCGCAGTTCATCGCTGCCGAAGCGGGCAAGGGCGGGGGTGCACATATCGGTCTGCACGCCGATAGACATGGGGATACCGCCGCAACGGATGGTGCCGAACTCCTCGGCGGCGACAATGGAATAGCTATAGTCCAGGCCCATGCCGCCGAATTTCTCCGGCTTGGAAATGCCCAGCAGGCCGAGGTCGCCGGCCTTGCGGAAAATGTCGTGGATGGGAAAGCGCCCGGCCTTTTCCCATTCGTCCACATGGGGGTTGATCTCGCGGTCGACGAAGGCGCGGACGGTGCGGCGCAGTTCCTGGTGTTCCTGGGTGAAGATCATTTTTATTGTTCTCCTGATTAGAAACGCGCCACACCAAAGGTGTTGGGCTGCAATGGCCGCACCTCAGCCTCATGACAGATATCCAGCAGAAAACCGAGCAAGGTCCGTGTATCCCGAGGGTCAATCAGCCCGTCATCCCACAGGTTCGCGCTGCCGTAGAGCGCGGTGGACTGGCTGTCGAGCTTCTGTGCGGTGACCTGTTCCAGCATGTCCAGCACCTTGGGATCCGGCACCAGGCCATCCTTCAATTGCTTGGCCTCAGTGACAATCCGCAGGACTTTGCCCGCCTGGGCACCGCCCATCACTGCCGTGCGGCTGTTGGGCCAGGCGAAGATAAAGCGCGGGTCCAGGCCACGGCCGCACATCGCGTAGTTGCCCGCGCCGTAGGAGCCGCCGACCACAATGGTCAGTTTAGGCACCCGCGCGTTGGCCACGGCCTGGATCATCTTCGCGCCGTGCTTGATCACGCCTTGTTGTTCCGACTCGGTGCCCACCATGAAACCGGTGGTGTTGTGCAGGAACAGCAGCGGTGTGCGGCTCTGGTCGCACAGTTGGATAAATTGCGCGGCCTTGCTCGCGCCCTTCGGTGTAATAGGACCGTTGTTGCCGATCACGCCCACGGCGCGGCCCTGGATGTGCACGTGGCCGCAGACGGTGTGGGCGTCGAATTCGCCCTTGAAGTCGAGAAAGCGCGAGCCGTCGGCCAGTCGCGCGAGGATTTCACGGACGTCGTAGGGCTTTTTCGGGTCGTCCGGGATCAGGCCCAGCAGCTCTTCGATGGGGTACAGCGGTTCTGCGTAGGCACGTTTCGGCGCCTGTGGAAGGCGATCATTCCACGGCAACAGGCTGACGATTTCGCGGGCGATGCGCACGCCGTCCGCATCGTTTTCCGCCAGGTATTCGGCGGTGCCGGCGGTTTGTGCGTGCATCTGGGCACCGCCCAGTTCTTCATCGGTCGCCACTTCGCCGGTCGCGGCTTTAAGCAGCGGCGGGCCGGCGAGGAACAGTTTGGCCCGACCGCGCACCACCACCACGTAATCCGACAGCCCCGGCTGATAGGCGCCGCCGGCCGTGGCCGAGCCATGCACCACGGTGATCTGCGGCAGGCCCATGGCCGACATGCGCGCCTGGTTGGCGAAGCTGCGCGCACCTTCGACGAAAATCTCGGCGGCATAGTTGAGGTTGGCGCCGCCACTTTCGGCGAGGGTCACCACCGGCAGTTTGTTCTCCAGGGCGATCTGTTGCAGGCGCAGGGATTTCTTCAGGCCGGTGGGGGAAATGGTGCCGCCCTTGATCGCGCTGTTATTGGCCACCACCAGCACGCGCACGCCGCTGACGTAGCCGATGCCGGCGATCAACCCGCCTCCGGCGGCGCTGCCGTCCTTGTCGTCGTGCAGCTTGTAGCCGGCCAGGCTGGCCAGTTCCAGGAACGGCGCGCCGGGGTCCAGCAACAGGTTGAGGCGCTCGCGGGGCAGCAGTTGGCCGCGCTTGTCGAACTTGGGCTTGGCGTCCTGTGCCTTGCTCAACAGGGTGTCTTCCAACTGCCGCAGCTGGGCGATGGCGGCCAACATGGCCTCGCGGTTTTGCGCGAATGGGGCGCTGTGGGCGTCGATCAGGGATTCAATCACCGGCATGGTCTATTGCCCCGCCTTGAGCACATCGGGCAGGTAGGCGCGGTGGAAGCCATTGAAGGGTTCGCTCGGCGCCTGCGCCTTGTGCAACGGCCACGCGCGACTGCCCAGGCTGGCGGCACCGTCGATACGCAGTGTGCTGCCGCTGATAAAGGCAGCGGCCGGGCTGAGCAGGAACACGATGGCCGCGCTGACTTCCGATTCGGTGCCGATACGCTTGAGCGGCACATGTTCGCGCAGCGTGGGAATCACCGCCTTGAACGCGCCTTCGTAGGTGTCCATGCCGCTGGAGGCGATCCAGCCCGGCGCCACGGCGTTGACCCGTACGCCGGCATAGCCCCACTCGAAGGCGGCAGTCTTGGTGAAGTTGTCCATGCCCGAACGTGCTGCACCCGAGTGACCCATGCCGGGCATGCCGCCCCACATGTCGGCGAGCATGTTGACGATGGCGCCGCCGTGCTTGCTCATGGATTGGTTGAACACTTCCCGCGCCATCAGGAAACCGCCGACCAGGTTGGTGCGCAGTACGGTTTCGAAACCTTTCTGGTTGATTGCGGCCAGTGGCGAGGGGTACTGGCCGCCTGCATTGTTGACCAGGCCATGGATAGCACCGTGGTCATTCAGGACCTGGCCGACCAGTGCCTTCACCGCCTCTTCATCGCGAATATCGCAGGCCTGCCAATGGGCGAGGCCACCGTCTTCAGCGATTTCCGCCGCGACGTTCTGCAGCTTGTCCGGCTTGCGTCCCACCAGGATCACCTGGGCACCCAGCGCCGCCAATTCATGGGCGGTGCAGCGGCCAATGCCACTGCCGCCGCCGGTGACCATCACGGTTTGCCCCTGGAACAGGTCGGCTTTGAAGATCGAGTCGAAGGCCACGGCAATGCTCCTGTTAGGCGAGTTGATCAGCAATGTGTTGCGGCACGGCAATCGGGATCTCCAGCAGTTGCTGGGCGAAGGCTTTGCCCTGCGGGTCGATGCGCAGGCTGGCGATGCCACCGCCGCCCAGGGCGTTTTCCAGCAGGAAGTTGAGGCTGTGGCTGCCGGGCAGATACCAGCGCTCGACACGGCCGTGCACGGGGTCGAGGACGTGGTTCATCCAGTCGACGATCACCTGCGGGGTGAGTGCTTCGGCGATCCATGGCAGGTAATCGGGGTGGCGGGCGATCACGCCAATATTGCTGTGGTTGCCCTTGTCGCCGGAGCGCGCCACGGCCAGTTTCACCAACGGCACGCTGGCGTCGGCGCGGCCTTGGGGCTTGGGCGGATCGATGGACGCATCGGGCAGGCGCGGGGCGTCGGCAGGTGGCAGTGCGCAGGGGTGGCGTGCACCCTGGAAGTCGATCACCCCGTCACAGGCCGTTTTATCGATCAGGAACGAAAACAGTCGGATCAACGGGTACACCGTCGGCCGTCCGCCGACGATGCCGGTCAGGCCCGGTGCCATGCCGGTCGCGGCCTGGGCAATCTCGCGGGCGAACAGCACCAGTGCTTGTTTGTTGGGGTGGCGCACCGCCAGTTTCACCACCACTTCGCGACAGTCCTGGCGCCTGGCGTGGGCGCCGTAGGTGGCTTCGCTGCCGAGCAGTTCGATATTCACTTCGGTGTAAGGCGCCCAGCCGCGCTGGCTGAACAGCTCCGAGGTCTTGTTGATGATCGCCTGGCTGACCCGCTCGGCCTTGGCGACCGCATCGATGCCGGCGATCAGGCAACTGGCGGTGCAGCGGAAACCGTCCGGGTAAGTGGCGCTGACCTTGTATTGATCGGTGGGCGGCAAGCCCTTGGCGCCGTGCAGGCGTACCTGGTGTTTGCCTTGCTGCTGCAATTTGACCTGGCTGAAGTCGCAGATCACATCGGGCAACAGGTAGGCATGCGGGTCGCCGATTTCATACAGCAGTTGCTCGGCGACGCTGAGTTCGCTGATCAGCCCGCCTGTACCGTCGACCTTGTTGACGGTGAATTGGCCGTCGGCGCTGACGTCGACGATGGGAAAGCCGATGTGCTCGTAGTCCGGCACGTCGCGCCAATCGGTGAAGTTACCGCCGGTGCACTGCGCGCCGCATTCGATGATATGCCCGGCCAGTGCGGCCTGGGCGAGGCGGTCGTAATCCTGCCAGGACCAGTCGAATTCATGCACCAGCGCCGCGCTGACTACTGCGCTGTCCACCACGCGGCCGGTGATGACGATATCCGCGCCCAGCTTCAGCGCCTGGGTGATGCCCGGCGCGCCCAGGTAGGCGTTGGCGGACACGCACAGCGGCGGCAACGGCGCACCGTTGAACATGTCGGTGATGCCGTGCAGGTGTTTGAGCTGGGGTTGCAGGTCGTCGCCCAGCAGCACGGCGATTTTAAGGGAGATACCGGCCTTGTCGCAGGCGGCTTGCAGGGCGGCGGCGCAGGCCTGGGGGTTGATGCCACCGGCGTTGCTGATCACGCGAATGCCCTGGTGCTGGATATCCGCCAGCAGCGGCGTGAGCACGTCGACGAAATCCGTGGCGTAGCCGGCCTGGGGATCTTTCATCCGCGCACCGGCCAGGATCGACATCGTGACTTCCGCCAGGTAGTCGAACACCAGGTAATCCAGCTTGCCGCCTTGCACCAGTTGGGCGGCGGCGGTGCAGGTGTCGCCCCAGAAGGCGCTGGCACAGCCGATACGAACCGTCTTGCTCATGAGAAATCCTTCCTCGAATGGCTGGGGTCGAGACTACCAAGCAAGCGCTTGGTTTGTAAACTGCGGATACAAGTTTCAGCCAAGCGCTTGCTTGGGTGGCCGCCACGGCCTAAATTGCGGGCCAAGACGTCCGTGGAAGTAGAGGAGAGAGGCATGGATGAGCACAAAGCCCTGCGGGTCATGCGCACCATGGTCGATGGCGGCCAATTGACCGACCCCGACAGCGCCCGGGGCAAGCTGCTGCAAACCGCGGCCCATCTGTTTCGCAACAAGGGCTTCGAACGTACCACCGTGCGCGACCTGGCCAGCGCCGTGGGCATCCAGTCCGGCAGCATCTTTCATCACTTCAAGAGCAAGGACGAGATCCTGCGGGCAGTGATGGAAGAAACCATCCACTACAACACGGCGATGATGCGCGCTTCGCTGGAAGAGGCGAGCAACGTGCGCGAACGCGTGCTGGCGCTGATCCGCTGCGAATTGCAGTCGATCATGGGCGGCAGCGGCGAGGCCATGGCGGTGCTGGTGTACGAGTGGCGTTCGTTGTCGGCCGAAGGCCAGGCCCAGGTGCTGGCACTGCGCGACGTGTACGAGGCGCTCTGGCTGCAAGTGCTGGGGGAGGCCAAGGACGCGGGCTACATTCGTGGTGATGTATTCATCACGCGGCGTTTCCTCACCGGCGCGCTGTCCTGGACCACCACCTGGTTTCGCGCCGAGGGCAGCCTGACACTTGAGCAGTTGGCCGAAGAGGCCCTGTTGATGGTTTTGAAGGCCGACTGAGGCGCAAGCTATTAATTTACCGCTGGAAAGTTGTCTCTCCAGACAAAAACGCCTAGCTTATCGCCATGAGCGTTTTTGAACGGTGTGTGCCTTGATGTTTTCGCCATGGCGGCTGGCTGCAGGACTTACCTTTTGGGCACTGGGCACCGCGTGGTGGATGCCAGCTTCGGCTGCGCAGTTGGTACGCATCGGCGCGGCGCATTTCCCACCCTACACCGTACGGCCGGAGCAGGGCGCCGACACCGGTTTGCTGCCGCAACTGGTCGAAGCCCTGAACGCCGCGCAAACCGATTACCAGTTTGTGTTGGTGCCCACCTCCATCCCCCGACGCTTTCGTGATTTCGAGCAGGGCCGTGTGGATATGGCGATCTTCGAAAATCCCGATTGGGGCTGGCAGAACATTCCCCACACCAGCGTCGACATGGGCCTGGAAGATGCGGAAATCTTCGTCGCCCAGCGTGAGCCCGGTCGTGACCAAAGTTATTTCGCCGACCTCAACGGCAAACGCCTGGCCGTGTTCAGCGGTTATCACTACGCCTTCGCCAACTTCAACCCCGACCCCAAGTACATGGCCGAGCACTTCAACGCCACGTTGACTTACTCCCATGACAGCAACCTGCTGATGGTCGCGCGCGGGCGTGCCGATATTGCCTTGGTGACGCGCTCGTACCTGAGTGATTTCATGGTGCGCAATGCGCAAATGGCGGGGCAGTTCCTGGTCTCGGAGCGCATTGACCAGGTCTATCACCACTTCGCATTGCTGCGCCCGAAGGCGCCGATCACGGGGGACGCGTTTGCCGCGTTGCTCAAGCGCTTGCGCGACGATGGCGAGATGCTGAAGATTTTCGAGCCGTATCGCATTGATGTGATGGCGGTGCCCTGAGGCACCACCGGTGCGGCATCACACCCTGCGCGCAAACGTATCGCTATGGCTGCCCGACACCTTGCGGCAGTGCACCAGCGCATCACGGATCATGAAGTTCACCAGGGTCGGCGACACGCCCAGCTCCTTGGCGATGTCCTTTTGCGGCACGCCGTGCAGGCGGTACATCTCGAACGCATAGCGGGTGCGCTGGGGCAGCTCGGTCAGGGCGTCGGCGATGTTTTCCAGGGTGTTGAAGTTGATGTGCGAGGTTTCCGGTGAAGCGCCGTGAATAACCACATTCAAGCCTTCCTCTTCCGTCCCGGAGTATTTGAGCTCCAGGGCCTGCTTGCGGTAGTGATCGATCGCCAGGTTGCGCACGATCTGGAACAGATAACTCAATTGCGCCTTGAACGAAGACGTGATTGTCGGCGCCGATTGCAGCCGGAAGTAGGCGTCCTGCACCACGTCCTCGGCGCGGGAGCGGCAGCCGGTAATGCGTGCCGCGATCTTCACCAGAATCAGCCGATTATCGACGAATGCCTGGAGAAGCGGTGAGTCGCACCTGCCTGTGGATA
This sequence comes from Pseudomonas sp. NFPP28, assembly GCF_900115535.1. Classification (NCBI taxonomy): domain Bacteria; kingdom Pseudomonadati; phylum Pseudomonadota; class Gammaproteobacteria; order Pseudomonadales; family Pseudomonadaceae; genus Pseudomonas; species Pseudomonas sp. NFPP28. The sequence goes on along the minus strand of NZ_FOWT01000007.1, from coordinate 132,420 downwards.
CTTGTTCCGTCATGGAAATCACCTTACTGCCAATAGGTTAGGGGAGGGCGTCCGTGCCGGGGCCTCCTACACATCGGGCAACAAATTATGCTGAATGATAATGATTGTCAAATGAGAAGGCGAACTAATCTTATGCTTTCTCGTTTGGTGTGAACCACGTCTCGCGCGTCCCTGGCGACTAATTATTTGCCGGTGCCGTCCGTTCTTCTGGGTGACAGGTCCGTTAGTAAAACGACCAAGGAGGAGGACGACATGGGTTTCTATCGTGCAAGCGGCGTGTATCGGTCTGGAGTCGTCGCCTGATGAGTACGCCGACTCGACTGCGCCTGTTCTGCCTGCCCTATTCGGGCGCCAGTGCCATGGTTTATGCGCGTTGGCGCCGGGCCCTGCCAGAGTGGTTGCAGGTCTGCCCGCTGGAATTGCCCGGCCGTGGCATGCGCATGGACGAGCCGTTGCAACGCGATATCAAGGCCTTGGCTGCGCAGCTCGCCGATGAAATCAGCCGCGACTTGAACGGCCCCTATGCCCTGTTCGGCCACAGCCTTGGCGGTCTGCTCGCCTTTGAGCTGGCGCACGCCTTGAACGCTCGCGGTGTGCCCGCGCCGCTCGCCTTGTTCGCCTCCGGCACAGCCGGGCCAGCCCGGCGTGATGTCAGCGAATACGCCATCGAAAAGACCGACGAACAACTGATCGCCCGCCTGCGCGAACTGCAAGGCACCACCGAAGAAGCCCTGGCCAACCCCGAATTGATGCAGTTGATGCTGCCGATCCTGCGCGCCGATTTCCTGCTGTGCGGCAGTTTCACCTACGGCGAACGTGCACCGCTGGGCATGCCGATCCATGTGTTCGGCGGCAAGCAGGACAGTGTGCGCGCCGACCAGTTGCTCGACTGGCAACTCGACGCCGCCAGCGGCTTTTCCCTGGACATGTTCGACGGTCACCACTTCTTCCTCGTGCAACACGAAAGCGCGTTGCTGCGTTGCGTGCGGCGCTACGCCGACGAACACCTGGCCCGCTGGCGCAATGGCGCGGCGCGGCCACTCGCCGTCGGCTGAACAAACCCCCGAATTCTTGAATTTCCCGTAAGCCGATTTCAGGCAGGAACCCCATGATGGACGCCTTCGAACTTCCCCGCACCCTGGTCCAGTCCCTTCAACGTCGCGCCGCGCAGACCCCGGACCAGGTCGCCTTGCGCTTCCTCGCCGAATCCGCCGAGCACAGCGTTGTGCTCAGTTATCGCGACCTCGACCAGCGCGCCCGCACCATCGCCGCTGCCTTGCAGGCCAATGCCGAGCTGGGCGATCGTGCGGTGCTGTTGTTCCCCAGCGGCCCGGACTACGTCGCGGCGTTCTTTGGTTGCCTGTACGCGGGGGTGATCGCGGTGCCGGCTTATCCGCCGGAGTCCACCCGGCGCCATCATCAAGAGCGTCTGCTGTCGATCATCGGCGATGCCGAGCCGCGCCTGTTGCTGACCATCGCCAGTCTCGCCGATGGCCTGGCGCAGATCGAAAATGCACCGCCGGTATTAAGCGTCGATAGCCTGGAAGGTGTCGGCAATTGGGTCGGCCCTGACCTGCACCCGGACGATATCGCCTTCCTTCAATACACCTCCGGCTCCACTGCGCTGCCCAAGGGCGTGCAAGTCAGCCACGGCAACCTGGTGGCCAACGAAGTGCTGATCCGGCGCGGTTTCGGCATCGACCTCAACCCCGACGACGTGATCGTCAGCTGGCTGCCGCTGTACCACGACATGGGCCTGATCGGCGGCCTGTTGCAACCGATCTTCAGTGGCGTACCGTGCGTGCTGATGTCGCCGGCCTACTTTCTCGGCCGGCCGTTACGCTGGCTGGAAGCGATCAGCGAATACGGCGGAACCATCAGTGGCGGGCCGGATTTCGCCTATCGCCTGTGCAGTGAGCGGGTCAGTGAATCGGCCCTGGACCGCCTGGACCTGAGCAAATGGCGCGTGGCCTATTCCGGGTCCGAACCGATCCGCCTCGACACGCTGGAACGCTTCGCCGAAAAGTTCGCCACCTGTGGTTTCACCCCGAACAATTTCTTCGCCTCCTACGGCCTGGCCGAGGCGACCCTGTTCGTCGCCGGCGGTAGCCGTGGCCATGGCATTCCCGCGCTGCGCGTCGACGAACAGGCCCTGGCCGCCAACCGTGCCGAGCCAGGGCAGGGCAGTGCGATCATGAGTTGCGGCATCAGCCAACCCGAACACGCGGTGCTGATCGCCGATCCGCACAGCCTCACCGAACTGCCCGATAACCACGTCGGCGAACTCTGGGCCAGCGGGCCGAGTATCGCCCACGGCTACTGGCGCAACCCCGAGGCCACCGCCAAGACCTTCGTGCAACATGCCGGCCGTACCTGGCTGCGCACCGGCGACCTGGGTTTTATCCGTGACGGCGAGGTGTACATCACCGGCCGCCTCAAGGACCTGCTGATCGTGCGCGGCCACAACCTGTACCCGCAGGACATCGAGCAGACCGTCGAGCGCGAAGTGGAAGTGGTACGCAAAGGCCGGGTCGCCGCGTTCGCGGTGAATGATCAGGGCCTGGAAGGCATCGGCATTGCCGCCGAAATCAGCCGCAGCGTGCAGAAGATCCTGCCGCCCGATGCGCTGATCAAGGCGATCCGCCAGGCCGTCGCCGAGGCCTATCAAGAGGCGCCGAGCGTGGTGGTGTTACTCAATCCCGGTGCCTTGCCGAAGACTTCCAGCGGCAAGGTGCAACGCGCGGCGTGTGCGCTTCGTCACAGGGACGGCAGCCTCGACAGCTATGCGCAGTTCCCCGATCTGCAAGCGCAGGTGAGCACCGGAGCGCTGGAGTCCGACCTGCAAAACCAGATCGCCGCGATCTGGTGCGAACAGTTGCAGGTCGCGACCGTTGCGGCCGATGACCACTTCTTCCTGCTCGGCGGCAACTCCATCACTGCCACCCAAGTGGTCGCGCGCCTGCGTGAAACCCTCGGCCTGGAGTTGAGCCTGCGCCTGCTGTTCGAAGCGCCGACCCTGCAAGGCTTTGCCGCGACTGTCGCGCAATTGCAGCAGGATGGCGGCGTCGCCCAAGGTGTAATCCACAAGCTGTCCCGTCAGGAGGAACTGCCCCAATCCCTGGCACAGAACCGCCTGTGGATCACTTGGCAACTGGACCCGCACAGCAGCGCCTACACCATCCCCGGTGCCCTGCGCCTGCGCGGCGAGTTGGACGAAGACGCGGTGCGCGCCAGCTTCCAGCAATTGATCCAGCGCCACGAAGCCCTGCGTACGCGCTTCTATGAGCGCGACGGCCAGGCTTTCCAGCGTGTCGACGCCAAAGCGGATGTCGAACTGCAAGTCATCGACCTCAGCGACCTGCCCGTTGCCGAGCGCGAAGCCCGTGCGCAACAGATCCGCGAAGACGAAGCGCGCACCCAGTTCGACCTGGAAAAAGGCCCGCTGCTGTGGGTGACCCTGGTGCGCCTCGACGATGAAGATCACCAACTGCTGGTGACGCTGCACCACATCATCGCCGACGGCTGGTCGCTCAACATTTTGATCGACGAATTCTCGCGCCTCTACGCCGCCGCAGCCCAAGGCCAGACCCTGGAACTGCCGCCCCTGGTCCTGCAATACGCCGACTACGGCAGTTGGCAGCGCCAATGGCTGACCGAAGGTGAAGGCCAGCGCCAACTGGCGTACTGGAAAGCGCAGTTGGGTGAAGAGCATCCCACCCTCAGCCTGGCGACCGACCACCCGCGCTCGGTACACCACTGTCACAGTGCCTCACGCCACACCGTGCGGCTTGGCGCCAGCCTCAGCAAAGCGATTCGCCACGCCGCCCAGGCCAACGAGTCCACCCCATTCATGCTGCTGTTGGCGGCATTCCAAAGCCTGCTGCATCGCTACAGCGGCCAGCGCGATATCCGCATCGGCGTGCCCAACGCCAACCGCCCGCGCCAGGAAACCCAAGGCCTGGTCGGCTTCTTCATCAACACCCTCGTGTTGCGTGCCGAGCTAGATGGGCGCCTGCCGTTCAACGAGCTATTGGCCGCGACACGCCAAACGGCATTGGGCGCCCAAGCCCATCAGGACCTGCCCTTCGAGCAACTGTTGGAAGCTTTCCCGCAAGCCCGCGAACAGGGCCTGTTCCAAGTCATGTTCAACCACCAGCAACGCGACCTCAGCGCCTTGCGTCGCCTGCCGGGCATACTCGCCGACGAGCTGCCGTGGCATAGCCGCGAAGCCAAGTTCGACCTGCAATTGCACACCGAAGAAGACCGCAACGGACGCCTGAGCCTGTCGTTCGACTACGCCGATGAACTGTTCGAAAACGCGACCATCCAGCGCCTGGCCGAGCACTACATCAACCTGCTGCATGCCGTCTGCGAACAGCCCCGGCAAGCCATCGGCGACCTCATGCTGATGCAGCACGACGAACAGGCGCCATACAGCGAAGCCCCTTGCGCGCCCGCCCAACAGTGGCTGCCCGATCTGCTCAACCAGCAGACCTCGGACAGCACCGCGCTGGTCTGGGACGGCGGCAGCCTGACCTTCGCCCAATTGCACACCCAGGCCAACCGCCTGGCCCACTACCTGCGCGATAAAGGCGTGGGTCCGGACGTGTGCGTGGCCATCGCCGCCGAGCGTTCGCCGCAACTGCTGATCGGCCTGCTGGCGATCATCAAGGCCGGTGGCGCCTACGTCCCCCTGGACCCGGACTACCCCGCCGAACGCCTGGCCTACATGCTCAAGGACAGCGGCGTCCACCTGCTGCTGACCCAGACTGCATTGCTGGAGCGGGTGCCGAGCGCTGACGGCGTGTGCGTGATTGCGATGGACAGCCTGCACCTCGACAGCTGGCCCACCCAGCCGCCCGGCCTGCACCTGCACGGCGATAACCTCGCCTACGTGATCTACACCTCCGGTTCCACCGGTCAGCCCAAGGGTGTGGGCAATACCCATGCGGCGCTCGCCGAGCGCTTGCAGTGGATGCAGGCCACTTATCAACTCGACGCCACCGATGTACTGATGCAAAAGGCGCCGATCAGTTTCGACGTGTCAGTGTGGGAATGCTTCTGGCCGCTGATCAGCGGCTGCCGCCTGGTGCTGGCCGGCCCCGGTGAGCATCGCGATCCGCATCGCATCGCGCAGTTGGTGCAGGAGCATGGCGTGACCACGCTGCACTTTGTGCCGCCGCTGTTGCAGCTGTTTATCGATGAGCCGCAGGTGGCCGAATGCACCAGCCTGCGCCGCCTGTTCTCCGGTGGCGAAGCCTTGCCTGCCGAGCTGCGTAATCGCGTGCTGGCGCAGTTGCCGGCGGTGCAATTGCACAACCGCTATGGCCCGACCGAAACCGCGATCAACGTGACCCACTGGCACTGCCGCGCCGAGGATGGCGAGCGCTCGCCGATTGGCCGTCCGCTGGGCAATGTGATCTGCCGCGTGCTGGACGAGCAGCTCAACCCGGTGCCGCTGGGCGTGCCGGGTGAGCTGTGCATCGGCGGGATTGGCCTGGCGCGGGGTTACCTCGGTCGCCCTGGGTTGACCGCTGAACGCTTTGTTGCCGACCACCAAGGCACACGCCTGTATCGCACCGGCGACCGTGCCCGGTGGAACGCCGACGGTGTGCTCGAGTACTTTGGCCGTCTCGATCAGCAGGTCAAGCTGCGCGGCTTCCGCGTGGAACCGGAGGAAATCGAAGCGCGCCTGCTCGCCCTGGAAGGCATCGCCCAGGCCGTGGTGCTGGTGCGTGACGCCCAGTTGCTCGGTTACTACACCGCCCATGCCGAACTGGACGAACAGCAGGTCAGGACCGCCCTGGCCGCCGAACTGCCGGAGTACATGGTGCCCGCGCTGTTGATGCGCCTGGACGCCATGCCGTTGAGCCCCAGTGGCAAGTTGGACCGCCGCGCATTGCCGGAGCCGGTGTGGCAAACCCGTGAGCACGTCGAACCCGAAACGCCGTTGCAACAGCAGATCGCTGCAATCTGGCGCGAGGTCCTCGGGCTGCCGACAATCGGCCTGCATGATGACTTCTTCGCCCTGGGCGGTCACTCCCTGCTGGCTACGCAAATCATCTCCCGCACCCGCCAGGCCTGTGATGTCGAGCTGCCGTTGCGCACCTTGTTCGAAGCCAGCGAGTTGGGCGCTTTCGCCGAACAGATCGGGCTGATCCAGGCCTCGGGCCAACGCAACCAACAAACCGCCATCGCCAAGGTCGACCGTAGCCGGCCGGTGCCGTTGTCCTATTCCCAGCAGCGCATGTGGTTCCTCTGGCAGATGGAACCGGACAGCCCGGCCTACAACGTCGGTGGCATGGCGCGCCTGCGTGGCGTGCTGGATGTCGGGCGTTTCGAGGCGGCGTTGCAAGCGCTGATCATGCGTCACGAAACCCTGCGCACCACCTTCCCGAGCGTCGACGGTGTGGCCTGTCAGAAGGTCTCGGCACAGACCGGCTTGCGCATGGACTGGCAGGACTTCTCCGCGCTGGCCGAACCCGAACGCCAGCAACGCTTGCAGCAACTGGCCGATCACGAGGCGCATACGCCGTTCAACCTGGAAACCGGGCCGTTGCTGCGCGCCTGCCTGGTCAAGGCCGCCGAGCGTGAGCATTACCTGGTGCTGACCCTGCACCATATCGTCACCGAAGGCTGGGCCATGGACATCTTTGCCCGTGAACTCAGCGCGTTGTACGAAGCCTTTCTCGACGAACGCCTGTCGCCACTGGCGCCGTTGCCGGTGCAATACCTGGACTACAGCGTGTGGCAGCGCCAGTGGATGGAAGCGGGTGAACGTCAGCGCCAGTTGGATTACTGGACTCGGCAACTGGGCACCGAACATCCGCTGCTCGAACTGCCTGGCGACCGCCCACGCCCACCGGTGCAAAGCCATCGGGGCGAGTTGTACCGCTTCGATTTGAGCGATGACCTCGCCGCCCGCGTGCGTGCCTTCAACGCCGAACACGGCCTGACCCTGTTCATGACCATGACCGCCACCCTGGCCGTGTTGCTCTACCGCTACAGCGGCCAGACCGACCTGCGCATCGGTGCGCCCGTGGCCAACCGTATTCGCCCGGAAAGCGAAGGGCTGATCGGCGCGTTCCTCAATACCCAGGTGCTGCGTTGCCAGCTCAACGGGCAGATGAACGTGGCTGAGCTGTTCGAACAGGTGCGCCACACCGTGATCGAAGGCCAGTCCCATCAGGACTTGCCCTTCGACCACTTGGTGGAAGCCCTGCAACCGCCGCGCAGCGCGGCCTACAACCCGCTGTTCCAGGTGATGTGCAACGTGCAGCGCTGGGAATTCCAGCAGAGCCGCCAACTGGCTGGCATGACCGTCGAGTACCTGGCCAACGATGCCCGCGCGACCAAGTTCGACCTCAACCTGGAAGTCACCGACCTCGACCATCGCCTGGGTTGCTGCCTGACCTACAGCACCGATTTGTTTGATGAGCCACGCATCGCCCGCATGGCCGAGCATTGGCGCAACCTGTTGGAAGCGTTGATCGCCAATCCCGAGCAGCGTCTGAGCGAATTGCCGTTGCTCAGTGCTACGGAACAGCGCGCGCTACAGGACAGCCTGGGCGTCGAAGCCGGTGAACATCGCCTTGATCAGTGCATTCACACGCTGTTCAGCCAGCAGGCGAAAGCCCGTGGCGATGCGCCCGCGCTGACCTTCGCCGGCGTTACCCTCAGCTACCGCGAACTGGACGCCCGCGCCAATCGCCTGGCCTGGATGCTGCGCGAGCGTGGCGTCGGCCCGCAGGTGCGGGTCGGCCTGGCGTTGCCGCGTTCGCTGGAAATGGTCATCGGCCTGCTGGCGATCCTCAAGGCCGGCGGCGCCTACGTGCCGCTGGACCCGGAATACCCGCTGGACCGCCTGCACTACATGATCGAAGACAGCGGCATCGGCCTGCTGCTCAGCGATGCGGCGATGTTCGAAGCCCTTGGCGAATTGCCGGCGAGCGTGGCGTGCTGGTGCCTGGAAGATGATTTGCCGGTACTCGCCAACTACCCGACCGATGAGCTGCCGTTTATCAGCCTGCCGCAACACCAGGCGTACTTGATCTACACCTCCGGCTCCACCGGCAAGCCCAAGGGCGTGGTGGTGGCCCACGGTGAAATTGCCATGCATTGCGCGGCGGTGATCGAGCGGTTTGGCATGCGCCCGGACGATTGCGAGCTGCACTTCTATTCGATCAACTTTGACGCCGCCACTGAGCGCCTGCTGGTGCCGTTGCTCAGCGGTGCGCAGGTGGTGTTGCGTGCCCAGGGCCAGTGGGATGCCGAGGAAATCTGCGGATTGATCCGCACCCATGGCATCAACATCCTGGGCTTCACCCCGAGCTACGGCAGCCAGTTGGCGCAGTGGTTGGCGACTCAGCAGCAGACCTTGCCGGTGCGCATGTGCATCACCGGCGGCGAAGCCCTGACCGGCGAACACTTGCAGCGCATTCGCGCGGCGTTCCAGCCGCAGGTGTTCTTCAACGCCTATGGCCCGACTGAAACCGTGGTGATGCCGCTGGCCAGCCTTGCACCGGAGCAGTTGGAGGAGGGCGCCGCCAGCGTGCCGATCGGCAGCATCATCGGCGACCGTGTGGCGTACATTCTCGATGCCGACCTGGCCCTGGTGCCGCAAGGGGCGACCGGCGAGTTGTATGTCGGTGGTGCGGGCCTGGCGCGGGGTTATCACGAGCGTCCGGGCATGACCGCCGAACGGTTCGTGGCCGATCCCTTTGCGCTTAACGGCGGGCGCCTTTACCGCACCGGCGACCTGGTTCGCCAACGCGCCGATGGCCTGGTGGAGTACCTGGGGCGGATCGACCACCAGGTGAAGGTTCGCGGTTTCCGTATCGAATTGGGCGAAATCGAAACCCGCCTGCTGGAGCACGAGTCCGTGCGTGAAGCAGTGGTGCTGGCGCTGGATTCGCCGAGTGGCAAACAGCTGGTGGCTTACCTGGTCAGCGATGTCGAGCATCACGCATTGCGCGATGCGCTCAAGGCGCACCTCAAGGCGCAACTGCCGGACTACATGGTGCCCGCGCACCTGATCGTGCTCGACAGCATGCCGTTGACCGCCAACGGCAAACTCGACCGTCGTGCGTTACCGCAGCCGGATCCCGAGGCGAATCGCCAGACCTATGTTGCGCCACGCAACGAGCTTGAACAGACGTTGGCAGCGATCTGGTGCGCCGTGCTGAATGTGCAGCAAGTCGGCCTGGACGATAACTTCTTTGAACTGGGCGGTGATTCGATCCTGTCGATCCAGGTGGTCAGCCGTGCGCGGCAGGCCGGGATTCATTTCAGCCCTCGCGACCTGTTCCAGCACCAGACCGTGCAAACCCTGGCCGCCGTGGCCACGCGCTCCGAGCTCATCTGCGCCGAGCAAGGCGTGCTCACCGGCCGCTCGGGCCTTACCCCGATCCAGCACTGGTTCTTCGACACCGAGATCCCGAACCGTCAACACTGGAACCAGGCGCTGGTCCTCAAACCCTTGCAACTGCTGGACCCTCATCGCCTGGAGCAAGCACTGCTGGCGGTGCTGGAACACCACGATGCGCTGCGACTGAGCTTTTCCCAGCGCGATGCACAGTGGCACGCCGAGCATCTGGCCGTGCCGGAAGGTGGCGTGCTGATGCAGGCGCAAGTGCGTGATATGGCGCAGTGCACCGCGCTGTTCACCGACACCCAGCGCAGCCTCGACCTGCAACACGGCCCGCTGCTGCGCGCCTTGCTGGTGGACGGCCCCCAAGGGCAACAACGCCTGCTGATCGCGATCCATCACCTGGTGGTGGATGGCGTGTCCTGGCGCATCCTGCTCGAAGACCTGCAAACGGTCTACCGCCAACTGAGCGACGGCCGCTCCGTCAGCCTGCCGGCCAAGACCAGCGCGCTGCGTGACTGGTCTGCGCGTTTGCAGGCGTATGCCGGCAACGAATCCCTGCGCGAAGAATTGAGCCTCTGGCAGGCCCGATTGGCCGGACCGGAAGTGGGGTTGCCGGTGTCTCGCCCGCACGGTTCACGGCGCAATCGCGATGCCGACACCGTCAGCGTGCGCCTGGATGCCGAACACACCCGTCAGTTGCTGCAACAGGCGCCAAGTGCCTACCGCACCCAGGTCAACGACCTGTTGCTGACCGCCCTGGCCCGTGTGCTGTGTCGTTGGACTGGTCATGCTTCGGCACTGATCCAACTGGAAGGCCACGGCCGTGAAACCCTGTTCGATGATATCGACCTGACCCGCAGCGTCGGCTGGTTCACCAGTGCCTACCCGCTGCGCCTGACCCCGCACGCCGGGCAGGGCGATTCGATCAAGGCGATCAAGGAACAACTGCGCGGCGTGCCGCATAAGGGCCTGGGTTATGGCGTGTTGCGCTACCTGGCCGATGATCTGTGCAAACACAGCATGGCTGCCTTGCCCAGCGCGCAGATCACCTTCAACTACCTGGGGCAGTTCGACCAGAGCTTCGGCGCCGATGCGCTGTTCCACCCGCTGGACGAGTCCGCCGGCCTGGCCCATGACCCGGACGCGCCGCTGGCCAACGAGTTGAGCATCGACAGCCAGGTGTACGGCGGTGAACTGGTGCTGCGCTGGACCTTCAGCCGCGAACGCCATGATCAACAGAGCATCCGTGAACTGGCAGATGCCTATCTCGCTGAGCTGCAAAGCCTGGTCGCGCATTGCCTGCAGGACGACGCCGGTGGCCTCACGCCGTCCGACTTCCCGCTGGCGCACCTGACCCAGGCGCAGCTCGACAGCTTGCCGGTGCCCGCCAGCGTCATCGAAGACGTCTACCCGCTGACGCCGATGCAAGAAGGCCTGTTGCTGCATACCCTGCTGGAGCCGGGCACCGGCCTCTACTACATGCAGGACCGCTACCGCATCAACAGCGCCCTCGACCCCGAGCGTTTCGCCCAGGCCTGGCAGGCGGTGATCGCTCGCCACGAAGCCCTGCGTGCGTCGTTCTGCTGGAACATCGGCGAAGACATGCTGCAAGTGATCCACACACCGGGCAGCACGCCGATTGAGTACCTGGACTGGAGCAACGACCCGGAAAGCGAACAGGAACCGCGCCTGCAAGCACTGCTCAAGCAGGAGCGCGAGGCCGGTTTCGATCTGCTCAACCAGGCGCCCTTCCACCTGCGGCTGATCCGCGTCGGCGCCGAGCGCTACTGGTTCATGATGAGCAACCACCACATCCTCATCGATGCGTGGTGCCGTTCGTTGCTGATGAATGATTTCTTCGAAATCTACATGGCCCTGGGCGAAGGCCGCGCCCCGCAACTGGCCACGCCGCCGCGTTATCGCGATTACATCGCCTGGCTGCAACGCCAGAACCTGAGCGAAGCACGCCAGTGGTGGCAGCGGAACCTGCAAGGCTTCGAGCGCACCACACCAATCCCGAGTGACCGGCCGTTCCTGCGTGACCACGCCGGCCACGGTGGCATGGTGGTGGGCGACTGTTACACCCGCCTCGACGCTCGCGACGGTGCACAATTGCGTGAGCTGGCCCAGGCTCACCAACTGACGGTCAATACCTTCGCCCAGGCAGCGTGGGCGCTGGTATTGCGCCGTTTAAGTGGCGACCGTGACGTGCTGTTTGGCGTCACCGTGGCTGGGCGTCCGGTAGAGATGCCCGAGATGCAACGCACCGTTGGCCTGTTCATCAACAGCATCGCGCTGCGGGTGAAGCTGCCCGAGGACGACCAGCGTTGCAGCGTGCGCCAGTGGCTGAGCGGTTTGCTCGACAGCAATATGCAACTGCGCGAGTACGAATACCTGCCGCTGGTGACGATCCAGGAACTCAGCGAACTGCCCAAGGGCCAGCCGCTGTTCGACAGCCTGTTCGTGTTCGAAAACGCCCCGGTGGAAGTCTCGGTGCTGGACCGTGCGCAAAGCCTGAATGCCACCTCGGACTCCGGACGCACCCACACCAACTTCCCGCTGACCGCCGTGTGTTATCCGGGCGATGACCTGGGCTTGCACCTGTCCTACGACCAGCGCTACTTCGACGAAACCACCGTGCAAGGTATGCTCGGTGAGTTCAAGCGCCTGCTGCTGGCGCTGGTGCAGGGGTTCCATGGCGACATGGCGGACTTGCCGCTGATTGGCGAGCAGGAGCGTGAGTTCCTGGTGGATGGCTGCAACCAGAGCGAGCATGACTACCCGCTGGAGCGCAGCTACATCGAGTTGTTTGAAACCCAGGTGGCCGCACATCCGCAGCGCATCGCCGCCAGTAGCCTTGATCAACAATGGACCTACGACGAACTGAACCGCCGCAGTAACGGCCTGGGTCATGCGCTGATTGCAGCCGGCGTGGGCCTCGATCAACCGGTGGCGTTGCTGGCCGAACGTAACCTTGACCTGCTGGGCATGATCATCGGCAGCTTCAAGGCCGGTGCTGGCTACCTGCCGCTGGACCCCGGCCTGCCGAGCCAGCGTCTGCGCAGCATCATCGACCTGAGCCGCACGCCGCTGCTGGTGTGCACCGAGGTGTGCCGCGAGCAGGCCATCGAGTTGCTGGACGGCTTCGACTGCCAACTGTTGGTGTGGGAAGAGATACCGGCACGTGGCGAAAACCCGGGGATCTGCAGTGGCCCGGACAACCTCGCCTACGTCATCTACACCTCGGGCTCCACCGGCTTGCCCAAGGGCGTGATGGTGGAGCAGCGCGGCATGCTCAATAACCAGTTGAGCAAGGTGCCGTACCTGGCCTTGAGTGACGCGGATGTGATCGCGCAGACCGCGTCGCAGAGCTTCGATATTTCCGTGTGGCAGTTCCTTGCCGCGCCGCTGTTTGGCGCACGGGTGGATATCGTGCCGAACACTATCGCGCATGATCCCCAAGGTCTGCTGGAACACGTTCAGACCCAAGGAATCACCGTGCTGGAAAGCGTGCCATCACTGATCCAGGGCATGCTGGCTCAGGACCGTATAGGGTTGGACGGCCTACGCTGGATGCTGCCAACCGGCGAAGCGATGCCACCGGAGCTGGCGCACCAGTGGTTGCTGCGTTATCCAGAGATTGGTTTGGTGAACGCCTATGGCCCGGCGGAATGTTCGGACGATGTGGCCTTCTACCGTGTCGACCTGGCGTCGACCCGTGGCACTTACCTGCCGATTGGTACACCGACCGACAACAACCGTTTGTACCTGTTGGATGGTGCGCTGGAGCTGGTGCCCCAGGGTGCTGTGGGTGAGTTGTGCGTCGCCGGCACCGGCGTAGGTCGCGGTTACGTCAGTGACCCGCTGCGCACCGCCCCGGTGTTTGTGCCGAACCCGTTCGGTGCGCCGGGCGAGCGCCTGTACCGCACGGGCGACCTGGCGCGCCGTCGCAGTGACGGCGTGCTGGAGTATGTCGGGCGTGTCGATCATCAAGTGAAGATTCGCGGCTATCGCATCGAACTGGGTGAAATCGAAGCGCGCCTGCACGAACAGCCGGAAGTGCGCGACGCGGCGGTGGGCGTGCAGGAGGGCGTCAACGGCAAGCACCTGGTTGGCTACCTGGTGGCGGCGGATGCAGTGCTTAACCCAGGCGAACGCCTGGACCGCATCAAGCAACGCCTGCGCGCCGAACTGCCGGAATACATGGTGCCGCTGCACTGGCTGTGGCTTGACCGCCTGCCGCTCAACGCCAACGGCAAACTCGACCGCAAGGCCCTGCCGGCCCTGGAGATCGGCCAGTTGCACAGCCAGGACTACTTGGCGCCGCGCAACGAACTGGAAACCACCTTGGCTGATATCTGGGCCGAAGTACTGAAAGTCGAGCGGGTAGGGGTAGAGGACAACTTCTTCGAACTGGGCGGGCATTCGTTGCTGGCGACGCAGATTGCCTCGCGGGTGCAGAAGACCTTGCAGCGGGATGTGCCGCTGCGGGCGATGTTCGAGTGCAGCACGGTGGCGGAGTTGGCTGAGTATATCGAGGGGCTGGCGGCCAATCAGATCAGTGCCGAGAAGGTGGATCGGTTGAGTGATTTGATGGCGGAGTTGGAGGGGCTTTAATCTTCTTTGTCTGTCAGGGCCTCACCGGGGGCAAGCCTCTCTCCACACTTGGAATGCATTTCAAATGTGGGAGGGGGCTTGCCCCCGATGGCGTCAGTCAAGGCGCCGCCTATTTCGGCCCAAGAATCTTCACCAGCTTCTCCGGTGACGGCGCCCCTTGTTGCTGCTGCAACCCCCCTTTGTCATCCAGATAGAAAATCGCCGGCGTCGCCGACAGCTCCAGCTCATCCATCAACTTCATATTCCCATCAAGCTTGGCCTCGATATCCGCCGGAATCTTGGCCAGCGCCTGCAACTTGCTGCCTTTACCGGCGGCCTCATGTTCTTCCAACGCTTTCTGGGGGTCTTTGGCGGCAAACAGCGCGGCCGATTTGCCTGGGCTGTCTTCGCGGATAATACCGACCATGATGTGGCGCAGTTGCACTTTGCCGGCCTTCACCCATGGCCGCGCCTGTTCCCAGAACATGTTGCAGTAGGGGCAGTTGGGGTCGCTGAACAGGTAGACGACGCGCGGCGCCTTGACGTCGCCATCCTGGATCCAGCTGCTTTTTTCCATCTTGGCCCAGACTTCCTTGGCCATTGGTGCGTACACCAATTTCTCCAGGGGCGCGCTGCTCAGGTCGTTGCCTTGGGCGTCGTACAGGTTGCCGGCGATCACGCTTTTGCCGTCGGCGGTCAGGTACAGGGCCATGCCACGGTTCTGGTATTGCGCGGCGTAGCCGGTGAGGCCGCTGGGGGCGTCGAATTTGCCGAGGATTTTGGCGCCCTTGGCTTCAATCTGTTTGACCGGTGCCGGCCAGTCTTCGGCCTGGGCCAGGGTGGCCGCGAGCGTCAGCGGCAGCAGGGTCAGCAGGTGGCGGAGGCTTGGCATGTCGGTTTCCTTTGAGGGGCGGTGTCGAAGGGTTCCATGGCGCGGGCCAGGCTGGCCTGGGACAATTCGCCGAGGTGGCTGTTGAGCAGGCGCCCATCGGCGCTATAGAACAATGTGGTGGGCAGGGCCATGGAACCCACGGCCTGGCCGAGGCGGCCACTGGCGTCGAACAGCACGTTGTCGAGGGTCAGGCCTTGGGTCGCGAGAAAGGTACTGACGCTCTGCATGCTTTCGGCCTGGTTGACGAACAGGAAGGTCACGTCAGGCCGTTGGTGTTGGGCGCGTTCCAGCACCGGCATTTCTCGGCGGCACGGTGGGCACCAGGTGGCCCACAGGTTGATCACCAGCGGGCCGCCCTTGTAGTCGGCCAGTTGCACCACCTCGCCACTGGCATTGCGCAGAGTGATCTGCGGCAGTTGCGAGCCCTTGTCGTACAGGCTCAGGGACAGGCTGGTCATGCCCCAGAACACCAGGCCGGTGATCACCCCGGCACTCAGCGGCTTGCGCAGGGCCGGGCGCCGCCAGCCATAGGCCAGTGCACCAAGGACCAGGGCGATCACGCCGGGCCAGGCGAGGAAGCCGCCGTCGCGCAGGTCGACCATCTGCACCCAGTCGTTGCGGTAGTCGCTCCAGTACATCAGCACAAAGCTGACGCGGGCAGCGAGCATGCCCAGCAGGAACAGGCTGAACAGCACCGATTCCGGGTTTTCACCACCACGCTTGGCCACGCGCCAGCCCACCAGGGTGGCGAGAATCAGCGCACTGATCAGCAGGATGTGATTCAGGGCGATGGCGAAGGTGCCGATGGTCAGGGTCAGCATCAGAGTGCATCTCGGGTTTGCGTCCAGCGTTGCAGGAAAGCGGCGGCATCCACTTCGCCGGTGATGCGTTGGGCACGGCGCTCTTCACCGTCCGGGCCGATCCACACGAAGCTCGGTGGGCCAGGCACTTTGTAGCGACCGAGCAGCGCGCGGCTGGCGGCGTTGTCGGCGGTGACGTCCAGGCGCAGCAGGCGTACGTCTTTGAGCGCCTGCATGACTTCGGGTTTGCCGAACACCTGTTTTTCCATGATCTTGCACGACACGCACCAGTCGGCGTAATAGTCGACCAACACCCATTGGCCTTGGGCCTTGGCGCTGTCGAGCTGGCTTTGCAGCACGGCCGGGTCGCTGATGGTCATGAAGGCGTCGTGGGCGGATGCCGCGCCGGCGCCTCGTGAGCCGCTGTAGACCTTCAACGGTTGCCACAGGTCGTCGCTGCCGCCCGCTGCGCCCACCACCAGCACCGCGCCCCACAAGCCCAGTACCAGAGAGCCCGCGCCAAATACCTTGGCGGCCAGGCCGTATTCGCGGGCCAGGGTCCAGCCACAGTAGGCCATGACCAGCGCGAGTACGCCCCACAGGCCGATCCACAGGTTTTCGCCGACCACCGGGCGAATCATCAGCACGGCGGTGCCGAGGAACAGGAAGCCGAAGACGCCCTTGAGCACGTTCATCCAGGTGCCTGGCTTGGGCAGGAAGCGGTTGCCCACGGTCACCAGCAGCAACAGCGGAATGCCGATGCCGATGCCCATGGCGAACAGGATCAGGCCGCCGTGCAGCGCATTGCCGCTCTGGGCGATGTACAGCAGGGCGCCGGCCAGGGGCGCGGTCATGCACGGGCCCACCAGCAGGCCGGACAGCGCACCGAGAATCCCTGCACCCACCAGGCTGCCGCCGCTTTGCTGGCGGCTGACGTTGTCCAGGCGGTCGCGCAGGAACGCCGGCAATTGCAGTTCAAAGAAGCCGAACATCGGCAAGGCGAGGATCACGAACAGCGCAGCGAAGCTGCCGAGGATCCATGGGGTTTGCAGGAGCGCGGCGAGGTTGGCGCCAAGCAAGGCAGCCAATACGCCGAGCGCGGCATACACCAGCGCCATGCACACCACATAGCTGCTGGCCAGGGCAAACCCGCGACGCGGGCTGGCACCACTGCCCACCACCAGGCCGGCGAGAATCGGCAGCATCGGCAATGAACACGGTGCAAAGGCCAACAGCAGTCCCAAGCCAAAGAATATCAACAGGCTCCAACCCAGGCTGCGTTGTTGCAAACCGCTGGCCAGGCTCTGGTCCTGGGCTTGTGCGGTGGCGGCGACGGCCGGGTTGCCACCCAGGTCCACGGTGATCGACTGCGGCGGGTAGCACAGACCCGCATCCGCACAGCCCTGCCAGCCCAGCTTGACCTGGCCGGTGGCGCCGGCGGGAATCTTCACTTCCAGGCCTTGGCGATAGACCTCCTGGTCGCCGAAGAACTCATCGCTGTGATCCTCGCCTTTGGGCAGCACGGGTTTTTCGGCCAGGCCGTCGAACTTCATGCGCTGCTTGTACAGGTAGTAACCGTCGGCAATCTGCCAATACAGCTGCATCTCGCCACTTTCAAGACGTTCGGAGGTAAAGGTGAAGGCCTTGCCCACCGGGAGGAAATCGGGTTTGGTCTCAAACGGGTTGCCCGGCGCGGCCTGGGCCAGCCCCGCGAACAACACCAGCAGAAAGGTAAACAGATGCCGCATGGTCAAGCCTTAGTTCGATGCAAGTAGGCACACAATGTGTGGCGTTGATTAACCGATGATTAACCACGGCTATTCTAGATTGAGTGTGGGGTGATTAGCGGCATAATCTGCGCTTAATCCGCTGCCCCTTTAATCTCCCCATCTTTCATGAAGGGTTCACCATGCACGTACTGGTCTGTGAAGACGACAAACTGATCGCCAGCGGCATTGTGGCCGGCCTCACCGCCCAGGGTTTCACCGTTGAACACGTGGCCACGGCGGGCGCCGCACGCGCGATGCTCAAGGCGGCGACGTTCGACATCATGGTGCTCGACCTGGGCCTGCCGGACGAAGACGGGCTCAAGTTGTTGCAGCAACAGCGCAGCCAGGGCCTGGAGATTCCGGTGCTGATCCTCACCGCGCGGGACTCGGTGACCAATCGCGTCGACGGCCTGCAAGCCGGCGCCGATGACTACCTGCTCAAACCCTTCGACCTGCGCGAACTCGCCGCGCGCCTGCAAACCCTGCTGCGACGGGTGGCAGGGCGCAGTGTCAACCTGATCGAGCATGGCCGCCTGGCCTACGACCCCAGCAGCCGCGAAACCTTCCTGGGCGGCGAGCCGGTTGACCTGTCGCGTCGCGAGCAGGCGCTGTTGCAAGCCCTGCTGCACAACAAAGGCCGGGTGCTGTCCAGCGAACAGCTCAAGGACAGCGTCTACGGCTTCAACGACGAACTGGAAAGCAACGCGCTCAACGTGCATATCCACCACCTGCGGCGCAAGTTGGGCAACGGCATTGTCGAGACCGTGCGCGGCCTCGGCTACCGCCTGGGCCCAGCCGATGGGGGCGAGGACGCATCGTGAAAAGCCTGCGCCTGCGCCTGACGTTCAAGCTCGGCGCCGCCTTTGTGCTGATCTGGGCCCTGGCGGCGGCCTGGATGCTCAATGACCTGCGCAACCAGATGATGTTCTCCCTCGACCAGCGCCTGGTCGCGTCGGCGCGCATGGTGGCGGGGCTGACCGAACAGATGCCGGGCCTGGCCAGCGTCAGCGGCGGCGCGCATTTCAGCGCTGAACAATTGAATGTGCCCGGCGGCATGGCCTGCCAGGTCAGTTCCCTGCGCGGGGAAATCCTGGCGCGCAGCCACACCACGCCGGATGAGGGGCTGGAGTCGCGCAAGAGCGGGTTTCGCGACCAGGTCGTCGATGGCGTGGGCTGGCGCAGTTTCACCCTGTCCCGTGGCGACCTGCTGATCACCACGGCCGACCGGCAAGTGGAACGCGAGGCGCTGAACCTGTCGATCCTGCTGGCGGCGTCGGTGCCGGTGGGCGTGGCGATGCTGGGCTGCCTGTGCCTGTTGTGGCTGGGCATCGGCCAGAGCCTGCTGCCGCTCAACCGTATGCGTGACGCCTTGATGCGCCGCAGTGCCGATTCCCTTGAACCGTTGCAGATCCACCCGTTGCCCAGCGAACTCGAGCCACTGCTGGAGACCCAGAACCAGCTGTTGCAACGCATTGCCAAGACCATCGAGCGCGAGCGCCGCCTCACCGGTGACGCGGCCCACGAACTGCGCAGCCCGCTCACCGCGATCAAGACCCACCTGCAAGTGGCGCGCATGACCGAAGGTGCGGCCCGCGACCAGTCCCTGGCCCATGCCGAGGAGGGCGCCGACCGCCTGCATCGGACCCTGGAGCAATTGCTGTTGCTGGCACGGGTGGAGGGTAACCTGTCGTTTGACGATGGCATGCACTCCAGCGCCGAAGAAGTAGCGCGCCTGGCGATCCAGGATGCCAATGCCGGTGACAATTCGCGCATCGACCTGGTCCTGCCGGACGACCTGTCGGCCACCCCGGTGGACATGCCGGTGGGCCTGGCGGTCGCCGCCTTGCGTAACCTGCTGGACAACGCGTTGCGCCACACGCCGACGGATACCCGGGTGGAGCTCAGCGTATTCACCGCCGCCGATAATGTGGTGTTCCGCGTGCGTGACCACGGCAAGCAGATTGCCCCCGAGGACCTGCAATACCTGACCCAACGCTTCTGGCGCAACGGTAACAGCGAAGGCTGTGGCCTGGGCCTGGCGATCGTGCAAGCGATCGTGCAGCGCTGTTCCTGCTCGTTGAAGTTCGACAGCGGGCCGGACGGCCTGCGCGTTGACCTGGGTATGCCACTGCGCTGCTGATCACTTTTCTTTCAAGTGCCAAATAGCTACCGCCCTCCTGAAGTTGAAGCCTTCAGGATGGCGGTAATTTTTTGCGCTTGAACGGGCTGAATGACTCGGCCTGTATTGAAAAAGGACGGTTCTCATGTTGGTCATCGATACCAGTTTCCCTGCCAGAGGCTTCAACGAACGCAACGGCGAGCCCGTGCGGCAGGTGATCCTGCATTACACCGCAGCGCCTTTTGGTGCCTCCCTGCGCACCCTGACTCAGGATGGGGTGAGTGCACACTACTTGCTGCCCGACCCTGATGAGCCCGACTATCGCGCGGCGGGCTATGAAGAGCTGCGTGTCTTCCGTTTGGTGGAGGAAGACCAGCGCGCCTGGCACGCCGGGGTGAGCCATTGGGCGGGGCGCGACAACCTCAACAGCCGCTCGATTGGCATCGAGATCGTCAACCAGGCGCGGGATGACGGCGGTGTGTTCAGCTTTCCGGCCTATGCGCCGGAACAGACCGACGTGTTGATTGCACTGGTTCGCGACATTCTTGAGCGATACCCGCAGATCGGGCCCACCGACATCCTCGGGCATGCGGACGTGGCGTTCGGGCGCAAGAGTGATCCGGGGCCGCGCCTGCCGTGGCGGTGTCTGCATGAAGCAGGGGTGGGGGCCTGGTTTGATGAGGCGGCACGGGCGATGTATCAGCGCCGGTTTTGCCTGGGCCTGCCGCCGGAGGTCGAGGTAGAGCGGGCGTTTCAACGCTATGGCTATGCGCCAGCGAAGAACCGGCAAGGGTTTGAACAGAGGACGCGGGCGTTTCAGATGCACTTTCGGGCGCGGGATTACTGCGGGTTCCTGGATGCGGAGACCTGCGCGATTTTGTATGCACTGAACGAAAAATACCGCGGTCTTTGACGCCGAACGCAATTCCAATGTGGGAGGGGGCTTGCCCCCGATTGCGCTCTGTCAGTCCCGACACCAGTGACTGATCCACTGCTATCGGGAGCAAGCCCCCTCCCACATTTGGTTTTGTATTCACTGGCGAGTGATCAAAGGCCCTAAATCCCCTCGACGCTGGTGCGTTTCCAGAACAGGAAATCCGTGCGCATGCCCCTTGGGGCCAGACGCCAGCGGATCGGCAGTTTGGTCACCATCATCAGCGTATTGAGGGATCGAGAAATGTCAGTCGCTACCAGCCGTATCGAAGACGCCCAGGTGCATGAAACGCTTTACCAGTTCGACGAAACTCCGCTGCTGGCCCGTCAACGCCAACAGGAATCCAATGCCCGCAGCTACCCGCGGCGCATTCCCCTGGCACTCAAGCGTGCCAAGGGGATTTACGTGGAAGACGTCGAAGGGCGCAGCTTCATCGACTGCCTGGCCGGCGCCGGCACCCTCGCACTGGGGCATAACCACCCGGTCGTGATCGAGGCTATTCAACAGGTGCTGGCTGATGAATTGCCCCTGCACACGCTGGACCTGACCACCCCGGTCAAGGACCAGTTCGTGCAGGACCTGTTCGGTTTGTTGCCGCCGGCGCTGGCGCGGGAAGCGAAAATCCAGTTCTGCGGCCCCACCGGCACCGATGCGGTGGAAGCCGCATTGAAATTGGTACGCACCGCCACCGGGCGCAGCACCGTATTGTCATTCCAGGGCGGTTATCACGGCATGAGCCAGGGCGCCTTGAGCCTGATGGGAAGCCTGGGGCCGAAGAAACCCCTGGGTGCCTTGCTCGGCAGTGGCGTGCAATTTCTGCCATACCCCTACGACTATCGTTGCCCGTTCGGCTTGGGCGGCGCGGAAGGCGTACGGGTCAACCTGCACTACCTGGAAAACCTGCTGAACGATCCGGAGGCCGGTGTATTACTGCCGGCGGCGGTGATTGT
The DNA here is from genome assembly GCF_900115535.1 of Pseudomonas sp. NFPP28. NCBI lineage: Bacteria > Pseudomonadati > Pseudomonadota > Gammaproteobacteria > Pseudomonadales > Pseudomonadaceae > Pseudomonas > Pseudomonas sp. NFPP28. Next base: position 110,990 of record NZ_FOWT01000007.1, on the reverse strand, counting down.
CGAAGTGGTGCAGGGCGAGGGCGGTGTGATTCCGGCTGACCTGGACTGGCTGCGCGGCCTGCGCCGTATCACCGAGCAGGCGGGCGTGGCGTTGATCGTCGATGAGATCCAGAGTGGTTTCGGCCGTACCGGCAAGATGTTTGCCTTCGAGCACGCCGGGATCATCCCGGATGTGGTGGTGATGTCCAAGGCCATCGGCGGCAGCCTGCCGCTGGCGGTGGTGGTGTACCGCGACTGGCTCGACACCTGGCTGCCGGGCGCCCATGCCGGGACCTTCCGTGGCAACCAGATGGCCATGGCGGCGGGGTCGGCGGTGATGCGCTACCTCAAGGACCATGATCTGGCCGGCCATGCGGCGGCCATGGGCGAGCGCCTCGGTGAACACCTGCGCATCCTGCAGCGCGACTTCCCGCACCTGGGTGATATTCGTGGTCGCGGGCTGATGCTCGGCGTGGAGCTGGTCGACCCGACTGGCACGCCGGACATTCAAGGCCATCCGCCCGTGCATCGCCAATTGGCGCCGCTGGTGCAGCGTGAATGCCTCAAGCGCGGGCTGATCCTCGAACTGGGCGGTCGGCATGGCAGCGTGGTGCGTTTCCTGCCGCCGCTGGTGATCACCGCCAGCGAAGTGGACCGGGTGGCGGACATCTTCGGACGCGCGTTGGCGGCGGCGGTCGCCAGCCTCTAATTTTTTGCCAGCCTGGTACGTTTCTACAGATATCGGTACTGCGCACGGTGCGCAGCCAGCCTTATAGCGATGGAGAACAGCAATGACCTCAGTATTTGACCGCGACGACATCCTGTTTCAGGTAGTGGTCAACCATGAAGAACAGTATTCCATCTGGCCCGACTACAAGGCCGTACCGGAAGGCTGGCGCACCGTGGGCAAGAGCGGCCTGAAGAAAGAGTGCCTGGCCTATATCGAGGAGGTCTGGACCGACATGCGCCCGTTGAGCCTGCGTCAGAAGATGGACAGCGCTGCGATCGCGTAAACGCCACAGATCAAAAATGTGGGAGGGGGCTTGCCCCCGATGAGGGAGTGTCAGTCGACTAATGAGTGACTGATACACCGCCATCCGGGGCAAGCCCCCTGCCACATTTGAGCTGTGTTGCTTTCAGGTGTTTTTTTCTTTGTCTAATCCGCCCGAAGCCGCCGTCACCACCTGCACGCTCAAGCGCGGTGTCGCCAGATCCAGCCCCGCCTCATCCAGATGCCGTTTCAGCGACAGGTTGAACGCCCGCGACACTTCCCACTGTTTGATCGGCGCCGTCTTGAACCGCGCCCGCAGGATCGCGCTGCCCGACTCGAAACTCTCCACCCCCTGAATCTCCAGGGGCGACCAGATATTGCGGCGTTGCAGCGGGTCGTTGCGCATTTTATGGCCGACGTCGCGCATCAGCTTGATGGCGTCGTCGATTTCCATGTTGTACGGGATCGCCACCCGGAAGATCGCGTAGCCGAACTCCCGCGAGTAGTTTTTGATGCTCTTGATCTCGCTGAACGGGATGGTGTGCACAATGCCATCGATGTCCCGCAGGCGCACGGTCCGGATGGTCAGGCCCTCCACCGTGCCCAGGTGGCCGCCCACATCCACGTAGTCGTCGATGGCCAGGGAGTCTTCGATGATGATGAACAGGCCGGTGATCAAGTCCGCCACCAGCGACTGCGCGCCAAAACCGATGGCCAGGCCGATCACACCGGCACCGGCCAGCAGCGGCGTGACGTTCATGCCCATGTTCGCCAGGGCGACAATGGCAGCAATGATAAAGATGGTCACGAACAGCACGTTGCGGATCAACGGCATCATGGTCTGCGCACGGGCATTGGCCAGGCCTTTGCGCGAGCGGGTGAGGGCATGATGGATCGCCGTGTCGCTGAGGATCCAGATCAGCCAGGCGAACAACAAGGTCCCGGCCAGGCCGAACAGCTTGACGCTGACTTCATGGCCATCGCCTTCGGTAAAGCGGATCAGCGACAGGCCCCACACCCGCAGGCCCAACTCGATAAACACCAGCCACACGATCAGGTGGGCCAGGGTGTAGACGAAGCTTTTCAGGCGTTCGGAATACAGCGCGTGGCGCTTGTGACCGCGTTGCGGCTTGAGCGCGTGGCGTCTCACCAATCCGTTGATCACCATGCACAGCACCAGCAGCACCGTACACAGCAGGGACTGGCGCAAGGCGGTGCTGGTATCGCCGGCCGAGACGAAGGTGGCGAACAGCGAGATACCCACCAGCAGCAAGGCCGGGATGTACCAGAAGGACCCGATGATTTCGATGGTGTCGCTGAGGGCGCGGCGCGTCAGGCGGCGCGACAGCGGCTGGTTGCGGATCAGGTGGGCGATGGGCCGGCGGAAACGCAGGATGAATACACCGGTCGACAGCGCCGCCATCACATTGGCGACTGTCGCGGCGGTATGGGACAGGTGCTGGCCCAGGGCCTGGACCAGTCGCGGGTCGCTCAAGGCCTCGCCAAAGGCGGCAAAACTGCCGATCCACCACAGTGGGCGGAACGCCTGGTGGCGCAGGATATACAGCGCGCGATGACGGTGCGGGCCGTCGAGTACCGAAAAAGCGATCACGCAGATCGCCGAGAAACAGGTGCCCACCACCAGTGCGTAGGCCAGCACCATCGCCAGTGACTTGCCCAGGGACGAGGGCAGGGCGTAGCTCAGGTACACCGTGATCACCAGGGCGATCATCCACGGGCCGAGCTTGCGCAGGGCGAAGCGCACCATGTCCCAGGTGCGTGGATGTTGCGGCAATTCTTCAGGCAGGCCGAAACGTTCGCGCACCCGATGGCTGAGCCAGATCAGCGTGTAGGCCAGCAGGCTCCACACCGCGAGGATCAGGGCAAAACCGAAAATGATCGGTAGCCATTCGTTGGCCGGCAGCATCAGCGCGCCGAGTTCTTCCTTGGCCAGGTCGACCTCGTTGGACCAGCGCCCCAGCGGGCTGTCGGCGCCCGAAAACTGTGCCTCAAGATTGGCCAGGGTGCCGCCGATCAAGCCCAGCACGCCTTCCTCGGCGGCCGGCTGGGCCTTTTGCGTGGCGGCACGCAGCTTTTTCAGGTCGCTCAGCAACTGATTGCGCTGCTGGTCGTTTTCCAGGGTCTTGATCACCTCGTCCAGCGACTGCCCCAGCGGCACTTCGGCCTGGGGCTGGGTCTTGTTGGTGGTGCCGAGCAGGCCGGGCAAACCCACGGCATGGGCAGGCGTGAGCGGCAGCAAGGTGAGCAGGGCGATCAAGCAATAGCAGGGCAGGGCAAACAGACGGGAAAGCACGAGGCGGTCAACCTTGGAAACGACGGGTTGAGCGAGTGTACGAGTGCAAGCGTCATTCGGCCAGTTTGGCGAGGATCTTGTACACCACGGTGCCCAGGATCAGCAGCATGCCGAGCCACATGCCGAACACGCCAAGGGGCTTGTCGCGAAAGTTGAAACCCACGGCCAACATGATCATGCCGATCAGGATAGGGATAAGCATGGCGTGGAAGGAAGACATGGAGATCATGGTGCGACGGCCTTGTCGGAGTGGGAATACTGACAAGTCTAGGTCGGATTATGAGAAGTGCAGGTGATATAGATCAGGGGTACACAACACCAATGTGGGAGAGGGCAAGCCCCCTCCCACATTCAGATCAGGGCAGATCGTGGCTCGCGTAGAACGCCCCCAACACCTTGACCAGGTGCGCCAGGTCATGGCTGCCACACAGTTCGCGGATCGAGTGCATGGCGAACGTCGGCAGGCCGATGTCCACGGTGCGCACGCCCAGGTGGCTGGCGGTGATCGGGCCGATGGTTGAGCCGCAGCCCATGTCGCTGCGCACCACGAAGCTCTGCACCGGTACTTCCTGGGCCATGCACAGGTGGCGGAAGAACCCGGCAGTTTCGCTGTTGGTGGCGTAGCGCTGGTTGCTGTTGACCTTGATCACCGGGCCGGCGTTGAGCTTGGGGCCGTGGTTGGCGTCGTGCTTGTCGGCATAGTTCGGATGCACGCCATGGGCGTTATCGGCTGAGACCAACAGGGATTTCTGAATGGTGCGTACGAATTCATCACCTTCCGGCAGCAGGCGACGCAGGGTCTGCTCCAGCATCGGGCCATCGGCGCCGCACGCCGAGCAGGAGCCGACTTCTTCGTGGTCGTTGCACACCAGCACGCAGGTTTCTTCGCTGTCGCTGGTGAGCAGGGCTTGCAGGCCGGCGTAGCACGACAGCAGGTTGTCCAGGCGTGCGCCGGCGATGAAGTCACCATTCAGGCCGATGACCGCAGCGCCTTGGGTGTCGTAGAAGCTCAACTCGTAGTCGAGTACCACGTCGGCGTTGAGTCCATGTTCGCGTGCCAGTTGATCGGTGAGCACGGCGCGGAAGTCCACGCGCTCGTCACCGGCAAATTGCGCGAGGATGGGCGGCAGCTCGGTCTGGGCATTGATCGCCCAACCCTGGTTGGCTTCACGGTTCAGGTGAATGGCCAGGTTGGGGATGATGGCAATCGGCAGCTTGAAGTCGATCAACTGGCTTTCGACCTTGCCGTCGCGGCGGAAGGTCACACGGCCGGCCAGGGACAGGTCGCGGTCGAACCACGGCGCCAGCAGCGCGCCGCCATAGACTTCCACGCCCAGTTGCCAGAAACCCTGGCGTTGCAGCTCGGGCTGGGGCTTGACCCGCAGGCACGGGCTGTCGGTGTGGGCGCCGACCAGGCGGATACCGCCCTGCAGCGGCGAATGACGGCCGAGCTTGAAGGCGATGATCGAGGAATCGTTACGGGTCACGTAATAGCGCCCGTTGGCCTCGGTGGCCCAGGTCTCGCGCTCATCCAGACGCTGGTAACCGGCCGCTTCCAGGCGCTGGGCCAGGGCGGCAGTGGCATGAAAAGGAGTAGGGGAGGCCTTGAGGAAGTCGATCAGGCCTTGATTCAACGCTTCGCGCATAAATAGCTCCAGACAGCAATGCGCGGAGTTTACCGTTCGATGGCAAGAAGTGCACAGCACAAATGTGGGAGGGGGCTTGCCCCCGATGGCAGTGGGTCAGCCAACCCATACAGTGATTGACACTCCGCCATCGCAGGCCAGTGGAATCTGCGTTGACAGCTTTAAAACGGTGCGGGGCACTCGAAGCGCAACCGCTCGCCACTTTGCGGGTGAGTGAAGCTCAACATGCTCGCATGCAGGCACAGGCGTGGCCAGGCGGCCAGGGCTTGCTCATGGGCATACAGGCCGTCACCCAGCAGCGGGTGGCCGATGGAGAGCATGTGCACACGCAGCTGGTGCGAGCGCCCGGTGATCGGTGTCAGCTCGACACGGCACCAGTCCCCGCAGCGCTCCAGCACCTTCCAGAACGTCAGCGCGTGCTTGCCGAACTCGTGGTCGACCACATGCCGCGGCTTGGTCGGTGGGTCGTAGCGCAGCGGCAAATCGATGCTGCCACTGTCCAGTTCCGGCTGGCCCCAGGCCAGGGCGGTGTAGGCCTTTTCGGTTTCTCGGTCATGAAACTGGCGGGACAGCTCACGGTGCGTCTCGGCATCCCGCGCCAGCAGGATGATGCCCGAGGTTTCCCAGTCCAGGCGATGGACGATACGGGCTTCGGGGTAGCCGTTTTCCTGCAGGCGGGTGATCAGGCAGTCCTTGTTGTCGTCGGCGCGGCCAGGCACCGAGAGCAGCAGGGTGGGCTTGTTCACCACCAGGACGGCGGCGTCCTGATACAGGATGTGGATATTGGACAGCGGCATCAAACAGCCTCGTAACAAACGCCAACGGCGGCTCGCCCACCCGGTTCCCGAAAAGGGATCAAGGTGATCGAGCCGCCGTGGCGGCCGCCTGTTCGATCAACGATCAGGCAGGGTGATATTGAGTTCCAGAATCGAGCAGCTGCCGTCATTTTCCAGGGCGACATGCACGTCATCGTTGCCGATATTGACGTACTTGCGGATCACCTCGACCAGTTCCTTCTGCAAGGCTGGCAGGTAGTCCGGGGTGCTGCGTTGGCCGCGTTCGTGCGCCACGATGATCTGTAGACGCTCTTTCGCGACCGACGCGGTCGTAGGCTTTTTGTTGGCGCGAAAGAAGTCGAGAAATTTCATTGTTTAGTTGCCTCCAAAGATACGCTCGAAGAATCCCTTCTTCTTGACATCGAGGAAGCGGTGTTCCACGGTCTTGCCCAGCAAGCGATCGACGGCATCGCTGTACGCCTGGCCGGCGTCGCTCTGGTCATCAAGAATCACTGGCACACCCTGGTTGGAGGCTTTCAGCACCGCCTGGGATTCTGGAATCACGCCCAGCAGGGTCACTGCGAGGATTTCCTTCACGTCTTCAACACCGAGCATCTCGCCGTTGCTGACACGCTCAGGGTTGTAGCGGGTGAGCAGCAGGTGCTCCTTGATCGGATCGCGGCCTTCTTCGGCGCGCTTGGACTTGCTTGCCAGCAGGCCGAGCATGCGGTCCGAGTCACGTACCGAGGAGACTTCCGGGTTGGTCACCACGATGGCTTCATCGGCGAAGTACATCGCCAGGTGAGCACCGGTCTCGATGCCGGCGGGGGAGTCGCACACCACGTATTCAAAGGTTTCTGCCAGTTCGGCGATGACTTTGCCGACGCCTTCTTTGGTCAGCGCATCTTTGTCACGGGTCTGGCTGGCGGCCAGCACGTACAGGTTTTCAAGGCGCTTGTCCTTGATCAGGGCCTGTTGCAGGTTGGCTTCACCGTTGACCACGTTGACGAAGTCATACACCACGCGGCGTTCGCAGCCCATGATCAGGTCGAGGTTACGCAAACCGACGTCGAAGTCGACGATAACTGTCTTGTGGCCGCGCAGAGCGAGGCCGGTACCGATAGCGGCGCTGGTGGTGGTCTTACCCACACCACCCTTGCCGGATGTAACCACGAGAATCTTGGCCAAGGTGTTTCACCCCTAAGGAAAAAGGACTTTTCAGTCCCTGAAAAACATCTCTTGGAACTCGCTGCAGGCGGACAGCCTTGTAGGAATAAAAAATTCCTACATAAGTAATGCCGGTTTCGCTGTGCTATCAGAGTCTAGAGATGCTTGGAAAATGCGGCAGTATCCGTTAAAGACGGATGATGTTCAACACATCGCCCGACAGGTTGACCTGCACCGAAGCCCCCCACAGCGGATCACGGCGCAAATCTTCTGAAACCTTGTACTGGCCTGCGATGGACACTAGCTCAGCGGTCAACTGCTGGCAAAAAATACGGGCCTTGGTATCACCCTTGATGCCGGCGAGGGCACGTCCGCGCATCGGGCCGTATACATGGATATTGCCATCGGCGAGAAGTTCCGCACCCGGGCTGACCGAGGAGACCACCACCAGGTCGCCCCCCTGGGCATAAATCTGCTGCCCGCCGCGTACGGGCGAGGTGATGATCTTTGTAGGCTTGATCGCAGGCTCGGGTGGTTTTTCCGGTTTTTTCTTCTCTTCGCCGACCAATGGTTCCAGTGGACGCTCGCGCGCGCCGGACGGTGGCAGTACTGGCAGTTCAATGGCGATGGCCGCCGCGATGTCTTCGATACGGCTGGCGCGAATCGCCAGGGTGCGCAGGCCATGGGAGCGGCACACGCGCATCAGGCCGGGCAGATCGATGCTGCCCTGGTCGGCGGGCAACTTGTCCAGGGCCAGCACCAGCGGGGCGTTGTTGAAGAAGTTCGGCGCCAGGGCGACCTTGGCCGCAAGTTGGCGGTCCAGGGCGTCGAGGTCGTTACGGGCGAGTTCCAGCACGGTGATGGCGAGCATGCTGCCTTTCAGCTGGAACACGGGATCTTGGTCTAGCGGTTCGGTTTGGCTCATGGTCGGCAAAAGCGGCTTGTCACGAAAAGTGTCGAGACTTATAACGAGAACACTCACTGGCCGCAAGCCGGGTCGAACCGTTGTAGAATGCGCGGCCCTTGTCTTTACCGGAATCTGTAATGGATCGCCCGCGTTTTCGAGCTGTATTTTTTCACCCGCGTTTCTGGCTGTTATGGCTGGGACTCGGCCTGTTGTGGCTGGTCACCCAACTGCCGTACCGCGCGCTGCTGACCATCGGTCGCCTGCTGGGCGCCGGCATGTACCGCGTGGCCGGCGAACGCCGCCGCATCGCCGCACGCAACCTGGAACTGTGCTTCCCGGAAAAATCCGCCAAAGAGCGTAAACAGTTGCTCAAGGAAAACTTTGCCTCCACCGGCATCGCGTTCTTTGAAATGGCCATGAGCTGGTGGTGGTCGCGCCAGCGCCTGGCGCGCCTGGCCCACGTCGAAGGCCTGGAACACCTCAAGCAGGCGCAGTTGGATGGCAAGGGCGTGATCCTCATGGCCCTGCACTTCACCACCCTGGAAATTGGTGCAGCGTTGCTGGGGCAGAAGCACACCATCGATGGTATGTACCGCGAGCACGGCAACCCGCTGTTCGACTATATCCAGCGCCGTGGCCGCGAACGTCACAACCTCGATTCCCTGGCCGTGGAGCGTGAAGACGTGCGCGGCATGCTCAAGCTGCTGCGCGCCGGCCGTGCCATCTGGTACGCACCGGACCAGGACTATGGCGCCAAGCAAAGTATCTTCGTGCCGTTGTTCGGCATCCAGGCCGCCACCGTGCCGGCCACCAGCAAGTTCGCCAAGCTGGGCAAGGCACTGGTGGTGCCGTTCACTCAACAGCGCCTGGCCGATGGCAGCGGTTACCGCCTGGTGATCCACCCGCCGCTCACCGACTTCCCCGGCGAAAGCGATGAAGTCGACTGCCTGCGCATCAACCAATGGGTTGAAGCCTCCGTGCGTGAATGCCCCGAGCAATACCTGTGGACCCACCGCCGCTTCAAGAGCCGGCCACCGGGTGAACCCAAGCTGTACGAAAAACGCCGTCGATAAGACAGACATTTCCCCACATGGAGTGACGCAATGCGCCCAGCTGAACCGGTTACAGGCTTGATTCTTTCCGGCGGCGGGGCGCGAGCGGCGTATCAGGTGGGGGTATTGGCGGCGATTGCCGAGTTGCTGCCCTCGGGTGCACCCAATCCTTTTCCGGTGATCGTCGGCACCTCGGCCGGTGCGATCAATGCGGTGAGCCTGGCCAGTGGCGCCATGGACTTCACCGCCGCGATCCAACGCCTTACCGCTTTCTGGCAGGGCTTCAGCAGCCATCTGGTGCTGCGCAGTGACTGGCCGGGGGTGATCCGCCAGGCAAGCCGTTTCCTGATCCACAGCCTGCTGGGCTTGGGCGCACAAGTACCGGTGGCACTGCTCGACAGCACGCCGCTGAAGGCGCTGCTCAAAGACAAGCTGCATCTGGACGGCATCGACGAAGCCATCCGCAACAAACACTTGCATGCGGTGGCGGTTACGGCTTTTGGTTATGAGTCCGGGCAGGCAGTGACCTTCTATCAGGGCGGCGGCACCATCGACGCCTGGTTGCGCCACCGTCGTATCGGCCTGCCGACTCAACTGACGGTCGAACACCTGCTGGCCAGTTCGGCGATCCCCTTGTTGTTCGCCCCGGTCAAACTCGACCAGGAATACTTCGGCGACGGCGCCGTGCGGCAGTCGGCGCCGATCAGTCCGGCGTTGCACCTGGGCGCCAGCCGCGTGCTGGTGGTCGGTGTCAGCGGCAACCCGCGGGGCAATGAGCCGGCGGTACAGCGCAGCTACACCGGTCAGGAGCCGACCCTGGCGCAGATCGGTGGGCACATGCTCAACAGCACGTTCATTGACAGCCTGGAAAGCGATATCGAATTGCTCGAACGCTTGAACCAGTTCAGCCATGTCGCACCCGGGGTGGCGGCGGTGGAGGTGCTGGTGATCGCACCCAGCCAGCCGATCGATGAGATCGCGGCGCGGCATCGCCAGGAACTGCCGGCGGCGTTGCGCTTGTTTCTGCGCGGGCCGGGGGCGACCAAGACGAGCGGGGCGGGGGTGTTGAGTTACCTGCTGTTCGAGGCGGGGTATTGCAGTGAATTGATCGAGCTGGGGCGACGGGATGCGTTGGCCAAGCGCGAGGAGTTGTCGAAATTCCTCGGCCTGGCCTGACGGTCAGAAGTGATACTTGACCAGGAAGCTCGCCGTGTCCTGGTTGGTCTTGAACGCGCCGGAATCTTCGATCCCGTACTTGTTCTTCCAGTAGTCGTATTCAAAACCCACGTACAACTGCTTGTCGCCCCAATGCAGCGCTTTGCCCAGGTCATATTTGACCTGCGGGTTGAAGTGCAGGTTGGCGTGGTAGGTGCCACGGGCGTTCTTGTCGTTGTCTGTCACCCAGTCCATGAAGCCGTCGATCAGCACGTCGGAATTACCCACTGGGATGGTGTAGGACCAGACCGGCGTGATCTGCCAGACGCCGTCACCTGGGCGATTGCCTTCGGTCTGGCGTTGGTAGAAGTTCAGCTGGAAGTAATCGAAACCGGGGATGTTCAAGTCAAAGCCAGGCCCGAGCAGGTACGACTCGTTGTCGCCTTCGCCGAACTCGTAAGTGAACGCCAGCAATACATCCTTGATGGGGCCGAAGGACAGGTCTTTATCGAAGATCTTGCCGAATGACAGCCGTGGGCTTATTTCGCCGTAATACGTACTGGGGCCGACGTTGCCGTCTTCCTTGCCGTTGTAAAAGATGCGGTCGACGAAGATAAAGTTATCACCGTACTTCCACGCATCGGCATGTTCGAACGTGACGGTTTGCTGAATCTGCGGGTTGACGGTAAAGCTCTTGCCCCACAAGTAAGTCAGGCTGTTGTTCTGCCACTGCAACAGGTCACCGGCCACGGCTTGGCCACCGGCCAGCAGGGATCCCGCCAGCATCAGGCCTTTGAACATAGGTTTCATTCGGTTGCTCCCGAGTTAAAGTTTTATGGTTTTTCTTCTACGCAGGCGCTCTGGTGTGGCGCCTTTTGGTTCGCTGCAAAAATCGTCTGTTCGGTCAGCTTTAGTGCTTTTAGCAAGAGCTGCGCCAAGGTGTTTAAAAAGCCAAAAAATCCCCGTCGGCTGCATGAGATGCAGTCGAATTCAGAGGACATTTGCGCACTTTGGCCGCAGACATTAGGCCGGGATAAGTTGGCCTTGCAGTCAGCTTTTACATTCGCTGTTTTTTTTTGAGTCGATTCGAGCGGGCGCGGAGAATACTGGCTCCCAGGCCTGGGCTCAAGTGCGCCGTTACAGCGCGCGCGGGGCGAGAATGGGGCACGGCTTGTGACCGGCCCCGGGTGAACGGTGTGCATGTTGATGTTCCCAGTTTCGTTATTGTTTTTGTGCGAACGAAGGAATCAATGCGTAGGAGCAACGGCTGGTCGTTCAGAACCGCCGAGAATGTTGAACAGGATATTCAGCGACAACGCGCTGAGGGTGGCCATGGCGATACCGCTGTGGGTAATCGGGCTCATCCATAGCGGCAGCTGCGCGAAGAACTCCGGGCGCACCACCGGGATCAAGCCCATGCCGATGCTCACCGCCACCAGCAATTGGTTGCGCCGGTCGGCGATATCGGCTTCCTGCAGGATCTTGATCCCGGTCGCCGCCACCATGCCGAACATGGCAATCGCCGCGCCCCCCAGCACCGCCGGCGGGATCGACGCGACCAGGTACGCCGCCTTGGGCAGCAGGCTGAGCACGATCAGAAACGCACCGGCCATCATCGTCACCGAACGGCAGCGCACGCCGGTCATCTGCACCAGGCCGATGTTCTGCGCGAACGAAGAGTGGGTGAAGGTGTTGAAGAACCCGGCAAAGAACGACGCACCGGCATCACACAGCAGGCCGCGCCGCAGCATTTTCGGCGTGACGTCCTGGCCGGTGATCTTGCCCAGCGCGAGGAACATCCCGGTGGACTCGACAAAGATGATCACCACCACCAGGCACATCGACAGGATCGGCGCCAACTCGAATTTGGGCATGCCGAAGTGCAACGGCGTCACCACCTGCACCCACGGCGCCTGGGCCAGGCCACTGAGGTCGACCATGCCGATGGCGCCGCACAAGGCGTAGCCCAGGCCCATGCCGATCAGCACCGAGATGTTCACCCAGAAGCCACGCATGAAGCGGTTGATCAGCAGGATGGTGGCCAATACCAGCGCGGCAACCGCCAGGTAGACCGGTGAGCCGAAAGTCGCGGCGGCACTGCCACCGCCGGCCCAGTTCACCGCCACGGGAAACAGCGACAGGCCAATCGCGGTGATCACCGTGCCGGTCACTAACGGCGGGAAAAAACGCACGACCTTGGACATGAACGGTGCGATCAGCATGCCAAAGAACCCGGCAGCGATGGTCGCGCCGAAGATGCCCTGCAAGCCGATACCGGGCATGCCGGCCATGGCGACCATGCTGCCGACGGCGGCAAAACTGGCGCCCATCATCACCGGCATGCGAATGCCCACCGGGCCGATGCCGAACGACTGCACCAGGGTGGCGATGCCGGCGACCAGCAGATCAGCGTTGATCAGAAAGGCGATTTCTTCACGGCCGAGGCCTGCGGCCTGGCCAATGATCAAGGGCACGGCGACGGCGCCGCCGTACATCAGCAAGACGTGTTGCAGGCCTACCAGAATCAGTTGCAAGAGGGGCAGCCGCACCAGGGCGGGTGCGGCGGGAATCTGCGGTTCGGCTAACTCGGTCATGCAACACCTCGGATCTTTTTATTGTTGTGTTGTTCGGCATTCAATTGCCGGGTGGAACTCGATCTTCAAAACACTGGAGACCCTTGTGGGAGGGGGGCTGCCCCCTCCCACCTTTGGATCTGCGCCAGCCTGTCAGTTGGTACGCGCCCCCTGGTTGATCCAGGTGCCAATCAAATCCCGCTCCTGCTGGGTCATCTGGGTGATGTTGCCCAGCGGCATGATCTGGCTCGCCACGGCCTGCGCCTGGATACGTGCGGCCTGCTGCTGGATCTGCGCCGGGGTGTCGAACATCACACCCGCTGGAGCCGTACTGAACAACGGACTGGTGGGCTTGGCCGAGTGACACACGGCGCAGCGCTCCTGGATCACCCCGTGGACCTTGTCGAAATCAATCGTCGCCTGGGCCGGCGCAGGTTCAGCGGCGGGGGCGGCAGGCGCTGCCGGTTTCAAGCCACCGCCCAGTGCGGTTTCCGGCAACGGCTGGTACTCGATGGCCGCCGGGGCCTTGGCCACTTCGGCCAGCGGCTTGGGGCCGGTCACGTAGGCGAGGCAGATCATTGCCAGTGCACCCACCGGCAACGTCCACGCGTACTTCTGGCTGTTATGCCGGGTGTTGAAGTAGTGGCGCACCAACACCGCCGCCACCGCGATGCCCGCCAGGATCAGCCAGTTGTATTGGCTGCCGTAGGTGCTCGGAAAGTGGTTGCTGATCATGATGAACAGCACCGGCAAGGTGAAGTAGTTGTTGTGACGCGAACGCAGCAGACCTTTGGCGGGCAGCGCCGGGTCCGGCGTGCGGTTTTCCGCGATCGCCGCCACCAGCGCGCGTTGTGCCGGCATGATGATGCGGAACACGTTGCCCACCATGATGGTGCCGATCACCGCACCCACGTGCAGGTACGCACCCCGCCCACTGAACACTTTGCTGAAGCCGTACGCGGCGGCAATCAACAGCACGAACAGGATGAAACCGAGCAGGGCAGGGCGCTTGCCCAGGGCCGAGTCGCAGAGGAAGGAGTAGATGAACCAGCCGGCGAACAGTGAGCCAATGCCCAGCAACACGCCTTCCGGGCCACTGAGGCTGCTGCCGGGGGCTAGCAGGTACAGGGTCGGGTTCCAGTAGAACACCACGCACAGCAGCGCAATGCCCGACATCCAGGTGAAGTAGGCCTCCCATTTGAACCAGTGCAGGTTGTCCGGCATGGTCGGCGGGGCCAGTTTGTATTTTTCCAGGTGGTAGATACCGCCACCGTGGATCGCCCACAAGTCACCGGCCAGGCCGCTCTTGGGGTTGACGCGATTGAGGTTGTTTTCCAGCCAGACGAAGTAGAAAGAAGCGCCGATCCACGCGACGCCCGTGATCATGTGAACCCAGCGCACGCTCAGGTTCAGCCATTCCATCAAATGTGCTTCCACAGTCTTTACCTCTCGCCTGTCACCCTTGTTGTCGGGTGATCAGACCTTCTCTTATTGGTGGGGGGCGAGGATCAACCGCTCATCCTCTTTGAAAAAATGCTCATCGCAGTTATTGCCTGTGCCACTGCGATCAACCACCAGGAAGTCATCCCGCTTTTCGATCGTCAGCACCGGGTGGTGCCAGACGCCGCGATGGTAATTAATGCCCTGCCTGCCGTTGGTGACGAAGGCGCGGACCAAGCCCGATACAGGTTCATCGCCAAGTGGCGCGACCACGATCAGAAAGGGGTTGCCGAGCAGCGGAATGAAAGCCTGGCTGCCCAGCGGGTGTCGTTCCAGCATGCGCACGGTCAGCGGCATGTCCTGCGCATCGGCGCGGAAGATGCTGATGATGGCGTTGTCCTCTGGCTTGGCGGTTTCCACCGTGGCCAGTTTGTGGAAGCGCATGGTCGACCCATTGTTGATCATGAAGTGATCGCTGCCATCGGTTTCGATAACGTCTCCGAAAGGGGCGAAGGCTTCTTTGGTCAGGGGTTCGATCATCAGTGTGCGCATGGCTGTCTTCTTAAATTTTCGAGTGTGATGGTGTCTGGTCTACCGTTATCGCGGGCAAGCCCGGCTCCCACATTTGACCGCATACTCCTGTGGGAGCCGGGCTTGCCCGCGATGGGGTCCACCCTTATTTCGCTACCTTACCGAGGACCCGCAGGCGGCTCACGCCACCATCCGGGAACACGTTCAGCCGGATGTGGGTAATCGGCCCCAGCGCCTTGATCTGCTCGGCAAAGGTGTGTTCGGCGTGCATTTCCAGCTTCTGCGCCGGCAGCAGTTCGCGCCAGAACAGCGACTGGGTTTCGATCTGGCTGTCGGTGCCGCCCTTTACGAACGCGCCCTGGATCGAGCAGGTGTCCGGGTAGTTGCCCTTGAAGTGCAGGGTGTCGACGATGATCTTCTCGATCTCGCCCGGGTGACCCAGCGCCACAATCACCCAGTCATTGCCCGGTGTGCGACGACGTGCGGTTTCCCAACCGTCGCCCATGTTGATGCCACGGCCTGGATTGAGGATGTTGCTCATGCGGCCGAAGTGTTCATCGGAGCAGGCCAGGGCACGGCCACCGTTGAGTGCTGCCGCCAGGTCGACCTGTTCGTTGTCGCCCACCGAGGACCAGTCGCGAAACGGCACGCCGTATACGCGCAGGCGCGCCACGCCGCCGTCCGGGTAGATGTTGAAACGCAGGTGGCTGAAGGCCTGGTCGTTGTGGATCTCGTGATAGTGGTGGCTGTTGCCTTGCAACTCGACGGCGGACAGCACTTCGACCCACTGGGTGTTGTCATCCGGCTCGCCCGAAGTCAGGAAGCAGGCTTCCAGGGAGGCCGATGGCGGGAAGTTACCGGTGAAGAATGAAGTGTCGATGTCCACGCCTTTGATCGAGCCCGGCACACCCAGGCGGATCACCGCGCTGTCGTAGCCTTCGAAGCGCTTGCGGCGCGACTCCCAGCCGTCCATCCACTTGCCGTTGTCATCGAAAACGCCCTCCTTCCATACGGCCGGGGTCGGCTGGAACAGGCGATTGGCGTCGGCGAACCAGTCATCGGTGACGGAGATGATCTTGGTGCCCAGGCGGGCGTCGGCCAGGTTGACGAATTTCTCGAAAGGTACGGCGTAAGCTTTCATTCTTCTTGTCTGCCTTAGATAAAGTGGCTGGGGATGGTCGTTTAGAGGGTCAGTAAACGGAACAACGCGATCTTGTTGATCTCGTTCAGCGCGCATTTGAACTCGGTGTCCACCGAATTGTGGATGCGCGTTTCGAACGCGGCGAGGATCTGATGCCGGTTGCTGCCTTTTACCGCCATGATGAAGGGAAACTTGAACTTGGCCTTGTAGGCGTCGTTCAGCTCGGTGAAGCGCGAGAACTCTTCGGCCGTGCATTGGTGAATCCCCGCGCCAGCTTGCTCATCGGTGCTGGCTTGGGTCAGTTGGCCCTGGACGGCGGCTTTGCCGGCCAGGTCCGGGTGAGCGTTGATCAGCGCCAGCTGGCTGGCATGATCAGCGCTCAACAGGATGTCGCTCATGCGCTGGTGCAGGGTTTCGATCTGGTCGATCGAAGCATCCTGGCCCAGGTCGAAGGCCTTTTCGGCCACCCATGGCGAGTGTTCGTAGATATCGGCGAAGGCAGCGACAAACTCATCGCGGCTCAAGGTCGAGGGTTTCAGGCCGTGGAACGCAGTCATTTCGCCGCTCCCGTGTAGGGGTGGGTTTGCTGCCAGTGGCGGGCAATGTCGACGCGGCGGGTGAACCACACCTGGTCGTGACCTTTGACGTACTCGATAAAGCGCTTCAACGACGCCAGGCGCGCCGGGCGGCCGATCAGGCGGCAGTGCAGGCCGATGGAAAGCATCTTCGGTGCCTCGGCCCCTTCGGCGTAGAGCACGTCGAACGCGTCCTTGAGGTACTCGAAAAAATCATCGCCCTTGTTGAAACCCTGCACCTGGGTGAAGCGCATGTCGTTGGTGTCCAGGGTGTAGGGAATCACCAGGTGCGGCTTGCCGGTCGGGGTGTTGGGTTCCCAGTAGGGCAGGTCGTCGTCGTAGGTGTCGCAATCGTAGAGAAAGCCGCCTTCCTCCATGACTAGCCGCCGGGTATTGGGGCCGGTGCGCCCGGTGTACCAGCCCAGTGGGCGTTCGCCGGTGAGTTCGGTGAGGATGCGGATGGCTTCGAGCATGTGCTCGCGCTCCTGGGCCTCGTCCATGTATTGGTAGTCGATCCAGCGGTAGCCGTGGCTGCAGATCTCATGGCCGGCGTCGACCATGGCGCGGATCACATCCGGATGGCGCTGCGCGGCCATGGCCACGGCGAAGATGGTCAGCGGGATATCGAATTCTTTAAACAGCTTGAGGATGCGCCATACGCCGGCACGGCTGCCGTATTCGTACAGCGACTCCATGCTCATGTTGCGCTCGCCTTGCAGGGGCTGGGCCGAGACCATTTCGGAGAGAAAGGCTTCGGATTCTTTGTCGCCGTGCAAGATATTGCGCTCGCCGCCTTCTTCGTAATTGAGTACGAAAGACAGCGCAATGCGCGCCTTGCCCGGCCAGTGGGGGTGAGGAGGGTTACTGCCGTAACCGATCAGGTCGCGTGGGTAGTCAGCGCTCACTGCAGTCTTCCTTCTTGTTCGTCGTAGTAGCGATGAGTGATTGTATACAACTTATCGCGCACTTTGTAAGCCTACATTTCTGCATTTTTTCGGCGGAGCCCTGAACTATTGGTGTAGCAAGAAACTTGCCTGGTTGGTCAGCTAATGGACAAAAGGTCGTTTAAAAGCAAGGATAACGCGCAGATTGCGCTGTTGAGCAATGGCAGCAGGCGGATCTAAGAGTTTGTGATTTTTATTGTGTACAATTTTTTTAAAAAGTGTCTTAATCGATCATCGCCGGCTTTTTCGATGCCCTGAAAAAGTGCGGATCACTCTTCTATTGACCACAGGAGGCGCGTAGACGCCATGGGACGCTTGACCACACACGTATTGGACGCCGCGCACGGCTGCCCCGGCAGCGCAATCAAGGTTGAGCTGTACCGCGTCGAAGGCGCGCAGCTGGCACTGGTCGCCACCGCGCAGACCAACAGCGACGGCCGCTGCGACGCACCGTTGCTGCAAGGCGATGACTACCGCAGCGGCGTGTACCAATTGCAATTCAGCGCCGGCGACTACTACCGCGCCCGTGGCGTGCAACTGCCGGAGCCGGCCTTCCTCGATGTGGTAGTGCTGCGTTTCGGCATCAGCGCCGAGCAGGATCACTACCATGTCCCGCTACTGATTTCGCCCTACAGCTACTCCACCTATCGCGGTAGCTGAGCGTCACCTCGCTTCACACCCCCAAAGCTCTTCGTTGGTTTCGCCCGCGCACACTGCGGGCTTTTTTTCGCCGGGCGTTGGTCCATGCGCCCGTTCAATTATGTGACGCACACCTTAGAGGGATGAGGCCTAGGCTCGGCTTCTTTCGTACAAGAAGACGCCGTCATGAGCTCTGATCCCCTTAACCCCGCAGTTTCGGCACCGGACACAATCCCCGCCGAATCCCATGATCTCGACAGTCCCGTTCAAGCCCGCGAGGACCGTGATCAAGCCGTCCGCCGCTTGCTGACGCGCCGTCTCAACGCATCCGCCCAACCCAGTCGAGTGATCAACCAATGGCACGGCGTGAACGCGCGCTGCATCGAATCCTCAAAGGCGCTCAAGCGTCTGATCGGCAGGGCGCCACGGGTGTTGCGGGTGATTCGGTTCGCGTTGCAGGAAGCCTTCGGTCTCGACCCGGACAACCTGCTGTTCACCGAGCCGCTGCCGCCACGTCCCGCGCAGAAAGTCGACAGCCTGACCGAGCGCGCGTTGGCGTTGTTCAGTGATCCTTCCTTGCCGATCAACCTCAACCAATACACCGCGCTGAGCCTCAAGGACGACCCTGCGCGCAAACTGCCTTTTACCGCCCTGCAGGCGCTGGAGCAGGTCAAGGGCCTGGCGTTGATGGCTCGGCTCGACAACCAGATGCGTGATTACTGGCGGCATCTGGCGTACGGCTCGTGGTTGACGCGCCAGGCGCGTTGGGTGCAATTGCGCAAGCGCTTGTTCATCGACGCCGGTTTCCTGGCTCACCAACTGGATGAACTGTCGGACGCGGGTTGGGCGATGGTGCAGCAGGTGGCGGACGCGCCTTCCGACGAGGCACGCCAGCGCGCGGGTGGCGATTGGGCTGGCGTGCGCGTCAGCACAGTGCTGTGGCCCGGTACGTTTCAGACAGCGCTGACCATTCCCGGCGCCCTGCACCTGTACCGTGAGGGCGCGGCGCAGCAGGCGCCCCACGTGATCTATCTGCCAGGGATGGCCCGCGCATTCTATGAGTTCAACACCTGGGAACAGGTGCAATGCGGCTTGACGAGCCTGTTGAACGGCGAGTTGTTCAGCTTCCTGTGGCAGTGCCTGCCGCTACGCCGTCGCCACGAAGCCTGCCACGGCGAGACGCGGTTGGCGTGTGGTGCTGCCCTGGCCGGCGATGCCTTGCAGCACAGTGCAATCGCCGTGCTTGAGGCGCAATGGGATAACGAACTGGCGTGTGCGTTGTCGATCAATCACGCGGCAGTAGCCGCACCGGCTTCGCTGGGGCGTGACACGGCGCGCTTGCTGCGGTTTATCGAAAAAGGCCGGGACCGACTGGCGATCGTGGAGCGCCTGGGCGCTTCCCTGGGGACCTTGTTGGGCTGGGACGCAACGCGGCGTGCGGATGAAATCATCCTTGGCCAACTGCCTTTCGGGATGGCCCTGCGCTGCCGCGAGCAGCAGGTGGAGCGCTATGAAAAGCACCTCATGAGGTTGCTCGACCTACAGGACCCGAGTCGGGAGAGTACGGCTTATGAAGCGCTGGTCACGCTCAATGGGCAATGGCAAACACAGGCTGATGCGGTGCAGGCCTTGTTGAAAGGGCCGGATGAGCGCCTGCTGAGCCCGGCATTCTGGTTGGAGCACCCTGGCGGCACGCGCAATCGCACCACCTTGCTGTTGATCGCCCAGCGTGAGGCGCTGTTGCATGAGGCGCAACGGCTACAACGTTTGAAACTGGTAGGCGAGGCGCCCTTGCAGCGCCTGGTTGAAGTGTTGAACAAACCCCAGGCCAGCGACCGCAAGGGCAGCGATACTTGCGTACTGCGGGTGCTGTTGGGTGGCCAGGGGGCGTTGGGGGCGTTCGTGGTAACGACAAAACAGGCTCACGCCACCCCGGGTCGGACGCAGCCCGTGCTGCTGTGTGTGGCCGGGCGTTTTGGCGGGCTGGCTGAGTTCGACAGCCTGGAGACGCTATCCGCACGCCTGCGGGCGAGCCTCGGCAGCCGTGACGGATCGCCCCTGTGGCACTGCGTGGGGCGCGATCGGCGTCAGGCGTTGAAAGCGACATCGACCGTTACGGTGACGTATGAAGTGCTTGAGGAGCATGTGCTGCATCATGGGTTCACTGAACTGATCCACCACTATGCCCGGCTCGACCAGGAGGCGGATCGGGGCTCGCGGCCGTTCAGTGAAGTCCACGACCCGGCGCTGATTCGGATGCTGTTGGCTGCCGAGTTGCGCGAGCACCTACAGGTGTCGGTCCATGATGCATTGACCCACGCCATGGCCAACCTTGATCTGCTGCGCTTCGCCGCCACCCAGGCGAAAAAACTGCCGGCGTGGCTGGGCCAGGCGCAGGCTGATCAGCGCAATGCATACCGACGTTTGCAACTGCACTATCTGAGCAGTGCCCAGGCATTCGAAGCCAAGCTCTGGCGTGAATTGCCGGAGCTGGAAGTGTTTGCGCGCACGCGGTTGATCGCTCAGTTGACGCTGGATGGGTTGTACCCGGAGGTGGACATCGATCAGCCTTTGCTGGATATGCCCGATGATGTCAGTGCCTATTTTTGCGGGTGGACCAGCCAGTGCGGGGTGGGCGAGCGGGACGTGAAGAAAGTCGTCAGCCCGCAACGCACCACGTTCAGTCTGTTGCAATTGGCCCTGCACAACCTGGATGCCCAGGCGCCCTGGACCGAGTGGCGCTTGAACCGCGCGCGCTACCTGGCGCCACAGTGGCAGCAACGCTTGAATCCGGGCTACTTGATCAAGACCCTGTCAGCCCTGGATATTGGCGGGCGCTATGACACGCTGATCCAAAAGGTGTTCTATCCGTCTGCTTCCGCGTCCCCACCGTTGCCCGATGCCCTGATTCACCGAATGCTGCGCCAAGAGGCGCGAATGCATTTGTTTTCGGCGGCGCGGCAAGGCTTGAGCAGTGCCGCCCAGGGCGTGCTGAACGCCGCGATGGCGGCTGACCTGAACCTCGGCGGCCAACGCTTGCGACTGCACTTCGTGCGTCTTCGCGGCCATACCCTGGAACACGACCGTCACATCGCCGGGATACTGGTGATCCACGACGAGTCCTCAGGGTTGTGGCTGGTCTACTGGCCTGCCGCAGTGGACGGACCGGCCATGACCGAGTACGCCAGCCGAGCGCAGGCTGTCGCCGGATTGAACAAGGCCTGGGCGACGCCGGCCAATGTGAAGGCGCTGGCCCGTCAAGTCGCGCCGGGGTGGGAGGCAGAGGCCATTGCCAGCTATTCCGCCGTCGGCGGCGCAGGCGCCATGCTTGCTCTCGGCAGTCCCAAGCTGGTGTATGCGCCGGTACGTGGGTTTTATGTGCTGGAAACGATCGAGGCAATCGCCCGATTCATTCGCACGTTCAAGGTCAAGCACCGCGTGCCGGCGGTGGCCGTGGAGGATATCCACGCGCAGATCAACGAGCAGATCGGCGCCGCCCCGAACGACTGGCTCGACTTCAGCGCGACCACCGCCAGCCATGCGCTTTCCCTGCTGGCCCATGCCAGACTCCTCGAAATCCAGCACCGTGCACAAGGGCGAGCGGTGTCGGCCAAGGCGTTGGCGGCCTACCGGCAAGAGCGCTTGGGTGAGCAGCACGCCGCCACATTGCGTGGGTTACTGTCGTTCGTGCCGGCGATTGGCCTGGGTGTCAGTCTTTACGAAATTCTGTTGGCGGCCCGGCGCTTTCATCACAGCCGCCAGGCCGGGGACGCCGTGGACCTGGCGTTTGTCACTCTACTGGGTTTTGTGGATCTGCTGAGCGCGTTCATGCCCGGGCCCAAGGGCGCGCGGGTAACGGGGAGTGCAGCCGTACGCACATCGATGCTGGGTGCACTGGGCCGGCTGCATCGTCGCCAAGGGATGGCCGGGGGCGGGCTGTCTACGCTCAAACCGTCGGCGACCTTCCCGGCCAAGGTGTTGGAGCGTTTTCGCAAAGACCTGCCGCCCAATGCCGCCGTCGAGTTGCAGGGACCGGGCAATCGGGGCACCTACGTCAAGGGTGGCGAGCAGTTTGTGGTCGACGATACCCATCAATACCCGGTCTATCGACGCCAGGATGAACAGGTGCTGCGTCTCAGACATCCACAGGATGATGTGCAAAACGAGTTGATTCTGTACATCGAGGAACCCGGGCAATGGCTGCTCGGCGCCGATGCTCCGCCGGCCCAGCCGCAGCCAGGGCCCAGCACCGGTATGTGGCGGCCATGGGCGACGCCTCCCCGCGTCCAGGAGTGGTCGCCGCCCTCTCATGTGCTCCTGCAGGAGCACGTGGCGCGCGCGGCCCCTCTGCCTGGGGCGGGGCAGGGCTGGGGGTTCGATTCACGTTGGGCGCTGACAGACCTGCTGCCCGAGCAGGGGATATTCCGTGTGGTGGGCGGAGAGGGGGAGCGCGCCTTTGAGGTGCTTCGGCAGGAGGGGCGCTTGTTCAGGCTGCTGCCCGAAGGAACCCGCTCGTCGTTCCAGGACATTATCTTCCTCACCCGCAACCGCGCGCTGGCCCCTCAAGCGGTCACCGACATCCACTACTGGCTCGGTGCCGGTTTCATTGAACAGCCGATCCCCGCGGTGCGGGGAGCCGATGGTCTCTGGAAAGCGCGGCCGGTGCTGTTCCTGGAACCTCTGGAGAACACGGTGGGCAGGGTTTTCCCCCGGATGAGGGAACTCAGCAGGCGCTACGTCAGCGAGCGCTTGATCGAACTGGCCGACGCCGGCCGTGAGGTCACGGCCAGCCACCTGTTGACCCTCCGCGCCACGCTGGACCAGTGGCTTGCCCCCGGCGCCGTGGGGCGCACCGACGACCTGCTGAAACTGCTGAGTGCCACCTACAGCCGGCGGCGTTTGAGTTTCTACATCGGCTATGAAGGCCGCTCACCGGGGTTTACACGCTTGGATTACAACCTGCCTGTGCCCCTGGACCCCTCCTTGCGCACGACCACCCGGGAAAACGCCAGTCTCAGGGCTCAATTGGTACAGACGGCGGTCGCGCAGGTGCTTGAGCAGCAAGGGTTTGTCACCCACGCGATTGAAAAGCGCATGGGCGGTCAGTATTCGGTGGATTACTTTTGCACTCACCCCAGATCCACCGCCAAATACTACGTGCTCACCCGCTGGGTGAAGGACAGCACCGTCAACCTGCGTTCCGCCAGCAGCGTTCAACTGACCGACGATTGGTTCAGGCGGCGCAGTGTGGCGCGCACGTATTCAGAGCATATTCCCGAGATCAACCAGGCCCTCAATCAACACCGCCTGGTCAAGATCATTGCCGGTATCCAGTGGGCGCCGCGATCCGACCCGACGGTGTTTTTCGTCAAGTTCGGCGGGGTCAGCCCTTGAGCAACGACAGTGCACCCGCGCCGCCGAACAGCCCGGCGCTGATCCGGTTGAACCAGCTCTGGCCCTTGCCGCTGCGCAGGTAGCGCGCAGCGCCGTGGGCACTCAAGCCGTAGGCCAGCTTGCACAAAAGGTCAAGCACGGTCCAGGTGGCGATCATGATCAGCAACTGCGCCAGGAACGGCTGCTGGCTGT
The DNA here is from genome assembly GCF_900115535.1 of Pseudomonas sp. NFPP28. Taxonomy (NCBI): domain Bacteria; kingdom Pseudomonadati; phylum Pseudomonadota; class Gammaproteobacteria; order Pseudomonadales; family Pseudomonadaceae; genus Pseudomonas; species Pseudomonas sp. NFPP28. Next base: position 87,574 of record NZ_FOWT01000007.1, on the reverse strand, counting down.
TGAGAAACTGCGGCAGGAACGCGGCAAAGAACAGGATGTCCTTGGGGTTGCTGGCGCCCAGCACAAACGCACGCCCGAACAGGGCGCGAAAGCGTGGCGTCGGCGCGGCCTGCGGGACCTCGGCTCCCTGGCTGGGTTGACGCGACTGCTGCCAGCTCTGCCAGGCGAGATAAAACAGGTACAGCGCGCCGACGATCTTCAGCGCGCTGAACAGTTGTTCCGAGGCCAGCAGCAGGGCACCCAGGCCCAGCGCCGAAGCACTGAGCAGACAGATCGAGGCCGTCACGCCGCCGAGGAATGCAGGGTAGGAGCGGCGCAAGCCATAGTTGAGGCTGTTGCTGATCATCAACAACGACAGCGGCCCGGGGATCAGGATCACCACCAATGCCGCGCCACTGAACAACAACCAGGTTTCCAGACTCATGCCTTGCTCCTCTTTATAGAAATATGAATTTCGCGATGAAAATCGCGCACAGCACCCACAGGCTCACGGAGATCTCGCGGTACTTGCCGGTACCGGCCTTGAGGGCCACGTAGGTGATAAACCCCAGGGCAATCCCATCGGCGACCGAGAACGTCAGCGGCATCATGATCGCGGTGACAATCGCCGGAATGCTGTCGGTGGCCTCATCCCAATTGATATGGGCCATGCTCGCCATCATCAGCATTGCCACGTAAATCAGCGCACCTGCGGTGGCATAGGCCGGAATCATCCCGGCCAGCGGTGCGAAAAACATCGCGGCTACAAACAGCACGCCGACGGTGACGGCGGTCAACCCGGTACGGCCACCTGCGGCCACGCCCGCAGCACTTTCCACGTAGCTGGTCACCGGCGGCACACCGACCATGGCACCGAACACGCTGGAGGCACTGTCGGCCTTCAATGCACGGGACAGGTTGTCGATCTTGCCGTCGGCATTGACCAATCCGGCCCGTTGCGCGACGCCCATCAGTGTACCTGCGGTGTCGAACATGTGTACAAAAAGAAAGGCAAATACCACGCTGATCATGCTGACATTGAACACACCCGCTACGTCCATCGCCATCCAGGTCGGCGCCAGGCTCGGTGGGGTGGAGATGAAACCGTTGTAATGCACCAGGCCCAGGCCCCAGCCGGCGAGCGTCACGGCGATGATGCTGATCAGGATCGCGCCGAAAACCCGGTGGTAGCTGAGAATCGCGATCAGTAAGAAGCACACCGCCGCCAACAGCGGCGCAGGCTCATGCAAGGAGCCGAGCTTGATGAGGGTCGCCGGGCTGTCGACGATGATGCCGGCGGTCTTCAGGCCGATCACCCCGAGGAACAACCCCACGCCGGCACCCATGGCGTGGCGCAGGCTGACGGGGATGCTGTTGAGCAGCCATTCACGCACCCGGGACAGGGTCAGGAACATGAACAACACACCGGAGATAAACACGGCGCCGAGGGCGGTCTGCCAGGTGTAGCCCATGGTACCAACCACGGTGTAGGTGAAAAACGCATTCAAACCCATGCCCGGCGCCAGGCCCACGGGCCAGTTGGCATACAACCCCATCAACAGGCAACCGAGTGCGGCGGCGATGCAGGTGGCGACGAACGCCGCACCGTGATCGATGCCCGCGTCGGCCATGATGTTAGGGTTGACGAAGATGATGTAGGCCATGGTGATGAAGGTGGTGAGGCCGGCGATCAGCTCGGTCTTCACTGTGGTGCCATGCAAGCGCAGTTTGAACAGGCGTTCCAGCCAGCCGTTTGGTGAGGGGGCAAGGTCCAGCGTCGGGGCTTCGGATTTGCGGCTATCCACAGCGAGTACTCCTCAAGCATTTTATTGTTATGGCCAGCGCGCAAGCGCTGAGAGGTACTGGCGGGTTTGTTGACCAATAGGTCAGGAACTCGCACGAAGCGAATTATGCTTTTGTATACAAATAAAGCAAATAATGTTTTCTATCCGCTGCACCAAATAGATGAAAGGCAACCACAGGGTCAGGGCTGGTTGGCGAGCGCCTGATTCACCGCCAGCCACCCAACCACCGCGTCTTCACCGGCGTCACTGAAGGCACGTTGCAGCAACTTCACCTGTTCGCGGCGCAGTGACTGTTCGAAGCGCAGGCCTTCCTCGGTCAATTCCAGCAGGCGTTTGCGCTTGTCTGTCTCGGACGCGACGCTGTTGACCAGGTGCATCTCCTGCAATTGGCGCAGAGGGATGTTCAGTGCCTGCTTGCTCACACCGAGCAGTTCCAGCAGTTCCTTCACGCTCAGCGCCGGGTAGCGCGCGATGAAAAACACGATGCGCTGATGCACCCGGCTCAGCCCGCGGCGCTCGAGCATTTCGTCGGCCTTGGCGGTAAACGCCTGGTAGCCGAAGAAAAACGCTTCCATCGCGGCCTGCTGGGCGGTTGGGTTTTTAAGGTCAAGCATATTGACGTATCCGTGCGAGTCGTCGTAATTTCGGTCAACCAGTTTGACGTATTTCCCACAGTCTTCGCTACCGGTGACCCCATGGCCTTCTCTGAACGTGTTACGCGCCTCAAAAGCTCCCTGATCCGTGAAATCCTCGCGGCAGCCCAGCGCCCGGAAGTGATGTCGTTCGCCGGAGGCCTGCCAGCCGAAGCCATGCTGCCTGCCTTGAACTGGGACGACATGCCGCTGAACATCGGCCAGTACGGCATGAGCGAAGGCGAACCGCAGTTGCGCGAATTGCTCGCTGCCGAGGCGCGTGCCCTGGGCGTGCCGTGCCAGGCCAGCCAGGTGCTGGTGGTCAGCGGCTCCCAGCAGACCCTCGACCTGGCGGCCAAGCTGTACATCGACAAGGGCACCCGGATCCTGCTGGAAGGCCCGACCTACCTGGCCGCGTTGCAGATCTTCCAACTGTTCGGCGCCGATTGCCTCACCGTGCCACTGGACGCCGACGGCCCGGACCTGAATGCGTTGCGTGCCAACCTTGAACGCCATCGCCCGGCGTTCATCTACCTGATCCCGACCTTCCAGAACCCCTCGGCCGTGCGCTACAGCGAGGCCAAGCGCGAAGCCGTCGCCGCCTTGCTCGACGAATTCAGCGTGACCCTGATCGAAGACGAACCCTACCGCGAACTGACTTTCGACGGCGGCAGCGCCAGACCCATCGTCGGGCGCCTGAAAAAAGCCAGCTGGATCTACACCGGCACCGTGTCCAAGACCCTGTTGCCGGGCCTGCGCGTGGGCTATCTGATCGCCAGCCCGGACCTGTTCCCGCACCTGCTCAAGCTCAAGCAATCGGCGGACCTGCACACCAACCGCGTCGGCCAATGGCAGGCCATGCAGTGGATCGGCACGGAGCAATACCAGCAGCACCTGACTCAACTGCGCGGCTTTTATCGCGAGCGCCGCGATGCTTTCCAGTCGGCGCTGGAGCGTCACTTCGTCGAGCTGGCCGACTGGCAGGTGCCCCAGGGCGGTTTATTCTTCTGGCTGACCTTGAAACAGCCGCTCGACACCCGCACCTTGTTGGCTCAAACGCTCGACCAGAACGTCGCGTTCATGCCCGGTGAACCGTTCTTTTCCGAGCCCGACCGACACCTGGGTTCGTTGCGGCTCAATTTCAGCCATATCGACCCGGCCCGTTTGGACGAAGGTCTCAAGCGCCTGGCCGCGGTGGTCCGTCAAGCACAGCACGCGCAAGCGGCATAAGGGGAGCCCCATGTACAAGGTTTATGGCGATTACAAGTCGGGCAACTGCTACAAGGTCAAATTGATGCTCAGCCTGCTGGGCATCCCGTACCAATGGATCGATGTGGACATCCTCAAGGGTGACACCCAGACCGCCGAGTTCCTGGCGAAGAACCCCAACGGCAAGATCCCCGTGCTGGAACTGGAAGACGGCACCTGCCTGTGGGAGTCCAACGCGATCCTCAACTTCCTTGCCGATGGCAGCGAGTTCCTGCCCACCGAACCGCGCCTGCGCACCCAAGTGTTGCAGTGGCAGTTCTTCGAGCAGTACAGCCATGAGCCGTACATTGCGGTGGCGCGGTTTATCCAGTTTTACCTGGGCCTGCCCGAGGACCGCCTGGAGGAATACAAGAAACTGCACAAAGGCGGTTACAAGGCACTCAAGGTCATGGAGCGCCAACTGCAACTGACGCCGTACCTGGTGGGCGAGCAGTTCTCCATCGCCGATGTGGCCTTGTATGCCTATACCCATGTAGCCAATGAGGGTGGTTTTGAGCTGGAGGCTTATCCGGCTGTGCAGGCGTGGTTGAAGAGGGTTGCCAGCCATCCCAAGCATGTGGCCATGCTCGGTTAAACCTGTGGGAGGGGGCTTGCTCCTCCCACATTCAGTTCTTCGTTCAGCAAGTCAAAGCAGCGTTGCGCCGCCGGGCTCAGGCCCATCCCGCTGCGACTGATCAACCCGATCTCCCGGTTTACGCCGGGATGCTCGATGTGGATGCGCTTCAACCCCGCCAGGCTGTCCGCCGCCGATTCCGGCAGCACACTGACCCCCAACCCCTGGCGCACCAGTGCCAGCACCGTCGACATGTAGTTGGCCTCCATGCCCGCGTTCATCGTCAGGCGTGTCTCATCGAACAGCGCATCCACTTGCTCGCGCACGCTGCTGTCGCGGCCAGTGAGGATGATCGGTTGGTCCGCCAGTTGTGCCAGGGTCAGTTTGCGATGGCGGGTCAGCGGATGACCGACCGGTACAAACGCGCACAGGCGATCGTTCAGCACTGGCACGAATTCCAGGCCATGGCTGAGCCGTGCACGCACGCCAATGCCGAAATCCACCTCGCCCGACCGCACCTGGGCGTGTATGCGATGGGCCACCAGGTCATGCAGGCGCACTTCGATTCCGGCAAATCGCTCGCGAAACAGGCGCAGCACCGGCGGAAGGCTGCCGGCACAGACCGAGGGCAGGGCGGCGATGGTCACCACGCCTCGGCGCAACGCCGCCAGGTCGCGGGACCCGCTGACGATGTTGTCCAGGTCCAGCAGCAGTTTTTCCATCGGCCCGCGGGCCTCCTGGCCGGCGGCGGTAATACTGACGTGGCGCGGGCTGCGGTCGAGCAGGGCGACGCCGAGCCAGTCTTCCAGTTGTTGCACCTGCACCGTCAGCGCAGAAGGCGACAGATGCAGCTCATTGGCCGCCTTGGTGAAACTGCCAGTACGGGCCACCGCAAGAAACGCCTGAATGTGTTGGATACTGTTCTTCATTTTGTTTTTCCGAACACTAGCGGGTGAATATTCCAATTTACAAAGACTAACCTGCTTCCAATACTCCAGGGAAAACAATAACCGGCCAAAAAGGTCGCTCTGGAGTAACCCATGCTCGCTACCCTGGGTGTCATCACCATCCTGTGCCTGCTCGCTGCCGTCATGAGCAAACGCCTCTCGCCGCTGGTGGCCCTGATCGCCTTGCCGATCATCGCCGCACTGCTCGGCGGGTTCGGCCTGCAAACCAGCGCCTTCATCATCACCGGTATCAAGAACGTCGCCCCCGTGGTCGGCATGTTCGTCTTTGCGATCCTGTTTTTCGGGATCATGACCGATGCTGGCATGCTCGACCCCATCATTGATCGCATCCTGCGCACGGTAGGGACGCGTCCTACACGCATTGTTTTAGGCACCGCGACCCTGGCGCTGCTGGTACACCTGGACGGCTCCGGCGCGGTGACGTTCCTGGTGACGGTGCCGGCGATGTTGCCGCTGTATACGCGGCTGGGTATCGATAAGCGCATCCTGGCCTGTGTCTGCGCGATGGCGGCCGGAGTCAACTTCCTGCCGTGGACGGGCCCGGTGCTGCGCTCGTCAGCGGCCCTGCACGTGCCGGTGGCGGACCTGTTCCAGCCGTTGATCCCGGTGCAGATCGTCGGCCTGATCTTTGTGTTTGCCTGTGCCTGGTGGCTGGGCCGTCGCGAAGAAAAACGCCTGGGCCTCGGCGCCGGCTCTACGGTGGATGCGGTGCCGCAACGGGTGCTCAGTGAAGACGATATCAAGCTGCGTCGCCCGCGCCTGTTCTGGGTCAACCTGATCCTGACCGTGCTGGTGATGGTGGTGATGATCGCCGGCTGGGTCGACCCGGTGGTGATGTTCATGCTCGGCACCGTAGTGGCGTTGTGCATCAACTACCCGAACGTAGATGCCCAGCGTGCCCGCATCGATGCCCATGCCAAGACCGCCCTGACCATGGCCAGTATCCTGCTGGCCGCCGGGGTGTTCACCGGGATCATGCAAGGCACCGGCATGCTCAAGGCTATCGCCGAAGTAGCGGTGGCGCAGATTCCGGCGGGTCACGGCAAGTTGATCCCGGCGGTGGTGGGGTTCATTTCCATGCCGTTGAGCATGCTGTTCGACCCCGATTCCTACTATTTCGGCGTGATGCCGGTGATCGCCGAAGTCGGCAAGGCCCTGGGCGTCGACCCGCTGCAAGTGGCCCAGGCCTCGTTGCTGGGGGTGCACACCACCGGCTTCCCGGTCAGCCCGCTGACCCCTGCGACTTTCCTGTTGGTGGGCCTGTGCAAGATCGAGTTGGCCGATCACCAGCGCTTCACCATTCCGTTTCTGTTTGCCGCGTCGGTGTTGATGACCCTGACTGCGTTGCTCCTGGGAGTGATTTGAGATGAAAACCTTGCGCATCGGTTCTGGTGCCGGCTATTCCGGCGACCGTATCGAACCTGCGGTCGAGTTGGCCGAACACGGCGACCTGGATTACCTGGTATTCGAATGCCTGGCTGAACGCACCATCGCCTTGGCGCAACAGGCGCGGATCAGCGATCCGCAGGGCGGTTACGATCCGCTGTTGAGTGAGCGCATGCGCCGGGTGCTGCCGTTTGTGGGGGTGCATACCGGGCGCCGTCGCCTGCGGGTGATCACCAATATGGGCGCGGCCAATCCAGTGTCGGCGGCGGCCGAAGTGCGGCGAATTGCTGTTGAGGCGGGCCTGGATCTCAAGGTACTCGCTGTGGTGGGCGACGACGTGTTGACGATGTTGCAGCCCGAGTTTTTGCTGGATAACGGCCAGACCGTCGGCTCTTTGGGCGAACGGTTGATCTCTGCGAATGCCTACCTGGGCGTCGACGGCATTCTGCAGGCATTGCACGCCGATGCGGACGTGGTGATCACCGGGCGCGTGGCCGATCCCTCGCTGTTCCTGGCGCCGCAGATGTTTGAGTTCGGCTGGATGGCGGACGATTGGCCGCGGCTGGGGCGCGGCACCTTGGTGGGGCATTTGCTCGAATGTGCCGGGCAAGTCAGCGGTGGGTATTTTGCCGACCCGGGTTTCAAGGATGTGGATGACCTGGCGCGCCTGGGTTTCCCGCTGGCCGAGATTGATGCTGACGGCCAGGCCGTGATCACCAAGGTCACCGGCTCCGGTGGGCGGGTCAGCCGTGCCACCTGCACCGAGCAACTGATCTACGAAGTGCATGATCCGGCGGCCTATCTGACGCCGGATGTGACCGCCGATTTTTCCCGGGTGTGCTTTGTCGAGGAGGGCGTTGATCGCGTTCGCGCCCAAGGCGCTGGTGGTCGCTCGCGTCCCGAACGGTTGAAGGTGAGTGTTGGATATCTGGACGGCTGGATCGGCGAAGGGCAGATGTCCTACGGCGGCCCCGGTGCTGTCGCACGGGCGCAGCTGGCGCGGGATGTCGTGCTCAAGCGCCTTGAGTTGATAGGCGTGAAGATGCAGGACGTGCGTGCCGAACTGATCGGCATGGACTCGCTGCACGGCCCGCGCAGCACGGTGGAGCCCTGGGAAGTGCGCCTGCGCGTGGCGGCTCGCTGTGAAGAGCGCAGCGAAGCGGTGCGCGTCGGCAACGAAGTAGAAACCCTTTACACCAATGGCCCGTCCGGTGGCGGCGGCGCGAGCAAGAGCGTGCGGCAGGTGGTGGCGGTGGCGTCGTTGCTGCTGCCGCGTGATGCGGTCAACCCGAGGATCGAAGCATGAAGCTGCACACACTGGCCCATTCCCGCACGGGGGATAAGGGCGATACGTCGAACATTTCGATCATTGCCTATCGTGCCGAGGATTACCCCTGGCTCTGCGAACAGCTGACCGTCGAGCGTGTGGCTGGGTTTTTTGCGGATCTACTGGAGCCAGGCGCCGCACCGGTGCGGCGCTATGAGCTGGCGAATGTACAGGCACTGAACTTCGTGCTGCCGGGCATCCTGTGCGGCGGTGTGACCCGCTCGCTGGCGCTGGATGCCCATGGCAAGTGCCTGGGCTCTGCATTATTGGATCTCGACCTGTAAATACCGTAAATGTGGGAGGGGGCTTGCCCCCGATAGCAGAGTGTCAGTCACACATAAGTTGACTGATACACCGCCATCGGGGGCAAGCCCCCTCCCACATGGGTCATCCAGTGTCTGTCAGAGCGCAGCGAAACGCTTGTCGAGGTAATCGATGATCACCTTGGAGTCATACATCCAGGTGGTCTGGCCATTCTCTTCAATGCGCAGGCACGGCACCTTGATCTTGCCGCCTTGCTCCAGCAGGGTCTGGCGGTCCTGCTCGTTGTTCTTCGCGTCCTTCAACGCCACCGGCACATTCAGGCGGTGCAGGGTGCGACGGGTCTTCACGCAGAACGGGCAGGCGTGGAACTGATACAGGGTCAGTTCCTTGGCCGCTGCATTCACCTGCGCCTGCTGTTCGGCGGGGCGCTGTTTTTTACGGGGACGGGTCAGGAAGTCGCCCGCGATGATGATCTGGCCGAGGCCGACTCGAAGTGCTTTGACCAACATGGTTTAAACCTCTTGCCCATAACTGAGGGGCGGCAGCTTACCTGAATTCTGCGGGCGAAAAAAAACCGGCGATGAACGCCGGTCTTTTCCTGAGCAGCCCGTTACTTGATCAGGCTGAGGAATTCGCTGCGGGTCGCCGCGTTTTCGCGGAACTCACCCAGCATCACCGAAGTGATCATCGACGAATTCTGTTTCTCCACACCGCGCATCATCATGCACATGTGCTTGGCCTCGATCACCACGGCCACGCCCAGGGCGCCGGTGACCTGCAACACCGCGTCGGCGATCTGGCGACTGAGGTTTTCCTGGATCTGCAGGCGGCGGGCATACATGTCGACAATCCGCGCGACCTTGGACAGGCCCAGCACTTTGCCGCTCGGGATGTAGGCAACGTGGGCCTTGCCGATAAACGGCAGCAGGTGATGTTCGCACAGCGAGTACAACTCGATGTCCTTGACCAGCACCATTTCGCTGTTGTCGGAGCTGAACAAGGCACCGTTGGTGACTTCTTCCAGTGTCTGCTCATACCCGCGGCAGAGGTACTGCATCGCCTTGGCGGCACGTTTTGGCGTGTCGAGCAGGCCCTCGCGGGAAACGTCCTCGCCGAGTTGGCCGAGGATCGCGGTGTAATTCTGTTCCAGGGACATGAAACTACCTGTGGGATTTTCGCAAAGCGCAAGGTTACGGTGGCGGGCACATCGCTGCAAGCCTGACGATGGCACTTGTTACTCGTCGCGCCCTTCCATCATGGTCCGCTTGAGCATCACATACACCGCCCCCGCGCCGCCGTGGCGGGCCTGGCACGAGGTAAAGCCGAGTACCTGGGCGTGCTGGCGCAGCCAGGTGTTGACGTGGCTCTTGATCATCGGCCGCTTGCCGTCCAGCCGCACGGCCTTGCCATGGGTGACGCGCACGCAGCGGATTTCGAATTTGGTGGCTTCGGCGAGGAAGGCCCACAGGGTTTCGCGGGCTTTTTCCACAGTCATGCCGTGCAGGTCGAGACTCCCTTCGAACGGGATCTGGCCGATCTTGAGCTTGCGCATCTGGCTTTCCTGCACACCGTCGCGGGCCCACATCAGCTCGTCTTCGGGGCCGACGTCGATCACGAACTGGTCCGACAGGCCGTCCACGGTGGTGGCATCGGTGCGCACGGTCGCGGCCTGGCGCAGCTTGGCGATCTGCGCGCGGTCGGCCTTGGGTTTGCCGGTGTCGGCGCGGTCGTGCTTGATCGGCTTGACGCCGCGCAGCTCGTTTTTGAACAGGGAAAAATCGTCGTCTTGCATGTCAGCCTCCGCGAAGGGCGGGCAGTTTACCTAAATCGCGGCGGCCGGGGCGCAGGAAACGCTATCCAAGCGCCATCAGTCGTGTTTTTTCATCAGGTGCGAAGCGATATTAAGCGACAACGGCTGGCGCATTTTTCGGCGGCTGCGCCGCCACAACCATACGCCCAACCACAGTACCAGCAGCCCGATCCCCAACAGGATAGCCGAGCCGCCAGGGCTGGCATTCAGCTCGCCAAGGGCCGGCGAGTGACCAGACAGACCGGCGCCACCAGCGCCGGCCAACAGCAGACCTACGATCGCCAGCAGCGCGGCGATGCCGGCAACCAGGCGCAGACGCCAGTTGCTCGGGCCCTTGGGGCGCAAGCGACGAGCATCAAAACCATCGGATATCTTCATTCCGACCTTTCCTCCAGGGTATCGGCCCTTCGACCGGACAATACACAGGTTGTTCCGGGGCGAGGGGTAAATGCGCCAAATGAAAAGGCTTTGCGGATGAGCGGGGCAATAAACATTGCCGCACCGCTCATCAGGAGGTCGATCAGATCAGGTCTTTGGTCAACGCCAGGGTGGCGAAGTTGTCGGCCATGATGGCCATTTCGGTCTGCTGTACGTGCGCGGCGCTCAGGATGCCGCCTTTGTAAGGCAGGTCGCGGGTAGCGCAGGCGTCTTCCACCAGGGTGCAGCGAAAGCCCAGGTTCTTGGCGGCACGCACGGTGGTGCTGACGCTGGAGTGGCTCATGAAGCCGCAGACGATCAGGTCCAGGGAACCGAGGTCCTGCAGGTGTTTTTCCAGGCCGGTGCCGTGAAATGCGCTGGGCAGCAGTTTGCCGATGATGGTTTCGTCGCCTGCAGGCTCGAGGCCCGGGATGAACTCACCTCGTTCGCCTTGCGGGTCGAACAAGCCGCCAACGGTGCCCAGGTGACGCACATGCACGATCGGGCGCCCGGCGTTGCGCGCTGCGGCGACCAGTTGCTTGATGTTACCAACGGCCGCGTCCATGCCCGAGAGGGCGAGCGGGCCGCTGAGGTATTCCTTCTGGGCGTCGATGATCACGAGGGTCGCATGGCTGAGGTTCGCAGCTGCGTAACCACGACCGCTGAGTTGAAACATCGTCTTTGGAACGGACATTCTGGGGCTCCTGTGAGGGGGGCTTTTGCGACATTGTCCACTGGCTGAGCGGTTCTGTGAATCGCTACCATCGTAAGGTACGCCGTTGTTGACGTGTAGCCATGTCAAGAGGTGGGCCTGTTTGACACAATGATGGCAATTCGGATGAAATCCGACGGATGGGCGCGGGGTTTCGTACATCGTCGGTACAGGTGAAGGCTGTTAGAATCACCAGTCGTTTTTTCCAGGAGCTTGCCCCCGTGATCACATCCCGCCTGCGCACGTTGCGCGACCACATCCGTTGGGCTGTCAGCCGTTTCCATGGGGAAGACCTGTTTTTCGGGCATGGCACTGACAATGCCTGGGACGAAGCCCGTCAATTGGTGCTAGGCGCGTTGAACTTGCCGTGGGAGATTGCCGACAGTTATCTGGACTGCAACCTGGAGGAAGAGGAAGTTTCCCATGTGCAACGTTTGCTGCACAGGCGCATCCATGAGCGCGTGCCCACCGCGTACCTGTTGAACGAAGCGTGGTTCTGCGGCATGTCGTTCATCGTCGACGAACGCGTGCTCATTCCCCGTTCACCGATCGGCGAGCTGATCGAAAACCGCTTCGAACCCTGGCTGGCGCAACCGCCGGCACGCATTCTCGACCTGTGCACCGGCTCCGGCTGTATCGGCATTGCCTGTGCCTACGAGTTCCAGGACGCCGAAGTGGTGCTGGGCGACCTGTCGTTCGAAGCCCTGGAAGTGGCCAACCAGAACATCGAGCGCCATGGCGTCGATGAGCGCGTGTACACCGTGCAGGGTGACGGTTTCGACGGTCTGCCGGGCCAGCGTTTTGACCTGATCGTGTCGAACCCGCCGTATGTGGATGCCGAAGATTTCGCCGACATGCCCGACGAATACCAGCACGAACCGGAACTGGGCCTGGCCTGTGGCGATGATGGCTTGAACCTGGTGCGGCGCATGCTGGCCGAAGCGGCGGACCACCTGACCGAGAAAGGTTTGCTGATCGTGGAGGTGGGCAACAGCCAGGTGCACGTCGAGGCGTTGTACCCGGAAGTGGACTTCGCCTGGCTGGACTTCCAGCGCGGTGGGCATGGGGTGTTCATGTTGACGGCGGAGCAGTGCCGCCAACATCAGGCGGTGTTTGCCGCCCGCGTTTAACCCACCTTACTGAACGAATAGGGCCAATGTGGGAGGGGGCTTGCCCCCGATGGCGGTGGATCAGTCAGCTACTCCAAATACTGACACTCAGCTATCGGGGGCAAGCCCCCTCCCACATTCAGACCTTATTTCAAGGCATAGACTCATTTCAGCGGTGGGTGGCAATCCAGATCAACAACCCCGCCTGAAACACCGTAAACGCCACCAGGCAGGTGATGGTAAAGCGCAACCCGCTGTCCTCACGCTTGAACTTGGTGACCTTTTCCTCTTCCTTGCGCAGCTTCACTTCCTGCTCCGCCAGGTTCTGCTCAGCCTGTTGCAGCATCTGCGCGGCTTCGAGAATCTCCACGAACTGCACCTTCTCGGTGTTCCAACTGTCCAGCACATCACCGACCTTGCCCGGCTGCACATTACCTTTGAGGTGTTGCACATCGGCGTAGGCCACATCAAAGCCCTGGATGCGCAGGAAGTGATCGCGGCGCAGGCGGGTGGCCTCGTTCAAGGCATCTTTGTTGGCCAGGTCGACGCCGTCGACGCGGTAGTGTGACCACTTCTTCTTCGCCCACGCGGCGCCCTGGGCCACCAGGAAGCGACCGATACCCCGGTTGGCTGGTTCGATTTCCAGGCTGTTGCCAGGGCCGAAGTGCACACGGTGCTTGTCGTGGTCGACCCAGATATCTAGGTGGTTCTGCTCACGGCGCACGCGCTGCCCTGGCAGCTGGATGACCATGCGCAGCAGGCTGTGGTGCTTGTCATTGCGCTCGGCGTAGCCGAACTGCACGAACCGCAACGGCCGCACGCCAGTGGCACGGTCGGTGGCCAGGGGGGCCAGGCGCAGCATCTTGAAATGCTCGGCCTGGACATCCGCCCACGGTAGGGGCGCCGCGTCGACGGCCTCGGTTTTTTCAGCCGGGGTGTCGGCGGTGGATTCCGGTGTTGCTTCAGTGGTTGTCATGCGGCGAGATCCTGTCCAAGCCCAGCGAGCCGACAGTCTTTTTACTGTCGACCCAGGGCTTATCGGCCGGTTTTCCCAGGACTGGAGGCAAATAGTCGCTTAATGGGGTTGAAGTCCTTCGATAAAACGCACGACGCGGCTGCCCAGTTCGGCGGCGAGGGGTAGTTGCGGATCGTTGTAGGAGGCCAATTGTTGCTTCACATCTTTGGGCACGATGCGCATCACGTGGTTCATGCCTTCGATCACCGCCAACTGCGCGTCGGGCTTGGCCTTTTTCAATTGCTGGGCGTCGCTCACACCCACCTGGATATCGTGGGTGCCCTGGATGATCAGCGCGGGCATGCGCAACTGGGCGAAAGCGGCCGATGGGTCGGCACGGAACAGGCTGATCAGGTACGGCTGCACGCTGGGGCGGAAAATACCTTGCAGCGGGCCAGGCACGTCGGCATCCACCTGGCCGGCCTTGAGGTGATCGAGGATCTCGTTGCTGCGCAGCAGCAGGGCGGGGGGCAGGTGATCGGCCAACTGCTGGCGGATCACCTGGTCTACCGGGCGTGCGCTGCCGGACAACGAAATGACGCCGGCCGGGTCCAGTTGCGGCGCGGCGAGGGCCGCCACCAAGGCCCCTTCGCTATGACCCAGCACAATCAACGGCCCCAGGCGTCTGTCGGCCTTGAGCAGCTTGCCCCAGGCCACGGCATCGGCCACGTAGGCATCCAGGGTCAGGTTGCGCTCATCCGGCGTGGCCGCCAGGCTGGCCGCGACGCCGCGCTTGTCGTAGCGCACGCTGGCGATATTGTGCCGCGCCAGCACCCAGGCCAGGCGCTTGAGGCTGTCGTTGCGCGCGCCGTCGGCACTGTTGCCGTTGCGGTCGGTGGGACCGGAGCCGGCGATGATCAGTACAACCGGGACTGGCCTGTCGGATTTGGGCAACAAGAGTGAGCCAGACAGCTCGCCACTGCCGGTGTCGAGGCTGATGGGCCTTTGCAGCACGACCGGGGAGGCGGCGAAGCCAACGCTGGAAAACAGGGTGAGGGTCAAAAGCAGAGCTCGCAGCATCATCGCGCCATCATGAGGAAGGTGCCGGTTGGACCAAGGTCTACCCGGAAGGTTTCGAGGATGAACTACTCGGTTAGCCTGCGTATACTGGCCGCCTTAAGTTATTACGGTTGACTTGATTCAACTGATTTCACGGAGCGCCCTGCATGTCCGGCAATACCTTCGGCAAGCTGTTCACTGTCACCACCGCGGGCGAAAGCCATGGCCCGGCGTTGGTCGCCATTGTCGACGGCTGCCCGCCAGGCCTCGAACTGTCCCTGGAAGACCTGCAGCGTGACCTCGACCGCCGCAAGCCCGGCACCAGCCGCCACACCACCCAGCGCCAGGAGCCGGACGAAGTCGAGATCCTCTCCGGCGTGTTCGAAGGCCGCACCACCGGTTGCGCCATCGGCCTGCTGATCCGCAACACCGACCAGAAGTCCAAGGACTACTCGGCGATCAAGGACCTGTTCCGCCCGGCCCACGCCGACTACACCTACCACCACAAATACGGCGAGCGCGACTACCGTGGCGGCGGCCGCAGTTCGGCCCGCGAAACCGCCATGCGCGTGGCCGCCGGTGCCATTGCCAAGAAATACCTGGCCACCCAGGGCATCGTGATCCGGGGCTACATGAGCCAACTGGGTCCGATTGAAATCCCGTTCAAGACCTGGGACAGCGTCGAGGACAACGCCTTCTTCAGCCCGGACCCGGACAAGGTGCCGGAACTGGAAGCCTACATGGACCAGTTGCGCCGCGACCAGGATTCCGTCGGCGCGAGGATCACCGTGGTGGCCGAAGGCGTGAAGCCGGGACTGGGCGAGCCGATCTTCGACCGCCTCGATGCGGAACTGGCCCATGCGCTGATGAGCATCAACGCCGTCAAAGGCGTTGAAATCGGTGCCGGCTTTGCCTGTGTGTCCCAGCGTGGCACCGAGCATCGTGACGAGTTGACCCCGCAAGGCTTCCTCAGCAACAACGCGGGCGGCATCCTCGGCGGTATTTCCTCCGGCCAGCCGATCGTGGCGCACCTGGCGCTCAAGGCCACGTCGAGCATCACCACGCCAGGGCGTTCGATCGACGTGCATGGCAACCCGGTGGACGTGATCACCAAAGGCCGCCACGACCCATGCGTCGGCATCCGGGCCACCCCGATCGCCGAAGCGATGATGGCCATCGTGTTGATGGACCACCTGTTGCGCAATCGCGGGCAAAATGCCGATGTGCGCGTGAGTACGCCGGTGCTGGCCCAGTTGTGACGGCGCTGCTGTGACAGCCCTCCCATACTGGCGCCTCTCCAGCTTCTACCTGTTCTACTTCGCCCTCCTGGGGGCGACCGCGCCGTTCCTGGCGCTGTACTTCGATCACCTCGGGTTCTCCAGCGCGCGCATCGGCGAGCTGGTGGCCATCCCCATGCTGATGCGTTGCGTGGCGCCCAACCTGTGGGGCTGGCTGGGCGACTACACCGGCCGGCGCCTGGCCATCGTGCGTTTTGGTGCGGTGTGCACCCTGGCGAGTTTTTCGCTGATCTTCGTCAGCCATACCTACGCCTGGCTGGCCCTGGTCATGGCGCTGCATGCATTCTTCTGGCACGCGGTACTGCCGCAGTTTGAAGTGATCACCCTCGCGCACCTGCAAAAGCAGACGGCGCGCTACAGCCAGATCCGCCTGTGGGGCTCCATCGGGTTTATCCTCACCGTGGTGATCATGGGCCGCTTGTTCGACTGGTTGAGCCTGGACATCTACCCGGTGGTGGTCGTGGTGATCATGGCCGGCATCATCGGCGCCAGCCTGTGGGTACCGAATGCGCAGCCCGCGACCCACGGCAATCGTCTGGCGGGCGACGGCTTCCTCAAGCAATTGCGCAGCCCCGGCGTACTCGCGTTCTATGCCTGCGTGGCATTGATGCAACTGAGCCACGGCCCGTATTACACCTTCCTGACGCTGCACCTCGAACACCTGGGTTACGGCCGGGGCGTGATCGGCATGCTCTGGGCGCTGGGGGTCGTGGCGGAAGTACTGATGTTCCTGGGCATGAGCCGCATCCTCACGCGCGTTTCGGTGCGTCGTGTACTGCTGGCGAGCTTCCTGTTGGCGGCATTGCGCTGGTTGCTGTTGGGGTCGTTTGCCGAGTATTTCTGGGTGCTGTTGCTGGCGCAGGTAATGCACGCCGCCACGTTCGGCAGCTTTCATGCAGCCTCGATTGCCTTTGTGCAACGCAGTTTTGGTGCCCGGCAACAAGGCCAGGGCCAGGCGCTCTACGCCGCCCTGGCCGGCACCGGCGGTGCGCTGGGTGCGCTGTATGCCGGCTACAGTTGGAACCTGTTGGGGCCGACCCTGACCTTCAGTATCGCGAGCGTCGCGGCCCTGGCCGCCGCCCTTATCATCGGTCTTCGATTGCACGAGCAGAACCAAGGAACCCTTCAATGAGTTATGTCGCCGTCTACTGCGCTGCTTCACCGGACACCCCGAACAAGGTCCTCACCCACCCCGAGGATATTGCTGCGACCCTGGCCGAGCACGGCGTGCGTTTTGAGCGTTGGCCACCCGTTTCTATCGAGAAGGGGGCCACAGATGCGCAACTGATTGCGGCGTACAAGGCACAGATTCAAGCCTTGGGCTACGCGGATGCGCAGGTGCTCAGGGTGACGGAGGATCATCTCCAGAAGGCCGAGGTGCGTGCGGGCTTTCTTGCCGAGCGCCGCTGCAGCGAAGTTGCCGCACGTTTCATCATCGCAGGGCAGGGGCTGTTTTCCCTGCACATAGGCGATTATGTATACGCCGTGCGTTGCGAGAGAAACGACCTGCTTGTGATCCCGGCCGGTATGCCGCACTGGATTGACATGGGGGAGAACCCGCACTTTGTCACACTGCGGCTGTTCAATACGCTTGAAGAATGCATACCGGAGTTCATCGAGGACGATATTGCCAGTCGTTTCCCCGGCCTGGACGACTAATCCCCACCGATCAAAAACTACAACCCCTTAAGGTTGGAAGTTGCTGTGGGAAGAAACTCAAACTTCTGTAAGGCTTGGATGTTTATGCGCGGGCCTGCGCCTTAATACCATTCGTTATGTAACCCTCTGCGACATCAATGTTTATGTCACCTGTCAATAGGAGGAATCCGAAGAGGGTGCGGCATGAGCCAGAGAAAGGAGAGGAACTAATGAGTGGCCCCAAGGAATCGTTTCTACCGCCATATTCGGTACCCAATGCAGTCAGGCGACGTTTGAACCTGGCTGGCAAGGCCCTGACTCCGGCGGAGTTGGAAATCCTGCGCTGGGCTTCGGAAGGCAAGACCGTCTGGGAGATCAGCCAGATACGCGCCACGTCCGAAGCAACCGTGAAGTTCCACCTGCGTAATATCTATTGCAAGCTGCAAGTGACCAATCGGGTACAAGCCGTCAATGAAGCCAGCCGCCAGGGGCTGTGTTGAACCCATGAAAAAGGGCCGCGACGCTCAATGCGTCGCGGCCCTTTTGGGTATTTCAGGCTTAAGCCGAGTGGTAGGTCGGCAAGGCAAAGCGGTTCTGGCTCTGCAGCATCGAAATCTGCGGCAACTCGCTGGCCTGTTCAGCCAGGTCGCGGCGAATGGCGCTGATGACCCAGGTCAGCTGATCGGCAGTGTGCAACTGCTGATAGGAGATCGAACGCTTGACCTGTTTACCTTCGCTGTTGCGCAGGGTCAGCAGGATGCCGCCGTCTGGACGAGGCTGGGTGGTGACATCGTAGTTGGAGAATACTGAAGCGAATTTATCTTGGATCAGGCTCATGTCTATCAGCTCCGTTGGCTCAAGTGGGCAAGCATGGAGAGATAGGTGCAGTGATTGTGCCAGCTAGTGATTTAGATAAATATCGTTATAAATCAATAGCTTATAAAAATACAAAATTTCCGGATTCGTGCAATTTGCATGAATGGCCATCATGCATCCTGCATTTTGCGTTGCCGGGCGCGCTCGGGCAGGTGCCTCACTACTCATAATGACTCTCTCTGCCTGGCTTAATTCCTTTTTTCAGCGTTCGCTTATCGGGATACAAAACTTTTCAAATCCTGCGTGTACAGCCGAAGAGGGCCTGACGTACTTTTCTGCAAGGTTTACGAACAATAAGAAAAAGGACGTTCCCATGCGCCACCCGCAAAACGACATGATCACCTGGGGCATGATGCTGCGTAAGGTGCCGGCCATTGTTCGTGCTCTGCCTCGGGTGGTGCGCGGCATGCGGGCCGCCAATGTCACCGACCCCGCTCAGCCCTGTGGCCTGGGCTGGCAGTTTGAACAAGCCACCCTGCGCAACCCGGATGGCACAGCCTTGTTGTACGGCGACCGCGTGCTCAGCTACAGCGAAGCCAACCAGCAGGCCAACCGTATTGCCCACCATCTGCAAGCCCAGGGCATCGGCAAGGGCGATGTGGTGGCGATCTTTATCGAAAACCGTCCCGAGTTGCTGCTGAGCGTGCTGGCCGTGGCCAAGCTGGGCGGCGTCTGTGCGATGCTCAATACCGCGCAGACCCAGGCGGCGCTGCTGCACAGCCTCAACCTGGTGAACCCGGTGGCGATTGTGGCCGGTGCGGAATTGGTGGCTTCCTATGACGCGGTACGTGAGCAGGTGGGCATTTCCGCTGAACGCACTTGGTTTGTCGCGGACCAGCAAGCCAATGCGCTGCCCGATGGTTATTGTGACCTGATGGCTGCCAGCGCCGGTGGCCCGGTAGATAACCTGCCGAGTACCGCGCAGATTTTCTTCAACGACCCCTGCTTCTATATCTATACCTCCGGCACCACCGGGCTGCCCAAGGCCGGCATCATGAAACATGGCCGCTGGACCAAGACCGCGATCAGCTTCGGCAGCATTGCGCTGGACATGGGGCCGGAGGATGTTCTTTATTGCACCCTGCCGCTGTACCACGCCACCGGCCTCTGTGTGTGCTGGGGCGCGGCGATTGTCGGGGCGTCCGGTTTCGCTATCCGGCGCAAGTTCAGCGCCAGTCAGTTCTGGGAGGATGCGCGCAGATTCAAGGCGACCACCCTCGGCTACGTCGGCGAACTATGCCGCTACCTGCTCGACCAGCCAGCGGCCGAAAACGACCGTGATCACCGCGTGACCAAGATGGTCGGCAATGGCCTGCGCCCTGGCGTGTGGGCGCAGTTCAAGGCGCGCTACGGCGTGGCGCATGTCTGCGAGTTGTACGCCGCCAGCGACGGCAATATCGGTTTTACCAACATATTGAATTTCGACAACACCGTCGGCTTTTGCCTGCAACACTGGGCGTTGGTGGACTACGCCCACGACACGGGTGAACCGATCCGTGGCGGCGATGGTTTCATGCACAAAGTGAAGACCGGCGGGCAGGGCTTGTTGCTGGCCAGGATCGATGAAAAGTCGCCCTATGACGGTTACACCGACCCGGAAAAAAACCGCAAGGTGATCCTCACGGATGTGTTCGAGAAGGGCGACCGCTACTTCAATACCGGCGACCTGGTGCGCAGCATCGGCTTCGGCCATGCACAGTTCGTCGACCGCCTGGGCGACACCTATCGCTGGAAGGGAGAAAACGTCTCCACCACCGAAGTGGAGAACATCTTGTTGCAACACCCGCAGATCGCTGAAGTCGTGGCCTATGGCGTGGAAATCGAAAACACCAACGGCCGTGCCGGCATGGTCGCCATCACCCCGAGCGAATCGCTGGCTGCCCTGGACATGCGTGAGTTGCTGCAGTTCGCCCACGGCCAGTTGCCGCACTATGCCGTGCCATTGTTCCTGCGTATCAAGGTGAAGATGGAAACCACCGGCACCTTCAAATATCAGAAGGTGCGGCTCAAGGAGGAAGCCTTCGACCCGGACAAGGCGGGCAATGACCCGGTCTACGCCTGGCTGCCGGGGTCGGACAGTTATGTGCCGGTCACCGGGCAATTGCTGGCGCAGATCCAGGGTGGGCATTTTCGTTATTAAAGTAGCGCCATTGATTCTGCCTATGGCCGCTTTTGACAAAAAAGCCATGACAGGGGGGAACTCCCTCGCGACACTGGGCGCCATATAGAGGACCAGACAAGGAGCCCCACATGTCAGACCAAGCCAAACAAATGACCGAAGACGAAGCCGCCGAATTTGCCGAGCAGGTCTTCGACGTTGCCCGCAAAGGCGACGCCGCCATGCTCGCTGCGCTGCTGGCCAAAGGCTTGCCGGCCAACTTGCGTAACCACAACGGCGACACCTTGCTGATGCTCGCGGCTTATCACGGCCATGCCGAGGCAGTAAAAGTGCTGCTGGAGTTCAAGGCCGATCCGCAGATCGCCAACGACAAGAACCAGCTGCCGATGGCCGGTGCAGCGTTCAAGGGCAACCTGGGCGTGGTCAAGGCGCTGATCGACGGAGGCGCGCCGGTGGACGCCGCGTCTTCCGACGGCCGTACGGCGTTGATGATGGCGGCGATGTTCAATCGCGTGGAAATGGTCGATTACCTGCTGGGGCAGGGCGCCAACCCTAAGGCCACCGACGCCAATGGCGCCACCGCACTGGCCGCGGCGCAGACCATGGGCGCGGTGGATACGGCGGCGCAGTTGCAGAAACTGGTGTAGGCTACGCGCCCTCAAAAGCCAGCCCGCTACAGGACCATTCCCATGAAAACCGCCCTCGTCGAACTCATCAGCAAAATCAGCGCCGGCGTCATGGGTGAGGACGAGGTGGCGCGCATCGCCGATGAGGCGGCCCAGGCCTACGCCGACCCGGCCGCGTTTCTGGCGGCCAACCCGGATATCAACTACGACGACACCTTCCCCATCCCACTGGGTGAGTGGGTGGTGGTCGGCAGCCTGCCGGACACCGTGCTGTTCCAGGCCGACACCTATGGTGACCTGTTCGCGCAGATCGTCGCGTCGTTCGGCCCGGGCGTTGCGTTCAACCTCAAGCCCAAGCAACTGGCCAAGACCGAAGACTTGACCGCACTCAACCGCATCCAGATCCAGATGAGCGCCCTCAGCCCGGAGGATGGCGGCTATGTGCTGCTCAACTTCAGCCAGCTGCTGGATGACGAGATCCAGGCGGTACTGGTCTACGGCAACGACCTGCCGCGCGTGCTGGAGCTGTGCGCCGAAGTCGGCATCAAGGGCGAACCGTCCCTGGAAGCGCTGAAAGTCGCGGTTCACGTCTGAAATAAAACGGAACCCCCGCCAGGGCTGACTATCCTACAAGGGCATGCCCTCACTTAGGAGCGACACCATGGGTTCCACGTTTAATAGCTTGATCGGGCTGATCATCCTCGCGCTGGATATCTGGGCGATCATCAACGTATTCAAAAGCGGCGCAAGCACGGGCGCCAAGGTGTTGTGGATCTTGTTGATCCTGCTGCTGCCGGTGCTGGGCCTGATCATCTGGGCGATTGCCGGACCACGGGGTAATGTGCGGATCTGATCTCGCACACCACCTGGCAGCTGTCGAACCCTGGCTCGGCAGCTGTCGGGCCACGGCTTTTCCCTTCAATTCATTTTGTGTTTCGAAATATTCGCTGCACAAAATTTTCACATCCCTTCCAAGACAATTCGCCGGCTTTATCTTCCTGCCAAGGCCCTGTCCCAAGAGCCACTAAAGGCGGAGCGCCGGTGCACGTTCAGTAATTAATAGCCTTGCCGCCGTTGATCGGGCACCATTCGCGCCACTGCACTACTTCGTCACTTAAACTTCCAATGGGTCCTGAAACGACATGGCAAACCCGGACGCCCTGAGTCAGCAGCGAGCTTCTAATCGCCTGCTGCAACCGACCGTCAAATCCCATCTGGCGTACACGCTGCTCTGCGCACTGGTCATGATGGTGATGTTCTCCCTGCTGCGCCTGGCGCTGCTGGTGTACAACCGCGAAATGATCCTCGACACGCCGGCCTCGACCTTCCTCGAAGCGTTCGGCAATGGCCTGCGCCTGGACATTCGCCTGGTGATGTACCTGCTGGTCCCGCTGCTGCTGGCCTTGTTCAGCGTCCGCGCCATGGCTGCGCGCGGGTTCTTCCGTTTGTGGCTGACCGTCGCGTCCAGCATCGCCCTGTTCCTGGGCCTGATGGAAATGGACTTCTACCGCGAGTTCCACCAGCGCCTCAACGGCCTGGTCTTCCAATATGTGAAGGAAGACCCGAAGACCGTGATGAGCATGCTCTGGTACGGTTTCCCGGTGGTGCGCTACCTGCTGGCCTGGGCCGTGGGTACGTTGATCCTGAGCATGGCGTTCAAAGGCGCCGACCGCGCCACACGCCCGCGTGGCCCGTTCAGCGGTGGCAGCATCGGTACCCGCCAGGTCGCGCCGTGGTACACGCGCATCGCGGTGTTCGTGGTCTGCCTGCTGATCGCCGTGGTCGCCATCCGTGGCACCCTGCGCCAGGGGCCGCCGCTGCGTTGGGGGGATGTCTACACTACGGATTCGAACTTCGCCAACCAGTTGGGCCTCAACGGCACCTTGTCGCTGATCGCCGCGGCCAAGTCGCGGTTCTCCGAAGATCGCTCCAATATCTGGAAGGCCACCCTCGACCAGCCGCTGGCCACCCAGACCGTGCGTGACATGCTGGTGCTGCCGCAAGAGAAACTGGTGGATACCGACATCGCCGCCGTGCGCCGCGACTACATGCCGCCGGCCGAGAAGACCCTGCCGATCAAGAACGTGGTCGTGATCCTCATGGAAAGCTTCGCCGGTCACTCGGTCGGCGCCTTGGGTCGTCCGGGCAACATCACGCCGTACTTCGACAAACTGTCCAAGGAAGGCCTGCTGTTCGACCGTTTCTTCTCCAACGGCACCCATACCCACCAGGGTATGTTCGCCACCATGGCGTGCTTCCCGAACCTGCCGGGCTTCGAATACCTGATGCAGACCCCGGAAGGCAGCCACAAGCTGTCGGGCCTGCCGCAGTTGCTCAGCGCGCGCAAGTTTGACGACGTGTATGTGTACAACGGCGATTTCGCCTGGGACAACCAGTCGGGCTTTTTCAGCAACCAGGGCATGACCAACTTCATCGGTCGCAATGACTTCGTCGATCCGGTGTTCTCCGACCCGACGTGGGGCGTGTCTGACCAGGATATGTTCAACCGTGGCCTGGAAGAGCTCAAGGCGCGTGAAGGTGGCAAGCCCTTCTATGCGTTGCTGCAAACCCTGTCCAACCACACGCCGTACGCGTTGCCGACGCCATTGCCAGTTGAGAAAGTCACCGACCGTGGCAGCCTCAACGAGCATTTGACCGCCATGCGCTACTCCGACTGGGCCCTGGGCCAGTTCTTTGAGAAGGCCCGCAAGGAGCCTTACTTCAAGGAAACCCTGTTCGTCATCGTGGGTGACCATGGCTTCGGCAACGAACAGCAGATCACCGAAATGGACCTGGGCCGTTTCAACGTGCCGATGCTGATGATCGCGCCAGGCATGCAGGAAAAGTTCGGCGAGCGTGACCACACCGTGGGCACCCAGATCGACATCGTGCCAACCATCATGGGGCGCCTGGGTGGCGATACCCTGCACCAGTGCTGGGGCCGTGACCTGTTGAACCTGCCGGAAGGCGATAAGGGTTTTGGTGTGATCAAGCCATCGGGCAGCGATCAAACCGTGGCATTGGTGACGGCAGATCGCATTCTGGTGCTGCCGAAGGAAATGCCACCGAAGTTGTGGGAATACGAACTGGGCGCCAACCCAACCGGTAAAGTGATCCCCGAGTCGCCGGACGAGGCGGCACTGAAGCAGAAACTCGAGTCGTTCCTGCAGACCGCTACCAAGAGCCTGTTGGATAACACCGCAGGTGTGGTCAACGGCAAGCCGGACTAATTAACCGGCCATAAAAAAGAGGCCCTTTAAAGGGCCTCTTTTTTTGCCTGGCGTTTATATACGCCCAAGCAACAACAGTACCAGCAGCACCACCAGGACAACGCCCAGGATACCCGACGGGCCATAACCCCAATTACGTGAGTGAGGGAACACTGGCAGACCGCCGACCAGCAGGAGGATCAAGATAATGATCAGAATGAGGCTCATGGTTTTTTTCCTTATTGGCCTTCTGCAAAGACCGGTTGTTTAACGATAGGCCCGCATATTAAAGACAGACGCCTTAACAACTCCGACTATGCTTCTTCGCAGAAAATTCAGTATTTTTTTAAAGCATTTCGCACACAGGCTTATTTCTTTTAATGCGCTCGCAACTAAACCTGTTAGTTGAAAAATATTGAACTTAGGCTATACGCAAACATCCGACCCGGCCCACGGTTTGCCAGGGGCATTCATCACTCTGATGGTGGGTGGGTGTAGGAAAAACCTTCGCTACACTGCCGGTCACTTCTTCCGTGAACCACAAGGCAACTTCCTATGCAAAATCGCATGATGATCACTGGCGCCGGGTCCGGCCTGGGTCGTGAAATCGCTCTGCGCTGGGCCCGTGAGGGCTGGCAGTTGGCCTTGTCGGACGTGAGCGAGCCCGGCCTGCAGGAAACCCTCAGGCTGGTGCGCGAGGCCGGTGGCGAAGGTTTTATCCAGCGCTGCGACGTGCGCGACTACAGCCAGCTCACCGCGTTTGCCCAGGCCTGTGAGGTCAAGCTGGGCGGTATCGATGTGATCGTCAACAACGCAGGCGTGGCGTCAGGCGGTTTCTTTGCCGAGTTGTCCCTGGAGGACTGGGACTGGCAGATCGCAATCAACCTGATGGGCGTGGTCAAGGGCTGCAAGGCGTTCCTGCCGCTGTTGGAAAAGAGCAAGGGCCGCATCATCAACATCGCCTCCATGGCCGCGCTGATGCAGGGGCCGGCCATGAGCAACTACAACGTAGCCAAGGCGGGTGTGGTGGCGTTGTCGGAGAGTCTGCTGGTGGAGCTCAAGCAGCAGGAAATCGGTGTGCATGTGGTGTGCCCATCGTTCTTCCAGACCAATCTGCTGGATTCCTTCCGTGGGCCGACCCCGGCCATGAAGGCCCAGGTGGGCAAGTTGCTGGAAAGCTCGCCGATTTCGGCGGCGGATATCGCCGATTACATCTACCAGCGGGTCGCGGAAGGTGAGTTCATGATCCTGCCCCACGAACAGGGGCGCATGGCTTGGGCGTTGAAGCAGAAGAACCCGCAGTTGTTGTATGACGAAATGACCAGCATGGCCGACAAAATGCGCGCCAAGGCACAGGCCGCCAAAGGCTGACCGGGAAGTGGTCTGTCAGGCATTTTACCTACACATGTAAGTAGTGCCTGATTTCACGGCAAGCCATTGATGCACACCACAGCCTGCGCGCATGGTCGAGGTCCTTTCACTGTTAAAAGGACAACCGCCATGCTGGTTTTAAGCCGCGCCATAGGCGAAGTCATCTCCATTGGCGATGACATCGCCGTGCATATCCTCGAGTTGAACGGTACCCAGGTGAAGTTTGGCGTTGAAGCGCCGGCCGGGGTGCATGTACATCGCGCGGAGGTGCATCAGAAAATCCGCGAGCGCCAGGCCGCCAGCACCCATCCGGTGCCGGTGCCCAATCTCTGACGTCAGTCGAACAGATGCTTGGGCACGTCGTGCTTGAGCATCAACTGGCACTGCTCGCTTTCCGGGTCGAACACGATCAGCGCCTGGCCCTTGGTCAGTGCCTGGCGCACGCGCAGTACGCGGGTTTCCAGCGGCGTGTCATCGCCATTGTCGGTGCCGTCGCGGGTCACGAAGTCTTCGATCAGGCGTGTGAGCGTGTCGACTTCAAGTGCATCGTAGGGAATCAGCATACAAGCCTCGGGTGATGGATCCCGGCGATCCTACTGCGCCGGGACCGTAGTTGCCAGTCTCAGGACTTGTTGCCCACCAGGCTATCCACCGACGGCACTCGCGTGTCGCTTTCCATCTGCGTCTCGTGCTCGATCTGGTGACTGAACCGGTCCAGGGAACCCTGTGCCGGCTGTGCATCGCTGGCGAACACGGGCGGGCTGAGAATGTAGGCGCCCAATAGACGACTCAGCGCCGCCAGACTGTCGATATGCGTGCGCTCGTAGCCGTGGGTCGCATCGCAGCCGAACGCCAGCAACGCGGTGCGGATATCGTGGCCGGCGGTGACGGCCGAGTGCGCGTCGCTGAAATAGTAGCGGAACAGGTCGCGGCGCACCGGCAATTCGTGTTCCGACGCCAGGCGCAGCAAATGCCGCGACAGGTGATAGTCATACGGCCCGCCGGAATCCTGCATCGCCACGCTCACCGCATGCTCGCTGGAGTGCTGGCCGGGGGCGACCGGCGCAATGTCGATGCCGACGAACTCACTGACGTCCCAGGGCAGCGCGGCCGCTGCGCCACTGCCGGTTTCCTCGGTGATGGTGAACAGCGGATGGCAGTCGATCAGCAACGGCTCGCCACTGTCGACGATGGCCTTGAGCGCGGCCAGCAGCGCGGCAACGCCGGCTTTGTCGTCCAGGTGCCGGGCGCTGATGTGCCCGCTCTCGGTGAACTCCGGCAGCGGGTCGAAGGCGACATAGTCACCGATGCCAATGCCCAGGGAATCGCAGTCGGCACGGGTTGCGCAGTAGGCATCCAGGCGCAATTCCACATGGTCCCAGCTCACCGGCATTTCATCCACGGCGGTATTGAACGCATGCCCGGAGGCCATCAACGGCAACACACTGCCACGGATCACGCCGTTATCGGTAAACAGGCTGACGCGGCTGCCTTCGGCAAAGCGGCTCGACCAGCAACCCACCGGCGCCAGGCTCAAGCGGCCATTGTCCTTGATGGCGCGCACGGCGGCGCCAATGGTGTCCAAGTGTGCTGATACCGCACGGTCGGGGCTGCTTTTCTGGCCCTTGAGGGTGGCGCGGATGGTGCCGCGCCGGGTCATTTCAAAGGGGATGCCCAGCTCTTCCAGGCGCTCGGCGACGTAGCGCACGATGGTGTCGGTAAATCCGGTGGGGCTGGGAATGGCGAGCATTTCCAGCAGCACTTTTTGCAGGTAGTTCAGATCCGGTTCGGGGATGTTTCGGCTCATAAAGACTCCTGATGAGGTGTGGCGAGCAGCCGTGTTGTGGCTAGCTGGCTCACCACAAGAGGTCCCCTGGTCACAGGGTTATTGAGTAGCAGGCTGGCTGTGGGGAAACAACAAATCCACAAACTTCTCCGCGGTCGGTTGCGGCTCATGATTGGCCAGACCGGCCCGTTCGTTGGCTTCGATAAACACGTACTCGGGTTGATCGGCGGCGGGCACCATCAGGTCCAGGCCCACCATGGGAATATCCAGGGCGCGGGCGGCGCGCACGGCGGCGTCCACCAGCGTGGGGTGGAGGATGGCGGTGACGTCTTCCAGGCAACCACCGGTATGCAGGTTGGCGGTGCGGCGCACGGCCAGGGTCTGGCCACGGGGCAGGATGCTGCTGTAGTCATAGCCAGCGGCTTTCAGTGTGCGTTCGGTCTCACCATCCAGAGGAATTTTACTTTCACCATCGGTGGCGGCCTGGCGACGGCGGCTCTGGGCTTCGATCAATGCGCCAATGGAGTGATGACCGTCACCGGTGACTTCCGCAGGACGGCGGATCGCGGCGGCCACCACCTCGAAGCCGATGACCAGGATGCGCAGGTCCAGGCCTTCGTGAAAGCTTTCCAGCAACACACGGCTGTCGAACTGCCGCGCCGCTTCAATGGCTTGCTGCACCTCTTCGATACTTTGCAGATCCACGGCGACGCCCTGACCCTGCTCGCCATCCAGCGGCTTGACCACGATGCGCTGGTGCTCATCGAGGAACTCCAGGTTGTCATCCGCGCTGCCCGCCAGTTGCTGCGAGGGTACTTTCAAACCGGCGGCCTTCAGCACCTTGTGCGTCAGGCTTTTGTCCTGGCACAAGGTCATGCTGATCGAGCTGGTCAGGTCGCTCAAGGACTCACGGCAACGCACACGGCGCCCGCCATGGCTCAGGGTGAACAGCCCGGCATCGGCGTCATCCACCTGTACATCGATACCGCGCCGATGGGCTTCCTCGACGATGATCCGCGCATAGGGGTTGAACCCCGCCTGCGGGCCAGGGCCGAGGAACAACGGTTGGTTGATCCCATTCTTGCGCTTGATCGCAAAGGTGGTCAGCGCGCGAAAACCGAGCTTGGCGTAGAGGTTCTTGGCCTGGCGGTTATTGTGCAGCACCGACAGGTCCAGGTAGCTCAGGCCACGGCTCATGAAGTGCTCCACCAAGTGACGCACCAGTACTTCGCCCACGCCGGGGCGCGTGCACAGCGGGTCGACTGCCAGGCACCACAGGCTGCAACCGTTTTCCGGGTCATGAAACGCCTTCTGGTGATTCAGCCCCATCACACTGCCGATCACCGTGCCGCTGTCTTCATCTTCCGCCAGCCAGTACACCGGGCCGCCCTGATGGCGCGGCGTGAGGCGCTCGGCGTCGACCGGCAACATGCCGCGCCCCTGGTACAGCTGGTTCACCGCCAGCCAATCGGCCTCCGTCTGCACCCGCCGGATGCGGAAGCCGCGAAACACCCGTGTAGCCGGGCGGTAGTCGCTGAACCACAGGCGCAGCGTGTCGGAGGGGTCGAGAAACAGCTGCTGGGGATCGATGCCCAGGATCTGCTGGGGCGCCGCCACGTACAGGGCAATGTCACGCTCACCCGGCTGCTCATGGAGCAGTTCCTGGGCCAGGCTGGCCGGGTCGGGAAAGGTATGCCCGATCAGCAACCGGCCCCAGCCGCAATGCACCGCAATCGGCTCGGCGGCCAATGGGCTGCCGTCTTCCGCCAGGCGCGCCTGCAGGCGCTCGTAGGTCGGCGCCTGGCCCTTGATCAAGCGTTGGCTATAGGCCGCTGCGAGAGGTTTCATCAATCAGATTCCTTGTTCGCTGAGCCACAGGTTCAGCGCTGCCAGTTGCCACAGCTTGGAGCCACGCAACGGCGTCAATTGGCCCTGCGGGTCGGTCAACAAGCGGTCCAGCGCGGCGGGGTTGAACAGGCCGCGATCCTGGCTCGGGTCGAGCAGCAGTTCGCGTACCCAGTTCAAGGTATCGCCCTGCAAGTGCTTGAGGCCCGGCACCGGGAAGTAACCCTTCTTGCGGTCGATGACTTCGCTCGGAATGACCCGGCGCGCCGCTTCTTTCAGCACTTGCTTGCCGCCATCGGGCAACTTGAATTTACCTGGCACGCGGGCCGACAGCTCCACCAGGCGGTAGTCCAGGAACGGCGTGCGCGCTTCCAGGCCCCAGGCCATGGTCATGTTGTCGACGCGTTTGACCGGGTCGTCCACCAGCATCACCGTGCTGTCCAGGCGCAGGGCCTTGTCCACCGCCGCATCGGCGCCGGGCATGGCGAAATGTTCGCGCACGAAATCGCCAGCCGCGTCGTTGGCGGTCAGCCATTTGGGCGCGACAGTGGCGGCATAGTCGTCGTAGCTGCGGTCAAAAAATGCATCGCGATAAGCCATATAGGGATCGGCGGCACCGTCGACCTGTGGGTACCAGTGGTAACCGGCGAACAACTCATCGGCGCCCTGGCCGCTTTGCACTACCTTGCAGTGCTTGGCCACTTCCCGCGACAGCAGGTAGAAGGCGATGCAGTCATGGCTGACCATCGGCTCGCTCATGGCGCGAAACGCCGCTGGCAGTTGTTCGATGATCTCGCTTTCGGCGATGCGCAATTGGTGGTGGCGCGTACCGTAGTGTCTGGCGATCAGGTCCGAGTACTGAAACTCGTTGCCGGCCTCGCCACCAGCGTCTTCAAAGCCGATGGAAAAGGTCGACAAATCCTGTACGCCGACTTCACGCAGCAGGCCGACGAGCATGCTCGAATCGACCCCGCCGGAGAGCAGCACACCCACATCCACCGCGGCACGTTGACGGATGGCCACGGCTTCGCGAGTGCTGTCGAGCACGCGGTCGGTCCAGTCTTCCAGGCTCAGGTTTTTTTCATCTTCGCGCGGGCCGTAGGGCAGGGTCCACCAAGTTTGCTGTTCAGTCTTGCCGCTGGCATCGATACGCATCCAGCCGGCCGGCGGCAGTTTTTCGATGCCCGCCAGCAAGGTGCGTGGTGCCGGCACCACCGCATGGAAATTCAGGTAGTGATTCAGGGCTACCGGATCGAGGATCGGGTTGATATCGCCGCCCTTGAGCAGCGCCGGAAGGGCCGAGGCAAAGCGCAGGCGCTGGCCGGTGCGCGACAGGTACAACGGCTTCACGCCGAGGCGGTCGCGGGCGATGAACAGGCGCTGGGCATCACGTTCCCAGATGGCGAAGGCAAACATGCCGTTGAGCTTGGGCAACAGTGCCTCAC
Organism: Pseudomonas sp. NFPP28; assembly: GCF_900115535.1. Taxonomy (NCBI): domain Bacteria; kingdom Pseudomonadati; phylum Pseudomonadota; class Gammaproteobacteria; order Pseudomonadales; family Pseudomonadaceae; genus Pseudomonas; species Pseudomonas sp. NFPP28. Next base: position 57,116 of record NZ_FOWT01000007.1, on the reverse strand, counting down.
CCCAGGCGTGGTAACCCTTGAGCAACACTTCGGTGTCGCCGCCGGAATAGAAGGCGTAACCCAGGGCTTCCAGCTCTTCGCGCAATTCCGGGAAGTTATAGATCGCACCGTTGAAGGCCAGGCTCAGGCCCAGGTGCGAATCGACCATCGGTTGGGCCGAGCCGTCCGACAGGTCCATGATTTTCAGGCGCCGATGGCCCAGGGCAATCGGCCCCTGGGCATGAAAGCCCCAGGCGTCGGGGCCTCGCGGGGCCAGGTGATGGGTGATGCGTTCAATCGCCGCCAGGTCGGCAGGTTGGGCATCGAAACGTAATTCTCCAGCTAATCCGCACATAAATTCCTTACCGGTTTTTCCGTTGGGGAGCATAAAACTCAATACGCCCAAAAGGGCGCGTACCCAGAAACTGACACGGGGCTATTCGTGGAGTTTTAGATCAATCGGTTATAAGCGGAATGGGTCTGTCGTAAGGCGGTATACAAATACCCGGTTGTGACTCAGGCCAGGCTTATCGTTTGGCGTCATGTTCAGCTGGCTGAGGAAGCATGCCGATGACGCAAAACCGCGATTTGAGTGAGGTCGCCGCAGGGGCGACCCAGGATGAAATGGACAGGGCATTGCTCGACATGACCGGCGATCTGGACAAGGCGCAGGTTTTGCGCAAAACCGTCCCGCGCTGGTTGATTGGGGCCGACGCTTCGACCCTCACGGCCCTTGAACAGGCGCATATCGACAGCAAGGCGATCCGTGAGAACGTCCGTTACCTGTTACAGCGCCTGGAACCGCTGGATCAATACTGCGCAGAGCGCTTGACCAATTTTCTGCGGGCCAAAGGGGTTGATTCGCCGGATGTCAGGCAAGACCTGCTGGAGTTGCCCAAACGTAAGCTCACCGGCGTCAACCCTGACCTGGGGGGCGGCTTGCTCCAGACCGTTACCTATACAAAGCAAAGCCTGCTGCATGCAGCGATGCAGAACTTCTCTGACGCGCGCGCCGAGCCCGGGGGCATGTCCGTCGCCGCTGTGGTGCGCTCTGCGGCCACCAAGCAGCCGATCGTCGGGATGACGGTGCCCGAATTTGTCGGTTATTGCCGGGAGCTGGACCTGGGGGCGCTCTATCAAAAACACATCGAAGAGGTCTTCGACCTGCCCGACCCGAAAAGCAAAGAGGAAGTCAGTTCCTACAACCAGGCTGCTGTCAGTATTGGCCTGGGCAAACTCATGGACATGCGCATGGATCTGCATATTGCCTTGTGCAAGGGGCATATCGAAGCCGGGACCTACGCGCGGTTGCTCAAGCTGATCGGTTTCGACCGTCCGGCCAGTGAGCTCAAGAGCAAGGTGCCGGGCAACGGTCTGACTACGTGGCAAGGCGTGAACATCGATGACACCTGTGTGTGGAGTGTATTGGTGTTTTCCGGCAGCGTACCGGGCAGCCTGGATACCGGCCCCTTTATTGTCTACATGCCTAACGAACCCTCCAGGCCCTGGTACGAGTACCCGACGCTGGAAGACTTCAAGGTGTACTTGTCCTTGAAGCTGCAAATCAAGAGCTACCGGACGTTTTTCGAAGGGTACCTGGATGAGTCCAACCGCCTGGATTTTTTCGAATCGTTCGACATGACGCGCAAGGTTGGCCAGCTGCGCGCCTTACCCGTCACGACCAGCCTGACAGGGTTCTTCTTCCAGGCATTCGTCGGCAAGATTCAATTGGATGCGTTAGTGCTGGCGGTGCCCAAGGCCCAGGTCGACCAGCAAGCCAGTGAAGAGCGCATGCAGCGCTATCTGGACCTGGGGCTGGACCTGCTGAATGTGGCGGCGTTGGTGGTGCCGGTGTTGGGTCAGTTGATGCTCGGGGTAGCCATCGGACAGCTGTTGGGGGAAGTGTTCGAGGCCGTCGAGGACTGGCAGCACGATGAACATACCGAGGCCCTCAGGCATCTGGTGAATGTGGCCGAAAACGTTGCGGCCATGGCTTTGTTTGTGGCGGGGGGGCGGGTAGTGGGGACGTTGAAGCGCACCCTGACAACCTCTACGGAGTTCTTCGAGAAGTTCGAAACCGTCACCACTGCCGACCAGGGCCAGAAACTCTGGCGGCCAAGGCTCAATACCTATCGACAGCCTGAGCCGGTCGCACACCAGGCCGTGGTCAATTCTCGAGGCGTCTACCAAGTCAACGGCCGCTCTTACATCCGGATGGGGGGAAACCACTATTCGGTTGCCTTCGATACCAAACTGCAGAAGTGGCGGGTTATTCATCCACAGCGCCCGCAGGCTTACCGCCCGCCGCTGGAGCACAACTTCCGTGGTGGCTGGCAGCACGTCTACGAGCGCCCCTTGCAATGGGAAGACCTCGTCTACAGCCTCAGGCGACTGGATCCAAGCCTTGAGGAGTTGCCCGCTGAGCCGTTGTCGAACCTGGCAACCCTCACCGGAATGACCCTGCCACACTTGCGGGCATTGGGCAGTGCCTACGAGCCGTTACCCGAGCGTTTTCATGACAGCGTGCTGCGCTACAAGCAAAACGACAGGGTCCGTGAACTGATGGAGTACCTGGCGCGTGGTGAACGTCCGGATGCGAGTACCGCACGCGCCCAATTGTTCGCATTGCCGCTGGTGCCAGGCTGGCCCCAGGGGCGTTTTTTCGAGGTGCTGGACGAGGAGGGCGAACTGCTGGAAAGGCATCCGGAAACAGCACCTTTCGATTATGAGGACCTGAGCATCCATATTACCCGCAAGGAGTTGAGGGACGGGCGGGTCATGGACACCTTGCTGGAGCATCTGAGCGACGAGGAGCGTGTCGACCTGTTGGGCAAGGGCGTGGCGGAAGACGACATGCGCAGCACACTGGAGCGGCGTCTGCTGGACACGCTGCGTAGCCGGCATCAAACCGTACTCGACCGTTTGTACACCTATTACGCCGGTGTTGCCCTGAACGAATTGGTGCCGTTGTGCGACCGCTTCAAACAACTGCCACCCCGTGTGGCGTGGGAGCTGTACTCACAGGCCACATTGTGGGAGCGCCGGTATTTGCGCACCACTGGCCGAGTACCACTGGTGCTTGCCCAGCGGGCACGCGAGGCGGTGGACCAGTTGGAGCAGGACCGCGCGCTGATGGGCCTGTACTGGCCGGAGTTGGCGGGGGACGGCACCCGACGCGTGGCCGTCGGTATGCTGGAGCGAATGCCCGGCTGGCCCCGAGACCTGGCATTGCAGGTACGCAGGCACACCCTGAGCGGGGAGGTGCTGGCCGAGGCGGGCGCTTCAACAGCTGCGACGCAGAGGACCCTGGTCAGTACGCCCCAGGGGTATCAGGCCTTCGATCAAAAAGGCAAGGCCCTGGGGCCGGTCGCGACAGGCGCGGACGGCTTGTATACGGCGCTTTTCGATAGCCTGCTGCCACGCCAGCGCATTGCATTGAAGCTCCAGGCTGAGAATGAGGCGGCCGACCTGCGGGGCCGCCTGCGTGCCACCACGGTGCATGAGCGTGACAGAGTCGCCCGTCACCTGTGGCCGGAACGCGGGCTGCTGGACGAAGAACCGCTGATCTGTACCCAGTCGGCGCGGGGCGAGGCAGGGCATTTCCCGGCGGCGTTGGTGCGTAAGGTCAACAAGCTTTATCCCTTGTTCAGTCCGTCGCAGGTCAACGATTTCTTGCGCGATGCGGGCCATGATCACCTGTCTCGTGCCAAGGCGGTCCAGGCACGTGAGCAGGAGTTTGAAGCGCTGCACACGGCACTCAAACGCTGGCGTGCCGAGAGGTCAGTCAATATCGTGCAGGCCGACCCCCTGTGGGACTATCGATTGAGTCGCCACCAGGCGGCGAAAAACATCGAAAAGTGCTGGCGACGGATGTCGACCCTGCCCGACGAGCGCGCCAGCCAGGTTCCAGGGCTGTTGCTCGATGATATGGTCATCGGCCCTCTGCCGACATTACCCGCACAGGTGCGCTTCGATCACGTCGAGCATTTGTCATTGCGCCGTTTGAACCTGACCGACGATGTGGCGTATTTCCTCAGCCACTTCAAGGGGCTGCGCACCCTTGAACTGGGCGAAAACCAGATTACCCGGCTGCCTGAAGCCCTGTCGCACATGCCGGGCCTGGAGCGGTTGTACCTGAGCAACAACAAACTCCAGCTCACCGAATACACCCGTGCCAAGCTGGCCGATCTGACGCGCCTGAAGGTGTTGAGCCTGGCGGATAACCCGCTGCTGGACCCGCCGGATATCAGCCGTATGTTCGCGCTGCGCAACCTGGTGTTACGCAACTGCCGGCTCAAGGAACTGCCCAAGGACCTGTGGCGCCTGCCTTATCTTGAACAGATCGATTTGCGCGCCAATGACATCAGCGTGCTGCCGGAGTGGCTGTTGCGCGTGCCGCGAAACTTTGCCCTGGGTGTCAACTTGCGGCACAACCCGTTATCGGCTCAAAGCCAACTGGCCCTGAAACATTACCGGCAGGCGTACGGTCCGGGCATGGGGTTCCTGGAAGATGATATTGCGCGTTTGAACGAGCAGAGCGCACGCGAACTGTGGCTGGCGGACGAACGGATGGCGGGCTATGCGGCGAAGAAACTCACGTGGACGGGCCTCAAGGACGATTACCGGTCGGACGCCCTGTTCAAGTTGCTCGCGGAACTGGGCGGCACCAAAGACGCCGAGTTCGTGCGTGAGGACCTGCAGCGCCGCGTATGGCGGGTGCTGGAGGCTGCCGCAATGAACAGCGAACTGCGTGAGGAAGTATTCGAACGGGCCGCCACGCCGATCAATTGTGACGATGCCGCCGCCGTCAACTTCAGCAGCCTGGAAGTCCTGGTGGAAATCAGCGATGCCAAGGCCCTCATCCAGGGGCGTGCGCTGACGCCCAGGCCGCTGTTGAAACTGGGTCGTGGCCTGTTTCGCCTGGAGCAGTTGGAGGCGATTGCGCGCCGTCACAGTGGCCTGCATCCTGCCGCCGATCCATTGGAGGTCAGCCTGGCTTTCCGCACAGGCCTGGTCGGCGAATTCTATTTGCCCGGCCAGCCTCGGCACATGCGTTATTCGCGGCTGGGTGAGGTCACTCAGTTGGCGCTGGATGAAGCCAAGGCTGAAGTCACGCTGGCCGAGCTGTCCCCCGAGCTGATGACGTATCTCAAGAAGCTGCCGTTCTGGACCGACTACCTCAAGCGTGCCCATGCGGCTCGCTTCGAGGCCTTGAGTTCGCCCTATGACGAGCGCCTCAATGACATCTTCGAGCAAAGCCTGGTACTGAGCGATGCCGATTACCGTAGTCGCATGCACACCGTCCTCAGTGAACGGGAGCAGGCTGAAAGCGCGCTGATCGAGCGCTTGACCGAGGATGCCATCAGGGCCGAAGGGCTGGGCTCCGTGTGTGAGGCCCCAGCCGGTTGATCACTCGACCTTGCCGGTGGTGGTACGGATCAGCGCCCGCACGGCAAACCGGTTGGGGTGGCAGGCGTCAGCCACGGCGCGCGGCACCGGCAACGGCTCGCTGTCCAGCCAGGCGGCGAGCAACTCCGCACTCAGCGGGGCGGTGATCAGCCCCCTTGAGCCATGACCGCTGTTGACGTAAAGCCCGTCCAGCCAGGGGCAAGCGGTGCCTGGCACTTGCCGGGCGTCCTTGCGCAGGGCGGCGTAAGCCTGGTCGAACGCCTGGCGGTCAGCCAGTGGTCCCACAATCGGCAAGTAATCCGGGCTGGTGCAGCGGAACGCGGCGCGACCTTCCAGGGTCGCCGGCTCCAGGGTGTCGGCGCCCAGGCGCTGGGCCAGGTCCTCGGAGATGCCCATGAGCAGCTCCAGGTTTTCGGCATGTTCAGCGGCGGTGGGCGTAAGGTCATCGCTTTTGAAGTCGAAACTGGCGCCCAGGGTGTGTTCGCCCAGGCGTGGCGGGGCGACGTAGCCTTCGGCGCACACCACCGTGGCCAGGGCCTGGCTGTCGGCGGTCTGCGGCAAACGGGTGATCTGCCCGCGAATGCGCTTGAGGGGCAGGTCGGCGAACCGCTGGACTTCGGCGGCGCCGGCCAGCACCGCCACGCTGGCGCTGGCCAGCAGGTGTTCACCGTCCCAGGCTTGCCACTGACCGTCGACATGACGCAGGTCGAGCACATCGTGGTGGGTTAGCACGGTCACGCCCGGTTGATGGGCTTGCCACTCGCACAATGCCGGTGGGTGCACCCAGCCGCCTTCGGGGAAAAACAGCCCACCGTGTGCCAGTGCGATACCGGCGCGGGCCTGGGCCTGGTCGCGGTCGAGCAGGTGCAGCAAGTCCGGCGCGAAGGCAGCGGCCAGTTGCGCCTGGCGCTGGGCCTCCTTGGCATCGAAGGCCAGTTGCAGCACGCCGCAACCGTCCCAGTCGACGCCGCGATGCAAGTGCTCCAGCACTCGACGGGTATAGCCGAACCCGGCCATGATCAACTGCGACAAGGCAGTGCCGTGGGCCGACAGTTTCAGGTACAGCACGCCCTGGGGATTGCCGGAGGCTTCCCGCGCCACGCCGTCATGGCGCTCCAGCAGGCTGACTTGCCAACCCCTGGCCGCCAGGCTGGCCGCCGTCGCACAGCCCGCCAGGCCGGCGCCGATCACCAGTGCGTGGCGGTCACCCGTAATGGCGGGTGGCCTGGCGAACCACGGCTTGGCCGCGACCGGTACCGGCGTGTCGGTCGGCCAACCGAGAAACTCCCCGCGCAGGATCTCCCACTTGTGGCCAATGCCCGGCGTACGTTTCATCTTGAACCCGGCGGCGTTGATCAACCGACGCACCCAGCCGGTGCTGGTAAACGTGCTGATAGTCGAGCCTGGCGCCGCCAGGCGTGCCAGTTCGGCAAACAGCTCGGCGGTCCACATATCCGGGTTTTTCGCCGGGGCGAAGCCGTCCAGGAACCAGGCGTCTATCTGCGCGTCCAGTTGGGGCAGTTGCTCCAGGGCGTCGCCGATCAGCAGGGTCAGGGTCACGCGACCGTTATCCAGCACCAGGCGCTGGAAGCCCTGATGGATGGCAATGTATTGCGCCAGCAGTTGTTCGGCGAAGGGTTGCAGTTCCGGCCAGAGCAGCAGGGCGCGTTGCAGGTCGGCATGGCTGAGCGGGTACTTTTCCACGCTGACGAAATGCAGGCGCGCACCGGCCACGGCGTGTTGTTCGAACAGTTGCCAGGCGCAGAGGAAATTCAACCCCGTGCCGAACCCGGTCTCGCCAATCACCAGCCGCCCACCGGCGGGCAGCGCGGCAAAGCGCTCCTGCAAACGGTTCTGTTCGAGGAACACGTAGCGGGTTTCTTCAAGGCCTGACTTATCGGAAAAGTACACATCGTCGAAGATCCGCGAGTGCGGGCGACCTTGGTCATCCCAGTCGAGTTGGGCGTGGGTGATGGGGTTCATGGGCGGCTCGGTAAAGGCAAGGCCGCCATTCTAGCCGATCAACCGGCATTGAATTGACCCATGGCAAGCGCCGGTGGAATTTCCTCCCGCGTATTGCTGCCTAATCCGCTAGTCTTGAGCCATCTTGAAACGGAGCTGCCCATGTTCGAATCCGCCGAAATCGGTCACGCCATCGACAAAGACACCTTTGAGGCCGAGGTGCCGGCCCTGCGCGAGGCCCTGCTGGAAGTGCAGTACGAGCTGCAGCAGCAGAAGCGCTTCCCGGTGATTATCCTGATCAACGGTATCGAAGGCGCCGGCAAGGGCGAGACGGTCAAGCTGCTCAATGAATGGATGGACCCGCGCCTGATCGAAGTGCGCACCTTCGACCAGCAGACCGACGAAGAACTGGCGCGCCCGCCGGCCTGGCGCTATTGGCGCCAACTTCCTGCCAAGGGTCGCATGGGCATCTTCTTTGGCAACTGGTACAGCCAGATGCTGCAAAGCCGCGTACATGGGCAGATCAAGGACGCCCGCCTCGACCAGGCCATCGCCGGCGCCGAACGCCTGGAGAAAATGCTCTGCGATGAAGGCGCGCTGATCTTCAAGTTCTGGTTCCACCTCTCCAAGAAACAGATGAAGGCGCGGCTCAAGGCCCTGGCCGATGACCCCCTGCACAGTTGGCGCATCAGCCCGCTGGACTGGCAGCAATCCGAGACCTACGACAAATTCGTGCACTTCGGTGAGCGCGTGTTGCGCCGCACCAGTCGCGACTATGCGCCGTGGCATGTGATCGAAGGCGTGGACAGCAACTACCGCAGCCTCACCGTGGGCAAACTGCTGCTCGAAGGCCTGCAGAATGCGCTCAAGCTGTCCAAGGGCAAGGCCAGCGGCATGAACCCGGCGCCGTTGATCGCGTCGGTGGACAAGAAGAGCCTGCTCGACAGCCTCGACCTGTCCCAGCGCCTGGACAAGGACGATTACGAAGAACAACTGATCACCGAACAGGCGCGTTTCTCCGGATTGATGCGCGACAAGCGCATGCGCAAGCACGCCCTGGTCACGGTGTTCGAGGGCAACGATGCGGCGGGCAAGGGCGGGGCGATCCGTCGGGTGGCGGCGGCGCTGGACCCGCGTCAGTACCACATCGTGCCGATTGCCGCGCCCAGTGAAGACGAACGCGCCCAGCCTTACTTGTGGCGGTTCTGGCAGAAGATCCCGGCGCGCGGCATGTTCACCGTGTTCGACCGTTCCTGGTATGGCCGCGTGCTGGTGGAGCGCATTGAAGGCTTCTGCACCCCGGCGGACTGGATGCGCGCCTATGGCGAGATCAATGACTTCGAAGAGCAACTGCGCGATGCGGGTGTGATCGTGGTCAAGTTCTGGCTGGCCATCGACAAGGACACGCAACTGGAGCGCTTCCAGGCCCGCGAGGAAATCCCCTTCAAGCGCTTCAAGATCACCGAAGACGACTGGCGCAACCGTGACAAATGGGATGACTACCGCGCGGCCGTGGGCGATATGGTCGACCGTACCAGCACCGAGGTGTCGCCCTGGACATTGGTGGAGGCCAACGACAAGCGCTGGGCCCGGGTCAAGGTGTTGCGCACCATCAACCTGGCGCTGGAAGAGGCGTTCGCCAAATCCGATAAGCACGACAAAAAGAAAAAGAAAAAATGACGCAGTGAGCCGCGTCGCCATGGTTTTGTATCTATGGGGTGAATGATCGTCGCGGTGGCGCGGGGCGCGATCTATGCTCGATCCGACAACCACAAGATCGAGGTAGCCCATGCGTGAAGTAGTGATCGTCGACAGTGTGCGAACCGGCCTGGCCAAGTCCTTTCGCGGCAAGTTCAACCAGACCCGCCCCGATGACATGGCGGCCCATTGCGTCAACGCGCTGCTCGCCCGCAACGGCATCGACCCGGCGACGGTGGAGGATTGCATCGTCGGCGCCGGCTCCAACGAGGGCGCCCAGGGCTACAACATCGGGCGCAATGTGGCGGTGCTCTCGCAACTGGGCACCGGCGTGGCCGGCATGACCCTCAACCGGTTCTGCTCCTCGGGCTTGCAGGCGATTGCCATTGCGGCCAACCAGATTGCGTCGGGTTGCAGCGATATCATCGTCGCCGGCGGTGTCGAGTCCATCAGCCTGACGATGAAAAGCGTCAATACCGACAACCTGATCAACCCGCTGCTCAAAGAGCAGGTGCCGGGTATCTATTTCCCCATGGGCCAGACCGCCGAGATCGTCGCGCGTCGCTACCACATCAGCCGCGAAGAACAGGACCTGTACGCCCTGCAAAGCCAGCAGCGCACCGCCCAGGCCCAGGCCGATGGGCTTTTCAGCGATGAAATCGTGCCGATGGCGGTCAAGTACAAAGTCGAAGACAAGAACACCGGTGAGGTGCAGATCCTGGAAGGTGTGGTCGACCGTGACGACTGCAACCGCCCGGACACTACCCTGGCCAGTCTGCAAGGTTTGAAGCCGGTGTTCGCCGAGGATGGTTCGGTGACGGCGGGCAACTCGTCGCAGCTCTCCGACGGTGCCTCGATGACGCTGGTGATGAGCCTGGAGAAAGCCCTTGCACTGGGGCTCCAGCCCAAGGCGTTTTTCCGTGGCTTCACCGTGGCCGGTTGCGAGCCGGACGAGATGGGCATCGGCCCGGTGTTCTCGGTGCCCAAGTTGCTCAAGGCCAAGGGCTTGCAGGTGGCGGACATCGACCTGTGGGAGCTTAATGAAGCGTTTGCCTCGCAATGCCTGTATGCGCGCAATCGCCTGGAAATCGACAATGCCAGGTACAACGTCAATGGCGGTTCGATCTCCATCGGGCATCCATTCGGCATGACCGGCTCGCGGCAGGTGGGGCACCTGGTGCGTGAGTTGCAGCGACGCAACCTGCGTTACGGCATCGTCACCATGTGCGTGGGCGGCGGCATGGGGGCCACCGGGTTGTTCGAAGCAGTGCGCTGATCGGCAAATTAAGTGTTCGCTACACAAAGTGCATCGGGTGCCCCTAGAATGCGGCTCCACTTCCTCCAGCTTCTGGGGTACTCATGCACATCTCTTCCGGCCGCTGGGTCTATGGTTTGCTCCTGACCCTGCTGACCGCGTTTCTGTGGGGCATTCTGCCGATCAAACTCAAGCAGGTGCTGCAGGTGATGGACCCGATCACCGTCACCTGGTTTCGCCTGATCGTGGCCGGCAGTTGCCTGTTCGTCTACCTGGCGCTGACCAAACGCTTGCCCAGCCGCAAGGTGCTTGGCCCCCGGGGTGGTTGGCTGGTGGCGATGGCGGTGTGCGGACTGGTGGGCAACTACGTGCTGTACCTGGTGGGCCTGAAATTGCTCAGCCCCGGCACCGCGCAGTTGGTGGTGCAGATGGGGCCGATCTTTTTGATGGTCGCCAGTGTGTTCGTCTTCAAGGAGCGCTTCAGCCTGGGACAGGGGGTGGGGCTGGTGGTGTTGATCATTGGTTTCGGCCTGTTTTTCAACCAGCGCCTGGAAGAACTGCTGACCTCGCTCGGCGCCTACACCGCCGGCGTGCTGACCGTCCTGCTTGCCACCACGATCTGGGTGTTCTACGCCCTCGGCCAGAAACAACTGCTGACGGTGTGGAACTCGCTGCAGGTGATGATGGTGATCTACCTGTCCTGCGCCGTGTTGCTCACGCCTTGGGCACATCCCCTGGAGGCGTTGGACCTGAGCCCGCTGCAAGGCTGGCTATTGCTGGCGTGCTGCATGAATACCCTGGTGGCCTACGGCGCCTTTGCCGAAGCGCTGGCCCACTGGGAAGCCTCGCGGGTCAGTGCGACCCTGGCGCTCACGCCTTTGGTGACCTTTGTGGCGGTGGCCGTGGCGGCCTGGCTGTGGCCCGACTATGTGCAAGCCGAAGAGATCAACGCCCTGGGCTATGCCGGGGCGTTGGTGGTGGTGCTGGGTTCGGCAACCGTGGCGCTGGCGCCGTCGTTGCTCGCCGGGCTCAGGGCCCGACGGTTGCGCCTGGCGTCCTAGGCTAGGTGCCCAGCATGTCTTCGGGGCGAACCCACTGGTCGAACTCCGCATCGGTGAGGTAGCCCAGTTCCAGCGCTGCTTCCCGCAGCGTAAGCCCTTCGGCATAGGCCTTCTTGGCGATCTCGGCGGACTTGTCGTAGCCAATGTGCGGGTTGAGCGCGGTGACCAGCATCAAGCCACGCTCCAAGTGTTCCGCCATTTGCACAGGGTCAGGCTCCAGCCCGGCCACGCAGTGTTCCTGGAAGTTGTTGCAGCCGTCGGCCAGCAGGCGGATCGACTCCAGCAGGTTGTGGATGATCACCGGCTTGTACACATTCAACTGCAAGTGACCCTGGCTGGCGGCAATGCCGATGGTCACGTCATTGCCCAACACCTGGCAGGCCAGCATCGACAGCGCTTCACACTGGGTCGGGTTGACCTTGCCCGGCATGATCGAGCTGCCCGGTTCATTGGCCGGCAATTTCACTTCGGCCAGCCCGGTGCGCGGCCCGGAGCCCAGCAGGCGCAGGTCATTGGCGATTTTCATCAGGGCCACGGCCAGGGTTTTCAGCGCGCCGTGCAGCGTCACGAGAGGCTCATGGCCGGAGAGGGCGGCGAATTTGTTCGGCGCGGTGACGAACGGCAAGCCCGATAGCGCCGCCAGCTCCGAGGCGATCGCCTCGCCGAAGCCATGGGGCGCATTGAGCCCGGTGCCCACGGCGGTGCCGCCCTGGGCCAGCTCGCACACGGCGGGCAGGGCGGCACGGATCGCACGTTCGGCGTAGTCGAGTTGAGCGATGAATGCCGACAGCTCCTGGCCGAAGGTAATCGGGGTGGCATCCATCATGTGGGTGCGCCCGGTCTTCACCAGCTTCATATGTTTGGCGGCTTGCTCTGCCAGGCCGCCGGACAGGGTGGCAATCGCCGGCAGCAAGCGTTGATGCACCGCCTGCACGGCAGCGATGCTCATGGCGGTAGGGAAGCAGTCATTGGAACTCTGGGAACGGTTGACGTGATCGTTGGGGTGCACCGGGCTCTTGCCGCCGCGCTTATTGCCCGCCAGTTCGTTGGCGCGACCGGCGATCACTTCGTTGGCGTTCATGTTGCTCTGGGTGCCGCTGCCGGTCTGCCACACCACCAGAGGGAACTGGTCGTCATGTTGGCCGGCCAGCACTTCGTCGGCGGCCTGTTCGATCAGGCGGGCGATGTCGGCGGGCAGATCGCCGTTGCGGTCGTTGACCCGTGCCGCCGCCTTCTTGACCAGGGCCAGGGCATGCAACACCGCCAGGGGCATGCGCTGCTCGCCGATGGCGAAGTTCACCAGCGAACGTTGGGTCTGGGCGCCCCAGTAAGCGTCATCCGGGACTTCGACTTCTCCCAGGCTGTCGGTTTCGATACGGCTCATCGGGCACACTCCTTCAGGTTCGTTTGCGCAGTTTAGGCTGTGAAGAGCCTCGGGGGTTCCCCTGAAAGACTTTTCATCGGGCAATCCCTGTCCGACAAGGCCCGGGGTTGAGCCCTGAGGTTTTTTAGGCGCAGAATGGGCGCCCTTGGGGTCTTACCTCGCCTGCTAGAAAAGGAAACTCGATGACTCGTCTTCGTGCCATCTGTACCGCGGTTGCTCTGGTTTGCGCCAGCGGCCAGGTTCTTGCCGATACCGCCAGCCACAACGCCAGTGCCGAAGCCTTCCTTACCCTGGCCCACGCCGACAAGCTGGGTACCCCGGTGTACATGCAAGTGCAACAAATGTTCGCCCAGCGTTTCGAACAGACCAAGGCGCCTGCCGCCAAGCAGTCCGTACTGGACAGCTACCAGGCCAAGGCCAACGCCGCCCTCGACCAGGCCATCGGCTGGCCGAAGCTCAAACCAGACATGGTCAAGCTCTACACCACCAACTTCAGCGAATCCGAGCTCAAGGACCTGGTTGCCTTCTACCAGTCGCCACTGGGCAAGAAAGTCCTGGAAAAAATGCCGCAACTGACCCAGCAATCGGCCCAGATGACCCAGGCGAAGCTGGAAAGCGCCGTGCCGGTGGTGAACAAGCTGTTGGAAGACATGACCAACGAGCTGACGCCTAAAGCCGCCGCCCCGGCCAAGAAGAAGTAAGCAGGAATGACCATGCAACAGCGTATCGAAACGGCGCTTGCCGCCCTGGGCACCGACCACCTGAGTGTGCTGGACGAAAGCCACATGCACAGCCGTGGGTTGCAGACCCACTTCAAGGCCGTGCTGGTCAGCCCGCAGTTCGAGGGGCTCAACCGCGTCAAGCGCCACCAGAAGGTCTACGCCACCCTGGGTGACCTGATGAGCGAGTTTCATGCGCTGGCGCTGCATACCTACACGCCTGAAGAGTGGGCGAAAATCGACGCAGCCCCGGCCTCGCCGACCTGCGCCGGCGGGCATGATTGATGATCGGGTGTCTCTGACACCGGGCATTTGTTAGAATCCGCGACGCGCCGCCTAGACGGCGCGTTTTTTTTGCATCCGGTTCACCCCTTACGAGGGTAGCCACCTGGAGAGAACACCCATGACTCAACCGATTGTCGTGGCGGCACTGTATAAGTTCGTCACCCTCGAAGATTACGTCGCCCTGCGCGAGCCACTGTTGCAGGCGATGCTCGACAACGGAATCAAAGGCACCCTGCTGATCGCCGAGGAAGGCATCAACGGCACCGTTTCCGGCAGCCGCGAAGGCATTGATGGCTTGATGGCCTGGCTGAAGAACGACCCGCGCATGGTCGACATCGACCACAAAGAATCCTACTGCGACGACCAGCCGTTCTACCGCACCAAGGTCAAGCTCAAGAAAGAGATCGTGACCCTGGGCGTCGAAGGCGTCGACCCGAACAAGAAGGTCGGCACCTACGTCGACCCGCAGGACTGGAACGCGCTGATCAGCGACCCGGAAGTGCTGTTGATCGACACCCGTAACGACTACGAAGTGTCCATCGGCACCTTTGAAGGCGCGATCGACCCGAAAACCACCAGTTTTCGCGAATTTCCCGACTATATCAAAGCCAACTTCGACCCGGCCAAGCACAAGAAAGTCGCCATGTTCTGCACCGGCGGCATTCGTTGCGAGAAGGCCTCGAGCTACATGCTCAGTGAGGGTTTCGATGAGGTCTACCACCTCAAGGGCGGCATCCTGAAGTACCTCGAAGAGGTGCCGCAGGCAGAAACCAAATGGCAGGGCGACTGCTTTGTTTTCGATAATCGCGTCACCGTGCGCCACGACTTGAGCGAAGGCGACTACGATCAATGTCATGCCTGCCGCACACCCGTGAGTGTTGAGGACCGCGCCTCCGAGCACTATGTGGCGGGCATCAGCTGCCCGCATTGCTGGGATAAGCTGCCGGAGAAGACCCGCCGCAGTGCGATCGACCGGCAGAAGCAGATCGAGCTGGCCAAGGCCCGTAACATGCCGCACCCGATTGGTTTCAACTACAAGCAAACTCCTTCCGAGGCCTGAGCCATGTCCGCGCGCCTGCTCTATGTGATGGACCCGATGTGTTCCTGGTGCTGGGGCTTTGCCCCGGTGGCCGAGGCGTTGGTAGAGCAGGCCCAGGCGGCCGGCGTGGAGCTGCACCTGGTGGTAGGCGGCTTGCGTACCGGCAGTGGCGCGGCGCTGGAGCCGACCACGCGGCGCTATATCCTGGAGCACTGGCAGGCGGTGACCGACGCCACCGGCCAGCCGTTCAAGCGTGACGGCGCACTGCCCGACGGTTTTGTGTATGACACGGAGCCGGCGTGCCGCGCCATCGTCACGGCGCGCAGCCTGGCGCCGGATTGTGCATGGAAGCTGCTGGGGCTGATCCAGCGCGCGTTTTATGTCGAGGGCCGCGACGTGACTCTCGCCAGTGTGCTGGTGGAACTGGCCGAACAGGCGGGCATCCCGCGCATCGAGTTTGCCGGCGAATTCGACCGCGCCGAGCAGCACGCCGCCACCGCTGCCGATTTTACCTGGGTACAGGACCTGGGCATCGCCGGTTTCCCGACGCTGCTGGCCGAGCGCAATGGCCAGTTGGCGTTGCTGACCAACGGTTACCAGCCGCTGTCCGAGCTTTCGCCTTTGCTGGGCCGATGGCTGGAGCGAGCCACCTGTGCATGAGCAACCTCAACGCACCGACCGCCTGACCTGGGCGGAAATCCGCCGCCTGGCCCTGCGCCACAAGAAGTCCCTGTGGATCGCCAATGGCGTCGCCGTGCTGGCGACCCTGTGCAGCGTGCCCATCCCTCTGTTGTTGCCGTTGCTGGTCGATGAAGTGTTGCTGGGTCGTGGCGATGCCGCGCTCAAGGTGATGAACCACGCCTTGCCCCTGGGCTGGCAGAAAGCCGCCGGCTATATCGGCCTGATGTTGCTGGTGACGCTGTTCCTGCGCTGCGGCGCGTTGGTGTTCAACGTGGTACAGGCGCGGCTGTTTGCGCGGTTGGCCAAGGACATCGTGTACCGCATCCGCGTGCGCCTGATCGAGCGGCTCAAGCGTATTTCCCTCGGCGAATACGAAAGCCTGGGCAGTGGCACGGTCACCACCCACCTGGTCACCGACCTGGACACCCTGGACAAATTCGTCGGCGAAACCCTCAGCCGGTTCCTGGTGGCGATGCTTACGTTGGTGGGCACGTCGGCAATCCTGGTGTGGATGCATTGGCAACTGGCGCTGCTGATCCTGCTGTTCAACCCGTTGGTGATCTACGCCACGGTGCAGTTGGGCAAACGCGTCAAACACCTGAAGAAACTGGAGAACGACAGCACCTCGCGGTTTACCCAGGCCCTGACCGAAACCCTGGATGCCATCCAGGAAGTGCGCGCCGGCAACCGCCAGGGCTTCTTCCTCGGGCGCCTCGGCCAGCGGGCCCAGGAAGTGCGCGACTTCGCGATCCATTCCCAGTGGAAAACCGACGCATCGAGCCGCGCCAGCGGGTTGTTGTTCCAGTTCGGCATCGACATCTTCCGTGCGGCGGCCATGCTCACGGTGCTGTTCTCCGACCTGTCCATCGGCCAGATGCTCGCGGTGTTCAGCTACCTGTGGTTCATGATCGGCCCGGTGGAGCAGTTGCTGAACCTGCAGTACGCCTATTACGCGGCGGGCGGGGCGCTGACGCGGATCAACGAACTGCTGGCGCGGGCCGATGAACCGCAATACGCGGGCGGCGAAGACCCGTTTACCGGGCGCGAAACCGTCGGCATCGAAGTACGTGGCCTGAATTTCGGTTATGGCGAAGACCTGGTCCTCGACCAGTTGAACCTGGCCATCGCGCCCGGCGAGAAGGTCGCAATCGTCGGCGCCAGCGGCGGTGGCAAAAGCACCCTGGTGCAACTGCTGCTGGGCCTGTACACGCCCCAGGCCGGGACGATCCGCTTTGGCGGTGCCACCCAGCAGGAAATCGGCCTGGAGACCATCCGCGAGCACGTCGCCGTGGTGCTGCAACATCCGGCGCTGTTCAACGACACCGTGCGCGCCAACCTGACCATGGGCCGCGAGCGCAGTGACCAGGCCTGCTGGCAGGCACTGGAAATCGCCCAGCTGGATGCGACCGTCAAGGCGTTGCCCATGGGCCTGGACAGTGTGGTGGGGCGTTCCGGGGTGCGGTTTTCCGGCGGCCAGCGTCAGCGCCTGGCGATTGCGCGCATGGTGTTGGCCGAACCGAAAGTGGTGATCCTCGACGAAGCGACTTCCGCCCTGGACGCCGCCACCGAGTACAACCTGCACCAGGCACTGGCGCGCTTCCTCAGCGGCCGTACTACACTGATCATCGCCCACCGCCTGTCGGCGGTTAAGCAGGCAGATCGAGTGTTAGTGTTCGACGGCGGTCACATTGCAGAGGATGGCGACCATCAGCAATTGATTGCTGACGGTGGTTTGTACGCCAAACTCTATGGGCACTTGCAACAAGTACGTTGATTTAGCCTAGGCTGAGCTATCGGAAGCGGTGTTTCGCGTGCGTATCCAGCAGTGCATGTGCAAGGGGCTTCATGAAGCAAAAGCGGACTCTCGGAACGCCACGGTTGTTGGGCATTGTCTGGCCCTTTATCGCCGTGGTGCTGTTCCAGGCATTGTTGGGTTGTGTCAGCCTCTACGTGCTGTCGGCGGTGCGCGGTTATGTGGCTGGCGAAAGCCTGTGGTCCAAGGGCCAGAAAGACGCGATCTACTACCTGACGCTGTATGCCGACAACCGCGACGAAACCACCTACCTCAAATACCAGCAGGCGATCGCCGTGCCCCAGGGCGGGCATGAACTGCGTGTCGCCCTGGACCGCTCCACCCCTGATCTTGCGGCCGCTCGGTCGGGTATCCTCAAGGGCGGCAACCACCCGGATGACGTCGCCAGTCTGATCTGGCTGTACCTCAACTTCCGCCATTTCAGCTACCTGGAAAAAGCCATCGAACTTTGGACCGTGGGCGATGGCTACCTGGTGCAACTGGATGACCTGGCGCGCGAGATGCACGGTGCAATCACCCGTGACCAGGTCAGCGCCAACGATGTGCGCCAATGGAAGGCGCATATCACCGCCATCAACGAAGGTGTGACGCCCGCTGCCAAGGCGTTCAGCGATGCCCTGGGCGAAGGTTCGCGGATGATCCTGCGGCTGCTGGTGATCACCAACCTGGCCACGGCACTGGGCCTGATTGTGCTGGCGCTGTTGCGCACGCATAAACTGCTGGCCCAGCGCCATGCCTTTGCCGACGCTCTGCAGCAAGAGAAGGAGCGGGCGCAGATCACCCTGGAGTCGATTGGCGACGGGGTGATTACCACTGATGTCGATGGCGCCATCACCTACATGAACCCGGCGGCCGAGGCGCTGACCCACTGGAATTCTGCCCAGGCCCAGGGGCTGCCCCTGGCGGCGCTGTTCAATCTGCTGGATGACAATGCCCAGCCCGATGGCTTTACCCTGATCGAACATATCGTCAAGGGCCAGCTCGGCGGCGGCAGCGAGCATTCGAAAACCATCCAGCGCCTGGATGGCAGCACGGTCTCGGTGACCCTGGTGGGCGCGCCGATCCGCAGCGCCGGCAAGGTGACCGGGGCAGTGCTGGTGCTGCACGACATGACCCAGGAGCGTCAATACATCGCCAACCTGTCCTGGCAGGCGACCCATGACGCCCTGACCGGCCTGGCCAACCGCCGTGAGTTCGAGTACCGCCTGGAGCAGGTGCTCCACCCCATGGGGACGCAGCAGGGCGGGCGGCATGCGCTGATGTTCCTCGACCTGGACCAGTTCAAGTTGGTCAACGACACCTGTGGCCATGCGGCAGGCGACGAGTTGTTGCGGCATATCTGCGCGCTGTTGCAATCGGACCTGCGTGAAGGTGACACCCTGGCGCGCCTGGGCGGCGATGAATTCGGCATTCTGCTGGAGAACTGCCCGGCGGCCGCGGCTGAAAAAATCGCCGAGAGTCTGCGGCATACGGTGCAAAGCCTGCACTTCGTATGGAAGGGCCGGCCGTTCATGACCACCGTCAGCATCGGCCTGGTGCACCTTGGGCACACCCCGACGACCCTGGAAACCTCACTGCGCGCCGCCGACATGGCGTGCTACATGGCCAAGGAAAAGGGCCGCAACCGCGTGCAGGTCTACCACGCCGACGACTCGGAATTGTCCGTGCGCTTCGGCGAAATGGCCTGGGTGCAGCGCCTGCACATGGCCCTGGAAGAAAACCGGTTCTGCCTCTACGCCCAGGAAATCTCACCCCTGGGGCACACTGACGGTGGCGATGGGCACATCGAGATCCTGCTGCGCCTGCATGACGAGGCTGGCCGCATCATCCTTCCGGACAGCTTTATCCCAGCCGCCGAACGCTATGGCTTGATGACGTCCCTGGACCGCTGGGTAGTAGAAAATGTGTTCAAGATCATCAGCCGATGCCTGCAGGAGCGCCCGGGGCGTCCCATGGCGATGTGTGCGATCAACCTATCAGGCATCACCATTGGCGATGATGACTTCCTCGGGTTTTTGCGTGAGAAGTTTCATACATACAATATTCCGCCGGGCATGATCTGTTTTGAAATTACTGAAACCAGCGCAATTGCAAATTTGGGCAGTGCGATCCGATTTATCAATGAACTCAAAGCCTTAGGTTGTCATTTTTCGCTGGATGACTTTTGTGCCGGAATGTCCTCGTTCGCATATCTCAAACATTTACCTGTAGACTTCCTGAAGATCGATGGAAGTTTCGTAAAGGATATGCTGGACGACCCGATTAACCGCGCGATGGTCGAAGTGATCAACCACATCGGCCATGTCATGGGTAAGCGCACAATTGCAGAGTTTGTCGAGACACCGCACATCGAACAGGCGTTACTCGAAATTGGTGTGGATTACGCTCAGGGCTACCTGATTGAACGACCGCAATTGTTTACCTTTGATAGCTTGCAGTGTCGACCTGTGCGGCCGCAGCCTCTGTTATTCAAGGCGCCCGGCACATTCCGCTGAAAACTTTGCTGGTCTGTACAATCACACTTAAAAAGGAGCCTTACAGTGATCGACACATTCAACAGAACCGGCCCGCTTATGGAAGCCTCGAGTTACCCCGCCTGGGCTCAGAAACTGATCCTGGACTGTAGCGAGAGCAAGCGCCGAGTTGTCGAACACGAACTGTACCAGCGCATGCGCGACAACACGCTCAGCGCCAAGACCATGCGCCACTACCTGATCGGTGGCTGGCCGGTGGTGGAGCAGTTTGCCTTGTACATGGCACAGAACCTCACCAAGACCAAATTCGCCCGCCATCCTGGGGAGGACATGGCGCGGCGTTGGCTGATGCGCAATATTCGCGTGGAACTCAACCACGCCGATTACTGGGTCAATTGGGCCCGTGCCCACGGCGTGAGCCTGGACGAATTGCAAGCCCAGGACGTACCGCCGGAGTTGCATGCCCTCAGCCATTGGTGCTGGCACACCAGCTCGGCCGATTCGTTGATCGTGGCCATCGCCGCGACCAACTACGCGATTGAAGGCGCAACCGGCGAGTGGTCCGCCGTGGTGTGTTCCACCGGTGTCTACGCGGCGGCCTTCCCCGAGGAAGAGCGCAAGCGTGCGATGAAGTGGTTGAAGATGCATGCCCAGTACGATGACGCCCACCCGTGGGAAGCGCTGGAAATCATCTGCACCCTGGCCGGGATGAACCCCACCAAGGCATTGCAGGCGGAACTGCGCCAAGCCGTGTGCAAGAGCTACGACTACATGTATTTGTTCCTGGAAAGCTGCATGCGTCTGGAGAAAGAAAAAGCCCCAGCGGTGATGCGTGAGCGCCAGGCGCGGGTTGCCAGCGAGGCTTGATGTAACCATTGTGGCGAGCGGGCTTGCCCCGCGTTGGGCCGCGAAGCGGCCCGCTTTTTATTCAAAAAGCATGGGACTGCTGCGCAGTCCAACGCGGGGCAAGCCCGCTCGCCACAACATGCCCGATTACCCCAACAAGCCTTATTGCCACAGTAAGCCAGTTCGCTACAGCTGAAGGGGTTTACCCCGCCATCGCCAGGCGGTTGCGGCCTTCGCGCTTGGCCACGTACAACGCACTATCGGCCCGGCGCAGCAGGCTTTCGGCAGATTCGGCGGGCAGCAGGGTCGAGCAACCCAGGCTCACCGTCAATTCGATCCGCGTTCCGTCCGCCCA
Organism: Pseudomonas sp. NFPP28; assembly: GCF_900115535.1. Classification (NCBI taxonomy): domain Bacteria; kingdom Pseudomonadati; phylum Pseudomonadota; class Gammaproteobacteria; order Pseudomonadales; family Pseudomonadaceae; genus Pseudomonas; species Pseudomonas sp. NFPP28. The sequence goes on along the minus strand of NZ_FOWT01000007.1, from coordinate 36,156 downwards.
ATAATCCTGGGCTTGTGTCGCCTGGCGCAGGCGTTCGCCAACCATCTTCGCCGCATCGCGGCCGGTGTTGGACAGCAGGATCAGAAACTCTTCCCCGCCATAACGAAACACCATGTCCACGTTACGCAGCTGGCTCTTGATCGATGCCGCCACAGTGCGCAGCACGTTGTCGCCGGCGGCATGGCCGTGGGTGTCGTTGATGGTCTTGAAGTGGTCGATGTCCAGCATCAGCAAGGACAGCGGGTTCAGGTGGCGGCGCGCCATGTCGATTTCCCGTTGCAGGGTCTGGTCCATGGCGATGCGGTTGCCGGTCTCGGTCAGTGGGTCACGCAGCGCGCTGCGGGTGGCGGCACGGTAGAGCAGGGCGTTGCGCATCGGGTAGAGCAGGGTCGCCAGCAGCGATTCAAGTTGGCCGAGTTCTTCTTCCGCCAGGCGCTGGTTGCGCCGGAAGATCAGCTCGCCCAAGTGCTCGCCTTCATGGCTCAGGCTGTAGCTCATCGAGTGATGGCCGCGATGGCCGAACTCCAGGCGCAGGTCGCTGGCCTGGTGACGGTAGTGCAGGGCGTCCAGGGGCACCAGGCGTTGGATCTCACGGAAGAACACCGCGAGAATGCGCTCCGGTTCCAGGCTGGTTTGCAGTTGCTGGCCCAGTTGCTGGCGAAGTTCGATAACGGTGGTGGGGCGGCGCGGCAGGAGGGCGGGTTGACCAAAGCCCAGGCGTTGCAATTTGGCACTGTCAAAGTCAATTGCATGGGTCTGGGTAGGTGTTTTCATAACCGTTCGGCCTCTAAGCACTCAGCTGTCTTACAGGCTCGATGAGAGTGGCGAATGCCAGGCGTCTTACTGTTCCTTCAGTTCCGTAAAACATGAATTACAGTCTAGACCGCTTTACTGTGGGTTATAACCCCTGGGCACTGCCGCACGTCTTGTCATCGCTTAACCTGCTTGGAGAGGGTTAGAGCGAGTTTCATGCCACATTCGTTCAATTAAATAAAAAGCCTTACAAATCAAGCGACTGTTTTTATCGCTAAAAACAGTCGCCGAAGGATGACGCCAGTTATTTGGCAAGCGGGCACCGCGCTTACTGTTTTTGCGGATCGAACTGTTTATCGCGAATAAACAACGCCGGGATGACGCCGCAGATGAAGTACGCGCCGCCCATTACCAGGAACCCCATGCCGATTGAGCCGTGGGACGCCAGGAAACCAATGGCTGCCGGTGCCACTGCCGCACCAATGCGCCCGATGTTGTAGGCCCCGCCCACTGCCGAACCACGAAACTTCGCCTCGAAGCTTTCGGTCATGTAGGTGGCATTCACGCCATAGGGAATCCCGTACAGGAAACCGAACACCACCAGCATCCACAAGATGTTCTCCGGACTCTGGAACAACACGATGACCGGCAGGAAGACCGCCGTGCCCAGGGCGCCAAACGCAAACACGGCGCGACGTCCCAGGCGGTCCGCCGCCAACCCCGCAAGGATCTTGCCGAAGATCATCGCGGCGTAGGTGCCGACCATATAGCTGGTCATCGACTTGAAGTTCATCCCCAGTTCGCTTTCCAGGTAGGACGGCATCCAGTTGTTCACACCGTAGTAGCCGAACTGCAGGAAGCCTGCGGTCAAGGCCCAGAGCAGGAACATGCGGCTGGCCTTGGGGTCGCTGAAGATCAGCTTGAACATGCCGTCGGGCTTTTTCTGCTGGGCTTGCCGGGTGCCATTGGCTTTCTCCTGCACGCGCTCGGCGCGTGCGGTCACCCAGGCTTGAGGCTCTGGCACCAGGCGTTGCATCAGCACGGCGAGGATCACCGGGATGATCGCCACGTAGAACAACCAGCGCCAGCCGTGTTCGGGCAGGATCCAGCCTGCCAGCAGCGTGGCGACGATGTACCCCACCGACCAGCCAGCCTGCAGGGTGCCGAGCACGGTGGTGCGGTAGCGGGTCGGCACGTATTCGGCCATCAACGTGTTGCACGCCACATACAGCGCGCCCAGGCCGAGGGAGGCGAAAAACCGCGTGCTCGCGAACTGCCAATAGCTGTGGGTCATGCCCAGGATCGCCGTGCCCACGGAGAACAGCACGATGCTCCACACCACGGTTTTGACCCGGCCGAAGCGGTCACAGGCCCAGCCCCCGTAGATGCCACCAATGGCCATGCCGGCCAGGGTGAAACTGCCCAGGCTGCCGGCCTCGACGCTGGTCAGGCCGAACTCGGCCTTGAGGCTGCTGAGGCTGTAGGACAGCAACATCAGGTCTGCGCCATCGATCAACAGACCGAGGAAGCAGAAGATAAAGACAATGATCCACAGTTTGCTTTTTGCAGGCGACAACGCGCCCGCCGATGCGGCGACTTCCATAGCGATACCTTGTTGTAGTTGTTAGGGCATTGGGTATGGGTGGTGCTCAGCGTTGCGCCGCGCGAATCATGTTGCGGGCAATCACCAGTTGCTGGATCTGCGTGGTGCCTTCGTAGAGGCGGAACAGGCGAACATCCCGGTAGAAACGTTCAATGGCGTACTCGCTGATATAGCCGGCGCCGCCATGGATCTGCACACAGCGGTCAGCGACGCGACCGCACATCTCGGTGGCGAACATCTTCGAGCAAGAAGCTTCGGTGCCGATGTCCCGGCCTTCGTCACGCTTGCGGGCGGCGTCGAGCACCATGCAGCGCGCCGCATAGATTTCGGCCTTGCTGTCGGCGAGCATGGCCTGGATCAGCTGGAACTCGGCAATCGGCTGGCCGAATTGCTTGCGTTCGATCGCGTAGTTCAGCGCGTCACCCAGCATGCGCTCGGCGGCGCCCACGCTGACGGCGGCGATGTGCAGGCGGCCTTTGTCGAGGACCTTCATGGCGGTCTTGAAACCCACGCCTTCCACGCCACCGATCAACTGGCTGGCTGGCACGCGGACGTTGTCGAAGATCACGTCGCTGGTGTGCGCGCCGTGCTGGCCCATCTTGTGATCGCGCTTGCCCAGGGACAGGCCTGGCGTGTCACGTTCGATGATGAACGCGCTGATACCGCCCGAGCCGCGGATCGCCGGGTCGGTTCGCGCCATCACCGTGAAAATCCCGGCGTGGGGTGCGTTGGTGATAAAGCGCTTGGTGCCGTTGATCACGTAGTGGTCGCCATCGCGTACGGCGGTGGTTTTCAGCGAGGCGGCGTCGGAGCCGGAGTCGGGTTCGGTGAGGCAGAACGAGCTGAGCAGCGCGCCGCTGGCCAGCAGCGGCAGGTAATGTTCCTTCTGCGCGTCGGTGCCGTCGAGCAGGATGCCGATGGAGCCGATGCCATTGTTGGTGCCGAAGTACGAACGGAAGGCCGGGGAGGTGCGCCCCAGTTCAAAGGCGATGGTCACCTCTTCCTCCATGGTCAGGCCCAGGCCGCCGTAGGCTTCGGGAATGGTCAGGCCGAACAGGCCCATGTCCTGGAATTGGCTGATGATGTCCGCCGGGATTTCATCGGTTTCGGCGACTTCGTTTTCCCGTGGGATCAGCGCTTCATCGACGAACTGCGCAATGGCGTCCACCAGGATATGCAGGGTTTGTGCGTCTCGGATCATGTGCAGCCCTCAGCGGCCCGTTCGGCGGGCCTGTTATCGTCAATCTGCCGAGGCCATGCACCTGTCCAGCTAGCGGGTGGCGGCCTCGATATTGTTCACCATGTGCTTGAGGCGGGGGCCGATGTCGTCTTCGAGTTTCTCCCGGGAGAGGTGGAAACTCGGTCCGCCACAGTTGAACGCCAGCAAGCCGTGTTGTGCGTGTCGCAGCGGTACGGCGATGGCGTTGACATCGCGGTGCCACTCACCGATCGACATGCAATAGCCGAAATCGGTGTAGTCCCGGAAGGCGCGTTCCAGCCCCTTGCGGATGTTCGGCCAGTCCTCCAGATGGCGCTGGCGGATGTGGTCGAGAATGAACTCCCGCTCGTTTTCCGGCATCGCTGCCAGGCAGGCGCGGCCTGCTGAACTCAGGTGCAACGGTAACCGTGTACCGACCTGGCGGCGCATGGTCATGTTGGCTTCGCCCTGGACCACATCCAGGTACACCGCGTCGAGGCGGTCGCGGGTGGCCATCGCGACGGCCGCCTGGGCGTACTTGGCCATGGTCTCCATCAACGGGTGGGCCACGGCGCGGATCGACAGGTTCGACAACATGGCGTAACCGAAGGCCATCACGCCCACCTCCAACTGGTACCGGCCCGACTGCGGCAGGTGCCTGAGGTAACCCAAGCGGGTCAGGGTGTGGGTCATGCGGGTGATCGTCGGTTTCGGCAGCCCGGTCTTGCGCGCCAGTTCCTGGTTGCCCAGCACACTCTCGCTCGGCGTGAAACAGCGCAGCAGTTCCAGGCCACGGGCCAGGGCGGTGACGAACTGGCGGTCCTTGTCTTCCTCCTCATCGTTGTGCATCGGGTCAATCAACAAATGCTCGAAGGCGTTGTTGCCTGCTGGGACTTGGTTGTTGTCCGAGTCCGGGTTTCGACGGCGCATGTTAAGCCTCATTTTTTTATAAAATCAACAAAACAAAATAGTATTCCGCACAGCGAAACTAAGCAACTTTTTGCTTGGCGATTATTTGATGCGATAAACCCCGATAAAACAGCAGGTTAAAGACTGTATGTGCATGAGTTCGGGTTTTTACGTTTACACCTGTGGGGACGATACTTATGATTATCGATAAATACGGAATGTTATTTCGCATAGCGAAACATGAGCAATCCAACTAACAAGAACAGTGCAGCAGGAGTCAATGTGACCAACGCTAACCCACCCGTGGTGACCCTCGACGTCCAGGACAATGGCGTGGCCGTGGTCCGTATCCATCGCCCCGAAGTCAAGAACGCCCTGAATGCCCAGGTACGTGAAGCGCTCGCCGAGCACTTCCGCGCTTTGGCTCGCCGTCAGGATGTGCGCGCCATTGTGCTGACCGGGGGCGAACAGTTCTTCGTCGCTGGCGCGGATATCAAGGAGTTCGCCGCCGCCGGGGCGATCGATATGTACCGCCGCCACACCGAATATCTGTGGGAAGCCATCAGTCGCTGCCCCAAGCCGGTGATCGCGGCCGTCAATGGTTTTGCCCTGGGCGGTGGCTGTGAGCTGGCGATGCATTGCGACCTGATCGTGGCGGGTGAATCGGCGCGGTTTGCCCAGCCGGAGGTCAAGCTGGGCTTGATGCCGGGGGCGGGCGGCACCCAGCGGCTGGTGCGGGCGGTGGGTAAATTCCAGGCGATGCGCATTGCGCTCACCGGCTGCATGGTCAGCGCGAAGGAAGCCCTGGCCATGGGCATGCTCAGCGAGATGGTCAGCGACGATCAGACGCTGCCCCGCGCCCTGGAACTGGCCGCGCAGATCGCCGCGCTGCCGCCGTTGGCGGTGGAGCAGATCAAGGAAGTGATGCTGGCCGGTGCCGACCTGCCGCTGGAAAGCGCCCTGGTGCTGGAGCGCAAGGCGTTCCAATTGTTGTTCGACTCCAGGGACCAGAAGGAGGGCGCTGCGGCGTTCTTCGAAAAACGCACGCCGCAGTACCGGGGGGAATAAGCATGAGCGACGCTATCAACACGTTGGGCCTGGTGGGCACCGGTGTCATGGGCGAGGGCATTGCGCAAATCGCTGCTCAGGCCGGTGTTCGGGTATGCCTGTTCGATGCTCGCGACGGCGCTGCGCAAGCGGCCCGTGACAACCTCGGTGGTACGTTTGCGAAGTTGGTGGGCAAGGGCAAGATCAGCCAGGCGGCGATGGATGCAGCGTTGGCCAACTTGCAAGTGGTCGACCGCATTGAGGACCTGCGCGATTGCGACCTGGTGGTCGAAGCCATCGTGGAAAACCTCGACGCCAAACGCGACCTGTTGCACCAGCTTGAAGGTATTGTCAGCCCCACGTGCATCCTGGCGACCAACACGTCTTCACTCTCCGTCACGGCCATCGCCACTGGTTGCCGGCACCCCGGGCGTGTGGCGGGCCTGCACTTCTTCAACCCGGTGCCGTTGATGCGCGTGGTGGAGGTGATCGATGGCCTGGCCACCGCGCCCAAGGTCGGTGAGGCATTGCTGGCCCTGGTTGCACGCACCGGCCATCGCGGCGTGCGCGCCAAGGACACGCCTGGTTTCATCGTCAACCACGCCGGCCGGGCCTACGGCACCGAAGCCCTGAAGATGCTGGAAGAAGGCATCGCCGAGCGCGGCGATATCGACCGTATCCTGCGCGACGGCGCCGGGTTTCGCATGGGGCCGCTGGAGCTGCTGGACCTCACCGGCCTGGACGTGTCGCACCCGGTGATGGAGTCGATCTACAACCAGTTCTACCAGGAGCCCCGCTACAAACCGTCGCCCCTGACCCGGCAGATGCTGGTGGGCGGCCGCCTGGGGCGCAAGACCGGGCACGGCTTCTATCAGTATGAACACGGCCAGCTCATCAACGGCCCGCAACCCCAGCCGGTGCCCACGGTGCAACCGCTGCCACCGGTGTGGATCGCCACGGAAAACAGTGAAGACTACGAGCGCTTGAGTGCCCTGGTGATCGACCTGGGCGCCCATCTGGAACACGCTGCGCAACCGTCGCCACAGGCGTTATGCCTATTGGCGCCTTACGGCCGCGATGCCACCAGCACGTGCGTGCACTTCGATACCGACCCGGCGCGCACGCTGTGCATCGATGTGCTGACGGACCTGTCGCGCCACCGCACGCTGATGCAAAACCCGCTGACGGCCCCGGCGATGCGCGATGCCGCTCACGCCTTGCTCGCAGCGGATGGTGTGGGCGTCACGGTGATCGGCGACAGCGTTGGTTTTGTGGCCCAACGCACCTTGGCGATGGTGGTCAACCTCGCCTGCGACATTGCCCAGCAGCGCATCGCCAGTGTCGAGGATATCGACCAGGCCGTGCAGCTCGGCCTGGGCTACCCCAGCGGCCCGCTGGCCTGGGGCGATGCCCTCGGGCCACGACGCCTGCTCACGATTTTGCAGCGCATGAGCGAGCTCACCCACGACCCGCGCTACCGCCCCAGCCCGTGGTTGCGGCGGCGGGCGCTGCTGGGGATTTCCCTGCGCCATGAAGCGCCGAAAGCCGGCTGATTTCCCAACCTCACAGGATAAGAACAATGGGTGCATTGACAGGTTTGCGGGTGCTGGATCTGAGCCGTGTGTTGGCCGGCCCCTGGTGTGGGCAAGTGTTGGCTGACCTTGGCGCGGAAGTGGTCAAGATCGAACGCCCGAAAAGCGGCGACGACACCCGTGCTTGGGGCCCGCCGTGGATGAAGACCGACACCGGTGAGTCGTCCGGCGAGGCGTCGTACTATCAGTCGACCAATCGCGGCAAGTTATCCGTGGCCATCGACATTGCCACTCCCGAAGGCCAGGAGTTGGTGCGGGCATTGGCGGCGAGTTCCGATGTGTTGATCGAGAACTATAAAGCAGGCTCCCTGGCCCGCTACGGCCTGGACTACGCAACCCTGGCCGAGCTCAACCCGCGCCTGGTGTATTGCTCCATCACCGGTTTCGGCCAGACCGGCCCGCGTGCCGAGGAGCCGGGCTACGACTTCATCATCCAGGGCATCGGCGGCCTGATGAGCATCACCGGCGAGCGCGATGACCTGCCCGGCGGCGGCCCGCAAAAGGTCGGCGTGGCGTTCTCCGACCTGATGACCGGCCTGTATTCCACCGTGGCGATCCAGGCCGCGCTGCTCAGCCGTGAGCGCACCGGCGTGGGCCAATACATTGATATGGCGTTGCTGGATGTGCAGGTCGCGACCTTGGCCAACCAAAGCATGAACTACCTGGCCTCGGGCAAGGTGCCGCAGCGTTATGGCAATGCCCACGCCAATATCGTGCCTTACCAGGTGTTCCGTGCCGCCGACCGCGACTTCATCATCGCCTGTGGCAACGACAGCCAGTTTGTCGCGCTGTGCCAGAGCATCGGCCTGGCGCATCTGCCGGACGACCCACGCTTTCGCCGCAACGCCGACCGCGTGGCCCATCGCGAAGAGATAGTCGCGCTGCTTTCGGCGCACTTTCTGGGGCGCAGTGCCGATGAGTGGGTGGCGTGTATCCATGCCTCGAAGGTGCCGGTGGGGGCGATCAACTCCATCGCGCAATCCCTGGAAGAACCCCAGGTGATCGCGCGCAACCTGATGGTGAAGATCCCCCATCCGCAGAACCCGGAGTTCGCCATGGTCGGCAGCCCGATCAAAATGTCCGGCACCCCCGTGGAGTACCAGCGGCCGGCGCCGAGGCTGGGGCAGCACACCGACGACATCCTCGGCGAGCGGTTGGGCTTGTCACCGGAGCAACTGGCCCGACTCAAGGCCCGCGGGATCGTTGAACAGCAGGGTTAGACCAGGGTGGTGCGGTCGATCTGCGCGATGGACGTGACGCCAGTCAGGGTCATGGCCACGCGCATCTCCTTGGCAAAGATGTCCAGCAGGTTTTCCACGCCGTGCTGGTCATCGGCGGCCAGCGCGTAGGCGGTGGCGCGTCCCAGCAGGCACGCCTTGGCACCCAGGGCGAGCATGCGCACCACATCCAGCCCGGAACGGATGCCGGAATCCACCAATACGGTGAGGTCATCGCCCACTGCATCGGCAATCGGCGGCAAGGCTTTGGCGGTGGACAACACGCCGTCCAATTGGCGGCCGCCGTGATTGGAGACCACGATGCCATCGGCGCCGAAACTCACCGCATCCTTGGCGTCCTGGGGGTCGAGGATGCCTTTGATGATCATCGGGCCTTTCCAGAACTCGCGGATCCACTCCAGGTCTTTCCAGCTGATCGACGCGTCGAAATTGTTCGCCAGCCAGCCGATGTAGTCTTCCAGGTGGGTGGGTTTGCCCAGGTATTTGGAGATATTACCCAGGTCATGGGGGCGCCCCATCAACCCCACATCGAAGGCCCATTGCGGCTTGGCGACGGCTTGCAGCATGCGTCGCTGTGCGGCGAACGGGCCGGACATACCCGAATGGGCATCGCGATACCGTGCGCCGGGCGTGGGCATGTCCACGGTAAATACCAGCGTCGTCACACCGGCCGCTTGCGCGCGCTCCAGCGCGTTGCGCATGAAGCCGCGGTCCTTGAGCACATACAACTGGAACCAGATCGCTTGCGCACTTTGCGACGCCACTTCTTCAATCGGGCACACCGACACCGTCGACAGGCAGAACGGGATGCCCTTGTTCGCCGCCGCCTTGGCCGCCTGCACTTCACCGCGCCGCGCATACATGCCGGTCAGGCCGACCGGGCTGAGGATCACCGGCATGTCGAGTTCCTGGCCGAACACCGTGGTCTTCAGGCTCAGGTTGTCCACATTGCGCAGGATGCGCTGGCGCAGGCTGATCTCGGCCAGGTCCGAACTGTTCGCACGCATCGTGTGCTCGGCGTAGGCGCCGCCGTCGATGTAGTCGAACAGGAAGCGCGGCAGCTTGCGCTTGGCGGCTGCGCGGTAGTCGGAGGCGGACGAGATGATCATTTTTAGAGGCTCCACGGGCAAGGTGGCTTCAGGATAGGCAATTCTCTGGCATGATAAAAACAACTTTTATCGCTGGCAGCCAGTCGCCAAAGGAATACTGATGAACCTGAGAACATTGCGTGCCTTTGTTGAAGTGGTGCGCCAGGGCGGATTTTCCCAGGCTGCCGAGGTGGTGTCCTTGACTCAATCCAGCGTGAGCAAGGCGGTCAAGACCCTGGAAGACGAACTGGGCACGCCGCTGCTCAATCGCCTGGGCCATCGCAACGAACTCACGGCGGCCGGCGAAATTGCCTACCGTCGCGCCCTGGTGCTGCTCGCCGAGCGCAATGACCTGGTGGCCGAGATCAACGACCTGTGTGGCCTCAAGCGCGGCGTACTGCGCATCGGCCTGCCGCCGGTGGGTTGCGGCGTGCTGTTCGCGACGATGTTCGCCACCTACCGCAGCCGTTACCCGGACATCGACATCGAACTGACCGAATACGGCAGCAAAAAACTGCGCGAATGCCTGGAAGCAGGGGAGGTCGACCTGGCTGCGCTGCTGCTGCCGGTGGACGAAGACTTCGACTTCCAGCCCGTGCGCAACGAACCGTTGATGGCGGTGCTGCCCATCAGCCACCCGCTGGCCCGCCTTGAACGTATCGACTTCACCGACCTGGCCGATTCGCCGTTCATCCTGTTTGAAGCCGGCTTCGCCCTCAACGCCAAGATTCTCGCCGCCTGCGAGCGCAAAGGCGTCACCCCCAAGGTGACCGCCCGCAGCGGGCAGATCGACTTCATCATCGACCTGGTCGCCGCCGGCCTGGGCGTAGCCTTCGTGCCACGCATGCTGGCGCACAAACACCAACACCCCGGCATCGCCCTGATCCCCCTGGACGAACCCCACACCGACTGGCACATCGCCCTGGCCTGGCGCGCCAGCGCCCACCTGCCACCCGCCGCCCTGGCCTGGCTGGAACTGGCCAGGGAGCACGCCGTTTCAACCGGCCATCCGGTTTAATCACGCCGAGTGCCAGAGAAAGCTTGACTTCTCCTTTTCAATCAGTAACATACGGCGCATTCCGCGATAGCTCAGTTGGTAGAGCAAATGACTGTTAATCATTGGGTCCCTGGTTCGAGTCCAGGTCGTGGAGCCAGATAGCGACATAAAGAGAAGCCTGCAGCGATGCAGGCTTTTTTTTGCCTTGGATTTCTCTGAGGGTGATCAAAGCGCACAGCGTGACCCGCATGAAGCCGTCTCTGATCCTACGATTCAGAGGGAAGCCCCATGAAAGTCGCTGCAGTGGTTTCAACCAAAGACGGCAGGGTTGGCGTAGCGAACGTCATGATTCAGCCCCTGGCGGATGACCGAAATACGCCTTGTAGGCGTGGTTGAAGTTGGCAGGGTTGGCGTACCCCAGGCGGTGGGCAATCTGCGCCACGTGCCATTTGCGCTGGCGCAGCAGGGTGCGCGCCAGTTCCAGGCGCTGCTGGCGCACGTAATCGAGCATCGATTGGCCGTACACCCGGCTGAAGGCACGTCTGAGGGTGGTCTCACCCACGCCCAGTTCCCGTGCCAGCGCCAGCGTGCCGGGTGGTTTCATCAGGTTTGCGTCGAGCTTGAAGCGTGCTTCATGTGCCAGGTCCGAATGGCTGCGCAACGGGGCCGTGGGCTTGGCCGGTTGTGGCGCCAGGTGCGTGGCCAGCTCGACCAGCACGGCCAGGCTCAGGCTTTCCTGGTTCAGCCGTTCCAACGCCCCCTGGTAGGGCGAGTGATAAAGGCGCTCGAACAAACGCCCGACGGCGCGACAGCCGTGCAGTTCTGAAAAGTGCATGCCATCGTCGAGCAGCCTGGCCAGCGATTGCAGTGACGGGTCTTCTTCGGCCAATTGGCGCAGGTAGTCGCCGCCGATGCGCAGCCCGGCCATGCGCGCACGGCTGCCGGCAGGCATCTGGTCCATGGCTTCCATGCTTTCGCTCAAGCCCAGCACATGGGGCGCACCGGGGGTGTATTCATTTAGCCGACCGTCTACCCGATGCTGCCATTGCCCACCCAGTACCTGCACGATGCACACGCTGTCGGGCAGCACCTTGTGGATGCGTAACGGTTCGGGGAACTGCAGATCGCAGTCGAAATACTGCAGGTGCGGCCGCACCGTCTGCGCACGGTAATGGCCGATCGCGCTGCCCATGACCTGCTGCGCGCTGTCATCGAATACACCGGCCTGGTCCAGGGCCTCTGGGTGATCGAAGCAGAAGTGGGTGTCCAGATAGGGGTTGCGGCGGTCCATTGGCAAAAGCGTCCGTCAGAGCGGTTGGGCAGCGTTGCATGATATCGACATCGGGCAGGCCGATCAGTTGTTGTGAGCCACGGCCTTATTATTGTGCGCCACGGCCGCACCGCTTGGCAGGCGTCGGCGCGTTGATTTCAATGGTCGGCTTTGAACTGTCGAGGAAGCCGTAAATGTTGATATATCGCAAGTGGGCAGCGCTGCTGGGCCTGGTTCTGGCCGTGATCGCGGGGCTCGCCCAGGCTGACAACCGCCCGGAAGTCGCGGAAAAAGTGCTGGCCTATGCCGGCGAAGGCGGCGTGAAAGTCTGGACCCTGCGCATCGGCGCGCGCAGTGACAATCAGGCGCTGGTGCAGGTAGAGGGCGTGGACCACGACTGGAACATGAAGATCCAGAAAATGGCCGTGGAAAAGACCGGCAAGGACACCCGCTATTCCACCACCGTGGACGGCCAGAAGTTCGTCGTGCTGGTGCTGCGTCAAGGCTGGGGCGAGCTGTACTTGCCCGGCGAAGCTCAAGCGTTGAACGTTGGCTATGACGAGTTCCTGTCCAGCCAAGGCAATGCGCAGGCATTCCTGACCGATTATTTGCAGGCCAACTGAGCAGTGGGTCGATTCGCACGGTGGTCGTGGGCACTGACGATACTGGTACTGCCGCTGGCTCTGATGGGGTGGGCCAGTCTGCAGAGCTGGCGCGCCGATGAAGTGCTGCGGGAGGCGCAAAGTGTCAACGGCGACTACGCCTGGCTGCGTGTGCGTCAGGCCCTGGCGGGGTTGGCGTACTGGCTGGCCATCGCCGCGTTGGTGGCCGGGCTCTCAACATGGCTCAAGATGCGGCTGGACGCATGGCGCGCGCGGCAATCCAAGGATTTTCTTTACGGCCGTCTGTTCCTCTGCTGGCGTGCTCTGGGCCACTGGTTGGTGGCCTACACCGGGCTGCTGGTCTGCGCGCTGGCGCTGTGCCTGCTGTATGAACTGAGCTGGGGCTGGAGCCACTTCAAGGCCGGCGGCTGGTTCATGCTGTTGGTGGCGGTGCCAGTGATTACCGTGCTCTGGACAGGCTGCCGGTTGATTGAGCGGTTGCGCCGGCAATGGCACGCCTTGGACCGGCCTTCCTCGGCGTTTCTGGGTCAAACCCTGGGGCGCGCCAAGGCAGCGGCCTTATGGGCGTGGGTTGAGCAACTGGCCAATACGGCCGGCGCGCCGGTGCCCGACCATATCGTGGTGGGCATCGACCAGGCATTTTTCGTCACCAGCGTCGATGTCGCGCTGCAACCCGCCGGTGACGTGCTCAGCGGGCGCACCCTTTACTTGCCGCTGACCTACCTCTCGACCCTGAGCCAGGCCGAAGCGGCGTCGATCATCGGCCATGAGCTGGGCCATTTCAGCAGTCGCGACACCGAACGGGGCAGCGAGATCGGGGCGCATTTCAGCCTGATGTGCCTGCACTTTTCGTATATCAGCGCTGGGGATGCCGACCCAGCGTGGGTCGAGCGCCCGGCAATCTGGATGACGCAGCGTTTCCTGCACCACTTTCAACTGGCGGTGCACCACTGGGGCCGCGCCCAGGAATTGGTCGCAGATAGGGTGGGCGGCAACATCGGCGGTGAGCGCTTATTCTGCCAGGCACTGTTACGCGTTATCGCGCTCGACGGGGAGATCCACAGGCTGCTCACCGAGCGCCACCCGAACCTGATCCAGGCCCTTGCCGACCACCTGCTTCATACACCGCTGCGTTTGGACAAGGCAGCGCTGGACCATGCCATCGCGCACCCGTTCGATACGCACCCGCCGACAGCACTGCGCATGCAGCAACTGGGCGTGCGACTGGATGACGACCTGCTGGCCCAGGCCACTCGCGTGCCTACCGAGCACGACCGCCACTGGTTCAGCCAACTCACCCATGCATCGTCCTCCGATGTCGGGCTGCCTGTATCACCGCCTATATCAATCGCTCAAGGAGAATGACCCATGACCCAACCCTCCGATCCGCTGTCGGATCTCGCCAGCACACTCAGTCAGGAATATGCCGACTCCCGCGAAGCTCAGCGCGAGCGTGCGATCGCCGAACTCGAGCAGGTCATCCATCGCGTGCCCGAGCAGACCGCATTCACCAATTCGCGCCGTTACAAGGTGCGCGGTCCGCTGTTTTTGCTGATTGCCCTGGGCTTGCTGGGCTTCGGGCTGCACCGAGGTTACAACGGCTTGGCCGTGTGTGCCGCGGTGATGGCAGTGGTGTTCGTACTGCTCACTTGGCAGCACCGCAACGCCGGGCAACATGCCTTTATGCGCCTGACCCGCCGCCAGTTGTTTGTGGACACCTTGAGTGCGCCGGTCGATCTCGTCGAAATTGCCGACGTCAGCGTCAGTGAGGAAGGCTGGCTGACGGTGCAGAAACTGATTTTGCGACCCGGTGCGCCCCTGCCTGTGCATCGCGCCACGCGACAGCTGTTCGGCAACCAGGCGCTGGCCCTGAACAAACCCCAGCCGCAGATCCTGATTCAATCCGCCGGCCTGATGCATGAGGGCCATACCCTGGATGACGACCAGATCGCAGACATCCTCAACGCCTATTGCCAAGCCGCCCAGGCCCAACAACATCTTGATGCGCTGCGCCAGGGCACGCAGCGCGATTCCTGAGCGGTTGTACGGTAGAGCCGGTTCAGGGTTGTTGAAATTGCCTCGCTGCATTGACATCCAGATCCGCAAATCAACCTGTTGAGCATTCAGTTTATGACCGTGATCGCGCCAGTTGCGATGGCCGCGATCAACATCACCAGCACGGTGCCGAAGGTCCACTTCAGCGAGACCCGCTGGTTATCGCCATAGTCAATGTCCAGCAGCCCGCACAGTAGGTAGGTGGAGGCCACCAGCGGGCTGAGCAGGTGCACTGGCTGGCCGATCAACGATGCGATGGCCATTTCGTGGGGGCCGATGCCGTAGTGGGCAGCGGTTTCGGCGAGGATGGGCAGCACTCCAAAATAGAACGCGTCGTTGGTCAGGACGTAGGTGAACGGCATGCTGAGCAGCGCGGTGATGACTGACATGCCGTGGCCAGCCTGCTCTGGCAGGATGGCGATCAGGTTATCGGAGATAGCCTTGATCATCCCGGTGCCGCCCATGATGCCGACGAAGATGCCCGCCGCAAAAATCAGCAGGGTCACGGCCAGCACGTTGTCGGCGTGCCGACCGATGACTTTCTTCTGCTGTTTGAGCGTCGGGTAGTTGATCAGGCAACCCAGGCCGAAGGCGACCATGAACAGGATCGGCAGCGGCATCAGGCTGAGCATCATCGAGCTGATGAGGGCGACCGTCAGGACCCCATTGAACAGAAATTTCGGGTCGCTCAGGCGAACGTGTGCGTAGCCTTCGAGCACCTTGTCTTCGCTGACGCTGACAATACCCAAACGGCGGTATTCCATTCGACCTAGCCACCAGGCGGCAAAAATCACCCATACACCGCCAGCAATCATGATGGGAACCATCTGTAAAAACAGCTCGGTGATGTCGACGTGCATGGCACTGGCCGCTCGCGAAAACGGCCCGGCCCACGGCAGGATGTTCATCACCCCGATGGCCAGCAGTAATACGGTGGCCATGACCTGCAAACGAATGCCGGTCAGACGATACAGCGGCAAAAAAGCTGCTGTGGCGATGATGTACGTGGTTGCGCCGTCGCCGTCCAGGCCGACGCACAACCCCAGCACGGAGGTGCCGACAACGATCTTGCGCGGGTCGCCCTTGACCAGCCGCAACAGCACCTTGATCAGCGGGTTGAACAGACCGGCGTCGGTCATCATGCAGAAATACAGGATCGCGAAGGTCAACATGATGCCGGTGGGGGCGAGCATCTTCACGCCGTCGTACATCATGCCGCCCAGTTGCGTGGCGAAACCGCCGAGGCAACCGAAGAGGATCGGCACCAGCAGCAGCGCCACCAGCGGTGAAAGGCGCTTGCTCATGATCAGGTACATGAAGCAGACGATCATGGCGTAGCTCAGAAAGATCAACATGGGCATCCCTTTTATTGGTTTTGTAGGGGGCGAGCGCGGGACGGCTCGCGTTCTTCGGGCCGAACGAAGCCGGTGCAGCAGGCGCACAGGATTCAGCGTGTTGCGGGTTTAGTGGTGCGAGAACATCGGCTGGCCGCTATGGGGCAGGTCGGCGACCAGGATGGAACCGGTAGAAGAGTCGGTGATGAACAATTGCCGATTGCCCTCGCCACCGAACGCCAGGTTGGTCAGGGTGCGGCCTTGGGTGCACGAGCGGATGCGGTACAGCGGCACGGCGTGAGGGTCGAACACCCAGACGCAGCCGTTACCGGCATCGCACACATACAGATTGCCTTCGCTGTCCAGCGCCATGCCGTCGGCGCCACTGACGCCCCCGGCCATGGCGGTGAAAATGCCCGCCTTGCTGGTGCCGCCGTCGCGTTGGATCGGCAGGCGCCAGACAGCGTTGCCCCGGGTCATCGCCACGAAGAGCGCGTTCTGCGTGAGGTCCATGACAAGGCCATTGGGGCTCGGGCCGTTGTCGATCAGACGCGTGAGGGTCTGCTTTTCCAGATCATAGGCGTAGACGCGACCGGTCGGGTCCTGCTGGCCGGTCTGGCCCTGATCGGTGAAGTACAGCTTGCCGCCGGCATCGAAGAATAGGTCGTTGACACCCTTGAAGCCTTCGCTGCGACTGTGAGTGAGGAACGGCGTCACCGCGCCGGTGTGCGGAGCGAGCGTCAGGATCCCTTGCTTGTAATCGGCGATGAAAATCCGCCCGTCGCGGTGGATTTTCAAACCGTTGGGCCAGCCATCGTACTCGGCGATCAACGTCCAGTGGCCTTGAGGGTCGATGCGCAGGATGCGGCCGTAGGGAATGTCGGTGACGTACAGGTTGCCGTCCCGGTCGAAGGACGGCCCTTCGAGAAAGCTTTTGACCTTCTGCCCTGGTTTGTTGGCGCGTACCCAGTCGGAGTCGCCGTCTTTCCAGAATGCTTCGGGCAGCGTGGTGAACACGCGGGTCGACAAATCGCGAGGCGGGGCATACAGGCTCACAGGATCAGCTCCTACGGGGGCGAACGGAAAGCACCGATCTTGCTGGTGACGAGACCTTTTCGCCTTATTGTTTTTGTTCTATCTGACAGAACGTTGTGTTTGCAGATAGAACAAGGTTCGACTTTATTTTTTCAGCTGTCAACCCACCGGGATTGTCTGTTTTTCATTTCGCCATTCATCACCAGGCACTCCCAACGCTCTCGGGAGCGCCCTGGCGCATCGCTCGGGATGAGAGGCGTTGACAGTGGGATTTTGTCGGCTCATGATTATTT
Organism: Pseudomonas sp. NFPP28; assembly: GCF_900115535.1. Classification (NCBI taxonomy): domain Bacteria; kingdom Pseudomonadati; phylum Pseudomonadota; class Gammaproteobacteria; order Pseudomonadales; family Pseudomonadaceae; genus Pseudomonas; species Pseudomonas sp. NFPP28. Next base: position 19,121 of record NZ_FOWT01000007.1, on the reverse strand, counting down.
CAGAACAGTGTTCTGTCAGATAGAACTATTGCATTCCACCACCCGGAGACCCGGCGATGAACTCTAATAACTACCTGGACATCCTGATCAGCGAGGTCGGCCCCCGTGATGGCCTGCAAAGCATTAGCGCGACCATGCCCACTGCGCTCAAGCTTCAATGGCTGACGGCCCTGGCCGACGCTGGCTTGAAGGAGATCGAGGTCGGCTCGTTCGTGTCCCCCAGACTGCTGCCGCAAATGGCCGATGCCGCCGAGTTGGTGGCACACATGCGTCAGCGTTCGGACGTGTTCGTTACCGCGCTGGTGCCGAACCTCAAGGGCGCCGAGGCAGCGTTCAACGCCGGCGTACAAAAGATTACCCTGCCCATTTCCGTCAGCGAGCCCCATTCACTGGCCAACATCCGCAAGACCCATCAACAGGTCTACGACGAAGTGCGTACGGTGATGGCCCTGCGCAACGAGCGCTTCCCGCACGTCGAGGTCGAGGCCGGGCTGTCGACGGTGTTCGGTTGCACGATTCAGGGCGAGGTGCCCGAGGACGATGTGCTGCGCATGGCCCTTACGATGGTCGAGCTGGGCGTCGATGAAGTCGGACTCGCCGACACTGTGGGGTACGCCAATCCGACGCAGGTGCGTCGCGTGTTCACCCGTCTGCGCAACGAGATCGGCAGCAAGGCCGGCAGCGCGCATTTTCACAATACCCGTGGGCAGGGCCTGGCCAATGTGGTCGCGGCGCTGGATGTTGGCGTCACCACCATCGATGCCTCTCAGGGCGGTATCGGCGGTTGCCCGTATGCGCCGGGGGCGTCGGGCAATATCGTGACCGAGGATCTGGTCTACCTGCTCGAGTCCATGGGCCTGCGCACCGGCGTGGACATCGACAAGCTGGTGGCCGCTCGCGCCTGGCTGAAACAGGGCCTGCCAGGAGAGCCGCTGTATGGCTTCATCCCTGACGCAGGCGTCGGCAAGAATTTCCATTACGCCGGAGGTGCGCGATGAGCCTGCTCAATCGGAACCTTCAGGCGCTGCCGCTGGCAGGCGTGCGCGTGGTCGAGTTCGTGCACATGGTCATGGGCCCGACCTGTGGGCTGGTGCTGGCGGACCTCGGCGCTGAAGTGATCAAGGTCGAGCCGACGCCCGAGGGTGACAACACGCGTCGCCTGACCGGCTCCGGCGCTGGCTACTGGATGACCTACAACCGCAACAAGAAAAGCTTCGCGGTCGACATCAAGACCGAGGAAGGCATGGCCGCGGTGCGCAAGCTGATCGAAAGCGCCGATGTGGTCACCGAGAACTTTCGTCCCGGCGCCATGGACAAGCTCGGCCTGGGCTACGAGCAGGTCAAGGCGATCAAGCCGGACATCATCTACAGCTCGATGAAAGGCTTTCTGCCGGGGCCGTATGAACATCGCACTGCGCTGGACGAGGTGGTGCAGATGATGACGGGCCTGGCCTACATGACGGGTCCCGAAGGCCGCCCGCTACGCGCCGGTGCCTCGGTCAATGACGTAATGGGCGGTATGTTCAGCGCCATCTCGATTCTGGCGGCGCTGTGGCAACGCAAAAACACCGGGGAAGGGCAGTTCGTGCAGACCGGGCTGTTCGAGAACTCAGCGTTTCTGGTGGGGCAACACATGATGCAGATGGCAACCACTGGCAAGCCTGCCGCGCCGATGCCCAGTCGTTTGTCAGCCTGGGCGATCTACGACGTGTTCAATACCCTGGGCGATGAGCAGGTGTTCATGGGCGTGGTGAGCGACAGCCAGTGGGTCAATTTCTGCCAGGGTTTTGGCTTTACAGAGCTGGGGCGCGACCCTGGACTGGCGAAAAACACCCAGCGCGTGCAGGCCCGGGCGAGGATTCTGCCGCAGGTCCGCGAGCGTCTGGCGCAAATGAGCAAGCAGGAGGTCATGGACCTGTGCGAGCAGACGGGCCTGCCGTTTTCGCCGATCCAGCGGCCGCAGGACCTGTTCGACGACCGGCACCTGAACGAGTCGGGTGGGCTGGCCCATCTGACGCTGGAGAATGGCGACGCGGTCAAGGTGCCAATGCTGCCGTTCGAGATGAATGGTCGTCGCTTCAATACCCGCCTCAATGTGCCGCAAATGGGCAGTCACTCTGCCGAGCTGCTCGAAGAAATGGGCTACGCGTCGGGTGACATCGAAGCGTTGCGCGGGCGTGGCATCGTTCGCTGATACCGCTGGAAGGGATTCCTGATTCCTGTAGCTGACGGACATTCCCGCCGTCAGCCTTATAAAAATAAATGCTGAGGAAACCCGTCATGGCCATCGTCACGACACCCCCGCACAGCAGCGATATCAGCAGCGTGCGCTCCCTGGATGCCGAACAGACCCGCGTCCTGCACAAGGCCGCCTGGCGCTTGATCCCCTTGCTCGCGCTGGCGTATTTCTTCAATTACCTGGACCGCACCAGCGTCGGCTACGCCGCGTTGCAGATGACCGAGCAGTTGGGCCTGACCGCCACGCAGTTCGGCCTTGGCGCGGGCATCATGTTCTTCGGCTACTGCCTGTGCGAAGTGCCGAGCAATCTGGCGATGTACCGTTTCGGCGCCCGCCTGTGGATGGCGCGGATCATGATCACTTGGGGCCTGGCCGCTGCTGCTACCGCGATGATCGTCGGGCCGTACAGCTTTTATATTGTGCGCTTGATCCTTGGCATCGCTGAAGCCGGCTTCTTTCCCGGCGTGATTTTCTTCCTTACCCTGTGGTTCCCCGCGCAATACCGCACGCGGGTGTTGGCCTGGTTTACCGTGGCCACGCCGATCTCGTTTCTGGTGGGTGGGCCGCTGTCGATCTGGCTGTTGCAGATGCACGGTTTGCTCGGGCTTGCGGGTTGGCAATGGATGTTTCTCATCGAAGGGGTGCCAGCGTGCATCCTCGGTCTGATTACCTTGAAGGTGCTGACCAACCACCCGGCCGAGGCCAAATGGCTGACCGCCGAAGAACGCCATGTGCTGACCGGCATGCTCGCCGAAGAGCAGAGCAAAGGTCAGCACAGCCATGGCTTCAAGGCCGCACTCAAAGACCCACGCGTGTGGATTCTCAGCTCGATCACCTTCAGCTTCACCCTGGGCTCCTACGGCATCGGTATCTGGTTGCCGCAGATGCTCAAGGCCCATGGTGTCGAAGTCAGCATGATCGGCTGGGTTGCGGCCATTCCGTACTTCTTTGCCACTGTAGCGCTACTGATCTGGGCCAAACATGTGGACCGTACGGGCAAAGGCATTTTCAACCTGACCGTGGCCATGCTGCTGGCAGGCTTTGCGTTAATCCTGGCGCTGCGAATGGACGCGCTGGTTCCGGCACTGGCAGGGATTACTTTAGCGCTGATCGGCACGATCGCTGGCAAGACGATTTTCTACACTTTGCCGGGCAAGTTCCTGCGCGGGCAAGCCGCAGCGGGTGGAATCGCACTGATCAATTCCATTGGCGCGTTTGGCGGGTTTGTCGGGCCTTACCTGATGGGCTTTTTGAAGGACTACACCGGGTCGTTCACCGCAGGTCTTATGGTCATGGGCTGCATCATGTTCGTTGCCGCAGCAATGGTCGTCTCGCTTCGCTTCTTCCTGCGCGAGTAGTGAGCAGCGGCTGCACTTTTTTCAGAAGGGATCGGGCGGCTCTGATATTGTCTTGCGGGTTGGCGGGGTGGTTTGCGAATCATCCGCCGCCTGCGAGCGACGAATCGACAATGAGTGTCTATGACTACCGAATCTGAAAAAAACCTTTCCGACCAGGCCGCCAATGCTGAAGGCGGCGTGGCTGCCGTCGACCGCGCATTTGCTATTTTGTCGGCCTTCAGCATCGAGCAGGACTGTCTGGCCCTGGCCGAAATCGCGCGGCGGACGGGGTTGTACAAAAGCACCATCCTGCGCCTGATCGCCTCGCTGGAAAAAGCCGGGTTCGTCCGTCGCCTCACCGATGGTCGTTACTCGGTCGGCCCTGAGCCTCTGCGGTTGTCGCAGCTGTACCAGAGCTCGTTCCGACTGCGCGACGTGATTCACCCCTTGCTGGAGTCAATCACTGAGGAAAGCGGTGAAACCTCTTCGTTCTACGTGCTGGAAAACGGCAGCCGCGTCGTGTTGTTTCGGGTCGAGCCCAAGCGTGCGGTGCGGGTTTCGGTGCTGGAGGGCGCGCGCTTTCCGTTGCAGGCCGGAGCGTCAGGCAAGATCCTTCGGGCCTTTTCCCGCGATGCGGAGCCTGCATTGACCGAGGTCCGCGAACGCTTCTGGGCCTGTTCCTTCGGCGAGCGGGACCCGGAAACTACCGCCGTATCAGTGCCGGTGTTTGCCATGGGCCATGAGTTGAAAGGGGCGCTGACCTTGTCCGGTCCGTCCGACCGTCTGCTCAAGGAACACATCGAACATGCGGCGTCGATCCTGTTGAGAAACGCAGCCATCGCCAGCAATGCGCTCGGAGGTAATGACCGAGAGCTACGTGCAGCTCTGACACGTCTGGGCGAATCGATGGTCCGTCGTTAACCGGCGAGCGACCGCTTAGGGCCGATGTTGTGAGAGGCAGCAGTCGGCCCACCCAAGGCCGGCAATACCCATTCTCTTGGAGTCGGTAGTGGTACAAAGTTGTACATTTAATTGACGCCACTATATCGCCATCTTAAGATCGCCGCTCATTGATGGCACTACGCCATATAGAGGGATCTAGAAATGTGGCGTTTGGTACGCCGGACCAGGCTCGGCCTGCTGTCCGCTTGTTTTTGCCTGGGCTTCGCCGGGACGGTCCAAGGCGCGACCCCGCAGAGCACCCCGGGCGTCACTGATCTGATCCGTGATCGTCAGGATCGTCTGCTTCAAGAGCAACAACGCCGCCTCGACGAACTCAAGGACTTGCCCGGCAAAGCCGTCGCTCCTGCCAAACCGACGGCGCCTGCTGACACCCGCTGTTTCGCCATCAAGACCATCGAACTCACCGGTGCCGACGCGCTGTCTGAACGCGAACGCAACGCGCTGATCCAGCCCTACATCGGGCAATGCCTGGGGGTACCGCAACTCAATGAGGTGCTCAAGGTCATCACCGACCACTACCTGGCCAAAGGCCTGGTCACCAGCCGTGCCTACCTGCCGCAACAAGACCTCTCCAGCGGCGTGCTCAAGATCCAGGTAGTCGAAGGCAGGCTCGAAGGATTGAAGGGCGAGCAGGGCAGCGGCATCACCGACCGGCAACTCGCGATGAGTTTTCCAGGCAAAAAGGGTGAATTGCTCAACCTGCGTGAAATCGAGCAGATGGTGGATCAACTGAATCGTCTGCCCTCGAACCAGGCCCAGATGGAGTTGGCTCCTGGCAAAGAAGTAGGCGGCAGCGAAGTGCTGGTCAAAAACACCCCGCAGAAACCCTGGCGCGTCGGCCTGTCGCGTCACAACGGCGGCCAGCGCGCCACTGGCGAGCAGCAGTGGGGCGCCAGCCTGGATTGGGATAACCCTCTCGGTCTGGCTGACCAACTCTCCCTGCGCGGCGGCCACGATGCCGTCAGCGACCACCAGAAGACCTCGCGCAACTCGATGCTCAACTACAACCTGCCGTTTGGCTGGTGGAACCTCAATTACAGCTACAGCGAGACTGAATACCGCTCCCTCGCCCAGGCCAGCGGCTTCAACTTCAAGCAGTCCGGTGACAGCCAGAGCCACCAGTTGCGCTTGGAGCGGGTCGTCCACCGCGACGCCTTGAGCAAGACTTCTCTGAGCACCGGCGTGGCCTACCTGCGCACCAACAACTTCATCGAGGACAGCAAGCTCGCCCTGAGCAGCAACCGCCTCAGCGAAGCCCAGTTTGGCATCAACCACGGCCGGCGCATCGGCGGCTCGTTCCTCAATGTCGACCTGGGCATGCAGGACGGCATTGGCGCTTTCGACGCCCAGGCCAACCACAACCCACGACCCGGCCAGGCGGATGCGCGCTACCGCAAATACACCGCGACAGTGAGCTACCTGTACCCGTTCAAGTTGTGGGGCGAGTCATTCAGTTTCAGTAGCCTGATGACCGGCCAGCGCAGCGAAGACGTGCTGTTCAGCCCGCAACGCATGAGCCTGGGTGGGCAGTCCTCGATTCGCGGCTACAAGGATCAAAGCCTGTCCGGCGACAGCGGCGGCTACTGGCGCAACGACCTGCGCTGGAGCCGCCCGGTGACCTGGTCCTGGATGCAACCGGTGTTCAGCGAATACGGCACCAGCCTCGGCTACGACCAGGGCGTGATCCGCCACGGTCGCTACAACGCCGAGCAGCATGGGCGCATGACCAGCAATTCCCTGGAGCTGTTTGCACGCGGCAAGAACGTCGCGGCCACGGTGACCTTTGCACACTCTTTGGAACGACCGGGGCCGATCACTGAACGTGAAGCGCCGATCTACTTCCGTATGGATTTCTTCCTTTAATTTTTTACCGCCCTTTGGGCATCGGGACATGACATGGACGTTTGCCAGTTCGCCTTTCTTGCGCGCCAACCTTCTGCTGCCTTGAAAAGCCGTTCTACCTTCCTGGGCTTGCCCAAGCGCGGGTTGGCGTTGGTACTGGCGAACGCCATGTTCTGGCAGCCCCTGCTGGCTCAGGCGGACGGCATTGCCGTGAGCGGACCGGGTACGAGCCTTGGGCAGGCGGGTAACGGCGTTCCGATCGTCAACATCGCTGCGCCCAACGCTAACGGGCTATCGCACAACCAATTCCACGACTACAACGTCGGCGCCAACGGGGTCATTTTCAATAACGCGACCAGCCGGACCCAATCCACCCAATTGGGTGGCATCATCGTGGGTAACCCAAACTTCAATGGCAGCGCCGCCAGCGTCATCCTCAACGAGGTGAATGGCGGCAGCCCCAGCCAATTGCGTGGCTACACCGAAGTGGCGGGGCAGTCGGCCCATGTGATTGTCGCCAACCCGTATGGCATCAGTTGCAACGGTTGCGGCTTTATCAACACCCCTCAAGCCACCCTCACCACGGGCAAGGCGGTCATCGAAAACGGCCAGATCAGCCGCTACCAAGTGGATCAGGGCAACGTCGCCATCGAAGGCACCGGCCTGAACGCCAGCAACGTCGATCAGTTCGAAATCATCACCCGCGCCACCACCCTCAACGCGCAGCTCCAGGCGAAAAAGCTCACCATCGTAGCGGGTCGCAATGATGTGGATGCGCGCACGCTGAACGCCACGGCGCGTGCGGCGGACGGCAGCAAGGCACCGGACCTGGCGATTGACTCGTCGGCGCTGGGCGGCATGTATGTGGGTGCGGTCAGGTTGGTGGGGACCGAGGCCGGCGTAGGGGTGAAACTATCCGGGGACATGGTCGCCGGTGGTGATATCCAGATTGATGCAGCGGGCAATGTGGTCATGGGCCAGACCTCGGCCGGTACGGCAGTGGCGGTCAAAGCAACCAGCGTAGAGGCCAAGGGCGCCGTGTATGCCGGTACTGCCTTGTCGGTGACCACCCAAGGCGCACTGACCAATCAGCAAACCCTGGCGGCCAGGGACAGCATCACACTGGACGCTGCTGGGCGGTTGACCAACAACGGGATCATCGAAGCGGGCGTCAATGCGGATAACAGCCGCAATGCCCAAGGCGATGTGCGCTTAAAAGCAAATAGCATCGACAACAGCGGCAAGACGGTGATCGCCAGCCGTGACTTGACCATCAACACGGGCAACCTGGCCAACCAGGGTGGCACCTTGAGCGCTCAACGCGATGCGCAACTGAACGCGTCGACTCTGGACAACCAGAACCAGGGCCGCATCCTCAGCGCGGGCAACCTGGGAATCGACGCCAATCAACTGCTCAACAGCCAAGGCGGATTGGTCACCAGCACGGGCAACTTGACGGCGGGCATCGGGCAACTGACCAACCGCAATGGCGAGCTGTCGAGCCAGGCACAGGTCGTGCTGCAATTGGCAGCGCTGGACAATGTGGCGGGGCTGGTGTCGGCAGGTCAATCGTTGAGCCTCAACGCATCGGGTCTGGTCAATAACCAGGGCGGTCGAATTGCAGCGCGTCAGTCGGTGCAGGTCAATACCGGCGCTCTAGACAACAGTCAAAAGGGCGCGCTCAACAGCCAAGACTCTCTGACGTTGAATCTCAACCAAGGGCACTGGGATAACCGCAACGGTCTGATCAACGCCAGCGGTCAATTGACCCTTAACAACCTCAAGACCGTCGATAACCGTCAAGGCGAAATCTCCAGCACGCAGTCATTCCTCCTGGCCGCCAATAGCCTCGACAACGACGCGGGTAAAGTGCTCAGCGACCAAGACTTGACCCTGCGTATCGCCGGAGCGATGAACACTGCTTTGGGCCTGGTTTCGGCGTCTAACCTCGACATCAACGCCGCGAGCCTGAACAACCAGGGCGGCAAGCTCGGCGCACGTAATCATCTAACGACGAACATCACAGGTCTGCTGGATAACCGCACCGGCGAGCTTCTGGCAACCGACCTTGCGTCCACCACCGGTGAACTGAACAACGAGCGCGGCCGCCTGCAAGGTGATCGCGCCCTGGTGCTCAACAGCGGCGCGGTGTCCAACCAGCGCGGGACATTGGCGGCAGGTGCAACCGCTACCCTCAATGCATCCCGCCTGGACAACAGCGCAGGCACGTTCACCAGCGACGGCGCGTTGGTCGCGGCGATCACCGGGCAATTGCTCAACCAGACCGGTCTGTTTGCCGCCAAAGGTGATGCACGCCTCAACCTGGGTCGCCTTGATAACCAACAAGGCACGCTTGTCGCCCATAACCTCACTGTGCAATCGAGCGGCCCGCTGAATAACCAGCATGGCACCTTGCGCGGTGATGTTGCGTTCAACTTGAGCGCTGGCCAGGTGGATAACAGCGAGGGCGGCCGCATCAGTGCGGGCCAAATGCTGAATGCTGGCGTCAGTGGTCTGGATCAGCACAACGATGGCCGATTCTTCGGCCAGGGGGATGTGCGCCTCGATCTCAATAACGGTCATTTGAACAACCAGGGTGGCACGATCAACGCCCCAGGCCAATTACTGCTGAGCAACCTCGCCAGCGTCGATAACCAGAGCGGCGAAATTTCCAGCACCCAGGCGTTCACCCTGGCCGCGGACACCCTGAATAATCACCACGCTAAGCTCCTCAGCGAGCAGGGTTTGACCGTGCGCATCGCCCACGCACTCGATAACACGCAAGGCTTGATCTCGGCTAAAACCCTGGACGTGCGCGCCGCCAGCCTGACTAACCAAGGTGGCACGCTCAGCGCCGGCGATGGCTTGATCGCGCAGATCGACGGCGCACTGGATAACCGCGGTGGCAAGCTGTTGGCGCGCACGGCGTCGGTCAACAGTATGTCGCTGGATAACCGCGAGGGCCTGCTGCAAGGCGACGCGATGCTCTCGCTCAACAGCGTGGGCCTGATCGACAATCGCCAGGGCACGCTGTTCGCCGGGCAGGCGATGGACATCAACGCGACGCGCTTGGACAACAGTGGCGGGAAGCTGACCAGCGACGGTCGCCTTACCGCGTTGATCAGTGCGTATCTGCTGAACCAGGCCGGTCTGTTCAGCGCAACCGGCCCATTACGGGTGAGCACGGCAAGCCTGGACAATAGCGCCAAAGGCAATATCCACAGCCAGGCGGGTGTAGCCCTGGACCTGAACCACGGCCATCTGAACAACCAAGGCGGTTTGATTCATGCGCCGGGTGCGTTGCTACTGAGCAACTTAAGCAGTGTTGATAACCAGGGCGGGGAAATTTCCAGTGCCCAGGCCCTGGTGTTTACCGCAGACAGCCTCGACAACCGGGGCGGCAAGTTGCTCAGCGAGCAAGGGCTTGTGGTGCGCGTTGCCAACGCGCTGGACAACACCAAAGGCTTGGTCGCCGCCACGGGGTTGGACCTGCACGCAAACAGCCTGGTTAACGCCGAAGGCCAGCTCAAAGTCCGCGATGATCTGACGCTGTCCGTCGACACGGCCCTTGACAATCGCCACGGTGAAATCGTCGGTGCTACCACCACCTTGAGCAGTATGAGCCTGGATAACAGCCAGGGGCTGTTGCAAGGGGATCGGTTACTTGACGTCGCCACCCGTGGTATCGCGATCAACCGTGGCGGCCGTTTTGTCAGCGGTGAGCAGGCGGACCTGGCGATGGGTCAATTCGATAACCGTGGCGGCAGCGTAACGGCAGCCGGGCCGATGCAGGTAAGCGGCACGCAGCTGGATAACCGCGAGGGTGGCTTGCTCAATGCACGCCAGTCGCTGGTGATGAAGGTTGATAACCTGAACAACCAAGGCGGCGAAGTTTCCAGCCTCTCCGACCTGTCATTTAACGGCAGGCAGTTCGACAACAGCCACAAAGGTCGCCTTCTGGCGAACGGCGCACTGAGTCTGGAACTCGACCAACTGAACAACCAGCAAGGCACCGTGCGCAGTGACAAGCGCCTAACCCTGCAAACCACCACATTGAACAACGACAGCGGCCGCCTCAGCAGCGGCGCGGCGTTGAACCTGACCGCCAACGGCGTTCTGAGCAACCGCAGCGGCGAGCTGCTTAGCGCGATGGCGTTGACCGTGAGCAGCGCCAGCATCGACAACAGCGGCGGCAAAATGATCGGTGACGGCGCGGTGCGCATCACGACCGGCGCGTTGAATAACCAGAGCGGCGGGCGCCTCACCAGTGCCGATCTCCTGGACCTGACGGCAGGGCAGGTGGATAACCGTTTTGACGGCCATATCGCCAGTAACAAGGCACTGACCGCCAGCCTCACCGGCCTGGATCAGCGCAACGGTGGCCAGCTCTACAGCACCCGCGATTTAAGCCTGGACATGAACCTCGGCGTTCTCAACAACGCCGGTGGCCTGATCCACGCGCCAGGGCAATTGCTGTTGAAAAACCTCGCCTCCGTCGCCAACCAGCACGGCGAAATTTCCAGCGAGCGTAGCTTTGTCCTGGCTGCGAAAAGTCTGGATAACAGCGACGGCCATGTGCTCAGTGACCAGGCGCTGACCCTCACAGTCGACCAAGCGCTGATCAACCTCAAGGGCGTCATTGCTGCCGCAGGCCTGACTGTGCAAGCAGAGCGACTGGATAACACCAGCGGCGTATTCAGCAGTTCCAAAGACCTGGCGTTAACGTTGGGGGCCGACCTGCTTAACGATGACGGCGAAGTCTCCAGCAGCGGCGCCACAGTGGTCAACGCGATGACCCTGAACAACCGCAACGACGGTCATGTGATGGGCGACATCAGCCTCGACCTGACAACCACCGGCGCGCTGTCCAACCAAGGCGGCACCTTGGGTGCCGGCCAGCGTTTGAACGTGACCGCGGCCAGCCTGGATAACAGCCAGTCCGGCAGCCTGGCGACCGATGGCAGCCTGACGCTGAAGGTCGATGGCCTGCTTGATAACCAAGCCAAAGGTGCTGTGCTCGCCAAAGGCGTGATGGACATCCAGGCTGGGAGTGTGGACAACCGCACCGGTCGCCTGTCCGGACAGAACCTGCTGACCCTGCGCAGCAATAGCTTGGACAACCGTGGCGGAGCGGTGCGCGCCAATCAGGGCCTGAACCTGCATGTCGGCCAAGTCGACAACCGCGAAGGCGTGCTAAACAGCAAGCAGGCGCTGGTGCTTGCCGGCCAGTCCTTGAACAACCAGAACGGCCTGACCAGCGCGATTGGCCCGGTACGCCTGACCCTCGATACCGTCGAAAACGCCAAGGGACGCATTGCCAGCCAGGATGATCTGGACGCCACGGTTGGCGTGCTGAATCAGCAGGGCGGTCAGTGGGTCGCCCAGGGCAATCTGAGCCTCAACGCTGACACCTTGGATAACCGAGATGGCGGCCTGCTCGCCGCGACAAAAGTGCTGAAACTCAAGGTCGGCAGTACCGACAACCGCAGCGGGGAAATCTCCAGCCAGCAGAGCATCGACTTCAGCGGCACGCGTCTGAATAACAGCGGCGGCAAGTTGTTGGCCGGTACTGGGCTGGAATTGGTCATGGCCGAGGTGATCAATCAGGCCAAAGGCTTGATCTTTGCCCAGGACGCTCGGCTTACCGGCACTGCTCTAGATAACACCGATGGCACTGTTGGCGCTCAGCGTGCTTTGGCACTTCAACTGAAGGCAGGCCTGGACAACACCGGCGGCAAGCTCACCAGCGAAGGCTCCATGGAGCTGGCAGGCCAGCGCATCGACAACACCCGCGGCAAGATATCCAGCGCAGGACCGCTGACCCTTGCGAGCGCAGCGGCGCTAATCAACCAAGGTGGCACCGTCGAAAGCGGCCAAAACCTCACACTGACCAGTGCCAGCCTGGAGAACACCAACGGCCTGCTCAAAAGCCAAGGCCTGGCGACGGTCAACACCGGACTGTTCACCAACGGCGTCGAAGGCCGCGTGATCAGCGCCGACAAGCTCGACCTCAGCGCCACCCAGCTCAACAACAGCGGGCATATCGGCAGCGTCGGCGCCATGAATGCCAGCCTTACCGGCCTGACGCAGCTGGGCGGCGCCGAACTGGTCAGCACCACGCAACTCAACCTTGACCTGCACAATGGCGAACTGGTCAACGCAGGGGTGATCAACGCACCCCTGCTGACACTCGACAACCTCGCCACTGTCAACAACCAGCACGGCGAAATCTCCAGCCAAAACGCCTTCACCTTGGTCGCAAAAAACCTCGATAACAGCAATGGCAAACTGATCAGCAACCAGGCACTGACCCTGCGTGTGGAGCAACTGCTGGCCAACCTCAAAGGCCATATCAACGCCGCCAGCCTTGATGCCCGCAGCACTCGCCTGGACAACACCGAAGGCCTGCTCAGTGGCCGTGGCGATGTCGCCCTCAGCGCCAGCGAATGGTTCGATAACCAACGTGGCAGCGTGATCGCCGACGGTGCCTTGTTGCTGACCAGCGCAGCGCTGGACAACCGCAATGGCGAGATCGCGGGCAAGGCGCTTGCGATGATCAACGCGAGCAAACTCGACAACCAGAACGGCAAGCTGATCAGCACCGACGCCCTCAACCTGCGCGGCGCAAATCTCGATAACCGCAACGGTCTGGTAGGCGCCACAAAAGCGCTGAAACTCGACGTGGCGACTGTCGATAACCGCAGCGGCGAATTGACCGGCAACGCCGACGTCAGCGTCACCGGCCAACAACTCAACAACAGCGACAAGGGCGTGGTGTTCGCAGGCGGTACGTTGAACCTTGCCGTTGATCAACTCATCAACCGCACCCTCGGCGAACTCAACGGCCAACGCTTGATCCTGACTGGCACATCGCTGGATAACAACGGCGGCAAGCTGCTCAGCCAGGAATCGCTGAAGCTGGATCTCGCAGGTGATTTCGACAACAGCCAAGGTGTGCTTAGCAGTGAAGATGCGTTGGCCGTCAAGGCCCGTAGCCTGAACAACAGCAAAGGCAGCCTGTCCAGCGCCAAGGGCTTGAGCGTCTCCGTCACCGACAGCCTCAACAACAGCGAAGGCAAACTGGTTACCGACGGCGGCCTGACCCTGCAAAGCGCCAATCTGGGTAACCAGCAAGGCATCATCAGCGGCAAAGGCCCGGTCACGGTTAGCACCGGAGAGCTGAACAACCAAAACGGCCGCCTCAACAGCGGCGATACCCTGGACTTGACCACCGCACAGTTGAACAACGGCGGCAGCATCGGCAGCGCCAAGGCGCTGACCGCCAGCGTCACCGGTTTGGATCAGCAGGGCGGCAAGCTGTTCAGCAACGCGGGTTTGAGTCTCGACCTGAACAACGCTCAACTGAACAACCAAGGCGGATTGATCAACGCTATTGGCCCACTGACGCTCAACCACCTCAGTAGCGTCAATAATCAGGGCGGTGAAATCTCCAGCGCCCAAGCCTTCACCTTGGCCGCGCAAAGTCTGGATAACAGCAACGGCAAGCTGCTGAGTAATCAGGACCTGACCCTGCGCGTCAATCAAACCCTGGCTAACCTGAAAGGCCTGATCGGCGGCGCCAGCCTCGACGCTCACGCAGGTTCCGTCGACAACCGTGGCGGCACGCTCAATAGCCGCAGCGACTTGCAACTGACCAGCGATGGCTTGTTGAGCAACCAGGACCAAGGCTTGATCAGTGCCAAGCAATCCTTGAACCTCAACGCTGCCAGCCTCAACACGGGCAATGGCGGTGAAGTCTCGGCCAAAGGCGCGTTGACCGCGAACCTCAACGCTCTGGCACTGGCGGGCGGCCGCGTGGTGGGCGAGCAGGGGATGACCCTGGACCTCAACAACAGCGACTTGGACAACCGCAACGGCCTGCTGCTGACTAACGGCCCGCTGACCCTGAAAAACCTGCGTGACCTGAATAACCAAGGCGGCGAAATCTCCAGCCAGCAAAGCTTCGCTCTGACGGCGCGCAGCCTGGACAACAGCGCCGGCAAGCTGATCAGCAGCCAAGTGCTGACTGTCAACGCGTCCACGATGAACAACACCGCAAGAGGCCTGCTGTCCGGCTGGCAAGGTCTGAACGTCAGGGGTGACAACCTCGACAACCGTGACAACGGCACGCTCTCCAGCCGCAGCGGTGCAATTGACGTGCGCCTGAGTGGCGCGCTGCAGAACAACAACGAAGGCGCGCTGGTTAGCCAAGGCCGTTTGGGCGTCAGTGCCGCCAGTCTGGATAACAGTGGCAAAGGCGTGCTGTCCAGTGGCGACGGGCAAACGCTCACCGTGGCCGGTGCGTTGACCAACGTCGATGGCGGTTTGATCGAAAGCGGCAACACGCTGGATCTGCAGGCGGCAACGCTGACCAACCAAGGCACGATCAACGCACAACAAGCGATGACTGTCGTCGGCACCGACCTGAACAACAACGGCGGCACGTTGGCCACCAACGGCCGCCTGACCCTCAACCTGCTCGGCACCCTCAACAACAGCGGCGGCAGCATTGCCAGTTCCGGCCCCTTGTTGCTGCAACGGGCGATGCAGGTCAACAACGACGCCAAGGGTAAAATCATCAGCCAAAGTCTGTTGACGTTGTTCAGCGGTGGCCTGAACAACAGCGGCAGCGGCACCCTCGCTGGTAAAGACCGCGTAGCGATCACCAGCAGCGGTATCGTGCAGAACAACAGCGACGGTCTGATCTACAGCCAGGACGCCGATGTGCAGTTGACCGCGGTGGGATTGAACAACGCCAGAGGCAAGGTGCAGGGTCAAACCGGCCTGGGCCTGAACATCAGCGGCGACCTCAATAACCAAGGCGGCACGCTCCAGGCCCATAGCCTGAACCTGAATGCCAACCGCCTCGACAACCAGAGCGGCTTCATCGCTGCGCAGACCGGCGATGCAGTGGTCAACGCCAACTACTTTGCCAATGCCAATGGTGGGATGTATGCCACCGGCTTGATGCGAGTCAGCGGTGTGCAACTGGACAACAGCGCCGGGCAGATTGCAGGTCGTGCGGTTGAGCTGAACGCCGGTAGCGCACTGATCAACCGCAGCGGTGTGATTGAAAGCGACAGTACCCTGAGCGTGACGGGCGGCAGCGTCGACAACCAAGGCGGGCAACTGCGCGCGCTGGGCCGCAGCGGCAAAACCAACTTCCATCTCGGCGGTGCATTCGATAACCGAAATGGTCGACTGGAAACCTCCAACGCTGACCTGACCCTGAATGCCGGCGGCTTCCTGAACCAGGGCGGGAGCCTGTTGCACGGCGGCACCGGCACTTTTGATATCGCCACCGCCAACCTGATCAATGCTGGCGGCAACCTGGTGACCCGTGGTGGCCTGACCCTGGCCGCAGACAGCTGGACCAACAGCAGCGTGATCCAGGCCGGACGCTTGACGGTCAACGTCAATACCCTGAGCCAGACCGCCAGCGGCCAGTTACTCGCCTCCGACAGCCTGACGGGCAACGGCGGCAACTGGAACAACGACGGCCTGATCGCCAGTGACGGCACGGCCAATCTGACGCTGGCCGGTAGCTACGGCGGTAACGGGCGCTATAGCAGCCTGGGCAACCTGGGCCTGAGCGCTGCGCAGATAACCGTGAATGAAACCGCCAGCGTGGCTGGCGGTGGCACTTCCCAACTGACCACCGGGGGCCAACTGCTCAACCGTGGGCGTTTGACCTCCAGCGGCGACTTGCGCATCAACGCTGGCAGCATTGTGAACACCGGCACGTTGGGGGCTTCACAGAACCTGGTGCTGACGGCCCAAAGCCTGCTCAACGATCACGCTGCAAGCGGTGTCGGCGCACGCGGATTCCTGTTCAGCGGCCAGGACTCGACCTTCAACCTGGGCAGCCTGACCAACAACTATTCGGACATCTACAGCCTGGGCAACCTCACGGTAGCGGGGGTAGCCGGTGGAACCCAGGCGCAGAGCGTGCGTAACGTTTCCGCCAGCATCGAGAGCATGGGCGACCTCCGAATCGCGGCCAACGACGTGGTCAACGAGCGCGAGAAATTCAAGCTCAACCAGCAGTTGACGTCCGTGGGCGTGGGCATTCGGTGCACCCAGCATTGCAGCGGCGGTTGGAGTGACCGACGCCCTGCGGTGACCTTGAGCCGTACCGTGTCGAGTGTGCTTGAGATCGACTCGCCTTCGGCCACCCTTAGCGCCGGGCGCAACATGGTGGTTACCGGGCAGAACTTCACCAACCGCTACAGCGTGGTGTCGGCCGCCAATGACCTATCGATTACTGGCGAAAACATCCTCAACCAGGCAGCTACCGGTGGTTCCGGTTCTCAGAGCCAGGAATACGGCGGTATTACCAAAATCTCCAAGGGCCAGTACAACCAGATGGTCGCCGCGGTGCAGGCCTATAACCGCGCGCACCCGCAGGGCTCGCCAGTGGATGAGGCGGCGTTTGCGGACTTGATGGCGCGGTTCAGTCCGTCGCTGTTTCCCGGTATCAACCAGCCCATCGCCGTACAAGGCGGCACCCAAGTGGTGGCCCCGGCGATTATTCAGGCCGGTGGCAACGCTGCGCTCACCGCCAGTAAAAGCATCAACAACATCAACGTGATCAAGACCGCGCAGGCGGTGGGTGGGCGTTCGCTGGACACCGGCGTAGGCGCCAATAAAACCCAGGTGGTTGTGCTCAATGCACAGTTGCCACCCGACCTTGCCCAACAGCAGGTCAACCCCCTGACCCTGCCGGGCTTCGGTTTGCCCAGCGGGCAGAACGGATTGTTTCGTTTAAGTGGCCAAAGCGGCACGACGGGGCAGGCGGGCACTGTTAATCAGAATTGGACGCTGGGCAGCGCCAGCCTCGATCCGAGCCAGCGTCAGCAAGCGCTGCCATCCACCCATGGCCGCGTGATTCAAGTCGGCGAAGCGGCGCAAGTCGCCACCAGCACGCGTCAGGTCGCCGTGGCTGCCCGTGAAGCGGGTTTGCTTAATGCGGTCGCCAGTGCCATCGATACCGGCGGTGTAGGCAGCGCCGATGTGCAAACCCGGTTACCGGGCCGCACCAACGGTGCCGACATCACCCGCGTTGAGGGCATTGATGCGCGCAATCCCGCGGGTGTTTCCCAGCCTGCGGTCGATGGTTCGCGGCCGGGCATCGACCTGCCTGCCGTCACGCCAGGCGATAGGGTTGTGCATACGTCGTCAGACGGGGCTCTCCCTGATCTGAGTGTGCCGGGCTTGTCGACCATCACGCGCAGTACCGACGTTGCGGCGATCGCTGCGCCGGATACCCAACTGCCGGGCCTTACCCCGGCTGCCCAGGACGTACTGCCTGCCGGTCAGGTACAACCACCCGTCGTCAGCCAGCCCACGGCATTGGCCGGCCAAACCATCAGCCGCGTCCAGGGCCTGCCGGACAGCCGTGCCGTCTCGCAGCCGCACAAATACCTGATCGAAACCAACCCGGTACTCACCGACCTCAAGCAATTCATGAGCTCGGACTACCTGCTGCAAGGCCTGGGCTACAACCCAGACACAAGCTGGAAGCGCCTGGGCGATGGCCTGTACGAACAGCGTCTGGTTCAGCAGGCCGCGCAAGCGCGCACCGGGCAACGCTTTATCGACGGCCAGACCACCGACGAAAAACTGTTCAAGTACTTGATGGACAACGCCATCAGCAGCAAGCAGCAGCTGAACCTGTCGATGGGCGTCAGCCTCACCTCACAACAGGTCGCAGCCCTGACGCATGACATCGTGTGGCTGGAAGAGCACGAAGTGAACGGTGAAAAAGTCCTGGTGCCGGTGCTGTACCTGGCCCAGGCCAATAACCGTCTTGCCCCCACCGGCGCCTTGATCGCCGGTAACGACCTGAACCTGATTGCCGGTGAAAACCTGGTCAACGCCGGCACCCTGCGCGCCACCAACAACCTGTCGGCCAAGGCCGCCAATGATGTGACCAACAGCGGGCTGATCGAAGCAGGCAACCGCCTGGACCTGCTGGCGGGCAACAACATCGTCAACAAAGCCGGCGGCATCATCAAAGGGCGCGATGTGACGCTGACCGCCATCAATGGCGATGTGATCAACGAGCGCAGCGTGACCGGTTGGGATGACAAAGGGGCAGGGTATTCGCAGCATCGCGATTATGTGGACAGCGCTGCGCGGGTTGAGGCGGCGAATGATCTGGACATCGGCGCCGGGCGAGACTTTGCCAGTGTCGGTGGTGCTCTGCAAAGCGGTCGCGACACGACCATTGTCGCTGGGCGCGATGCCAGCTTAGTCGCCGCCGAAGAACGCAATGCGATGGATATGGGCAAGCGCCTGCAATCCAGCAGCGCCACACAACACGGCTCCGATGTGGATGCCGGGCGCGATGTGAATGTCAAGGCGGGACGAGACATCGCAGCGATCGCCAGTCAGATCGATGCCAAGCGCGACATCAACATGCGTGCTGGCGGTGATTTGATTCTGGCTTCGGCTGCAGATGAGGAACATTCCTCCCGCAAAAGCAAAAAGGAGAAACGTCAGGAAGATCATGTCAGTCAGGTTTCGACCGCGCTGAGTGCGGGTGAGGATGTATCGCTGGGTGCGGGTAAGGATCTGGCGATGATTGCCAGCCGGATCACTGCGGGGGACGAGGCATACCTGGTTGCTGGCGGTAAATTGGCGCTGCTGTCGGCAGAAGACAGCGATTATTCGCTGTATGACATGAAGAAGAAGGGGAGTTGGGGCACCAAGAAAACCCAGCGTGACGAGGTGACTAA
>NZ_FOWT01000005.1:0-568413 GCF_900115535.1 Pseudomonas sp. NFPP28 | reverse complement strand
TGACTACTCTAACGAGCATCAGATTGCGGTGTGTGAAGACGAAAATGAACCGAAAGTTCGACGTTCACAAAACACCGAAAGCTGTCACATATCCAATTTGCTGAAGCGAGGCCCAGGCCGCGACTCAGTACCCGAATTTCTTGACGACCATAGAGCATTGGAACCACCTGATCCCATCCCGAACTCAGTAGTGAAACGATGCATCGCCGATGGTAGTGTGGGGTTTCCCCATGTGAGAGTAGGTCATCGTCAAGATTAAATTCCAGAACCCCTGATTGCTAACGCAGTCAGGGGTTTTGTTTTGGGCGGTCGAAAATTCAAGCGCAGCTCATCCTCAATAAATACCGTACCGTTGGGCAAAACGATGCAAAGTGTTTCTGCATTTTTGGTATGGTGCAGCACATTTTCACAGGGATTGATCTTTCACCCGCAGGATGCGGCGTCGACCTTCTTCAACGAGATGCTGTAGAAATGCCTGAACCGATACCCATCAAAGATCACGAAAAAGAAAACCGTCTGGTCAACAAGCGCCTGCTCGCCTGTGCGCTGCTGGTGATTGGCATTTCCTCCGCCCTGGTGGGGCGCATGTACTTCCTGCAGGTCGTGCAGTTCGACTATCACTCCACGATTTCCGAAAACAACCGCGTCCACGTATTACCCATCACGCCGACGCGTGGGCTGATCTACGACCGCAATGGCGTCGTGTTGGCCGACAACCGCCCTAGCTATAACCTGACCATCACCCGAGAGCGCACCACCGACCTCAAGGGCGAGCTGGACGCCATCGTCAGTTTGCTGCACCTGCCCGCCGAGGATCGCGCGATGTTCGACAAGGCGCTGAAGCAGGCACGCCACCCCTTTGTCCCTGTGACATTGTTTTACGAGCTGACCGAAGAGCAGATCGCGTTGCTGGCGGTGAACGAGTTCCGTCTGCCAGGGGTTGATGTAGAACCTCAGTTCGTTCGCCACTATCCCCTGGGCGCCCACTTTGCGCATTCCATCGGTTACGTGGGACGGATCAACGAGAAAGAGTCCAAAGCCCTCGATTCGGTTGAGTACCGCGGCACTCAATCCATCGGCAAGACCGGCATCGAACGCTTCTACGAGTCCGAGCTGCATGGTCACGTAGGTTATGAAGAGGTCGAGACCAACGCCCAGGGCCGTGTGCTGCGTGTACTCAAGCACACCGATCCGATCCCCGGCAAAAACATAGTACTGAGCCTCGACGTCCACCTTCAGGAGGCGGCAGAAGAAGCCTTGGGCGATCGCCGTGGCTCGGTGGTTGCCCTCGACCCACAAACAGGCGAAGTGCTGGCCATGGTCAGCAAACCGAGTTTCGACCCTAACTTGTTCGTCACCGGCATCAGCTTCAAGGAATATGCCGCGCTGCATGACTCCATCGACCGGCCACTGTTCAACCGCGTCCTGCGCGGGCTCTATGCGCCGGGCTCGACCATCAAGCCGGAAGTCGCCATCGCCGGTCTCGACAGCGGTGTCGTCACTGCACAGACCCGTGTGTTCGATCCCGGTTACTACCAACTGCCGGATTTCGACCACAAATACCGCAACTGGAACCACAGCGGTGACGGCTGGGTCGACATGGACGCCGCTATCATGCGCTCCAACGATACCTACTTTTACGACCTGGCCCACAAGCTGGGCATCGATCGCCTGCACGACTACCTGGCTGAATTCGGCCTGGGCCAGAAAGTGTCGCTGGACATGTTTGAAGAGTCGGCTGGCTTGATGCCCTCCCAGGCCTGGAAGCGCGCCACTCGCCGCCAACCCTGGTTCCCGGGCGAGACCGTGATCCTCGGTATCGGCCAGGGCTACATGCAGGTCACACCGCTGCAACTGGCCCAAGCCACCGCGCTGATCGCCAACAAAGGCGTGTGGAACCGACCCCGCTTGGCCAAGACCATTAACGGCGTGCCACCGGTGGATGAAAACCCTATGCCCAATGTGGTCCTCAAGGATCCACGTGATTGGGAGCAGGTCAACCATGGCATGCAATTGGTGATGCACGACCCACGCGGTATCGCCCGTGCTGCCGCACAAGGCGCGCAATACCGTATCGCTGGCAAGAGTGGTACCGCACAGGTGGTCGCGATCAAGCAGGGCGAGCGTTATAACCGTGAAAAGACCCTGGAGCGCCACCGCGACAACGCGTTGTTCGTCGGCTTCGCCCCAGCCGAACACCCGAAAATTGTGATTTCGGTGATGATCGAAAACGGTGAAGCCGGCGGTCGCGTTGCTGGGCCGGTCGTACGCCAGATCATGGACGCCTGGTTGCTCGACCAGGAAGGTCACTTGAAACCGCAATACGCAACGCCGGCCAAAGCACCTGGAGACCCAAAGGTTTAAATCAGGCTTTCCACTCGTCCCATTGCTCTACGCCTTCATGGGCAAGCCAGGGCACATCATGGGCCATCCAGATGTGCGCGGTGGGTTTGAAGCCCGGATCATCGTCCAGCGTCGCCACCCGGACAATGACGTGAGGTTGATGCCCTCGTTCGGCCATCAGGTGCGAGCCGCAACGCGAGCAGAAATGCCTGAGCTTGCCCGGCGACGACTCGAAAGACGCCAGCAGTTCCACACCCTGGGTCCAACGAAAGTGTTCGCGCATCACGCCGGCTGTCGTGACAAATGCCGCTGCATGCACCTTGCGGCAGCTGTCGCAATGGCAGTGGCTGATCGGCATGTCCAGACGCCTCACCTGATACCGCACGCCCTTGCAGAAGCAACTTCCATTCAATGGGTCAGTCATAACGTAATTGCCGGATCAATAAAGGGGTCATCATCATTGCTTACAATCCCAGGTTGCGCATTGTTCGATGTCACCTACTGTCAATGGAGGAGGTGACTTATGCACGTATTGGATCGAATCGAACGGAAAGTCCTGCTCAACGCTTCACGCAAACAGGTGTGGGAAGCCCTCACCGATGCCGAGCAGTTCGGCCAATGGTTTGGTATCGCCCTCGAAGGCAAAGCCTTTGTTGCCGGGCAAACCATCGAGGCACCGATCACCTATCCGGGTTATGAACATGTGATCTGGAAGGCCAGGATCGAACGCATCCTGCCGCAAACGCTGTTCTCCTTCTGGTGGCATCCTTTCGCGGTCGAGGCGGGTGTCGATTATGACCAGGAAACCCCCACGCTGGTGGAGTTCACCCTTGAAGACCGTGCTCCAGGCATTCTATTGCGGGTGGTCGAGTCCGGCTTCGACACGGTGCCAGAAGCCCGTCGGCAAAAGGCCTTCAAGATGAACTCCCGGGGCTGGGATGAACAAATGGGCAACATCGAAAACTACCTGAACCAAGCCCGCCAGGCATGACTGCAACAACGGGCTCACTTCGTTGTAGTGCTTTTTAGAAGTCTACAGTCGCCGACAACTTGGCAACACGCGGGTCGCCCTGGCTCAGGAAACCGCCCTGGGCCGATTCCCAGTACTTCGTGTTGGCGACGTTCTCCACGGTGGCGCCGAGGGTGACATCACGCTTGGCAACCTTGAAGTTGTAACGCGCGCCTATATCGAAGCGGTTCCACGTCGGCAAGCTCAAGTTGTTGGCGGCGTCGGCGTACTGCCCGCCCGTGCGCAGCCAGCGGCCATTGAGGGTTACGCCTTGCAGGCCAGGCACATCCCACTCCACATCGGCGTTGAGCTGGAACGAAGGCACGCCGATTGCTCGGTTACCGTCATTGGCGCCGTTTTGCGTGTCCTTGAGTTCGGTCTTCATCACCGTCACACCGCCCAGCAAACGCAGGCCGCTGAGGGGCTCGCCGAAGACGTTCAGTTCCACGCCTTTGTTGATCTGCTGGCCTTCACGCACATAGCGCGCTGTAGTCGCATCGATGACCTGAACGTAGCCGGCCCCAGGCTGTTCGATACGGTATACACCCAGCGTGGCGCCATAGGTGCCCATGTCCACCTTCACACCCGCTTCGATTTGTTTGGAGCGAGCGGGCGCAAACGCCTGGCCGCCACCGATGATCGTCCGGTTACCCGAGTTGACCGGCGACGTCGGGCCTTGCGCAAGGCCTTCGATGCGGTTGGCGTAGAAGGACACGTGTTGCCACGGTTTGAACACCAGGCCGTAGACTGGCGTGGTAATTGACTCGTCATAGTTGGAAGTGCGCGTACCGCTCATGTAGTTGTAAGCCTGTACCACCATCTGCTGGCGGCGCGCGCCCAGCGTGACCAACAGGCGGTCATCGAAGAAGCCCAGGGTGTCGGACACCGCTGCGCTGCGCAAGAATGTTTTGCCTGTAATGGTAGGGTCGCTGAAATCAGTGCCTGGCGTATTGCGCGGGTTGTTCAGGGTGGGCGGAGCGCCGGTCACAGGGTCGTAGATATTGGTTCGGGTAGCCGTCGACGAGGCGTTGAACACATAGGCATTGCGTGCTTGAGTCCAGATACCGGCCAGGCCAAAGTTGAGTCGATGGCTCACAGGGCCGGTCTGGAAACTGCCGTTCAACCCGCCCATTAAGCTGCGGTTGTCTTCTTCGTGGGCGATGGTCGAGCGGCTTGCCAGGGCATTGCCGCTGTTGTCAGTCAGCGTGACCGACGAGTAGCGCCCCATTTCCCGGGTGTGCTTGGCACCGCCTGCTGCATAGGCCGTCCAGTTGTCGTTCAGGTCATACTCGGCGCGCAGCATCCCCAGGGTGTCTTCGAGGTTGGTGCTGCTCCAGCTCGGCGCGTAGTTGGTGTCTGCCGAAGGCGCATCCGGCACATGGGTGGCCGTGCCAAGGAATACCGAATTACGCCCACCGTTGATGCGCTGCTTCTGATACACGAAATCACTGGACAGACGCAACGCATCACCGCGGTAGTCCAGGCCCACGGTGAACAGCTTCGAGCGCTGATTTTCATCATCGATGCCGGTATCGCCTTCGCGCTGGGACAGGTTCACGCGTGCACCAACCTGGTTGTCCTCGCCGAAGCGCTGGCCAATATCCAGATGCTCGCCCACCCGGCCATCGCTGCTGATATCGGTACTGAAGCGACGCAGTGGCAGGTCATCGGCGCGCTTGGGTTGCAGGTTCACACCACCGCCTATCCCCGAGCCGGTCGGTGTCACACCATTGATGAAAGCATTCGGCCCCTTGAACACTTCCACACGCTCCAGGGCGTCGGTGGACATAATCTGACGCGGCAGGATGCCGTACAGGCCGTTGAAGGACATGTCGTCACCGGCGAGCGGCAGGCCTCGGATCATGAACGTCTGTGCCTGGTTGGCATAGCCAGACGCCTGGCGCACCGATGAATCATTGAGCAGTACATCGCCGATCGTTTCGGCCTGCCGGTCGCGGATCAATTTCTCGGTATAGGAGGACATGCTGAACGGCACGTCCATGATGTCCTGGTTACCCAGCACCCCCAACTGAGCGCCACGTGCCACCTGGCCGCCGGCGTATACCGGGGGCAGGGCGCCTGGCGCAGGGGCCTCGGCGCTGACAGTGGTGGCGCCCAGTTCCAGCGTGCCGGTTTCCTGGCTGGCGTGAGCCGAGAGGCTCAGGGAACAGCACAGGGCGAGCAGGGTGGGGCGATACGGCACAGCGAATGGAATACGGGCGGGCATGGTCGATCCTGACGGTGAACCGTCAATGGTGAGGGAAAGGGCAACAATGGTTGCGCTTCCTCACTGCGCGGATACAACCCCAGTGCAAATGATAGTAATTATTATTAACGTCATGCAACAATTTTGTGAGATTAAGGTCCGCGCGTTCGGATGCCGAGTAGAATCACGCCCTGAAAGCGATTCCTGAGGTGCGGTACGGTGGATTTACAGCAGGGTTTTGTCCTGACCCGGCATTGGCGCGATACCCCGGCGGGCACGGAGGTCAGTTTCTGGCTGGCCACCGACCAGGGTCCGAGGTTTATCCGCCTACCTGTGCAGACCTCGGTGATGTTCATCCCCGAAGCCCATCGCAAGCCGTTGGATTGGCTGCTCAAGGGCGAGCGCGATATCGAACTGCGCCCGTTGCAGTTGTGCGATTTCCATCACCGCCCGGTCCTGGGTCTGTACACCCGCCAGCACCGCCAGGCGATGGACGTGGAAAAACGCCTGCGCGCTGCGGGCGTCGACGTCTATGAGGGCGATGTGCGCCCACCCGAGCGCTACATGATGGAGCGCTTCATCACCGCGCCCGTGTGGTTCGGCGGCACCCCCGACGCTACCGGCGCACTCTGCGATGCGCAGATGAAACCCGCGCCCGACTACCGCCCGCCGCTGAAACTGGTGTCCCTGGACATCGAGACCACCGCCCAGGGCGATCTGTATTCCATCGCTCTCGAAGGCTGCGGCGAACGCCAGGTGTACATGCTCGGCCCGCCGAACAAAACTGACGTGGTGGATTTCAAGCTCGACTACTGCGACACCCGCGCCCAACTGCTCGAGCGCCTCAATCAATGGCTCGCCGAGCACGACCCCGACGCGATCATCGGCTGGAACCTGGTGCAATTCGACCTGCGCGTGCTCCACGAACATGCCCAGCGCCTCAACGTGCCGCTGATGCTCGGGCGGGGCGACGAGCCGATGGCCTGGCGCGAACACGGCAGCCGCAACCATTACTTCGCGGCGGCAGCGGGGCGGTTGATCATCGACGGCATCGAGGCCTTGCGCTCAGCGACATGGAGTTTCGAATCCTTCAGCCTGGAAAACGTCGCGCAAACCCTGCTCGGCGAAGGCAAGGACATCTCCACGCCGTACCAGCGCATGGACGAAATCAACCGCATGTTCGCCGAGGACAAGCCCGCCCTGGCTCGCTACAACCTCAAGGACTGCGAGCTGGTCACGCGGATTTTCGCCAAGACCGAACTGCTCAAGTTCCTCCTGGAACGCGCCAGCGT
This sequence comes from Pseudomonas sp. NFPP28, assembly GCF_900115535.1. Classification (NCBI taxonomy): domain Bacteria; kingdom Pseudomonadati; phylum Pseudomonadota; class Gammaproteobacteria; order Pseudomonadales; family Pseudomonadaceae; genus Pseudomonas; species Pseudomonas sp. NFPP28. The sequence goes on along the minus strand of NZ_FOWT01000005.1, from coordinate 561,563 downwards.
CACCGGGTTGCCGGCCGACCGCAACGGCGGCTCCGTCGCCGCGTTCACCCATTTGTACATGCCGTTGATGCATCGCCAGGGCTTCGTCGCGCCTAACCTGGGCGACAAACCACCCCAGGCCAGTCCGGGCGGCTTCGTCATGGACTCACGGCCCGGCCTCTACGAATCGGTGTTGGTGCTCGATTACAAAAGCCTCTACCCGTCGATCATCCGCAGTTTCCTGATCGATCCGGTCGGCCTGGTCGAAGGCCTCAAGCACCCCGACGACAGTGAATCGGTGGAAGGCTTTCGCGGCGCGCGGTTTTCCCGCACCCGACATTGCTTGCCGTCCATCGTTGCGCGAGTTTCCGAAGGCCGCGAAGTGGCCAAGCGCGAACACAACGCGCCGTTGTCCCAGGCCCTGAAAATCATCATGAACGCCTTCTATGGCGTGCTTGGCTCCAGTGGTTGCCGGTTCTTCGATACACGGCTGGCCTCGTCGATCACCATGCGCGGGCACCAGATCATGCGCCAGACCCGCCAGTTGGTCGAAGCCCAAGGCTACGAGGTGATCTACGGCGACACCGACTCCACCTTCGTCTGGCTCGGCAAAGCCCACAGCCAAGTCGAGGCCGGCCGCATCGGCCAGGCGTTGGTCCAGCACGTCAACGACTGGTGGCGCGAGCACCTGCACACCGAGTTCGGCCTGCAAAGCGCCCTGGAACTGCAATACGAAACCCACTTCACGCGCTTCCTCATGCCGACCATCCGTGGCGCGGAGGAGGGCAGCAAAAAGCGCTACGCTGGCCTGGTGGTGCACAGCGATGGCAGCGAGGACATGGTCTACAAGGGCCTGGAAACCGTGCGCAGCGACTGGTCGCCCCTGGCCCGGCGCTTCCAGCAGGAACTCTACCAGCGCATCTTCCATCGCCAGCCGCACCAGGACTACATCCGCGACTACGTGCGCCGCACCCTGAGCGGCGAGCTCGACGAGTTGCTGATCTACCGCAAACGCCTACGCCGCCGGTTGGACGACTACGAACGCAACGTGCCGCCCCATGTGCGCGCCGCGCGCCTGGCCGATGAGTACAACGACCGCCTGAACCGCCCGCGCCAATACCAGCGCGGCGGCTGGATCAGCTACGTGATCAGCGTCAACGGCCCCGAGCCGATGGAGGTGCGGCAAGCGCCCATCGATTACGATCACTACGTCACCCGGCAATTGCAGCCGGTGGCCGATGCGATCCTGCCATTCGTGAATGACGATTTCAGTACCTTGGTCGGCGGGCAAATGGGTCTGTTTTAAAACGCTTGATTCGTCCGTGCGCGAGCCTGCACTCTTGGTCACTGACGACCACCTTGACGGCGCAGCCCCATGACCGAACTTACCTTGACCGGCACTACGGTCGAACTCCTACCCCTGCAACGGGCACACAAGGCCGCCTTGCTCGAGGCCGCCGCCGATGGCGAATTGTGGAACCTCAAGGTCACCAACGTGCCGGGCCCGGACACTGTCGACCAGTACATCGACACCGCCCTGGCCGGGCGCGATGCCGGTAGCGTGATCCCGTTCACCCTGGTGCGCCGCGACACCGGCCAGGTGGTCGGCAGCACGCGGTTCTGGAAGGTCGACCGGGTCAACCGCAAACTGGAAATCGGTCACACCTGGCTGGCGCTGTCCACCCAGAAAAGCGCCATCAACACTGAAGCCAAACTGTTGCTGCTGACCTACGCGTTCGAAGTATTCGGCTGTGTGCGTGTTCAATTCACCACCGATGAACTCAACGAAAAGTCCCGCGTCGCGATCCTGCGCCTCGGCGCCGTGCAGGAAGGCATCGTGCGTCACGAACGCATCATGCCCGACGGGCGCAAGCGCAACTCGGTGCGTTTCAGCATCATCGACTCGGAGTGGCCGCAGGTAAAAGCCAACCTGCAGGCCAAACTGCAACGCTAGGAGGACAGGTCCATGTATACGCTCTACGGCATCGACGAATCCGGCTCCTGCATGATCGAAATTGCCCTGCAGCGCTGTGCGGTGCCGTGGCGCAGGGTCGACGCGGCTTCCTGGGCAGAGGGCGAGGGCAGTGACGAACTGGCTCGTATCAACCCGCTCAAACAGGTGCCGACCCTTGTGACGCCTGACGGCCAGGTGCTGACGGAAAGCGCAGCGATCCTGATCCACCTGGGCCTGGAATTTCCCGCCTCCCACCTGTTGTCCGGCAACCGCGCGCAGATCATTCGCGGCCTGGTGTATATCGCCGCCAATTGCTACTCGGCGATCGGCATCATCGACTACCCGCAACGCTGGCTCGGTAACGTCAACGAAACCGTGCAGGCCCAGCTTGTCACCGGCACACGACGCTACCTTCACCAGGCCTGGGTGGTGTTCGCCGGTCAGTTTGCCGACCAGTTGTTTGCCCCGGACAACACCCCGAATGCACTGGGCCTGATGGCGGCGGCGGTGTCGCGCTGGGATGAGGCACGCGACGCGTTGAGCGGCCTGGCGCCAGGCTTTGCCCTGAGCCTGGCACAAGTGGACGCCGACCCCATCGTCGCGCCCGTATTTGCTCGGCATTGGCCGGAGTGGAAGGTCTCATGATGTTTCCGCAATCAGTGGAAACAATGACAGTCGCAGCCATCAAACCCTTGCGTGGCGGGCGTCCTGTCCTACGCTTTCTTAAAGTGGTGTAGGAATCATCCTTGAATTTGACTGTCGCAGACATGAAACTCAAGAACCCTGCATGGAATTCAAAGGAGGTGCGCATGCTCATCCGGTCGCTGACCCTGGCTACCTTGATGGCTTTTACGGGGCCGCTGTTGGCTGCTGATGATATCAACCCGCTCAAGCAGGACTTGGGCAAGGCCCGGCCGCTGGTGGTGGTGGAGCTTGATGCAGGCAACGACACCTTGGCCAAGGTCAAAAATCAGCTGGACGAGCCTGCGACCAAGCAGTCCTTTGAAGAACGCAGCATGGTGTTCTACACCGTGAAGTTCGGCAGCATCGGTGCTGAAGGCGAGAAATTCGCCAAGGACCCCAAGGACAGCAGGAAACTCACCCCGCCGGAAACCAACGCGCTGATCCGTGCCCTCAAGCTGGGCGCCGGCAGTGGCACCAAAGTGATCCTGGTGGGCAAGGACGGCGAGAAAAAACTCGAGAAGACCGTACCGCCGGATACCCTCGACCTGAAGGCATTCTTCAGCGCCATCGACCAGATGCCGATGGCCGAGAAAGAAACCGCTGCACCGGCCGAGCCTGAACCCGCCGCCGCACCAGCGGAGAAGCAGGGTGCCAAGGCTGGCACCAAACCTGGCAAGCCCGCCAAGCATGCCGCGCCGCAACCATTGGACGACTGATCCTGTGCGGGAGCTGGGCAGTCGGCTCCCGCAGCAGAAACCTGCAGTAACAGCTCTGCGAAGAATATGATAAACGTTATCATTTACGCCTTGTTCTTCGCGCGCGACCTCTAAGTCCTTGATCTCTACGTCACCGGCCCCTTCAACCTGCTCGATCGCGAGTACTTCAGCTACGCCGGCAACCACGGCGTGTACGGAGCGCCGCGCAACCTGATGACCCGTGTCAAATACGCTTTCTGACGCAATGATTGAACGGCGCCCTCAAGGCGCCGTTTTTGCGACAGACGCCTTGCGCACCGGAAACGGAAAGTAGAAAAACCGCAGGAACGCCACCCGCTTGATCACTTCCCCGATCAACAACGGCACCACCACCGCCACCACAAACCCCACGCAGGCCGCGACAAACGCGGGCAGCCCCAGGCGCTCCAGCAGGTCGACCGTCTTGTGCTGGATCTCGCCGTGGAAGATCAGCAGGATCAAGGTGTTCTGACCGATGTAGGTCATGGCCCGCGTGACCCAGGTCGACACCATCAATACGCGCGCCAGCGCCCAGCAGGCGTACACGCCGATCACGGCCGGCAGGGTGGTCCAGAACCAGTGGTCGTAGCGTCGCTGCGCCAGGTCCATGGTGTCCCAGGTGAAGGTGAACACCACAACGAACAATGCAATCGAAATCAACAGGGTCAGCCAGGAGCCCGCGTGGGTGCGCAGCCAATCACGCAGCAGGTAGCCGACAATGAAATAAGTGCTGCTGATCAAGGTGATATCCAGGCTGAATGGCAGGCCCGGCAGCACCCAGGTATGCCCGCCTAGCGCGACTGGCAACTGCCAGAACCACGGCAGCATCCAGACGCCCACAATCAACTGCAGCGTTACCAGCGCGCAACTGAGCAACAGCGACAGCTTCAGGCGCTGGATCAGGCGCAGCATCACCCAACTGAACAGGATCGCCACCCAGAAGTGCGGCAGGAACCACAGCGCCTGCCACGGAATGGTATCCACCGAGGCGTACAGCACACCGCCGATATCCGGCAACAGCGGCTGGCCACGCAGAATGCTGCGCACGATCACATAGGTGAGCATGGTGAAGAAAAACGGTTTGAGCAGGCCATCGGCCTTGCGTATCGCCATCTCCACGAACGGCTGCTCGGGCTTGAAGAACACACCCGACAGAAAAAAGAACAGCGGCAAGATGAACGACGCCAGCACCGGGTATAGCAAGTCCGGCGAAGTGGCGACGAACCAACTGTGGGCAAACACGATCACCAGGATGCCGATGCCTTTGGCGATATCCATTTGAATCCAGCGATGTTTCATATGAGTTGTCCTGATCGATCATTCATGCTTTGCGCCACGGTCTCAGCCAGAGTGCCATGCCCAGCAATACCACCGCGCCAGCCAGGGTGCTCAGCCCCAGTTGCAGCCACACGCCTTCAATCCGAAACAGCGCCAACGCCGCCACGCCCATCAGCACCGCGCTGAGCAGCCAGCTCCGAGCCCAGGGCAGGGCGCCGAGCAAGGCCTGGCGTTGCATCAGCAGCAACGCGGTGCAGAGCACGCCGGCCAGCGCAGCCAGCGGAATCCCGGCCAGGCCGAACACAAACGGCAGCACGCCCAGCAACAGCACATTGGCCAGGCTGCCGAGCAGTTCACAACGCAATGGCTGGCGCGTATCGCCTGCAGCGTAGGCGTAGCGCGCGAGCAGGGCGTTCCAGGCGCCGAACACCAGCGGTACGGCAAACCAGGCGAGCAGCAGCGGCAACGGCGAGTCCAGCGATTGCTTGGGCAGCAGCAACGCCACCAGGCTCGGCGCCGCCGCCACCAGGCCGACTCCGGCGGGCAGGGTCAGCACGCTGGCGGTTTCCAGGCCACGCTTGAGCAGGGCCAGGCGCTCGTCGCCCTGGCGCCGACTCATCATGCCCAGCAACACCTGGTTGAGGCTCATCAGCGCAATCAGCGGCAGGTTCATCAGCTTGCGCGCCAGGTTGACCCAGGTCACCGCACCTTCGCCCAGCAAGGACGCCACCAGCCGTTCGATCAAGGCCAGGCCCTGGCTGGCGCCGTTGCTCAACAGCAGCGGGCCGATGCGTTGGCCCAGCTCCCGCAGTGGTGCCCACGACCGCTGCCAATGCCACGGCCGCCAGCCCTGGCGCCACATCGACGGCAGCAACGCCAACGGCATCAACAGGCTGCCGGCCAGGCAGGCCAGGGCCAATGAGTGAGGTTGAGTGGCGGTGCCGGCGAAGGCAAGGTAGGCCACCGGCGGCAGGTTGAACAGCAACGAGCCCAGGCCCGCCAGTACAAAGCGCTCGCTGGCTTGCAACGCAATGCTGAACAGCGCATGCAGCATCAGCCCCGGCACACACCAGGCGACAATCTGCAAGTTGCTGCTGGCGAGCGCCGTGGCACTGGCGGCCAGGCCGGGCCCGAGCAGTTGCACCAGCCACGGCGCCAATACAGTCAACAGCAGGCTGGTGACCAGCGCGATCGACAGCAACGCCGGGAACAACACCGCCAGCCAGCCCAGCCGCTCGTCGTCCTGGCGCGCCAGGTACAGCGGCAGCGCCGCTGCACTCAGCACACCGCCGGCCAACGACATGCGCAGCGCCTCCGGCAAGAACAGTGCGATCAGGAACGCATCACTGCGCTCGCCCGCGCCCCAGGCCGCCACCAGCAACCACTCACGGGCAAAGCCCAGGCACAGCCCCAGCAGCGTCGCCAGCGTCAGCCATGCGGCAGAGCCCAGCATCAGCGCTGTACGCCGTCGAGCAGCGTTTTGCGCGACGTTATGCTTTTCACCTGCGGCAGGCGCGCCGGAAACAGACGCCGCGCTTCCAGCACATTGATGCCCACCATCAGCCAGAACAGCGCGACCATCACCACGGCAAAGCTGAAGTAGTGGTCAAACAGGCCGCTGACCAGTGCCGAGAGAATCCCGGCGGTGGTGCCCAGCCACAGCGCGTTGTCCTTGGTCAGGCGGATCGGGCCGCGTTCCGGGCGGGCTTCACGCCACCAGCGCACGGTCACGGCCACGAAGAACAGCATGCCGACGATGCCGGTCTTGTAGATGAAGTTCAGCCACAGGTTGGAAATGCCCAACAAGTGGGTGTCGGGGACGGGCGGGTCGACCTTGAAGCCGATGCCGAACGGATACGCCATCACCGCCTGCGGGAACATGCGGTACTCGTCGAAACGCACTTCGGTACTGGCGTTGCTCGATGAGAAAATCGTCGCCAGGCGCTCCTGCAACGGCGGATACGCGATCACCAGCGCCACCGTCAGCGCCGCGCCGATCATCAGCAGGCGCCCGGTGTACGGCACCCGGCGCGTGGCCATCCATAGCAGCACCAGCGCCAGGCTGACCATCGCGCCACGGCTACTGGCCAACAGCAAGGCGGCGGCGCCCAGGCACGCCACGCCCAGGCCCAGTGCGCGTTTCCAGCCTTGCTCGGTCATGCCGAAGCAGAACGCCAGGGGCAGCAGCAACGCCATGATCCCGCCGATGGCATTCGGGTGCATCCACGGCGAGCCCATGCGCGACGACATCGCCTCCAGGCCGAACTTGAGCATATCGAAGTTGCCGTAATTGAACAGCGCCAGCACCGGTGCAATACCGGCCCCGGAGCGTGTGCGCACGAACACCGCAATCGACAGCACCAGCATCGCCAGGCTGCCCAGCAGCAGGGCGATCACCAGGGATTCGCGGTGCTTGTGGTCCACCAGCAACTTGGCACAGAGGAACACCGCCGACAGGCTCAGCAACCAGCGCAGCCAGTTGGCGACGCCGCTGGTGTCGGCGTGAATAGTGACCTGGCCGACGATGAACGGGAACACGCTGAACAGCATCAGCCACAACAGCATCTGGTCGGTGGGCCGACGGGTGAGGCTCGGCGTATCCGGCAGGCGCGCCAGGAAGTTGTGCCACAGGACCGCGCCCCAGGTCAGCGCCAGGATCGCTTCGCTGACGGTACTGCGAATGCCCAGGTTGACCGTGGAATACGGCATGAACGTGGCGACCAGGGCGAACAGCACCAGGCCCCAGAACGGAAAACGCAGGATGGTCACCGCACCGGCCAGGCCGATCACGGCGAGGAACGCCTTGGCCGGCGACAGCAGCAGAGCGGCGGCGCCGAACAACAGGCCGAACAGTATGGCGACGAGGCTGGGCAGGTTCACGTTCACTTCAGCTCCTCGATCAGTTCGGCCAGGCGCCCGCGATAGGCGCGATGGTTAAAGCGTTCTGCCCACTGCCGGCATTGTTCGGGCGATTCATCGGCGGCCCGCTCGCCGAGGCTGATCATCAGCTGCGTCAGCGCTGGACCATCAGTGGGCGAAAAGCGCGGTGCCGACGGCGGGGTGATTTCATCCAGCGATGTGCCGCTGGCCACCGCCACCGGCGTGCCGACGCTCAGGGCTTCGATCACCGGCAGGCCAAAACCTTCGGCGTAAGACGGTTGCCACAGGCGCGACGCCTGGCGGTAAAGCGCATGCAGTTCGGCATCCGACACGCCACTGAGTGCACGAATCCCAGGCAGGCTGCGCTGGTTTTCAGGCAAATGATCGAGGCTGCCCACCAGCACCAACTCCGGCACGCCGGGGGACTGGCGCCGCGCCTGCTGCCAGGCCTCCACCAGGAACGGCACGTTCTTGCGCAGCTCGCGGGTGCCCACCAGCAACCAATAGCGCTCGGGCAATTGGCGCGGGCCGAGGTCCGCCGCCAGTTCGGTAAAGCCGTCGACCTGATTGGGCAGCACACGAATCTTGCCCGCGGCCTTGGGAAACAACCGCGCGGTTTCATCGGCGCTGTACTGCGACGGCGTCCACACCCGGTCGGCGCTGTGCACCGCGTAGGTGATCGACAGGCGATCGCTGGTCTTATAGATGAGCGCCTTCAAGCGGTTGGCGTGGTAGTTGTTCAAGGTGATCTGGAACAGGTCATGCAACAGCACCACGGTGCGCAGGCCCTTGGGTTTGGGCGGCAACGGCAGGCCCATGTTGAAGGTGCTGATGTACAGGTCGATGTGGTGCTCGCGCAACGCCCGTGGCAGAAACCCGGCTTCGAAGCGCAGGCGATTCTGCGGCTGGTGCATGGCGGTCTTGGCGCAACCCCAGGCCGGGCAGTGCGCCTGCAAGCGGGTTTCATCGCCCAGGGGTGCCACGGTAAACCGCTCGAGCTCGATGCCGGGCAGGCCGTGCAGGGCGCTTTCCAGCGCGTACACCTGGCGGCTGATGCCCGATTGCGGCGAGGTGCCGACGGTGCGGTAATCCAGGCCTACACGCATGCGGGCTCCTTTTGATTCTGGGGCAAAAGGGTCGTGTAGACCTTTTCCAGCTGGCTGGCGGCGACGTTCCAGTCATGGGCACGACGCACATAGGCGCGGCCGGCTTCACCCATGGTCGTGGCGGCATCGGGAAATTGCAGCAGGCGCACCACCGCATCCGCCAGGCTCGCAGCGGTTTGCCCGCCGAGGTAATCCAGGCCTTCCACCAGGTCCAATCCCGATACGCCTTGCTCGGTACTTGCCAGCGGCAAGCCGGCGGCCAAGGCTTCCAGTACCTTGAGCTTGGAGCCGCCGCCATGGCGCAACGGCGCCAGGAACACCGAGCAGCTCGATTGCAGGCTCAGCAGGTCGGGCACAAAACCCTGCCACTCGATACGCGGGTCCGGCCAGCGTGCGCGCCAGCTATCGGGCATGCCGAAGCCGCACACGCTCATGCGTACGTCGGGGCAGCGTTCCCAGACCTGGGGCAGGATTTCATCCAGGGCCCATTCGATGGCGTCCACATTGGGCGCGTATTCGTAGTTGCCGAGAAACAGCACGCGTTGGGTGGTTGGGTCGGGACGGGCGGCGGCGAAGTGATCGCAATCCACGCCGTTGACCACCACCGACACCGGCTTGCCAGCGATTTTTTCCAGTACCTGCGCATCGCTGTCGGTCACCGCGACCACCTGGGCGGCCTGGCGCATCACGCGGCGTTCCCAGCGGGCGTAGCGCCATTGATCGTAGCGAATGAACGGCAGCGACCAGCCCGGCAAACGGTCATACGTGGCGGCGCCAAGGGCCGATTCAACGTTGTGTTCCGTCAGCACAAAGGGTTGGGACTTGCGCGCCAGCACCTCTTCATACGGCTGGAAGCTGTAGCTGTGTTCGATTTGCACCACGTCCCAAGGGTCACCCAGCAACCAATTGAAGGTGTCCTGCAATTCACCCGACAAACCATTCACGCTGGCCAGCAGCGGGTACGGCGCAAACAGCCCGGCCAACAGGGTCGTGACGCTGCGCAGAGGGCGGCGCGGCAGGATGATCAGTTGTTCGAGAAACGCTTCCAGCACCTGGCGGTCGCTGAGCGACACCGGGTGTTTGTCATGCAAAAGCAGGGTGATCCGATGCCCGCGCGCGGCGAGGTTGCGCAGCAGATGGAACTGGCGCGTCTTGCCGCCGCTGGTGGCGGGCCAGGGTGAGTAGGGCAGGATCCATAAAATACGCATGGCAGGCCTCAGTCCCATAACAGAATTTGCAGGTTCGACTTGACCGGCACGGTCAGGCCGCTGGTGCCGCTTACCGGGGTTTGTGTGCCGCGCAGCGGGTCGTACAGGGTGGCGCTGGCCAGGCCCGGCAAGTGGGCGTTGCCGCCCTGGGCCGACCAGAAGAACCACAGCTTGCGCCCGTCGGCGCGGGTCCATCCGATGCTGAACAGGCCGTCGGGCAACTGGTCGGCAACCGGCGGATCGCCCGGCGTGAGCGTCGGCCCACTGACGTCGAGGAAGTTCTTCAAGGCGGTGTAGACGGGCTTGGGGTTGGTGTCGATATCCAGCAAGCCGTAGGAGCGGTCACGCACGCTGGCGCGCTGGTCGAGGTCGCTCAAGGTGAACAGGAAGATCTTGTCGAAATCCATCGCACTCATCAGCGCCAGGCGGCGGACCACGTAGTCGGCCTGGGCCTGGAGGGTGATGATGTCCTGGGCGTCTTTTGGCCCCTTGTAGGTTGACCAGCCCCACTCGGTGCTCCACAGCGTGTTCACGCCGCCATGGCGCAGGGCCTGGTTGAGCTGGGTGGTCTTGGCGATGAAGTCCAGGTTGGCCGGGTCGTTGCCTTCGGGCAATTGGGTATAGGGGTGGTAGGAGATCACTGTATTCAGGCTGGCCACGCCGAGTGCGCCCAGGGCGTCGAACATGGTCTGGCCACTGGGCATTTCGCTGAAGAACGCCATGCCGGCGGCCACCACCGGTTTGCTCGGGTTCACTGCGCGCAAGGCGTTGGTGGTGACGGTCAACAGATTCGCGTACCCGGCAGGGTCTGCCGCCGGGCGCCAGAAGCCGAGCAGGTTCGGTTCGTTCCAGACTTGCCAGGCCTCGACGCTGGGGTAGAGCTGCGACAGCAGAGCCATGCGGTTGGCAAACACATTGGGGTCTTTCGGCGGGTACTGGTCCGGGTACATCGACAGCGGCGGGGCGCTGCTGATAAAACGCGCCGACCCCACCAGGTAAAACACCGACTTGATCTGGTTCTGCTGCAGCTTGCCCACCAACTCGTCGAGGGTGGCGAGCTTGTATTGGTTCTGCGCGGTTTCCAGCTGATCCCAATGCAGATCCAGGCGCACCCACTCCAGGCCCAGGGCCTTGAGGCGGTCGATCTGCTTCTGGTAGCGCTCGGGGCTGAACCACAGGAACTGCGCATTCACCCCCAGGAAGTCCTTCCAGACCACCTCCTTGCTGCCCTTGAGCACATGGCTTTCGGCATCCGCCTGGCGTCCCCACAAGAATGCGGTCAGGCCCAGGGCGGCGACCACCGCGAGGGTGGCCAGGTAGGTGCGTTTACGCGCCATAGGGGGCTCCGGTGATGGCCTGCTCGAAGAGCTGCTTGAATTTCCGCGCGGTCAACGGCCACACGCGCTCACGGCCGATTTCGCCGGCCCGTTCGGCCCAATCCCGGGCCAGCAGCGGCGTACGCGCCAGGCGCAGCAGCTGTTCGCCGAGCGCGGCTACATCACCCTCGGGGTAGATCGCGCCGTTGCCGCTGGCGACTTCCTCGGCAAACGCGCGGGCGTCGGAGGTGATCGCGCCGCGCCCGCAGGCGGTGGCCCAGGACAGTGCGCCACTGGTGCCACGCTGGCGCCCCAGCAGGCCGAGTTTTTTCGATTCACGGTAGGGCAGCACCATCACGTGGTGCGCCTGGATGGTCTGGGCGATGTCATCCGCCGGCAGGTTCAGGCGCCAGTCGATGGCGTCGGTCAGGTCCAGCGCCGCGATCTGTGCGTTCAACTGCTCCAGGTAGTTACCGCCTGCGCCAAACGCCATTTCCGCGGCGGTGCCGCCCGCCAGTGTCAGGCGCACGCGGTCGCGCAATTCGGGGGCTTGCTTGAACACATCCGCCAGTGCCTGCACCAGGTCTTCGATGCCTTTGCCTCGGTAGATAAACCCGAAATACAGCAGGCGCAGCGTGGCGAGGGGCGGTATTGGTGCCGCCGGGATCGGCAGATTGGCATGGTTGATCACCGCAACTTTGCCGGCCGGCAGGTGCATGCGCTGGCTCAGGCAGTCGGCGCCCAGGCGGGTGAGGGTCACCAGCCGGGTCAGCCCCTTGGCGACCTGGCGCTCTTCGCGCAGGGTCAGCGGGTCGGCCAGCACCACGGCTGCCTGCGGCAGTGGGCTGGGCAACCTTTCCATCAGGTTCAAGGGGAACGGCAGGTGCTCGCGGCGCCACACGATGCGTTCCGGGTCATGCACCGTGGCGGTCAGCGGCAACTGGGGGTAAGCCTTGCGCAATTCACGCAAGGCCAGGAATTCCCCCAGGCGCCCGCCGCCCAGTTCGGCGTGTACCAGGTCGACGGCCTGCCAGTCGAACGCGTCGATGGCCTGTTTGATCGCTCCGGAGTTGCCCGCCACCCCGGCCAACGGCGTCAGCACCGTCACACCAAGGTGTTCCAAGGCCGTGCGGAAATGGTTCGCGTAGTCGGCGATCCCGTTTTTCTCCGGCGGCAAGGGGGCGAGCAGGGCGATTCGCATCAGAACGCTCCCCGGTACTTGCCGATGGTGCGCAGCACTTTGCCCGGCACTTCAAACTTGCGACGGTTGATGATAATGCCGTCCACCTTGCCGAACGCGGTGTTGAGGATCGACAACGCATGCTCCACCACCGGCACGGTACTTTTGCGCGCTTCCACCACCAGCCCGATCAGGTCGGCGCGACGCAGATCGACGAACGCCTCGCGGTTGTCCAGCAGGGCCGAGGCATCCAGCAGCACCACTTCACCCGGCGCAGCAGCGTGCGGCCCGCCGACGCGCACGTTGATGCCGTTTTCACTGAGCAATTGGCGCAGTTGCTCAACCACAAAGGTCACCCCTTCGCCGTGACGCGCCGAGGTCAGGCCCAGGGTCACGCCCTGTTCGGCAATGCGCTCGGGCTGCAGCAGGCTGTACAAACGGTAGATGCTCGCATTGAACGCGTTGGTGCTTTGCGCGGTGGAGGTGTCCAGCTCCGGCAGGGTGGTCCACAGCGGCAGGCCGAACTTGCGCTCCACCAGGCCACCGTCGTGAATCCGCTGGTCGAGCAGGTAGCACAGGTAGATCACCAGCAGGCCGACCACGATGGCGAACGGGATCGCCAACACCAGCATCACCAGGGTTTTCGGGAAGATGCGGCCCGGGTTCAGGGTGGCTTCTTCGATCACGGCGATGTTGCTGATCTGGCTGTTGTCCAGCTCACGGTCGATGCGCGATTTTTCCAGGTTATCCACGTACAGCGCGTAGTTGCGCTCGGTGGTGTTCAGCTCGCGGGAAAGGCGAGCCAGCTCCGGCTCGATCTCCAGGGCCTGCTTGCGTTGCTCTTCCAGGTTCAACAGTTGTTTCTGTTGTTGCACCAACTGGGTACGCAGCGCCACGTTGTTGCTGGTTTCATCCAGCAACACGCGCTGCAAGTGAATTTCCAGGGTGTTCGGCGCACGGTTCTCCGAGGCTTGCACCGTGTTGCTCTCGCTGTTGACCTGCATCTGCATGGCCCGGATCGACGCGTCCAGGGCTTTGACCGGCGGCGCATTGTCGGTATAGGTGCGCATCATGTCGGCCTTTTCCAGCAGCTTCTGGTTGAGCAGGCGACGCAAATCCTGCTGCTGCGGGTTCAGGGCGATCTGGCGTACGGTGGTGACTTCCTTGGGTTGGCCCTTGAGCTGGGTGCGCGTGCTCTGGATCGCGCTGTCGGACGAGGCGATCAACCGCGTCGTGTTGAAGGTCTCACCGCGCAGCACGTTGATGCGCTCGGACAAATCCTCCAGGCGGTCGGTGATGCTCGCCGCGCCGATCTGGTTCAGGTGCGTGAGGATCTGCTCCTTGTAGCTCTTGATCTCGGTGGCACTGTTGGCTACCTGGCCTTCGTAGAACGCGTACAGGCTTTTGCGCCCCAGGGCCTCGGTACGCTCGTTGATGTAGGTCTCGACCCAATCCTTGACCACCGCCTGGGCGATCTCGGGGTCACCCCACTTGAAGCTGATGTCCATCACCGTGGAACCGACGGCGTGGCTGACCTCGAAGTTTTTCTCCAGGCTGGCGGCCAGGCGTTCCACCGGCGTGGTTTTCTCCACGATACCGACGGTTTCAAGCACTACGCGCAGGCCATCGAACACCGCGCCCACGCCGCTCTTGACGTAGTACTTGGTGCGCTTCCAGAAACCTTCCGGCGGCGGCGCGTTTTCAATCACTTCCAGGTAATGTTCGGCCACCGCGCGTACGATCGGCCGGCCGGTGAGCAGGCGCTCTTCGTCGACAATCGGGTCGCGTTGGGTGCTGGGCATTACCAGCGCCTGGCGGTTGCTGATCTCGATGGGCAAGGTCGAATCACGCCCTGGCTTGACCAACAGGCGCGCGGTGGACTCGTACTTGGCCGGCAGCAGGAACGCTCCCAGCAGGATGATCACCAGCGCGGCAATCGCCGCCAGCTTGAACTCATGCCGGAAGATGAAGAACAAGCGCAGAAGATCACGAAAAGAACGGATCTCGATCATTGGGATGTCGCTCCTTTAGTTGTTGCCGCCGCTGGTTCGGGTGTAGTTGTAGCCAACCCCGATCGACTTGGTGAACGGGATCAGTTGGTTCATGTAGGTATCCACCCCCTGGATGCGTTCGCCCACGTTGGACTTGGGCACGAATACCACATCGCCGCGTTGCAGGCGCACGGGTTTGCGTCCGTTGGGACCGGTCTTGAGCAACTGGCTGAAATCCAGGAAGTACGCGCGATAGGCACCCTGGGCGTCTTCGCGCAGCAGGGCGACCATGCTGGCGTTGCCTGCCGGGCTGACCCCGCCGGCACCGATGATGGCTTGTTCCAGGGTGTTGGCCGTGGCGATCTGCACCGCCGTCGGGTTGTTCACCGCGCCGCCGACGATGATCGAGCCGCTCGGCGCCTGGTTGATGTTCACCGTCACACGCGGTTCGCGGTAGATGGGCGCGAGTTTGCCGGTCAACTCCGTGGCCAGCTCCGACGGCTGGCGACCGGCGACCTGCACCGGCCCCAGGAACGGGTAGTTGATCTTGCCGTCGGTCTGCACCGTGTACAGCGTCAGCTCATAGATGGTGCTGACGTTGAACGCCGACAGTGTCGGCATCTCGCCGGCATCGCGGACGATGCGCAACTGGTCGCCGATGCGGATGCGCTCCACCGCCGGCGGCAATTGTGCCAGCTGGTCGAGGGCGCGTTTGCCGGCCTCGACGGTGTCACTGTCGGGCGGGACGATGCGTGCCGGCGTATTGCAGGCGGCCAGGGCCACCATGGCCACGACGAGCAGGGTTCGTTTCATCAAGGGGGACTTCCTGTGGGTCATGATGCTCACCTCCAATAACCGGGAAACATGCTGATGCGCCGCTTGAGGGCGAGGGGGAGGCGGCGCTCCAGATGGCCCAGCCGGTAGCCGAGCAGTTTGAACGCGCTGCGCACCAGTACTTCGGGAACACGGTGCAAGGCACCGGCCTTGCGCAAGGCCGCCAGTTCAGCCAGCACGTAGCGTTTGCCTTCGCTACCGGCATCGCCAAAGGCCTGCTTGATCCACGGTTCGCGGCCGTAGAACACGCCGATATCGAAGTAGCGGTGAAACTCATCCATGAGCTTGTAATCGTGCGAGTGATGCACCAGCGCCGTGGCGGCGTAGCGCACCTTGTAGCCTTCGAGCAGCATGCGCGCCGCCACATAGGCGTCCTCGCTGCCGATCACATCCGCCGGGAAACCGCCCACCGCCTCCAGCACGCTGCGCCGGTAGACGGAAAACGAGTCGGAACTGAAGCAGGTCTTGATCCCCAGCTCCGGCGCATCGGCCAGGCTCTTGCTGCGGCTTTGCTCCGGGTAGTTGAAGTGCCGCGATTGCGCACCCAGTACTCCGGCATCGGGGTGCGGCAACTGACGACCGTAGGCCACGCCGTTGAGCGGGTCCTGCTGCAATTCGGCGAGCAGGTTGGCGAAGGTTTCCGGGGTGGCGGGGATCGCATCCTGGGTCATCACGATCAGCGCGTCGCCGCTCACCTGCCCACTGGCCCAGCGCCGGGTGCCGCCGTGGTTGAAGTCACGCGCGTCGATCACCTCGACCCGCGCCCCGAATTCGCGAAAGCGCGCCACAGTGTCATCGTTGGAGGCGCTGTCCACCACCAGCATCTCGTCGGGTTGCAGGGTTTGCATCTTCAGCGCCGGCAGCAGGCGGCCCAGATGGCTGGAAGCGTTACGGGTCGGGATGATCAGTGAGGTGAGCATGTCATTTCTTCACTTCTGCGGGCGCGCGCCCGTAGATGTCGTCGAAACGCACGATGTCGTCCTCGCCCAGGTACTCGCCGCTCTGCACCTCGATCATCACCAGGTCGATGATGCCGGGGTTGGTCAGGCGGTGTTTGTGCCCGGCGGGGATGTAGGTGGACTCGTTGGCGTTGATCAGGAATTCACGCTCGCCGTTGGTGATCTGCGCCGCACCGCTGACCACCACCCAGTGTTCGCTGCGGTGGTGGTGCATCTGCAACGACAGCGACGCCTGGGGCTTGACCACGATGCGCTTGATCTTGAAGCGGCTGCTTTCCTCCAGCACGGTGTAGGTGCCCCATGGCCGGGTGACGGTGCGGTGCAGGCTGTACGCCGGGTGGTTCTGGCGCTTGAGCTCGGCGACGATGTAGCGCACGTCCTGGCTGCGCTGGGCGTCGGCGATCAGCAGGGCGTCGGGGGTGTCGACGATGATCAGGTCGCGCACGCCCACGGCGCCGAGTACGCGCTTGGGCGAGTCGATGTAGCAGTTGTGCACGTCGTGCAGAATCGCTTCGCCGTTGACCTGGTTGCCATGGGCGTCGCTGGGGGTGAGCTGGCGCAGGGCTTCCCACGAGCCGATGTCGCTCCAGCCGATGTCGCAGGGCACCACGGCGACTTGCCTGGATTTCTCCATCAGCGCCACGTCGATGGACACATCCGGCGCGCTGCCGAAGGCGTCCGCGTCCAGCTCACGCTGGCGTGAGGTCTTGTTCTGCAGGCTTTGGCTGTGCTCCAGCGCGGCGCGGGCAGCGTCCAGTACGTCCGGTGCATGGGCGGCGAGTTCGTCCACCAGGGCGCTGGCCTTGAAGCAGAACATGCCGGCGTTCCACAGGTGTTTGCCGCCGGCGAGGTAGCCTTGGGCGGTGGCCAGGTCGGGTTTTTCCACGAAGCGCTTGACCCGATGGCCGGTGCCCAGCGCCTCGCCCTGTTCGATGTAGCCAAAGCCGGTTTCCGGATGATCCGGCTGAATGCCGAAGGTCACCAGGTAGCCCGCTTCGGCCAGGTCGCGGGCCTGGGTCACGGCCTCGGCGAACGCCACTTCATTGAGGATCAGATGGTCGGCGGGCATCACCAGCAACTGCGCGTCACCGCCGAAATGCTCCTGCACATGCAACGCCGCCACGGCAATCGCTGCCGCCGTGTTGCGGCCGAACGGCTCCAGCAGCAGGTCCAGGGGCAGATGGGCCTTGTTGACCAGGCGGTAGTCATCCAGGGTGCGGAACAGCAGGTCGCGGTTGGTCACTGTCAGCACGCTTTCCACACCCGGCAGCTTGGCCGCGCGCTGGAAGGTTTTCTGCAGCAGGCTCTGGCCGTCGCGCATGCGCATGAACGGCTTGGGCATGTTCTGCCGGGACACCGGCCACAGCCGCGTGCCCGAACCACCGGAAATAATGCAGGGAATCAATCCGTTGAGTGTGTTCATCAATAGACTTCCTTGGTGGAAAGGACGGCCGGGACCGTCATGAAAACGATGTACAAGTCGAACCACACCGACCACTTGGAGATGTACTCCAGGTCGTATTCGACCCGTTTCTGGATCTTGAACAGGGTGTCGGTCTCACCCCGGTAGCCGTTGATCTGCGCCCAGCCGGTGATGCCCGGCTTGACCCGGTGCCGCGAGCTGTATTCGCTGACCGCCACTTCGAAGGGAATGCCCGCAGCCTTGGTCGCAGTGGCATGCGGGCGCGGGCCGACCATGGACATGTTGCCCAGCAGCACGTTGAACAGTTGCGGTAGCTCGTCGATGCTGGTCTTGCGGATGACGCGGCCGACGCGGGTGATGCGCGGGTCTTCGCGGGTGGTCTGGCGTTCCGCGGTGAAGTCGCTCTGGTCGGTGTACATCGAGCGGAACTTGAACACGCGGATTTCGTTGTCGTTGTAGCCATAGCGGTTCTGGCGGAACAGCACCGGGCCTTTGGAATCGAGCTTGATCGCAATCGCCGTCATCAGCATCACTGGTGACAGGCATACCAGCGCCAGGCTGGCCAGCAGCAAGTCCTCGCAGCGCTTGATTACCGGCGACCAGCCGCGCAACGGCAATTGCGAGGTGTTGAACATCAGGATGCCGCCCACGTCGGTAATCTTGCTGTGGCCGTAACGCAGGGCGGCCATGTCTGGTACCAGCATCACGTTCACCGATAGCTGCCGCAGGCGGTTGACCAAACCATGGATGCGCTGCTCGGCGGCCCAGGGCAGGCAGATCATCACCTGGTTGACCTGCTCGGCGCGGATCAGCTTTTCCAGGTCGCGGGTGTTGCCCAGCAGGGGCAGGTTGCTCAGTTCCTTGGGAATGCGTTCGGTGCGGTCGTCGATGAACCCGACCAGGCCGGAGCGGATGTCACCGTTGCGCAGCAGGTGATCGGCAACGTGTACGGCGGTGTCGGTAAAACCCAGGATCACCGTGCGTTGCAGGAATTTGCCGGCACGCATCAGCTTGCGATACAGGCGCAGCATCAGCAGGCGCTCCAGGCAGAACAGCGCCAGGCTGGCGACGTACCAGGTCACCAGGTTGCGTGGGGTCAACTGCGGGAACATTTGCAGGATCTGGTACATGAACAGCAGGATGCAGAACGCCGCCGACCAGGCCTTGATCTTGGTTTTCAGGCGCAGGCGATTGCTGAACAGTTCTTCGGAATAGATGCCCAGCGCCTGGAACAAAATAATGGTGAGGACCGCGAAAAATACCAGCAGGCCCAGGAAGTGGGCGCGCAGCTCAGGGGCCATCGGGTCGAGCAAGAGCACCAGGACCATGGGGGGCAGAATGGCCGTCAGGCCATGGACCAACTTGACGAAAACAACAAAGAACTCAACAAAACCGGCGCGCGTTAAGAACAGGCTGTCGACGGACGACTTCTCTCGCATACAAACATCCCTCATTGCACTCCAGGCTTCACTGTTCGACGGTTTGTTCAATAAGCGGTGACTGGCTTCAGAACTAGGGTCGAACGACTACGCTGGGTAATACGCAACTAGCCATTCCAAATGCAGCTATCCATTTGAGTGGGTTTTGCGGGGTAGTGACTAAAGGAGTGTTCCTTTGGTATGTGTTCAGTCAATGAATTGACGATGGTGCGGAGGTGGCGTGTTAGACAGGTTAACTGGCTTTTTCTTAGGCATTTTATTGACGTTCCTTGTCCGAACACTCGGTGATTGGGTGTGTTTTTGAGTGTAGGAACAAATGTCAGATTTTTCCTGCTTAAAGGAAAAACCTTTTTCAATGCGAGGTAGGAAAGGGGGACAAAGAGGGAGGGGCAGGGCGC
The DNA here is from genome assembly GCF_900115535.1 of Pseudomonas sp. NFPP28. NCBI lineage: Bacteria > Pseudomonadati > Pseudomonadota > Gammaproteobacteria > Pseudomonadales > Pseudomonadaceae > Pseudomonas > Pseudomonas sp. NFPP28. The sequence continues at coordinate 542,200 of NZ_FOWT01000005.1, read as the reverse complement.
ACTAAGTACCCTGCCACCGGGGCTTTCACCGGATCAGAAGTTGCCTTTCAAACTGACGGTAAAATTGCGCGGTTCACCGTAGAAGTTGCCCCAAGAGGCGGTGCCGACCGTATTGTAATAACTTTTATCGAACAAGTTGTTGCCGTTGAGCGCCACGGTCCAGGTGTCATCGAGGCGATACGCCACGCGCGCGTTCCAGGTGGCGTAACCGGCCTGTTCCAATTTGATGGTTTGCACGCGGTAGTTGCTGCTCTGGGCGTTGACTCCGGTGCCCACGCTCCATTTCGACAGTGCGCCATCGAGCTGGTAGTCACCCCACACGCGCAGCATGTGCCGAGGCACATAGGTGTTGGAGACGCCGCCTTCTTTTGTGCTGTCAATGGTGTTCAGGGATTTGGTCTGGGTGTAGGTGTAGCCGCCGAACAGTTGCAGGCGCTCGAGCACTTCACCGCTGATTTCGGCCTCCACGCCTTGGGCGCGCACCTTGCCTTTATCGGTGTAGCAATAGCCATCGGCAGAGGTCGGGCAGAAGCTGTTGTAGTCGGTTTCGGCGCCGTTTTTCTCGATGGCACGGAACAATGCCAGGGAGCTGTTGAGGCGCCCATCGAACCATTCGCCCTTGATACCCAGCTCGTAGTTGTCGCCGATTTTCGGTTTGAGCGCCGCGCCATCGGCCGTAGCGTAGGCACTCTGCGGCTGGAAGATATCAGCGTAGCTGGCGTACACCGAGAGGTGCTCATTGAGGTCGTAGATCAGTGCGGCGAACGGCGTGACCTCGCCGGTTTCCTTGGTGTGCGCATCTTGCAGGGACCACTCGCCCCAGCCCAGGTTATAGGACTCGCGCCGGTTGTCGTACCAGCTCACGCGACTGCCGACGATGAACATCAACGGCTCGGCCAGGCGCAGGCGCAAGGTGGCATAAGTACCGTATTGGGTGGCGGTTTCCTTGACCGTGCCGCCACGGTACATGTTCGGCCAGAAGGTGCTGTTGGCCGGTTCCGGGAAGTGGTGGTCTGGCTGGTAGATGCTCTGGCGTCTGGGCAGGTTCTGGATTGCATAGACGTCGTCCTGGGTTCCGCGGCTGCCGTTGGCGCCGAGGATCACTTCGTGTTCCAGGCCGAAGGCTTCGAACTTGCCGTTGATATAGGCATCGAGGCCGTAGTCCCTGTGGTCGTAGTCCATCAGCGCTGCATAGGAGTTGGCCGTCGGCGTCGGGTCGCCGTAGTTGATGGTGCCTTCGCTGGCGGCGTATTTGGTGTCTTGCAGGTTGCGGCTGTGCACTGCCGAGACCTTGAGTTTCCAGTCATCGTTGAAGTGGTGGGTGACGTCGGCAAAGAACGTGGCACGCCGGCTTTGCCAGTCGTTCCAGGATTGGCCAAGGCAGGTCGAGCGGCTGAGGTTGGCGCTTTTGCCGTCGGCGTAGCGCGGCAGGCCACCCCAGCACGGGGAGGCATCGACATCCTCGTAGCTGGCGCCGACGCCCAGGGTCGTGTCAGGTGTGAGGTCAAAATCCAGCGCACCGTAGAACGCCTGGTCCTTGCGCTTGGCGATGTCCATGTAGGACCCGCGATCCTGCTGGCTCACGGCAGCGCGGCCACGCAGCGTGCCGCTGTCATTCAGCGGGCCGCCGGTGTCGAGATCGGCGCGGTAGTTGTCCCAGGTGCCGGCCGACAGCGACAGGCTGGTGGTGGGCTTGGCCTGTGGCCGTTTGCGCACAAAGTTCACCGCGCCGCTGGCGGTGCCGGCCCCCTTGAGCATGCCGGCGGCGCCCTTGAGCACTTCCACGCGGTCATAAATCGCCATGTTCGCACTGAAGCTGTCGGCCTGGACGTAGTCCTTGCCCATGTCCAGGGGCACGCCGTCGTACTGGTACTGGCCGAGCATCTTGAAACCACGGGAGTAGAAATACTTGCCGCCCATGGGCGACTCGTAGGAGGTGATGCCGGGCGTGCGCTCCATTACGTCGTCGATGGTGGTGACGTTCTGGTCGTCCATGAATTGGCGGGTCATCACACTCACCGATTGCGGGGTTTCCCGCAGGCTGTGTTCGCCCTTGCCGATGGTGACTGCACCGGTGGTGTATGACCCGGTGCCCTCGGTGGTGACACCCAGGCGTTCGCCGTTGATAAGGGTAGCGCCCAGGCTCAGCGCGCCGGTGTCGGCCACTTGCGGCAATAGCATCCAGGTGCTGTTGCCCTGGCGTTGGGCTTCAAGGCCCTGGCCGCGCAGCAATTGCTCAAACGCTTGCTGAGGATCAAGGCGGCCGCTCAAGCCCGGGCTTGTCTTGCCGGCGACGCTGGTGGCGTCGTAGGACAGGCTGATACCGGCCTGGCGTGCGAACTGATCCAATGCAGCGGCGAGGGCGCCGGCCGCGATGTTCCAGTCACGGGCCTGGGTGTCGCTGGACGGTGTATCGGCCATCACGGCCAGGGGCAGGGCACTGCTCAGGCAGGCGCCAAGCAAGGCGGCCTGCATGGCGCGCTTGAGGGGGGAACGTTGGGAGGGGAACGCTTGCATGACCGCGGGGTGCTCCTGAAGGAAGTGGACAGAACCGGCCTGTTGATCGGCCTTTCCTTACAGGTCGAACGGCAATGAGAATTCACCTCATTTATTTTTGAGCGGTTACGCGCGCGCGGAAACCGTCACCCAATAGCGGCTGCGGTACGTGAGATCGAGCTTGAGTGATTGCGCGATCAGGCCCAGCACTTGATCGGTGTCGTCCAGTTGATAAGTCCCCGACACTCGCAGCCCAGCCACCGCCTCGCTGCAGCGCACCAGGCCGTTGCGATAGCGCGCCAGTTCGGCGAGGAAGTCGTCCAGCCGCATCGCCTGGGCGCTGATCACGCCGTCGCTCCAGGCCCAGGGGTCAAGGCCGTTGCCGACAACCGGACGAATGCCGCTGCGATTGAACAACACCTGCTCGCCAGGCTTGAGTACCTGGCGGGCATTGCCCGCATGGCTGTCGGCAAACACCGCCACCGTGCCCTGTTGCACCGCCAGCTGTGTGCCTTGGGCTTCTTCGCGGACCAGCAGACGCGTGCCAAGGGTGCGCAGGTAGCCGTCGCGGGTCTGTACCCAGAACGGTCGGTGATCGGTGCCGGTGTTGACCAGTATTTCACCCTGGCGCAAACGCACCAGGCGACGCTCTTTATCGAAGGCCGTGTCGAGGGCGCTGGCGCTGTTCAACTGGATCCGGCTGCCATCGTCCAGCGCCACCCAGCGCCGCTCGCCGGTGGCCGTGCGGTAGTCGGCCATCAGTGCAGGCAGTGGCGTGTAGTCGCGGCCGAGCCAGGTCAAACCGGCCGCACCTGCAACCAGGCCGAGCAGTTTCAAGCCTTCACGACGGGAGATGTGTCGGCGCGCGCCGCGCAGGGCGTGCCGGCCGACCTGGGGCGGCAGTTGGCTGAAATCGTCATTCATTGCGGCCACCCGCTGCCACACCAACTGGTGCTCGGCGCTGGTGTGCAGCCAGCGTTCGAACGCGGCGGTGCTGGCGTCGTCGGCCACATTGAAGCGCAGTGTGATCATCCACTGGATGGCCTGGTCCACCAGGCGCGGGTCAGCCTTCGGCATAACGCAAGCGGTAACAGGCATGCAGCGCTTTGGACAAGTCACGCTCCACCGTGGCCTTGGACACACCCAGGCGCAGGGCAATCTGTGCACAGGTCAGGCCGTCCAGTTGCGCCAGCAGGAAGGCTTCGCGCACCCGCGGCTTGAGCTGGTCGAGCAAGCGGTCGATGCGTTCCAGGCTATCGAGAATGAGCAGGCGGGTTTCTTCCGACGGCACTTCGAGTTGCGGAAAATGCGCGAGGCTTTCCAGATAGGCGCGCTCCAGTTCGCGGCGGCGGTACTGGTCGATCATCAGGCTGCGGGCGATGCTGCTCAGGTAGGCGCGCGGCTGCTGCAAGGTTTGCTGTTTGCGCGCGTTGAGCAGGCGCACGAAGGTTTCCTGGGCCAGGTCGGCGGCGTGTTCACGGCACCCGGTGCGCCGGCTCAACCAGCCGCGCAGCCAGGAATGATGGGCGTGGTAAAGCTGGCCGATGGCGGCGTGGTCCAGTGGGTGATCGCTCGACATGGGCATCCTGGCACAGCTGTCTTAATTGATAATGTTTCGCATTCTAGACGTTGGTCGTGGCCCTTCGCAATTCCCGGCGCGCACTGTATCCAGCACAATTTTTTGTTTGCCGCCGGTGCACCGACTAATCTGCAGGCTTTTCCCGGTGGAAGGCTTGAGCATGATCGACCTGGCGACCCTGGCGGTTTTTTCCGGTGCTGTGCTGCTGTTGCTGTTGTCCCCTGGGCCGAACATGGCCTTTGTGATCAGCCACGGCGTGACCCACGGCTGGCGCGGCGGGATGGCGTCTGCCCTGGGCATTGGCGTGGCCGACGTGCTGCTGACCGCCTTGACCGCCACCGGGGTGACGGCGCTGGTTGCCAGTTGGCCGCCATCCTTTGACGTGATCCGGTATGCGGGTGTGATCTACCTGCTGTGGCTGGTGTTCAAGACCTTGCAGAAAAAACCTGGGGTGGATGCTGGCCCCGTCAGCCGGGTGCCGCTGGGCCGGGTGTTCCTGCAAGCCATGCTCAACAGTTTGCTCAACCCTAAGGCGCTGCTGTTTTTTGTGGTGTTCCTGCCACAGTTCGTGAGGCCCGAGGCGGGGTCCATCGCTGTGCAGTTGATGGTGCTGGGGGGCGTGTTGACCCTGATTGCGGGCGTGTTTCATCTGCTGCTGGGCATGTCTGGCGGGGCGCTGAGCCGGTTCTTCGCCAGGCGCTCGAAAGGCGCCTGGTTGCAGAAGTGGGGCCTGGCGACGGTGCTGACAGTGCTGGCGGTGCGCCTGGCGGTGATGTCGCGTCCGGCCTAACTAAACGTGTTGGGTCAGCTTTTTGTGGCAAGCCCGCTCGCCACAGAGAAAGCGTATCAACCCAACCGAGCAGCTGCCCGTGCGACGATCTCCCCGCGTACCCTGCGCGATTCGGCGGTGCGCTTGTTGGCCTCGTCCAGCACATGCCTGGGGGCGGTGTCCGGGCGACCGGCATCGAACGGCGGTGCCGGCGCGTATTCAATCTGCAGTTGCACCAACTGCGCCGCTGCTTCGCTGTACAACTCCGCCGCGAGGGTCAGGGCGAAGTCGATCCCGGCAGTGATGCCGCCACCGGTCAGCAGGTTGCCATCGCGTACCACGCGCTCTTGCACAGGAATGGCGCCGAGCGGGGCGAGCAGGTCGTGGTAGGCCCAGTGTGTCGTCGCCTTGCGCCCGCGCAGTAAACCCGCCGCACCGAGCACCAGCGAGCCGGTACACACCGAGGTCACGTAGCGTGCGGTTTGTGCCTGGGCCTTGAGGAAATCCAGGGTCTGCGGGTCTTCCATCAACGCGCCGACGCCGGAACCGCCGGGCACGCAGATCACATCCAGGGGCGGGCAGTCGGCATAGGCCATGGTCGGGGTGAACACCAGGCCGGTGCTGGAGGTGACGGGGGCCAGGTCTTTCCACACCAGGTGCAACTTCACGTCCGGCAGGGAACCGAGCACGTCGTAGGGGCCGGTAAGGTCCAGTTGCTGGATGCCGGGGAACAACAGAAAGCCGATCTGCAAGGTCATGAATGAAGCTCCGATAAAGGGGTGGACGGCTTCACTCTAGAGGCCTAGGCTTTGGCGGATGCGCCATTAAGCCCACGAATCACGCCAATCATGCCTCGAATCGTCCATGTACTCGCTTTCGATAACGCCCAGGTGCTCGACGTCACCGGGCCGCTGCAGGTGTTCGCCTCCACCAATGACCTGGCGCGCCAGCGCGGCGAACCTTTGCCTTACGCGGTATCGGTGATCGCCGCGCAATCGCAGCCGGTGATGACCTCCGCCGGCCTGGCGCTGGTCGCCGAGACGCTGCCCGCTGTCGATGCGCCGTGCGATACCCTGGTGATTGCCGGCGGCTGGGGCGTGTACGGCGCTGCCGAAGACCCGGCGCTGGTGGACTGGGTGCGTGAGAAAGCCAGATACACCCGGCGCATGACCTCGGTGTGCACCGGCGCTTTCCTGTTGGCCGCCAGCGGTCTGCTCGACGGCTGCCGCGTCGCCACCCACTGGACCCGTTGTGAAGAGTTGGCGCGCAAGTTCCCTGCGCTGACGGTGGAGTCCAACCCGATCTTCATCCAGCAGGGCGCCGTCTGGACCTCCGCCGGTGTCACCGCCGGTATCGACCTGTGCCTGGCGCTGGTGGAGGAGGACCTGGGCCGCGCCGTGGCCCTGGAAGTGGCGCGGCACCTGGTGGTGTTTCTCAAGCGCCCCGGTGGCCAGTCGCAATTCAGCGTGACGCTGTCCCTGCAAAAAGATGACAGCCGCTTCGCCGAACTGCACGCCTGGATAGCCGAACACCTCACCCTGGATTTGAATATTTCGACCCTGGCCGCCCAGGCCGGCATGAGCGAGCGTAGCTTTGTACGTCACTATCGCGCCGAAACCGGCCAGACCCCGGCACGTGCCGTCGAGCTCATCCGCGTCGAAACCGCGCGTCGGCAATTGGCCGATAGCACGGCGTCGGTCAAACGCATTGCGGTGCAATGTGGGTTCGGTTGCGAGGAAACCCTGCGTCGCAGCTTTCTGCGCGCCTTGTCGGTGACGCCTCAGGCTTATCGTGAACGTTTTTCGCCGAGCAATTCCAACACCGCGTCCAGTGTGGCCTGCGGCGCTTCCTGAGGGATGTTGTGACCCACGCCTGGCAACACCCGGCGCTGGTAAAACCCGCTGAAATGCTCCACGTCGTCATCCACTTCAGGCGGCGGACCCACGCCATCATCGGCACCGCACAATGAAATGCTCGGCACCGAGATCGCGGGCTGCAACGCCAGTGCCTGCTCGATGGCTTCCAGCGCCGGGTCGCCAGGTGCGTACATGAAGCGGTGGCGGTAGGAGTGAATCACCACCTCGACAAAATCCGGGTTATCAAAAGAAGCCGCCGTCTGCGCATACAGCCCCGGCCCCTCGGCCCAGGACGGCGACCACAGCGACCACAACAGCTTGCACAGTTCGCCACGGTTGGCGGTCAAGCCGTCCACACCGCGCGGGGTATGAAAGTAGTACTGGTACCACAAGCGATGTTCCGTCACAGGTGCCCTGGGCTTCAGCGACTGGGCGATGTCCTGGATGTTGTAGCCATCCCCGGTCACCAACCCATGCACGCGCTCGGGCCACAGCGCCGCGACGATACACGCGGCGCGCCCGCCCCAGTCGTACCCGGCCAGCGTGGCCTGCGGGATCGCCAGCGCATCCATGAAGTCCAGCAAGTCCTTGGCCAGCGCCGCCTGCTGCCCTGAACGCATTACCTGCGCATTGATAAACCGTGTCGGGCCGTAACCGCGCAGGTACGGCACCAGCACACGGCAGCCATGCCCGGCCAGTACCGGGGCAATCGCGTCATAGGCACGTGGGTCGTAGGGAAAACCGTGCAGCAGGATCACCGGTTGGCCGTCGATGGGGCCGTGGGCTTCATAGGCCATATCGAGCATTGAAGTGCGTACGTGGAGCCGTGGGGGGGTCATGGTCATGGTTCACCAAATGGCCAGAGATGCTGGAACTCTAGCCGAAAGGTGTGACGGGAAGAGGTGGTTTTTGGGACCGCGGGCTTACTTGTCCAGTCTGGATCGATACGGCCATTCCCGCGCCAGCAGCCCCAGCACTTCAAGATCATGTCGCTGGCCGTTCCAGAATCCGGCTTCTCGCATTTTTCCTTCGGCTTTGAAGCCAAGACGCTCCAGCAACGCGCGGGACGCGTGATTATGTGGATGAACCAGCGCTTCCACCCGCTGCAGATACATCTGCCTGAAACCCCATTCCAGCGCGGTGCGCAGCGCTTCGCTCATCAGACCCTGGCCTCGGAATTGCGGTGCTAGCTCACAGGCCAGCGAGCAACTGTTCCATCCCTGGTTCCACTTGAACAAGCCACAACTGCCGATCAATCGGCCCTCGAACTCAAGCCCCCAGCGAGTCCCGGGATTCGGTTGGGTACGCCATTGGGCAAAGGTCTCGACCAGGCGCTTTGCCTGGGCAATATTGGCCATCGGGTCTGCGCCGAACCAGCGCATGCTGTCGGTATCACGGTAGATGGCGAACAGCGCTGGGGCATCCTGGGGCACCAGCTCCCGCAGTTGCAGGCGTTGAGTGTGCAGGGTAGGAAAGGGGGTCATAAGGTGGCAGCGACCTGGTCTCGATCAACCACGTGCCCAAAGTGATGCCGCCACAAGTCCACCCCCAACTGCCCGGACCTGTCCAGCGACGAGCCTATCGTCAGATCGCTGATCAACGTCGGCTGCAACCCGGCATCAAACAACGCAAACCCCGCCGCCAGCACGCAGGTGTCGGTCTGGATGCCGCACACCAGCACGCGCTCGGGCCCCATGTTTTTCAGGTAGGCAACCGTCTCGGGCGTTGGCGCGTAGCCGTGCTTGATGAAGATACGATCCGCCGCAATCAGGCTTTGGTCATCCGGCGCCGGTTGCCAGCCGAGTTGACGGGCGAAGGGGGTAATGCTCTCGTCGTGACGCTCCACGGTGGCGATTGACGGCATGCGGCCCAGCAGGGCATTGATGCCGTCCACCAGCCACGCGGGAGGGTTGAACGAGGGTTGCACATCGATGATCAGCAATACCTGGCGCATGGTGTTCCTGTCCGTGGCCTGGAGGGCTGCCCATTGTGCACAGGCTATTTCAGGGTTGCCAGGTGGTTTTCTCCCCGCTGAGCTTGCGGTCCAGGAACGTCGCCGCGCTGATCAACGCCAAGTGGCTCAAGGCCTGGGGCGTATTGCCCAGGTGCCGGGCCTGGTTGTCGAACTCTTCGGCGTACAGCCCCAGGGGGTTGGCGTAGCGCAGCAGTTGTTCGAACTCCAGGTGGGCCTTTTCCACCTGGCCGGCGCGGGCCAGGCATTCGACGTACCAGAACGAGCATGCCGCAAACGCGCCTTCGGTGCCTTGCAGGCCGTCGATCTGGCTGTCGTCGTTGCGGTAGCGGTAGACCATGCCGTCGCGCACCAGGCTTTTCTGGATCGCTTCCAGGGTCGAGAGCCAGCGCGGATCGGTCGCCGCGACAAAGCGCACCAACGGCATCAGCAGCATCGAACCGTCCAGCGCCGTGCTGCCGATATGCTGCACGAAATGCCCGCGTTCCTCGTTCCAGAAGTTGCTCCAGATATCCGCGTAGATCGCCTGGCGGGTCTGGTCCCAGCGCGCGAACGGCGCCGGCAGCGAGCGCTTGGATGCCAGGCGGATGGCACGGTCCAGCGCCACCCAGCACATCAGCCGCGAGTGCAGGAAGTGGTGCTGTTCGCCGCGCATCTCCCAGATACCCACATCCTCGGTATTCCAGATTTCGCAGACCTGGTCGGCGACTTCCACTGTGTGCTTCCAGCCCTCGTGGGAGATGGCTTCGCCGTACTTGTTGACCAGGTACACCGCGTCCATCAGCTCGCCATAGATGTCCAGCTGGATCTGGTCGAACGCGCCGTTGCCGATGCGCACCGGCTTCGCGCCGCCATGGCCTTTGAAGTGCTCCAACTCGGCTTCCGGCAGCTCCTGGCGACCGTCGATGCCGTACAGGATATTGATCTTGGTCGGCTGGCCGCAGCAGTCACTGACGCGGCCCTTGAGCCAGCGCATATAGGCGTTGGCCTCGTCGACAAAACCCAGGCGCATGAAGGCGTAGACGGTGAACGACGCATCGCGGATCCAGGTGTAGCGATAGTCCCAGTTGCGCTCTCCGCCGGGGCTTTCCGGCAGGCCGAAGGTGGCGGCGGCGATGATTGCGCCATGTTTGCGCGACGTCAGCAGCTTGAGGGCCAGGGCCGAGCGGTTGACCATTTCGCGCCAGCGCCCACGGTAGTTCGATTGCGCGATCCAGCCGCGCCAGAATTTCAAGGTGTGGGCCAGGGCAAGGTCGGTGCAACCGCTGTCTACGCGTTCGTCGTCCTGGCCGCCGAGGACGAACTCGGCACCTTCGTCCTGGTCCAGGGTGAAGCGGGCTACGGCAGCGCCGTCCTGGATCTGCAGCGGATGGCTGCCGGACAGGCGCAGGCCGGGCTGGCCGTCGGCACTGAAGCATACGGTGCCGTTGTCGACGGTCGCGTGTGTGGGCGTGCGCGCATAGTCATGCCGCACGGCGCAGCGCAGATGAATCTCGGCCGTGCCGCTGACCACCCGCACCCGGCGTATCAGCAGTGGCAGGTCGTCGATTTCTTCGCTGATGGCCAGCAGGTCGGTGATCTCTACCACGGCGTCGTCGCTGAGCCAGCGGGTTTGCAGCACGTTGGTGTCGGGCAGGTAGATCTGCTCGCGGCGCGCGTTGGGCAGGTCCGGGGTGAGCTGGAAGATGCCGGCATCGGGGCTGTCCAGCAGCGAGCAGAAGATCGACGGGCTGTCGAATTCCGGCCAGCAGAAGAAGTCGATGCTGCCTTTGTCGTTCACCAGTGCCGCGCTGCGCATGTCGCCGATGATGCCGTGGGCATCGATGGGGCTTTGTTGCTCGTTCTTCAAATCAACCATTGCCACGGAACTCCGGATACAGGCTCATGCCGCCATCAATAAAGAGTGTGCTGCCCACGACGTAGTCGGACGCATCACTGGCCAGCCACACCACGGCGTTGGCCACGTCTTCCACATCGCCGACCCGTCCATAGGGAATCAGCTTCAGCAGTTCCTTCTCTGCGGCGCCTTCAGTGGCCGCACGATTGATCGCCGTACGGATCGCTCCCGGCGCAATGCCATTGATGCGGATGCGCTGTTCGCTGACTTCCTGGGCGAGGGTGCGCATCAGCATTTCCACGCCGCCCTTGGACGCTGCGTAGTTCGCATGTCCGGCCCAGGGGATCAGCTGGTGCACCGAGCTCATGTGGATGATTTTGCCGGCTGCCCGCGACACACCCTCGCGCACGCCCTGGCGGTTGAAAATGCGCACGGCCGCCCGGGCACACAGGAACTGGCCGGTGAGGTTGACGCCAATCACCGTATTCCAGTCGTCCAGGCTCATGTCCACCAGGTTGGCGTCCTTCTGCAGGCCGGAGTTGGCCACCAGGATGTCCAGGTGGCCGAAGGCATCGAGGGCCTGGGCAAACAGCTGTTCTACCTCTTCTTCTATAGAGACGTTGGCGCCGATGGCAATCGCCCGGCCACCCTCGGCGTTGATCTGCCTGGCCAATGCCTCGGCCGGGGCAGCCTGGCTGTTGTAATTCAGCACCACGGCCGCTCCGGCTTGTGCCAGAGCCTTGGCCGCGCCGGCGCCGATTCCGGAACTGGCGCCGGTTACCAGCGCCACTTGTCGCTCCAACGAGATACGCATTGCTCACCGACCTTTATTTCGTGAGTTCAAGTAGCTGACTGACGGTGCGCAAGGGAAGTTCAGCCGTGTGAATTTAGCGACTACAACCATGGTGGAAAATGGAATAACAGAACTATAAAAAATAACCATAAGATACTAAAAAACCGCTTAAAAGCGTTTGACAGGCTTTTTGTGCCCGTGTCTTATAGGCACACCTCAACCCGCTCCGTTGGTAGTTCGGAAGTCATCGCGGGGCCACTTACAAGAGGTATCTATGTGCCTTTCGGCCGATATAGGGGAACTACCAGTTCAGGGAAAAACCGCTGCCTTAGTTGGCATGCCTAAGTTAGTGATCTTCGATTGCGACGGTGTACTCGTCCAAAGTGAAGAGATCACCCTGTCTGTGTTGATCTCCATGCTAAATGCACGTGCACCTGGCAGTGCGACACTTGATGTGACACGTTTTATCGAACACTTCCGCGGACGCAGAATTGCGGAGTGTTTGCGTGAAGCTGAATGTATTTTAGATATTCATTTGGACAATGAGTTTGAGCAACACTTTCGTCAGCGCGCGCTGGATGCCTTGACGCTTGATTTAAAAGCGACGGATGGGATTGTTGAAGTGCTGGACAGTTTGCGGGTCCCGTATTGCGTTGCCTCCAGCGCACCCCGTAGCAAGATAGAACACTGCTTGCGTACTGCCGGTCTGTTTTCTTATTTCGAAGGGCGAATATTCAGTTGTTATGAACTGGGTCGCTGGAAGCCAGATCCGTTGGTGTTTTTGACGGCTTGTGACACTTACGATATTGCCGTTACTGATGCGCTGGTTATTGAAGACAGTGTTACGGGTATTCAGGCGGCCGTCGCTGCCAATATAAGGGTTTTGGGTTTTGGTCCACCGCACCGGCGTGCACAGTTGGCGGCTGCCGGCGCATTACCGATCGCCGACATGCGTGAAGTACTGGCGATTTTTAATTGATCTTATTACTCAGGGAGGAGGCGTTGTGAACATACTGGGTTACCTGGAAAGACTTAAACGCAACGATCAATCTTCACAGCTATGGTGGGATTCTTCGCCTGCCGTTTACCTGCCTTACAAACAGCACCTGCTGGATAAGTACCCGGCCGCCGCAGCTTATATAGATGCGTTGATGCCAGACGATTTCTCCCAGTCCCGGGGCTTGTGCAGCGTGACCACCAATCCCCGGCTGGTGACCGCCGTTATCCTTGAAAAACGCGAGTACTGGTCGTCGCGCTTCAACCTGGCGAGCCTGACTCCCAGCGAATTGCACAAGCAGTTGTACAACGAGGTCATCGTTGAGGGGGCGTCGGCGCTCCAGCCGTTGTGGGTTCAATCGGCACAGGTCGAAGGCTGGATTTCCGCGCAGGTCGACCCGGTGGATGTGCGCTGCACCGAGCGCATGACCGTCAGGGGCCTGGAACTGCATCGCCTCGCACCGAATGTGATGGTCAAGGTGCCGGGCAGCCTGGAGGGGTTGTTGACCGTCGAGCAACTGGCCGCCCAGGGCGCGTCGATCAATATCACCTTCTGCTTCACGGTTGCGCAGTTCCAGGCCGGCATCCAGGCCATCGAGCGGGGCATGGCGACGGCGCGCAGCAACGGTATCGACACTGCCCACTGCAAGTACGTGATCACCTTCATGATCGGGCGTTTCGCCTGTCAGCCCGAACTCACGCTGCAGGCCGCAGAGCGTGGCCTGGCATTCAGCGCCGAGGAGCTGCGCTGGGCCGAGCTGATGATCTACGAGCAGGTCCAGGCGTTGGTGGCGGCCGCGAGCGTGCCGGTCAAAACCTTGCTGTCCAGTATCAAAGTCGATGTGGACGAGCGAGGCAACAAGCATTGCTGGCACCTGGAAAAGACCGGGCATGCGGCAACCTGCTACACGCTGACGCCGGATGTGGTGGAGTTCCTCATCGAGCGCGAAAGCCACGGCAAACCGGTGGTGCCCGCCTTGAAACCACAGAAACCGCCCGCGTCGACCTTCGCCAAGCTGATCCGTATCCCGTATTTCTACGAAGCCTACTTTGTCGACAGCATCGAGCCGTATGACTTTGGCAACCATGAGGCGTTTATCAACGCCTGCAACGAAGCCAACAGCGCGCACCGACGCCTGACCGATTACTGCGTGCGGCTTTGCCCGGTGACCAAGCCTTTCAAGCGCGCGCTCAACGCACTGCTGGCCGCTGAATTCGGGGTGGTCGCATGAACCGGATGATCGGGTTGTGGGCCCACCCACGTTCGCGCTCCACCGTGCTGGAACGTGTGTTTATCGAGAGGGGCGATTTTGAGGTTTTCCATGAGCCCTTTGCGCACATGGCGTTTTCCGAGGACTCGGCGATCCCGTCGGATGAGTGGGATCACAGTTTGCCCACGACGTACCAGGGTATAAAACAGCATCTGTTGATCGCCCGTGAGCGCACACACGTATTTCATAAAGACATGTGTTACCACTGTCTGGATAATTTGAAAGTTGACAGTGAGTTTCTCGCGCAACAGGACAATATCTTTCTTATCCGCGAGCCGGCCAGCAGCATTATTTCCCATCATCGGGTGCACCCGGATATGCCGTTGCAGGCCATTGGGCATAAAGCGCTGTACGAGATCTTTTGCGTGGTCACAAAACTCACGGGCAAAGTGCCTTATGTGATTAACGCCGATGATCTGGCCGCTGAACCGGAACGGGTGATTCGTAAGTTGTGTGATTACTTGGGCATTGAGTTTCTGCCGCATGCCATGACGTGGAAGCGAGAGTGTCCGCAACAATGGAAAACCTGGCGTTGTTGGCATGCTGCGGCGGAAAACAGTGAGCGCATTGTGACGCCGGATAACCACCACATCGATATGAAAGCCTTCGACCAATACCCGAAGTTAAAAGCGATGTATGAATACCATCGGACTTTCTACGCGCGCATGAACGAATTTTGCCAATAAGGATGGTTGTATGAAGAAGTTGATTGTTACCGGGGCGGCCAATGGCATTGGTCGGGCCACGGTGGAAATGGCGATTCAACAGGGTTACTTCGTTATCGGCGCCGACAAGGATGCCGAAGGCCTCAACGTGTTGCAGCGGCTTTACGGTGCTGAAGTATTTGAAGCGCATATCGCCGACTTTTCCGATATGGCGGTTATCAAGGGTTTTATTCCTGAACTGTATAAGCGTCATGCAACCGTTTATGGCTTGGTCAATAACGCCGGGCTTTATCACGGTAAAAGTGTCTACGCCTATTCCGATGAGCAGATCGACGAGATCCTCACCGTCAATCTCAAGGCACTGGTGTATCTGTCCAAGGACTTCGCCGAACGGGAAATGACCCACGAAGCCCCGCGCAGCATCGTCAACATTGCTTCGGTGGCCGGTGAAGTGGGCAGCTGCGATGCCCTCTACGGCGCCACCAAGGCGGCGGTGATCGGCCTGACCAAGGCCAACGCGTGGAACTTTGCGCCGTTCGTACGGGTAAACGCGGTGTCCCCGGCGCTGATCCATGACACCGCCATCTACGACACCATCCCCGAATACCGCCGCGCCGAGTACGCACGCCAGGAAGTCCTCAAGGATCCGATCCAGCCTGGCGGCGTGGCCGAGGTCATCTTGCTGCTGGTCGGCGATGCCCTGCGTCACAGCACCGGCAGGGTGATTTCGGTCGACAACGGAGCCTACCCACGGTGAGTCATTCGATGCGCAAGAAAAAACTGCTGCTGGTGGGCGCCGGCAACCTGTGCCTGCAGATCCTCAAGATTCTCGGGCCGAAAAACGCGTTCGAGTTTGTGGTGTTGGGGCGCAATGAAGAGGCGACGATCCGGCTGTGCAACCTGGTGGCGCTGTCGTGCGCGCAACTGGGGCAATTCATTGCTATCAGGCCGGTGATTGCTGACCTCACGGACATCGGCCGGGTGACGCAGCTGCTGCGTGAAGAAGCCCCGGATATCCTGGTGAACTGCGCGTCGCTGCAGTCGTGGCGGGTGATTACCGGGTTGCCCAAGTTGTCGTTCGAAAAGCTCGACCAGGCCCAGTTCGGGCCATGGCTGCCCATGCACCTGACGTTGATGCACTGCCTGATGCAGGCGGTGAAGGCTTCCGGCATCTCGGCCAAAACCGTCAACGCGGCGTTCCCCGATGCGGTCAACCCGATCCTGGCTCGCGTCGGCCTGGCACCCGATATCGGTGTGGGGAATGTGGCCAACCTGATTCCCGCCGTGCGTCTTTCCATTGCGCGGTTGCTCGAATGTTCGCCCGCCGATGTGCAGGTGCAGTTGTATGCCCAGCACTACTTCAGCCACTACGTGCCGCGCGGTGGCCTGCCACCGCGTGCCAGCTACCGCCTGTTGTATGAAGTGCGCGACCGCCCGCAGCTGGCCCGCCTGCCGGCCGAGGCGATTTTTTCTACGGTCAAATCCGAGTTCCGTCGCCTGGGCGGGGTGGATGGGCAATTCCTGACCGCGTGCTCCGCCGTCACGGTTATCGAAGGGCTGTTTTCAACCACGCCGGCGTGGGTGCATGCGCCTGGCCCACTTGGGCTTCCGGGTGGCTATCCGGTGCGGCTGCATGAGGGGCGGATCGAGGTGCAGTTCTCCGAGGCCTGCCCACGGGATGAGGCGGTGCGCATCAACAGCATCTGCCAGAGCCAGGACGGCATCGACGAAATCCATTGCGATGGTTCCGTCACGTACAACCCGCAGTGCATGGCCGTCATGCAATCGATGCTGGGCTACTCCAAGCACAGCATGTCCATCGAACAGTCCGCCGAGTTTGCCCGTGAGTTGGCGAGCAAGTACCTGTCCTTCAAGAATTCGACCTGGTAGGTATGTCATGAATCAGATGACCAGAAACAAGCACAACGACGTGGCCAGTTACTCCGCGCAGTACTCGACGGAATTTGTCGAACGTTGGGATGAGTTGATCGATTGGGAGAAGCGTAAGGCGGGGGAGGGCGGGTTCTTTGAAAACCTGTTGCGAAGCCACGGCGTGCAGTCGGTGATCGACGTCTCGACCGGCAGTGGTTTTCATGCCGTCCAGCTCAAGCAGGCCGGCTTTGACGTGGTCGCCACCGATGGCAGCAGCACCATGTTGACCAAGGCGCGGGCGAACTTTCGCAAACATGGCCTGGATATCCAGTCCCATTACCGTGACTGGCATTCACTGGATCCACAGGAACTGGGGCAATTCGACGCCGTGGTGTGCCTGGGCAGTTCGCTGTGCCATGTGTTTGAAGCGCATGATCGATTGAGGGTGCTGGCGAAATTCAGGGCCTTGCTCAAGCCGGGCGGGTTGCTGATTGTGGACCAGCGCAATTTCTTCGCCATCCGTGCCGGTAAATTCAAAGCCAGCGGTCATTACTATTACTGCGGTACGAACGCTTCGGTGAGCTTGGGCCAGGTCGATGAACGCCTGTGTGAGTTCATCTATTCCTTCGATGATGCGCAGCAGTACAGGCTGCAGGTTTACCCCCTGTTGCCGGGGGAATTGAAGGGGGAAGTGCTCAAGTCCGGATTTACCGACCATGAAAGCTACGGTGATTTCGAGCGTGACTACGACATGATGGATTGTGATTTTGTCATCCACACTGCGCGCGCCGAATAGGGAGGCTTGATGAGCACACTCGTACAGAGCAATGCCCGCCCATTGGACAGTGTCGTGCTGGCGATCGTCCTCACCGGGTTCGTGGCCAGTACCTACGGCTTTGGGGTTTACCTGTTCGCCAACCTTGTCGTGGACATGCGCCGCGACATCGGCTTCGACTACACCACGGTGGGCCTGATCACCGGCGGCGCGCAGATTGGCTTCCTGCTGTTTTCGTCGGTGACCAGTTACATCAGCCGTTTCTTCGACGGCTGGAAAATCAGCCTGGTGTCCACCGTGATGACGTCCCTGGCGCTGCTGGGCCTGAGCGTCAGCGACAGCATCTGGTTGTCGGGGGCCTTGTTGATCCTGCTCGGTGGTTGCTCCGCCTCGGTGTACATCCCGCTGGCGGAAATCGTCACCAAGGGCTTCAGCCCGGGTAATCGCTCGCGGGTCATGGGGCTGATCTCCAGTGGCACCAGCTATGGCGTGTTCATCAATGGCTTGCTGGTGTCGTTCCTGACCTTGAATGGTGGCTGGCGCTCGATCTGGCTCACTGCCGGCCTGATCTCGGTGGCCCTGTGTCTGGTGGCCTGGTTTCTGTTGCGCAACCTGGCCGCGAGCCAGGACACCGGGTTTGCCGGCGAGCGCGCCGTAGCGTTTGACAGCCGCCAGCCGTGGCTCAGCCGCTCGCTGTATCTGACCTGGGCCATCGCGTTTCTCAATGGCATGGCATTGCTGCCTTTCCAGACGTACCTGGCGCCCTTCCTGCGCGATGAATTGGGCGTATCGGTTCAAGACGCCGGGTTTATCTGGACCACCATCGGTGCGGTGGGCATGGCCTCGGGCTTTCTGGTGGGGTGGATTGCCGACAAGGTCGGTGTGCGGGCGTCGCTGGCGATGTGTTTCCTCAGTGCAGGACTGGCCGCCACCCTGGTGTTCAGTTTCAACAGCCTCCCGCTGTTCTACTTGGCCGCGTTCCTGTTTGCGCTGGCGTTCTACCCCATTTTCGGGCTGGTCCCCAGTTACATCGGGCAGATCGTGCCGGTCAGCCGGCTGACCCAGGCCTTTGGCATCGCCAATGTGCTGATCGGCTTGGGCGGGGTGTGCGGCAACTTTCTGGGTGGCTTTTCCAAGGACCTCACCGGGTCGTTCTCGACGGTGTACTGGGTGGTTGCGCTGTTGCTGTTCGTGCAATGCGTGATGGTGTTCATGTTGGGTAAACCGCCGACTGCGGCGAAGGAGGGCGTGCGGCCATGAGTTATTTTCCAGACAGTCCAAGCCAGAACCTGCACGCGTTTGCGTTCAGCCATCGGCGCGCCGGACGCGGGCCCAAGCCTGCGGTCATCTGGCTGACGGGTATCTCGGCGTCCGGCAAATCGACCATCGCTGATGCGTTGGACATCGCCTTGCAGAAACAGGGGCGGATCACCGCGATCATTGATGGCGACTCGGTGCGTGGCGGGTTGTGCCGCGACCTGGGTTTTACCGACAGCGACCGCGATGAGAATATCCGGCGGGTCGCCGAAGTGGCCCGCTTGATGATGGAGGCGGGGCTGATGGTGATTGTCGCGCTGATTTCACCTTCGTCGGCCAGTCGGCATTACGCACGTTCGATCATCGGCAATGAGTTTTTTGTCGAAGTGCATGTGGATGCACCGTTGGAAGTTGCTGAACAACGTGATCCGAAGGGCCTGTATAAAAAAGCCCGTGCGGGCCAGATCAAACACTTCACCGGGATCGACTCCCAGTACGACGTGCCGGTGTTTCCTGAAGTGCACTTGAATACCCAGGCGCTTTCGGTGGAGCAGTCGGTCGAGGCGATTCTGGATTGGGTGGGGCACAACGACAGTCGCGGTTAGCCGTCTGTCTTTGCGTCGGCTTTGCGCCGGGATGACAATATCTGTAACTCGAAAAAACAAGGTAATCTGCGCCATCGCAGGGAGAACGCGTTTTTTCGGGAGCAGGCATGACACATTTTACGGGCACTGCAAAATCAATTCGCCTGATTGGCGGGGCCCGGGTCCTGGACTTCATCAATACCACCAATGGGCGTCGCCCCGGCACTTCGCTCAAGGTCATGGAAGAACGGCTCACCAGTTTTCAGTTCTTCTTTGAATGGGCCCTGCATGCGTCGTTGATCTCGGCCCGGGAGTTCGATGACTACAAGCCGATGGTGTTTGAGTCATCGATGGCTTACCAACCGAACCTCGACGCGATCATTGCGTTCAGGGAATGCCTGTATGCAGTGTTTTATCCGTTGTCCTTGCAAGCTGCCGCGCCCGACCACGCCTTGCAGCAGATCAACGAGGCCTTCCAGCAAGGCGCAGCACGGCGGGTGCTGCGTTCTGTCGAGGGCAAACCTGCCTGGGCGTGGATGCCTTGCACCACGGCGCAGGAGCTCACGGCCATGGTGCTGGGCCGCCTGGCCATCGAGGCCACGCAATTGCTGGTATCCGGTGATCTGCACGCATTGCGCAGTTGCAGCGCTACCGACTGCGACTGGGTGTTTCTGGATATCTCCAAGAACAAACAGCGCAAGTGGTGCCAGATGAGCGTGTGCGGCAGCCGGGAGAAACTCAGCCGGCTCAGACAGGTGGGTGGCAAAACGGCGCATTGAGGGCCCATGGCGAGTAGCAATTGCCCTGCTTAATAGGAAGCATTACTATTCACGCCCCGCCTCCCCAGTGCTCCCGCGATGATCCCTCAGCCGCCCCGCAGAACAGGCTTTTTCGAACACTACGAAGAGTTGATCGGGACCTGGACGCGCCGCCTGAGAAATCGCCAGCAGGCCGAAGACCTGGCCCATGACACTTTCGTGCGGGTGCTGGAGGCAAAATCCTCCGAGGTCGAGCAACCTCGCGCCTATCTGCATCAAACGGCGCGCAATATTGCCGTAGACGCCTTTCGACGCGAAGACCGTCGCGAGGCCATGACCCTGGAAGTTTTTGATCAGCGTTCGCCGCACACCGGCGACCCGGAACATTTCATGCACGCGATCCAGTTGGCGGACTCTATCGAGCGAGCCTTGGCCGAGCTGCCGCTCAATTGCCGCAGGATTTTCATCTGGCAGAAAATCGAGGGCCTGACCCAGCAGGAAATCGCCGACCGCCTGGGGCTGTCTAAAAACATGGTGGAAAAGTATATGATCCGCACCCTGCGGCATCTGCGCGACCGCCTGGACGCGATGGCGCCATGATCGCCCGCTCTGAAACAGGATCATCCATGATGGATAACCGTGCCCGAGACGAAGCCGCGCAATGGTTTGTGCGCCTGCAAGACGCCGAGTTGAGTGCTGCCGAACGCCAGCGTTTCGACGCATGGCGCACTGAGCATCCCGATCACCAGTATGAGTTCGATGTATTGCAGGGCGTGTGGAGCGCCGCTGACTTGCTGCCCAACGCCCGCCTGCAGGCGCTGTGCGAAGCGCCCGCGGAACGTCCCAAGCGCCGAGCCATCCTGCGTTATGCGGCGGCCGCCAGTGTGGTTGCAGTCGCGCTGGGGCTGGGCCTGTTCAGCGGGCTGGATCATCCCAAGCCCTACCGCGCCGAGTTCAGTACGCGTCTGGGGGAACATCGCCAGGTGGCCTTGCCCGACGGTTCGGTGATGGACCTCAATAGCCGCAGCATCGTCACGGTGCATTACGAAAAAGGTCGGCGTGGCGTCGAGATCAAGCAGGGCGAAGCGATGTTCAGCGTCGAACATGACACCAGCAGGCCCTTTGTCGTGGCGGCCGGGGCAGGGCAGGTGACCGTGACCGGCACGCGATTCGATGTGCGCCGCGATGACGACCAGACCCGCGTCATGGTCGAAGCCGGCACCGTGAAAGTACAAGGCCGTGCGCCGGACAAGATGGTGACGCTGACAGCGGGCCTGGGCAGCCATGTCGACAACCAGGGGCGGGTAGCCGCGGCCTACGCGGTGAACACCGAAGAACTGACCGCCTGGCGTACCGGCAAACTGGTCTTCAACAACGCTTCGCTGGGCGAAGTGGCCCGGGAAGTCTCGCGTTATCGGGAGCAACCGCTGCGGGTCAGCACGCCGGCCGTGGGCAACCTGCGCCTGACCAGCGTATTCAAGTCCGACGACACCGATGCCTTGCTCAAGGCGTTGCCGCACATCCTGCCGGTAGCCTTGCGCACCTTGCCG
The DNA here is from genome assembly GCF_900115535.1 of Pseudomonas sp. NFPP28. NCBI lineage: Bacteria > Pseudomonadati > Pseudomonadota > Gammaproteobacteria > Pseudomonadales > Pseudomonadaceae > Pseudomonas > Pseudomonas sp. NFPP28. Next base: position 521,170 of record NZ_FOWT01000005.1, on the reverse strand, counting down.
GACGGCAGCCAGGAAATTATTTCACGCTGACATTCAGGTTTTTTTCGAGTTCTTCGTCTTCTCCTGCAACTGCAACTGGTTTGCATTAACAGCCGCACACTCTTGCGATCACAGGACTAGGTTCGACGTGAAAAAACTCGCCGTGAACAACAATAAAATCTCCCGCTGGGCGCCGCTGGCCCTGGCGCTTGCGGTCAGTGCCGCGCTGCCTGTGGCCTACGCCGCCGAGGCTATCCACATCAAGGCCCAGTCCCTGGGCACAGCGCTGAGCCAGTTGGGCCAGCAGACGTCCCTGCAAGTGTTCTTCAGCCCCGAACTGGTTGCGGGCAAGCAAGCGCCGGCGGTCGACGGCAACCTTTCCCCCGAACAAGCCCTGCGCCAGTTGCTGCAAGGCAGCGGCCTGGACTACCAGATCGATGCCGGCTCCGTGACCCTGCGCCCACTGAACAGCGGCACCGGTGAAGCCGGCTCGCCGCTGGAACTGGGCGCCACCGATATCAAGGTGGTGGGCGACTGGCTCGGCGACGCCAACGCCGAAGTGGTGCAGAACCACCCCGGCGCACGCACGGTGATCCGCCGTGAAGCCATGGTGGAGCAGGGCGCGATGAATGTCGGCGACGTGCTGCGCCGTGTGCCGGGTGTGCAGGTGCAGGAATCCAACGGCACCGGCGGCAGCGATATTTCCCTCAACGTTGGCGTACGTGGCCTGACGTCACGCCTGTCGCCACGTTCCACCGTGTTGATCGACGGTGTACCGGCAGCGTTCGCGCCGTACGGTCAACCGCAATTATCGATGGCGCCGATATCCGCCGGTAACCTGGACAGTATCGACGTGGTGCGCGGTGCCGGTTCCGTACGCTACGGGCCCCAAAACGTCGGCGGCGTAATCAACTTCGTGACCCGCGCCATCCCCGAGAAGTTCTCCGGTGAAGTCGGTACCACCCTGCAAACCTCCGCCCATGGCGGCTGGAAGCACATCGACAATGCGTTTATCGGCGGCACCGCCGACAACGGCATCGGCGCCGCCTTGCTGTACTCCGGGGTCAATGGCAACGGTTACCGCAACAGCAACAATTCCAACGACATCGACGACGTGATCTTCAAGACCCACTGGGCGCCGACCGATCAGGACGACTTCTCGCTCAACTTCCATTACTACGACGCCAGCGCCGACATGCCCGGCGGCCTGACGCAGAAGCAGTTCGACGCCAACCCGTACCAATCGGTACGCGACTGGGACAATTTCAGCGGGCGCCGCAAGGACGTATCGTTCAAGTACATCCGCCAGATCGACGACCGTACCCAGGCCGAGGTGCTGACCTATTACTCCGACAGCTTTCGCGGCAGCAACATCGCCAACCGTGACCTGAAGACCCTCGGTTCCTACCCGCGCACCTACTACACCTTCGGCATCGAGCCACGCGTCTCCCGTGTATTCGATGTAGGCCCGAGCACCCAGGAAGTCAGCCTGGGCTATCGCTACCTCAAGGAAGGCATGCATGAGCAGGCGACCAGCCTGAATCTGGTCAACAATGTACCGACGCCGGGCGGACAGAGTGACGGCCATGTCTATCAGGATCGCACCGGGGGCACCGAGGCCAACGCGTTCTACATCGATAACAAGATCGATATCGGCAAGTGGACGGTGACTCCGGGGATCCGTTTCGAAGATATCCGCACCGAATGGCACGACCGTCCGGTGATCGCGTTGAACGGCACCCGCACCCAGGAAAAACGCCGCGAAGTCCACAACAACGAACCGCTGCCCGCATTGAGCGTGATGTACCACGTTTCCGACGCCTGGAAACTGTTCGCCAACTACGAGACCTCGTTTGGCAGCCTGCAGTACTTCCAACTGGGCCAGGGCGGCACCGGCGACCAGACCGCCAACGGCCTGAACCCGGAAAAGGCCAAGACCTACGAGGTGGGTACGCGCTACAACGACAATGTCTGGGGCGGTGAGCTGACGTTCTTCTACATCGACTTCTCGGACGAGCTGCAATACGTCAGCAACGACGTGGGCTGGACCAACCTCGGCGCCACCAAGCACACCGGTATCGAAGCCTCGGCGCACTATGACCTGTCGAACCTGGACCCGCGCCTGGATGGCCTGACCGCCAATGCCGGCTTCACCTACACCAAGGCCACGTCCGAAGGTGACGTGCCGTTCAAGGGCCGTGACCTGCCGCTGTATTCCCGTGAGGTGGCTACCTTGGGCCTGCGTTACGACGTCAACCGCTGGACCCATAACCTGGATGTATACGCCCAGTCCGGCCAGCGTGCGCCAGGTACAACCAGCACCTATATCACCCAAGGTACGGCTGACGGCCAGTACGGTGATATTCCGGGCTACGTCTCGGTCAACGTGCGCAGTGGCTATGACTTTGGCGAGCAGTTGTCCAACCTGAAACTGGGCGTTGGTGTGAAAAACGTCTTCGACCAACAGCACTACACCCGTTCCAGTGACAACAATGCTGGACTGTACCTTGGCGAGCCGCGAACGTTCTTTGTACAGGCCAGCGTCGGGTTCTGATTCATTGCGAAAGGAAAAGTCGCAGCTCCCTTCAGGGCTGCGATTTTTTTTGCCTGTTTCCTACGTGTGCGCAGCGCATTTGGCTGTCTGTCGCGGAACTGATTCCGACGCAAACCCCACACATGGGCACACCTTATTGGCATCGACGCTAAGTTGAAGCGACAGCCTGAAGGTCACGCTCACTGTATTGGAGAAACTCATGTCGGTATTGACTCTCGATCCGCCCGTATCTGCATCAACCACGCCCAACCGGACGCTGGCAGACACCAAGCCTCAGGCTAAACCCGCCGGCCCGGCGCCTACAGCGCTTTCTTTCAATGACCATCGCGCTGCCAGCGTCAGCTTTCACTGCAGCGAGAATAACTCCGGCCCTGTGCTTGGTAACGCTCAGCCAACCATGGGCGGTCACTTTTCGGGTCAGCACAGCGTGTTCATGCCGCCCAGTTTCAGGGACAGGTTCAAAGAATTGATGACCAGTTTGCTTGGTGGTCACCGATCACCGATGCATCCAGGCTGTAGTAATCCGCCGCCAAGGCCGAATCCTGGCTGGAGCAGCCCGCCGCCACGACCGAACCCCAGTGTTGGCAGGCCATGCCCGACCCGACCGTGCGAATCTGATACTGACTACAGCTTGAAGAACCGTGAACAGTTGATGCGGCTGATGCTCGACAAATTTACAGCCTTCGAGGACACCGGGTACCCGGGCTACATGAGCGTTGACAGCATTAAAACGAAGGCGAATCGGCCGTTGCTCCCTGAATACGGTCCGAACAAAGAAGAGAACAAAAAAAGGAACCAGGAAACTCGCCTGGCCAAGCAAGTCTTGAAAGATCCGAACCTGATGAATGCCATCTTCCGAAACCCTGTCACAGGCGCACGGGAGCGTCTGGCCAGCCCACAAAGGCTGGACATGCTTGCCAACAGGGAGGACTACTTCACCTACCACAGCGACAAGCAATTGCGCCAAGAAGTGCGTGAGCATTGGGGTCGGAATCCGCGGATCGAAGTCCTTCAGTGGTGGGCGAACAGACCGCTGACGGGTGATTCTGAGCAGGACCATCGGACCCAACTGGCGAAGGAGCTCCTCTTCCATCGCAGCGATCTGGTGCAGAAACTGTTCAGAAAATGACTTCCAAATCGGTCCCTGGCCCACGACACCTTTGTGCGGTGCTTGAGGCAAAATCCTCCGAGGTTGAGCAACCTCGCGTCTATCTGCATCAAGCAGCGCGCAATATTGCCGTTGACGCCTTTCGACGCGAAGACTATCGCGAGGCCAGGATCCTGGAAGCCTATGAAAAGCGCACGCAGCACACGGGCGAGCCGGAGCGTTTCATGCGCGCGATCCAGTTGGCGATGGACAATCGCTTCTCTTGGCTGCGCGATGGTCAGATCAAGCGAAAGGAGTTGATGGACTATCACCCAGTCACAATGGAACCGTTCGTGAAGACCCCGCCATACAGAAAACATCCACCGGTCATTGACTGCCGGTGGAGGTCTTCATCTACTGAATCAGGTCTGGACCATGAATTCGACATCTTGTGAATCCCGTCATGCTCCGTACAAAATCTCGACCTTGGCCGCACCTGCGCAGGAGGCGGAAAACCCGAGAGAACCTCAGGGACTCAATCTCACATCCTCGCCCAGGTTCAGCTTCAAGGCGCCCACCGCGGAAGATTTTGACAAAGGCTCTCGAGCCCTCATGAAAGAGTCGACCCCCGGTTCGGTTATTTCAGTGTTTTCCAGTCTTTGGAACAAGTTGGTCCGCCGTTAAGCCTTGCAGTCTCACATCGACACAACTTTTTAGAGCATGGAGGCTCGATAAGGTGAACTGGTTACAAACGCTAAAGACTCATTCGGGTATATGCGGCGTTTTGGACGGCAGTCGTCGGAACCATCGTTTTCTCGGAGCCACTCAAGCAGAGCTTGTGCCACGTTGATTTCAAGGTGTTTTCGAGATCAGTTGACCAAGGCACAGGTTACGTAATCTAGATAGAGTGGAGGTTGATCATGGTCGATAGTGTCAATAACTATGTGCGGGCGAGAGCGTCAAATATACTGAATATTCCCTCAGCAGGCGCGGATCGGCCAACGGGTAGAGGTGATGCCCGCGATACAATCGATAGGAGTGCGCTGGGCAAGCCGCTGCCGGCGGCGCCGTCATTCGGCGCCAGTTTTTTGAATGGCGCCTCAAGGCACTTTGACGGTCAGAATTTGTATGGCGGCATGACGAAGGCCGGCAACCCCTATGTCAGTTCAGACGATCACGTGTTGGCGACGGCCCTGATGAACAACTGGTCATTACTGGACGCGTTCAAGAAAGATGGTCAGTTGACCCAGGCTTCCTTGCAGGAGATCGCTAAAGAGGAACCCAGCAGCAGTAAGGTCTCGGAGCGCACCATCATGTTGGCGCTAGAGATACTCAACCGTCCTCGGCTGAACGACGCTATCTTGGAGAAGGGCGGTAAGATCACGTATGACAGCCTTGGCAAAGCGGCCGACTTGCAGGTTGGCAACACCAACCCCAACACCCAAAGCGCGGACCCGTTCCATGCGAAGACTGATGCGCAGGTCGTCAAGAGTTTGAGGGGCATGTTTGACGAATTACGCGACAAGTCGAAAGACTGGACGTTCTTCTTTGATAAACATCGATATCTGAAAACAGACCTCATCATCGAAATGAGCATGGACCCAGACCAAACCGATAAGAACGGTGAGCCTGTACGAGATGCGCGTACTCGGGTTCCTTTAAAGAAATACACCGAGTACCAGGTATACCTTGGCAAGAATCTTAGGGAGAGGCCAGGGTTGCTGGCTTCTCTAGACAGTCACAAAGCCAATGGTCACAACATTTTCGGCAGCCATAACGACGATGGATGGATAAAAAACTACAGCGTTGATCGCTGGCTGAAAAACGACAAGAAAGAAAAAGGGAGATAGGCCCTGCCGGCAGGCACGGGCCGTTTGAAATACTCAAACGGCCCATGCCGCTTCGCTCTCAAACCCGCAGTATTTTCCCACTGATCGCTACCACCGCCAGCAACACACCGACCAACAGGAAGGCGGTTGCCAGGCTGCTGCCGTGGGCGATGAAGCCGATCACGGCCGGCCCAGCCAATATCCCGGCATAGCCCAGGGTAGTGATGGCCGGTACGGCAATATGTTCTGGCATGACAGTCTGTTTACCGACGGCTGTGTACAGCACCGGAACAATATTGGAGCAACCGGCGCCTATCAATGCGTAACCCAGCAAGGCCATTTCCCAGGCGGGGGACAGGGTGGCCAGGAATGTGCCGGCGGCCGCAAGCGCACCGCCGCCCACAATCACCCGGGTAGCACCCAGCCGGCGCACGATGGAATCTCCGGTCAATCGTCCGACCGTCATGGTCAGGGCAAAGGCTGCGTAACCCAGACCTGCATAGGCTTCATCGAGGCCGCGCTCGGCACTGAGAAACACCGCGCTCCAGTCAAGTACCGCACCTTCTGCCAGGAACACGATAAAGCACAGGCAACCGATGAACAGCACCACACCGTGAGGTACGGCAAACGCCGGGCCCGAACTCTCACTGCCGTAAGGCAGCAGATGCGGCGCGGCCTTGAGCAGTGCTGCCAATGTGATGACAATCACCACCAGGGTCGCCTGCAACGGCGACAGGCCCAGCCCGAGCAGACCCGAGACACCCGCCGCACCGACGATCCCTCCCAGGCTGAACAGCCCATGAAAGCCCGACATCATGGCTTTGCCGCTGGCGCGTTCAACGATCACCGCCTGCAGGTTGACCGTGGAATCCACCGTGCCCAGGCCCGCACCGAACAGGAACAACCCAGCCATCAGCAGCGGAATCGAACTGACCGTCGCCAGCAGCGGCAATGCCAGGCAGATCATGATCGTCCCGGCGCTCAGTACGCGTCGGCAGCCGAAACGTGAGGCCAATGCACCCGCGGCGGGCATGGCGATGATCGAACCGACCCCCAGGCACAGCAGCAACAGCCCCAGCGTGCCCTCGCTCAGACCGGCGCGAGCCTTGGCATACGGTACCAGCGGCGCCCAGGCCGCGATGCCGAAGCCGGCAATGAAGAAGGCGATACGGGTCGACATTTGCTCCTGCCGCCCGGGAACCACGGGCGCTGAGGTGGGGATGGCAGTCATGAAAAATCCTTGGTTTTGCGTTCAACGAACGATGTCCGGCGCGACATCCTTGCACATCAGGCCTTGGTGTGCGAGCCGGGTTCCGTTGGGATTCGGGCTGCCTTGAATTTTATTTTTACAAGCTGGAACGCCAGGGCGGGTTGCAGCCACATACGTCGTATCGAGTTTGTAGGAGGCGGTCTGGAAGGTGTGTAATCCCTGCGGGAACGATTGAACCCCAGGGTTCTCGTGGTGGATTACCACCTTCCAGGCCGCTTCTGAAACTGCGTCAGGCGGGTGGTGTGCAACGGCGGGATCCCACACAATCGAGCAACTCCTTTTTTGCGCTCAACCCATGCCTCGGTGGATGACCTCATGACTCTGTTCTACGACGCTCGCGGCAATATCTATGGTGTGGTCAGCCCGGCTTCATTGAGCAGCAAGGGCATTGATGTACCCGAGAGCGCTGAGCGTGCCGCGGTTGTGCGTACCGCCTGGGCAGCGTCGGCTATCGCCTCGGAATGCAGCTGGGGCTCGGTGCCGCGCCCGGCTGGTGGCAAGGCCCACCGTTGTGATGGCCTGCTGGTGGGGCCGTTCCAGGACACGCCGCCGTTCGATCTGCTGATCGTAAACACCGACGGTTCTTTGGCCGAGCGCAGCGGTAATGGCTTGACGATTTTCGCCCAGGCCCTCACCGACCAGGGCCTGATGACCGAGGCTTGTGAGCTGCGGGTCCATCACGACAAATCGGATGCGCAATCACCGGTCGCCACTCGGGTGGAACCTGCCGTTCGTGACGATATTGCAGGGTTCTGGGTGGAGCTGGGGGTACCTGCCTTCGGGCCGGCGGCGGTGGGCGCGCAGGGGGTTGGGCAGGTGTTTTTGGAGGGTACTGAACTGAGCCAGGTCAGCGAGCTGGCGGCGATCAGTCCACAGTGGGCTGCCAGTCAATTCGTGCGGGTGGGCAACCCCCATTGTGTGACGCTGGTCCAGCAGCTCTCGACGTTGCCGGACAACGCACAGATGCTGCTGCCAAACCTGTTCCAGCCCTTGAAGGCCATCGCCTTCGCGCCCCCTGCGGGCGGTGGCCGGCCTTGTGAGGCGGGGGTCAACTTGCAATGGGCGGCGCGCCAGCCTGGCAACCAGGTCATAGCGCGGGTGTTCGAGCGCGGTGAGGGGCCGACCGCGTCTTCCGGCACCAGTGCCAGCGCCGTCGCCTGCGCGGCATGGCGTGCGGGCTGGGTCGAGAACGGTGACGTCGCGGTGGTGATGCCGGGTGGCGTTGCGCCGGTACGCTTGCACACCCAGGGCGAGACGCTGCTCGGCGTCAGTCTGTTCGGGACCGCACGGCTGCAGGCCTGAGGTTTTTTAACGGCTGACGCTGTGATTCAGTGTCGGCTGTTTCTGTGTCAGTTAGTTGTTATTAAGAAGTTTAGTGTAGGGCATTTCTTATTGTTAAGAAGTGGCACATTGACTCGTTTTATTGTTTTGTAAAAGACACTTCCAACTTCTTTGTACGAATCTTCTTTTTTATTTTAAAACAGCCGATTTTTTCCCGTAATCGCTAAGCTTTGAGGCGTTCAGGGGCTTTTTCTCGGCAGTTTATTCGCACACTTAACGAGGCAAAGCATTCCTGCGTGCTCATTCATTTATGGCGGGTAACAACGGATGGTTAACGCGTTTGTTTCGTCACGTTTCAAACTGATTCTTCCCTGCATGGATACCGACTTTCAGGTGCTGGCATTCAATGGCGGCGAGCGCCTTGACCAGCCTTTTTTCATCCAGGTGCAGGTGGTGAGTGAAAATCCTTCCCTTGACCTTGAGAGGTTGCTCCATCAACCCGCCTACCTGGATTTCGGAATGGGCGAAGGGCTGCATGGCCAGGTTTACGCAATCGGCCGGGACGACCCTGGCCGGCGCATCACGCTCTACCACCTGACCCTGGCACCGCGCCTGGCCTACCTTGCACACCGGCGCGACCAGCGGATCTTCCAGCAACGCAGCGTGCCGCAGATTATCGCGGCGGTGCTTGAGCGGCATGGCATCCTGGCGGACGCCTATGCATTCGAGCTTGGTCCCGTGGTGTATCCGCCACGCACGTTCTGTGTGCAGTATGCGGAGAGCGACCTGCACTTCATCCAGCGGCTGTGTGAAGAGGAGGGCATTCATTACCATTTTCGTCACAGCGCGGATGCCCATCTGCTGGTGTTCGGTGATGACCAGACGGTGTTTCGCCGTTTGCCCCAGCAACGCTACTGCCCTGCTGGCGGGCCGCAAGCCGCTACGCAGGTCGTCCAGCGTTTTGATGTGCGCCTGGCCACACGCACCCAGAAGACGGTGCGTCGCGATCATGACTTCGAACACCCTTCATTGCTGCTGCAGGACTGCGCGGGCTCGGCGCCGGCGCAACCTCTCGAGGATTATCGTTACCCAGCGGGATTCACGGGTCATGCCCGGGGCAAGCGCTTGGCGCGGCGGGGCTTGGAGCGTCACCAGCGCGACCGTCTTCGCGCATTGGGCCGCAGTGATCAACCGGCGCTGCGCAGCGGGCATTTCCTTGACTTGCGCGATCACCCCGATCCGTCCTGCAATGACTTGTGGCTGATCACCTCGGTGCGTCACGAAGGTCATCAGCCGCAGGTGCTGGAGGAGGCGACGCCCACGACTGATGGCTTCCAGGGGTATCGCAATCGCTTCACCGCGACGCCTTGGCAAGCGGTGCATCGGCCGCCCCTCAAACATCCCAAGCCGACCATCCATGGCAGCCAGACCGCAACGGTGACCGGGCCGCCGGGGGAAGACGTGCATTGTGACGCCTATGGCCGGGTGAAGGTGCGCTTCCACTGGGACCGCCTGGACAAGGCGGATGATAAAAGCAGTTGCTGGGTTCGGGTTGCATCCGGATGGGCCGGTGACGGGTTCGGTACAACGATGATCCCGCGTGTGGGCATGGAAGTGCTGGTGACCTTCCTTGAAGGGGACCCGGACCAGCCGTTGATCAACGGTTGCCTGCCCAACGCGTCGCACCGGCCGGCCTACCCCTTGCCGCAGCACAAGACCCGCAGCGTCTTGCGCACCCGCAGTACGCAGGAGGGCGAGGGCGCCAACGAGTTGTACCTGGAGGATCGTCGTGGCGAGGAGCTCATTTACCTTCGTGCACAGCGGGACCTGGAGCAGCAGGTCGGCCATGACAGTCGGTTGGAAGTGGCGGGGGAGCGACGGGAAGTCATTCATGGATTGAGTACGGCTCACCTGGCCAGCGAGGAGCATCGTCACATCACCGGCGATCGCAGGATCGTGCTCAAGGCGAGCGACTACCTCGATGTACTAGGTGACAGCCGTACCCATGTGGGGCAGACCCTTATCCTGGAGGCCGGGCAGCAGTTTCATCTCAAGTCCGGTGCCAGCCTGGTGATCGACGCCGGGGCGCAACTGAGCCTCAAGGCGGGGGGCGAGCATCTGGTCATCCAGGCCGGCGGCATCTTCAGCAGTCGCCCCATTACCCTGGGTGGGGCGCCGTCCGTCACCCTGGCGGCGAATGCCTCGGCAGCGATCGACACACCCAGGATCTCCCTGGTGCAAGGCAGACTCATGAACCTGGCCAGGCAATTGGGCGCCGATTACTGCCCGGTGTGCGAGCGCTGCCGCGAAGGACGGTGTGAACTGCCAGGGAGGGCCGCTTGATGCCAAGGATGCCAGGCCAGTGGATGGACCAACAGCAACAGCGGGGACGACGACTGTGCTTGATCCTTGAGGGGCAGAGCGACGCGCGCGCACCGCTGCTGGAGGTACGCGACTTGCCGGCGTACCGCAGTGTTTACGCCGAGACTGCCGTAGCGGAGTTGGCGGCAGAAGGCCCACTGATTGTGCTGCTGGGCCCGCTGAACGAGCACGCTTTGCTTGGCCTATTGCGGCAACCCGAGACGAACTGGGGCTGGCTGGGCAGTTTACCCGGCGAAGACCTGACGGCAGTGACTCGACACTGGCGTGACAGGCTGCTGGTGGGCCCTGAAGGCGCGCAATCGCTGTACCGCTTCCACGACAACCGTACCCTGGCGCGTGCCCTGGCCCATCTGGGCCAGGATCGCTGGCCGGTATTTTTCGGGCCATTGATCAGCGTGTGCTATTGGCACGAAAACCGCTGGCACACGGCTGACAACCGGGCCCCCGGTGAGTACCCGGTGCCGGATCCCGCGCCCTGGCTGGATGCACCCAACCCAAACGCAGCGGCCATCCTGCACGCCAATATCCTGCGTTACCTGTTGACTGAGCACAGTGAAGATCTGGCGACATTGGTGGAATTTCAAGACCCGCGAATCTGGCTGGCACAGGTACTGGAGCAGGCGCGTGCCTGGCAGTGGCAGGGGCCGGAGCAGCTGGAGTTTCTGGTGGTGCGAAGACTGGAGGAGGCGACTCGGAGCAGTGTTTTGCAGTGGCAGCCCAGGGTCGGTGAAGCGCCTGGGGAGCACTTTGAGCGAGTAGTGGCACAGTGGCGATTGATGGGGGGAAAGCATGAGTAGGCGAAGGTGGGGGGGGGTAATGGTGCTGGGGGTACTCGGGCTGACGGGGTGTGGGGGCAAGCCTGTGGATCGATTTACGTTGGAGGTGGATTTGCCGGCGGAGTTTGAACTCAAGACTGCCGCGAATTATCTGCCCGCTACCGGTGAGACCTGCGCTTTGCCGCGACGCCGAGGTAAGCGACCGGAGCGCAAAGTCTTTTTTACTGATTTCAAAGATGCTGCAAGCCGGGTGAGCTATGAACTGCCGCTGAGTGAAAAAATCGAGGGCTGCCCTTCGGTGCTGAGAAGCCTGGAGTTTGAGTTTTATGCGAAGTGGGGCAAACGGGATACGGACGTGGGTGGGAGTTTTGCCGCTATCTCCATTCGAGACCCCTCGGACGCCGACATACGCGGCATGCCAGTAACGGGAGTTCAGGAGCTGCATAAGCAATGTCGGTGGTTGTTCCGTACTGCGGGGCCGCAGCACGTGATCGTCAAGGTTCTTACATGCAGTTCATCCGGTGCAACAGTCCCGTTATCCAGACCTGTGCAACGAGATCAACTACCAGGGAAAACGCTCAGGATGGTGCTGACGATGACCGATGAGGAAGAACCCTATTTTGATAACAACTGGGTCGTTGTTCCCGGTGGATGGAAGCGTTGTAGAGGCAAAAATTTTGAAGATCTGGATGCGTTTTGCAACGGCAATACCACTGACTTCAAACCAATAAAAATGCCGGACGGTCGCATTTGTGATGTCTACCCATCCTGCAAGTAAGCAAGGAGAAGTTCATGAAGATGAATGCACGGAAGCAGGCTTTTTTCAGTGACAGCAAGCCGGCTTGCTCATGGCGAGGGCATTGGGTGAGTTTTTGTCTGGTCGATGAACTCGGCGTTGGGACGGCGTACGGTGGATTGCCTTACACAGTCCATGACAGTGCAGGGCAACAGTACAAGGGCAGGCTGAATGGAGAGGGCTTCGCCCAGTTAGCCAATATTTACTGCGGTCCTGTAATCCTCGTTTTTGACGATCCGTATTCAGGAACAGAACTGTTGTATCAGAGGCTGATGTCGCGCCAGACTTATAAACTTCCAATCACCGAGCTTCAGATTCGTGCTGAGCAAACCCGATTTTCTGCCTCGGATGGTCGGCGGACTGAAAGCAACCCCGCCCAGTTGAAAGCTGACCGTTTTTATCAGGTTGAAGTCCGTGATCTGGTTCGCCATGTCGCCCACTTGCCTCCGATTGCCCAGCGCACTCATCAACCTCGACGACACGCATTGAAAATGCTCGCCGACCTAGGTTTTGGGCCGCCCCAATCGATGCTGGTGGGGATCGTGTTGTTTCCCAACCACCATACCGCGCTGGAGGTTCGGCCGCTGCGAGCCTTGCGCCCGTTGTTTTCCAGCGAAGACAGCTTTTGTGCCTTGAACCTCTATCAATTGGCATTGATGGCAACCTTGAGCTACTGCAATTTCGGGCAAGAACCCGCTCAAGCACCGACTGAGGAGGTTCGATTTCCTTTCGATCCGAGTGTCGGCCATCTATTCGCTGAAAAACTCTCGGGTTTCCACGAGGCATGGCGGGTTGATTCCGAGCAGCAGCAACGCTTCTATCCCGTCTATGAAGACGTCCCTTACTCCCGGCGATTCGAGATCCTGCCCTTCGATCCTGAGTTGTACCCTCAGAACCATCCTGAGCGGGCAGAAGAACAAGAACATCCTGCGCGGTTGCATTTTTTCGACGACGAAAAATTTGGCACTGATACCCAGGCGTTCATCACTCATCACGAAGAGGTGATTCTGATTGCGGTGCGCGGAACAGCCAGCGCTGCTGACGGGCTACGGGACGCTAATGCTCATCAAGTGGCTTTTTTGGAGGGCGTTGGCAAGGCGCACGAAGGTTTCTATCAAGCCTATCAGGCAATGCGCAACTTCATACTCAGTTACCTCAGACAATTTCACACCAACCAAAGAATAATCATCTGCGGCCATAGCCTGGGCGGTGCAATTGCCTTGCTCTTGGCAGAAAGCCTGCGTCGGGCGCCGGGGACCAACTACAACATCCTCCTCTACACCTACGGCGCCCCCCGCGCCGCCGATTCCGAATTCACCGCAGGTGCCTCAACCCTGGTCCACCACCGCATCGTCAACCACAACGACCCCGTCCCCAGCGTCCCGGCCCCATGGATGAACACCACCGCCAAGCTCTGGGTCCCAGGTGCCGTCACGCTGTTCAGCGCCCCCGCGCCGGGTGGGTTGCTGTTCGCCGCCGGCCTGGTACGTTTCGGTGGCAACCCCTACGAGCACCATGGCGAACAATACCATTTCATGCCGATCACGCTCGCGGACGGCACGCATTCTTCGGTGTTGTGGCAACCCGGTTGTGAGTCCATCCAGGAGGCCGGCTGCAACCGGGCGCTGCAACTCAGCGGTGACATGCCTGAACGTGACAACCTGCTCAAGCAGCTGTTCCAGGCCAGCCAGCACTTCATGACCGCCAGCTACATTCCGGCCGCCTGGGCAACACTCCGGCGCTGGCAGCAAACCCAGGAAAGCAATGGGCCCTTGGTAACGCCGAGGGAATTCGAATTGCTTGACCGTGCGCTCGAGACCATGCGCGAGCAATTGCGCAACAAGCGTCGGGAATTGACCCGTCTAAGGGCGGCCAACGACCGGGGTTATGAGCATAACGAAGCCTTGAACGCCGAAATCGACCGTTTGCACACCAGTCGCGAGCGCCTTGCGACCCTGCGCTGGCGCCGTCTGGAAGCCCGTGATGTCTATGGTAGTCATGCCCATGGTGCCCACTTGGCAACCAGCCTCAAGCGCTGGTTCAGTCACCGTGAAAATCGCGAGCTGTCGCAGGTCGCCCGTATCCCTCCCGCTCTGGATAACGACAGGGGGAGGGCACATACGCTGGATATCGACTCGATTGTCTGACCGAGGTGTTTACGCAAACTCTACCTGGGCTGGCCGGCGTGTCATCAACACCTTACCGTTGCGGATCGAGTACAGCGGCAGGCCCTGACTGCGGATCACCTCGTAGTCGCTGTACGCCGAGAGGATCAACAGGTTGGCCGGGCGTCCCTGCTCCAGACCGTAGCGGTCACCCAGGGCCATGGCTTTGGCGCTGTTGTCGGTGACCAGGTCGAGGGCGCTTTGCAGGTTGCGATAGCCGAGCATGTGGCAGATGTGCAAACCGGCTTCGAGTACCCGCAGGATGTTGCCGTTGCCCAGTGGGTACCAGGGATCGACGATGGAGTCTTGGCCGAAGCACACATTCATGCCGGCCTCGAGCAGTTCGTTGACCCGGGTGACGCCACGGCGTTTTGGGAAGCTGTCGAAGCGACCTTGGAGGTGAATGCTCTCGGTGGGGCAGGAAACGAAGCTGATACCGGAATGTCCCAGCAGGCGAAAGAGCTTGGCGCAGTAGGCGTTGTCGTAGGAACCCATGGCGGTGGTGTGGCTGGCAGTGACGCGGGCGCCCATGTCGCGGCTGCGGGCCTCTTCGGCCAGTACTTCGAGAAAGCGCGAATGTGGGTCGTCGGTTTCGTCGCAGTGCACATCCACCAGGCAGCCGGTGCGTTCGGCCAGGTCCATCAGGAACTTCACCGAGCTCACGCCCTGGTCGCGGGTGTATTCAAAGTGCGGGATGCCGCCGATCACATCGGCGCCCAGGCGGATGGCCTCTTCCATCAGTTCGCGGCCATTGCGGTACGACTCGATGCCTTCCTGGGGGAACGCGACGATCTGCAGGTCTATCAGGTGTGTGCTTTCCTCGCGTACTTCCAGCATGGCCTTGAGCGCGGTGAGGTCCGGGTCAGTGACGTCGACGTGGGTACGTACATGCTGGATACCGTGGGCGGCCAGGGCCTGGATAGTCTTTTTGGCGCGGGTCTTGGTATCTTCCTGGGTGATGGTGGCCTTGCGTTCGCCCCAGCACTCGATGCCTTCGAACAGGGTGCCGCTCATGTTCCAGCGTGGTTCGCCGGCGGTCAGCGTGGCGTCGAGGTGGATATGCGGTTCGACAAAGGGCGGGATCACCAGGTTGCCGGCGGCGTCCAGGTCCCCCGCGCCCAGGTGCGGTACTGTCGATTGCGCGGTGATACTGGCGATCCGGCCATGTTCCAGGTGCAGATCATGCAGGCCTTCACGGTTGCGCAGGCGGGCGTTGATGATGTGCATGGGCAAGTTCCTCTTGGCTAAAACAATCAGGCAGACAGTCGCCAGATCATCAGCGCAATGCCGATGTCCAGGCGATCATATGAATTATCCAGCGTCAGCCCGCACAAGGCTTCGATGCGCTGGACACGGTGTGTCAGGGTGTTGCGGTGCACGGCGAGCCGCTGGGCGGCGGCCACCAGGTTACCATTCTCGTGAAACCAGGCTTCCAGGGTCGGCATCAGGTTGGGGCCATGCTGCGCGTCGTGGCGCAGCAAGGGGCCGAGGCGTTCATGGAGGAATTGATCGAGCAGGGCGCGATCACGCACGCCACTGAGTAACTTGAGTACGCCCAATTCGTCGTACACACACAGCCCGGCGCGCTCGCTGAAACGCCGCGCAGCCGCCAGTGCCTGGCGTGCTTCATCCTGCGCCTGGGCCAGGCGTGCCGGTGGATGCGCGGCGGCGCTGAGGCCGATAAACAATTTGAGCGGCGCCAGTCGCAGATTCAGCGGGTTGAGCCAGCTGGCCAGGTGCTGGCGGTTGACCAAGGCGGCGACGGCATCCGAGGCCGGCAGCAGCAGCGTCCATTGGCCGGCCCGCCCAAGTACCGGCAACCCCGCCGACACCTGGCGCAAGCGCCGGTTGATGGCGTCATGTTGCCGCGCCAGTTGTACCTCGACCGCCGCCGCGTCGCCTTGGGCAAACAGCAACTCACTGCCTTCCAGCTGCAGTTGCACCACCTGCCAATGCCCGGCCAACGACAGGCCTAACTGTCCGCCACGGTGCAGCAGCAAATCCAGGGACTGATAATCGCCCGTCAGCAAACGCTCCAGCACATCGTGCCGCGAGCGACCCAACTGCTCGGACTGGATCAGCGCCGAACCAATAGCCTGGGTCACCAGCACCATTTTCAGCGAGTAGGGCTGTTCGATCAGCGGCATGCCGGCGGCTTCGGCAGCCTCCAGCAAACGCTGGGGGATCGCCTGGATGTACGCAGGCCCCGTGAGGATCACCAACCCGGCCACCTGACGCTCGCAGGCTTCCTCCAGCAGTTGCATCAAGTTGCCTTCGTCGCGCGGGTGGTTGATCCCGGTGACGAATACCAGCTCGCCGCCCAATACCCACTCGGCAATCCCGCTGTTTTCCGCCACATAGGGCCAGCGTACGCCGTTCTCCAGGCCAGCGGTGCCGGCGCGCAGGCGCATGGATTCCAGGCCCGGCAGGGCCAGCACATCGGCGATGGTCAGGCTCATGCCTGGGCGTCAACCAAGGGTGCCCGCACGCGCAGCACGGCGGTGAGCGCGATGTAGGTCAGCGACGCGGCCACGATACCCACCAACGGCGCGACCCAGGGCGAGTTGAACGCCAGCACCGTGCCCACCGCGTAGGCCACCAGCCCTGGCCAGTTGAACGCTGGCAGGCGTGCGTCGGCCAGGCGTGGATAGTGGCCGCGATAGCGGTAGAAGAAGTCCGCCATGATCACCCCGCCAATCGGTGGGATCACCGTGCCCAGCAGAATCAGGTACGGCACCAGCATGTCGTACATGCCCAGCAACGCCAGCAGGGTGCCGATCACCGCACCGGCCAGGGTTACGGTCTTGCGGCGTTTGGTGCGCAGCAGATTGCAGCCGGCCACGGCGAAGTTGTAGATGGTGTTGTCCTGGGTGCTCCAGATATTGAGCAGCAACATGGCCATTGCCGCCATGGCAAAGCCTTGCAGCAGCAACACTTCGACCACGTCCGGTTGCTGATAGACGATGGCGCCGTAGGCACCGATCAGCACCATCAAGCCGTTGCCGATAAAAAAACCGATCAGGCTGGCCAGCACCGCCACCTTGGCCGAGCGCGAAAAGCGTGTCCAGTTGGTGGCCTGGGTCGCACCGCTGACAAAGGTGCCGAACACCAGGGTGATTGCCGTGGACAAGTCCAACTCACCGGTAGGCACCACCGCGAGCAGCCCATCCAGCCCGCCGACCTTTACCGTGGCTACCCACATCGACAGAAACAGCAGGATGCCCATGGCCGGCACCGCGACGTAGGACAGAATCTCCAGCCCGCGATAACCAATGTAGGCCGTGGCACAGAACACCAGGCCAAATACCACCATCAACGCCAGCACGCTGCCCTGGCTGAGTTCGAAATACTTGCCCAGCACCACTGCGGCGGTGGCCGTGCCCCAGGCGTACCAGCCGATCTGGGTGAAGCCGAGGATCAAATCGCTGAGCTTGCTGCCCACTTCGCCAAAGCAGAAACGCCCCATCAACACCGAGTTCAGCCCGCTCTTGAACGCGATGTAACCCAGGCCTGCGGCGTAGATGCCCAACAGCAGGTTACCCAGGGCCACGACGCCGAGCATGTCGGTGAAACTGAACGCCACTCCTAGCTTGCCGCCGGCAAACATGGTCGCGGTAAAAAACGTAAAGCCCAACAGCACCATGGCGGTCGACGCCAGGCCTTTGCGCGCATGCATCGGGACTTCGCTAAGGGGGTAATCGTTGCCCGGTTCTTGCTGCGTCATGTGCCTTGCTCCCTGAATGAGTGACGCAGGCCTATTGCACCGTGCGTGCCAAGGCGGCAGCAGTGGCGAGCGCACGATGGGCGCTGTGCACCGTGCACAGTATTTATAGCCAAACAGGGGGCAAATGCCTTGAGGAAAGGTCGCAGTGCCCAATCGGGCACGAAAGCGGTGCAGCAGTGATACAAATTGGATCAGTCGAACAGCGTGTGGGTGGTCTCGCCACGATGGAAGGCGAACGCTGCCTGCAAATCACTTTCGATGGTGCGCCCGCGGGACAGCGGCGGCAGCTCGTCCAGGCGGAAAAAACCCACCTCGGTGGTCTCGAAGCCTGCCATCGGTGCCGACTGATCCACGGGTTCGCACAGGAAATACAGCTTGTAGAAATCCCGTACGTCCGGCCGATACAAGCCCTTGGCCTTGTGCGTGACGCTGTACAACGCCCGGGCCGTCACCGTCAGCCCGGCTTCCTCGCGAATTTCCTTGACGATGTTTTCCGCCGCCGACAAGCCGATATCGGCGTAACCGCCTGGTAACGCCCAGCAGCCATCGGTCAATTCGCGCACCAGCAGAATCCGGTCACCCTCAATCACCGCGCCGCGCACGTCGATCATCGGCGTCGAGTAACGCTGGGCGAAGTCGCTGACCAACCCGGTGATACGCTCCAGGGGCACATTGCCCAGCTGCGCAAGCATGCTGTGGGCAATCTCGGCAATTTCCTCCAGGCGTTCACGCTCGAAATCATCGGTGCAGAAGTGCAGGCCCGTGGAGGCCAATGCCTGCAAGCGTTTGGCCTGGGCCAGCCAGGTGTTTTCCATACATTGCTCATCGGTGTGCGAAGGGCGGGCAGATCGAAGGGTGCAATACCAGGCATAAAAAAACCACCGCGAGGGTGGCTTTTTCCTACCGGAGGCTTATTCGCCGCGATAGATGCAACCGCTGGTGCAGGTCTCGTGGATACGAATCGCACTGAGCTCAGGCAGCAGGGGTTTCAACTCATTCCAGATCCACTTGGCCAGCACTTCGCTGGTGGGATTTTCCAGGCCGGGGATGTCATTGAGGTAGTTGTGGTCGAGGCGTTCGTAGAGCGGCTTGAAAATCGCCTTGATCTCCGAGAAGTCGCGAATCCAGCCGGTATGGGGATCCAGGTCGCCGCTCAGGTGGATCGCCACCTTGAACGAATGCCCATGCAGGCGCCCGCATTTGTGGCCTTCCGGTACGTGGGGCAGGCGGTGGGCGGATTCGAATGTAAATTCCTTGAAGATTTCCACAGTGTTTTCAGCTCGGTCGGTGTCTGGCAGCCGGCGAGTTTAACAGCTTGATCCCTCGCCGCGCATACCGTCCCTCTGTACACGCCGGCTTGCCGGCGAATAAAGATTGCCTGTGGCGAGCGGGCTTGCCCCGCGTTGGGCCGCGAAGCAGCCCCAAGACCAGCAGCCGAAGAGTGCCCGACTCACCGCATTCCTCCTTCCAGGGTCGCTTCGCAACCCAACGCGGGACAAGCCCGCTCGCCACAGTCGCAGTGTTCACACGTAATCGGGTGGTCACCCCCCCAAACCCCTGCCGGATTCCGGCCCGCGCCTACAGGACCTGCAGTCGCTCGCCCAATCCGCCGTTATCCGCCAGCTCCAGAAACTCATCGCCCAGCCTTCGGCTTTCACTCATCGCGGTCTGCCAGTACTGGTTGCGGCTCGCGTCGTCGCCCATGAAGCGCTTGAAGTCGCTGCGGTCCGGCAATTTGCCGTGGGGCAGGCGGGCCAGGTAGTCCCTGGAGGGAGCCAGCAGCAACACGTCCTGCAAGCCTTGCGGGTTACTGCGTCGCCACGGCAGGCCCTTGTCGAACCAGCCGGGGATGACCCGGTCGGTGAAGTGTGGGTACAGCACGATGTCATCGCCGTGGTAGGGCAGGTCGAGGTGGTAGTCCAGCAGGCCGCCGTCGCGGTAGGTGCCGGCGCCTGCGCCCGGCAGGTCGCGCACGCCTTGCATCACCATGGGGATCGACCCCGACGCCAGCAGTGCCTGGCGCAGGTTGCCCAGTTCCAGGGGCAGGAAGCGCGAGGGGAAGTCCTTCAGCGGATGCACCGGTGGCGCCTGGCGCGGGTCGTGGATGATCAGCCGTTCGAAGTGCCGCGACAGCCGTGCGCGGCCGCGCAGGTTATCGGCAATCACCGATGACAGCCCCAGCCCGAGCCGCCCGCGATGGTCGTCGGCCAGCAGGCCGTGGCTCTTGACCACCATGATGTTCAGGCGGTAATCCGGGTTGTCCAGCACCCGTGCATCGCGGCCGGCGAGCAAGTCGTCGAGCATGCGCTGGCAGCTCTGGGTGACTTCGGCCATGGTCACGCCTTTGGCAAAACGCTGTTCGTTATACAGGCGGCCCAGGTCCAGCAAGCCTTGCACCGGGTCGGGCAGGCAGGCGCTGGCAAACCGCCAGGAGCCAATCGAGGCCCCGATCAGCGCACGTTCCCGTGGTGCGCGGGGCAGCCAGTCGCCGAACAGCGCCAGGTCCAGGCCCTGGATGCCGAGTGCCTTCGGGCCGCCGGCCGCGCCGGGCAGGATGCCCACCTCGGCAGGCGCGAGGCCTTGTTCACGAATGCGCGCAAAGGCGCGTTTGCCGGCCTTGAGGGTCAAGGCGGGAAACTTGATGTGGATGGCTGTCATACCGGTCTCTGTCCGAGCGAGCGGGGCATTATAGAAAATCTCGTGGAATGTGGGGCAAAGGCCTGGGTGAGAATTGCCATGGTGGCAATTCAGTTTCAGTTAAGTTGCAGGGCGTACGGTGGCCGGCGTAGGAAAACATCCTGTAACGGAGACTTATCATGAAGCGCCTTACCGCGCTGTCCGCCGCCGGTATCATCGCCCTCACGGCGACCCAGGCCCGAGCCGTGGACCCCGACAAACCACTGAAAGTGCCGGCCACTGTTACTATTGTCGCTTTCGATCAACTGGAAGCCACGGCCCTGGCCCTGCACCCCGGTTCGACATTGCTGGACACCGACCTGGACGAGGCCTACGGCAAGTACGTGTATGAGGTCGAGTTGGAGGATGCCCACGGCATCGAATGGGACGTTGAATTGGACGCGCTCACCGGGCAGGTCCTCAAGAATCATCAGGATACGTAATGAAGGTAAATTTACGCGTCGGCAGTCGAGTGGCGCTGGTGCTCTTGGCATTCTGCTCCAGCCTGGCGGCCCGCGACCTCAACCAGGATGAAGCCTTGGCGCTGCGCCAGCAGGGGGTGATCCTGCCACTTGAGCAATTGTTGCAGCAGGCCATGGCGCGTTACCCCGGCTCGCGCCTGCTGGAGGCCGAGTTGGAGAAGAAACACGGCCAATATGCCTATGAAGTGGAACTGGTGACCACCGAAGGGGTGGTGCGCGAAATCAAGCTGGACGCACGCACCGGTGTGCTGATCAAAGACGAGGAAGACTGATGCGCCTGCTGCTGGTGGAAGACAACGTACCCTTGGCCGATGAACTGATGGCTGGCCTGCAGCGCCAGGGCTATGCGGTCGATTGGCTGGCCGATGGGCGCGATGCCGTGTATCAGGGCCGCAGCGAGCCCTACGACCTGATCATCCTCGACCTCGGCCTGCCGGGCCTGCCTGGGCTTGAGGTACTGGCCCAATGGCGAGCCGCCGCGTTGGCCGTTCCGGTACTGATTCTCACCGCCCGCGACTCCTGGGCCGAGCGCATCGAAGGGCTCAAGGCCGGCGCCGACGATTACCTGGCCAAACCCTTTCACCCCGAAGAGCTGCACCTGCGCATCCAGGCGCTGTTGCGCCGTTCCCACGGCCAGGCGAACCAACCGACGTTGCAGGCGGCCGGCCTGCATCTGGACGAAGGTCGCCAATGCGTGCTGCGTGATGGCGATGAGATCCAGCTGACCGCCGCCGAATTCCGCCTGTTGCGCTATTTCATGCTGCACCCCGAACAGATCCTGTCGAAAAGCCACCTGGCCGA
Source organism: Pseudomonas sp. NFPP28 (assembly GCF_900115535.1). Taxonomy (NCBI): domain Bacteria; kingdom Pseudomonadati; phylum Pseudomonadota; class Gammaproteobacteria; order Pseudomonadales; family Pseudomonadaceae; genus Pseudomonas; species Pseudomonas sp. NFPP28. Next base: position 499,368 of record NZ_FOWT01000005.1, on the reverse strand, counting down.
GCACCTGTACGACGGTGAGACCGAACGCGACTCCAATGTGCTGGAAGTTCACGTCAACCATCTGCGTCGCAAATTGGGCCGCAGCGTGATCGAGACCCGGCGCGGCCAGGGTTACCGGTTTGGCGCCAGCCCTGCATGAGGTCGATCCAGCGGCGCCTGAGCCTGGGGCTGATCAGCGTGATGGTGATCGTCGGCGTGGTGCTGGCCCAGACCAGCCTGTGGTTGTTCGAGGCCGGCTTGCAGCGCTACCTGGAAGCCGGTTTGCGCAACGACGCCGAGAACCTGCTGGTGGCGCTGGTGCGTGGGCCGAACGGCGTGCAGCTGGATGAGCAACGCCTGTCGCCAGCCTATCAACGGCCTTTTTCCGGGCATTACTTCCGCATTGATTTCGCCGACGTCCACTGGCGCTCCCGCTCATTGTGGGACCAGGAACTGCCGCGCCTGCCCGAGGCGGGGCTGAAGGGCAACCTGCAACTCGGCCCGGAAGGCCAGCAACTGCTGGTGCTGCGTGCGGACTACAAGCGGTTTGGCCAATCGATTTCCATCAGCGTGGCCCAGGACTACACCCCGGTGCGCGAAAGCTTCCGGCTGATGCGCCAGATCGGCCTGGTGCTGGGCCTGGCAGCGCTGCTGCTGGTGCTGATCCTGCAACGGGTGACCGTGCGCCGCGCCTTGCGCCCGCTGGAAACCGCGCGCAACCAGATTGCCCAGCTGCAACAGGGGCAACGCTCGCAACTCGATACCCAGGTGCCCCTGGAACTGGAGCCGCTGGTGGCGCAGATCAACCACCTGCTGGCGCACACCGAAGACAGCCTCAAGCGTTCGCGCAATGCCCTGGGCAACCTCGGCCACGCCCTCAAGACGCCCTTGGCGGTGCTGTTGAGCGCGGCATCGAGCGAGACGCTCAAGCAACATCCTGAGCTGAGCAAACTGCTGCGTGATCACTTGGAGCAGGTACAGCAACGCCTCAACCGCGAACTCAATCGCGCCCGCCTGGCCGGGGAAACCTTGCCCGGCGCGTTGTTCGATTGTGATAAAGAACTGCCCGGCCTGCTTGCCACCCTGACCATGATCCACGGCGAACACCTGGACCTGAGCTACCGCGCCGCGCCAGGCCTGCAACTGCCCTGGGACCGCGAAGATCTATTGGAGCTGCTCGGCAACCTGTTGGATAACGCCTGCAAATGGGCGGATGCCGACGTGCGCCTGAGCGTCACCGAGACTGAGCACCATTACCTGCTGGCGGTGGAAGATGACGGCCCCGGCATTCCTGAAAGCCAGCGAGACCAGGTGTTCAGCCGTGGCGCACGCCTGGACGAACAGATCGATGGCCATGGCCTGGGGCTGGGGATCGTGCGGGACATTGTCGAAGTGTGGGGCGGGGTGTTGCAGTTGCAGGCGTCTGAATTGGGCGGCCTGAAAGTGTTGATCGAACTGCCCTGTGGCAGGGGGCTTGCCGCCGATGGCGGTATTCCAGTCAAAAAACAGATTGGCTGATACACCGCAATCGGGGGCAAGCCCCCTCCCACATTGGATAGCCTTGCATTTTCAGACGCGGAACTGATCCATCAACCCCTGCTGCTGATTCGCCAGGCTGTTCAACGCCTGGCTCACCCGCGCCGATTCGTTGGCCTGCTCGGACAGTGACTCGGTCACATCGCGAATGGTCGCCACGTTGCTGTTGATCTCCTCGGCCACCGCGCTTTGCTCTTCGGCGGCGCTGGCGATCTGCAGGTTCATGTCGCTGATCACCGTTACCGCATCGCCGATCTGGCGCAGGGCGGTCACCGCCTGTCCGACCTGTTCGACGCTGCCCTGGGCCTGGCGGTAGCTGTTGCCCATGGCGCCGACCACGTCGGTGGTGCCGCTTTGCAGGTGCTCGATGACCAGGCGGGTTTCTTCCACCGATTCCTGGGTCCGTCGCGCTAGGTTGCGCACTTCATCGGCCACTACCGCAAAGCCACGCCCGGCTTCACCGGCGCGGGCTGCTTCGATGGCGGCGTTGAGCGCCAACAGGTTGGTCTGCTCGGCAATGCCGCGGATCACTTCCAGCACCGAGCCGATTTTTTCACTGTTGGCCGCCAAACCTTCGACCTGGGACATGGCCGTGCTCATGTCCGCCGCCAACTCCCCGATGTTGCGGGTGGTTTGATCGATCACGGTGAGGCCGTCGCGGGTGGCCTGGTCGGCATCGCGTGCGGCCTGGGCCGCTTGCGCCGCACTGCGGGCCACGTCCTGGGCGGTGGCGCTCATTTCGTGGGAGGCGGTGGCCACCTGGTCGACCTGGCGGTACTGCTGCTCCATGCCGGCGCTGGTTTCAGTGGCAATTGCGGCGGACTGGTCGGCGGTGCCACGGGCGTCCTGCACCGAGCGTTTGACCTCGGCGATGATCGGTTGCAGCTTGTCGAGGAAGCGATTGAACCATCCAGCCAATTGGCCCAGCTCGTCCTGTTTGTCGTAGGCCAGGCGCCGGGTCAGGTCGCCTTCGCCGCTGGCGATGTCTTCGAGCATGTGCGCCACGCCGAGGATCGGCCGGGTCACGCTACGTGCCATCAACCACACCAGGATCAAGCCGACCACGGCGGCCAGCAGGCCCAGGCTCAGCTCCAGCAGGGTGCCCTTGGCATTGTCGGCATCCAGTCGGGTTTTCAGCGCTTCGGCGGGGGCCACCAGGACCTTCTCCGGCACATCCAGCAGCACGCCCCACGGCTTGCCGTCCGGGATCGGTGCGAACGGCGCGAGCACCTTGAGCTGGTGATCGGTGCGCAGGCTGCGGATCTGCGAGCTGCCGGCCAGGGCGCTGATCAACTGTGCGCCGCTGGCGGTGTCGACCTGGTCCAGGCGCTGGCTGAGTTTGCTGGCGTCGGGGCTGTAGCCGGCGAGCAAACCGGTCGGGCTGAGGATGCTGACCTGGGTCTGGCCGTCATACAGCTTGTGGCTGGCCTGCTGGCTCACGGCCTGCAGGCTGTTGAGGTTGATGTCCACCGACAGCGAGGCGATGACTTTGCCGTTGGCCATCAACGGGAAGACAATGCTGGTCATCAGCACGTTTTGCCCGTTGATCGTGTAGAAGTACGGTTCGATCACACATGGCTTGAGCGTGGTGCGCGGGCAGGTGAACCAGGCATTGGCCTTTTCGCCGCTGGGGCCGACGCGGGTGTCGGACATGTCGCTTTCCGGCAGTGCCATTGACTCCAGCTTGCCGGGTGTCGGCTGCGACCAGTACAGGGCGAAGCGCCCCTTGTCGTTACTGCCCAACTCTGCCTGGCCGGCGAACAGCTCATCCTTGCCGTCCAGCGCATTGGCTTCGAACACCAGGGACAGACCGAGCAGATCCGGGTTGGCCTGCAACGCGGCCTTGACCTGGCGGGTCAGGTCTTCGCGGGTGTCGAAGGCGTCGAGAAAGCGCTTCTCGGCCTGCTCGCGCAGGAACAGTACCTGGCGGGAAAAACCATGGCCGTACTGATAGGCGTCCATGAACTGGCGACGGATGCCCAGCGCCTGCACCTCACCCTGGGCTTCGATGCGCGCCTGGGCGGCTTCATCCAGCATCTGCATGCTCGAGGCCTTGACCTGCTGCGAGCTCTGCGCCATGCGATACAGCGACAGACCCACCAGCAGGGTCACGATTCCCAGCAGGCACAAGCCAGCGAGCAGGGTGATTTTCCATTGAATGGAGAGCTGCCTGAGCGACATCGGTACATCCTTACCTGAAAACACAGAGAGCCCCTGTATCGGCGGTTTCAGGTTTTTCTTTATTCAAACGATCGATTTAAACCTGAAAGCGGCGCCGTTTTTTGACATGCGCGCCCGCCTGCTGCAAAGTGCGCGCCCTCTAATAAGACCTCCTTCAAGCCTGCACGCCGGTTGCCGCCCAATGGCCGCCCGGGCGCGGGCATGCCTGTTTTTTTATGTTTTTTGCTTGAGGTAACCATGATTAACGCAGTCATTGCCGCGGTCGGTACCATGCTGGTGCTCAGCCTGTCCCGCGTGCATGTGGTCATCGCCATCATCCTCGGCGCCCTGGTGGGCGGCCTGACCGGTGGCCTGGGGATCGAGGCCACGCTCAAGGCCTTCAATGGCGGCTTGGGTGGAGGGGCGACGGTGGCGTTGTCCTACGCCTTGCTCGGCGCTTTCGCCGTGGCGATTGCCAAGTCCGGCCTGGCTCACGCGCTGGCCGACAAGGCCCTGCTGCTGGTAGACCGCCAGGAAGCCAGCGGTGGCAGCCACGTCAAATGGTTGCTGATCGGCCTGCTCTGGGTGGTGGCGATTGCCTCGCAGAACATCCTGCCGATCCACATCGCGTTCATTCCATTGCTGGTGCCGCCGCTGCTGTACGTGCTGACCAAGCTGCAACTGGACCGCCGCCTCATCGCCTGCGTGATGACCTTCGGCCTGATCACGCCGTACATGTTCCTGCCGGTAGGCTTCGGCAATATCTTCCTCAACCAGATCCTGCTGGCCAACGTGGCCAAGAGCGGCGTGGACATCAGCCAGGTCAACGTCACTCACGCCATGAGCCTGCCAGCGCTGGGCATGGTCGTCGGCCTGCTGGTGGCGGTGTTCATCAGCTACCGCAAGAAACGCGTGTACGACCTGGAGAAGATCGAGCGGGTCGAGCAGGTGGCGGTGCAGTACAACCCACTGACCCTGCTGGTAGCCGGACTGGCGATTGCCTCGGCGTTCATCATTCAGCTGTGGCTGGACTCGATGATCATTGGCGCCCTGGCCGGGTTCCTGATCTTCTCGGTGTCGGGCATCGTGCGCTGGCGCGACACCGACGACCTGTTCACCGAAGGCATGAAGATGATGGCGATGATCGGCTTCATCATGATCGCCGCCTCGGGCTTTGCCGAAGTGCTCAAGGCCACCGGCGATGTGCGTTCGCTGGTGGAAACCTCGGCAGCCTTCATCGGCCATAGCCGTGGGGTAGGGGCGTTGTTGATGCTGCTGGTGGGGCTGTTGGTGACGATGGGCATCGGCTCGTCGTTTTCCACCGTGCCGATCCTCGCGGCGATCTTTGTGCCGCTGTGCGTGCAACTGGGCTTCAGCCCCATGGCCATCGTGTGCATCGTCGGCACGGCAGGCGCCTTGGGTGATGCCGGATCGCCGGCCTCGGACTCGACCCTGGGGCCCACCTCCGGCCTGAACATCGACGGCCAGCATCACCACATCTGGGACACCGTGGTGCCGACCTTTCTGCACTACAACCTCCCGTTGCTGGCATTCGGCTGGCTGGCTGCCATGACCCTCTGACCGCAGCGGGCTTACTACAGAAACTTCCTACGCGGCCGTTAACCTCTCAAGTCGCCACTAATAAGAGAGAAAACCCATGCGTCTGAGCCTCAAGGCCAAAGTCCTGTCCCTCGCCGTAGTGCCGGTGCTGTTGTTTGCCGTGGTCATCAGCCTGACCACCGTATGGATCCTGCAGGGTCAGGCGCGCAATGAGGTGGAAGAGACCCGCCAGCGCCTGCTCAACGACGCCAAGGCCACCCTGCAAAGCTACGTCGAAGTGGCCATGACCACCATCAAGCCGCTCTACGACGCGGCAGCCCCCGGTGATACCGCGGCGCGCGCCGAGGTGGTCAAGCTGCTGTCCAACACCAGTTACGGCAAGGACGGCTATTTCTTCGGCTATGACTCCGAGACCATCCGCCTGTTCAAGGGCAACAGCCCCGACGGCGTGGGCAAGAGCTTCAAGGACAACCGCGACCCCAACGGGGTGTACGTCAACCGCGACCTGGTCAAGGTCGGCAAGGACGGCACCCATTACCTGCAATACAGCTCGACCCAACCGGGCCAGACCGAACTGGTGCCAAAGATGGGCTACACCGAATACCTGCCCAAGTGGGACATGGTCATCGGTACCTCGGTGAACCTGGACGGCATCGAAGCCCGGGTGGCGGTGGTCGAGGCCAAGGTCGAGAAACGCATGGAAGGCGTGCTGCTGAGCATCCTCGGCGTGGCCGTGGTGGTGCTGCTGGTGATCGCCGCCGTGGGCATGCTGCTGGCCAATACCATCCTGCGTCCGCTGCACCTGATGAAAGCCAACCTCGACGATATCGCGGCCGGTGAAGGCGACCTGACCCGCCGCCTGGCCATCACCAGCCAGGACGAGCTGGGCGATCTTGCGGGCGCGTTCAACCGGTTTGTCGACAAGATCCACGGCCTGGTGCGCCAGATCACCGAGATGACAGGCCAACTCACCGGCCTGGTCAGCCAGGTGTCAGAGCAGGCCCAGCGCTCCGAACAGGCCATGGAGCGCCAGCGCCATGAGACCGACCAGGTTGCCACGGCGATCAACCAGATGTCCTCGGCCGCCCAGGAAGTGGCGCGCAGTGCCCAGGGCGCGTCGGTCGCGGCCCAGCAGACCGACGCCGAAGGCCAGGCCGCCAAGCGCGTGGTGGATGGCAGCATCGCGCAGATCCATGCGCTGGTGAACGACATCCGCAGCAGCGGCGTGTCCCTCGACAGCCTGCAGCAGGACGTGGCCTCCATCGTCAGTGTGCTCAGCGTGATCCGCTCCATCGCCGAACAGACCAACCTGCTTGCGCTCAACGCCGCGATTGAAGCCGCGCGGGCCGGGGAGGCCGGGCGTGGGTTTGCGGTGGTGGCCGACGAAGTGCGCGCCCTGGCCAGCCGTACCCAGACCAGCACCCAGGAAATCCAGGGCATGATCGACCGCCTGCAAAAAGGCACCGAAGCCGCGGTGGACGCCATGCGCCGCTCCAGCGACGCTGGCGACGGCACCTCGGCCCAGGCCAACCAAGCCGGCGCGTCCCTGGACACCATGGCTCAGTTGATCGGCACCATCAATTCGATGAACGCCCAGATCGCCAGCGCCGCCGAAGAGCAGACTGCCGTCGCCGAAGAGATCAACCGCAGCGTGCATCAGATTGCCGTGGCGGTGGACAGCGTGGCCGACGAGACCCAGCTGGGCGCCCAGACCTCCCGCAGCCTCGCGGACCTGGGCCAGCGCCTGGGGCAGCTGGTCGGCCAGTTCAGGATCTAGCGCTGAGGGGCTGGGCGGCGATGCGCTAGAGGTCGCGCATCAGCAAGCCGAAGCGCAGGTCCATCGCCGCCGGAAGTGGCAGGTACACCGTGTGCCCATCTCCCGGCGCGACCTCGATGGCGTCGCCGTTGGCGTTGTGCAGGGTGGCCAGGTCGAAGTGGAAGTTGCCGGCGGGGGTCATCAATTCCAGGTGATTGCCCACGGCGAAGCGGTTCTTCACCTTGACCTCGGCCAGTTCGCCCCGGCGCTCGCCGGTCAGTTCGCCAACGAACTGCTGGCGCTCCGACACCGAGCTGCCGTTCTGGTAGTTCTGGTACTCATCGTGCACATGCCGGCGCAGGAACCCTTCGGTGTAGCCGCGCTGGGCCAGGGATTCGAGGTTGGTCATCAGGCTGCGGTCGAAGACACGACCGGCCACCGCATCGTCGATGGCCTGGCGATACACCTGGGTGGTGCGCGCGCAATAGAAGTGCGACTTGGTGCGGCCCTCGATCTTCAGCGAGTGCACGCCCATGTGGGTCAGGCGCTCCACGTGCTGCACCGCGCGCAGGTCCTTGGCGTTCATGATGTAGGTGCCGTGTTCGTCTTCGAAGGCCGGCATCTGTTCATCGGGGCGGTTGGCTTCCTGCAACAGAAACACCTGGTCGGTCGGTGCGCCAATGCCCAGGGTCGGCTCGCAGTGCTGGACGATATCGCCGGTGGCGTTTTCCACCGCCGGGGTCGCCTGGTATTTCCAGCGACACGCATTGGTGCAGGTGCCCTGGTTGGCATCACGCTTGTTCATGTAGCCCGAGAGCAAGCAGCGCCCGGAATAGGCCATGCACAGGGCGCCGTGCACAAACACTTCCAGCTCCGTGGCCGGCACCTGTTGGCGGATTTCATCGATTTCTTCCAGGGACAACTCCCGCGACAGGATCACCCGGCAGATCCCTTGCTGCTGCCAGAACTCGACGCTGGCCCAGTTCACCGTATTGGCCTGCACCGACAGGTGGATCGGCATCTGCGGGAAGTGCCGGCGCACCAGCATGATCAGCCCGGGATCAGACATGATCAACGCGTCCGGGCCCATGGCGATCACCGGGGCGAGGTCCTTGAGGAAGGTCTTCAACTTGGCGTTGTGCGGCGCAATGTTTACCACCACGTAGAAACGCTTGCCCAGGGCATGGGCTTCCTGGATGCCGAGGGCCAGGTTGGTGTGGTCGAACTCGTTGTTGCGTACCCGCAGGCTGTAGCGCGGTTGGCCGGCATACACCGCATCGGCGCCATAGGCGAAGGCGTAGCGCATGTTTTTCAGGGTGCCGGCAGGGGCGAGCAGTTCGGGGGCGAGGATGGGAGGCATGGGCACGGGTCGCAAAAGGTCGCGAAGGTAGCCGAGCGGCGAGGGCGGTTCATTGATCCAGATCGTGCTTTGCGCATTTTTGTATCGCTGTGTATCGACGGGGGCTGTGGATACGTATCGATTTATCCGCACGGTTTTCCGACACAGGCGCGATACCTCATCCGGTCTTAATGGGCTTCCCGTATCCATAAGGTGATCACCATGCTCTTCGTCGCATTCCTGGGCGGCATCCTGACCGTCCTCAGCCCTTGCATCCTGCCGGTGGTGCCGTTTCTGTTCGCCGGTGTCGACCGCAGTCGTCGTTCGATCCTGTTGACCCTCGGCGGCATGGTGCTGACCTTCGCGCTGGTTTCCAGCCTGGCGGTGGTCAGCTCGGAGTGGGTGATACAGGCCAATAACACCGGCCGCCATGTGGCGCTGATCGTCATGGGGCTGTTTGCGCTGTCGCTGATCTCGGCGCGGTTCGGTGGCTGGCTGGCGCGGCCGTTCGTGTTGTTGGGCAACCGTATCGATCCTGACAGCCGTGCGCTGTCCGGTCCGCTCAAGTCGCTCATGATCGGTGTCGCCACAGGCCTGCTGTGGGCACCGTGCGCCGGGCCGATCCTGGGTGTGATCCTGACCGGTGCGATGCTGCAAGGCGCCAATGCGCAGACCAGTCTGTTGCTGCTGGCCTACGGGCTGGGTAGTGCGCTGTCCCTGGGCACCCTGATCGTTGCCGGGCGCGGCCTGGTCAATCGACTCAAGGCCTCCATTCCGCTGACCGGTTGGCTGCGCCGTGGGGCAGGGGTAGCGGTACTGGCCGCGGCCGTGGTGATTTCTACCGGTGCTGACAAGACCCTGCTCGCCGGCACCTCGTCCGAAGGCGTCAGCCGCCTGGAAAAAGGGCTGCTGGAAAACGTGCCCAAGGTGGTGGATTACGTGGTGAGCAAGGTCAAGGCCGACCCGCAGGACAATGCACGGGGCGCCATGCCGTCGCTGGGCGGCGCGGTCGAGTGGCTCAATTCACCTGAACTGACCCGCGAATCCTTGAAAGGCAAGGTGGTGCTGGTGGATTTCTGGACCTACGACTGCATCAACTGCCAGCACACCCTGCCGTACGTGAAGGCCTGGGCGAAAAAGTACGCGCAGGACGGCCTGGTAGTGATCGGCGTGCATACCCCGGAATACGGCTACGAGCGCATCATCGGCAACGTCAAGGAGCAGGTGCGCAAGTTGGGTATTACGTACCCGGTGGCGATCGACAACAACTACGCGATCTGGCGCCGCTTCGATAACCAGTACTGGCCCGCCCATTACCTGATCGACGCCAACGGGCAGGTGCGCGACACGCATTTTGGTGAAGGCCGGTACGAGGCCCAGGAGCAGATGATCCAGACGTTGTTGAATGAGGCCAAGGCCACGCAGTGATAGGGTCTACGCTTGTTCGATAACCAACGGCACTCCCAGGAATCGCTGCGGACTAAGCAACAGGGCCTATACCGGCCCTGTGCTTTTCTGACATGGACCGGACATGAATCAAACCAACCTGCAATTCAAGACCCTGCTGTTGTTGCTGGGCCTGGTGACCGTCGCGTTTATCTGGATATTGCTGCCGTTCTACGGCGCCGTGTTCTGGGCGGTGATCCTCGGCATCATCTTTGCCCCGATGCAGCGCCGCCTGCAGCAGCGCTTTGGCTGGAACCGCAATTTCACTTCCCTGGCGACCTTGAGCGCCTGCCTGGTCATCGCGATCCTGCCGGTGATCATCACCAGTGCCTTGCTGGTGCAAGAGGGGGCGACGCTCTACAAGAACATCGAGAGCGGCAAGCTGGACGTGGCCGGGTATATCGAGCAGTTCAAGAACGTGTTGCCGCCGTACTTCCAGCACCTGCTGGACCGCTTCGGCATGGGCAACCTGGAGGCCCTGCGCGAGAAAATCGTCAAGAGCGCGATGCAGGGCAGCCAGTTCTTTGCGACCCAGGCGTTCAGCTTCGGCCAGGGCACGTTTGATTTCCTGGTGAGCTTTTTCATCATGCTGTACTTGCTGTTCTTCCTGCTGCGCGATGGCCCGGAGCTGGTGCGCAAGGTGCGCACGGCGGTGCCACTGGCCGAGCCGCAGAAGCGGCGGTTGCAGCTCAAATTCAACCGGGTGGTGCGCGCCACGGTCAAGGGCAATGTGCTGGTGGCGGTAACCCAGGGTGCGCTGGGCGGGCTGATTTTCTGGTTCCTGGACATTCCCAGTGCGTTGCTCTGGGCGGTGCTGATGGCGTTTCTGTCGTTGCTGCCGGCCGTGGGCGCCGGGATTGTGTGGGGCCCGGTGGCCGTTTACTTCCTGCTGAGCGGTGCGATCTGGCAGGGCGTGGTGCTGGGGCTGTTCGGCGTGTTTGTGATCGGCTTGGTGGACAATGTGCTGCGCCCGATCCTGGTGGGCAAGGACACCAAGATGCCGGACTACCTGATCCTGATCTCGACCCTGGGCGGTCTGTCGGTGTTTGGCCTCAATGGTTTTGTGATCGGGCCGCTGGTGGCGGCGCTGTTCATGTCCAGCTGGGCGTTGTTTGTGGAGAGCAAGCCGCGAGTCAAACTGCCATTGCCCTGACCTCAGGCGTGGAGCCTGAAGTTCGATACGTGTTGCAGTTGTTTTTCGGCATCCGACAGGGATGTCAGTGGGCCGCTGATGGCTTCACCATCGCGTACCAGGTACCAGCAGGCGAGAAGACCCGACTTGCGAAGCGGGGCGGGGACGGCGCTGCCGATGACGGACATGATTTGTACAGTGGGCATAAAGACCTCCAATCGCTATGGGGGTCACTTTACGGGGCGGGCTGGCGCAGGAAAAATCACCCGTCTCGATAGTCGACATCGACGCGAGGCGTCAGTCCACGACCTGATCGAGCATGTTCACCACTTCCTGCTCACTGAGCAGCCCCTTGCGCACCAGGTTTTCCGCGAGCAACGCGAGGAACTTGGCGCTGCGGTGGCCTTCCAGGTGCTTGAGTTCCGTGAGGGCGCTGTAGACCTTGCTCGACGTACAGAGGCCGGCGGCGCGGTGCGGGTTTTGCGTGGGCATGGTCAGTCGTCCTTGTTGTTATGGGTGGACAGTCTCGATAGTGGGAGTGTTTCGTGACACAAACATGACAGCGCAAGGCCTGTTCGGGCAAGTAGACATTGGTGTTGATGATGTGCGATTGCGCGCAGGGCATTGTCCTCAGAGCGACCTTGACGCCATGAATCCGGACTTTCCAGGCAAAAAAAGGCCCCGCAATCACGCGAGGCCTGTTTCCGACGATGCGGTTACCAGCCGCGACCGTAGTAACCGTGGGGAGGGCCGTAGTAGCCGCGTGGTGGCCCGTAATAGCCACGCGGTGGGCCGTAATAGACCGGCGCCGGGCGGTAGTAAACCTGTTGCTGCACATACACCGGCGGTGGCGGTGCGTAATAAACCGGCGGCGGAGCGGCATATACCGGCTGCGGTTGCACATACACCGGCTGCTGCACATAGACCTCACGCGGTTGGCTGGCAACCACGGAGCCCACGACTGCAGCGCCGACTAAAGCACCCAATACAGCCGGGCCACCCCAACCACCACCGTGGGCGGAGGCTTGGCCTGCCATCGCGAGTGCGCCAACCAGCAAGGCGATCTTGGGGATTGTACGAATCATGGTCATTCCTCGGTTAGCCCCAGCGCTTGTGGTCTGCAATCAATAGACTCAAGTAATGTCGCGGGGATACTTTTAAGACAACGTATTTCTGAAAAACAGCACAGCCGCTAGGTAAAGGTTGTGTAAGGTCTGTACCGATTTGCTTACTCAAAGGAGTTACCCATGCAGATGCACCCAAACAAGGACACCCAACTGTGCATGTCGCTGTCGGCACGCCCCGGGAATTTCGGCCTGCGTTTTCATAACCATCTGTACGAACAGCTGGGCCTGAACTTCTACTATAAAGCCTTCAGCAGCCGGGATTTGCCCGGCGCGATCGGTGGTATCCGGGCGCTGGGGGTACGCGGTTGCGGGGTTTCCATGCCGTTCAAGGAAGCCGCCATTGCCTTGGTGGACGAGCTCGACGATTCGGTTCAAGCCATCGACTCCCTGAACACCATCGTCAACACCGATGGGCACCTCAAGGCCTACAACACCGACTACATCGCCATCGAACAGTTACTCAAGAAGCACGCGGTGCCAAAGGACTCGACCTTCGCCCTGCGTGGCAGCGGCGGCATGGCCAAGGCCGTGGCCAGTGCCTTGCGCGATGGTGGCTACGCCAAGGGCGTGATCGTGGCGCGCAACGAGACTGCGGGCCGGGCGCTGGCGCAGAACCTGGGGTACGAATGGCAGGCCGAGTTGGGAGAACTGCGCCCGCAGATGCTGATCAACGTGACGCCCATCGGCATGGCGGGAGGGCCTGAGGCAGATGCGTTGGCCTTCGATGCCGAAGCGGTGGATGTTGCCGAGACGATCTTCGATGTGGTGGCGATCCCCGCTGAAACGCCGTTGATCGTGCGTGGACGTGCCAAGGGTAAACGCGTGATTACCGGGCTCGAAGTGATTGCGATCCAGGCGCTTGAGCAGTTTGTGCTCTATACCGGGGTGCGACCGACGCCGGAGCAGTTCGCCAAAGCCGTGGCGTTCGCCCGAACCTGAAGAACCCTGAATATCATATGTGGGAGGGGGCTTGCCCCCGATAGCGGTAGCTCAACAATGAAATTATTGACTGGCACACCGTCATCGGGGGCAAGCCCCCTCCCACATTTTTTCCGCGTTACAGCGGTTCCAATTTGGCCAGCCGTTCTTCCAACAGTGCAATCCGCGCTTCGAGTTCTTCGATGCGTTCGACAGACACGCCACCGACACCCCCGCGCTCCATCGGATTGCCTCGCGCCGCGATAATCGCCTCGATATCCTGCGGATCGCCCAATGCATGGGTATAACGATCTTCGCGCTGGCCGGCCTGGCGCGGCACCAGCAACGCCAGTCCCCGCGCAATCAGGCGTTCCAGCTGGTGCACGACCTGCTCGGCATCTTCGAAATCGTGCATGCGCCCGCTGCGGGTCAGCAACTCATTGACGGTCTGCGGCCCGCGTAGAAACAGCAGCCCGGTCAGGATCACCTGGGCCGGCACCAGTTCCAGCGCCTTGTCCACGCGGTGTTCCCAGCGGTCGGCGCGGCTGCCCATCACCAGGCGGGTGAAACCCTGGCCTTCGAGTGCGCGCAAGCTCTGGCCGACCTGGCCCGGGCTCAGGTTCATGACCGGCTCGCGGCTGGTCTTCTGGTTGCAGGCCAGCACCAGGGCGTTGAGGGTCAAGGGGTAGGTTTCCGGGTTGGTCGCCTGTTTTTCGATGAGGCAGCCCAGGATGCGGATTTCCGTGCTGTTCAGGCGCGGCTCAGGGGTGTCGGTGTCGTGCTCGGCGGTCATCGCGCGTTCCCTATGCAGTGGAGGTCCTTAGCCTAATCCTGAAAAATTAAAAGACAAGCGCCCGGCATGTCTATAATCGCCGCTTGTTCAAACCGTGCCATAACCATGAGACTGCCATGACTATTTCCCTGTACGCCGCCTCCATCCCGGTCTTCAAGCAAATGCTCACCGCCCTGAGCGGTGTGTTGACCAAGGCCGAAGCCCATGCCAGCGCCAAGAACATCGAACCGAACGCCTTGCTGCAAGCGCGCCTGTTCCCGGACATGTTCCAACTGGTGCGCCAGGTGCAGATCGCCGTCGACTTCGCCAAGGGGGTTTCCGCGCGCCTGGCCGAGATCGAAGTGCCTAAGTACGAAGACAGCGAAGTGACCTTCGCCGACCTGCAAGCGCTGATCGCCAAGGTTTTGGCCTTTGTCGACACCATCACCCCGGAGCAGATCGACGGCAAGGAAGGTATCGAGATCGTCACTCGCCCTGGCACGCCGAAAGAGAAGCGCTTCAGCGGCCAGTCCTACCTGCTGACCTACGGCCTGCCGCAGTTCTTCTTCCACGTCACCACCGCTTACGCGCTGCTGCGCCATAACGGCGTGGAAGTGGGCAAGCGCGATTACATGGGCGCTTTCTAAGCACGCACAAAAAAACCGGGACGATTCCTAAAGGAACCGTCCCGGTTTTTTTGTGCGCGACTGTTAAGCCGGCTGTTCTTCCTTGCCCAGGCAAGCGGCGGCGGTGAACAGCACATCGGTGGACGAATTGAGCGCGGTTTCCGCCGAATCCTGCAACACACCGATGATGAAACCGACGGCCACCACCTGCATCGCAATCTCACTGGGAATGCCGAACAGGCTGCACGCCAGCGGAATCAGCAACAACGAACCGCCGGCCACGCCGGAAGCGCCGCACGCACAGATGGCCGCGACCACGCTGAGCAGCACGGCAGTGGGCAGGTCGACGGCAATGCCCAGGGTGTGCACGGCGGCCAGGGTCAGCACGGTGATGGTGATCGCCGCGCCGGCCATGTTGATGGTGGCACCGAGCGGGATCGACACCGAGTAGGTGTCTTCATGCAGGCCCAGGCGTTTGCTCAATGCGAGGTTCACCGGGATATTCGCTGCCGAACTGCGGGTGAAGAATGCGGTGATGCCGCTTTCGCGCAGGCACATCAGCACCAGCGGGTAGGGGTTGCGGCGCAGTTTCCAGAACACGATGGCCGGGTTGATCACCAGCGCCACGAACAGCATGCAGCCGATCAGCACCACCAGCAGGTGGGCGTAGCCGAGCAGGGCGCCGAAGCCGGAAGTGGCCAGGGTCGAGGCAACCAGGCCGAAAATGCCCAGCGGCGCAAAGCGGATCACCACGCGCACGATCAGGGTCACGCCGTTGGACAGGTCTTCCAGCACCGCCCGCGTGGTCGGCGCCGCGTGGCGAATGGCAATGCCCATGCCGATGGCCCACGCCAGGATGCCGATGAAGTTGGCATTCATCAGCGCGCTGATCGGGTTGTCCACCACGCTCAGCAACAGGCTCTGCAACACTTCGCCGATGCCGCCGGGCGCGGTCACCGCTGCGTCATGGGTCGCCAGCACCAGCGAAGAGGGGAACCACATGCTCGCAACTACCGCCACCACCGCGGCGGCAAAGGTGCCCAGCAGGTACAGGAACAGAATCGGCTTGATATGGGTTTCCTGGCCATGTTTATGGTTGGCGATGGATGCCATCACCAGCACAAACACCAGGATCGGTGCGACGGCCTTGAGTGCCGCGACGAATACCTTGCCGATGAACCCGGTTGCCTTGGCCGCCTCGGGCAACAGCAAGGCCAACAGGATGCCGGCGATCAGGCCGATGACGATTTGCGTGACCAGGCTGACGCGGGCCAGTCGTTGCAGGAGAGAGGGGGCAGCAGTCATAAACACTTGTCTCTGGTTTTTTTTAGGGCGCAGCTACTGACTCGGAAAGGGCTGTAGGACGCGGATCGCGAAGTCTAGCATGCTGTGGGAAAAGTCCATGGCGGTGCGGCATTGCGTCAGCCGCTTGCCCAGGCCTTGGCCAAATCCGGACATACTCTGTTAAGATTCTGTCCTCTCATCTTTCCTCTCTGTCAGCGGGCCCTTCGGGCTGTCGTTGATGTCGTCGTTTCTGGAGTTTTCATGTTATTTCCCATCCTGCTGCTGTCGGCCGCCGGCTTTACCGTGCTGACCACAGAGTTCGTGATCGTCGGCCTGTTGCCGTCCATCGCCCGCGACTTGAACGTCACTGTGTCCCAGGCCGGGCTGCTGGTGACCCTGTTCGCATTTACCGTGGCGGCGTTTGGTCCGTTTCTGACGGCGTACTGCGCACGTTTCCCACGCAAGCGCCTGTTTATCAGCATCCTGATCCTGTTCGGTGTGGCCAATACCGTGGCGGCCCTGGCACCGAATATCTGGGTGATGGCGCTGGCACGGTTGATCCCGGCGCTGGGTTTGCCAGTGTTCTGGGCCCTGGCCAGTGAAACCGCCGTGGACATCGTCGGCCCTGAGTTCGCTGGCCGAGCGATTGAAAAAATCGGCTTCGGTATTGTCTGTGCCACGGTGTTCGGCATTCCGGTGGGCACGCTGATTTCGGATATGTTCGGCTGGCGCAGCGCGTTTGCCATCCTCGCGGTGATCGCGCTGGCCAAGGCTTTGCTGCTGTTTATCTACCTGCCGGTGACCCAACCGAAGAACGATGAAGTGACGTTGCGCTCGCAGTTCAAGATCCTGCGCAACCCGCTGATGCAGGGGCATATCCTGCTGTCGATCCTGGTGTTCAGCGGCATGTTCACCGCCTACACCTACCTGGCGGACATCCTCGAGCGCCTGGCCGGGTTCGACGGTACGCTGGTGGGCTGGTGCCTGATGGGCTTCGGTGCGGTCGGTCTGATCGGCAATTCGCTGGGCGGGCGTGCGGTGGATCGTCACCCGTTGATCGCCTCCATGGTGTTTTGCGGCTTCATGATCGCAGGCATGGTGGCGCTGGTCCCGGCGATTCATTCGACCATCGGCCTGGCGGCGGCGATGGCCGTGTGGGGCGTGACCCAGGCGGCGATGTTCCTGGTCAGCCATGTGCGCCTGATGAAGGCTGCGCCCCATGCGCCGGCGTTTGCCGCGTCGCTGAACATCGCCGGGGCCAACCTGGGCATCGGCCTGGGCGCCATGGTAGGCGGGCACGTGATCGATACCCTCGGCCTGGGCAGCCTGGGCTTTGCGGCGTCCGGGTTTATCCTGGTGTCGATCCTGCTGGCGTTGTGGCTGATGACCGCCAGGCACCCGCTCGACTCCGGCGCCTGAGCCGTCAGGGCAGGGTGGTGAACAGCTCCCGCCGGGCGCCTTCGGTAATCGCCACGATGCCGGGGTGCTTGACCTTGCGCTCCACCGAGATCGCGTAGAAAGACTCGGTCACGGCCACGGTCTGGCCAATCAGCGCCACGCCGTACTGGCGCACCACCTCGTCGGCAATCACGCTGGGGGCGATAAAGATCCCGCTGCCGGATTGGCCGAATGCCTGCATCAAGGCGCTGTCGTCGAACTCGCCGATGATCTTCGGTTGAATCTGTTGTTCGGCAAACCAGCGCTGCAAACGGCTGCGTACCACGGTTTCCGCGCCCGGAATCAACAGCGGCGCGCCGTGCAGGCACTGTGGGAAATCCCCCCGGTGTTCGTCAGCCAACGCCTGGGTGGCGAAAAAACTGATGCCGCATTCGCCCAACTTCTGGCTGTAGCCTTTGATGTCCAGGTGCGTGGGCATGGGGCTGTCGGAAATCACCAGGTCAAGGCGCTGGATCGCCAGGTCGGCGAGCAGGCGTTCGAGTTTGTCCTCACGGCAGGTGATGCGGATCGGCTCGCTCAACTCCATGGTCGGTGCGATCAGCCGGTAGACGATGGACTTGGGCACCACGTCCGCCACGCCGACGCGGAACAGGATCTGCTGTTCGTCGGGCTGCGCGCGCAGCATGGCCTCCAGTTCATTACCGGTCTGGAACATCTGCTCGGCATAGGGCAGGGCCTGGCGCCCGGCTTCGGTCAGTTCCAGTTGGCGGCCGACCCGCTGAAACAGCGCGATACCGAAGGTTTGCTCGAGCAGGCTGATCTGCCCGCTGATGGTCTGGGGCGTGAGGTTCAACTGCTCGCACGCACGCACGATGCTGCCGGTCTTTGCCACCACCCAGAAGTAGTGCAGTTGTCGGTAATTGAGCATGGCAGCCTTCACTTCGTAAAAAACGAAGTATACGCGAGAAAAATACGAATTTTCCTGAACTGTTTGCCTGCATAGAATGCGTCGCTATCGCGGGGCCACCATTTGGACCCAAGGGTTCTAACGAGGAAGACATCATGAAACTCAATTCCCTGGGCGCGGCATCCTTGCTTGCGCTTTCATTGGTAGTGATCAGCGGTTGCGATCAGGTCGAGAAAAGCGCGCAGCAGGTACTGGGCAAGGCCACCGAATCGGCCAAGCAAGCCATCGATGACACCCACAAGGCTGCCGAACAGGCATTGAGTGAAGCGACCAACGGCCTGATCAACCCGCAGAAAAAGGATGATCAGGAAGAGAACGAAACCGAATCGAACAGTAAAGAAGCCTAATTTCCGCTCAACGTCAGGACTGACCTATGGATTACCTTTTACAACTGGCCGCCAGCCCCACCGCCTGGATTGCCCTGGCAACCCTGATCGTGATGGAGATCGTGCTGGGCATCGATAACCTGATCTTCATCTCGATCCTCACCAACAAGTTGCCGGAGAAGCATCGGGCCAAGGCGCGACGCATCGGTATCAGCATGGCGTTGGTGTTGCGGTTGGGCCTGCTCAGCACCATCGCGTTCATCGTGCAGCTGACGGCGCCGGTGTTCGAAGTGTTCGGCCAGGCGTTCTCGTGGAAGGACATGATCCTGATCGCCGGTGGCCTGTTCCTGGTGTGGAAGGCCACCACCGAAATCCATCACAGCATGGACCCGGAGCCCGAAGAGAAGGAAACCAATGCTGGCAACGTTGTGGCTATCGGTTTTGCCGCGGCCATCGGGCAGATCCTGTTGCTCGACCTGGTGTTCTCCATCGACAGCATCATCACCGCCGTGGGCATGACCGAGCACTTGCCGATCATGATCATTGCCGTGGTGACCTCGGTGATCGTGATGCTGGTGGCGGCCGAACCGCTGGCCAAGTTCATCAACGACAACCCGACCGTGGTGATGCTGGCCCTGGGCTTCCTGATCATGATTGGCATGACCCTGATCGCCGAAGGCTTCGGCGCCCATGTACCGAAAGGCTACGTGTATGCGGCCATGGCGTTCTCGGCGGCCATCGAATGCTTGAACATTGCCCGGCGTAACCGCCACCAGCGTTTGCTCGCTGCCCGCCGGTAACCGCTGAAACCAAACGGCCGGCTGCGCTCAGATGAGCCCAGCCGGCTTTTTGCTGTCTGTTAGAATTCGCGCACTTGATAGCGTGAGGTCCTACATGAACGAGCCGATTCGTCTTACCCAGTACAGCCACGGCGCGGGGTGTGGCTGCAAGATATCGCCCCAGGTGCTGGAAGTGATCCTTGCCGGCAGCGGCGCACAGAACCTCGACCCCAAGCTGTGGGTGGGCAACGCTTCGCGTGACGATGCGGCGGTGTACGCCATCGACGACGAGCGCGGCGTGGTCTCCACCACCGACTTTTTCATGCCGATTGTCGATGATCCCTTCGATTTCGGCCGGATTGCTGCCACCAATGCCATCAGTGATATCTACGCCATGGGTGGCGATCCGCTGATGGCCATCGCCATTCTGGGCTGGCCGGTGAACGTACTGGCGCCGGAGATTGCCCGCGAAGTGATCCGCGGCGGCCGCTCGGTGTGCGACGCAGCCGGGATTCCTCTGGCGGGCGGGCATTCCATCGACGCCCCGGAGCCGATCTTCGGCCTGGCCGTGACCGGCATCGTGCAAAAGCGCCATATGAAGCGCAACGACACAGCCACCGCCGGTTGCCGGTTGTATCTCACCAAGCCCATCGGCATCGGCATCCTCACCACCGCCGAGAAGAAGGGCAAATTGCGCGAGGCGGATATCGGCCTGGCCCGGGACTGGATGTGCACCCTGAACAAGCCCGGCAGCCGTTTCGGCAAGTTGGCGGGGGTGACCGCAATGACCGATGTCACCGGTTTCGGCTTGTTGGGCCATCTGGTGGAAATGGCTGACGGCAGCGGCCTGACGGCGCGCATCGAGTACAACAAGGTCCCACGCCTGGCCGGGATCGAGGACTACCTGGACCAGGGGTGCATGCCCGGCGGCACCTTGCGCAACTTCGACAGCTATTCGAGCAAGCTCGGACGCCTGCAGGAACTGCACAAGCGCGTGCTGTGCGACCCGCAGACCAGCGGCGGCCTGTTGATCGCCGTCACGCCCGAGGGCGACGCCGAATTCCACCGCATGGCGGCTGAACTGGGCCTGGTCCTGGAACCTATCGGCGAGCTGCTCGAGCGACAGACCCACGCGGTTGAGGTGATTTGATGGCAACCGATATCACCGACTACCGCGATATTTTCCTCAATGATCGGCCAATGATGGATACCCGCGCGCCGATCGAGTTCACCAAGGGCGCGTTCCCGGGGGTGATCAACCTGCCGCTGATGACCGACGACGAACGCCAGCGCGTCGGCACCTGCTACAAGCAGCAGGGCCAGCAGGCCGCCATCGTGCTCGGGCATGAGCTGGTGTCCGGCGCTATCAAGGCCGAGCGTATCGAGCAGTGGGCGCGGTTCGCCCAGGCCAACCCCGAGGGTTACCTCTACTGTTTCCGTGGCGGGCTGCGTTCGCAGATCGTGCAGCAATGGCTCAAGACCGAAGCCGGCATCGCGTATCCCCGTGTCGGTGGCGGTTACAAGGCCATGCGCACCTTTTTGCTGGAGACCGTCGAGCACGCCGCCACGCAGTGTGACTTCGTGCTGCTGGGCGGTATGACTGGCACCGGCAAGACCGAGGTGCTCGGCCAGTTGCGCAATGCCCTGGACCTGGAAGGTCATGCCAACCATCGCGGCTCCAGCTTCGGCAAACGCGCCACGGCGCAGCCATCCAACATCGACTTCGAAAACCGCCTGGCCGTGGACCTGCTGAAAAAGCGTGCCGCGGGTATCGAGCAGTTCGTGGTCGAGGATGAGAGTCGCATGATCGGCAGTTGCGCGCTGCCGCTGGCGTTGCACAAGGGCATGCAGACGTTCCCGATGGTGTGGCTGCAGGACAGCGTAGAAGGGCGGGTCGAGCGCATCCTGCGCGACTATGTGGTGGACCTGTGCGCCGAATTTATCGAGGTGTTTGGCGACACCGGCCAGGCGCTGTTTGCCGAGCGCCTGACCCAGAGCCTGGGCAATATCCATAAACGCCTGGGCGGCGAACGCTTCCAGCGGTTGCAGGCGATCTTGCAGGCGGCCCTGGCGGAGCAGGCGCGCAGCGGTGATGTGGACCTGCATCGCGCCTGGATCGAAGGGCTTCTGCGCGAGTATTACGACCCGATGTACGCCTTCCAGCGCGAAAACAAAGGCGCACGGATCGAGTTCGTAGGGAAGCAGGGCGCCGTGGTGGAGTATTTGCGCGAGCGCGCCCTGATCAGAGGATAGCCGCGCCGATCAACCCACACAGTACCCCCACCAACATCGTCAACCCGGCCACCGTCACCAGCACCCGCGCATCGAAGTCCTTGCGCAGCATCAGCAGTGACGGCAGGCTCACACTCGGCAGGGTCATCAGCAAGGCCACGGCCGGGCCGGTGCCCATGCCCAGGGTCATCATGGTTTGTACGATGGGGATTTCGGCAGCGGTGGGAATCACGAACAACGTGCCGACAATCGCCAGAGGCACCAGCCATGCCAGGCTGTTGGCCATGGCGCCGTCGACATGGGGGAACAGCCACACCCGCGCGGCGCCCAGGATCAGCACGGCCAGGATGTACACCGGGATCGTGCTCCAGAACAACTGCCACAGGGTCCGCAGCCAACGGCCCAGGAACGGCTGGGACTCGACCACACTGACCTCGGCCACCGCGCCCAGAGCCGCTTCCGGCACCTGGTCCGGGCGGGCGATACGTTGCGCGATCAGGGACACGCCCACCACCAGCACAATGCCCGCCACCAGCCGCAATGCGGTGAAGCCCCAACCCAGCACGAAGCCCATGAACACCAGGGTCGCCGGGTTCAGCACGGGGTTGGCGATCCAGAACGCGAGTGCCGCGCCCACCGAGACCTGCTGCCGACGCATGCCCGCCGCGACCGGTGCCGCGCAGCAACTGCACATCATCCCCGGCAGGGCGAACAGCCCGCCCCGCAGGGTCGACCCCAGCCCGGCGCGGCCGAACAGGCGCAGCAGCCAGTCGCGGGGGATCAGCACTTGCAGGAGGGAGCCCAGGATCACCGCCAGCACAGCGGCTTTCCAGATCGCCAGGAAGTACACCTGGGCGTACGCCAGCGCGGCTGCCTGGGGCGAGCTTTGCTGATCGTTGAGAATCGAGGCGCCAATGCTGTGGTTATCGGCGGCGACGAAGGCCTTGAGGTAGTAAGGCGACCACTTCACGTAGTAGAGGCCGACGCAGGCGACCAGCAGGAACAGCGCTGGTTTCCACCAGAACGACCAGCCCCGGTTGGGCTGGGTGGAGGCGAGGTTGGGCATGGTGATGATCCGCAGGTGAGTCAATAGCGGCGCATCATACGCCCTCAGCTCTCGGCGCTCACCTGGGTAGGTTCAGGGCAGGTTTCTTCGCCGTTGTTCAGGCCCTGTTTATAGTTGCGGCTCAGCAACGAGGCCTTGCCGTTGTGCCAGGTCAGCGTCAGCACATACAGCGTGTCGTAGTCGCTGCCGGACCAGTCGTCGGTGATGGTGTGTTTTTCGCCGGACGCTTCGCTCGCCACCTTGTTGATCAGCTCCGGCAGATAGCCGTGGGACCAGGCGGTGTAGATGATGGAGTTGTGGTACTTGTCTTCCACCAGCTCGTCGGCGAGGGCACTGGTGTCATTCGCGGAAAACTTGATGTTCACCGGCAGGCCGAGCTTGATCGCGCTTGGGCTGATGGTCATCAGCGGGCGAATGTAGCTGTAGGAATTGTCCAGTTCGCCTTCCTCCACATTGCGTGTCGGGTTGGCGGCGAACACGAAATTGGCCTTGCCGAACTTCTCTGGCAAAACCGTGGCCAGGTTCATCGCCCGGTTGAGGCCCTGGCAATTGAGCTGGCCCAGGCCACCGGCGGGTTTTTCACCGTGGCGCAGGAACACCAGGGTTTGCACGCCGTCAACCTGGTCGGCGTTGCTGATCCGTGACTCCAGGCTAAGATCGATAGCGCCGCCAACCAACAAGAGCGGCAACAGGATGTATGAATAGCGTTTCAGTCGTTGCACAAGGCGCAGAGGCTTGATCGTCATTGTAAGTTCGAGTCTTCATGCGTCACGTTAAGGCAGACACGCCTGGCCACTATGACGCCGGGGGCGCCTGCGGTGTTCCCTGTCGAGATAGCGAGGTGCCTCCATTCACCGCTTGAGCTCATTTAAGAGTGCATGAGGGCGTATTGGTTCGCCCTCACGGCATAATAGCTGGCGGTTGTTGCGTATTGATGACCCATGCAGGACGCTCGCCGGATGACTATCATGGGGGCTTTCAGCACACACACACAGGGCTTCCCGATGAACCCACTCGCTGCTTTCCCGATCAACAGCAAATGGCCTGCCCAGCATCCAGAGCGCCTGCAACTGTATTCGCTGCCGACCCCCAACGGGGTAAAAGTGTCGATCATGCTCGAAGAGCTCTGCCTGCCTTATGAAGCGCACAAGGTCAGCTTCGAGACCCAGGACCAACTCTCTCCCGAGTTCCTGTCGCTGAACCCCAACAACAAGATCCCCGCGATCATCGACCCCAATGGCCCCAGCGGCCAGCCGCTGGCGTTGTTCGAGTCCGGCGCGATCCTGATCTACCTGGCGGAAAAAACCAGCCAGTTGCTCTCCGAGGACCCGGCGACACGTTATGAAATCATTCAATGGCTGATGTTCCAGATGGGCGGTATCGGCCCGATGTTCGGCCAGTTGGGCTTCTTCAACAAATTTGCCGGCAAGGCCTACGAAGACAAACGCCCGCGCGACCGTTACGCCGCCGAATCCCGGCGCCTGCTGGGCGTGCTGGAAAAACGCCTGCTGGGCCGTACGTGGATCATGGGCGACGAGTACAGCATCGCCGACATCGCCACCTTTCCGTGGATCCGCAACCTGATCGGCTTCTACGAGTCCGGTGACCTTGTAGGCATTGCCGACTTTCCCAATGTACTGCGCGCTCTGGACGGTTTCGTCGCACGGCCGGCGGTGATCCGTGGCCTTAATATTCCGAGTTGAAGCATGCCGACTTTCGATTTCAAACAGCTGGACGTGTTCAGCCGCGTGGCGCTCAAAGGCAACCCGCTGGCGGTGGTGTTTGGCGCCGACAGCCTGAGCGACCAACAGATGGCGGACTTCGCCAATTGGACCAACCTCAGTGAAACCACGTTTTTACTGACCCCGCGTGATCCTCGGGCTGACTACCGGGTGCGAATTTTCACCACCTTGAAGGAGCTGCCTTTTGCCGGGCACCCGACGCTCGGCAGTTGTTATGCCTGGCTGCAGGCAGGTGGTATTCCCAAGGGCGAGGAGATAATCCAGGAGTGCGAAATCGGCCTGGTGCGTATCCGTCGCCAAGGCGATGAACTGGCATTTATCGCGCCGCCGTTATTGCGCGCCGGTGCCGTGGACGCGCCGTTGCTGGAGCGCGTGCGCCTGGGCTTGGGCCTGGAGCCCGGGGCCATCGTGCGCAGCCAGTGGGTGGACAATGGCGCTGGCTGGCTCGCGGTAATGCTGGCAGACCGTGACCAGGTCCTGGCGTTGCAGCCGGACTATTCGCAACTGCTGGGGCTGGCCGTGGGCGTGATCGCCCCCTGTGACGGCGGGCGCGACGATGTGGACACGCAATTTGAGGTGCGTGCCTTTATCGCAGGCGATGGCGCGCAGGAAGACCCGGCCACCGGCAGCTTGAATGCGGGGCTTGCGCAATGGTTGCTCGGCGAGGGCCTGGCCCCCGAGCGCTATGTGGTCAGCCAGGGCACGGCAATTGGCCGGGCAGGGCGGATCTGCGTTGAGCGCCAGGGCACTGAAATATGGATGGGTGGCGCCGTGTCGGTGTGCATCGACGGGCGTGTACAGCTTTAGATCAATAAATTATTACCGCCCCCGCAATACACTATTGGCCCCTCGGCGTTTGTGCTGCCGGGGCCTGGGGGCATAAGCTTTCGCCCCAAAGATTTTCTGCCTTGCAATAGGACCACCATGACCAGCCAGTTCCCCCAAGCCCGCCCACGCCGCCTGCGCCGCTCCCCGGAGCTGCGTGGCCTGTTCCAGGAAAGCGAATTCACCCTCAACGACCTGGTGCTGCCGATCTTCGTCGAAGAAGAAATCGACGACTTCGTGCCAATCACCAGCATGCCGGGCGTGCAGCGCATCCCTGAGAAGAAACTGGCCGGCGAGATCGAGCGCTATGCCCGTGCCGGCATCAAGTCGGTGATGACCTTCGGCGTGTCCCACCACCTGGATGCCAGCGGCAGCGACACCTGGAAGGAACGCGGCCTGGTCTCGCGCATGTCGTCGATCATCAAGGACGCTGTGCCGGAAATGATCGTGATGTCCGACACCTGCTTCTGCGAATACACCGACCATGGCCACTGCGGTGTGATGCACGGCGCCCATGTCGACAACGACGCGACGCTGGTCAACCTCGGCAAGCAGGCCGTGGCCGCCGCGCGTGCCGGTGCCGATGTCATTGCCCCTTCGGCGGCGATGGACGGCCAGGTCCAGGCGATCCGCCGCGCCCTGGATGATGCGGGCTTCACCCATATCCCGATCATGGCTTACTCGACCAAATTCGCCTCGGCCCTCTACGGACCGTTCCGCGAAGCCGGCGGCAGTGCGCTCAAGGGCGACCGCAAGAGCTACCAGATGAACCCGATGAACCGCCGCGAAGCCGTACGCGAATCGCTGCTGGATGAACAGGAAGGCGCGGATGCGCTGATGGTCAAGCCGGCCGGTGCCTACCTCGACATCATCCGCGACATCCGCGAAGCCTCGCGCCTGCCGGTGGCGGCGTACCAGGTCAGCGGCGAGTACGCGATGATCAAGTTCGGCGCCCAGGCCGGGGCGATTGATGAGGACCGTGTGGTACGTGAAACCTTGGGCTCGATCAAGCGCGCGGGGGCAGACTTGATCTTCACCTACTTCGCGATGGACCTGGCGTTGGCGGGGATCTAGAACCACAACAGGTAAAATGTGGGAGGGGGCTTGCGCCCTCCCACATCAACAATGCCCGGCCCATCGTCGCCCAAGGAAGCCCCATGTATTCAAGCCGCCTGATCCTGTGCCTTGCCACTTTGCTGGTACTGGCCGGTTGCTCTACCACGCGCAACCCGCAACAGCCGCAGCGCAGCGAGGCCGAGGTGAAAGCGCAGATCGTGCGCCTGCTGCCGGCCAAGGTGGCTGACCGCGAGGGCTGGGCCCAGGACATCTACACGGCCTTTGACACCCAGAACATCTACCCCAGCACGGAAAATATCTGCGCCGTGCTGGCGGTGACCGAGCAGGAGTCGACCTATCAGGTCGACCCACCGGTGCCAGACATGGGCAAGATCGCCCAGGATGAAATCCTGCGGCGTGCCGGCAAAGTCCATGTGCCGGCGTTTGTCGTGCGCAGCGCCCTGCAACTGCGTTCGCCCAGCGGCAAGACCTACGCCGACCGCCTCAATGCTGCGCGCACGGAGAAGGACCTGAGTGGCATCTTCGATGACTTCATCAGCATGGTGCCCCTGGGCAACACGTTGTTTGGTGGTTTCAACCCGGTGCATACCGCAGGCCCGATGCAGGTGAGTATCGACTTTGCGCAGAAGCAGGCGCGGGGTTATCCCTACACGGTGGATGGCACAATTCGTCGCGAAGTCTTCACCCGTCGTGGCGGCATGTACTTCGGCATCGCGCACTTGCTGGGTTACCCGGTGAGCTACGATCGGCCGCTGTATCGCTTTGCCGATTTCAATGCCGGGTGGTACGCCAGCCGTAATGCCGCGTTCCAGGCTGCCGTCAGCCGTGCTTCGGGCACCGAGCTGGCCCTGGACGGAGATCTGATTCGCTACGGCTCGCTGCTGCCCGGCACCACCGAGCTGGCGGTGCGTTCATTGGGGGCCAGGCTGGACATGCGCAACCCCAGCATCCGCAGTCAGCTGGAGCAGGGCGAGCAATTGGATTTCGAGAACACCACCCTCTACAAGCGCGTATTTGCCCTGGCCGACAAGGCCGCCGGCAAGCCGATGCCACGGGCCATCCTGCCGGGCATCGTGCTCAAGAGCCCCAAGATCACCCGTAACCTGACCACGGCGTGGTTTGCCCAGCGGGTCGACGAGCGTTATCAGCGCTGCCTGAAGCGCTGATCAGCGTTGAGGTGAGCAAGCCCGCTCGCCACAGGTTCGCACCATCAGAGGAACGAGCTTTGTTCGCCGTTGATCGCCCGTGCGCGGGACTGATCCTTGGGTGAGCAGCCTGCCACGGCCAGGGCTGCCAGCAGGAACAGGAGATAGGATTTTGGCTTGCCGTCCAGATGGCGCATTGCGGTTCCTTGGGAGGTATGGGGGAATTTGACGGCGATTAAAGCGGTGCCGCAGACGCGAGGTTGAAGGGTAAAGAAAAGGCCTGGTTTTCGTGGAACCAGGCCCTTTCCATGTTGCTCTTTGAATCAGTTGCGTTCGAGCGCCAGGGCTACCCCCTGGCCGCCACCGATGCACAGCGTCGCCAGGCCTTTCTTGGCATCACGCTTGATCATTTCATGCAGCAGCGTCACCAGCACGCGGCAGCCCGAGGCGCCAATCGGGTGGCCGATGGCGATGGCGCCGCCGTTGACGTTGACCTTGTCGGCGTCCCATTCCAGCTCTTTGCCCACCGCCAGGGATTGCGCGGCGAAGGCTTCGTTGGCTTCGATCAGGTCCAGGTCGCCCAGGCTCCAACCGGCTTTGTCCAGGCAGCGGCGGGTGGCCGACACCGGGCCGATGCCCATGATCGCCGGGTCGACGCCGGCGTTGGCGTAGCTGGCAATGCGCGCCAGCACTGGCAGGCCGAGGGCCTTGGCCTTGTCGGCGTTCATCAGCAGCACCGCGGCGGCGCCGTCGTTGAGACTGGAGGCGTTGCCGGCGGTGACGCTGCCGTCTTTCTTGAACGCCGGTTTCAGCTTGCCCAGGGATTCGGCGGTGGTGCCGGCGCGGGGTTGTTCATCGACGGCGAAGGCCACCGGGTCGCCTTTGCGCTGGGGGATCAGGATCGGTGTGATCTCATCGACAAAGCGGCCCGCTTCAATAGCAGCGGCGGCTTTTTGCTGGGATGCGGCGGCGAACGCGTCCTGGGCTTCGCGGCTGATGCCGTACTTGTCCACCAGGTTCTCGGCGGTGATGCCCATGTGGTAGTCGTTGAACGCGTCCCACAGGCCATCGGTGATCATGCTGTCGATCATTTTGGCATGGCCCATGCGCAAACCGGTGCGCGCGGCGGGCAGTACGTACGGAGCCAGGCTCATGTTCTCCATGCCGCCGGCGATGATCACGTCGGCGTCACCGCAACGGATGGCTTGGGCGCCCAGGTGCAGGGCCTTGAGGCCCGAGCCGCAAACCTTGTTCAAGGTCAGGCTGGGCACCGCGTGGGGCAGGCCGGCCAGGATCGACGCCTGGCGCGCCGGGTTCTGGCCTGAGCCTGCGGTGAGGACCTGGCCGAGGATCACTTCATCCACTTCGGCCGGGTCCAGGCCGGTCTGCTCCAGCAGGCGACGGATCACGGCGGCGCCCAGTTCCGGTGCCGGAATGTTCGCCAGCGAACCCTGGAAGCTGCCCACGGCGGTACGGGTGGCAGCAACAATCACGACGTCTTGCATGGAATCTGTCCTCACTGGAAGTGCATTTCTGGAACGTGGTCCGGGACGATCAGTTTACCGGCGGTCTTGCGTACAATCTCTTCAACGCTGACGCCAGGTGCGCGTTCCTTGAGGACAAAAGCGCCATTTTCGATTTCCAGGTACGCCAGGTCCGTCAGTACACGCTTGATGCAGTTGGCGCCGGTCAGCGGCAGGCTGCATTGGCTGAGCAACTTGGACTCACCGTCCTTGGAGGCGTGGGTCATGATCACGATGATGTTTTCTGCACCGGCCACCAGGTCCATGGCGCCGCCCATGCCCTTGACCAGCTTGCCGGGGATCATCCACGAGGCGATGTTGCCTTGTACGTCGACTTCAAATGCGCCGAGTACAGTGAGGTCGACGTGGCCGCCGCGGATCATCGCGAAGGACTCGGCGGACGAGAAGATCGACGCGCCGATACGCGCGGTCACGGTCTGCTTGCCGGCGTTGATCATGTCGGCGTCGATGGTGTCTTCGGTCGGAAACGGGCCCATGCCGAGCAGGCCGTTTTCCGATTGCAGCATCACTTCCATGCCTTCCGGAATGTAGTTGGCCACCAGGGTCGGAATGCCGATGCCCAGGTTGACGTAGAAACCGTCCTGCATTTCGCGGGCGACGCGTTGAGCCATTTGTTCGCGGGTAAGAGCCATTTTATGTGTCCTTATTGTTCGGGCTGGGGGCGGATTATTTGCGTACGGTGCGCTGTTCGATGCGCTTCTCGAACGTGCCGCAGATGATCCGGTCGACGTAGATGCCAGGGGTGTGGATCTGCGCCGGGTCCAGCTCGCCCGGTTCGACGATTTCTTCGACTTCGACCACGGTGATTTTGCCGGCGGTGGCAGCCAGCGGGTTGAAGTTCTGGGCGGTGTGGCGGTAGATGACGTTGCCGAAGTGGTCGGCTTTCCAGCCTTTGACGATGGCGAAGTCGCCGGTGATGGACTCTTCCATCAGGTACGGACGACCATTGAACTCACGGGTTTCCTTGCCTTCGGCGACCGGAGTGCCAACACCGGTGGCGGTGAAGAAGGCCGGGATGCCGGCGCCGCCCGCGCGCATTTTTTCGGCCAGGGTGCCCTGGGGGGTCAGCACCACTTCGATTTCGCCGCTGAGCAACTGCTTCTCGAACAGGGCGTTTTCACCCACGTAGGAAGCGATCACCTTGCTGATCTGCTTCTGCTCCAGCAGCACGCCCAGGCCGAAGCCGTCGACGCCGCAGTTGTTGGATACCACGGTGAGGTCGCGGGTGCCTTTGCGCTTGATCTCGGCAATGAGGTTTTCCGGAATGCCGCACAGGCCAAAACCGCCGGAGAGTACGGTCATGCCGTCTTCCAGGCCCGCCAGTGCTTCCTCGTAGGACGCCACGCGTTTATCGAAACCTGCCATATGCACCTCTTTTATTGTTTGTGGGCCAGCCAATGAACCGAGTGTTGCTCCGACGGATTGATTTGTTAAGTTGTTTTTTAAGGTTGATTGATTTAAAAAACAGCATAGTCGCCTGGCCATTTGGAGTAGCGTCATGACAGTTAAACAGATGCGCGCGTTTCTCGCCGTGGCCCAGAGCCTGAGTTTCGCCGCCGCCTGCGAACGCCTGCACCTTTCCCAGTCGGCACTGAGCTTGACCATCAAGGGCCTGGAAGAAGGCCTGGGCGGGCGCCTGTTCAGCCGTAATACGCGCAACGTCGCGTTGACACCCGAGGGGGAATCCCTGCTGCCTTTGGCGCGCCGCTTGATTGCCGACTGGGACAACACCGAGGACGAACTACGTCAGCGCTTTACCCTGCAACGCGGGCGGGTCACGGTGGCGGCGATGCCATCGTTCGCGGGCAACTTGCTACCGCCGATCCTGAAGATATTCCGCGCGCGTTACCCTCAGGTGAATGTCACCGTGCACGACTTGATCAACGAGCAGGTGCTGGAAATGGTGCGCGACCGCCAGGTGGAGCTGGGCGTGGCGTTCGAGCCTTCAGACGGTTCGTCGCTGGCGTTCACGCCGTTGTACCTGGATCGCTTCATTGCCGTGGTGCCGGGGGATTCGCCGTTGGTCGAGCTTGATGAAATCGACTGGAAAACCTTGCTGGAGCAGCCGTTCATCACGTTGCAGCGACCTTCGACGGTGCGGGTGATGCTGGAGGAGCATCTGGGGGCGCGGCAGATGAAGTTGCCGGTGGCGCTGGAAAGCCATCAACTGGCGACTGTAGGCAAGATGGTAGCGACGGGGTTGGGTGTCAGCGCCGTCCCCGCACTGTGCGCGCGGCAGATGGAGGAGGCGGGGGCTCATTGCATCACCTTGACCGATCCTGTCATTGAACGACCGATTGGGGTGCTGACCAAACCCGGCCATGAACTCTCGGCGGCAGCGCAGGTGTTGTTTGATATCTTTTGCGACGAAGCGAAGAAGGGACGATTTCCCGCAGTGTTGTAGAGCCGAAATTAAAAAGCCCGCTCGAATCAACAAGCGGGCTTAAATGTTTAATGCGGTGTTATCAGCAGTATCTATCAATCACTTTAACTTGCGATTGGCCCTTGAGATTCTGCCATTCGGTATTAAGTGTGTGGAAGACCTGCTCGATAAAGTTGCGATCGGCGGCTGCTTTCTTGCCGACATAACCCTGGCCACGGCGGTACATCTTCAGGCGCGCCGCCAGTTCACGGTTATTGCGGTCGAACTCGGCTTCTTCGGTGTGGGGCGCCAGGCAGTCAATTTGCACTTCGCCCGATTTGCCAATCCACAGGATATGGTCGTCGAGTGTGTCTTTCTGCGCTGCGAACATCTCAGCCAATTCATCGATAGTTGGTTGGTTGTTCAGATTCATGTGTAAGCCCCTTGACCAGTTGGCGATCTATCAGTTGGTTCGTTAATACTTCGTAAGTTGTCTCCGGTTGCGAAAACCGGGCGTCAGCGACGGTCTGCCGAATACGGGCAGGGTCTTGAACCTGATGCATGTAGTCTTGCTGATGAACTGCTACGCAATGCATTCATAACGAAGACAAGCCGCATTTGAGCGCCTTGTACCGAGCCCTTAGGGCCGGTCAGCTTCATCAATCTGCCTTGTGGGCAGTGCACATCCGGAAAAAACAGCTCGGCGGTCAGACGAGCTTGTTCAGAACGCTTGTTGCCAACGCTCCCGATCCGGGAGACGTCTCGATAATGCAAGGACAAAATGGTTACGTCAACGCTTATGTAGTGATTATTTTTGATCACTACATAAATTGCCGTGGAGACGGGAGAATGCGGGAAAACGTGACTTGGGCGTCATTTTCTGGCGTGTCGGGTCGTTGAGCTTGCCCTCATCATTCCTGCACTGTAGGTGTATCGAACGAAGGGTGCTTTGACAGAAGATGAAGCCACTCCATTTGGAACCAGGGTGTGAATTGCGCTGGGGATTCTGAAAGCCGGGCGGAGATTTCAGCGCGAGTCCACCATTTGATCTCACTGATTTCTTCTGCATCCGGGATGACCGCCGCGTCAGACTGAGCAACCAGTACATGACAAAACTCGTGCTCCGCACCGATCGAACCATAGCGAGCATGATATTCAAAACTGTACAGAAACCGGCACGAGGCAGAAATGCCCAGTTCTTCGCGCAGACGACGAGATGCGGCATCCGTAACCGTTTCGCCGGGTGCCGGATGGCTGCAGCAGGCATTCGACCAGAAACCTGGCCAAAGCATTTTACCGGCAGCACGACGTTGAAGTAGATGACGCCCGGCGCTGTCGATCAGATGGACCGAAAAGGCGCGATGAAGCTGACCCGCTCCCAGGTGTGCGGCACGTTTGTCACACACACCGACTTGCACGTCTTGTGCGTCAACTAACACTACAAGATCGATCATTCTGAGTTTCCTCCGGTGCAATGTACGGCGCTCCGCCGTTCTACTCACGTTCAGGGGCTTGTCCCCAGGCGCTGACAAATGTCAATGCAGTGTCGGTGAATGTTGGATCGGCGCGCAGCTGGGTCATTGCTTCCAGGTCATCCTGGGTGAGTAACCCAAGTTTCAGCAGCGCCGGCCCAGCCTGTAGGGTAGTTGAGGCCCAGAATGTATCGGCGGGGCTGTTGTCGCCGATTCGGCCCTCAAAGAGGCGATGCTCTACGTTGGTGAGTCCCCTGTCACGCAATCGGGCAGGGAGCGTATCGGCCCAGAGCATGTCGGAACCAATGGACTTTGTCAGAAGTGTGATTCCGGCTTGGGCGACCTTTCGGAACAATGGGTGCGAGGTTTTCAAGCTCGGCTGCAGGCTCACGTCCTCGATCACCAACCAGCCACCAGGACGAAGCCAGGTGATGGCGCGCGTCAATATGTCTTCCCGTTGGGGGAGGTGGCACAGGAGCGCCCTGGCGTGTACCACATCAAAAGAGGCCACAGGAAAGTCATCGGTGACGGCATTGTGGGTAAGCACCTTTATGCCGGGAATATCGGTGAGGAATCGGGTATCGATATCGGTCGCCGTGACTGCCGCGTCAGGGTATCGCTGGGTCAGCCAGCCAGTGAACGAACCCGCACCGGCGCCGAGTTCAAGGATGTCAGGCTTGCACGGAAGGTTGAGCAGGTCGAAAACCGTTTGGCTTTGTGGGTCAAAGGCGCATTCGAGCGTGCGCAGGCGTACCAATTGGCCGGCGTGCTGGTCGCCGAGATAGCTGTCGGTGTAGCCGTCGGCGGCAGTGGTCATAGAACAACCTCCAGTCGGTCGGGGCAACGGTTCAGGAAACCTTGTTCCGAGGGCTGGAACCCTGGCGCCCAGCGCACGTCTGGAAAGGTCTGTAGCAGCATGCGAGCGCCGAGCGTGATTTCCATCCGCGCCAGCATGGATCCCAGGCAGAAGTGACGCCCTGCGCCAAACGCGAAATGATTTGTTGCCTGATCGGTGCGCGACAAGCTGAAGGTATCCGGGTCGGTGTATTGAGCCGGATCACGGTTGGCCGACCCGATCAGGCAGGCCAGGGCCGCACCAGAAGGAATCGTTCCCGACGGCAGCTCCAGCGCTTCGCGGGCCTCGCGGAGTACGAGTTGCAAAGGAGGATTGCGTCGCAAGGTTTCGGTGAGCGCAGTGTCCATCAAGTCGGGATCAGCCATCACGGCGTCTTTGACGCCGGGTTCGCTCAGCAGGTTGACAATGAGATTCGCCAGTGCGCCGTGACTGGTCTCGCTACCTGCAGTCATCAGAATTGCGCAGTAAGCCCGGACGAAGGTTTCGGGCAATGGTTGGCCGTCAATCTCTGCCGCTAGGAGCTGCGAGATCAAATCATCTGCAGGTTTAGCGCGGCGGGCGTCGATGTGTGGCTGGATGAAATCGTAGAAATCGTCTCGGTTGGACAACCCTCCGGTTAACTGGGCCGGGTCCTGTCGATAGTTGCCCATGTAAGCAAAGCCGATCGCGCACCAGCGCTTCAGCCGCGCTACCTCCTCGCTGGTGTCAGCCGGCAGGCCCAGTGCGTGAGCCATCACCCGCACTGGCAGTGCTGCGGTGAAGTCGGCGATAAGGTCCACCTGGGTACGGCCATGCATGCGTGCCAGCAGGTCAGAGGTGACCGAGATGATGGATGCTTCAAGCGAGGCAAGGGCTTGGCTGCGAAACGATGGGCTGAGCAGTGCACGGTGCTGAGCGTGTTCACAGCCGTCCATCGCCACGAGAGTGTGCCCCAGCAGCGGCCCAATCTGCCAGGTGTAGTTATTGTTGCTGGCTTGCGGATGCGTCAATGCAGCTTTGACATCCACATACCGGCTGACCAGCCATACGTCCGTGGGCTCGTCGTAGGTGATCGGTAGAGTGGTACGTAAACGTTCATACAAGGGATAGGGGTCGATTTCGAACTGCCTGGATTTCAGCGTTGGCGGCGTGAGTGTCAGGTCCACTGTCCGGTTGGCCTGCGTTGTAGTGCCGGTGGTGTGCAGGTGGTAGCGAGAAACGGTCTGGTGCCAGTCACCCGCTGCCCGTACAACCTGTCGCAGCCGGTCCGGCTCGGTTGCGGCGGATGGCAGGTGATTGGCTGGCCGAGCGGCGACAGCCGTGAACGCCGCGACCGCGTTGACCACCATCTGATGTGCAGATTCGATCGCGGCAGGCCATTCCATGCCAGCGGTGTCCGCCAGTATCGATACCAGGTTGAAGTGCTCACCACACACCACATCTTTGGCAATCGAATGGATATCGTTCGTCCAGGCGATGATATCGGCACTGTGTTCGCGCAGTGTGTTCCACCATTCGACGTCCGCTGAATGCTGGTAGGGATCGAGCGTTTCGGCGGCATCTATCAGATCAAAAAAGAACAGTGCGCCGAACGAATCTCGGCGCAATGGCAGATATTCGGCCAGCGCGAGCACCGCGTCGGTTTCGCGCATTCGCACTAGCGTCACCTGGGCGCGCAGATGTCGGATCAGGTGCTGCGTGAGCCGTTGCCGCCAACCGTCGCTACCCCAGTGTCTGGTTCGTGGCCACAGATCGTTGGCCAGGACAGCCAGCATCGGATCATCAAAACAACTCATTTCACTGAGGGGATGCGTGCCATCGTTCTCGGTCACTGCCTGCACTGCGGTGACGAATCGCTCCAATTCACCGTTTTCCGCCCATGGCCCGTCGTCAATCCGATCATCCAGCGTGAGCGCCCACAGGTACCAGCACACCAGCGTCTCGGCTCGGTGTGTGGGGGCTTTTCCGCACAACGCCATCCCCAACTCGAGCAGCGGCGTGGTGCTTAACCTATGCGCACCGCGTCGACCGATCACGCCATGTTGCTGTGCCCAAGCGAGAGCGTGCGCCTTTAACTGATCGTTGTCGGAACGTGGCGGCGGACCGGCAAAAGGAAGCCGAATCTCTGGAATGATCAGTGATGTCGGTGGTAAATGACGGCCGTGGCGGACACGGGGGCCGCCTTCGCGGTGTACCGTTGGCATGGTGCTCTACCTTGAATTAAGTTTTTATAAGGAACATTTGACGGCAACACCTGAGCGGTTCCGTTTTCTGCGAAATGGAAGGCTTGGAGGGTGTTTCTGAGCCACTGGAGCGGTCAGCGCGTGTTTGGAGGTTGGGGGATCGTTCGTTGGCGGGGGGGGGGTGTAAGGCGTTCGAGATTGAGCCATGGCCTGGAGTATCAGCCATAGAACGTCCCCGTGTTATATACGCAAAAAACTCCATTGTTCGGCCAGCCCGGCTATTCAGACCGCCTGACTTTACTGGAGGACGAAACGCTCAAGATGTAGGAGTTAACTGTGGTCAGC
This sequence comes from Pseudomonas sp. NFPP28, assembly GCF_900115535.1. Lineage (NCBI taxonomy): Bacteria > Pseudomonadati > Pseudomonadota > Gammaproteobacteria > Pseudomonadales > Pseudomonadaceae > Pseudomonas > Pseudomonas sp. NFPP28. The sequence continues at coordinate 463,435 of NZ_FOWT01000005.1, read as the reverse complement.
ACAGGAAACGGCTCGCGTAGCGGGCATAAAACGCAACCACGGAGCTTTCGGTATGTATACCGCGTGTGCCGCCTCGTTGCGGCACACGCCTTCGCGGTCTCTACTCGCCGCGGATGTACTGCTCCAGCTGTTTGATCAGGTCAGCCTGGTCGGCGATGGCTTCCTTGACCAGGTCGCCGATGGACAGCAGCCCCAACAGCTTGCCGTCTTCGACCACGGGCAGGTGGCGCAGGTGACTGTCGGTCATGATGTTCATACACTCATCGACCTTTTTATGGGTGTCGACGGTGATCACCGGGGAGCTCATCACTTCATGGACCTTGGTGGTGACCGACGACAGCCCCTTGAGCATGATTTTGCGGGCGTAATCACGCTCGCTGATGATCCCGACCACTACGTCATCCTGGACCACCGGCAAGGCCCCGACGTTTTTCTCCGACATCCGCACCAAGGCTTCAAACACGGTGTGGTCGTGTTTGATGACATGCACTTCCTGGTTTTTCTGGTCCTTGGCTTTGAGCACTTCTGCAACGGTCTTCATGGCGGCCACTCCGGTGTTGTTGTTGGTTAGTCAGGGTCCCACTACAGAATCCTAGACCGGCCACCGCGCTGCAAGGTCCAAAGCGGCGCCAAACCCGTCGAAAAACGTCATTCGCCGGTTTTTTTTGGTGTTTAGCCGGCATTTGTCGGTTTTTTGGCCCGCTTGGGACTGGCCGTCGTCTTGCGTGGCGTGCTCTTGCGTTTCTTTTTCCATGGCGTGGCACCTCGGCCTGCCGGGCTGGCGGGACCGGTGATGGTCATGCGCATGCCATTGCAACGGGCGACCTGCTTGCTCATCCAGGCCGCCTGCTTGGCGACGAAGTCTTCCAGGCTCATTTCGCCGCTTTGCACCATGTCCAGGGCCTGCTCCCAGATGGCGGTGGTGCCTGGGTCGGCGATGGCCCGGGGCACGGCGTCGATCAGGCTGAATGCCGCGGGTGTAGCTGATAGCGCCTTGCCGTTCTTCACCAGGTAACCACGGTCCAACAGCCCCTGTATGATGCCGGCGCGGGTGGCCTCGGTGCCGATGCCGGTGGTGTCCTTGAGCTTTTGCTTGAGCAGCGGGTCTTCCACCAAATTGGCGACGTTTTTCATCGCCTTGATCAGGTCACCTTCGGTAAAGGGTTTGGGCGGTTGGGTCCACAGGTCCTTGAGGTTGACCTTGGCCACCCCATAATCCTGGCCCTGTACCAATGGCGGCAGGGCTTGCGGAGCCGGCGCTTCACGTCCCTTGGCTGGCGCCAGGGCTTCGGGCAGGGCGCGTTTCCAGCCCGGTTCGATCACTACTTTACCCACTGCACGCAACGCCTGATTCGCACAGTCGAAATCCGCCTGGGTGCGATCGTACTCATGGTTGGGCAGGAACTGCGCCAGGTAGCGTGCGCGGATCAGGGTATACACCGCACGATGCTTGCCGGTGAGTTGTCCCACATCCTTGCCCGCGCCGGTAGGGATGATGCCGTGGTGGGCGCTGACCTTGGCATCGTTCCACGCCCGCGAGCGTCGCTGGGCATCGATATGCGGCATCAGCTCGTTCACTGCGGTATCCGCACGTGCCAACGCAGCCAGGATCCTGGGCGCGTCGGGGTGCTGGCTCATCGGTAGATAGCCGCAGTCACTGCGCGGGTAGGTGATGACTTTATGGGTTTCATACAACGACTGGGCGATATCCAGGGTTTCCTGGGCGCCAAGGCCGAGCTTCCTGGAGCAGATTTCCTGCAGGGTGCCCAGGTCGAAGGGCAGGGGCGCCACTTCACGCATGCGCTCGGTGCGCAGTTTCACCAGCCGGGCGGTGGCGGCGTTGGTCATGGCGTCGGCCGCGTCCCGCGCCAACTGCGGGTTGAGGCAGCGGCCCTGGTCGTCACAGGCGTCCTCGGCCGCGCGCCATTGGGCGGTGAAGGTCATGCCCCCGTGGCGCAGGTCGACATCGATGGCCCAGTAAGCCACTGGCACAAAGTCGGCGATGCTGCGGTCGCGGTCCACCACCAGGCGCAGGGTTGGCGTCTGCACCCGACCTACGGGCAGCACGCCTTGATACCCGGATTGGCGCCCGAGCAAGGTAAACAGGCGGCTCATGTTCATGCCGATCAGCCAGTCGGCGCGGGAGCGGCCCAGGGCCGAGTGATACAGGCTGAACGTCTCGGCGCCCGGCTTGAGCGCCGCCAGGGCCTTGCGGATCGAGGCATCATCCAGCGCGGATAGCCACAACCGCTGGATCGGCCCGCGATAACGGCAATGCTCCACCAGCTCGCGGGCGATCATCTCGCCTTCACGGTCGGCGTCGGTGGCGATCACCAGCTCCTGGGCTTCCCCCAGCAGGCGCTTGACCGCCTTGAACTGGCTGGCGGTCTTGGGCTTGACGCGCATCTTCCATTTTTCCGGGACGATGGGCAGGTCGGCCAGTACCCAGCGCTTGTACTTTTCGTCGTAGGCATCCGGCGGGGCGGTTTCCAGCAGGTGGCCGATGCACCAGGTGACCGTGACCCCATTGCCCAGCCAGCACCCATCGCCACGGCGGCTGGCGCCGAGCACGGCCGCAATGTCCTTGGCCTGGGAGGGTTTTTCACAGAGGTACAGGCGCATGGTCGTCACACAGATCGGGTTGATGCTGTGCAGGATGCTCAGTCAGCGCGCATTGATCAACCATTATCTGTATGGATGTACAGCAATTTATGTGTAGGCGCCTGAAGGCAAATGTGGGAGGGGGCTTGCCCCCTCCCACAGCGGATCTTCTGTGCTCAGGAGATCGGGTCAGTTGTTATCGATATCCACGTGACGGGTCTCTTTAAGGCAGACCATCCCCACGATCAAACTCACCCCGGTCACCACCACCGGGTACCACAGGCCGTAGAAGATATCGCCGGTGTACACCACCAGGGCAAACGATACGGTCGGCAGGAACCCGCCAAACCAGCCGTTACCGATGTGGTAGGGCAGGGACATCGAAGTGTAGCGGATACGCGTCGGGAATAGCTCCACCATCAGCGCTGCCAGCGGGCCGTAGCACATCGCGGCAATCAGGATCAGCGCCACGATCAGCACCACCACCATGGTCTTGTTGACCTGGGCCACGTCCGCCGAAGACGGATAGCCGGCCAGGGTCACCGCGCCACGCAGGGCTTTTTCGTCAAAACCGTCGATACGCACTTCGCCCACGCTCACTTGCACGGGGCTGCCGGCGGGGGCGGCGACGCTGCTGTAGGGCAGGCCTTGCTTGACCAGGAAGGTCTTGACCTTGTCGCACGGGCTGTCAAATTTCGCCTTGCCCACCGGGTCGAACTGGAAGGTGCAGGTGGCCGGGTCGGCCATCACGGTGATCGGCGCCTGGGTGCTGGCCTGGTCCATCGCCGGGTTGGTGTAGTGCGCCAGGCTCTTGAAGATCGGGAAATACAGCACGGTGGCCAGCAGCAGGCCGAGCATCAGCACCGGCTTGCGCCCGATCTTGTCCGACAGCCAGCCGAAGAAGATAAAGAACGGTGCACCGATCACCACGCTGATGATCAACAGCATGTTGGCCAGGGCCGGGTCCATCTTCAGGAACTGCGTGAGGAAGAACAGCACGTAGAACTGCGCCGCGTAGAAGGTCACCGCTTGCCCGCCGTTGATGCTGAACAGCGCGATCAGCACCACCTTGAGGTTTTCCCATTTGCCGAAGGACTCACGGATCGGCGCCTTGCTGGCCTTGCCTTCCTCTTTCATTTTCAGGAACGCGGGCGATTCGTGCAGGCTCATGCGGATCCAGGTGGAAATGCCCAGCAGCACGATGGAGAACAGGAACGGAATGCGCCAGCCCCAGACTTCGAACTGGTCACCGGTGAAGTAACGGCAGGCCAGCACCACCAGCAGCGACAGCAGCAGGCCGATGGTCGCCGTGGATTGAATCCAGCTGGTATGGAAGCCGCGCTTGCCGGCCGGTGCGTGCTCGGCCACGTAGGTTGCGGCGCCGCCGTATTCGCCGCCCAGCGCCAGGCCCTGCAGCATGCGCAGTACGATCAGGATGATCGGCGCTGCGATGCCGATGCTGGCGTAGGTTGGCAGCAACCCGACACAGAAGGTCGCCACGCCCATCAGAATGATGGTGACCAAAAAGGTGTACTTGCGCCCGATCATGTCGCCCAACCGTCCAAACACCAGCGCACCGAAGGGCCGCACTACAAAGCCGGCCGCAAAGGCCATCAGGGCAAAGATGAATGCCGTGGTGTCGTTGACCCCGGCGAAGAACTGCTTGCTGATCACCGCCGCCAGGGCGCCGTAGAGGAAAAAGTCATACCACTCGAACACCGTCCCCAGGGACGAGGCGAAGATGACTTTCTTTGAGTCGTTGCTGGTGCTCGCGTCGACCGGCGAGCCCAGGGTTTGAGCATGTTCTGACATCGGGTAGCCCTCACAGTGATTATTTATTGTTGTTCCACTGTCGGCGCCAGGTTCGGCGCCGCTATTCAGATTGCATGAACCAGTTCTTTCTCCGGGGCGAGACTCCTTGTATTCGGCGAAAGGATCAGCTGCGCGGCCTTCTCCGCGATCATCAGCGTGGGTGAACAGGTATTGCCAGAGGTGATGCGCGGCATGATCGAAGCGTCGGCGATGCGCAAGCCGGGCACGCCGTGCACCCGCAGTTGGGCGTCGACCACTGCGTCTTTATCGTTGCCCATGCGGCAGGTGCCGACCGGGTGGAAGATCGTCGTTCCGATGCGTGCGGCGGCTTCGTGCAATTGCGCTTCGGTCTGCAGCGAATCGCCCGGCAGATACTCCACCGGTTTGAACTGGCTCAGGGCCGGTGCGGCGACGATGCGGCGCGTCAGGCGGATCGCATCGGCGGCCACGCGCAGGTCTTCCGGATGGCTGAGGTAGTTGGGGCGGATCAGCGGTGCGTCCGCCGGGTTGGCCGAGCGGATGTCGATACGGCCCCGGCTCTGCGGACGCAAGTCGCAGACCGAAGCGGTAAACGCCGGGAACCCGTGCAACGGTTCGCCGAAACGCTCCAGGGACAGCGGCTGCACGTGGTATTCCAGGTTGGCCGAGGTCTGTTCCGGACCCGAGCGCGCAAACGCACCCAGTTGACTGGGCGCCATCGACAGCGGGCCGCTGCGGTCGTAGAGGTAGCGCAGGCCCATGCCCATCTTGCCCCACAGGGTGCCGGCGATCTGGTTGAGGGTGCGGGCGTTTTCCAGTTTGTAGATCAGCCGCAGTTGCAGGTGGTCCTGGAGGTTGCCGCCGACGCCGGGCAGTTCATGCAGCACTTCGATGCCCAGTGGCTCCAGCACGTTGGCGGGACCGATCCCTGACCGTTGCAGGATGCCCGGCGAACCCACTGCACCGGCGCACAGCACAATCTCCTGGCGCGCTTTCCAGCTCACTTGTTGGCCCTGTTGACGCCCGACCACTTGGCAGGCACGGCCGTTTTCCAGGAGCACGCGGTCCACTTCCACTTCGGTCAGCACGGTGAGGTTGGGGCGCTGGCGTACCGGCTTGAGAAACGCCTTGGCCGCATTCCAGCGAACGCCAGCCTTCTGGTTGACCTGGAAGTAGCCGCAGCCTTCGTTATCGCCCTGGTTGAAATCGTTGATGTTGGCGATGCCGCTCTGCGCCGCCGCATCGCGGAATGCATCGAGGATCGGCCAGTGCAGACGCTGCTGCTCGACCCGCCATTCACCGCCGTCGCTGTGAAATTCCGAGCCGCCGGCAAAGTGGTTTTCGCTCTGCTTGAACAGCGGCAGCACGTCCTTCCACGCCCAACCTTCATTACCTGCGGCCGCCCAGCCGTCGTAGTCCTGGGCCTGGCCACGCATGTAGATCATGCCGTTGATGGAGGAGCAGCCGCCCAGCACCTTGCCCCGTGGATAACTCAGCGCACGGCCTTGCAGGCCTTCCTGGGCTTCGGTCTTGAAGCACCAGTCGGTGCGTGGGTTGCCGATGCAGAACAGGTAGCCGACGGGGATATGGATCCAGGGGTAATTGTCGCGGCCACCGGCTTCGAGCAGCAGCACGCGGTGGGCGGGGTTGGCGGACAGTCGATTGGCCAGCAGGCAGCCCGCTGGGCCGGCGCCTACGACGATATAATCGTATTCAGCAGTTGCAATGGGCATCTGAAGGTCTCGCTTGTTTTTCTTATTGGCCCCATCCTAGTTGTTAGTTTTCGTCTTAAAAATGTTAGTTTTTACCCAGCTGCTGTGCGTTTTTAAACAGCGTAGCCCAGGGATAGGCAATGGAGGCGTCATGTTCGACTGGAATGACCTGCGGTACTTTCTCGAGTTGCAGCGCAGCGGTCGCTTGCTCACCGCCGCGCAACGCCTGAAAACCACCCATGCCACTGTGGCCCGGCATATCGAGGCGATCGAGAAAAGTCTCGGCACCGCGCTATTCGTGCAGCATGCCCAGGGCTACGAACTGACCCCCGCCGGCGAGGCCCTGCTAAAACATGCCGAGGCCATGGAAAACGTCGCACTGCTGGCCGAAGACGAGCTGACTCATGCTGCCGCGCCCCTGGGCAAGATCCGCCTGGGTGTGGCCGAAGGCCTGGGCGTGATGTTCCTGGCCAGCCGCATGGGCGGGCTGTTCGAGCGCTACCCCGGGTTGGAAGTGGAGCTGGTGGCGGTGCCGCGCTTTGTCAGCATCCTCAACCGCGAAGCGGAAATCAGCATCCACCTCGAGCGGCCGAGCGTCGATCAACTGGTCACGCGCAAACTTACTGACTACCGCCTGGCCCTCTATGCCAGCCGCGCCTACCTGGCGCGCAACCCGCCGATTGAAAAGCGCGAAGACCTTGCGGCACACGCCTGGATCGATTATGTCGACGACCTGCTGTTCAGCCAGGAACTCAAATTCCTCAGCAGCTTCTGCCGCAACCCCAAGGTGGTGTTCCACAGCACCAGCGTGATCGCCCAGCATCAGGCGGCGCGCTCCGGTTTGGGGATTGCGGTATTACCGTGCTTCATGGCCGCCGGCGACCCGGACCTGGTGCCGTTGCTGCCGGGGGAGGGGATCCAGCGCAGCTACTGGATCAGCTCGCGCCGGGAATTGCACAAGTCAGTGCGGCTGCGGGTGTTGTGGGATTACGTGGTGGAGTTGTGCGCGCGTGAGCAAGGCTTGTTGCTGGGCGAAGCCAACTGAAGAAACCGGATCGATACCGTGGAGTCATTGAACCCCGTCAGGCACGCAACTCAAACTCGGCACTGCCCAGCCTTTCCCCATTCACCCACACATGCACCACATGCCGCCCAGGGTAATGCTTGCGGGTTGTCATGTCGCGAATGTGCTGTTCGCGCCGAATGTGCTGCTGTTCCCCGGCACCCAGGCTGAACGCCTTGAGTTTGAATACCTTGTTTGCACTGTGGCCGGCGCTTTTCACATAGTCGATGGCGTAGTCCACCACCAGCTTCTGTGGGGCTGTGGCGGTGGATTCCAGGGTGAAGGACAGATTGATCCGCTCTCCCAGGTTGATCACCGCCGGCGTCACTTGCAGATGGTGGATCTTCACGTCGGCTCTGGCCCCGGCCCCCATGATCGTCAGCGCACGCGTGTTCCCTTGCTTGATCAGGCTGCGCAGCGCGTGGCGGGCGATCCAGGCGGTGTGAGGGTTATCCAGATTCCAACCTTCGATCAGGCTGAGCACCCACTCCGGGTGGTCCTTGGTGATGTCGTTGAGGTGGTTGGCCACCGACTTGCGCACGTACAGGCTGGTGTCTGCCTTGAGGTTGTCGAGGATCGACGCACACAGTTCGGGGTTGGCCTGTACTTCGGCCAGGCGGAACGACCAGGGCAAGCGCGGCCGCGAACCTTCGCTGGCCAGGCGGCGCACGTGTTCGTTGGTATCCAGCGACCATTCGTGCATCACCGCCAACGTGCGCGGGAAGTCGTGCAGTAGAAAATGGCGGATCGCGAATTCGGCGGAGCCAAACGTCGTGAAGTACTTGAGCGCGGCCATTGAACGCTTGAAATCATCCCGCCCGTAGCTCGCCACGAAGTGCGGCAGGAACAGGCTGACAAACGAACTGTTCAGGCGCGGGGCCAGGGCGTAGAGCAGCTTCAGCGTTTGCGGGTAATCCAGCGGGATCACCGCATGCAGGCTCTCGCTGACCCGCGCCATGCGCTGCATCACCGACAATTCGGCCAGCCCGGCCTTGGCGTGCTTGAGGAACCCCTTGGCGTCGAACGCCGGGTACACCGCCGTCATCTCGCTGGCGATGTGTTGCAGGCGTTCGACGTTGAAGATTTCCTTGAGGGCCGGGGCGCTTTGGTCGGTCATCGATGATTCCGTGAGTGATATTAAAGAAACCAGCGATATTCCCGCGCATTGATCTCTTGCTGGAAGGCCAAGTGATCCTGACGCTTGTTTTCGCAGTACACGTCGACAAATTCGGCGCCCAGCTTATCGCGCAATACCGCGTGATGCTGCATGGCACGCACGGCGTCGAGCATTTCCAGGGGGAAGTCGCTGCCGCTGCTGCGGTCTTCATTCAGCGGGGCGATGGGTTCGCGCCTGGCTTCAAGACCGTGTTCCAGGCCGACTAGGATCGCCGCCAGCACCAGGTACGGGTTGGCGTCGGCACTGGCCAGGCGATGTTCGATACGCAGGTTGCGCGGGTCGGATTCGGGGATGCGCACGCACGCGTCGCGGTCTTCAAAGCCCCAGCTGGCGCGGGTGGCGGCGTTGACCGTACCGCCCAGGCGGCGGAAGGCATTGTGGTTGGGTGAGAAGATCGGCATGCAGTGCGGCAGCAATTCCAGGCAGCCGGCCACGGCATGACGCAGTGGTTGCTGCTGGTGTGCCGCCAGCAAATTGTTACCCGCGCCATCATAGAGGCTGACATGCACGTGCATGCCACTGCCGGGGAATTGCAGGTAGGGCTTGGCCATGAAGCTGGCGCGGTAGCCGTGTTTCAATGCCACGCCACGGGTACTGCGGCAGAACAGGGCGGCCCAGTCGGCAGCGCGCATCCCATCGTCGAGGTGGCCGAAGTTGATTTCGAACTGGCCGGGGCCGATCTCGGCGGTGATCACGGTGATATCGATGCCCTGGTCCTTGGCGGTTTGCGCCATGTCATCCAGTACTTCGCTGAAGCGCGACAGCCGTTCGATATGCAGGTTGGGCTGGTCGTCGGCATCATCGCTCAGCGGGTCGCGGGCAAATTGCGGCAGGCCGTTGTCGAGTTTCTTGTCGAACAGGTAGAACTCCAGTTCAAACGCCACCACCGGGTGAATGCCCTTGTGTTGCAGGCGTTCCAGCACCTTGGCCAGCACTTCGCGCGGTTCGAACTCGATGGGCGCCTCGGTGCCGTCCGAGGTGATCAGCATCTGGCCCAGCGGCTGCGACTCCCAGCTCACCGGCTTGAGCGTGCCCGGCACCAGGCGGCGGTTGGCATCCGGGTCGCCGTCGTTGAAGCAGTAGTCGCCAATCTTGAACAATCCGCCCTGAACCCCCAGCAACACGGCGTTCTGTGGCAGCTTCAACGGGCTGCCGGCGGCGACTTTCTCCAGCATCTCGATAGGGTAGCGCTTGCCGTAGAAGTGCCCGGGAATGTCCAGGGCGATCAGGTCGACATAACGCACGTCCGGATAGTTCTGGCGAAAGGTCCGTACTTCGGCCAGTAACGTGGTGGCATGGCTTTTCACGGGTGTTGCTCCTAGTTGTAAACCCACAACACGCGGGCGGGCAGATCGGTGAGGTTGGCGTAACGGCAGTGAGCGAAGCTGGCCAGGTGAAAGCTGTCGCCAGGACCGAGGGTGACTGAGCCGGCTTCACCTTCCACCCACAACGTCAACTCGCCCTCCAGCACAAACCCGGCTTGTTCGGCGCGGTCGCTCATGGTCTGTTCACCGCTGTTGGCACCGGGGGCCAGCAGGCTGTCGAGCATCGAGAAGGCGCCGTTCATGCTTGGCGAAACGAGGATGTCGGTGATGCCGTTGGCGTAATACACCGTGCGCCGCTCGTTCGGGCGGGTGATCCAGTCCACGGCCTTGGGTCTGGGCTGGCTGTAGAAGTACGTGGTAGGTACCCCGAGGGCGTGGCTGATGGCGGTCAAGTCGGCCACGGTCGGGCGTGACAGGCCGCGCTCGACCTGGGACAGGAAGCCCACCGAACGCTCGATTTTCTGTGCGAGTTGGGCGAGGGTGAGCTTCTTGTGCTTGCGCAGGTCATGGATCAGCGCGGCAAGGGTTGCAAGTTCTTCTTGAGGCGTCATGAAATTAATTTCAAATAATTTCATGAAAAATTACAGGAATTATTTCACGCAGACAAGCCGCTTTGTCTCCATCCACTCGCGGTGCTCAGGGTCGGAAGATGAAAGGTGATACCTGCGCCTGGCCGCTGCGTTGCACACCACCGATCAGCAGCTGCAGGTTGCCTGTGTTGCGTGCCTGGACAAGCATATCGCTCATCGGCGCCTGCTGTTTGCGCAGGTTGGCGGAAGTGGGAACCTCAGGGTTGTATTTGCGCGATGAAAGGACCCGGGCGTCCGTGTTGCGCAGCGTCATCCAATACACGGTCGGTTGGCCGGGTCGACGGAAGACCAGCTCGGTGTTGAACGCAGAGTCGAAGACTTCATAGTGACTGCCCACCAGCAGCTCTTTCATCAGCATCTTGGTGTTGGTGTTGGTAGTGCGTTCCAGCAGGTTGGCCATCAAGGTGGGTCGCAGGCCCTCGGTGTTGAACCGTATCAGTTCGAATTGATTGGAAACGTCCAATGACCATTCGAACGGGCTCAGTCCCCTGGACAACGTGGGCATCAGCGCCAGCGGGTCGCTCGCCAACACCGCGCTTTGCTCAGTCAGTGCCGCACCAACGCCCTTCGTCCAGGCCCTCCAGTCATGCACGTTCTTGATCAAGTGAGCGAAGCCATTCGCGTTCAACCCCAATGGGTTGGCCCGGTCGAACAGGCGCTGGCTCAGTTGCCCCAGCGTGTGCGGGGTGAAAAGAGGGAACATCTGGCTCATATGCCGGGTAAGGGGGCGGGGAAAGGGTACTTGGGGCACCACGAGCCAGTTATCCAGTTGGGCGTTGTATTCCACGACTCTGGGTTGTTCCAGGTTGGCATTCGCGAGGACATCTTCGAACTGCGCGAACGTCGAGTGCGGTCGGTTTGTCGGTGTAATGACGGTCTTGGCGCCTTGTACGGCGACGACGGTATCGCCGGGCAGAATCGCGTAGTAATGCTCGCCGATCTTGATGTAGTCCCGTAACGCCTGGCTGGGGGTGGCGTTGCTCCGCCGCCAGATGCCCGGGCGTCCCGGTACGGCGGTCATTGCCTGGTGTTCAAAGGCTTGCCCCCACTCCAGGAAGCGCTCGGCGGCCGGGCGTTGGGTGACCGTGGGCGGCGCGGGCGGCCGGTGCGGGCCGGGCGCGGGGTCGATTGTGCCGGCCGCGTGTGAGCCCGGCAGGTCTGTGCCTCTCAAACGTGCCCAGAAGCGCTCCTGGGAAATGCGCAGGTAGGTGAAGCTTGTATCGAGCTGGTCTGGCGCCAGCCTGAGGTGCAGCACCGTTTGCATTTGATGTTCCAGCACGCGGTTCACGGGAAAATCGAATGACTCGAATACCCGTCGGGCCTGCTGCTGATCCAAATGCGGGAAGAGGTCTATCAAGGCTCTTTCGGGCTGGGTCGGGTAAGAGTTTCCACCGCGCAAGCCCAGGTACGGAGAGCGTATTTCCCACACACCTTGTGCGGTGCGGTAAAGCGGGTCGCCTTTATAAGCGCTGGGCGCCCGCCGTGGGTCCCTCAGCCGCCAGACTTGCGCATCGTTATCCCGGCGGATCGAATACCAACGCTTGTTCTCCAGCAGAAAATGCCGGGGCGCCTCATAGGTGCCCGGCGTCACAGTGTCTTGCACGTAAATCTGCTGACCCGCCCAGCCCGCCAGGGGGGAGATGCCTTCCGGCTTCTTCCTTAATGCCAGCATTGGGTTGATCGCACGGCCGCGACCTATGGCAGTACCTGTGGGCGTGACGCGCGCAGCCCCCATGACGCCATCCAGCACGGCCCCGACCATCTCACCCAAGGCACGCACGACGTACCCAGCGGCGGCCGCACGGTCGCCGAGCTGTGCGGCTTCCACGGCATTGATGATCGACAGCAGACTTCTGGACAGACCGACAGGCAACATCACCTTCACCGGGAAAAACAGGGTCGCGAAGTCCAGGGCCGCGGTGAGGACGGTCGTCGCGCTCTCGAGATTGGTCTCCTGGGTGCTGGTCGACTGTGCATTCGCGTCATTGATCACCGCCGACGCTTCTGCCTGGTAGGCCTCTTCAAGAAAATGATCGGCGATGCGGCTCAAGGCGATCACTGTCTCGTTGGCGCCGCCTTTGAGCAGGCGCTGGATACGCGGGCGTGCGCTGAGTTCTACGCGGGCGGTCAAGTAGTCACGCCACGCCGCATGATTGATGAAGTCGCGGTGCATGGCCGATGCGTCGGCGTACTCGTGAAACAACCGCCCATTGGCGGCACCAGGGGTATACACCACTAGTGACGCGACACTCTGCGTCGCAGTGGAAAACACCAGGACGCCACGAACGCGTTCACCGCGCAGCTTCAGGCGGCTGACCATGATCCGGTGTTCTTCGACGGTAGGGCGCTTGTCGTCATCGACAGGCCCGGCGAGGGCGCTCATCACCCACTTGTAGCCGCGGTCCAGGCGGTCCGGCAGGAAGTCACCGGCGATTTTCGCTTCGATGGCGTCCACCCGCAGTTGCAGGGCCATGCACCGGACGTAACGATCTTGCTCGGCTTGCGCTTCGTCGGAACTGATCAGGCGCTTTTTCAGGAATTGCTCGTAGCTGTTGCCAATGTTGACGCTGCGCACCAGGTCTTTGATTTGCTGCATCGTCAAGGCGGAGTAAGGTTTCTGTTCGGTGTCCGTCAGCCGCGAAAAGTGGGTGAAGTTGAGATCCAGCCATTCGACGTTTTCAAGCGCCAACTCCGTCAGGCTGAGTGCGCGCTGCGTGTAGACCGGCGTGCCTGGCTCAGATGGATGCGGCTTGCCGCCGGGCACATAACTGCCGGTAGGCCGAAGCGCATAGGTTTTGGTGTGGATGATGAGGGTGTCGGGGTCGACCGCCAGGCTGTGGTCGTCGATAAGTCGCTGGCGCAGTTGTTCATTGCTGTAGGACAGCAATACGGAGGGATCACTGAATTGGGACAACGAAGGCAGCCCTTCCGACACGGTCAGGCCTTGTAATTCATCGGTGTAGTCCTTCACCGCATGCGCCCAGGTCTGCTGGTCGTCACGGCTTGCTTCCTTGAGAAACTGCTGGAGTTGGCGCCGCAGTTTCTTGGTGTGCCGGGCTATCAATACCCCACCGACGTCGAATGCGCGGGTGAAATCGGTCACCCTGTCGAGACTTGCCGGCAAGAGCCAGGCATCCAGCGTTGCGGCCTGACGCTGGTAGTGAGCGACCATCCAGGTGAAGTCCGCTTGCGTCCGTTCATGCAGTGAGTCCTGGCTATAGAGGAAGATCGATTCCAGCCGCTCGATGTAGCGAAATTGACCGCTGGCGATCTGTTGTTGATGAAACGCCAGGCCGCTCGCCCGGTCGTTTTCGCCCATCAGGCCCAGAATATCGGTGAACGCTTGGGGGTCGTTGAGTCGACGATGCAATTCGCGATCGAGGCTTGCCAGCGAATCGAAGGCTTCGAAGCCGCTGTTCGGCAGAAACAGCAAGACGCTGCCGACATTGGCCTGAGGTGTGATGTCACGCACCTGCGGTGGCGGCTCCTCACCCGCGCGGTGTACCTGGTCATCGTCCTGGTCACGGGCCGTGAGCACGAATGCGCCATACAGCGGGATATCCCGGGACAATTTGTCCTTGATCGCCAGCCCGTAGGCACAGGGACGATAGCCGTTCAAGGCACGACGGGATGCGGCATCCGGGTAGCCCATGACGCGCAGGAGCAGCAACTCGCTCGCTACATCGAGCACGCCATCAAGCTTCAACAGTTCCGCTTCGGCCCTCATTACGTCCAGGCGTTTCTCGGCCAGCCATTGCTTGCAGGTCCGCGTATCGTGGGGGCCGATGGGGGCATTCCAGAAGTGCTCCACATAGGTCTTGAAGCCCACGGCCAGGGTGCTGGTGAAGGTGTCGAGAAAACGGTCGAATGCTTGCGGGGTAAGACCCTGTACGGCACCGTCGTCACGGCCGTCGCTGGTCAGGTGGAAATGGGTCGGTTGCCCGGCATAGTGGGCGGCCTGTCGGGTGACCAGGCGTTCCACGACCGCATCCATGAGGGTGGGTAGTAACGGGGTGGATGCGTCCTGCCGTGCGGTGGTGGTCGTGTTTGCTCCATGAGCTGTGGGCGCGGGGTCGATCCTGAGGAATGTCTTGGTCAGGTCGAGGGGCGTGGCCAGTGTGTTGAACGATTGATTGAACGCGTCCTGCACAAAGCTGCGGAAGGTGGGTTGTCGTTGGAACTGCTCGTTGATTTGGGCATTCAGCGTCTGGATTTTTTCGGTCAGGCGCGTTTTCCGGCGGCTGTCGCGTGTGTGCAAAGTGGTGAGCATCGGGCTGGATAGGGCGTTGCTGTATCCCATGGCAATTACCTGCAAAGAAAGGTGAGCGGCCATGGTGGTGCTGGCGCGGGCACGCCGTGCGCTACTCAGGTAACACGTCAAGGCGGCACCTGGGAGGCGTCTGTCGCGGCGACGGAATGTTTGCGTGGCGCAGCGGTCCCAGCCTGGTAAGCCCCCATCATTGAAGGAGCACCCATGAAATCCAGATCCCTCGCTGCCTGCCTGCTGGTCGCCACCAGCCTGTCCACCGCCAGCTTTATCGTGCAGGCCGGTGACACCCCACAGGAAACCGTACAACCTTCGAACATCAATACCCGTGACTTGAAAGAAGGTGACCGTGCCCCGGATATCCTGATGCGCAAGGAGTCGGCCGTCAGCGACTGGAAAAAGCGCGGTCTCAAACAGCCTGAAGAAGACAGCCAGTGGGCGCGGGTAGGCGATAAGTTCGTGCTGCTCAAAACCACCAACGGCACCATTCTCGAGATCACCCCTGTCAAGAAATGACCTTGCATTTGTGCCCTGTTCCTGAGTTAAGGTAGCCGGCTGAAACGGCCGTGTTACCTTCAAGGAAAGAGAGCAGGATGCTTGCGACAATAAGAAACTACCCCCGCACTGTTAACCTGTTGCTGTCCGCCACATTGCTGCTCACGCTGGCCAAGGCAATCACGTTTCCCTACCTGGTGATCTACCTCACCCACCATTTTTCCCTCGACATCACCCAGGTTGGCCTGGTGATCGGCAGTTCGTTGATCGTCGGCTCGCTGCTCAGTGTGTATGGCGGTTTCCTGGTCGACCGTATCAACAGTTATCGGTTGTTGCTGACCTTCAGCGTGCTATTTGTGCTGGGCTTTGTCGGTACTGTTCTGGCCCAGAACATCTGGGCGTTCTACAGCTGCCTGATCCTGATCAACCTGGCTTATGCGGTGATCGATATCGCGGTCAAGGCCGGTTTTGCCAGCCTGTTGCCCGAAGACGCCCGCAGCGAAGTGTTTTCCATCAAGTACACCCTGACCAACATCGGTTATGCGGTTGGGCCCGCTTTCGGGGCGGTGCTGGCCAAGCTGGATATCAGCGTGCCGTTTATCCTTTCGGCGCTGTTGGGGGTAGGGTTTTTCCTGCTGTATTGGCGCTGGGGCGACCGTACCCTGGCCACCGTTGATGCCACGCAAAAGCCGGTGCCATTCCTTGCCGTCGGGCGAGTACTTTTAAGGGATCATCGTCTCGTGTGCTTCACTCTCGGCGGTGTACTCAGTGCCGTGGTGTTCGGCCAGTTCACCGCGTGGCTGTCGCAATACCTGGTGACCACCACCACCGCCGAATACACCTACACCGTGGTCAGCGCCGTGCTGACCACCAACGCGGTGTTGGTGATTGCCCTGCAATACCTGATCGGGCGGCGTATATCGCACCGTTACCTCGGCCAGTGGCTGGTCGCGGGCCTGGGCATGTTCATGCTGGGGATCATCGGGTTTGCGCTGTCCACCAGCGTACTGTGGTGGGTGCTGGCGATGGCGGTGTTCACCGTGGGGGAGATCATTGTGTTCCCGGCCGAGTACATGTTCATCGACCGGATCGCTCCGGACCACTTGCGCGGCATGTACTACGGGGCACAGAACCTGTCCAACCTGGGCGCCGCGCTGGGGCCGGTGTTGTGCGGGCTGGTGCTGGCCAGCCTGCCGGCCCATTACATGTTCTGGATGCTGGGAGCGTTTATCGTCGGGGGCGGGGTGTTCTACTTTATTGGGGCGTCGTTGAAGGCAAGTCATCCAGCGTGAGCTTGCCCATGGTGTTGCTCTGCAGTTCGTAACGCAGCTCTTCCACCATCTTTTCCACTTCTTGCGGGGTCTGCAGGCGGTTGGTGCTGATCCCGGTGACGACCAGGTCGACCCGGCCGGTTTCGGCGTCATAGACCTTGAGGGTCAGGGACGCATCCCGGCACAGGGTGAACTCGCACGTCAGCGGCGACAGGCCTTCTTCGATGCAGTTTCGCAGTTGAGAGAGGGTAAACATGCGGGTTCCTTCAGGCATTCAGTTTGATACCTTGAAGGTTATTGACTAGCCGTCGCCGCAATAAGGCGAATTCGCACTAGGTGCACTAGTGCATTTGCACTGTCACGGCTTGTTTTTGACCCGCAATTCCCCGGCGAACAGCCCGCGTTCACGGGCCCAGACGATGGCAGCGCTGCGGCTGTGCACCCCCAGTTTGGAGTACACCGTGGCCACATGATTACGCACGGTGTTGGGCGCCAGTTTCAGGCGCGAGGCGATCTCCTTGTCGGCCAGCCCCTCACAGATCAGGCCCAGTACATCGCGCTCGCGGGCGGTAAGGTCGGTAAAGGCCACGTTCGTTTGGCTGGCGCTGTTGACGCTCTTGGCGTTGGCCAGTTTTTCGATCAGCGTCTGGCTGAACCACGAGGCGTCCTGCATCACTTCCTCGATGGCCGCCACCAGCTCCAGCTCCGAGCGTTTGCGTTCGGTGATGTTCATCATCACCATCAGGTAGCAGGGCACGTCCTGGATGATCACGGTGTCGGCGGAGACCACGCAGTCGATCACCTCGTTGCCTTTCTTGCGCACCTTGAGGTCCTGGCCGTCGAGGTTGCCGGCTTTTTCCAGGCTGGCGAACAACTGTGCGGCAGCCTGGGGGCTGTCGATAAAGTCGATGTCCTCGATCGATTTGCCGATCAGCTCTTCACTGATGTAGCCGGTGATGCTCATGAAGGCTTCGTTGATATCCACCACCTGGCGGTTACCGGCGCTGCACACCAGGGTCGGCACCGGAGTCAGGCGGAAGGATTTGGCGAAGCGCTCCTCACTCTGACGCAGGGCAATTTCCGCTTTGCGCCGTGGCTCCAGGTCCATGAAGGAAAACAGCATGCAGTCCTCTTCGTTCATGTCCAATGGCTGGCCAGCAACGATTACCAGCTTGCTGCCGCCTCCGGGCAGCCGTAGCTCCGCCTGCATCTGCGGGATGGTCGCGCCTTCGCCCAGGCGCTGGATGGCCAGGTCCTTGCGTTCGGCCTGTTCCAGTACATCCAGTTCATACACCGATTTGCCGATGACCTGGTCGCGGTTGTAGCCGGTCATCTCCAGGAAACCCTGGTTGACCTTGATATAGCGCAGGTCGCTGAGGCGACAGATCACCGCCGGCGCCGGGTTGGCATTGAAGGTTTTTTCGAAGCGCTGCTCGGCGCTGGCCCACTCGGTGGCGTCGCTGAGTATCAGCACCAGCAGTTCCGGTTCACCGTGGGAGTCGGTGATCACCAGGCTGCGCAGGCGGTGCACCCAGGTTTTTTCTTCGTCGGCGGTGGGCGTGACTTCCACCACCACGTCGCTGAACTCATCGCCCGCCGCGGCCCGGGCCAGCGGGTAGTTGTCTGCCTGCACCGGGTGGTTGTTGCGGTAGCGCAGGGCAAAGCGTTCGGCGTATTGCTGCCCGTTGGCCCCCAGCCCCATCACGTCACCCACGCCATGCATGGTCAGCGCGGCCTCATTGGCCCACAGGATGGTCTGGTCGACCTCGGCCAGAATCACCCCGTCGGACAGGCCGGAGATGATCTGCTGCAACTGGCGGCGGTTGGTTTCCTTGGCAAGCACATCCTGGGTCATAGGTCTTCCTGAGAGTGGGCGCATGGAATTACGACACCTGGGGCTCAGGATAGTGCAGGTGCACCAGGCGCAGACCTGCGTAAAATGCCCGTTTCATACGTATCAGGCACAGGTGCATTTTGAGCGCAGGCAAAGCCGTCGGACTGTTGTTACTCACCTCACTGCTGACGGCGTGCGGCACCTCGCCGCCACGTACGCCAAATGATCTGTGCGGCATCTTCCGCGAAAAAGACGACTGGTACGACGCTGCCAAAGTCACGCAAAAACGCTGGGGCGTACCGATCCAGGTGCCGTTCGCGATCATGTATCAGGAGTCCGGCTTCCATCAGGACGCCTTGGCCCCGCGTAAATACCTGCTGTGGATCATTCCCTGGGGCCGCGTCTCCACCGCCGCCGGCTACGCCCAGGCCAAGGACGAGGTGTGGAACGACTACCGCAAGAGCACCGGCCGCAGCGGCGCCAGCCGCCAGGACTTCGACGACGCCATCGACTTTGTCGGCTGGTACATGGACAAGACCTACACCATCAACGGCGTCTACAAATACGACGCCTACGGCCAGTACCTGAACTACCACGAAGGCTGGGGCGGCTATCGCCAGCGCACCTACGCCGCCAAGGCCTGGCTGCCACCGGTAGCCAGCAAGGTACAGGCGCGGTCGCAGATGTATGCGGCGCAATATGCGCGGTGCAAGGATGACTTGGGGCGGGGGTTCTGGAGTCGGTTCTGGCATTGGTTTTAAGGGGCAGCCCTTTCAAGGTCTTAAGGTCACAGGCGGTAAGTACCCTGTGGCGAGCGGGCTTGCCCCGCGTTGGGTCGCGAAGCGACCCTGGAGGAAGGAATGCGGTGAATCAGGCACTCCTCGGCCGCTGGTTTTGGGGCCGCTTCGCAGCCCAACGCGGGGCAAGCCCGCTCGCCACAGTTGCAGTGACCGCCCTATTGGGAGGGTATCGTGAAGAGCACAGCGTGGGGATGAGCTACATCTGAATCAACCAACCCACCAAAGGCACTATCATCAGCGTACTCAACGCCATTGAGGTGACATTGCCAATGTACGGGTGAAAGTGTGCGGGCAAGCGACCTGCAATTGCACAGGCCAGTGGCGGCGCGATCAAAGCCCCGAGCAGTGCACTTGAACCGATGACGGTCCAACTGCCACCGTGGGTCAATACAGCCGCCGGGACCACTGAGACCAGTGGAACGTAGGTCGGATACCATCCGCGTTTCTTCCACTGTTTTCGCCAGATCGCGACACCCAGTGCCGATGTCAGCGCCTGGGCCGCTATCAGGGGCAACACCAGGCCTGATCCATACGCCGGGCTGATCGGGTTCAGCGCATAGGCTACCAGTACACCTGCCAGCAACCCGAGACTGGCAAGTTCGTTCCCGAAAAAAGGCGCTTCGGAAAAATCTGCGAGCACCCGACGCAGACTCCAGGCAATACCATAAGTGGGGGGCGGGGCGGGGGCCGGTTTGGCGAGGGCTATGTAATCAGAACTCACCAACGACGGCACTCGGCGACAAAGTACAAACGCAATGACGCTGCCGAGTGCCATGCCCACCACGTTGCCGATCACCACTGGAAGACCCAGTGGAACGCATACGAAGTTCACGATCAGCAGACAAAGGGGGGTCACCAGCAATGCGCCGAATACCGCACCGTTTACGGCAACTTTCCAGCCGCCGCCGAACATCAGCACCATGGCTGCCGGTAACGAGACGAATGCCGCAAACGTGGGTTGCCACGTTTGTGCGGTGACGCTCCAACCCCACAGAAGATTGCTCAACATCAGCCCCAGCAGTGAACTTGTCACCAACCAAGGCCATAGCCCTGTTCCGTAGGAAATAGAAAACCCTTGCCAGGCTTTACCGTGCTTGCTCGCCCACCATGCAAGGTAGGCGCCGCCCAACAAACCGAGCGATGCCAGTTCGTGCTTGTAGAAGGCTACTTCACTGATATCCCCGACTATCCACCGCAGCCAGGCAACGGGATGGGGCAGGCTTGTGATCATCTCGGTATAGCCCGGCCAGGACCACTGGTTGCTAAGTGCAACCCACAGCATCAATAGCACGCTGGCTAATCCCAACATCAGGACGGTTATATCGGCCATGGACCGGCGGGGCCTCGTTTCTGTAATGAGTGTTTTCATACAGAGCCCTCCGATCAGCGTGGAAGGGCAGGGTGGCGGGAGTAGCCAAGCATTTGATCGTAGAGATCATTGCGTCGATCACGCTGCAGGTCATTAAGGCTGTTCCAGATCGGAGCACTGCGGGCGCTGGTGATATCAATGTCGGCGAACAGGATTTCCTGGCGATTGGCTGAAGCTACCGGGCCTATAGGCCAGCCGTTGGTTCCGGCAATCAACGAGCATCCGAGGTAGCGCGCTTCCCGCTCTTCGCCAATGCGGCTGGCGGCAGCGATAAACACGTTATTGACGTGGGCGGCGGTCATCGTCAGGTACGACGCCATGCATTTGCCTGCCTCATCGAACAGGGGCGGAGGCGTCCACACCCAGTTGTTCAGGCTGCAAATGATATCGGCGCCCTGCTGGCTGAGAATACGTGGCACCTCCGGGAACCAGATATCCCAGCAAATCAGCAAGCCAATGCGGCCTATCGGCGTTTCAAATACTGGAAATCCGCTATCACCAGGCGTGAACCAGAGCTTTTCCAGGTTCCATAGATGTGCCTTGCGGTATTTGCCGATGAACCCATCGGGACCTAGCAGCACAGCCGTATTGAATAACTGCATACCGTCTATTTCGCACAGGCCCGCCACCAGGTACACCTGGTGCTTGCAGGCAAAATCTGCCCACGCCCGCACACTATCGCCGCCTGGTATCAGCTCTGCATGATCAAAGGCGTCCTGGCGGCTGCTGAAGAAATACCCGCAATTGGTAAGTTCGGGCAGTACGATCAGATTCGCTCCACCGTTTGCCGCCTCGGTCGCCAGTGCAAGACTTTGACGCAGGTTGTTGGTTCGGTTGTTCATGCCAACCTGAGGGTCCAGTTGGATGACGGCTACGCGGGCGGGGCTTGCTGGTTCGCTCATGGCGGTGACCTCTTATTGTTATGCAACCGGGAGTCGGTTGGGCGTTTATAAGAGGCGAACAAATGTTTAATTAAAAGTCAGGTGATTCCCGTTGCGTTGTAGTCTCTTTCTTTTACGGTTCAGCTTTGTAGAGTGGGTAGTCATGCATCGTAAAGTCGCCATTGAAATCGGCTTGGGTTTTACTGCAAATGTTTATCACGGTATCAATTGCTCCCCTGAAGCAAGGTTCCGTCCAACCCGCATCTACGGAGAAAGATTCACCGCAGAGATACAAACCTGAGGTGTGAGAAAAATCTCGATTGTATTTCAGTAGCTTCATGGCATCGTAATAAGTACCTGCACGATAAAGTTTTGCACAGCCAAGGGAGTTTTTATCATTCATCCACCGTTGAACCACCGCGTTATCGCGTCCGATATACGGTGATATTCTTTCCTTTATATTGGCAGATTTCAAAAGAATTCTGTCGAGGTCTTCGATGCACCGGTCAACCAGTTCTTTGTCAGTAAATATCGATAGTTTGGTAGCGTCGTCTTCCCATGTGTAGCTGAGAAGGATGCAATCGTAGGTATTGGTAGCGTTGTAGCGGTAAGTGTATACGTCATGAATCAAGCTATCTGTGACGATGGCTTGAGGGATTTTTTTATTTTGAGAGAGAAACGACTTTTTGAGAGGTGCGTACACCTTGCAGCTGGTTTCCCAGTGGGCTGACTTATAGGCTTCTATGACTTCAAATGGAAGCATTTCCTGGGTGAAGTTTTCAATTGATATGTGTGTTTCGATC
This sequence comes from Pseudomonas sp. NFPP28, assembly GCF_900115535.1. Classification (NCBI taxonomy): domain Bacteria; kingdom Pseudomonadati; phylum Pseudomonadota; class Gammaproteobacteria; order Pseudomonadales; family Pseudomonadaceae; genus Pseudomonas; species Pseudomonas sp. NFPP28. The sequence goes on along the minus strand of NZ_FOWT01000005.1, from coordinate 441,456 downwards.
AGCCACGAAGGCAGTGTCATTACCACAGAGTCGTAATCGATGAACTCTTTCTTTGCCTGTTCTTTTTGTGTGATGTTCCAGTCGAAATAGACCCGTATTTTCCCGTTCTTTAGTTTCTTGAGCTTTGTCACTGCACTGCTGGTCATGAAACCTGAATGACTTTTTATGAGGTGCTCGTATAGAGACTCATGTGTTTCTTGGGATTTGATGAAAAGGAGTGATTCGGCCAGTGAACCAAGGCCGATGTAGGTGGGTTTGTTGAATGCAAGGCCTCTTGAATCCAAGGTCTCTGGATGATTCAAGTAAGGCGATGCTATCGGTTTACCGTCCACGTCTACGCGCCCGTGGATTAATTGCAGATGACTGCTGAATCCAAATATCGCCGTGCGAAGTGGGTAAAGCGAGCATACGTCATAGAATGCCCCCCAACTGCCGTCACCAATGCCGATGGCGTAGAAAACAGCGGATTCCTGTGCGGTCATACCCAAACCACCGAAGTTTCCAGGGTCGCTGTGGTGCCAGCCATCAAGGCTTGGCATTTTTACCAATTCGCGGAAGGAAACACTTTCATATTTTTTGACGATTGAATTCCACATGTGCTCCCAGCCTTCACAACCGTAATGCTCGGAGACAATCAGCGTCATTCGCTCGGCGAAGGTTTTCCATTTTGCGAAAACACTAGCCAGTGTTTGACCGGGAGGCGGTGTTTTGCCATCAGTATTTTTCCAGATAAGCATTGTGGGTTCGGTGCTGTCATCTATGCTCCCTTCACGTAGAAATATACCCGTGGACCGGACTGCAGGGCTGCCTGGGTTGGGAAAGTCTGTATGGCGCAATTCGAAATCGTTGGCGTAATAGGCCATGAGTGAACGCCCATCTTTAGGCAGTTCGTTTGATTTATTGAAGAACGGCATTCTCATTGCGCCCATTTCGAAAGGTGGTCTTCCAACGGTATCGGTATTGTTATTTCCAAGGGCCGTAAGGTGCCTGCCGCCTATACGTTGTGACTTTTCAATTAACGTTATGTTTGTGAAACCACATCGGTAAAGTTCACGTGCAGTTGTCAGTCCAGTAATGCCAGCGCCAATGATGCAAATTTTATGATGTGGCTCAGTGGCTTGGGCAATGCCATTGAATTGTTCCACCAAGGTGCGGTAGTCAAAACATAAGTCTGGTGGGTTTGGAAAGCTGGCCGCCCATTTGCTCTTGCTGGAGCGCTTTTTTCGATGAGCGTGTTGGGCTGTATCTGCGGGGTAATTAAAGGTGGAACCGATGGTCATTCTGATATTTCCTGTTCAGAGTTAACGGACTCTGAAAGGATGGATGTGAGCGCTGCTGGCCAGAAATAGGTTGCAGTTGGGTTTTGATGAGGGAAGTTCGTATTTTTTTGTAGGGGCGGTGCAAAAAATTTAGAGTGGGAGAGCATGCTTCACCCTTAACGACAGAGTATTACGAGCGAGGCTGCATGCACTCCAGTGAACGAGAATGGGCAGTGACCGACGAAGACTAGCCACGTAATTTGAGCGGCGCAAGCGGTTGGGATTCTTTCGGAAACGTTCTGCGAGATAAAGGGAAATGTCACTGACTTGAGGTGTGTCATCTCTCCAATATTCCGTATGGCGCCATAAGATCAAGGCGCAAAAACTGACATTAGTTCTCTGGCGCAAAGGTTTCGTACATCGTCATCATTACGGCACGCAAGCTTGCTTGAGGGGTAGCGGGCTTTTTTCATTGGTGTGTCATGTGTGTACAAAAAACGCATTGCCATTTAGCGGTGTGTAATATGCACACCTAAAGGTGGGCGATGAGAAGTCGAGAGGTGATTGACCTGTTGGTTGCAGATGGTTGGGTGGCGGTGAAGGGGAGTCATCACCAGTTCAAACACCCTGTGAAGCGGGGAGAGTAACTGTCCCTCATCCCAAGTCGGAGATTGCAGTATTTTCAAGTCAGTGCGGTTTAATGCCTCTTTGCCGGAACACCTGTTGCAACGCATTGATGAGTGTGTGCAGAAGGACCATCGCTATGCATCGCGGTCAGGGTTCTTGGCGACTGCCGCACTGCGCGAGCTTTCAGCGTAAACCAACTCAAGCAAACACTATCTATCCAACGGATTCCCCATGAGCCCCGAAGAACTCCAAATCACCGACATCCGCCCCGGCACCGGTAAAGCCGTGGTCAAGGGCGCGCTGATCACCACCCAATACACCGGCACCCTGGAAGATGGCACGGTGTTCGATTCGTCCTGGGAACGCGGCAAGCCGTTCCAGTGTGTGATCGGCACCGGGCGTGTGATCAAGGGCTGGGACCAGGGCTTGATGGGCATGCAGGTCGGCGGTGTGCGGACCTTGTTCGTGCCGGCGCATCTGGCCTATGGCGAGCGGTCGATGGGCGCGCATATCAAGCCCAACAGTAACCTGCGTTTTGAGATTGAGTTGCTGGAAGTACTGACGCGGGATGATTGAGACCTCCTGGATAAACACTTCCTGAACCCTCCCTGAAGAATCTTCTTATTCACCATACGGAAACTTTCCTACGGTTTACTCTCCCATCATCGGGGCGTAAGCTTCGCGCGTTTTCATCAATAGCGGAGACCCTCAGTGGGTACTTGTTCGAGTGACAGTAGTCGGCCGGTATCAGTAACCGGCACAGGCTTGGCAAGGTAACGCGCATTTTTCCGATGCCGTTGTCTCGCCACTAAAAGCGAGAAGCGGCATCCCGGCAGCGGCCAGTCCTGGCACCTGCCCGAATCCCTCTCATCGACGCTGACCAGCACCCGGTTCACCTCGGGATGCTACGGACGCGCCTGTCCTTTGCGGCAGGCGGGCCAAAGTGGCTGTGCCTGTAAACAGGGCGCGGCGCACAGGGCAGTACCTGCACGACGGTTTTTTCCTCGCGCAGGAGTAACACCATGAACCTCACTCTGCTCAAAGAGTTCTTTGCCGGCTTCCTGCGGACCCGGCACATCGCCCGGCATTTCCGCCGCCTGGCGATGCTCGAAACCGTGACCGACGCCAGCGTCAGCCGCGAAGTGCCGCCGACCCTGGCGCAAACCCTGGTGGTCTCGGCCAACAGCAGTGCCGTGCAATTGCTCGGTACCCTGGGCAGTCACGCCGAGGGGTTGAATACCCAGGAAGCCGACGCCCTGCGCGTGCAATACGGCCTCAACGAAGTCGAGCATGAGCAGCCGCTGCCTTGGTGGGTGCACCTGTGGCACTGCTACAAGAACCCGTTCAACCTGCTGCTGACGTTGCTGGCGGTGATCTCGTGGCTGACCGAAGACATGAAGGCCGCCACGGTGATTTTCTCCATGGTGGTGCTGTCGACGCTGCTGCGTTTCTGGCAGGAGGCCAAGTCCAACAAGGCTGCCGATGCCCTCAAGGCGATGGTGAGCAACACCGCCACCGTGCTGCGTCGCGATGAAGCCAAGCGCATCGAACTGCCGATCAAGCAATTGGTGCCGGGCGACCTGATCGTGCTGTCCGCCGGTGACATGATCCCCGCCGATTGCCGCGTGCTCAGTGCCAAGGACCTGTTCGTCAGCCAAGCGGCGATGACCGGCGAATCGATGCCGGTGGAAAAGTTCGCCCAGCAGCAGGACGCCAAGACCCGCAACCCGCTGGACCTGGAGAACATCCTGTTCATGGGCACCAACGTGGTGTCCGGCGCGGCGACGGCGGTGATCCTGACCACCGGCAACAGCACCTATTTCGGGGCGCTGGCCCAACGTGTAACCGCCACCGACCGTGCAACCACCTCGTTCCAGCACGGCGTCAACAAGGTCAGCTGGTTGCTGATCCGCTTCATGTTCGTGATGGCGCCGCTGGTGCTGTTCATCAACGGCTTCACCAAGGGTGACTGGACCGAAGCGCTGTTGTTTGCGCTGTCGATTGCCGTGGGCCTGACCCCGGAAATGCTGCCGATGATCGTGACCTCCACCCTGGCCAAAGGCGCGGTGTTCCTGTCGCGCAAAAAAGTCATCGTCAAGCGCCTGGACGCGATCCAGAACTTCGGCGCCATGGACGTGCTGTGCACCGACAAGACCGGCACCCTGACCCAGGACAAGATCTTCCTGGCGCGCCATGTGGACGTGTGGGGCGAAGAGTCCGATGACGTGCTGGAAATGGCCTACCTCAACAGCTACTACCAGACCGGCCTGAAAAACCTGTTGGATGTAGCGGTGCTGGAGCACGTGGAGGTGCATCGCGAGTTGAAGGTCGGCACCGCGTTCCAGAAAATTGATGAGATCCCGTTCGACTTCAACCGCCGCCGCATGTCGGTGGTGGTCGCCGAACAGGGTCAACCGCACCTGCTGATCTGCAAGGGCGCCGTGGAGGAAATCCTCTCGGTGTGCAACAACGTGCGCCATGGTGAAACCAATGAGGCGCTGACTGAAGAGTTGCTGGCGCGCATTCGTCAGGTGACGGCAGCGTTCAACGAAGAAGGCCTGCGCGTGGTCGCCGTGGCCGCACAGCCGATGGCACCAGGGCGCGATACCTACAGCCTGGCGGATGAGAAAAACCTCACGCTGATCGGCTACGTTGCCTTCCTCGATCCACCGAAGGAAAGCACCGCGCCCGCGCTCAAGGCGCTGAAAGCCCACGGCGTCGCCGTGAAAGTGCTGACCGGTGACAACGAACTGGTCACCGCCAAGATCTGCCGCGAAGTGGGCCTGGAGCAACAAGGCCTGCTGATGGGCAACGACATCGAGGACATGACTGACGCCGAACTGGCCAAGGCCGTGGAAACCACCAATGTGTTCGCCAAGCTGACGCCAAGCCACAAGGAGCGCATCGTGCGCCTGCTCAAGGCCAATGGGCATGTGGTGGGCTTCATGGGGGATGGCATCAATGATGCGCCGGCACTGCGTACTGCCGACATCGGTATTTCGGTGGACAGTGCGGTGGACATCGCCAAGGAAGCAGCCGACATCATCCTGTTGGAAAAGAGCCTGATGATCCTGGAGGAGGGCGTGCTGGAAGGCCGGCGCACCTTCGCCAACATGCTCAAGTACATCAAGATGACCGCCAGTTCCAACTTCGGCAATGTGTTTTCGGTGCTGGTGGCCAGTGCGTTCATCCCGTTCCTGCCGATGCTGCCGATGCATTTGCTGGTGCAGAACCTGCTGTATGACATTTCGCAGATTGCGATCCCGTTCGATAACGTCGATGACGAGATGCTGAGCAAACCTCAACGCTGGCAACCGGGAGATGTCGGCCGTTTCATGCTGTTTTTCGGGCCGATCAGTTCAATCTTTGACATCACCACGTTCGCACTCATGTGGTATGTCTTCGATGCCAACACCCCCGACCACCAGACCCTGTTCCAGTCCGGCTGGTTCGTGGTGGGGCTGCTGACCCAGACGCTGATCGTGCACATGATTCGCACCCCGAAGATTCCGTTCCTGCAAAGCCGCGCGGCGATGCCGTTGATGGCGATGACCGGCGTGATCATGGCGGTGGGGATTTTCCTGCCGATGGGGCCACTGGCGCACTACTTCAAATTGCAGGCGCTGCCGTCGCTGTACTTCGTGTTCCTGCCGGTGATCCTGCTGGCATACATGGCGCTGACCCAGGCGGTGAAGGGGTACTACATCCGTAAGTTTGGCTGGCAATGAACAGGGAAGATTTCCTATGCAAGCAATCAACAACATCAACCTCGAATCCCTGGTCGACACCCTGGTCAGCCTCACCGCAGCCTTCATCCTGGGTGGCCTGATCGGTTTTGAGCGTCAGTACCGCCAGCGCACGGCGGGCCTGCGCACCAACGTGCTGGTGGCGGTGGGCGCGGCGATTTTTGTCGACATGGCCAGCCGGCTCGGCGGTGCGGAAGGTGCGGTGCGGGTGGTGGCCTATGTGGTGTCGGGCATCGGCTTTCTAGGTGCCGGCGTGATCATGCGCGAAGAAGGCAATGTGCGCGGGCTCAACACGGCGGCCACCCTCTGGGCGTCGGCGGCGGTGGGCGCTTGCGCGGGTGCCGACCTGGTCCTCGAAGCGCTGCTGGGCACGCTGTTTGTGCTGGCGGCCAACACCTTGCTGCGTCCCATCGTCAATAACATCAACCGTCAGCCACTGGACGTGGTGTCGGCGGAAGTCACCAACATCTTGTACGTGGTTGCCCGGCGTACCCAGCAAAAGGCCGTTCTGGCTTTGCTGGAGGCCGAGCTGGCGCGCTGTAACTACCCGGCCAGCGATGTGGATGTGCGGCCTTTTGGCACGGAAGAAGTGGAAATCGAAGCCACCCTGGCCGTGACCTCGGTAGACGGTGATGAGCTGGACGCCCTGGTGGCGCGAATCTCGATGTCGACCCTGGTGGTGCAAGCGTTCTGGAGCCCCAGTACCACCGAGTAGTCCCCGCCTGTCAGGCCTTGCCCCGCGCTCAGCTGGTCATGCTATGACTAGGAAAAGTCCTACAAGCATTGGAGACTATCCCTTCATTTGAGCGGACACGCCGTTGTTAAGGTTGCGCGCTTGCGTCTTCCCAGGAGGCAGGGCGCAGCTCTACGTGTTTAGCGTGTTCTATCAAAAGGAGGGGTCTGTACTGCCTGAAGTGTCATGCAGAGTAATCAGTACCGTTTGTCGGAACTGTTACTTTTCACAGGTAGATAGGTCCCGTGTGATATGTAAGCGTACTGATCCCTCGGGGAGTCTTATGAGCAAAGCTTTAATTGTGGACGATCACCCTTTTATCCGCGCCACCGTGAAGTACCTGTTGAAGCAGGAGGGCTTCGATACCATCTTTGAAGCGGGCAACGGCGCCGACGCCATGCAGATTGCTCGGGAGGAGCGCCCGGATCTGGTTATCCTCGATCTGGCAATGCCAAAGCTTGGTGGGCTGGAGGTGATCAGCCGGATAAAGGCGCTGGGACTGCCCTGCAAGATCCTGGTGCTCACGTCCTACCTGGCGGTATTTTTCTCAACTCGCTGCATGCGTGCCGGGGCCATGGGCTTTGTTGCCAAGACCGGTGAACTGGACGAATTGCAAAAGGCGATCAGGGCCATCAGGGCCGGTTACAGTTGCTTCCCGAGCACGGCCACCAGTTCAGTTCGCCGCGACGATTTGCAGACCACCGAACAGGAGTTGGTGGAGGCGCTGTCCGACCGCGAATTGACGGTACTGCAAAAACTGGCGCTGGGCCTGGGCAACAAGGAAATCGCCGAGGATATGCTGTTGAGCCACAAGACCATCAGCACCTACAAGACCCGCCTCAAAGAGAAGCTGCGCATGTCCTCGGTGGTGCACCTGTCCAAGTTTGCCCAGCGCAATCATCTGATCTGAAATGACCACCTCCCGGCTGGTGACATTCACGGCCATCCTGCTGATGGGGCTGTTGCCCTGTGCAGCGATGGCCCTGGACGAACCGCATGCCCTTCGACTGCTCGGCCATTCCACCCTGGAGCACCCAACAGTAGCGCTGGATGACAGCGACTGGCAGTGGTTGCGCGAGCGCCGCAGGTTGGTGATGGGCGTGTCGGCACCCGACTACGCACCGTTCGACCTGAGCAACGACAACGATTTTGAAGGCATCACGGCTGACTACACGTGGCTGATCAGCCTGATCTTGAATGTACCTATCGAGGTTCGGCGCTACGACACCCGTGATGAAGTGATCGAGGCGCTCAAGCTGGGCGAGGTGGATCTGGTGGGGTCGGCCAATGGTTATGAGGCGGCCGACAAGGCGTTGGTACTGTCGCGTTCCTACGCCAATGATCAACCGGTGCTGGTGACCCGCACGGGTGAAAGCCATTCCTTGAGCGCCGACCTGGCCGGCAAGCGCGTGGCGATGCTCTACCACTATATGCAACCCGAAGCTGTCCAGGCCTTTTACCCCCAGGCGCAACTGTTGTTGTACGGTTCGACTCATCAGGCTATCGGCGCCGTGGCTTTCGGCCAGGCGGATGTCTACCTGGGCGATGCCATCAGCGCCCGCTATCTGATCAACAAGAACCACCTTAATAACGTGCGCATGGCAGACTTTTCCGCGCTGGAGGTCAACCCGTTCGGGTTCGCGTTTACTGCCGACAACCAGCGTCTGTTGACGATCATCAATGCCGCGCTGGCTGTTATCCCGGCCAGCCAGCAGATGGAAATCCTGCGTCGCTGGAGTGCCGGCGGCAGTGGGTTCCTGGAGGCTGACCGATTACGCTTGAGTGACAGCGAGCAGCGTTGGCTGGAGAAGCATCCCCGGGTGAGAGTGGCAGTACTGGATAAGTTCGTGCCGCTGTCATTTTTCAATGAGCAAGGGCAGTTCATGGGGTTGAGTGAGGAGGTATTGTCGCGGATCAGCTTACGCACGGGCTTGAAGTTCGAAGTGGTGCAGGGCAGTTCGCTGCCTCGGCAAGTCGACGAGGTCAGCGCCGGCCAGATGGACATGCTGGCGGTGATTACGCCCAGTGTCGAGCGTTCCGAAAAGGTGCGCTTTACCCGGCCCTACCTGTCCAATCCCTATGTGCTGGTGGTGCGCGCCGGCGACGAGCGTCTGCTGACTCTGGAGGACATGCCTGGCAAACGCCTGGCGTTCATTGGCGGCAACAGCCTCGCCGCGCAGATCGCCCGGGACTATCCAGGGATCGAGTTTGTCGACGTCGAGAACCCGGAGCAGGCCATGGAATGGGTGGCCAAGGGGAGTGCCGACGCGACAGTCATTTCATTGATCAGCGCACGCTACATGATCACGCGCAACTATCGCGATCGGCTGCGTATCACCAGCACGGTGGGTACGGAACCGGCGCGGATTGCCTTCGGCGTCAACCGCAGCCAGTTGGAGTTGTATTCGATCCTCGAGAAGGCGTTGTTGAGCATTACGCCGGAAGAGATGGACGAACTGACCAATCATTGGCGCAGTGAAATCATTATTGAAGACAGCTACTGGGTCAGTCATCGCAACGTGATTATCCAGGGGTTTGGCCTGGCCGCGCTGTTGTTGCTGATCACCCTGGGCTGGGTGTTCTACCTGCGCAACCTGATTCACAAGCGTGCCCAGGCCGAACGCGCCTTGAGCGACCAGATGCGCTTTATGAGCGTTCTGATCGACGGCACGCCTCACCCGATTTATGTGCGCGACCGCCAGGGGCGCTTGATGGCGTGCAACAACGCGTACCTTGACGTGTTCGGCTTCAAGCTGGAGGACGTGATCGGCAAGACTGTTGTGGAGACCGATACGGGCAACCCGCCCCAGGCCCAGTCGTTCCATGCGGACTACCTGGACTTGATGGAGCGCGGTGAGCCACAGATTCATGACCGAGTGCTGAAGGTGCCCGGTGGCGGTGTGCTGACGATTTACCAGTGGATGCTGCCGTACCGTGATAGCAACGGCAACGTGGTGGGCATGATTGCCGGCTGGGTGGACGTGAGCGAGCGCCAGCGCCTGTTGGGTCAGTTGCGGGAGGCGAAGGAAGACGCGGACGCCGCCAACCGTGCCAAGACCACGTTCCTGGCGACGATGAGTCATGAGATCCGAACGCCGATGAACGCAGTGATCGGCATGATCGAACTGGCGCAGAAAAATGCTGAGCAGGGGCACGTCGATCGAGATGCGCTGGAAGTGGCATCGATGGCCTCGCGCAGTTTGCTGGAGTTGATCGGCGATATCCTGGACATTGCGCGAATCGAAACCGGTCACTTGTCCCTGACTCTGGAGCCGGCCAACCTGCACGAGCTGTTGGCCTCTGTGGCGCGGGTGTTCGAAGGGCTGGCGCGGGATAAAGGCCTGTCGCTGAACGTAGAGCTCGACCCGATGATCGACCGACTGGTACTGATCGATCCGTTGCGCTTCAAGCAAGTGGTGTCGAACCTGTTAGGCAATGCGATCAAATTTACCTACTCTGGCCAGATACGCCTGTGTGCCCAAGCCGCATCGGTGTTGGCCGGTGAGCATTTGAACCTGCGGCTCTGCGTGGAAGATGCGGGGATTGGCATCAGTGCCGAAGATCAGCAGCGTTTGTTCAACCCGTTTATCCAAGGCAGCAATAACGAGCAATCGGCACGCAGCGGCTCGGGCCTGGGGCTGGTGATCAGCCGTAACCTGTGCGAGATGATGGGCGGCCAACTGCACCTGAGCAGCGTGCTGGGCAAGGGGACGCGGGTGGATGTGACACTGGCACTGGCGTTGACCACGGCAGCACCGGTTGGCTCACCGGTCCCCTGTGTTCCTGCCACGCAGGCATTGCAGCTTCTGGTGGTCGATGATTATCCGGCCAACCGCTTGCTTCTGGCTCGACAGTTGACCTTCCTGGGGCATCAGATCGTTACAGCCGAGGATGGCGCCGAAGGCTTTGCACGTTGGCAAACCGGGCATTTTGATGGGGTGATCACCGACTGCAATATGCCTGTCATGGACGGCTACACGTTGGCGCGTGATATTCGTGCCCAGGAACGGCAACGTGGCCTTGTGCCCTGCCTTCTGCTGGGATTCACCGCCAATGCCCAGCCGGAGGAGGTCGAGCGCTGTCGACAGGCCGGTATGGACGGTTGCCTGTTCAAGCCGACGGGGCTTGACGATCTACGTGCGGCCTTGGCGTCGCGCACGGCCAGCGCTGTAACGGGAGAAGCCAAAGCGCAATTTGATTTGAGCTCGCTGGTGATGCTGACAGGCGACGACGCGGCCGTGCTCAACGAGTTGCTGGCACCCTTGCTCATTAGCCTTGCAGAGGACCTCCGAATGCTGTCGACCCTGCAGGACCGGGCCGATTTCGCCAAGTTGTATGACCTGGCCCATCGTGTCAAAGGCGGTGCGCGCATGGTCAAGGCCCAGGCGCTGATCACCTGTTGCGAGGCTTTGGAGGATGCGTGCGAAAGGCGCGACGGCGATGCGGTGGCGGTGGCGGTTGCGGCATTGAGCGTGGCTATCGATGGTTTGCATCATGACCTGAGCCAGTACTGCAAGCAGGCTTGACCGAAGCGGGCAACCGTTCGGCGAATTTGGGAGAACTCCTACATGGAACGGGAACAAGCCTGATTTTGTCGTCGGTATATGTCTGGAGAATGGGCCTCGCTCACTGACGAGCACTGCCTGCCCAGGGGTTCGCCATGCCAAACAAAGCACTGACCATCCTGATTGCCGATGAGCAACACCTGCAACGCCTGTACATCGAAAAAATGCTCAACCAGTTGGGTTATCACCGCATCGTACCGGTGCAGACCTTCGAAGAGGTCCAACTGCTCACCGTCATTCCGGCACAGCCTTTCGATGTGCTGATCATCAACGCGGGGCTGGCGATCCACACTTGCGGTCCTCAACCCCAGGTGCATCATGTGCTGGTCTATGACCACCTGGACCTGGGCCTGTCTGCCGACGCAACGCCGGCGGTGCTGGTACGCCTGCCCGGTGTGCCGGACAACGTCAATCTCGAACACTTCATGGACATCATCGACCCACCCGCAGCCGCTACGGGCCTGCGCGTACTGCCGTGGCTGCGGGAATTATCCCGCACGCCTGTGGCCGGGGTTTAGTCCCACTGGGGGGCGATACCCTTGGGGCTGGTGAGGCGATGGCCGCGTTCCAGCTCGGCCATCTGCGCCATGTCGGCAGGGCTCAAGGTCAGTTGCAGGGCCTTGAGGTTGCTTTCCAGGTTGGCGCGTTTGGTCGACGAAGGGATGACTGCATAACCCAGTTGCATCGCCCAGGCCAGTGTCACTTGCGCCGGGGTCGCCTGATGGCGCTCGGCGATTTGTCGGATCACCGGGTCCTTGAGCACTTCGCCGTAGGCCAGGGTCATGTAGGACGTGATCTGGATACCGTTGGCGGTGGCGAAGTCCACGACCTTGCGGTTTTGCAGGTAGGGGTGCAGCTCGATCTGGTTGGTGGCGATATTCTCCGAACCTACTGCCGCAATCGCTTGTTTCATCAGGTCGACGGTAAAGTTGGAAATGCCGATCCGGCGGGTCAGGCCCAGGCGCTTGGCCTCCAGCAACTGGCCCATGAATTCGGCGACAGGCACCTGGTCTTCCGGCGAGGGCCAGTGGATCAGGGTGAGGTCAAGGTAATCGGTTTTCAGTTTGCGCAGGCTCTCGCGCAGGCTGGGAATCAACTGGCCTTCGGCGAAGTTGGCGATCCAGATCTTGCTGGTGATGAACAGCTCATCGCGCGGGATGCCACTGTCGGCAATGGCCTGGCCAACATCGGCTTCGTTCTCATAGATTTGCGCGGTGTCGATGACGCGGTAGCCCAGCTCGAGGCCGGTGCTGACGGAATCGATCACCACCTGGCCTTGCAGACGGAAGGTGCCGAGGCCAAAGGCCGGAACGTTTTGCGTAGTGGACATCAGTAACTCCTGAAGGGGGGTGAACAATGGAGTCGAGTATCCGCCTGTCGTTCCTTCGGAAAAACCGTCGAATCCGAAAAGGACTCTTTACCGCAGATCACGAATTTACTGGGGGGGATGGGTGTCGCCGGGCTACCGAGACTGATGTAGAGTCGTGCTGCCGACTCAACCCAAGGAAATCGCCGCATGACCCAGGAATCCAGTTTCTCCCGGATGGACCCGGAAGTGCGCAAGGCCCATCTGGTCCAGGCCACGCTCACCTGTCTCAAGCGCGATGGTTTCCAGGGTGCGTCGATTCGCAAGATCAGTGCCGAGGCCGGGGTGTCGGTGGGGCTGATCAGCCATCACTATTCGGGCAAGGATGAGCTGGTGGCCGAGGCCTATCGCACCATCACCGACCAGGTCATGGGCCTGTTGCGCGCGACCATGGCCAAGGCGCCGCCGAACCCTCGGGAGCGCCTGTCGGCGTTGTTCCAGGGCTCGTTTTCCGCCGAACTGCTCGACCCGCACCTGCTGGACGCGTGGCTGGTGTTCTGGGGCGCGGTAAAGACCGCACCGGCGATCAACCTGGCGCACGAGCATTCCTACGGCGAGTACCGCACCATCATGCGCTCCGCCCTGACCGACATGGCCAGGGAGGAGGGCTGGAAGCACTTCGACGCCGACCTCGCCGCCATCGGCCTGAGCGCATTGCTCGATGGGTTGTGGCTGGAGTCGGGGCTCAACCCCGGTACGTTTACGCCCGAACAGGGCATCCAAATCTGCGAAGCCTGGGTGGATGGCCTGCAGGCTGGCGGTCGCCAGCGTTACCAGCTCAAACCCTGAGCCTTCTCCAGCCACCTGAACGCCAGGTTCAGGCAGGCCGTTTCCCTCCTGAAAAAATTTGCTGTTGGCTGATTGCCTTCTTGCTGAACACTTGTTTAGTATCGCCTCATGTCGCACCCCTCAGGTCAAATAAAACAATTCGAGGACGCCATGACTGCCGAATCGCCCGTGCTCACTCATGTAGAAGCTGGTGTTGCCTGGATCACCCTCAACCGTGGTCCGCAGCGCAACGCTCTGGACATCCCCACCCTCAAGCACCTGCATGCCTTGCTCGATGCCTTCAATACAGACGTCGCTGCGCGCGCGGTGGTATTGACCGGTAATGGGCGAAGCTTCTGCGCCGGTGCCGACCTGGCCGAGTGGGCGGATGCCGAAGCTCGCGGTGCCCTCGAAACCTACGGCTGGACCGAAACCGCCCACGCGCTGATGACGCGCCTGCACACTCTCGATAAACCCACGATTGCCGCGATCAACGGCACCGCCGTCGGTGCGGGCATGGACCTGACCTTATGCTGCGACCTGCGCATAGCGGCCCAATCGGCGCGCTTCAAGGCTGGTTACACCCGCATGGCCTACTCGCCGGACGCGGGCGCCAGTTGGCACTTGCCGCGCCTGATTGGCAGCGAACAGGCCAAGCGCCTGTTGTTTCTCGACGAGCTGTGGAGTGCCGAGCGTGCCTTGGCCGCGGGCCTGGTCGGTGAAGTCGTCGCCGATGACCAGCTCAATGCCTACACCACCGAACTCGCCACACGCCTGGCCAACGGCCCGACCTTCGCCTTCGCCCAGACCAAGACCCTGCTGCGTGAAGGTGCCGGGCGCAGCCTGCCCGAACAGTTGCAGGCCGAACGGGCGGCCGGCCTGTTGTGCGGGCGCAGTGCCGATGGCGCCGAGGCCTTGCGCGCGTCCGTGGAAAAACGCCTGCCGACTTTTTACGGCCAATAACACCACCACCTCCGAGCAGGTAGCGCCATGCATTTCCAACTCAGCCAAGAACAAGACATGTTGGTGGACGCGGTACGCAGTTTTGTAGCCAAGGAATTGTTGCCCCATGAGGCGGCGGTGGACCGTGCCGATGAGGTCTCTCCCGAGCTGGCCGCGCAGATCCGCGACAAGGCCATCGCTGCTGGCTTCTACGCTTTCAACATACCGGAGGCGGTGGGGGGCGGTGGCCTGGACTATCTGTCCCAGGCCCTGATCGAGCGGGAATTGTCCAAGGTGTCGTGGGCGCTGCATGTGTTTGTTGCGCGGCCGTCCAAGATCCTCATGGCGTGTACGGGAGCACAGATTGGCGACTACCTGCTGCCGTGTGTGCAGGGCAAGAAAATCGACTGTTTCGCCCTCACCGAACCCGGCGCCGGCTCCGACGCCAATGCCATCAAGACCCGCGCCGTACAACGTGGCGATGAGTTCGTGATCAACGGCAGCAAGCACTTTATCAGCCATGCCGGGCACGCCGATTTCGCCATCGTGTTTGCGGTCACCGACACCTATGAACACAACGGTCGACAGCGCAACGCCGTGACCGCGCTCCTGGTGGATCGCGGCACGCCCGGCATGACCATCCGCCGTGGCCCCAAGTGCGTGAGCAACCGGGGTTATCACACCTATGAACTGTTCTTCGACGACTGCCGCGTACCGGCTTCCAAGGTACTGGGCGAAGTGGGCAAGGGCTGGGACGTGGCCAACGCCTGGCTCACCGCCGGCCGTGTGATGGTGGCCGCCAACTGCGTCGGCCAGGCCCAGCGCGCGCTGGATGTGTCGCTGCAATGGGCGGCGGACCGCAAGCAGTTCGGCCAGCCCATCGGCACTTATCAAGGCGTGAGCTTCAAGCTGGCGGACATGGCCACACAGATCCGCGCAGCAGAACTGCTGACCCTGCACACCGCCTGGAAGATGGACCAGGGCAGCATGACCGATGGTGAGGCCGGCATGGCCAAGCTGTTTGCCAGTGAAACCCTGGGCAAGGTCGCCGACGAGGCGGTGCAGATTTTCGGCGGCATGGGCCTGATGGAGGAAGGGCCGGTGGAGCGCATCTGGCGCAACGCACGGATCGAGCGGATCTGGGAAGGCACCTCGGAAATCCAGCGCCATATCATCGCCCGTGAACTGTTGCGGCCGCTGTTGCGCTGATCGGCGCGGAGAACGCTTATGTCTCAGGCTATTCGCGACAACCTCAAGCGCCTGCTGGCGCCCCGGCACCTGGCATTCGTCGGCGGCCGCAGCATGGCCCGTGCGCTCAAGCGCTGCGCCGAAGGTGGTTTTAACGGGCCGATGTGGCTGGTCAACCCGCAGCATGACCGCCTCGACGGCATCCCTTGTGTACGCCGTGTGGCGGATTTACCGTGCGGGCCGGACGCGGTGTTTATCGCCACCAACCGCGAACTCACGTTGGCCTGCGTCGCCGAACTCGCGGCCATCGGCACGGGTGGCGCGATTTGCTACGCCTCAGGGTTTGCCGAGACCGGGGCCGACGGTGCCGTCCTGCAACAGCAGCTATTAAAGGCGGCGGGTGAGATGGCCTTGCTTGGCCCCAACTGCTACGGCCTGCTGGATTACCTGCACGGCGCAGCGCTGTGGCCGGTGGCCCATGGCGGCAAGGCGGTGGAGAAGGGCGTGGCGGTGCTGACCCAGAGCGGCAACTTCGCCTACAACCTGTCGATGAGCGACCGTTCGCTGCCGGTAGCCTACATGGCGTCGGTGGGTAACCAGGCGCAATTGGGTGTTGCCGAATTGATGGAGGTGCTGCTCGATGAACCGCGCGTCACCGCCATCGGCCTGCACCTGGAAGGGTTGAAAAATGTGCCGGGGTTTGCCCGTGCCGCCCACAAGGCCCTGGAAAAAGGCATTCCGATCATTGCGCTGAAAACCGGCGTGTCGCAGATCGGCGCCGAGCTGGCCTTGAGTCACACCAGTTCGCTGTCCGGCTCCGATGCGCTGTACGACAGCCTGTTTGCACGCTTGGGCGTGATTCGCGTGAGCGGGCCGGTGAGTTTTGTCGAAACCCTCAAAGCTGCGGCATGCGGCAACCTTCCTGCGGGTAACCGCCTGATCGCGCTGGCCTGTTCCGGGGGCGATGCGGGGCTGATTGCCGACTATGCCGAACGCAATCACCTGGCCTTGCCAACGCTCGACGCAGGCCAGCGCCGTGAACTGGCGCAGGTGCTGCCCAGCTACGCCAACCTGGTCAATCCGCTGGATTTCACCACGGCCATCTGGGGCAACCGTGCGGCCCTCGATGCCATGCTCGACACCGCCCTGCGCACCGAAGCCGATGCCGCCCTGTTGGTGCTGGATTACCCGGCCGAGTCCACGGGTGAGCGCAAGGAGTGTGACCTGCTGCTGGAGTTGTTCTGCAACGCGCTTGGCCGGCATGGCAAGACGGGGTTTGTCACCTCGGCCTTTCCCGAGTTGCTGCCGGCCCATGCCCGCGAGCGCCTGCATGCTCAAGGCATCGCAGCGCTGCAAGGCGTGGAAGACGCATTGGCGGCGTGGGGACGGATTGCCGGTTACCCGGGCAATCGCCGCGTGCTGCTGGAGCGCGGCGAATCGATCCTCGAACCGCTGTGCCCGAAGGCCCTGCAAGGCAGCGGCGAGGCCCTCGACGAATGGGCTTCCAAACAAGCCTTGCGCGCGTTCGGCCTGGCCACGCCAACCGGGGTATTGAGTACTCCGGCCAGGGCGATCAGCGATGCCGCGGTGGTTGGCTATCCCCTGGTGCTCAAAGCGGTCAGCGCGCAGTTGCCGCATAAAACCGAAGCCGGTGCAGTGGTGCTGAACCTGAAAAACGGTATGGCGCTGACCACTGCACTTGAGCAGATGCGCGAGCACATCGCCGCTTATGCGCCGGATGTCGCGTTCGATCAACTGCTGCTGGAGGCCATGGCTGCGCCGCCTTTGGCGGAGTTGATCGTGGGCATCAAGCGAGAAAACGAGTTTGGCCTGGCACTGGTCATCGGTACCGGTGGCATCCTGGTAGAGCTGCTCAAGGACAGTCGCAGCCTGCTGCTGCCCACCACCGACAGCGCCATTTGCAATGCTCTGCTCAGCCTGCGCAGCGCCCCGTTGCTGCAAGGTTATCGCGGCCGTGACGCGGCGGATATGCATGTATTGGTCGCGGCCATTCGGGCGGTGGCCGACTACGCCTGCGCCAACGCCGGGCAGTTGCTGGAGCTGGATGTGAACCCATTGTTGGTCAGTGCCCAGGGCGCTACGGCGGTCGATGCATTGATACGTCTAGGAGATGAGCATGCACGATAAGGTGATGACCGGCGGCCAGGCCCTGGTGCGGTTGCTGGCCCATTATGGGGTGGACACCGTGTTCGGCATTCCCGGTGTGCATACGCTGGAGCTGTATCGCGGCCTGCCCGGCAGCGGCATTCGCCATGTGCTTACGCGCCACGAGCAAGGCGCCGGTTTCATGGCCGACGGGTATGCGCGGGTCAGCGGCAAGCCAGGGGTGTGCTTTGTGATCACCGGGCCGGGAGTGACCAATGCCGCCACCGCGATCGGCCAGGCGTATGCCGACTCGATTCCGCTGCTGGTGATCTCCAGCGTCAACAGCACCGCCAGCCTTGGCAAGGGCTGGGGCAGCCTGCACGAGACCCAGGACCAGCGGGCCATCACCGCACCGATTACGGCGTTTTCGGCGGTCGCACTCAGTGCCGAGGATTTGCCCGAACTGATCGCCCGCGCCTATGCGGTGTTCGACAGCGAGCGGCCTCGGCCGGTGCATATCTCGGTGCCGCTGGATGTGTTGGCGGCACCGATCAAGCGCGACTGGAGCGATGACGTGGTGCGCCGCCCGGGTCGCGGCGTGCCGTCGGCTGACGTCTTGGGCCAGGCGGTGGCCAAGCTCGCAGCGGCCCAACGGCCCATGATTATCGCCGGGGGCGGTGCACTGGCGGCAGGCGAGGCGTTGCAGCGTTTGAGCACGCAGTTGGCCGCGCCGTTTTTCACCAGCGTGGCCGGCAAGGGGTTGCTGCCGATCGATCACCCGTTGAATGCCGGTTCCACCCTGTGCGTCGAGCCCGGCTGGCAACTGATCAGCGAGGCCGATGTGGTGCTGGCGGTGGGCACGGAAATGGCCGACACCGACTATTGGTGCGAGCGTCTGCCCCTCAACGGTGAGCTGCTGCGGGTGGATATCGACCCGCGCAAATTCAATGATTTCTACCCCAGTGCCGTGGCGCTGCGTGGCGATGCCAATCAGACGGTGCTGGCGTTGCTGGAGCGTTTGCCAACCGTGTCGGCTGACGCGGAAACGGCAGCCAAGCGTGTTGCGGCATTACACCAGGCCGTCGAGCGGGGACACGGCCCGTTGCAGTCCATCCACCGTGCCATTCTTGACCGCATCGAAGCCGAACTGCCCGCCAATGCATTCATCAGCAGCGACATGACCCAACTGGCCTACACCGGCAATTACGCCTATCGCAGTCGCGCCCCGCGCAGTTGGCTGCACCCCACCGGCTACGGCACCTTGGGTTACGGCCTGCCGGCGGCCATCGGTGCCAAGTTCGGCGCACCGCAGCGGCCAGGCCTGGTGCTGGTCGGTGACGGTGGTTTTCTCTACACCGCCCAGGAACTGGCCACCGCCGTGGAGGAATTGGACAGCCCGCTGGTGGTGCTGTTGTGGAACAACGACGCACTTGGCCAGATCCGCGACGACATGCTCAACCTCGACATCGAACCCGTCGGCGTGCTGCCGCGCAACCCCGACTTTGGGCTGTTCGCCCAGGCGTTCGGCTGCACCGTGAACCAGCCCCACAACCTGGATGAATTGCAGACGCACCTGCGCAACGCTTTCCAACGCAATGGCGTAACCCTGATCGAACTGAAACAGGCCTGCGCTGTTTGAGGAACTCACATGAAGGTTTTGATTGTTCACGCCCATCCCGAGCCACGGTCGTTCACAGCGGCACTGCGTGACCAGGCGCTCGTCACGCTGCAAGGCCGGGGACACACCGTCAAGGTCAGTGATTTGTACGCCATGCAGTGGAACCCGGTGGCGTCGGCGGCGGATTTTTCCATGCGGGAAAACCCCGATTACCTGGTGTATGCGCTGGAGCAACGCCTGGGAGTGAGGAAACAGTCGATAGCGGCGGATATTCAGGCTGAGTTGGACAAGCTGCTGTGGGCCGATCTGTTGGTCCTCAACTTTCCGATCTTCTGGTTCTCGGCGCCGGCCATACTCAAGGGCTGGATTGACCGGGTGCTGGTGTCGGGCGTGTGTTACGGCGGCAAGCGCTTTTACGATCAGGGTGGGTTGGCGGGGAAGCGGGCGCTGGTCACCGTGACCCTGGGCGGGCGCGAGCATATGTTCGGCGAGGGCGCGATTCATGGGCCGCTGGAGGATATGTTGCGCCCGATCCTGCGCGGCACGCTGGCGTATGTGGGCTATGAGGTGCTGGCGCCGTTTGTGGCGTGGCATGTGCCGTATATCAGTGCTGAGGCGCGGCAGGATTTCCTGGTGGAGTATGAGCAACGGCTGCAAGGGCTGGCGGATGAGCAGCCCTTGGTATTTCCGAAACTTGAGCAATTTGATGAGGCGCTGTACCCGCTGTAGCAGCGCCTTGGTCGTTCAGCCTTGTGCGCGCAAGCGCTCGGCGGCGCTACGCAACAACTGCTCGGTGGCATCCCAGCCCAGGCAGCCATCGGTCACCGACACGCCGTACTTCATCGATGTGCTCAACGGCTGGCAGCCTTCGAACAGGTGGCTTTCGAGCATCATGCCGATCAGCGACGTGTCGCCCTGCAAGCGCTGCTCCAGCACGTCGTTGAACACCGCCGGTTGACGCAGCGGGTCTTTGCCGCTGTTGGCATGGCTGCAATCGACCATGATCCGCGCCGCCACCTTGGACTTGGCCAGGTCGTGTTTCACCTGCGCCACGCTTTGCGCATCGTAGTTCGGCCCACGGTGGCCGCCGCGCAGCACCAGGTGGGTGTCGGGGTTGCCCGGGGTCTGGATGATCGCCGGGTGCCCCTGGCTGTCGACGCCGAAGTGACGGTGCGGGTGGGACGCCGAGCGCATCGCGTCGCAGGCAATCGCCACGCCGCCGTCGGTGCCGTTCTTGAAGCCCACGGGCATGCCCAGGCCGCTGGCCATTTCGCGGTGGATCTGCGATTCGGTGGTGCGTGCGCCAATCGCGACCCAACTGAGCAGGTCATCGAAGTAGCCGGCGGCCATCGGTTGCAGCAGCTCAGTGGCGACCGGCAGGCCCAGGCGCAGCATTTCGCGCATCAGTTCGCGGGACAGGCTGAGGCCGGCGGCCATATCGTCGCTGCCGTCCAGGTGCGGGTCGTAGGCCAGGCCTTTCCAGCCGATGGTGGTGCGCGGTTTTTCGACGTAGGCGCGGATCACCAGCAGCATCTGGTCGCTCACTTCGAGTGCGAGTTTCCTCAGGTTGCGTGCGTATTCCATGGCCGACTCCGGGTCGTGGATCGAGCACGGGCCGACGATCACCAGCAAACGTGAATCCTGGCCATTGAGGATGGCGCGCACGGCGTGGCGATGGGCGTGGACTTGTTCATTGAGGAACGGGCTGAGCGGCAGCTTGAGCTTTAAATCAAGCGCGCTGGGCAAGCGCTGGGTCAGGGCTTCATTGGCGCTGGTCAGGGCAGAAACGGGCAGAGCGGCGGTGGCAGAGTTCATATTCAAGGCTTCCTGGGCAAGCGGCGGGCTGTTCCCGCGCGCCTGGCCCTACTGGGGTGTTCGACAGTGGGCCGTACTGGCTGTGTGTGTTGGCTTGCCACCCATAGGTGACCGATCGGAGGCGGCAGGCTGTCCCGAGCGGAGCTGGCTAAATCGCCATGCAGTGGAAGTGTCGTAGCGGTAATAGGTGGCGTAGTTCATGTCGTGTGTCCTTTAAGTGTTCATCAAAAAATATTGGGGCCTGAAAAAACAAAACCCCCGGTCGGGGAGCCGACCGGGGGTTTGGATTTCTCTGGTAGGCGACCCCTTGAGTAGTGGGCGCCGATTTCAGGTATCAGGCGCGCCAGTGGCTAAACCAATACCCAAAATAAAAGCTGACCAGTGCGCTCGAACCGTTCACACGGGTAGCCGATACCGAGCGCGGGGCGCTGGCAACAGGGCAGACCTGAGGGGTGGTGAGTTGCAACATGGTGTGTCTCCAAATGATGGGGGGAGCTTACTAGAGGCACGCAGGTGGATTCAATCAGTAATTTCTATTGCGCGGGGGTACTGACCGCTATCGACCGCGATATGCTTGTCACACCTTGGATGATTGCCTGGACGCGACCATGACTGCCCTGACCCTTGCTGCTGCTCAATCTGTTTCCATCGCGGGCGACGTGCCGGCCAATATCGAACGGCACTTGGCCCTCATGCACGCGGCGGCCGAACATGGCGTGCACGTGCTGGTGTTTCCGGAACTGTCGTTGACCGGCTATGAGCCGTCACTGGCGGCCGCATTGGCGATTGCTCCCGAAGACGCGCTGCTGGCACCGCTGCGCGAAATGGCACGGGAGTGGGGCTTGACGGCGGTGGTCGGCATGCCGATTCGCCTGGCACCTGGGGCAGGTGTGCTGATCGGCGCGCTGGTGTTGGGGGCAGACGGTTCTCTTGCGGTGTACACCAAGCAGCATCTGCATCCAGGCGAAGAAGCGGTGTTTGCCCCAGGGCAGGGGGGAGCGGCGCTTGACATCGGCGATGAGCGGATTGCGCTGGCGGTGTGCGCGGATTTCTCCCGCGCCAGTCACCCGCGCCAGGCGGCCCAGATGGGCGCCACTGTCTATGCCGCCGGTGTGTTGATCAGCGAAGGCGGCTACGCAGCGGACAGCGCGTTGCTCCAGGGGTATGCGGCCGAGCATGGCCTGGTGGTGCTGGTAGCCAACCATGGCGGGCCATCGGGTGGCTATGTGTGTGCCGGTAGCAGCGCCATTTGGGCCGCAGATGGCCGTTTACTGGCTGCTGCGTCAGGCCTGGGTGATGCGCTGGTAATCGCCCGTCGTGATGGCGCCGTGTGGGCTGGCCAAGTGGTAGCGCTGTAAATGGCGTTTCACCTGCGCGCTGCGACGGACCAGGACTTGCCGTTCGCCCGAACCCTGACCTTTGAGGCCATGAGTCGCTATTACCTGCAATACGATCTGGTGTGGTCCAACGACGGCTTCGATGTGGCTTGGGCGGGCCGCGAAAACTGGCTGATCTGCAACGACGAGACCGTGTTGGGCTTTATCAGTTTGAGCCGCGACAGCCGCGCACTCTATATCCGTGAGCTGCATATGCTTGCGGCATGTCGTGGGCAGGGCGCGGGCAGTTGGGTCTTGGAGCAGATGGCGCTCAAGGCTCAGGCCCTGGGGTTGCTGCGTCTGACCGTGTTCAAGACCAATCCGGCCCGAAGGCTCTATCAGCGCATGGGGCTGAGTATCGTCGGTGAAGAAAACTGCTTCTGGCGCATGGAACGTCTCTGTCCATCAAGCTAAACCACGCACCCAATTCTAATAAGCGCATACTGGCTTCAGGAAATGACCTCCTGATCGTTTTTTTGAGCATCAGCCTCAGAATGGATGATCCCTTCTTTCATGCCCAAGAGGACCGCTACCTTATGGGCCTCTCCACGTCGTCCCTTTTTGCGCCCAGCGAGCACTTGATAGGTGGTTGCCGGATCAACGCCATGTTCACGGGCGAACGCTTGAACTGACTTTCCTTGATGTTCCAGCCAGGCCTTGGCTTGTGCGGCAGTACGGATTCCGGGCATAGTTCAAAACCGTTCAAGTTTGTTCAGCAAAGTGATGAGTGTGTCACCCCTTGGGGTGTCCCAACCAGGATCATACATCCAAATGAGTGGAATCGGTTCGCGTTTGAGGCAAGAAAGGGAGCGACTTGGCTTGTCGCAAAAAGTTTTTGGTGAAATAGGCGGCGTTGAAGCCAACGCACAAGGTAAATACGAAAGTGGAGGACGGGCGCCTAAAGCGGACTACCTGTCGCGTGTCGCCGAGAAAGGTGTGGATGTGCTGTACGTGTTGACCGGTACGCCTACCCCGATTCAACTGGACAACCTGAGCCAGGTTGAAGAAAAAGTATTGGGTGACTACCGTGCGATGTTCAAGGAAGACCAGGCTGCAATCCGTCGCTTGACGTCAAGCCTGGCCGAGCACTCCGTGTCACTGAATGGAAAAAGCAGACCGCAGCCCCAGGAATCCTGACCTGCTGCCCAACAAATAGAGCCGTCCACCGCAGGGTGGACGGCTGCTGTGTATTCAAACTCTATATATATGACGCTTGCAGCTAGGTCTGCGCCTTGGTTTTTTGCTAAGGTGTTCAGCAACCTATAAGACCATATCGCGAGGTGTCTGCTTGATTAGGGTGCTAGTAGTCGATGACCATGATCTCGTTCGTACAGGCATTACACGAATGCTGGCTGACATCGATGGCCTGCAAGTAGTCGGTCAGGCCGAGTCCGGGGAAGAGTCCCTGATCAAGGCCCGGGAGTTGAAACCCGATGTGGTACTGATGGACGTCAAGATGCCCGGTATCGGTGGTCTTGGCGCCACGACCAAATTGTTGCGCAGCCACCCGGACATCAAGGTCGTGGTGGTGACCGTGTGTGAAGAAGACCCGTTCTCGACGCGCCTGTTGCAGGCCGGCGCGGCCGGTTACCTGACCAAGGGTGCCGGTCTGGCCGAGATGGTGCAAGCCATTCGCCTGGTGTTTGCCGGGCAGCGTTACATCAGCCCGCAGATCGCCCAGCAACTGGCCATCAAATCTTTCCAGCCCACCAGCGACTCGCCGTTCGATGCGCTGTCGGAGCGGGAAATCCAGATCGCCCTGATGATCGTCGGCTGCCAGAAGGTGCAGACGATCTCCGACAAGTTGTGCCTGTCGCCCAAGACCGTCAACACCTACCGTTATCGCATTTTCGAGAAGCTCGCCATCAGCAGTGATGTTGAATTGACCCTGCTCGCGGTGCGCCACGGCATGGTGGACGCCAGCGCCTGACATGACCACACCGTTTGATCCCAGTGCCTTCCTCTCGACCTGCAGTGGCCGCCCCGGCGTGTACCGCATGTTCGACAGCGAGGCGCGCCTGCTGTATGTCGGCAAAGCCAAGAACCTGAAGAACCGCCTGGCGAGCTACTTTCGCAAGAGCGGTCTCGCGCCGAAAACCGCCGCGCTGGTGGCGCGCATCGCCCAGGTCGAAACCACCATCACCGCCAATGAAACCGAAGCACTGCTGCTTGAGCAGACGCTGATCAAGGAATGGCGGCCGCCTTACAACATTCTGCTGCGCGATGATAAGTCCTACCCCTACGTGTTTTTATCCGACGGCAACTTCCCACGCCTGAGCATTCACCGGGGCGCGAAGAAGCAGAAGGGCAAGTATTTCGGGCCCTATCCCAGCGCCGGCGCGATCCGCGAAAGCCTGAGCCTGCTGCAAAAGACCTTTTTTGTGCGCCAGTGCGAAGACAGCTTCTACAAGAACCGCACCCGGCCGTGCCTGCAATACCAGATCAAGCGCTGCAAGGCACCCTGTGTGGGCCTGGTGGAGCCGGCCGAGTACGCCGAGGATGTGCGTCACTCGGTGATGTTTCTCGAAGGGCGCAGCAATGCCCTCACCGACGAACTCTCCGGCGCCATGGAGCAGGCGGCCAGCACCCTGGATTTCGAAAAGGCCGCCGAACTGCGCGACCAGATCTCCCTGCTGCGCCGCGTGCAGGACCAGCAGAGCATGGAAGGCGGTACCGGTGACGTCGATGTGATCGCCGCCTTCGTCAACCCGGGCGGTGCCTGCGTGCACCTTATCAGCGTGCGGGGCGGGCGGGTGTTGGGCAGCAAGAACTTCTTCCCGCAGACCGGTATCGACGAAGACGTGGCTGAGGTCATGGCGGCCTTCCTGGGCCAGTACTACGTGAGCAGCCCGGAGCGCGATTTGCCATCGGAGCTGATCGTCAACGTGGTGCACGAAGACTTCCCCACGCTGATCGAGGCGATCCACGAATTGCGCGGCCGCGAGCTGGACATCAGCCATCGCGTACGCGGCACGCGAGCCCGTTGGCAGCAACTGGCCGTGACCAATGCCGAGCAGGCCCTGGGCGCACGCCTGGCCAATCGACAGCACGTCGCCGCACGCTTCGACGCCCTGGCCGAAGTCCTCAACCTGGACGAGCCGCCGCAACGCCTGGAGTGTTACGACATCAGCCACTCCAGTGGCGAAGCCACGGTGGCGTCCTGCGTAGTGTTCGGGCCGGAAGGGCCGATCAAAGCCGATTACCGTCGCTACAACATCGAAGGCGTCACCGCCGGCGATGACTATGCGGCCATGCACCAGGCCCTGACCCGGCGTTTCAGCAAGTTGAAGGACGGCGAGGGCAAACTGCCGGATATACTCCTGGTGGACGGTGGCAAGGGCCAGCTGTCCATGGCCCGCGACGTGCTCAACGAACTGGCGGTGCCCGACCTGATCCTGCTCGGCGTAGCCAAGGGCGCTACGCGCAAGGCCGGTTTCGAGACGTTGTACTTGAATGATGCCGCCCATGAGTTCACTTTGAAGGGCGACTCACCGGCGTTGCACCTGATCCAGCAGATCCGCGATGAGGCGCACCGTTTCGCCATTACCGGTCACCGCGCCCGACGCGGCAAAACCCGTCGAACCTCAACCCTGGAGGGGGTGGCGGGCGTCGGGCCGACACGGCGACGCGACTTGCTTAAACATTTTGGTGGCTTGCAGGAGCTATCCCGTGCCAGCATTGACGAAATAGCCAAAGCTCCCGGTATCAGTAAAAAGCTCGCTGAGTTGATTTATGCGAATCTGCACAGCGAATAGAATGCCTTTCCACCTCGTAGCCAGTTGTGCCGATGAATATCCCTAATCTGATCACCGTTCTACGCGTCCTGCTTATTCCTATTTTCATCCTGTTGTTTTATTTGCCGTACGAATGGAGCTATGCGGCCTCCAGCTCCGTCTTTGCCTTCGCGGCTGCCACCGACTGGCTCGACGGCTACCTGGCCCGTCGCCTGGAACAGAGCACGCCGTTCGGCGCGTTCCTCGACCCGGTAGCGGACAAACTCATGGTGGCCGTCGCCCTGGTCCTGCTGGTGCAGGAACACGGCAACCTGTGGCTGACCCTGCCGGCCGCCGTGATCATCGGTCGCGAAATCGTGGTGTCCGCACTGCGCGAATGGATGGCCGAAATCGGTGCCCGCGCCCATGTCGCTGTCTCCAACATGGGCAAATGGAAAACCGCCGCTCAGATGCTCGCGCTGGTGATCCTGCTGGCCAACCCGTCGGACTTCTCCTTTTGGGTGTTGACCGGCTACGCCCTGCTGCTCATCGCCGCCGGCCTGACCTTGTGGTCCATGCTCCAGTACCTGCGCGCTGCCTGGCCGCATCTGCGCACCACCGTTGAAAAGAAATAAAACATTTTCGAATCAAGGGGTTGACCGGTTCTGATAATTCTATAGAATGCGCATCACCAAGACGCGGGAATAGCTCAGTTGGTAGAGCACGACCTTGCCAAGGTCGGGGTCGCGAGTTCGAGTCTCGTTTCCCGCTCCAAACACAAAAAAAGCCACTCTAACGAGTGGCTTTTTTTTGCCTGCAATTTACTGGGTGGGCGCTTCGTCCTCTTTTTTCGTGACTTTGATTTTTATCGACGTGCACGGGCAAATGGACTCATTTGGTGCAGAGTTGTGTCCGCCATTCGGCCAGTCTCGATTGCCGATTGTTAGCACAGCTCAACGGTCAACGCCTGAAAGCATGCCTCTTGGCCACCGAGACCATCATCAGCGCCGGCAGCAACAACGCCAGCGCTACCCAGGGAATAGCGCTTGCCCCCCAGGTTTCCAAGAGAACGCCACCGATCACACCGCTGCCTGCAAACGCCAGGTTGAAGACGGTGACCAGCATCGATTGCGCAATGTCAGCGCCGTCTCCGGCAACTTCAGCCAAGGCGGTTTGCAGTAAGGTTGGCGCGCCACCGAAGCTCATCCCCCACAAGACCATGCTGATGTAGATCGCACTGGCGGGCAGGTCACCCAGCCCAAGGACAAACGACACCAGGGTGAATGCTGTCAGGCTGAGCAGTACCAGGCTACGAAGCCTGCCATGAATCAGCGTGCCGATCATCCATAGACCGAACAAGGCCGCAATACCGAATGCAAGGAGGCCCTGATCAACCTGATCGGCCAAGCCAACAGAAGCCAGGAACGCAGCAATATAGGTATAGAAGGTGTAATGGGCCAGGATCCAGACCATGACCACCGCCAGTACCGGCCGCACCCCCGGGGTTTGCAAGACCCTGCGCAGCGGCAGGCGTTGATCGGCGCGTTGTCCGGGGTAATCAGGCACTTTCAGATAGATCCAGGCCATCAGCAAAAGGCTGAGTCCTGAGAGCGTCCCGAACACGCATCGCCATCCCAGCAGTTTGCCGAGCCAGGCACCCAGCGGTACGCCCAGGGCAAGTGCCAGAGGGATGCCGAGCATGGCCAGCGCCATAGCGCGACCTTGCAGTGGTGGGGTGACCAACCGTCTGGCGTAGCCGGCCAGCAGGCTCCAGGCCAGACCGGTTGCAATACCCACCATGAAGCGAGCCGCCAGCGTCAATGCAAACCAGGGCGACAGGGCGGTCACCGCATTGCAGGCGCAAAACACCCCGACCGCCAGTAACAGCACCCCGCGCCGACGCCAACCCTGCAACGCGAGCGTCAAAGGAATAGCCGCCAACCCTGAGCCCAGTGCACACAGCGTCACCATCTGACCGGCCCATGCTTGCGACACACCAAATGCTTCGGCGATTTGCGGCAAAAGTCCTGCCGGCACCGTTTCGTTGGCGGTGGCGATAAAGCTACCCAATGTCAGCGCCAACAGGGCCGTCAGTGGGAGACCCTCGGTAGTGAGGTGTTCGATATTGCTCGATGTTGTGAAAGAGCCATTTTCAACCTGTGATTTGCCGGTCATGACTTGTGCTCAATGGGAGAGGAGGCATGAGTGTGATGAATTGCCTACGATTTGATAATTGGCTTAACATTTGATGAGCTATCAAATTTGAATTGAATATGGCCACTGACCGATTGGGTGATATGCGTTTGTTTGTCGAGGCGGCAGCACTCGGCAGCCTGTCTGCCGCAGGGCGCAAACTGGCGCTGTCGCCAGCCGCGGCCAGCGCGCGCCTTATCAAGCTTGAGGCGGCGCTGCGCACCAAATTGTTTGATCGCACAACGCGTCAGTTGCGCCTTACGGAAGAAGGTCGGTTTTACTTGCAGCAGTGCTGGGTCGCATTGCGGGCTATTGATGAGGCGGAAGCGGGGCTTCAAGCCAGTCAAACTGAGGTGCGTGGCAAGGTACGGATATCCGCGTCTGCCGATTTTGGCCGCAATCTTTTGAATGACTGGCTTGAGGCATTCAGTAAGTTGCACCCGGAACTGTCCGTTGCGCTGACGTTGTCGGATTCGGTGTCGAATCTGCTGCAGGACGATATTGATCTGGCAATCCGGTTTGGGCAGCCACATGAAAGCTCGATGATCGCCAGGCAGTTGGCGCCCAACTGGCGAGTACTGTGCGCTTCGCCTGACTATCTGGCGCGATACGGCGAACCGCAGACCCCTGCTGACCTGGTTAACCACAAGTTCATCGTGCTGGTGACTGGCGCAGGGCCCTTGAACACCTTTCACTTTGTGGTGGACGGTCAGGCATGGAACTACACCGTACCTATGAGCCAGGCATGGGAAACCAATGATGGCGCACTCGCGCGTGCATGGGCGTTGGCCGGGCATGGCATTGCACGCAAGACCATCTGGGATGCGGCAGCCGATATCTGTGCTGGACGACTGAACGTCCTGTTGCCTGACTTTTGTGTCCCAGAGGCCGGCGTCTACGCGGTGCTACATGGCAACCGTTACCGGGTTCCCCGCGTGCGTGTATTGCTGGACTTCCTTATCGAACAGTTCGATTGCGCAACCGATCAGTTGTTGTCAGGCCTTGAAATGCCTGATGCCAGGAGGCTGTAAGCCACGCGATCTTACGAGGAGGGATTGAGGGGGAGAACAGGGAGTTGATGTGCGGATAACTGATTGATGTACCACCGGGTGTCTACCCTTGCTTTTTGCTCTTGTTCCGAATTTTTGCACGGACTGCTTATTTTTCAAGGTGACCGGATTGTTTATAAAACTATTCCTTGGTGCCTCTTCACATGACGCACACAACAAGGCGCTAAATTAAATTCAGTTGAAGTTTTTCTTAGGCTGACTTCGCATTTTTTAACGCATGTTCAGCGAATGTTCAGAATGCCACGGCGAGTTGCCGGGTTGAATGAATACAGTGTGCGGCCTTTACAACTCTTCACTTTTCCAATCTGGAACGCCTGAAAAGCAAAGTGCTAGTCTGCGCTTTTTTCAGGGACGGCAAGGTCGCATGAATAAGCTAAAGGAAGTGGCTGTAAAAAAGCCCTGTTCATTTATTTTTGTGGTCGCGTTTATTGTATTGGCTGTCCTGCAATACAAGCCCGCCGTGCTCAATTACACCACGCGCTTTGTCGACTTTGCCCAATATATGCTTGCGCACGGCGTCACGCTGTTTCCAATCGCCGAAGATCTGCAGCCTTACCCCGATTACACGGTGATCAATACACTCCTGGTTTATCTGGTGTCCTTGCCGTTTGGCCGTGTCTCCATTCTGTCGATGGGCGTGCCTTTTTGCGTCGCTGCCGCGTTGATGTTGGTGTTCATTTATAAATTGGGGGCTTTGCATGAGAAGAAGTGGGGCGCCTACGGGGTGGTGTTTGCGCTGTTCACCTGGTCATTTCTGGACGGCGTGAACTCCCTGGCGCTGGATGTGTACCCGGCACTTTTTACGGTGGTGTGCTTTTACCTGGCCTACGCGGGCGAGGTGCACCAACAGCGTTATCGGTTGCCGCTGGTACTCGCGGGCCTGGCACTGGGCTTTGCGTTTCGTGGCCCGATCGGCCTGATCGGACCTGCCAGTGTCGTCGCCTCTTATTACCTGTTGAGCCGGCAGTGGCGCATGCTGGTGGTGTTCTCATTATTGGCGGGCCTGGTCCTGGCCACGGGTATCGCGGTGCTGACCTGGGCGGCCTATGTGCAGGGCGGCGTTGCTTTTCTGCAAGAGGTTTTGATCATGCAAGGACTCGGGCGGTTCGGCAGTGATCACGCGCCCCGTTATTACTTCTACTTTTCGGCAGGCTTGCTGACCTACGGTGTCACCGCCTTGATTGCAGTGAGTGTGATCATCAGGAAGGGCAAACACTTTTTCGACAGTACGCCTCATGCCGCCACGAACATGCTCCTGTACCTCACCGGCTGGCTCCTTGTGATCATTGTGCTGTTCACGATTCCAAGTTCGAAAAAGGCGCGTTACATACTGTCGATCACGCCAGCTATTTCGTTGTTGGCGGCCTATGTCTTCGTGGACCGCAGTGAAATGTTTGCAAACACCCGGAAAAAACTGCTTGGGTTCTGCCTGGAGTTGCCGCTGATAGGCCTCGTGATGCTGTTACTTGCCTATGGGTACAGTTTGTATGCGGTGACCCCGCTGCAGCCCAACTACCTCGGTGCCTGCCTGGGTCTGATTACGCTAGTCGCCGTGCGGCCCTGGTTGGAATCACGTTTTCACGGGCATCCCCATCGTGAGTTCGTCATCTTTTCTTTCGGGGCTGTCACCTTTCTCATACTGGATATGTTTTTCTTCAATTGCGTTACTTACCATCTGGAGTTGGCCCATGAGCCGACGCCTAAATTCCTGCCTTATTGGTTCTGGTGAACAGTGGGCATGCAAAACATCGGCAACCGCTCCAGCATCCACGTCAACAATTCCTGAGCGGGCGCCGCAAGCGGTCTTGAGGCCTTCACCAACAGCTTGGCCTCCACCCCCAGCAACAGCGGATGGTCGATCAGCACCGACGCCAGCTCGCCGTTTTCAATTTCTCGATAGGCCGCGAACTCCCCGGCCAGCGAGGCAAAGCCGCCAGTGGCAACCAGGCGCTTGAGTGCCGCCAGGGAGTTGCTGACCAGGGTCGGGCGTACTTCGATCTTCTCGGCGTATTCCAGCAGGGTGATGGCATGGCCAATACCAAATGTGGTCGGCGTCAGCACCAATGGGCATTCCAACACCTCCGTCACGGTCGCCATGGTGCCACGCACCGCCAGTGGATGGTCCGGGCGCACCAGCAACATCACCGGCTGCAGCGAGGCGGCGCGGTAGTCGATGTGTGGATGGGGCGGCGGGTTATAGGCCAGGCCGATATGCGCACGGTTTTCGGCGACTTCGTTGAGCACATCGTCCACCGGCAGGATGTCCAGGGTGACTTCAAGCCTGGGGTATTGCTTGCTGAAAGGCGCGAGCACGTTGTCGACCAGCGCATCCACATAGCCTTCGCTGATCACCACCCGCACATGGCCTTGCTGCAGGCCCTTGATGGCTTGCAACTGGTCTTCGAGTTTTTCCTGGTGCGAGCGATAGCCGCGCCAGAACTCCAGCAGATGCGCCGCCGCCTCGGTGGGCTGAACGCCACGGGCCTGGCGCTCGAACAGCTTGGCGCCCAATTCCTCTTCCAGCAGCTTGATCTGGCGGGTGATCACCGAGGGCGAGGTGTTGATGCTGTCCGCCGCCCCCCTGATCGAACCGTGCACCAGCACTTCGTGGAAGTAGCGAAGACGTTGTTGATTGATCTCACGCATGAAGGATGACCCGCTCCAGAAGTTGTGTTGCCTGCAGAGCAACGCTAAGTGAACTTAGTTGCTCTTGCTGCTTATCGTGGGCCGGCGCACCCTGAATTGGCAAGTACGCAGACCCACAAAAACAACTGGAGACTCGTATGCCAACCTCCCTGGCACCGGCAGAAAGTGCAGCCATTTCTGCCCTCTACCACAAGCTCAACTGGCGGCTGTTGCCGCTGTTGTTCATCGGCTATGTCTTTGCGTACCTGGACCGCATCAACGTGGGCTTTGCCAAGCTGCAGATGCAAAGCGACCTGGGCTTGTCCGATGCTGCCTACGGCGCCGGCGCGGGGATTTTCTTTATCGGCTACGTGCTGTTCGAACTGCCCAGCACCCTGATGCTGCCCCGCATCGGTGCGCGTAAAACCTTTAGCAGGATCCTTGTGCTGTGGGGCATTACCTCGGCGTGCATGTTGTTTGTACGGGACGTGCCGACGTTCTATGCGATGCGTTTTCTGCTCGGCGTATTCGAAGCCGGGTTCGCTCCCGGCATGATCTATTACCTGTCGCGTTGGTACGGCCCGAACCGCATGGCGCGGGCGATTGCCATTGTGTTTATCGCCGGTCCCATGGGCGGCATTCTGGGCGGACCCTTGTCGGCCTGGCTCATCACCACGCTTGCCGGTGTCAGCGGTCTGGCCGGCTGGCAATGGATGTTTTTGATTGAAGGCTTGCCCTGTGTATTGCTCGGCGTGCTCATGTACGTCGTGCTGTCCGACCGGCCCGCCGATGCGCCTTGGCTGAATGAGGCGGAAAAACAGCTGTTGGAAACCGAACTGGGCACGGCGAATGCCCGCAGCCATTCGTTCCGTGCGGTACTGCGCGACCCTAAGCTGTATGTCCTGGCCTCGGCATACTTCTGCATCATCTTCTCGATCTACGCCATGAGTTTCTGGCTGCCGGCGATCATCAAGACCCTGGGCCTGCAAGACACCCAGCAAGTGGGCTGGTATGCCGCCATGCCCTATGTCGGGGCGGCACTGGGCATGTACTGGATCGGGCGCCGCTCGGACCGCCTGGGCGAGCGCCGGCTGCACTGCGCCGTCCCGGCGGCCACCGGTGCGCTCCTGCTGATGCTCTATCCCCTGGCGGGCGGCCACCTGGTGGGGTCGATGATCGTGCTGACCCTGTCGATCAGCATGATGTTCATGGCCTACACCGTGTTGTGGGCGATGCCCTCCGAGCACATCAAGGGCGACGCGGCCGCAGGCGGCATTGCCTTGATCAACACCATCGGCCTGTCCGGTGGTTTCTGGGGCCCGGCCATGATCGGCTGGGCCAAAACCGCCACGGGCAGCTTGAACACGGGGGTCGTTGCCGTGGGCTGCGTGTTCCTGTGCGCGGCGTTCGTGATCATCGCGACCAAACCGCGAACGCGCACCGGCTCGGCGGGCATATACAGCGCGGGTCGAGTGGCCCGCCATCATTGAAAACCCTGAGGAACCCAAGATGCTTCTATACCTGTCGACCTGGGCCGAGATCGGCCACTTTCTCGAGCGCAGCCGCACCATCGTCATCCCCATCGGCTCCAACGAACAGCACGGGCCGACCGGGCTGCTCGGCACCGACTGGATGTGCCCCGAGATCATTGCGTGCCAGGCGCAAAAAAGCGCCGATATCCTGATCGCGCCGACCTTCAATATCGGCATGGCCCAGCACCATATCGGCTTCCCCGGCACGATCTCATTGCGGCCCTCGACGTTCATTGCCGCGATCAGCGA
Source organism: Pseudomonas sp. NFPP28 (assembly GCF_900115535.1). Classification (NCBI taxonomy): domain Bacteria; kingdom Pseudomonadati; phylum Pseudomonadota; class Gammaproteobacteria; order Pseudomonadales; family Pseudomonadaceae; genus Pseudomonas; species Pseudomonas sp. NFPP28. Next base: position 407,965 of record NZ_FOWT01000005.1, on the reverse strand, counting down.
TTGGGTGCATTCGCTGGCGGCCCATGGCTTTGAAAAGATCCTGTTTCTCAATGGCCATGGCGGCAACGTCGCGTCCATTGAAGCGGCGTTTTCCGAGCTGTATGCCGAAGCCAGCTTTGCCCGTCGCCCGGCGGGGTTCGCCCTGAAGTTATGCAACTGGTGGGACCTGGAAGGCGTGGGCGAACTGGCCAAGGCGCAGTTCCCCACCGGCCACGGCATCCATGCCACGCCGTCCGAGATCGCCGTGACCCAATGGGCCTACCCGGACTCGATCAAAACCGCCGACTACTCACCCCGGATCGCGCCGTGGGGGCCGATCCGCGAGGCCTTCGACTTCCGCGCCCGCCACGTCGACGGGCGCATGGGCTCGGACCCGGCGCAGGCCTCGCCGGAGAAAGGGCGAGACCTGGTGATGATGGCGGCACAGGGCTTGATTCGCGAAGTCGAGGCGTTCAGTTGCGAGCCAATAGCTCAATGAGCGATACCTGAGTCCTTGCCGGGCACCATGTCCCTGGCCTGCACCCACAACACCGCATCCTGCGACAGCGGCTTGCCCTTGTGGGTCTTGGTCGCGCCGATGTCGAGCGCGGCAATGCCCCACCAACCGGCGCGGGGCAGGCCCAGGGTCACGATGCCCTGGGCGTCCGCGTAGGTGCTCTGAGCGTTGAATGAAGCTTGCGGCGCGGTGACGTAGGCTGCCTGGCCGAAGCTATTCTGCTCGATATCGACGGCATGGTTGAGGTATTCGATTTCGACTTCGGCGAACGGCACCGGTTTTCCATCGGCCAGTACCACGGCGCGGAACACGCCACCCGTCCAGTTTGCGTAGGGTTTGCTCAGCGGCTGGATCTCCACCGGCAAGCCCTGCGGCTCGGCCCAGTCGCCGGGGACGCCGCCGACGTTGACGATCAGCTTGGTGAACTGTTGGATGTACAGGCCTTCCTCGGCTTCCAGGTAAGGTTCGGGTTCGAGGACGAAAATATGGTCGCCCAGCGAGCGCATCAACTCCCGCGGGATTGAAGCACGATAGGCCGTCGCCTGGTTGTCGCGGCTCTGCCACTGCACCGGCCGCAGGTATTGGCGCAGGTCGATGGTCTTGCTGCCGTGGGCGCTCACCTGGCTGAACGCCCGGGGCTTGTCCATCACCAGGGTGGGACCACCGGAAAAGGGGTGGGTGAACACCAGCGCAAACTCCAGCTTATCGCCGCGCTGTGGCGCCGTGTCTTCGACGTAGAGCATCTGGAAGTGGGCCTGGGCGGCACAGGCCACGCAGCCGAAAGTGGCGCCGGCGAGGGTTTGGAACAGTCGTCGTGTGAAGGTCATGGTCTGTTTCACCTGGAAATGTCGGCGGACTGGATCGTCGCGTCATGGTTGTCGCCACCCAGGAACAACACGGTGTAGTCGCCTGCGGGGGCCTGGAACGTATAGGTGTTGTCCGCGCCGATGCTGCCTTCGAGCAGCAGCTTGTTGCGGGCATCCTGGACACGGATTTTTCTCCCGACGGCGGAGCTGCCGTCGGTGTAGCCGGCCTCGCATTTCACCTGGTCATCGTGTTCGAGGTAGCAGTCGAACACCGGGCCATGGGCGAAGGCCGCCTGGCAGCACGACAGGGCTGCTGTCATCAGTATCAAACGGGTTGGACCCAAGGGTTTCATGAGCGCTCCACAGTCAAGGGTGTTGCAGGGGGGCGAAGGCCGCCAGCAGGGCGTCCAGGTTCGAACTCAGCAGGGCCTCGTAGCCGTTGCTTGCATCGGCGCCGGTGTCCAGGAGCACCAGGTGTGCGCCACCGTCTTCGATGGCCTTGGCGATCCTGGTGTCCGGCGCCCACTTGTGCACGACGACGCGAATGTCACGCTCGCGCAGGTAGCGGGTCAGCGCAGCACAGTCAGCGTCGCTCCAATCGATGTCCTGCCGCACGAACCAGCCGTCGACATAAATGCCGAACTCGCCGAACAGGTAGATGAATTCGTCGGCCAACGACAGCACGCGCAGGTCCGGCACCGCCAGCAGCCGGGCGCCGTAGTCGGCCTTCAGTCGGCGCAAGCGGCTGTCGAGTGCGGTGAGGTTGCGCTCTATGCGTGGCGCGTCTACGGGAGACAAGCGTTCCAGGTCGGCCGCGATCAGCGCCGACATGCGCATGGCGTTGACGGGGCCGAGCCAGGCATAGGGTGACAGGCCGTCGTCGGCCACTTGCGCGCCCGCCCAGGGCACGTCGTTTGGCGGCACGCGGGCCACGGCCACGCCGGGCTTGATGGCGTCCCAGGAATGTGACGCGTCGATCTCGACGATCCGCAGGTTGTGGCGACGGGCCGCAGCATACAAAGGATCGGCACGCCACAGGCTGCTCAAGGTGACCACCGCCGTCGCCTGCTCGAACACACTGGCGTCCAGGCGTGACAGCGCATTGGCCTGGCTTTGCAGGGACACCGCCGCATCGGGCGGCACACGCACCACCTCAAAGCGAGTGCCGTCGCCGAGTGCCGAGGTGAGTGCATACAGCGCCGGCAACGCCACCAGCACCTGGTCCGCCTGGGCCAGCAACGGGCTGCCCAGCAGTACCGCCAACAGCGCCAGTCTTGGGCGGCACGTAGCATTCAGCCATTTCATACGCTGGCCCCTCTGAACCGGGCCGTGGTCGCCCGAATGACGGTGGTGACGACGAACACCAGTGCCGCAACGATCACGATGGCGCCGCCCGTGGGCACGGGAATGTGGAACTGCATCGGCGCCAGGATGCCGACCACGCAGGAAAACGTCGCGATCAACACGGCGCGGGTTACCAGTGCCGGCAGTGAATGGCTGATGTTGCGGGCCGCCGCTGCCGGTATCAGCAACAGCGCTTCGACGAGCACGGCGCCGATGATTTTCAGGCAGGCCACTGTGACCAGGGTGACCAGCACCACGAACAGGTAGTCGACACTGCGCACCCGCACGCCGCGCGCATGGGCCAGGCTTGGGTTGAGGCTGGCCAGCAGCATGCCGTTGTACAGCGGCAGCCCGATCAGCGCGCAGATCGCGGTGACTACCAGCAACACGTTCATGTCGGTGTGGTCCACCGCCAGGATGGAGCCGAACAGCACGCTCTCCATCACATGGGTGTTGATCTTCGCCGACACGAACAGCAGCAGCGAGGCGCCCATTGCCAGCGAGATCGACAGGAACACGCCGATCAGCGTGTCATTGGCCAGCGTGGTGCGATGCTGGGTGTACTTGAGCGTCAGGGCGAACAGCAGGCAGAAGCCGAACATCGAAAAGTAAGGCGAGGTGTAGGACTCGCCGATCAGCACGCCAATGGCCACGCCGGTCATCGCTGCGTTGCCCACCGATTGGCTGAAGAACGCCATGCGCTTGATCATTACCATCGAGCCGAGCACGCCCAGCAGCGGCCCGATCAGCACCGCGCAGAGCAATGCGTTGATCACGAACTCGTACTCGAAGGGTTGCGGCAGCACGCCCGTCGCAGCGAGCGCCTGGAGGTGCTCGCGAATGAAGTCGTACAGCGCGTTCATCGCACGTTCTCCCATTGGGCGGGGCTGCCATGGAACGACACCCGTTGATTGATCACCGTGACCGATTGCGCAACGCGCCTCACTTGTTCCAGGTCGTGGTTGATCCACAGGATGGTGACGCCTCGGTCGTGCAGTTCGGCGACCAACGCCTCCACCAGGCGCACGCCGGGTTCATCGATGCCGGCGGTCGGCTCGTCGAGGATCAAGAGCCAAGGCACCGGGCTGATCGCCTGGGCCAGCAACACACGCTGGCGCTGGCCTCCGGACAGACTGCCGAAGGGCTTCGCGCCCATCGCCGCCACGCCGGTACGCGCGAGGGCCGCAGCCCTGAGTGCCTTGGCTGCGCGGCTGGAACCCAGGAAGGCCGGTCGGCGTTGGCCGAGCATGGCCATCACGTCGTTGACGGTCATCGGCACATTGCGGTCGAAGTCCAGCAGCTGCGGGACATAGCCCAGTGGCGTCGTGATCTCGCCCTCCAGCCGTACCGACCCCGAATGCGGCATCTGGCCCAGCAGTGTGCGCACCAGTGAAGTCTTGCCGCCGCCGTTGGGGCCGACCAGGCAATGCAGGGCGCCGGCCTCGACCCGGAAACTCACGGCATCGAGCACCCGGGTGCCGCCCAGTTGCAGGGACACGTTGTCAAACACGATGGCAGGTCCACGCATCACGGGGTGCTCCTGGCTGGCTGGGTGAACTCAATGGCCTGGGCCAGGGTTTCGAGGTTCTCGGCCATGGCCACCTCGAACTCGTCCGCGCTATAGGCGTTGCCGGTGATGTGCGACAGCGCGAAGACCTTCACGCCGGTGGCGGCTTCGATCGGCTTGGCCAGGTCGAGGGAGAAGTTCTTCTCGGCAAACAGTACGCGCACGTTGGCGCGCTTGATGGCCTCGATGGTGTTGGCCAACTGGCGTGCCGTCGGGGCCACGCCATGGCGTGGTTCAATCACCGCGCTGACGAACAGGCCGAACTCCTGCATCAGGTAGTCGTAGCCGGCATGGGTGGTCGCGCAACGGAACGCCGAGAGGTCCAGCGCGGCGAAGCGGGTCATGAAGCGCGCGCGCAACTCGCGGATCCGCGCGGCATACGCCAGGGCATTGTGGCGGTACGTCGCTGCGTTGTCCGGGTCCAGTTCGCCCAGCCGGCGGGCGATCTCGAACACCTGCTGGATCGCCGCGGTGGTGGACACGAACGTGTGTGGGTTGACCACCTTGACCCCGCTCTGGTCGCCCGCGATGGGAATCAGGGCCACCGATGCATTGGCCTGGATGATCGGCAACGTCGCCGTGCGCCCGGCGGCCTTTACGATCTGGAAAGCCCATTCATCGTGGCCGATGCCGTTGACCACCAGCACATCCAGGTTCATCGCCCGGGTGATGTCGTCGGGTTGCGGCTGGTAGTTGTGCGGGTTCGCCTCGGGCGGGATCAGCGCAATGACCTGCGCCCGGTCACCGACGATGTTCGCCACGAAACTGTAGTAGGGGTGGAGCGTGACGCCGATCCTGAGCGGTTTGCCCGAGGCGGTCGCGGTGCCTGCGAGTGCAACCACAGGCATCAGCATCAACAGCGCAAGGCATCTGCGCCACCGTGACGGGCGTTGGGTAGCGTTAGTCATGGCTGGGTTCCTTTGACACGTTCGACTTCGCTGGTGCCGTCGTATGGAATGACCTGTCGCCAGCCATCGCCGACCAGTGACTCGGGCTTGACGATGCCAGGGTAGGGCGCGTTCGGGTCGGGATGGACCCAGATCGTCGCTTGGTTGGCCCACATCACACCGGCGTGGGCGTGACCGATGACCAGCAGGTAGGCGCTCTGGCCCGTGGCGCGGCCGCCAGCGCCGTAGTACACCGTGGCACCCTGGCCCTGGGTGGCTTGCGACACCTGGTTGGCGCTCGGGTCCGCCGGTGCATGGGCGTCGCCGGAAAGCCCGTGGGCCTGGTGGGTACCCGGCAAAATCAACTGCCATTGCACCTCGCCATGGGTCTTCCAGAAACCATCGCGGTAGAAGGGCGGCAACAGCAGCTTTTGCGCATGCTCCAAGGTGATCCAGCCGCCCGTGTCGTTGTTGAACCAGATGATTTCCTCGCCGGCCGGCAACAGCGCGCTATGGATCGCCTGGTCGACTGCGCCCAGACCGTCGAAGGAGCGCACCTGCCAGCTCAAGGGGATGGGCGGGCCGGCTTTCTGCGGGCGCAGGGTCACATAGCCGGCCACGCCGGCGATCACGGCCAGGGTCGCCAACAGCAGCGCCAGCGACTCCCAGCGCCCGGAGCGCGGGCGCACCACCGTGATTGCATCGCTCAGGCTGGCCATCAGAGAAACGCAATCCAGCGGCCGAGGAAAATCACCCCTGCCCACAGCGCCAGTGAACTGAAACCCGCCACGCGTGCCTGGCTGGGCGGCGGTAGCGTGGTGTCCCATTCGCCGATGCGGCGAAAGGCGCCCAGGTGGAACACCCCCATGTTCAGCCCGGCCAGCACCAGCAGGCCCATCTTCCACAGGAACGCGGTGTTCTGCACATAGGTCGTGCCATTGGCGCAGAACATCAGCAGGCCGGTCATCACGCACACCACGAACGCGACCCAGGTGTAGGGCAGCAGATCCTGGATCAGCTTCAGCGCACTGCGCCGATGGGAGGCCACGCCCAGCAGGCGCAGGTCCACCACGGCGATGGTGCCGTAGACGATGGCGATGCCGATCACATGCACCGATTCAAGCAATGGGAAGACCGAGCCCGACTCACGGATGAACGCGGCGACGGGAGTGTCCTGGAGGGTTTGCAGCAGCGGTTGGATGTCCATGGCGAGTACCTCAAGGCTTGGGTTGAAAACGCTTAGATCGTGTAGGCGATCCAGCGACCGCAAATGATCACCGCGCACCACAGGCCGATCGACAGCCAGGCCAGTGCCTTGATGGGGCGCGTTTCGCGTTCATCGGGGGCTCGCAGCAGTGGGCGCCGCAGGAGTAACGTCAGGGTGAACGCCGTCACCACCAGGACCATCTTCAGCCAGAACGTGGTGTTGACGAGTACCCGGTCGGGCTCGGCGATGATCATGATCAGCCCGGTGAAGAGCAGGACCATGAGGGCGTTGCGCATCCACGGGTAGTAGCGGCGCACCACACCCCGCAAGGGCTCGTCCGTGGCGAGCACCCCGGCCAGGCGCAGGTCGCTGACCAGCGCCGAGCCGAACAGCACGGTGATGGCGATGATATGAATGCTCTGGACCGTGGGGATGACCCAGAGGACGTCACGGATGGCGGTGCTCAAGGGCGTCGCATAGAGCCAGGCAATGATGAGTGACGATGACATCGGCGTACCTTCCTCGTGGGGTTAGAAGTCTTGGGGCGTGGCGATCGGGCGCAGGCCCGCCGCATCGTCTGGAAGCAGGTAGCCTTCCTTGACCGACTGGGCCTTGGCCTCTTCGAATTTCTGGGCGTAGCGGTTGAAGTTTCCATAGCGCCGGCCAAGCACGTCCTTCGCATAAGGCACCTTGGTGTCGTAGATCAGCCCGCAGCCGGTCTCCTGGTCGGTGAGGTAAGTCGCGCTGGGCACCTGCACCCACGGCGGGCGCACGCCGCCCAGCAGGTTGCCGGTGGAGGGCGCGCGCGCAGCGGCTTTGCCGTCACGCACCACCCGGGACGCACGGGGCATGGGGGTGCCCTCGCGCACCCATTGATCCATGCGCTCGAACAGCGCCGACACCACCAGTTCCACCGGTTCGTCGTACAGCGTCTGGCAACGTGGGTCGTCGCCCTTGCCGACATCGGCGGCGAACCGTTCGGTATGCTGCGTGCCGAGGTCGGCCAGGCGCAGGTGGGGCATGCCGGTGACTTCGTAGTAGCGCACCTGCGGGCTGTCGGTGTCCGGCGGCAGGGGGATGCCTTCGAGCACGTCATGCATCAGTTCGGACTGGCTGTAGACGGTCACGAACGGCACGCCCTCGGGCATCCGGCGTGGCAGCCGGATCACGTCGCCACCGACTTCGCCATAGGCCATGCGGCCGGTCATGTAGGCATCGATCAGTGGTGTGTCGTCGGGCATGCGCCATTGCTGGTGGCGGCCCTGGTCGAGGTAGTCCATCCAGACCTGGGCGGTCACCGCCCAGCTGTTCACATACACGCGCTGTACGGCGAAGCCGGCCAGTGGACCTTGTGTCGCCGGGGTCTTGAGCAGCAACGCGAGTTGCGCGCCGATGCCCTGGGATTGCGGCACGAACGGGTCGGGCGCGTTGCCCCGGGTGAAACGTTGCGGGTCGTAATAGGTACCCAGCGGTGCGTACCGTGCGAAGTCGAAGCGGCGCATGAACTCGAAGTTCACGATCCGCCCGTACTGGGTAATCCCATCGGCCTCGGCCGCCGGGGTGTCCGCGATGAACTTCGGATCAACGGCCGGCTGGTTGAGGTTCAGGGTGTACCCGACAAACGCATAGCCGCGCCGCAGCAGGTAGTCACGGGTCAGGATCCAGCCGGCACCGCGCTCGCCGAACCAACTGAACGGCTCGATCACCACGGTGCCGTTGAACCGCGCCGGGTCCGTTGGCTTACGCACCAGGATGCGCGTGGTGTAAGGCGCCTCCAGCAGGGTTTGACCCGCTGCGGTAATGGCCGGGGCGACGCCTTGCAGGTAAAACTCTTCCTCGGTGTAGCCGTACCTGTCGAGGTCGCTGTATTCGGTGCCGGGACGCCTGGCCGACGACAGCGGCAACTGGCCCGACGGCGGGATGGCAATCGCCGTGGGCATGCGTGGCACTTCTGCCCACGCGTTTGCCGTGAGGGCCAGCGATAGCAGCATGCCGCCGAGGATTATCGAGCGTTCCATGCGGTCAACCTCACTCAAGGCTGAGGGACGCCTTGCCCTCGCTGTCGATCACGATCTGGTTGTTTTCGCAGACGTACTCCTGGATGGCGTAGCTGGAGCGTTTGTACTCGAAGGTGAAGCGATAGGGCGTGGCAAGCACCTGCGGGTCTTCGATCAGCACCTGGTCTTCCAGGCGGTCCGGCCCGCGCAGGCGGATGCGTTCGGTGATCTTCATGTCCGGGCCGTGGGGCACGTCATAGAACCGCACATCCGTACGCACCCGCTGGGTCTCCACCACCAGGGTGTCGCCTTCCCAGTGCCCACGGGAATGGCCCTGGTAGAGCGGGTCGAGCTTTTCCTTGGGCGGCATGGCCTGGTTCAAGCGGATGCGGCGGACCTGTTGCAGGTACTCGCCGAGCACGATCACGTCCTGGTCGTCGTGGATGATCTGGATCGGGAACAGCGCCGCCATCAGTGTCGGCATGCCCTCGGGCAGGCACCGCGAGCTGGTGGTGGCCAGCGGCGTCCCGGCTTCGTTGGCCGCCGCCTGTTTCTTCTTGAGTGCGGCGTATTCGGCGGCGTAGGGCGCCTTGAGGTCCATCGGCCCGCCCGGGTGCACAGGGTCGTCCGGGTTCTCGCCGAACCAGTCGTCCGGGGTTCTTTCCCAGGTGCCGCTGATGTCGGGGCGGTGTTTATTCGGTGTTGTCGCGGCGTTGCCGATGCCGGCGCAGGTCACAAGGACCACGGCCAGGGCGAGCAAGGTTCGTGTCGGTTTCATGGGGTGTCTCCACGCGGCGGATCGATGCAGTTCGGATGTCGTGGCGCAGGGCAGGGGCGATCTATCCGCCGCCCGAGAGCACCACGTCGCCGATCTTGATCTCGACAAGGAGCCCGCCGGGTTCACCGTTTTTCAGGGGCTTGAAGGACACCTCGGCAATGTCGCCGGCCTTGATCGAGTCCGCGCTCCAGCCGGTGCGTTGCAAGGCGTTGACGCTGCCGGTCTCGATCTTGTAGCGCTGGGGCGGTGGCCCGTCGGCATCGAGGTAAAGGGTGATGTGGGGGTTGGTCCAGGCGAAGCGCTCCACCACGCCCTTGACCGTGACCGTGCGGGTCTGGTCGAACAAGGCGAACGAATGGTGGGCGGTGGCGACCGACGACAGCACGCTGCAGGCAGTGAGAGTCAGCAGACACAGCGCCTGACGGAACAGCGGGGAGGGGGATGAAACGCTCATGACGGGTGCCTCGGTTTTTTTATGGTTCTTATGGGCCCAGCATAGGGGGATGGCGTTCTCGGGCCGTAGCCCAAAACGGCAACCAATGAGGGAGGAGGGGGGAATGTTTTGAGCAGCCTCGCACATGCTGATTTGGGTTACCGCCTGCACGCCGCAATCGGAACACTCGTGTCTCGCCTCATAAATATAAAAACAGGAGAGACGTCATGCGCACACCCCCCTATGCCCCCCTGCTTTCGCTGGTTGCACTCTGTGCCTTCGAGCCGCAGGCCCACGCCTACACGCTCTATAACGAAGACGACGGCGGCACGCTGTTGAACGCGGAACTGGGCGCCGGCTTTGGCTGGTTCGGCAGCACCCGCAACTACCTCGGCGACCCGCAGAAGGCGCCCGGCAGCATGCGTTGGCAGGAAGGCTATGCCAAATATGGCCTCAACGGCTCGACGGACAAGCTCATCGCCGGGTCGGTCTACGGCGGGTTCAGCCTGCTCAGCTCCGGCACCTGGGGCGATGGCGACACCGGTGCGATCACTGCCGGCAACGAGCGCCGCACCGCGGTGGAAGATGCCTTCCTGGGCTGGCGCTCAGGTGACCTGGTGCCCGCCCTGGGCCAGGACGGCGTCGACTTTTCCTTCGGCCGCCAGCTGGTGACGGTGGACGGTTTCCTGATCACCGACGATGGCTTCAACCCCGGCAATGCCTTCAGTCCCATCGAGGGGGTGCGTGACGGGCGCTTCAACCGTGGCGGCGCGTTCTACCTGGGCCAGCGCCTGGCGTTCGGCAACACGGCGGTGCTCAAGTTGGGTGGCAAGGATGGCCTTCACGGCAGCCTGATCTGGCTGAAATCGGATAACCCCGGACAGTCCAAGACCGAAGTGGCGGCCGCCACGGTTGACTACACCACACCCCTCGGCTCCATCGGCTCTACCTACGTTCGCGGCCTGGATGTGGAGGAGCGCTACGCCTTCGGTGATCGGCTCGAGCGCAAGGGCATGAACATCTACAGCCTGCGCGGGCAGGGTAATGCCGGGATCGAGAATGCCGACTTCGCCTTCGAAGTGGCGCGCCAGGAAAAACGTTCCGGCTCGCAGCGGGCGATGTTCTTCGACGCGGGCTATACCTTCGCCGACGTCAAATGGCAGCCGACCGTGAGTTATCGCTATTCGCGTTATTCCGAAGGCTGGGATTTCCTGTTCCAGGGTGGCTACCGCAAACGCTACCAAGGTGAGATAGCGACGAATTACGCCGGTTCCGTGACCTCGAACATGCGGATCAACGATGTGCTGCTCTCCGTCCGGCCCACCGATAAATTGACCCTCAATGCGATGGCCTTCGATTACCACCAGCTTTCCCGCAAGCAGGACCAGGATTTCAGCGCCCGCGAGGTCGACCTGTTCCTGGACTGGATGGTGACGGATAACATCACGCTGTCACCGCTGATCGGCTTCTACAAACCCGAGAAGTGGTTGGGCAATGGCGGTCTGCAAAGTGGCAGTGCGTCGACCAACACCTACATGCAGTTCATTGTCTGGGTGACGTTCTAGAAGGGAAGGGCGTCGGCGCCTGGCGCCGACGCCTGGTTGTTTCAGAGCATGCGGCGCAGCACGTCGTTGCGCGGGTCTTTGTCGTAGAAGCGGTGCTTGAGCGCCCCTGCGATGTGCAACACGATCAGCACCAGCAGGGTATAGGCGAGTGTTTTGTGCAGCCATTGGAACACCACGAACCAGTCGTCATTCTTCGGCAACAACTCGGGCAGGTTGACCCCGAAAAAGAACACACCGTCGCTCATGGTGAAGGTGCTCGACATGGAGTAGCCCATCAGCGGCACGATCACCAGCAGCGCATACATCGCACGTTGGGTCAGCCGGGATAACACCTGTTCGTAGCGTTCCAGGGTTTGCAGCGGTTGCGGAATATTCGGAGTGCGCAAGCGCACGGCGATCTGGGTCAACACCAGCAGGAACGCCAGCACCCCAAAGGATTTGTGCCAGGGGTAATAGAGCTCGAATTTGCTCGCCACTTCATCATTCATACCGGTCATGTGCCAGCCGGCCCACAGCAGGCCGACGACGAGCACAGCGCGCACCCAGTGCAGCAGGCGCAGGGATGTTGGATAACGATCGATTATGGTTGGGTTTTCTGGGTTCATCGCGGTCTCTCCAACGATCATCAAAAATGCACCTTTGAGTGAGCCACCCTGGCGATATCGAGGGTGGCTCGCTCAGTGCGCTGGCTCAGCCGGGCATCAGTACGGTGATCACCTTCTCTTCGGTGTAGGCCAGCGCGCCACTGAAGCCGCCTTCACGTCCGATCCCGCTGGTCTTGACGCCGCCCCAGGGCAGGTTGGCGTCCAGCGGGCTCCAGCAGTTGATGCCCACCGCGCCGGCTTTCACCGCTGCGGCGACACGGTGCGCACGCACCAGGTCGGTGGTCCACACCGTGGCGGCGAGGCCATAGGTGGAGTCGTTGGCCAGCGCGATGGCCTCGTCTTCCGTGTCGAAGGGGATCAGCGTGCCCACCGGGCCGAAGATCTCGTCCTGGGCAATCGCCATGTCGTTGCGGGCGTTGGCGAAGATCGTCGGGCGCACGAACCAGCCGCGTGCAGGGGTGGACACGCCGCCGGCCAGCAGCGTAGCACCCTGGTCGATGCCCAGCTGGATGTAGCGGTTGACGCGATCGAACTGCGCTTTCTTGGCCACCGGCCCCATCTGTACGCCGGGCTGGCGCGGGTCGCCCACGTTGACCGCCTGGGCCGCTTCGGCCAGCGCCGCGCCGAAGCGCTCGGCGAGGCTGCGCTGGACGAGGATGCGCGAACCGGCCGCACACACCTGGCCCTGGTTGGCGAACAGGCCAAGGGCACAACCGCGCAAGGCGTCATCGAAGGAGGCGTCGTCGAAGACAATCTGCGGGCTCTTGCCGCCCAGTTCCAGGGCCACGCGCTTGAACAGCACGCCGGCAGTGCGCTGGATCTCGCGGCCGGCCTCGGGGCTGCCGGTGAAGCTGATCTTGGCGACGTGTGGGTGTTCGCACAGGGCGCGGCCCACTTCGGCGCCGTAGCCTGTGACCACGTTGATCACACCGTCCGGGAAACCCGCTTCCTGCGCCAGCGCCGCCAGGTGCAGGGCCGACTGCGGGGTCTCTTCCGATGGCTTGACCACCACGGTGCAGCCTGCCGCCAGCAACGCGGCGAGCTTCCAGACCGTGATCATCAATGGCGAGTTCCACGGCACGATAGCGCCGACCACCCCCACCGGCTCGCGTACGGTGTACGAGAGGGTGCGGGTGCCGAAGTAGCCGCCGGTGGGGATGGTGCGTCCTTCGAGCTGGTTGGCCCAGCCGGCAGCGGCGCGCAGGTGGGCGATCGCATTGGGCAGGTCCATGCGGCGCGGCTCGATGGGGGAGCGGCCGATGGCGTTGGCGTCCAGGTCGGCGAGCCGTTCGCTGTCGCGCTCTACCAGATCCGCCAGTTTCGACAGCAGCCGGCCACGCTGGGCGCCGTCGAGTTGGCTCCAGGCGCCCCGTTCGAGTTGCTCGAGCGCAGCACCCACGGCGCGGTTGACGTCGTCGGCCGTGCCGCGTGCCGAACGGGCGTAGACCTGTTCCGTAACCGGATCGATAAGGTCGATGCGGCGTCCATCGGAGGCTTCAAGCGACGCGCCGGCGATGAAGTGATTCAAGTGTTCAGTCATGTTGCGCTCCATGAGTCATGCCTTGAGGGCGGCCAGGGCGTCGCCGAAGATGTCCAGTGCCTTGAAGAACAGCGAACGGGAGATGGTCAGCGACGGCATCACGCGCATCACGTTGCTGTAGCGACCGCAGGGAATCATCAGCACGCCGTGGTTGAGCAGGTAGCCCATGAGCTGGCCGATCTTTTCACCCGCCAGGGGCGCCTTGGTGACTGGGTCTTCGACCAATTCGATACCGATCATCAGGCCGCGCCCGCGCACTTCGCCGACCAGTGGGTTGTTGAAGCCGCGAATATAGGCCTGGGCTTCCAGGCCCAGCGCGTGGGCACGGTTGAGCAGGTCCAGTTCCGGGTCCTGCAGGATGCTGATGTTGGTCAGCGCCACGGCCGCCGACAGCGAGTTGGCGGCGAACGTGTTGGGCATCGAGCCATCGGGAATCTTTGCCGCCAGGTCCGAGCGCATGATCAGGCCGGCCATCGGCAGATCGCTGCCGATGCCTTTGCCGAAGGTGAGCATGTCCGGTTTCACGCCCGAGTGTTCCACCGCCCACATCTTGCCGGTGCGCCCGGCGCCGGATTGCACTTCATCGACGATCAGCAAGGTGCCGCTGCGGTCGCAGGCCTTGCGCAGCAGTTGCAGGAACTCCGGCGAAGGCGGCACGTAGCCGCCTTCGCCCTGTACCGGTTCCACGATCACTGCGGCCACATCATCGGCGGCGGTGTAGGGCGTGTTCAGCAGGTAGTCCACGTAGTCGCCGGCGATCTGCTCGGCGCTCTTGTGGGTGGTGTCGAACGGGAAGCGGTAGGCATACGGGTAGGGCGCGTGAATCACACCGCCCATCTGCGCGCCGTAGCCTTTGCGGTAGGCAGTGCCGGTGGTCAGCGCGCCCGACGCGTTCCACACGCCGTGGTAGCCGCCGTGGAAAGCAATGATCTGGTGCCGCCCGGTGATGCGCTTGGCGAACTTGATCGCGGCTTCCAGTGCATCGCTGCCGCTTTGGGTGAAAAAGGTGATGCAGTCGCCACGCAAGCCGTCCGGCGCGATCTCGGACATCTTGGCGGCCAGCTCGGTGCGCCGGGTGCTGTTGATTTCCAGGGCATGCATCAGCACTTCGGACTGTTCGCGGATGGCCTGCACCACTTTGGGGTGGCAACGGCCCACGCTGCTGACGCCGACACCGGCGGACAGGTCAATGTAGGTATTGCCGTCCGGGTCCTTGAAGGTTGCGCCGAACGCACGGTCCATGGCCACCGGCATGCGCCCGCCGCCACGGGCCATCGACTCGGTGCGCGCCGACAACGCCAGGGCTTCGCTGGCCTTGGGGCCGGGCAGGGCGCTGGAGAGGATGCGCGGGGCATCCGCGAAGTGCAGGGATTCTAGTGTGGCTTCACTCATGACGGTCTCTCTGACAGGTCGATTTACGTGTGCCGATCATCTCCGGTGCGCGTTCCAGACCGGTATCCCGAATCGGCACCTATACACGTGCCTGCTCCAGCCCGCCGGCTGTCCCATAAACGATTTGCAGGACGTGTGCTATGTGCGACTATCGAGCGCAGCGGCGATCAAAAAACAAGAATTTCTGGCAGAGGCTTGCGACTCCATGAAAAATCAGACGATCAGCCATTTTCGCGATATCCATGTGCATGCAGCCACCGTCCAGCAGTGGAGCCAGGACTACAGCCAGCTGACCGCCGGCTCCGCCGAAAGCACACTGATGCAGCTGACGACCGCCGGCTGCCACTTGTTCCTCGAACAGATCAACCAGCGTGTGGTGCAGAACGGCGTGGCCCCTCGGGGCAAGATGTGCTTCGCGGTGCCGATCAACGTGCCCGGTTCGATCCGCATGCAGGGGCGCGACGTGGACGACAGCAGCCTGTTCTTCCTGCACGGTGGCGAGGAGTTCATGTTCCACATGCCGATGGGCATGGAGCTGCTGTCCATCACCTTCGAGCGTGAGCTGTTCGAGCAGGCGCTGGAGCAGACCGCGTCGGCGAAGGAACTCAACCTGCTGCTGCGCCAGCCGGTGATCAAGGTGTCGCCCCAGCGTTTCGCCCAGGCTCGCCGCCGATTGCTCGCGTTGTTCTCCCAGGCCCTGGCCGACGATGACCTCGACAGCACGCGCGATCGGGAGCGAGAGATGGTGCTGGAACAGGCGATGCTCGGTGAGCTGCTGCAACTGATGACCGACCCGGCCTGTGACAAGCAGCAGCGCAGCCCCAGCTCTACGCGCAGTTTCATTGTCGAGAAATGCCACCGCCTGACCACCACGGAAATGATCAACGTGCCCAGCGTGATCGAGTTGTGCCAGCGGCTCCAGGTGAGTCGGCGCACCGTGCAGAACAGCTTCCGTGCGGTGGCCGAGACCACGCCGCTGAACTACCTGCGCTCGGTGCGGCTCAACGGCGTGCGCCGGGCCTTGATGTCGACCCGTGCCTGCGACCTCTCCATCGGCGATGCCGCTGCCCAGTGGGGTTTTTACCACCTGAGCCATTTTGCCGCGGAGTACCAGGAACTGTTCGCCGAGCTGCCGTCCCAGACGGCCCGCGCCGCCATCAGCGGTTTTGCGCGCGGCTGAACCTTCACCGATTTTGAACGACCTGAGAGCACCTTCGCTGCTTGCGCAAGGTGAGGACGTGCGTGACCGATTTGGGCTACCGCGACGTTCGTTGGCAGGCATAGGATCGATTCCAGCGTGCAACAACAACGATAAGCGACTCGGTGACGGTGAGCGGTTGACTGCGCCGATCCAACAGCGACTGCCTCATACAATAAGGTCAACAACATGAGCGTATCTCTCCCGGTCACCCCCTCCACGGAGCTCAAGCGTGGCGCCCTGGGCGTGGGCTTCATCATTTTCTTTGTGGTTTCGGCGGCGAGCCCGTTGAGCGTGATCGCCGGTGGCTTCCCGATTGGCATCATGCTCGGCAACGGCGCCGGTACCCCGGCATTGCTGATCCTGGCCCTGCTGGTGCTGCTGGCGTTCTCGGTGGGTTACACCACCATGTCCAAGCACCTGACCAATGCAGGCGGCTTTTATGCCTTTACCTCCCGTGGCCTGGGTGGCTTGGCCGGCGGGGCGGCGGGGGTGCTGGCGATGTTTGCCTACAACATCTTGCAGGTCGGCTTGTATGGCATGTTCGGCGGGGTGGTCAGCGGCACCATGGCCAGTGTGTTCGGCCTGGAGTTGCCGTGGTGGGCGTACTCGCTGCTGGCGATGGCCAGCGTGGCGATATTGGGCTATCGCAAGATCGACCTGTCGGCGCGGGTGTTGTCGGTGGTGGTGATTGCCGAGTACCTGGCGATCCTGATCCTGGATTTCGCGATCCTCAGGTCAGGCGGAGACAGTGGCGTCAACCTGGCGTCGTTCAGCAGCCATCACGTATTCAGCGGCACGCCGTCCATTGGCCTGCTGTTCTGCTTCGCGGCGTTCATCGGCTTCGAGGCCACGACCATCTACGGCGAAGAGGCGAAGAACCCGCAACGCACCATTCCGATTGCCACCTACTGTTCGGTGCTGCTGATCGGCGGGTTCTACGCGTTGTCGGTATGGTCGATGGTGGTGGGCGTCGGCGCGGACAAGATCGTGCCGCTGTTGCAGTCCTTGCAGGATCCGACGACCTTTATCTACGGCATGTCCGACCATTTTGTCGGCCCGCACCTGACCCAGGTCATCCGCGTGCTGTTCATGGTGAGTATCTATGCCGGACTGCTGGCGTTCCACAACGCCGCCGCGCGTTACTTCTATGCGATTGGCCGCGATGGGTTGCTGCACAGCCTGCTGGGCACCACCCATCGCGTACACCAGAGCCCGCACATGGGCTCGGCCTTGCAGAGCCTGATCGCAGCAGTGGTGGTGCTGATTTTTGCCGCCATGGATGCCGATCCGATCCTGCAACTGTTCGCCTGGCTGTCCAACCTGGCGACGCTGTGCGTCATCCTGCTGATGGCGCTGACGTCGGTGGCGGTGTGCGTGTACTTCCAGCGTCATCCCGAACTGAACGTCGGGCTCTGGCGTGGGCGTATCCTCCCCGTTTTCTCCAGCCTGGCCCTGGTGTCGGTGCTGGTGCTGGCGGTGGTGCACTTCGACGTGCTGACCGGGGCCAGCAAGCTCCTGTCCTATGGCCTGTGCGCGATCATCCCCGTGGCCCTGATCATCGGGGTTTACCTCGCCGCACGCTTGCGCAAACTCTCGCCGCAGCGCTTCCACGCGTTGGGCAGCCACAAGCTCTGAGCCACACCCGATCATCCAGATAAAACCGGCCTGCCGTCCTTCGGCCAGGCCCGCCAGCGTGTGAAAGGAAGGTTGCAAATGCACAACTACAAGATGCTTATCAACGGGGCCCTGGTGGCCGGTGAGCAGGGGCGGTTCGAAGTGGTCAACCCGGCCACCGGGGCGGTGTTCGCCCACTGCCCGGCAGGTTCTTTGGGGCAACTCGACCAGGCGGTGGAGGCCGCGCAGGTGGCGTTCAAAAGCTGGCGCCACAGCAGCCACGCCGACCGCAGCGCACGCCTGCTGGCGATTGCGGCGGATATCGAACGGGAGGCCGATGCACTGGCCCGGCTGATCGTGCAGGAACAAGGCAAACCGCTGGAACTGGCGTTTTCCGAAGTCATGGGCGCGGCCGCCTGGACCCGCTACGCGGCGGGGCAAGACATTGCCGTGGAGCTGGTGGAAGACACCCCCACCCAACGCATCGAGTTGCACCGCAAACCCTTGGGCATAGTGGCCTCGATCACGCCGTGGAACTGGCCGTTCATGATCGCCGTGTGGCACATCATGCCGGCATTGCGGGCCGGTAATTGCGTGATCAGCAAACCGTCGAGCCTGACGCCGCTGAGCACCCTGGGCCTGGTCGACATCATCGCCCGCCATGTGCCCCACGGCGTGATCAATTGCGTGACGGGCGAGCAAGGCTTCGGCAGCGCGATCACGGCGCATCCAGGCATCCAGAAGATTGTCTTCACCGGCTCCACTGCCACCGGGCAAAGCGTGATGCGCGGCGCTGCCAGTAACCTCAAGCGCCTGACCCTGGAGCTGGGCGGCAACGACGCGGCGATCATCCTGCCGGGCACGCCGGTGCAAGAGGTGGCCGAGGCGATCTTCCAGGCGGCGTTTCTCAACATGGGGCAGACCTGCGCCGCCCTCAAGCGCCTGTATATCCACGAGTCGCAATACCAGGCCTTCGCCGAGGCGCTGACGCAGATCGCGGCGCGCCAGGTGGTGGGGGATGGCCTGGAGGCCGGGGTCACCTTCGGTCCGGTGCAGAACCTGGAACAGCTGGCGCTGGTGGAAGCCCTGGTCGACGACGCACGGGCCAACGGCGGGCGGGTGCTGTGCGGCGGCGCACGCCTGGATCACTCCGGTTTTTTCTACCCGCCCACCCTGGTGGCCGACGTCACCGACGGTCAGCGCCTGGTCGACGAAGAGCAGTTCGGCCCCGTGCTGCCGCTGATCGCCTACCGCGACGTGGAAGACGTGCTGCGGCGCGCCAATGCCGGTGACATGGGCCTGGGCGGCTCGGTGTGGGGGCCGGATGTCGAACAGGCCCAGCTCCTGGCCAGCCGCCTGGAGAGTGGGGTGGCGTGGGTCAACTGTCATGCGCAGATCCAGCCGAACACGCCGTTTGGCGGCAGCAAGATGTCCGGGTTTGGCGTCGAGTTCGGCCTGGAAGGCCTGCTGGAGTTCACCGGTCAGCAATTGCTGTTTGTTCGCAAGCCAGCACAAGGAGCCTGAGCCATGCACCCTCCACTTATCGGCCCCGCGCTGGCGTGCACCCTGGTGCTTTGCGCCTTCCCGTCCGCGCATGCCTATGAGCTGTACAGCGATGACAGTCGTCACCTCAACGCCGACATGACCGCGGTGTTCGGGCAATTCAACAGCCGCAAGAACTACGACGGCACTCCCGGCGGTTCTACCTGGCGCGAGGGTTTTATCAAGTATGGCTTGAGTGGCGACCAGGCCCTCGCCGGCAACGGCACCGCGTACGGTGCCTTTGCACTGCTCAGTTCCGCTACCTGGGGCGATGGCGACCCGGCAGGCAACACCCTGGGCACCGAGCGCACCACCAAGATTGAAGACGCGTACCTCGGCTGGCGGTCCGACGATCTATTCCCGGCGCTGGGCAAGAACGGCGTGGATATTTCCGCTGGGCGCCAGGTGGTCAAGCTGGGTCGTGGGTTCCTGATCAACGATGACGGGCCGAACCTGGGCAAGGGCCCCGCCGATGGCAAGCTGAACCGCGGGGGGGCGTTCTACCTGGCGGCGCGGCATGCGTTCGACCAGACCGCGTATGTGCGCCTGGGTGGGCAGGACGGCCTGCATGGCAGCCTGCTGTGGTTGAAGTCCGACAACCGCGCCCAGGCCGAAACCGAACTGGCCGCCGGTACGCTGGACTACACCGCCCAGCCGGGGACGATCGGGCTGACCTGGATCCACGGCATCAACGTGAACGATCAATGGGCCAGTGACTTCCAGCGCCAGCGCAAGGGCATGAATGTCTACAGCGTGCGCGGTGAGGGCGATGCGGGCGTCAAGAACGTCAGCCTGGCATTCGAGTACGCCTGGCAGGACAAGGACGCCGGCCCGCAAAACGCCTGGTACGGCGAGGCAGGCTACACTTTTGCCGATAGCGCCTGGTCGCCCAAACTCACGTACCGTTATGCGCGCTACTCACAGAAGTGGGACTCGTTGTTCACCGGCCAGAGCCTGGGGTACGGCACCTGGCTGCAAGGCGAAGTCGCCAGCAACTACTCGGGGCCGTTCAACAGCAATACACGGGTCCAGCATGTCGGGTTGAAGGCGACCCCGCTGGAAACCCTGACCCTGGGCGCGCTGTTCTTCGATTTCGACACCGTGCGCAAGCGCGATGCAATCAACCTCACTGCCCGGGAACTGGACCTGTATGCCGAATGGGCGGTCAACCCGCACCTGATCGTCACCCCGCTGGTTGGCCTGTACAAGCCCGAGAAGGACGCGACCACGGGCGGTAATCAGGTGGGGGGCAATGGCACCAATGTGTACAGCCAGGTGACCGTGGCCGTGCCGTTCTGAGCATGGCTGGGTACGGCGTTGGGATACCTATGCCGTTCTGGTGGTAGGCGGGTTGCGCATGTTGTCGGCGATCCGTCGCGTGGTGTCCATGACCATCTCTATCACGGTTTCCTGGCGCAGCAGCTTGAAGCTTTGCGTGCTGCCGACGGCCGACAGGCTGCCGACCACTTCGTCCAGGTCGGTCTGGATGATGGGCGCGGCGATACCGGTCAGGCCCAGGTTGAGCTCATCGTGGGTCAGGCAGTAGCCGTCCTTGCGGATCTTTTTCGCGGCCTTGTTGAACCCCGCCCAGTCGTAGGGGCTGGCGGGGTCGTTGGCCAGGTGCTCGTCGAACAGGCGTTGCAGGCGACGGCCTTTCTGGTAGGCGATCAACACCTTCGACTGCGCGCCGCGAAAGAACGGCAACGGTTGCCCACGCCCGAACGCAAAGTGATAGGTGTCGGTGGGCTCGGCGATGTAGGTGTTGATGATGCGCCCGTCATAAAACACGCTGGCAAACACCGCCAGGCCCGTTTGCGCGGACAACTCGTGCATCAGCTCGCGCCCGGCGAGCAGGATCGGGTCGTACTGGCGCATCTTCCAGTCCAGCTCGATCACCCGTGGGCCCAGGCCGTAGCTGCCGGCATCCACGCGGGTCAGCAGGCCGGCATCGCACAAGTCCTTGACGTAGCGGTACACGGTGGCCCGTGACAGGCCCATGCGCTCGGCGATGGTGTCGGGGTCGATCTTCAATGTCTGTGGGCCGAACAGGTCCAGGACGCTCAGCAATTTGCTCAGGCTGCTCATTTCGTTCCTAAAAAGGGGAGGGGCACGTGCTGCGTTCCGCTGGCGCAACACTACCGCAGTGAAAGAAAAACGCAATCTTTTGTGCTTTTGAGGTCGCAAAAAAATCACATAAATCTCACTAAATGAGACAAATCAAAATAAAATGCTTGTTGATTGAATTTTTGTGTGTGATAAATCTCATCACTGCAAACGCTCAAGCAAGAGGGCTGAAAATGAATGGTGCGCAACTGATAGTGAATGCGGCTGCGGCAAGCGGTATCGAGTACTGCTTCGCCAATCCCGGAACCACCGAAATTCCATTGGTGGCGGCGATGGCCAGCGCACCTGCACTCAAGCCGGTGTTGTCGTTGTTTGAAGGGGTCTGCACCGGCGCGGCGGACGGCTATGGCCGGATTGCCGGCAAACCGGCCATGACCCTGACCCATCTGGGGCCCGGGTTCGCCAACGGCATCGCCAACCTGCACAACGCACGGCGCGCCAACACTCCCATCGTCAACGTGATCGGCGATCACGCCTCCTGGCACGTCAACTACGACCCGCCGCTGGCCAGTGACATCCAGGCCCTGGCAGGCGCGGTCTCCGGCTGGGTGCGCACCTCGCGCACGGCGTCGGGGGTGGGCGAGGATCTGCAGGAAGCCATGCGCGCGGCCTGGCAGGCCAAGGGGCAGATCGCCAGTTTGATCCTGCCCATGGACCTGCAAGCCCATGCCGTGACCCACAGCGGTGTATTCGCCCCGATCCGCCCGCCGGTCCGGCGCTTTGCCGGCGACCGCATCGAGAACGTGGCCAAGGCCCTGCGTGACGGCCTGCGCCTGGTGTTTATCGTCGGCGACGAAGGCTTGTCGGTTGCCGGCCTGGAAGCGGCGGGGCGCCTGGCGCAACTGCCGGGCGTGCGTCTGTTCGCCGAGACCTTTCCACGCCTGAGCTACCGTGGCGGTGGCCTGCCGGACCTGGACCGCCTGCCGTACTTCCCGGAAGTGGCGATTGAAATCCTCGAACAATACGACCTGGTGGTGTGCGCCGGCGTGCCGGAGCCCATCAGCTACTTCGGCTACGAAGGCATCCCGTCGCGCCTGGCCGAACGTGAGCGCCTGCTGGCGTTGGCCGATGTCGGTGACGATGTGGCCGGCGCGCTGACGGCATTGGCCGACGCCCTGGATGCACCCGCTTATGTGCCGACGCCCCAGGGCATCGAACTGCCGCCCGGTCACGCCGAGCTGACCCCACAGTCGGTGGGCCAGTTGCTGGCTGCCGCCCTGCCGGACGACAGCATTGTCTCCGTCGAAGGCGGCACCTGCGGCTATCCGTTCTTCACCGCTTCGGCCCGCGCCGCTCGGCACCGGGTACTGACCAACACCGGTGGCGCGATCGGCCAGGGTATCCCGGTGGGCTTCGGCGCCGCCCTGGCCGAGCGCGGCAACCGCGTGTACTGCCTGCAATCGGACGGCAGTGCCCAGTACACCATTCAAACCCTGTGGAGCATTGCCCGCGAGCAACTGCCAGTGGTGATCCTGATTGCCGCCAACCACCGCTACGCGATTCTGCAGAACGAGTTGCGTCGTTTCGGCATGACCGAACTGGGACCCGAAGCCCTGAAGCTGACGGTGCTCGACAGCCCGCGCATTGACTGGAAAGCCCTGGCCAAAGGCTACGGCGTGCCAGCCAGCACGGTGCACACCAATGCCGAACTGCAACGGGCGCTGGCCAATGCAAATGCCGACGGCGGGCCTTGCCTGATCGAAATGGCGCTGTGAAGGAGTCGACCATGAAGCTGTTTGAAGTACTACCCGCCGTCCAGGCTTTTCTGTCCCAGCCGGGGCGCCTGTTTATCGGTGGCAGTTGGCAGGATGCTGCCGATGGCCGCCGTTTTGCGGTGGAAAACCCGGCCACCGAAGACACCCTGACCGAAGTGGCCCAGGGCGGTGCACGGGACGTGGACGCCGCCGTTGCCGCCGCGCGTTCGGCGTTCAACGGCGCCTGGTCGTTGCAGTCACCGGCCCAGCGCGGCCTCCTGCTGTTCCGCCTGGCGGACCTGTTGGACCAGCACCGCGAAGAACTGGCGCAGCTGATCACCCTGGAAAACGGCAAGCCGATTGCTGCAGCGCGCGGTGAAGCGGCCAGCGCCGCCACCATCCTGCGTTACTTCGCCGGCTGGCCGACCAAGATCGAAGGCAGCACCTTGCCCGTTTCACCGGCCAGCGGCGCGCCGATGCTCAACTACACCCTGCGTGAACCGGTGGGGGTCTGCGCGCTGATCGTGCCGTGGAACTTCCCGCTGAACATGTGCGTGTGGAAGCTCGGCCCGGCGCTGGCCACCGGTTGCGTCGCGGTGCTCAAGCCTGCCGAACAAACGCCGCTGGTTGCGATCCGCCTGGTGCAGTTGATCGAGGCGGCGGGGTTCCCGGCCGGCGTGGTCAACCTGGTCACCGGCCTTGGCGCCGAAACCGGTGCGCCGCTGGCGGAGCATCCCGATGTGGACAAGATCGCCTTTACCGGCTCGACCCAGGTCGGCCGGCTGATCGCGCAAGCGGCCACGCGCAACATGAAAAAGGTCTCGCTGGAACTGGGCGGCAAGTCGCCGAACATCATCCTGCCCGACGCCGATATCGTGCGCGCCGCCAAAGGCGCCGCCGATGGCATTTTCTACAACCAGGGCCAGGTGTGCACCGCCGCTTCGCGGTTGTACGTGCACGCCAGCGTGCTGGACCAGGTCCTCGAAGAACTCGAACGGCACGCCGCCGCCCATGTCCTCGGCAATGGCCTGGACCCGGCCAGCAGCATGGGCCCGCTGGTTTCCGGGCGCCAGCTGGCGACGGTCAAGGGCTACCTGCAACGCGGCCAGGAAGAGGGCGCCGAACTGATCTGCGGTGGCGGGCGTCCGGCCCACCTGGAGCGTGGCCACTTCATTGCGCCCAGTGTGTTCCTGGATCGCGCCGAGGCGGCCTGCGTCGCCCGCGAAGAAATCTTCGGCCCGGTGCTGACGGTAATGAGCTGGACCGAAATCGATGACCTGGTGCTGCGCGCCAACGATTCGCCCTATGGCCTTGCGGCCGGCCTGTGGACCCGCGACCTGCGCTCGGCACACCGCGTGGCGGCGCAACTCAAGGCGGGCTCGGTGTGGGTCAACTGCTGGAACGTGGTCGATGCGGCCTCGCCATTCGGCGGCTACAAGCAATCCGGCTGGGGCCGGGAAATGGGTAAGAACGTGATCGATGCCTACACCGAGACCAAAAGCGTGTTTGTCGATCTGGCCTGAACTGAATAATCACACGAGGTAATTGTTATGGATCTGGAATTGAAAGGCCGCGTGGCCATCGTTACCGGTGGCGGCATGGGCATCGGCAAGGAAGTCGCACGTTTTCTCTCCGAAGAAGGCTGCAAGGTGGTGATCTGCGCGCGCCGCATGGCGTTCCTGCAACTGGCCGCCGAAGAGATCAGCGCCCAGACCGGCAACGAAGTGCTGCCGCTGTTCTGCGACACCAATGAGATGTCCGCCGTGTCGGAAATGGTCGAAGCCGCCTACAAGCACTTCGGCCGCATCGACATCCTGGTCAACGGTGCCGCTGCGCCGTCTGGCGTAGTGCGCAATGACATCGAACACGCCGGTGACGATGAGCTGCTGTCGGACCTCAACACCAAAGTGATCGGCTACTTCCGTTGCGCCAAGGCCGTGACCCCGCACATGAAGGCCGCCGGCTTCGGTCGCATCATCAACATCGGTGGCCTCACCGGACGCAGTAGCAAGGTGCTGTCGGGCATGCGCAACCTGGCCATCGCCCACATGACCAAGACTCTGTCCGACCAGCTTGGCCCCTCGGGCATCACGGTCAACCTGATTCACCCAGGCGTTGTGGATACCCCGCATATCCAGGAGCTGTATGACCGCGAAGCAGTCAAGCAAGGCAAGACCGCGGAGCAGGTCGAGCAGGCTTACATCGACGCGACGCCGATTCGCCGCACCCTCGCCCCGATTGAAATGGGCTGGCTGATTGGTTTCCTGGCGTCGCCCAAGGCCGGCGCGGTGACCGGCGAGTCCATCGGCATCGACGGCGGTTTGACCCGTGGTATCTATATCTGAGGAGCATCTGTGATGAGTAACGGAACCCTTTTGGTGGCCACCGTCGGGCAAGCGGTGATCCGCAGTGCCGACGATGGCCGTACCTGGCATCGCCTGGGCCTGGGGCAGGACCTGGAATTCGATGCGATCACTCGCTCACTGAGCCTGCACCCCGACGCGCCCGAGGTGATTTATGCCGGCACCGACGTGGGCTTGTGCGTCAGCCGTGACACCGGCGGCCATTGGCAGCGCGTCGATTCGCCGTTCAACGGGCAGACCGTGTGGAAAGTCGCGGTGGACCCACGGAACGCACAACGGATTTTCGTCGGCACCGGTGCACCTTCCCGCGCTGTGTTGTGGCGCACCCTGGACGGTGGGCTGAGCTGGGATCGGGCACCGGTGGAAATTCCGGAGTTTTGCGACGGCGTCAGTCGCCCACGCCTGCTGGCGTTTGCCTACGACCCGACCGACCCCGACCAGCTGTGGTTCGGCCTTGAAGAGGGTGGGTTGTTCCACTCCCGCGACGGCGGCGACAGCTGGACCCGCGTCGATGACCGCCTGTTGTGGGAGTTCAACTCGGACGTGCACAACATCCTGGTACTGCCCAACCATGGCCAGAAAGTCATCGTGGTGGTCTGCGTCAACGCGGTCTACCGCAGCCTGGACGAAGGGCTGACCTGGACTGGCATCATCGGCCGCGAAGCCTTCGGCCTGTATTACATCCGCGCCATGAACGCGCCGTTGGGCTCGCAAAGCGACCTGTACCTGAGCATTTCCGATGGCACGCCGGGCACCACCAGCAAGATCCTGGTGTCCCGCGATGCGGCGCTCAGCTGGGAAGTGCTGCCGCTTTCCCAGCAGCCCAATTCCTGCGTGTGGGCGATTGCCTTCAACCCGGCCAACCCCCGGCAGATCGTGGCGGGCACCAAGTACGGGCATCTGTTCACCTCCGACAACGGCGGTGACGGCTGGCAGAAACAGTGGCGCGACTTCAGCGAGATCGCCGATGTGCTGTGGACGCCGGCCGTGGCGCAGATCAAGGCCGGGCATCAATCCATCGTCAAGAAGCACTGAGGTATATCGCCATGAAAGTCGAGATCCTGCGTACTCACTTATCGCTCTGGGTCAGTGACCCGGACGTGTCGGCGCGCTGGTACGCCGACATTCTGGGCATGCACGAAAGTGCCCGGGGCGAGAGCTGGGTCATGATGGCGTTTGGCGGCAAGCACCACGACATCGCCTTGATCCGCGCCGACCCTGGCGCCCATCAGGGTGGGCTGGGGTTGCAACACTACGGCCTGGAAATCGACGGAGACATGACCACCCTGCGCCAGCTCTACGGCATGTTGCTGGGCAAGGGTGTCGAGGTGGTCAAGATCACCGACCACGAAATCGGCCATGGCGTGTACTTCAACGACCCCGACGGCAACCGCATGGAATTCTTCCTCGAGACCGAGCATGACGATGCGCGCGGCAAGGCCCGGTTCAAGGCCGCTGGCGCACCGAGCCGACATTTCAACCTGGACCCACTGGACCCACTTTGAGGCAACCCCGATGAAAACCGCGAATTTTGCTAGCTATCACATCCGCAAATGGTACAGCTTTGTCGAAGAAACCCTGGCCAACGAAACCGGCCAACTGGCCGATGGCGAGCCACTGTTCAAATATGCGATTGCCGCCGTGATCGCCAACCCTTATGCCGGTCGCTACAGCGAGTCGCTCGCCGAACTGGTCGACCCTTCGCCGCTGCTGGGCGAAGAGTTTGGCCGGCGCATCCAGGCATTGGCCGGCGCCCGTGAGATTGTCAGCTATGGCAAGGCGATCCTGGTGGGCAGCGAGGGCGAGTACGAGCACGGTAACGCATTCCTGACCAACCCGGCAGCCGACCCGATCCGCGTCGCGCTGGGCGGCGGCAAATCCTGGGTACCGTCCACCGGCAAGCGTGGCGGGCCGGGGTCGACCATCGACGTACCGCTGGCGCACAAGGATGCCCTGTACGTCCGTTCCCACTACGACAGCATATCGCTGATGT
Source organism: Pseudomonas sp. NFPP28 (assembly GCF_900115535.1). Lineage (NCBI taxonomy): Bacteria > Pseudomonadati > Pseudomonadota > Gammaproteobacteria > Pseudomonadales > Pseudomonadaceae > Pseudomonas > Pseudomonas sp. NFPP28. Next base: position 380,817 of record NZ_FOWT01000005.1, on the reverse strand, counting down.
TTGGCGACGGGCCGGCGCCCGACGAGGTCGTGATCATCTGGGCCTTCGCCACGCGTGGACGCTTGCATGCGCGCCTGGGCGGCCTGCAGGCTAAAGACGTCAAAGGCCTGGATGGGCTGCACTGACAGCAGGCGTGCGCCTTGAGCTGTACCGGATTACAACCACAACAAGAAAGCGGTGATGAGCGATGAAGCAGGAGAAGACCCAAGTTGTCATTGTCGGCGGCGGTCCCAATGGGATCACGGCCGCACACTATATGGGGATGTACGGTGTCGACTGCGTCGTCCTTGAACTGGCTGATTGCATCCTGCCTTACCCGCGTGCGGTGGGCATGGACGATGAAGCGCTGCGGGTGTTGCAGGGCATCGGCGTTGCCGAACTGGCCGCGCGGGACATGATCTGCGACGTGCCGTTGCGCTATTACAACGCACGTGGCGTGTGTTTCGCCGAGGTCAAGCCGAGCACCGCCCACTACGGCTGGCCGATGCGCAACATCTTCATGCAGCAGTTGCTCGAAGGCACGCTGCGCGAAACCCTCGGCCGGCATGCCGGCGTCGAGTTGCGCCAAGGCCACGAAATGCTCGAATTGGAGCAGGACGGCGAGGGCGTGACCTTGCAGGTGCGCGATGCCCGGGGCGAGGTCTATGAATTGCGCGCCGATTATGTGATCGGTGCCGACGGCGGCCGCTCCACCGTGCGTAAAAAACTCGGGGTCGAGTTGCTGGGGCTGACCCATGCGCGCAAGTGGGTGGTGGTCGACACCGCCAATGACACGCTGGACGCGCCTTACACTGCCTTGCATGCCGACCCGCAGCGACCGTTCGTGTGCATCTATTTGCCTTACCAGCAGCGGCGTTGGGAGTTCATGCTGATGGAGGGCGAGGACGAGGCGAAGATGTGCGACGAAAGCACCATCCGCGACCTGATCCGTGGGCATATCGGCGATGCGGTCGACCAGTTGGACATCATCCGTATCCGCGCCTACACCCACCATTCACGGGTCGCGGCGCGCTTTGTCCAGGGCCGCGTGGCGCTGGTGGGCGATGCGGCGCACATCTCGCCGCCCTGGGCCGGGCAAGGGCTCAACTCCGGACTGCGCGACGTGGCCAACGTGGCCTGGAAACTCGCGGCGATCATCCAGGGGCGTGCCGCCCATGGGATTCTCGTGAGCTACGACCAAGAGCGTCGCGGGCACGCCACCGAGCTGGTGGCGCTGGCCGACAACATGGGCGCGGTATTGGGCTTGACCAACCCCTTGATGGCCGGCGTGCGCGACTGGTTGTTCCAGGCAGTGAACAGCGTCGACAACCTGCGCTCGCACCTGTTGGAGTTCAAGTTCAAACCCAAGGCCACCATCACCAAGGGTCTGGTCTATCACGAACGTGCCGAACTGCGTGAGGACGACCTGGTCGGCCAGCTGTTTGTGCAGCCCTATATCGAAGACGCCAAGGGTCAGCGTCGGCGCCTGGATGACGTGTTGGGGCATTCCTATGCGGTGTTGGGTTACCGGGTCAACCCGCGCGAGCAACTCAGTGACGAGATGGCGACATTCTGGGCGCGCTGGGACACACGCTTCATCCAGGTCAATCGTTCGCGCAGCGGCCTGGGCCGTCACCAGCCGTTGACGGCGATGGACGCCATCAGCGTGGAAGACGTGGATAACCGTCTGGGCGAGTGGTTCTCCAAGGTGCGCGATTGCATCGTAGTGGTGCGGCCGGACCGTTTTGTCGCCGCGATCACCACGCCCGAGCGACTGGATGGGGTACTGCGCAAACTGGCGGAGCAACTGTCATGAGCCACAACAACGAACTGCTCAACCGCTTGCACCAGGCCACCCTGACCCGGCAGGCCCTGCCGCCGCTGCCCGCCGAGACGCTGGATCCGTATTCCGGTTACGCGCTGCAACGCCTGGGGCTGGACGCCCGCCTGGCGGCCGGCGAGCGCCTGAGCGGGTGGAAGATCGCCTTCGCCGGCAGCGCCGCGCAACAGCGTTTTGGCCTCGATCAGCCGGTGTACGGCGCGTTGACCGAGAACATGAGCGTCAAGCCGGGCACGACGGTGGCCCTGTCACGGTTGATCCAGCCCAAGCTGGAGATTGAAGTGGCGGTGGTCATCGGGCGCACCCTGGCGCCCGGTGACTACAGCGACGAGGACATCCTGGCGGCCATCCGTGACGTCGCGCCTGCCTTCGAAATCGCCGACTGCCGCTGGCAAGCCTGGACCTTTGGCGCCGGCGCGTTCCTGGCCGACAACGCCGCGGCGGGGCTTTATTGCATCGGGCCACGGACGCCGTTTGATCCAGCCCTGCACCTCAATGCAACCTACCGCCTGGAGTGCGCCGGTGCGCTGTACGGCGACGGCAATACCCTGGAGCGCGAAGACACACCGCTGGCCAACCTGTGCTGGCTGATCCGGCGCCTGCTGGCCGACGGTCAACCGGTGGAGGCGGGACAGGTCGTGCTGTCCGGGGCGTTGCTGGCGCCCATGAGCATCCAGCCGACCACCTATCGCCTGCAGATGTTTGGCACGGAACTGGCTTTGGTTTTCACCGCTGACACCGTGCCGGTGTAAACCCACGTGCGGTCAAGGATGACAGCGTCCCTTTCAGGTCGATGAAGACACCAGGCCACCGAGGAACGACAACCATGCTCGCTGAAGCGCGAACCTTCAATGACCCTCAACAACACGCCGGGTCTATCCACGGCTGGCGCCAAGTGTATGACCAGCTTGGCCGTGGTTGCCTGACGAGTGAGCTGCGGCAATTGTCCGCCGATCGCTTCCAGGTGTTCCAGGAGGTGTTGGACAAACGCGTGGTCCAGCGCGGTTACGCCCCGAAAGGGCGGCTGTGCGCAGCCATGTCGCTGGGCCCCGCGCCGGTGGTGCAAGGCCAACAGGTGGGCACCCACAGCGTGGTGCTGTTGCGCGATGGCGAGGAGTTTGTGTTGCATGCGCCCGAGGGCACGCACTTTTTTGCGTTCAATATCGACGCGGTGCGCTTCGCCAAACTGGCGGCCTTCGAATTGTCCAACGAGCAGCTCAAGCGGCTGAAGACCACTTCTCAGTTGAGCGTGGACGATGCGTTACTCTTGCGCATTCGCCAGCGTATCCATCCCCTGTTCTGTCACCTGGTGGAACAGTCCGAGGCGGTCAGCCCAGCGGCTGAAAAAATGCTTGAAGACGAATTGCTCAACGCCTTCCTCGATCTGTTCAGCAACGCCACCGATGAGGTGCGTTGCCGGCGTGGCAATGTCACTGTCAGTGCTTACCTGGTCAAGCGTTGCCAGGAGTTGATCGACGCCAGTGGCGACACGCCCCTGAGCATTCTTGATCTGTGCGAACACCTGCGGGTCAGTCGGCGCACCCTGCAGAACAGTTTCCAGGCCGTGACCGGCATGCGCCCGGTCGAATACTTGCGCAACCTGCGTCTGAATGCCGTGCGCCGCCGCTTGAACAGCACCTCTGCCTGCTCCCAGAACGTTGGCGAAATTGCCGTGGCGATGGGCTTTTTTCATCTGAGCCATTTTGCCGGGCATTACCGGGAACTGTTTGGCGAGTCACCCTCCGAAACCCTCAGGGCGACCCGCTAGGGCGCCCATTCTCAGGCGTAGCTGATCCGCTCGGCGTAGGCGTTCTGCAGCATTTTGCGCTGGTAGTCGCAGGGCGTGGTGCTGACCAGTTGCTTGAAGTCGCGCAGGAAGTGCGACTGGTCGGCAAAACCCAGGTCGAGCGCCAACGCCGAGAACGACACGTCCCGGCAGGTATTGAGGGTGTCCAGGGCGGCCTGGCAGCGGATGATCCGGCAAAAGGCCTTGGGCGACATGCCGGTATCCTGGCTGAACTGGCGGTGCAGCGTGCGGCTGGTGTAGCCGCTGAGGTCTTCAAGCTGGTGGATGCGAATAGACCCGCGATGTCGCATGGCTTGTTGAATGACCAGGGCGGTCAGCGGTGATGCCTTGCCCATCAGGCGGGGTGCAAGATAATCATTGAACAGGCGCATTTGCTCGCTCAACTGCGGCGCCTGCACGATGTTGTCGAAGATGCGCCGGGCAAACGTCGAAACCTCCAGCAAGTCGAGCTCCCGCTCGGTCAATTCTTCCGCCAGCACATTGATGAAACCGGGAATGACGCCGGGTGAAAAACGCACGCCGAAGTAATGGTGGTTCGGGTTCAATTCGACCGCCTTGGCGGCGAGCGGCGTCCCGCAGATCTTGGCGCTCGGACGCACGGCATCACAGTCGAAGACGATGTCCACGCACCCATCCGGAACGGCCAGTACCTGAGTCGATTGAGCCGCATCGAACGCATAGAAGTGCGAGATCGCCGGGTGGTCGGAGGGCATGACCGAATACCGTGACGAATTGAGAACGAACCAGGGTTGTTCGTTTGCCGTGTGGTGCCGTGGAGTCGAGATCATAGGTGCACTGTCGAGAGGCTCAGAGGCGCGATTTTTCACGCAGGATTCGCGCCAACTCTGGCGGTAACACAAGGCCTGGCGTGTCCGAAAACTACAATACGACCCGGCCCCGCGCCCTCGATACTCGACCTCGACAGCGTGGCGCTGCGCCTACCGCAGCGGTATCACCTTCGACCCGAGAATAACTATGTCTACGACTACAAAAATCGACTTTATCTACCTCTCCGAGCCGGACATGATCCGCGCGGGCGTGACCGACATGCTGGCGTGCGTGAATACCATGGAAGAGATGTTCAGCCTGCTGTACGCCGGCGACTACCGCATGGCCGGGCCGAACAATGATTCCCATGGTGCGATGGTGATTTTCCCCAAGGATTCGCCGTTCCCGAACATGCCCAAGCCCACGGCCGACCGGCGCATGATGGCCATGCCGGCCTACCTGGGCGGCAGCTTCTGCACCGCTGGCGTGAAGTGGTACGGCTCCAATATCGCCAACCGCGAAAAGGGTCTGCCGCGCTCGATCCTGATGTTCACCCTGAATGATCCCGACACCGGTGCGCCGTTGGCACACATGTCGGCCAACCTGCTGTCGGCGTATCGCACCGGGGCCATTCCCGGTGTGGGCGCACGCCACCTGGCGCGCAAGGACTCGAAAGTCGTGGGCCTGCTGGGGCCGGGCGTGATGGGCAAGACCACCTTGGCGGCGTTCATCGCGGTCTGCCCGCACATCGATACGCTGAAAATCAAAGGCCGTGGCCAGAAGAGCCTGACCGATTTTATTGCGTGGGTTGAAGCGACCTATCCGCAAATCACCACGATAAAGGTGGTGGACACCCTGGAAGAGGTGGTCCGCGATTCGGACCTTGTTACTTATTGTAGCTCCGGCGAAACGGGCGACCCCTCGAACTACCCAATTGTGCGGCGTGAATGGGTCAAGCCGGGCGCATTTCTGGCGATGCCGGCGGCCTGCTCGCTCGATGAAGGCATGGAGCAGGCGGACGTGCGCAAGGTGCTGGATAACACCGGTCTTTACCAGGCCTGGTTTGAAGAGTTGCCCAAGCCTGCGCATCACTGCGTGCCGGTGATTGGCGTGCGCTTCATGGACATGATTGCCGAAGGCACCTTGCGCCTGGAAGACGTCGAGGACATCGGCAAGATCATCGCCGGCGCCGCCCCTGGCCGCAGGACCGATGAGGAAATCATCATCATGTCGGTCGGCGGCATGCCCGTGGAAGACGTGGCCTGGGGCACGGTGGTGTACCGCAATGCGATCAGGCGAGGCATCGGCGTCAGCCTGAACCTGTGGGAAACCCCGGTACTGCGTTAAGTCACTCAACCCCTATTCTGACGAGGCATTCGACATGACAAACATCATCAAGCTCAAGACCGGCTCGCCGTTCGAAGACCAGGCCAGCTATTCGCGCCTGGTGGTCGTCGACAACTGGATCTACGTGTCCAACACCGCAGGTCGCAACCCACAGACCAAACTGATCCCGGAAGACGTCCTGGAGCAGGCCCACCAGGTCTTCGCCAACATCGAAACCGCCCTGGCGGCGGTGGATGCAAGCCTGGCCGATGTGGTGTGTTCGCGGGTGTTCATCCAGGACCCCAAGGACGTGCCGGCGGTGATGGGCCTGATCGGCGAGAAGTTTCGCGGCGTCGACCCGGCCAGCACCGTCACGTGCCCGCCACTGGGGTCGACGGTCTACAAGGTGGAGCTGGAAGTGACGGCCTATCGCAACGCATCCAAGGCGCAGGTCGAAGTCATTCGTCTGTCGCAGTGACCGCCAGCGGTTGCTCCTATTTGCCCATCAGCGAGTCTTGATCATGGCACCGACTATTGCGCCCGTGAACACATCCGCCGCGTTTCCTGCCGCCACCAGCGTTGTCATCATTGGTGGCGGGATTATTGGCTTGACGGCGGCATTGACCCTGGCCGAACGCAACATCGCGGTGGTGGTGCTGGAAAAAGGCCGCATCGCCGCCGAGCAGTCGTCGCGCAACCTGGGCTGGGTACGCAAGACCAGCCGCCACGCCGCCGATATTCCCCTGGCCCTCGCGGCCGACCGGTTATGGGCCAAGATGCCCGAGCGGGTTGGCGCGGATGTCGGCTATCGCCAGGAAGGCATTATGTTTGTCGGCCGCACCCCGGCGCAGATGGCGATGCATGAAGGCTGGCTCAAGTCCGTGGAGCATCTGTCCCTGGATTCACGGCTGCTCAGCAAGCGTGAGATCGATGGGTTGGTGCCCGGCGGCGTGGGCGATTGGGCGGGTGGCATCTTCACGCCGTCTGACGCACGTGCCGAACCGACCCTGGCCAGCAGCGCCATCGCCAAGGCGGCCATGGCGCTGGGCGTGGTGATTGTCGAGCAGTGTGCGGTGCGTACGCTGCAAATGTCTGCCGGGGCCGTGAGTGGCGTGGTCACCGAGCGAGGTGAAATCCGCTGCGACCACGTATTGCTGGCGGGAGGCATGTGGTCGCGGCGCTTCCTGGGTAACCTGGGGGTGTCGTTGCCGACCCTGCCGTTGACCTGCTCGGTACTGCGCACCCACCCCATGGAAGGGCCGACGCAGATTGCCGTCGGCGCACCGGACTTTTCGTTCCGCAAGCACAAGGACGGCGGTTTCATCGTCACCCAGCGCGGCAAGCTGGACGCCTTCCTGACCCTTGATCACCTGTTGCTCGCCAAGCAGTACATGCCGCAGTTCCGGGCGCAGCGTCATGTGCTCGATGTATCGCTGGGCAAGCCGTTCCTGCACGACCTGAAGCTTGCACGGCGTTGGCACTCCAGCAGTGTGAGCCCGTTCGAGCGCGTCCGGGTGCAGGACCCTCCGGCCAACCCACGGCTGAACGGCGATGCGATGAACAACCTCATCGCCGCCTGGCCGGTGTTCGAGCAGGCGCGCATCGCCCAGGCCTGGGCCGGTACGATTGATGTCACGCCGGATTCGAACCCGGTGATCGGGCCGGTTGCGCAGATCCCCGGGCTGACCGTGGCCACGGGTTTCTCCGGGCATGGCTTCGGTACGTCGCCCGCAGCGGGTCATCTCGCGGCAGACCTGGTCAGCGGGCATACACCGATCATCGACCCAAGCCCTTATCGCTTCGATCGTTTCTAGAGGAACACACCGATGCTTGCTGACAGTTGTTTCTTCACCAACCGTTGCGGCCTGCGCCTGCATTTTTTGCGCTGGGGCAAGCCGGGTGGCGTGCCGCTGGTGCTGCTGCATGGTTTGCGCGCTTATGCGCAAACCTGGGATTCGCTGGTGCAGTCCCTGGGCGCAGGCTATTGCATCTATGCCCTGGACCAACGCGGGCGGGGCCTGAGTGATTGGGCCGCGCCCGACACCTACCACACGCAGTCCTATGTCGAAGACCTCGCTGACTTCGTCGCCCATGTGGGCTTGCAGCGGTTTGTCTTGCTGGGGCATTCATTGGGCGGTGCCAACGCCCTTGAATATGCGCGGCAGCACCCGGGGCGGCTGATGGGGCTGATGATTGAAGACATCGGCCCCGGTTCTTCAAGCCAGGGCGATGGCGCTGCGCGTATCCGTCGCGAGATGAGCCAGACACCGTTGCAGTTCGAGAACTGGGAGCTGGCCCGTGCCTTCTGGCAGGCGTCACGCCCCGGTCTGTCGGAGCAGGGCCTGAACTCCAGGCTGGCGCATTCGATGAAAGAAAACGACGCAGGGATCACCTGGCGCCATGATCAGCAGGGGATTGCCCAGGCGCGCCTGAGCATCGAGCCGACGGATTTGTGGCCGGCGGTGCGTGCATTGGATTGCCCGACCCTGTTTATTCGCGGCGGCCGCTCGGACTTCCTGCCGGCAGCAACGTTGGAAGCAATGACCGCGAGCAACCCGCATATTCGGACCGTGGAGGTGGCCGACGCGAGTCACTATGTGCATGACGACCAGGGCGAGGTGTTCAACGCATTGGTTTGGGCATTCCTCAGGGAACTTGCGCCTGAGTGTTCCTAGGGAACTCGTTGGCCGCGTTGATCTTCAAGGCTGCTTGCTGCCGAATGCCCGGGGCCTGGCCTGCTACCTCAGGCTGCCGGCCTCACCCGGAAGGCCAGGAACACCGGGCCGCCTGGAAACGTGCTGAGTTCCAGCTCATCCAGGGGGCTCAGCGTGCGTGTACGGCTTCCCGCATTACTGTAGAGCGTGTGGTTGCCCAATGCGACGATGTTGATCTTGCCTGCCGCCGCCTGGATCAACGTGGCCCTGAACCCTTCCGTCACATCATCACCCAGCGTCAGGGTCACGTCCGTGTTGCTCAGGACCAGAATCGACTTGCCTGAATCCGCCATGCTCAGGGCCCTGCTGCCGGTGATCGAGATATTGGTGTGTACATGGCCCCCGGCGTGATAACTGACCATCCTGGGGTCGGCGAAGACACGGGCGAAGGCCCCGACGTAGTTGACGCTGGCACGCATGTCATCGAACTGTTCCACGACGTAGGTGCCGATGCTGCCGGTATTCGCTGTGTCGGCGTCCATTGCCCATTTGCGTCCTACCATCAGCCCTATCTGGGTATTGGCGCCTACGCCCGCACGCACCTCTTCGAGAAACAGCGTGCCGATCTGGCCACCCCCATTCCCCTGGACGTAGGTCAGCCGTGCAATGGAGTGGCTGTCACCGGTGGGGCTGCCCCGGGAGGTATCGACCCGATAGTCGACACAATCCGCCGAGACGATGGTGTTCGTCGTGTTGGCGTCAGGCGCCCAGGTGAAATCCAGTGCTCGACCGGTCTTAGCCTGCTCGAATGAGGTGGTCGGCTGTGCGGTGGAGGTAGAACCTGCCTGCTTCAAATCGTCATTCATGGTGCTCATCCTCAACTACGTTTCTGTATGTATGTACAGTAGTCTGGATTTTTTCTTTGTGCGGTTTTACCGACGAACTGCACGCAGGGAAGGGGGCGTGTAAAGTGACCGGCATTTCCCAGGCAAAGGTGACCCCCCCGATGGCTCAATCGGCAAAACCGCGAGGCAAGAACCAGGACACGGGCTGGCGAGGCTCGGTCGATGTGTGGCTGGACGCCGCCTACGCGGCGTTGAAAGAGTCCGGCATCGACGCCGTGCGCGTGATGCCACTGGCCAAGCAGCTGGGCTTGTCGCGTACCAGTTTCTATTGGTTTTTCGAGGACCGCGAGCAACTGCTCGCCGCCTTGCTGGCCCGCTGGCGCGACAAGAACACCGGCAACCTGGTGTTCCAGTGCGAGCGTTACGCCGAAAGCATTTCCGAGGCGATTCTGAACGTCTTTGAATGCTGGCTGAACCCGGAGCTGTTCGACTCGCAGTTCGAATTTGCCGTGCGCAGTTGGGCCATGCAGTCGGCAGAAGTCAGCGCGGAAATCGCCCTGGCCGATGATACCCGTATCAACGCCCTGACCGGCATGTTCCGGCGCTTTGGCTACGATGAGGAGGCTGCCGATGTGCGCGCGCGGACCATCTACCTGACGCAGATCGGCTACATCTCGATGAACACCAGCGAGGACGTGGTGGTGCGCTTCCGGCGCATTCCTCAGTACGTCAGCGTGTTCACCGGCAAGGCCTTGAAGCGGCGCGAACTGGACCGCTTCTTTGGGGCGTTTGGCTACGCCGAGACCGCACCGGGGGTGTTCGAGCCGCTTTAGAGATCCTTGACCAACCGCAGCGCGTCGTAGATCGCCGCATGGGTGTTGCGTGCGGCCACCGCATCGCCGATGCGGAACAGTTGGAAGCGGCCCTCGGGGTTGGTCACCAGGTGCTGCGCGTTGCCGGCGATCAAGTCGTGCTGCTCGACCGCGCCGCCGTTGCTGGAATGCCCCCGCAGGTCGAAGTACAGGTCATCCAGGGGCAGGGTGCCGTGGTTGACCACCACCTGGTCCACCACCCGCTGCTTGTGCACCGCGCCGTAGTCACTGCCGAAAGTGACCAGCAGCCGACCGTCGCGTTTCTCCACCGTTTCGACCCGATAGGTCACGGTAAAGGTCACGTCCAGGTCCTGCAGGCTGCGCATGTAGGGCACCAGGTTCATGGCCATGACTTCCGGCGCGAACGAGCGGTCCGGCGTGACGATTTCCACGCTGGCACCACTCTGCGCAATCACCTCGGCCGCTTGCAGGGCGGCGTGGTCACCGGCGTCGTCGAAGATCAGCACATGGCGCCCCGGCTTGACGTCGCCGGAAATGATGTCCCAGGTCGACACCACCAACTCATTGCCCTGGGCCAGCACCTCGGTATGCGGCAGGCCGCCAGTCGCCACGATCACCACATCCGGCTCCAGCGCCAGCACGGCCTCGGCCTCGGCCCAGGTGTTGAAGTGGAACTTGACACCCAGGCGTTCGCACTGGCTCATGCGCCAATCGATGATGCCGATCATTTCGCGGCGCCGCTCGCTCAGGGCGGTCAGGCGGATCTGCCCACCGGGCCGGCCCGCCGCTTCCAGCACCGTCACATCATGCCCGCGCTCACCGGCGACCCGCGCCGCTTCCAGCCCGGCAGGTCCCGTGCCGACAATCAGCACTTTGCGCGGCACCGCTGCCTTGGGAATGTCATGGGGCATGCTGGTTTCGCGACCGGTGGCGGGGTTGTGGATGCAGTACGCCGCACCGCCCTGGTAGATGCGGTCCAGGCAGTAATTGGCGCCGACGCAGGGCCGAATGTCTTCTTCACGCCGCTCGATGATCTTGCGCACGATATGCGGGTCGGTCATATGTGCGCGGGTCATGCCGACCATGTCCACCTTGCCTGATGCGATGGCGTAGCGCGCCGTGGCGACATCGGGGATTTTTGCCGCATGGAAGGTGGGGAACCCGGTAGACGCACGGATCTCACCGGCAAACTCCAGGTGCGGCGAGTTGCGCATGCCCTGGATCGGGATCACATCGGTGAGGCCCGCATCCGTATCGATATGCCCGCGCACCACGTTGAGGAAGTCCACCAGGCCGCTGTCCTTGAGCAGGTGCGACACCTGCAAACCTTCGCTGGCATTGAACCCGCCCGGCAGCGCCTCGTCGCCGGTGTAGCGCACGCCCAGCAGGAAGTCTTCACCGACCCGCTGGCGAATGCCGCGCAGGACATCGAAGGTAAAGCGCATGCGGTTTTCCAGCGGGCCGCCGTACGGGCCATCCAACGCGTTGGTGAGCGGCGACCAGAATTGGTCCATCAAATGCCCGTAGGCTTGCAGCTCCAGGCCATCCAGCCCGGCGGCCTGCATGCGCTCGGCCGCGTCGACGTAGTCTTTGATGATTCGCTCGATGTCCCAGTCTTCCAGCTTCTTCGGGAAGGAGCGGTGCGAGGCCTCGCGCCGGTGCGAAGGCGACACCACCGGCAGCCAGTCGGCCTTGTCCCAGCGTGTGCGACGGCCCAGGTGCGTCAACTGGATCATCACCGCCGCGCCATGTTCGTGGCACTCGTCGGTCAAATCCTTCAGCCAGCCGACCACTTCATCCTTGTACGCCAGCACATTGTTGAACACCGGCGGGCTGTCCCGCGACACCGCGGCGGAGCCTGCGGTCATGGTCAAGGCCACACCAGCCTTGGCGCGTTCGACGTGGTAGGCGCGGTACAGCGCCTGCGGCATGCCGTCCACCGGGTAGGCCGGTTCGTGGGCCGTGGTCATGATCCGATTGCGCAGGGTCAGGTGCTTGATCTTATAGGGCTGCAGCAGGGGATCGTTGGACATCAGAGTGTGCTCCCTCGTGGGCATCATCAGGCTTGGCGATTTGAAATTAGGATAAATGTACATGTGCGTCAATAAATCTCGACATGCATGTACATTTTAATTTCGACCTGCCGATGCTCTCCAAATGATGCAGGCGCGCGGGAGCACGGTGGACAACACGCGGTTTGAGGGAATGTTCAGGTTGTAGTGAGCGGGCTTGTGGTGCTGAGTGGACGTGCTGTGGTGAGCAGGCTCAGCAGCAGCGACCACGGGCTGTATTCAATAAATCGCGCACGGCATCGGTGCGCAACAGCAGGGTCATCTGCGCCTCGTCGATCACGATTTCCGCGATGATCAACGCGCAGATCAGCGGCGCGGTCACGAACCAATGGCACCAGCATTGAGTCGCCAGCGACACGGCTACGCCGATGATCCACAGCGCCAATACCCATTTGGGCGCGCGCTGTTGCAACGGCACCCAGTAACGCTGCAGCCGTTTCAGCCGGGCAGTGTGCAGTTTCAACGACTCTTCAAGGGGTGATAAGGACGAATTCATTTCTCACGCTCGCTGAGCTATCCGGGCGCGGCTGGGAAAGGGGTTGCCCAGCCACGACAAGTTGATGCATTCAACTTCGATCCAGTGCCCGTTTCCGGGCAGTGCTGCACAGCTTTTGAATGCAACGCACGTACCCTCGGCGTCCAATAAGACAAAGCATCGATAGCGCCGGGTTGTTCTGAACATCATGGAAAAGATGCGCATGGTGGGGCCTGGGTTACTCAAAGATTCCAACTGAGTTCAAACAGCGTTCCGCCGTTTTCCATTTTCCGGCACGTCACCGCACCGCCGTGGGCGAGGGCAATCGCGCGCACCACCGCCAGGCCCAGGCCGCTGCCGCCCTGGGCGCGGGAACGTGAGTTTTCGCCGCGCTGGAAGGCATCGAACAGGTGCGTGGCCAGGTCCTCATCGATGCCGGGGCCGTCGTCGCGTACCCTCAGGTAATGCATGCCATCGCGGGTGCTCAGGTGCACGTTGACGTTGCCGGGCGTGGCGTGCCGACGCACGTTGTCGAGCAGGGCCAGCAGGGCCTGGCGTATCCGGGCGGGGTCGCAGCGCAGGGTCCGGCGTTGCAGGTCCAGTTGCAGGGTAAAACCGGCGGCGACCAGGCTCGGTTCGAACAGCCGCACATCCTCTTCAATGCCGGCGGCCAGGTCGGCGTCCTGCACATTGAGTTCGAGGTAGCCGCTGTCGCCCAGGCCGACTACCCGCAGGTCCTCGATCATCCGCGCCAGCCCTTCGACCTGACCGAGCAGGCTGTAGAACTGCGCCGTGTCCGGTTCGAATACACCCTCGGCCAAGCCTTGCAGGCGGCCGCGCAGGATGGTCAGCGGCGTGCGCAGTTCATGGGCAATCGCCGCATTCCAGAATGCCTGCTCCTGTGCCATGCGCTTCAAGCGCTGGGCCATGCTGTTGAAATCATCCACCAGGATCGCCGCTTCGCCGATGGACTGGTCACCGGCGACGGCTTGCACATCGAGGTCGCCATCCGCCAGTTTGCGCAGGTTCTCGGCCACCGAGTTCAGCGGCATCAGGATCCGCCGCGACAGCCGCGTGGCCACGAAGGCACCCACCGCCAGGCTGACGCAGGTGGTCAAGGCCATCCACGCCCACTCGACATTGGCCGGCAGCCAGGCATCGGCCTGCTCGTCCGAGAGCGGCCAATAGGTCCATAACAGCGCATAAAACACGTAGGAGCCGATCACGGCCAGGGCGATCACGCAGAGCACCACCGCCGACATGGCGGCAATGATCTGGCGGCTCAAGCCATTGAGCTTCTTCACACGCCACTCCCGAACCGGTAGCCCACGCCGCGAATGCTTGCCGGCACGCCTTGCAGCCCCAGGTCTTCGATCTTGCGGCGCAACTTGCTGATATGGCTGTCGACCGTGCGTTCCAGGCTGTCGCTTTCCGGTGAGCACAGCGCCAGCAATTCGGCGCGGCTGAACACGCGTTTCGGAGCCCGGGCCAATTGCGCGAGCAGTTTGAATTCGGTGACGGTCAGCAGCAGCGGCAGGACCTTGCCCTCGATATTCACCGTGACCTGATGGCTTTCGATGTCGATTTCAAAACCATCGACCCGCAACACATTGGCGCCGGCGGCATATTTGTAGGCGATGGAGCGTCGCAGCACGGCCTGGGTACGCGCCACCACCTCGGCCGGGTTGAACGGCTTGACGATATAGTCGTCGGCACCGATGCGCAGGCCCATCAGCTTGTCCATGTCCTGGTCCTGGGCGGTCAGCATGATCACCGGCGTATTGCCGCGATGACGCACCTCGGCCAGGACCTTCCAGCCATCGACCTGGGGCATCAGTACATCCAGCAGCATCAGATCGGGCTTGAGGGCCTGGTGCAATTCCAGGGCGCGCCGGCCGTCGAGGGCGTGGGCGGTACGAAAGCCGCTGCGCTTGAGATAGGCAATCAGGATGTCGGCGATCTCGGGCTCGTCTTCGGCGATCAGGATCAGCGCCTGGGTGTCTCGGACGCTGTTCGGAAGGGGCGAGGATGCAACGGGAAAATCGTTCATAGTCTGCTCGGTGAATAAGCCTTGTCGTGTTTGCCGCTCCCTGGCCACGCTTGCAAGTGTTGATCATAGCTTCTGGGTGAGGGCGCCCAACATCTGGTTGGCGGTGGAAATCACTTTGGAGTTCATTTCATAGGCCCGTTGTGTGGTGATCATGTTGACCATCTCTTCAACGGTGCTCACGTTGGAGGTCTCCAGAGACCGTTGCAGTGTGGTGCCAAACCCGTTGAGCCCCGGCGTGCCGACCTGGGGCGCGCCGCTGGAGGCGGTCTCCAGGAACAGGTTGTTGCCGATTGCCTGCAAGCCGGCGGGGTTGATGAAGTCGGCGGTTTGCAGGTTGCCGATCACTTGCGCAGCGGGGTTGCCGGCCACGGTGATCGACACCACGCCATCCTGGCCCACGGTAAAGGTCTTGGCGTTATCCGGCACCACGATGGCCGGTTCCAGTGCAAAGCCGCTGGCCGTCACCACCTGGCCATTGGCGTTCAGGTGAAAGGTGCCGTCGCGGGTATAGCCGGTGGTGCCGTCCGGCTGCAACACCTGGAAAAAACCGCGCCCGTTCACCGCCAGGTCCAGCGGTTGCCCGGTGGTTTGCAGGTTGCCGGCGCTGAAGTTTTTCTGGGTGCCGACGATCTGTACGCCGGTGCCCAGTTGCAACCCCGACGGCAACGCACTGTCCTGTGTCGACTGCGCGCCCGGCTGGCGCTTGATCTGGTAGAGCAAGTCCTGGAACTCGGCGCGATCACGTTTGAAACCGGTGGTCGAGACGTTCGCCAGGTTGTTGGAAATTGTCGTCAGCTGCGTGTCCTGCGCCGACAAGCCGGTTTTTGCGACGTACAGGGCTGGAATCATGCCGTTCTCCGTGTGAACCCGGTCGACCGGGCACTCTGATGAAAGCCATTGTGCGCAACGAACGTGCGCATTCATGGGAGGTTTTGTGGAGGAATGATGGAGAGCGGCATTTTTTGTTGGCCCTGATCACTTCAATCCGGGTTCGATCAGGCCGGCTACGCCACGTCCGATGACTTCCGGGTAGCTGTGTTCGGCATCCAGGTTGGTTAGCACCACCACCGTCAACCGGTCGTCGAGGTAGCGCGAGATGGACGAGGTAAAGCCTTGCCAGGAGCCGCCGTGCTCGATCACGGGGTGGCCGTTGACTGTGCGGATTTCCCAGCCGAACCCGTAGCCTTGCGCCCGCTGTTTGCCGGCGTAGGGGTAGGGCGTCCACATCCGTTGCAGCGAGGCTTGTGTCAGCAGGGTTTCATCGTAGAGGGCGCGGTCCCAGCGCTCCAGGTCGCGGACGCTGAAATAGAGCGTGCCGTCGGCCGTGGCATTGAAGGTCGGCGACACCCATTCCTGGTTCCTCAGCTCACCGTCGACCCTTTCGTAGCCCGACGCCCGGTTGGGCACAATCGCGAGGTCCGAGATGACCCGTGTCGAGCGCATGCCCAACGGTGTGAAGATACGCTGCTGGAGAAACTCGCCATAAGGTATCCCGCTGACACGCTGGATCAGGATGCCGAGCAGCACGAAATTGGTGTTTTCGTAGGCCCAGTTCTGCCCGGCCTTGAAGTCCAGCGGCAGCTTGGCAATCGCCTTGGCCAGCTGCGCTTCGGTGAAGTCGCGGCGTATATCCAATGGGCCACCAGGCTTTTGCAGCGCTGGCGTGTCGTAGGCCGACAAGCCAGACGTGTGGGACAACAGATGGGCGACCGTGATCGGCGCCCAACTTGCCGGCGCCTCGGGGAAGTACTGGCGGATGCTGTCGTCCAGGCCGACCTTGCCTTGCTCCACCAGCATCATGACGGCCGTTGCGGTAAAGGATTTACCCACCGAGCCGGACTGCAACACGCTGTCGGCGCTCATGGGCACGTCGAGTTCCACATTCGCCAGGCCATAGCCCTTGGCGAGCACGGCCTGGCCGTTTCGGAAGATACCGAGGGCCAGGCCCGGCAACTGCTGACGGGTTATTTCTGCGTTGACATAGCGGTCGATGGCCGAGCGTTGTTCGTCCGTGAGCGGGGTGGCTATCGCCAGGGGCGCGGACATCAGCAGGACACTCGCCGCAAGGGTTCGGAACATGGGCACCTCTGAAGCGTTTTTGCGGTTTCAGGAGGTGCCAGTGTGCGCGAGGGGGGTGGATGTTTGTGGGAGGTTCGATGGAGGCGGCGTGGAGCTGATGAGGCCAGCACTCACAGGGGTTGGATGAATTTCACATACACCCGCTCAGGGTCGTGATCGTCAAGGTTTTCGATGTGCCCGCTCGGCACGAACCCGGCCTTTGCAAACAGCGCCTGGGCGGCGGTGTTCGACGCATTGGTTGAAGTAAACAGCTTGGGCGTCTTGCACGCTGCTTGTGCCGCCGTCAGCAACCGCAGCGCAACACCTTGGTGCTGATAAACCGGCGACACAACCACCAGTGCCACGAAGCCATGATCGAAAAAATCATGGGCCAGCACCAGGTATCCCACACACCGGCCAGCGCTATCGACGGCGACGAGGCAGTGTTGGCGAACCACCGCATCATGGATGAATACGCGGCGGTGGGTATGGGCCGTGGCGTAAGCATCCAGTTCGATCAGGGCGTGCACGTCGTCGGGCGTGGCCTGGCGGATGTTTATCGAGCGTGTAGGCAAGTGATTACCTCAGCGGAGTGGGTTTAGCCTTTGGTTTGGTCGGTTTTGGTGTGACTAATACTCGATTCAACTCTCCGGCGAGCGCGATCAGCTGCTGTTCCAGCGCTTCGACTTCGCAAAGGCTGATTCCCTCCTTGATGACTTGCAGGGTTTTGGCTTTTCTCGTCAGTGCGGATCCGAGGTTATGCGCGTCTTGGGAAACCAACACTTGGCGCAGTAGGTTGTTGATCACGGTTTGATAACCGGTACCTGCATTTTCCGCTCGCTCGCGGGCGGCTGCAATCACCGCATCATCCAGCATGATAGTGATTCGGGTTTTGCCTTTGTTGCTGGCGACTGCACCGCGCTTGCCGGAGCTGAAGTCGTATTCGTCTTTCATGGTTCAAGCCTCCAAGTACTGGCGCCGTTCATTTTTGGATGCGCGCCTGGCACTGATAATCCGTACAAAATTTGGATCGCGGTAGGTGTAGGCCACTACCAATACGCGTCCCTTTGCGTCCGTACCCATGATTATCCAACGCTCTTCGTCGTGATCATTGTCTTGTATGGTTAGAGCGGTCTCGTCGTAAAACACCGGTTCTGCATCGGCAAGGCTCACGCCCTTGTGCTTTTGCTGATTAGTGATGCTTTTTGCTTTGTCGTATTGAATCCTGAAAGTTCTCATTATGCATATTTTATATGTATATAAAAGCAATTGGACAAAGCGACAGTCAGGGCATTGGTTCAGCGTCTGCGGGTCCCGATTCGGGTACGCACATCCCTACCTATCAGTGAGGGATCGATTTTGAGGAGGGTGCCCGCGTATGTCCGTGCGTAACCGGTGATCCGTTAAGTAGTCAGATTCCGATTCCATAGCCAGATAAGGTCTTATGTCGATATCAGACCAACCCCCGCCGTTTTCAGGCTATTTTCGCGCCAGTCAGCCCGCGTAAGGTGACCCATCATTCAAAAATGACGATCGCCTGACCCTCCAGTCAGTCCTCACGCCGGTCACCGAGAACAACAAAAACAATGAATAGCCTCAATTCCAACGACTCGAACGGCCAGTTGGCGCAAGGCTTCAAGCCGCGCCATGTCACCATGCTTTCCATTGCGGGGATTATCGGCGCGGGGTTGTTTGTCGGGTCCGGGCATGCGATTGCGGCGGCGGGGCCGGCGGTGCTGCTGGCCTATCTGTTTTCCGGCCTGCTGGTGGTGCTGGTCATGCGCATGCTGGGGGAGATGGCGGTGGCCAACCCGGACACCGGCTCATTCTCGACCTACGCCGACCAAGCCATCGGCCGCTGGGCCGGCTTTACCATCGGCTGGCTGTACTGGTGGTTCTGGGTGCTGGTGATCCCCATCGAGGCCCTGGCCGCCGGGCATATCCTCAACCAGTGGTTCCCGCAGATCGACGCTTGGCTGTTTGCCTTGTTGTCGATCTTTTTGTTGGTGGTCACCAACCTGTTCAGCGTGTCCAAGTACGGCGAGTTCGAGTTCTGGTTCGCCATGGCCAAGGTGATCGCGATCATCGGTTTTATCGGCGTGGGCTTTGCGGTGCTGATGGGCTGGGTGCCGGAACGCGAGGCCAGTGGGCTTGGCCAGTTGATGCAGGACCATGGCGGGTTTGCGCCCAACGGGCTGTCGGCGGTGGTCGGCGCCTTTATCACCATCATGTTCAGTTTTATCGGCACGGAGGCCGTCACCATTGCGGCGGCCGAGTCCAGCAACCCGGCGCAGAACATCGCCCGGGCCACGCGCTCGGTGATGTGGCGCATCGGGGTGTTCTACCTGCTGTCGATCTTCGTGGTGATCTCCGTGGTGCCATGGGATGACCCGTTGCTGGCCTCGGTCGGCTCTTATCAGCGTGCACTGGAATTGATGAACATTCCCCACGCCAAGCTGCTGGTGGATGGGGTGGTACTGATCGCCGTGGCCAGTTGCATGAACTCTTCGATCTACATTGCCTCGCGCATGCTGTTTTCCCTCGGCAAGCGTGGAGATGCACCCGCACTGATGAAAAAGACCTCGGCGGCGAGTGTGCCGAGGGCGGCGGTGATCGCCAGCACCATCCTGGGCGCGGGCGTGACCCTGCTCAGCTACTTCATGCCGGCCGGGCTGTTCCAGTTCCTGCTGGCCAGTTCGGGGGCCATCGCCTTGCTGGTGTACCTGGTGATCGCGGTTTCGCAGTTGCGCATGCGCAAGACCCTGCGCCAGCGCAAGGTCACGCTGAGCTTCCAGATGTGGCTGTTTCCGTGGCTGACCTGGCTGGTCATCGCGTTCATCTGCGCGGCCTTGACGGTGATGCTGGTCACGCCCGAACACCGTTTCGAAGTCTCTTCGACCCTCGTCCTGGCCCTGATGATTTCCTTGATCGGCTTGCTCACCGCCCGGCACCCGGAACCCACGCAAAAACCGGTGGCCGCAGTTTCGCAATCATGAGTGGCCGCCCGGTCGGCAGTATTGTTTTCCTGCTGCTGGACCAGTTCACCCTGATGTCGCTGGCGGCAGCGGTCGAGCCGTTGCGCATGGCCAACCAGTTGTCGGGCCAGGAGCTTTACAAGTGGCACACGGCAAGCCTGGACGGCAACCCGGTGTGGGCCAGCGACGGTGTGCCGATCACGCCCGACGGTTCGATCCTCAGCGTGCCGCCCGCCGACATTGTGATGGTGTGCGGCGGCATCGGCATCCAGGGCACCGTGACCGGCGAACTGGTCAAGTGGCTGCGCAGCCAGGCGCGTTATGCCAAGCGACTGGGTGGGATTTGCACCGGCAGCGTTGTGTTGGCGCGGGCCGGCTTGCTCGACGGGTATGAATGCAGCGTGCATTGGGAATGGTTGGCGGCGATGCAGGAGGCGTTTCCACGGGTGACCGTCAGTTCCAGCCTGTTCACCCTCGACCGCGACCGGCTCACCAGTTCAGGCGGCACGGCGCCCCTGGACATGATGCTGCACCTGATCGGCCGTGAGCACGGGCACGAATTGTCGGCGGCCATCTCGGACATGTTTGTCTACGAGCGCATCCGCAACGAGCAGGACCACCAGCGCGTACCGCTCAAGCACATGCTCGGCACCCAGCAGCCCAAGCTGCAGGAAGTCGTGGCATTGATGGAGGCCAACCTGGAAGAGCCGATCAACCTGGATGAACTGGCGGCGTATGTCGCGCTGTCGCGTCGCCAGCTTGAGCGCATGTTCCAGAAGTACCTGCACTGTTCGCCCTCGCGCTACTACCTGCGGCTGCGGCTGATCCGCGCGCGGCAGTTGCTCAAGCAGACACCCATTTCAATCGTCGAATTGGCCGTGCTCTGCGGCTTTGTGTCCACGCCGCATTTCTCCAAATGCTATCGCGAGTACTTCGGCGTGCCCCCCAGTGACGAGCGTTCCGTCACGGACAGCGAGCGGTCCATCAT
The DNA here is from genome assembly GCF_900115535.1 of Pseudomonas sp. NFPP28. Lineage (NCBI taxonomy): Bacteria > Pseudomonadati > Pseudomonadota > Gammaproteobacteria > Pseudomonadales > Pseudomonadaceae > Pseudomonas > Pseudomonas sp. NFPP28. The sequence goes on along the minus strand of NZ_FOWT01000005.1, from coordinate 360,147 downwards.
GCTCAAGCCAGCGTTGCACACATTGCCGGCGCCCGCACCAATGAATGTATTGGAGCAGGCGCGGGGCGAGGCAACATTTGCCAGTGTGAAAAACCTGAAGTCCTGAACTCAGCGCATATGCAAGATGATCGGACTGCTGCTCGCCGGGTCGGTATGCCCGCGCAACTTGCCCACCGCCTCCACATCCACCGCACCGCCGTTGTTACCCCAGGTGCCGCGCACGTAGCTGAGCACCTCGGCGATTTGCTGGTCGGTCAGTTGCTCGCGGAACGCCGGCATGCGATAGGCGTCCGGCACGCCGGCGGCTACCACGCGTTGCGAACCGTTGAGGGTGATGTTGATCGCCGAGGCGCTTTCCTTGGCCAGGGCCGAGGTGGCGCCGGCCAGGGGCGGCATCCAGTCGGGCTGGCCCTTGCCGTCGAGGCCATGGCAGGAGGCGCAGCGGGTGGCGTAGGTGTGGGCGCCGGGGGCGTCCGGGTTGGTGGCGGCCGCCTGATACTGCCAGGGAGTGCCGTCGCGCTGCGGGTCGCCGGGCAGTGACTTGAGGTAGCGGGCGATGGCGGCCAGGTCGTCGTCCTGCATGAACTGCGTAGAGTTGTTGAACGCTTCGGTCATCGAGCCGTAGACCACCGCATGGGCATTGCGCCCGGTCTTGAGGAACTGCACGATCTGCGCCTCGTCCCAGCGGCCCAGCCCGGTGTTGGGGTCCTGGCGCAGGCTCGGTGCATACCAGCCGTCGAGCAGGGCCCCGGCGAGGAACGGCGCACCGGATTCGTCCAGCGCCTTCTCGTTGAAGGCCAGCCCGCGCGGCGTGTGGCAACTGCCGCAGTGGCCGGGGCCTTGGACGATGTAGGCGCCGCGGTTCCACAGCGCGTCCTGGTTGGGTTTGGCTGCATAAGTTGCAGTGGGCGCGAACACGCCGTTCCACAGCGCGATGGGCCAGCGCATATTCAGCGGCCAGGGAATATCACTGGGGATATTCGCCTGGTTGGCCGGTTGCACGCCCTGCATGAAGAACGCGTACAGCGCTTTCACGTCATCGTCGCTGAGCTTGACGTAGGACGGGTAGGGCATCGCCGGGTACAACCGTCGACCACCCGGCGCCACGCCGTGGCGTACCGCACGGTCGAAGTCGGCCAGGCTGTAGCTGCCGATCCCGGTGGTTTTGTCCGGCGTGATGTTGGTGGCATGGATTGCCCCCAACGGCGTGGCCATTTCCAGGCCACCGGCGAACGGCGCCTTGCCCGGCAGACTGTGGCAGGCCACGCAGTCGCTGAGACGCGCGACATATTCACCGCGGCTGACCAGGGCCGGCTCGAAGGTGGCGGTGGCCGGCGCTTGTGCAAACGGTGTGGCGGGCTCACGGGTGACGTACCAGGCCAGCAGGCCTGCCGCGACCAGGCAGGGCAGCGCCAGCCAGCCTGCGGTTCTTGCGAATCGACGGTTGTTCATGGGCATTTCCTGAAAGTCAGCTGAAGGTGTGTCGGCTCAAGGGCAGGCTGCGAACACGCTGGCCGGTCAATTGCGCCACCGCATTCGCCACGGCCGGTGCCACGGCAGGCAACGGCGGCTCGCCGATACCACCCATCTTTTCGCCACTCTCGACGACCCGCACATGCACCCGCGCCATCTGCGCCGGCGCCAGGATCGGGTACAGGTCGTAGTTGCGCGCCCGTGGCTTGCCGTCCACGTACACCGCTTCTTCCAGCAAGGTCTGTGACAAGCCCAGCGCCACCGCGCCATTCACCTGAGCCTCGACAATCGCCGGGTTGACGATGCTGCCCGGGTCGATGGCCTGCCAGATATCGTGCACCCTGACCTTGCCGTTCTCGATGGACACCTCGGCAATCGCCGCCGTGTGGGAACCGAACGGCGAGGCCATGGCCACGCCGCGTGCACGCCGGCTGCCGTCTTCGGCGGTGAAGGGGCCGCGCTTCCAGCCGCCGGACAGTTCAACCGCCGCTTGCAGCAAGGTGGTCAGCCGTGGGTTGTCGCGCAGCAGGTGCAGGCGCAGTTCATAGGGGTCGTGTTTGCCCTTGTCCGCCAGTTCGTCGAGGAACGACTCGTAGAAAAAGTCATTCAGCGAATTGCCCACCGAACGCCAGTAACCGAGCATGGGCGCGCCTTTGACGTAGATCTGTGCGATGCGTTTGTTGGGGATGGCGTAGGACTTGCCCGACAATCCTTCCAGTGCCGTAGGGTCGATCTTGTCGCCCTGTTTGCCGGCGAGGGCTTCGGTCGGGCCTTCGGTGGCGCTTACCGCTTCGATGGCCACCGGCAGGCCTTTGTCATCCAGTGCGGCGCGGAACTTGACCACGGCCACCGGGCGCAATACATCGCGCAGGAACTCTTCTTCTCGGCTCCAGATCAGCTTGACCGGACGACCCACCGCCTTGGCGAGCGCGATGGCCTGCGGGTAGGGGTTGGCTGAGTCATACAGGAAATGCCGGCCGAAAAAACCGCCGAGCAACGGTGAATGCAGGTTGATCTGCGCAGGGTCCAGGCCGGTGCGCTTGGCGATATCGGCGCGGAACATGTCCGGCGCCTGGTTGGGCAGCCAGATATCCAGGGTGCCATCCGGGTTGAAGCGGGCCAGGGCGGAGGGCGGCTCCAACTGGCCGTGGTTGAGGTACTGGTTGTGATACGTCGCTTCGACCTGGGTCTTGGCGCCTTTCAGCGCGGCGGCCACGTCGCCTTCGTTTTCGTCATCACGGGCCGGGCCCTGCTGGGCGGCGAGGAACTCGAAATGCTGGTCGCTGGAGAAGTCCGCCGGCATCACGCGCAGCGTCGAGTCGGCCGCCGCTTCCTGCCAGTCGACCTGGACCGCTTCCACCGCACGCTTGGCGTGCCACCAGCGTTCAGCCACCACCGCCACCGCGCCCGGCAGCACGTGTACCGAATGCACGCCCTTCATGCCTTCGACCTGCGCCTGGTTGCGCAGGCTGCCCACAGTCATGCCCAGACGTGGCGCATGCTGGACGGCGGCGTGGAGCATGTTGTCGACTTTCAGGTCGATGCTGTAGAGCGCCTTGCCGGTGGATTTGTCGTAGGCGTCCAGGCGCTTGACCGGCTTGCCGATCCAGCGGAACTGGCTCGGGTCGCGCAGGGTGATGCTGGCAGGATCGGGCACTGGCATGTCGAGGGCGCTGCTGGCCAGTTCGCCATACCCCAGCGAACGGCCGGATGCCGCGTGCACGACTCGGCCAGGTTGGGTGGTCAGTTCGCCCACCGGCACGCCCAATTGTTTGGCGCCGGCCTGCAGCAACATGGCGCGGGCGAGGGCACCGAGACGGCGCATGGTCGGGTAGCTCATGCGCACCGACATGCTGCCGCCGGTGATGCGCATACCGTTTTCCATCACCACATAGGCTTCGCCAGGCGGGGCGGCCTCGACGATGAAGGTGGCGGGGTCGGCATCCAGCTCTTCGCCGACGATCTGCGCCATGGCGGTATGGGTGCCTTGCCCGCCTTCCATGAACGGGCTGAGCAGGCGCACCGTGCCGTCCGGGCGAATCTCCAGAAACGCCGACACCTGGGTGCCGCGTTCAGCGGTAGTGGCGGCTTGTACCCGGCCCGAGCCCAATGGCAGGCCGAAACCGATGACCAGCGCACCTACGGCGGTACTCGCCAGAAAGCGGCGGCGTGACAGGTTGACCGGTGCGTCGAGCAGTTCGTCGAGGATGTTCATCACGCGCCCTCCTGCTTGGCCAGGGCGTCGACGGCCGCATGGATGGCGTTGTAGGTGCCGCAGCGGCACAGGTTGACCATGGCGGCGTCGATCTGCGCCTTGCTCGGCGCGGGGGTGTGCTTGAGCAGCGCAGTGGCCGCCATCACCTGCCCGGACTGGCAGTAGCCGCATTGCGCAACCTGTTGCTCGACCCAGGTCGCGACCACACGCTTGCCGACCTCGTCGTCTTCAATCGCCTCGATGGTGGTGATTTCACGCCCGACCACCCCAGCCACCGGCGTGACGCAGGAGCGCACCACATTGCCGTCCACCAGCACCGAACAGGCGCCGCACTGGGCCAGGCCGCAGCCGTACTTGGTGCCGGTCAGGCCCAGGTCATCGCGGATTACCCACAGCAATGGGGTGTCCGCGTCGGCATCGACCTGATAGGCCTTTTGGTTGATTCGTAATTCCATGGCTCACCTGCTGATCATCGGTAGGTGCGGCCTGTTTTAGGTGTGAACGCAGTGGCCGCTTATTGTCGAACTCTAGACCAGCGCGCAAGGGCTATCTATCCGTTAATCGATAAGTCGGAGGATCAGGCAAGTATTCAAGAGAAATGAGCCAGTCTGGTGTTATCGAAGCGGCGATTGACCCAGGTCAATACAAGCTCGAATCGGGGGCCACGAATGGGCATGGCGAGCGTAGAGCGGTGTGTAGCGGTGATATCATGGCGCCACTATTCTGGCGCGGTGCGTCATTGCGATCCATGGAAATGAGGCTTTAGGCAAATGCTCAAGAATGCACCACTGCGTCTGAAACTGTTGTTGATCCTGCTGCTGCCCATGCTCGGGTTCCTGACATTGGCCGGCGTGTTCGTGGTGGACAACTACAAGACGCTGCGCGACATGGACGCCACGGTGACGGCCAGCGCCACCGCGCAGAAGCTGAGCCGACTCATCACCACGCTACAACGTGAGCGTGGTGCCAGCGGGGTTTTCCTGGGCAGTGGTGGCCAGTCGATGGGCGACAGGATGTTGCAGATGCGCCAGGACTCCAGCGCGGCGGTCGAGGTGGTACGCGGCTTGAGGGCGTCGGGTGGTGCGAGCCTGGATGGCGTGCAGCGTGCCTTGGACCAACTGCCGGCGACCCGTGCACAGATCGACAAGCTGGGCATCAATAGCACCGAATCCGGCGCGCGCTACACCGAGATCATCCAGGCCCTGGTGGGGTATACCCATTCCCTGGAGGCCAGCGTCAACAACGCAACCCTGGTCTATGCCCTCGGCGCGTTGAACCAATTCATCGAAATGAAAGAGCGCGCCGGACGCGAGCGCGTGATACTGGGGCTGGTATTCAATCAGGATCGCTTTGATGCGACGCTGCTGTCACGCTTCAGCCGTAACCTGGGTGAGTTCAATGCCTACTACGATGCGTTCCGCCGCAAGGCACCGGTAGCCACGCTTCAACAGTTCGATGAGCAGATGCAAAACCCCGCCGCCGTGGAAGTCGGCAAACTGCAACGCCTGGCATTTGAGGTGCCGATGGGGCAGGCGCTGGGCATCAAGCCAGAGGCGTGGTTTGAAACCTCCACTCGACGCATCGACCTGATGAGCCAAGTGGAAGAAACCCTGGGCCAAAGTGTCAGCGACCTGGCGAAGCATGAACGCGATGCCGCCAGTCGTGCCCTATGGTTGACCCTGGGCGCGGTGGTGGTGGCGCTGTTGGCGGTTGTGGTGTTGTCCTGGCTGATTATCCGCATGATCGGCTCGGCGGTGCGCGACCTGAACCGGGTGCTGAACGACCTGGCGCAGCGCGACCTCACGGCACGGGCGACGTACCAGAGCCGCGACGAATTCGGCCAGATCTCACACAACCTCAACCGCATGGCGCAAGAGATCAGTGGCGTCGTGCAGGAAATCGGCAACGCCACCGCCCAAGTGGCGACGGCGGCGGAGGAGTCCTCCACGGTCACGATCCAGACCAGCCAGAGCGTCGAGCAGCAACGCCAGAGCACCGAGCTGGTGGCGACGGCGATCAACCAGATGAGTGCCACCGTGCGCGAAGTGGCGCACAGCACCAACGATGCGGCGCAGATGTCGCAACGGGTCAATACCAGCACCGCACAAGGGCGTGCCGAAATAGAAAGCACCATCGCACTGATCCGCCAGCTCTCGGGGCAGGCCGAGGAAACCGCGCTGATCATTGGCGATCTCAAGCAGGAAAGCGACGGCATTTCCACTGTGCTTGACGTTATTCGGGGCATCGCCGAGCAAACCAATCTGCTGGCCTTGAATGCGGCGATCGAAGCGGCGCGGGCCGGCGATCACGGCCGTGGGTTCGCGGTGGTGGCGTCCGAAGTCCGTGTGCTTGCGCAGAAGACCCAGGAGTCCACGGGCAGTATTCAACAGATGATCAGCAACCTGCAGACCGGCTCCGACCGTGCGGCCACGTCCATGCAAGAAACCCTGGGTAAGGCGCAGGACGGTGCGAGCAAGGTGGAACGAGCGGGTGAGTTGCTGCAAGAGATCGCCGAAGGGGTGTCGGGGATCAGTGATCGCAACATGCAGATCGCATCGGCCGCCGAAGAGCAGAGTGCGGTCTCGGAGGACATCAACCGCAACGTCAACGAGATCAATGACCTGGTGATCCAGGTCAGTGCCGGGGCTGAACAGACGGCCGCTACCAGCCAGGAGCTGGCGCGCCTGGCCGAGCAGCAGCAACGCCTGGTCAATCGTTTCAAGGTGGCCTGATCGACTGGCGTGCAGCGCGCCCCGCCGAGTGCAGCCACCTGCATCACGGGGCTTTGGTTAAGCGAAATCTTCCTCGAAGTGTTCCCGCTCGCCACGCGTATCGCCCTGGCGCCGCACCACCTCCATCTGGCGCAACTCCACGCGGCGGATCTTGCCGGAGATGGTCTTGGGCAGTTCGCTGACGAACTCGATACGCCGCACCCGTTTGTACGGCGCCAGGTGCTCGCGGGCAAAAGCCAGGATGTGCCGGGCCAGCTCGGCGTCGCCCGCAGCATCGTGGGCCAGGATCAGGAACGCCTTGGGCACCGCCAGGCGCAGCGGGTCGGGGCTGGGCACCACGGCCACTTCCATGACCGCCGGGTGTTCGATCAAGGCGCTTTCCAGCTCGAACGGGCTGATGCGGTAGTCGGAGGCCTTGAACACATCGTCGGCGCGACCGACGAAGGTGATGTAGCCGTCGGCGTCGACCTGCGCGGTGTCGCCGGTGCGGTAGTAGCCGTCACGCATGACCTCGGCGGTTTTCTCCGGGCTGTCTTCGTAGCAGAGCATCAGCCCGAGAGGGCGCACGTCCAGGGGCAGGGCGACTTCGCCTTCGCTGCCGGGATTGCCATCCGGGTCGAGCAAGGCCACCTTGTAGCCCGGAAGCGGACGGCCCATGGAACCGGGCTTGAGCACCTGACCTGGGGTATTGCCCACCAGCGCGGTGGTTTCCGATTGGCCGAAACCGTCGCGCAACGGCAGGCCCCAGGCGTGCTGGATCTGCTCGATGATTTCCGGGTTCAGCGGCTCACCGGCGCCTACCAATTCGCGCAGGCTCAGGCGCGATTTATAGCTGGCAAGATCCTCCTGGATCAGCATGCGCCATACCGTGGGCGGCGCACACAGGCTGGTCACGCCGTAGCGTTCCAAGGCACTGAGCAGGGCCGGCGCGCTGAACCGCGCGACGTTATGGATAAAGATGCACGCACCGGCATTCCAGGGGGCGAACAGGCAACTCCAGGCATGCTTGGCCCAACCGGGCGAGGAGATATTCAGGTGCAGATCGCCCGGCTGCAGGCCAATCCAGTACATGGTCGACAGGTGGCCCACCGGGTAACTCTGGTGGCTGTGCAGCACCATCTTCGGTTTGGACGTGGTGCCGGAGGTGAAATAGAGCAGCATCGGGTCGGTGGCCAGGGTGCGGCCTTCGGCCTCGAACTGATCGGGGTATTCAAAGGCGGCGTTGTGGGCGACCCAACCCTGCGGTGCCGCGCCCACACAGATGCGGTTGCAACCGTCTGCCAGCCCGTCGAATTTAGGTACGTGGGCCTCGCCGACCACCAGATGGCGCACCTGCCCGCGCTCGATGCGGTCGCGCAGGTCGTCGGGGTTCAGCAGGGCGGTGGCGGGAATGACCACGGCGCCGAGCTTGAACGCGGCGAGCATGGTGTCCCATAGCGCAACATCGTTGCCGAGCATCAATAGCACCCGGTCACCGCGACGTACACCGAGTGCGCGCAAGTGATTGGCCACCTGGTTGGAGCGCGTGGCCAGTTGCTGGAAGCTGTAGCGTTGCTCACTGCCGTCTTCCTCGACGATCCACAGCGCATGCGCCGCATTGCCCTCGGCCATCGTGTCGAAATAGTCCAAGGCCCAGTTGAATGCATCCAGTTGCGGCCAACGGAAGTCCCGGACGGCAGTGGCGTAGTCGGTGCGGTGAGCGAGCAGAAAATCCCGAGCGGCCAGGAAGGGCTGGGTCATGGTGGCTGTCCTTAATTATTGTTGTGGGGACTGACCCTCGGTTTAGCCGAGAGGCTGGACCGAGTATAGGCACGCATAAATCAGAGCAGAACGCCCAAAAACACCGGTGCGTTGTGCAAAAAAGTCATGGGTGTCGCGCCAGGCAGCGGTGAGATTGACGATTGAGACGTAAAAGTCCAAGATGGAATTATAAGTACAAAAGAGCGCGATTCATCTCTTTCTCACTCTTGCCAAACCAACAACAACTTGCGAGACCACGATCATGCAGAAACGCTCCCTCATTACCGCCCTGGCCTTGAGCCTGCTTGCATCCGGCCCCTTGGTCGCCGCCGAGAAAACCCTGCGCATCGGTATCGAGGCGGCTTACCCACCGTTCGCCTCCAAGACCCAGGAAGGCAAGATCGTCGGGTTCGACTACGACATCGGCAATGCGCTGTGCACGCAGATGAAGGTCAAGTGCGTGTGGGTCGAAGGTGAGTTCGACGGTCTGATTCCGTCCCTCAAGGTCAAGAAAATCGACATGGCGCTGTCGTCCATGACCATCAACGAAGACCGCAAGAAGTCGGTGGATTTCACCCGCAAGTACTACTTCACTTCATCGCGCCTGGTGATGAAGGAGGGGGCGGTGGTGGATGACCAGTACGCCAGCCTCAAGGGCAAGACGGTGGGGGTGCAGCGTGCGACCACCACGGATCGCTACGCCACCGAGGTGTTCGAGCCCAAGGGCATCAACGTCAAGCGCTATGGCAATAACGAAGAGATCTACATGGACCTGGCTGCCGGGCGACTGGATGCGATCTTTGCCGACACCATCCCCTTGAATGATTTCCTGCAGATGCCCCGTGGCAAGGGCTATGCCTTTGTCGGCCCGGAACTCAAGGACCCGAAATACGTGGGCGAGGGCGCGGGCATCGCGGTACGCAAGGGCAATACTGAATTGGTCAGCCAGTTGAATGCGGCCATTGACGGCATTCGCGCCAGTGGCGAGTACCAGAAGATTTCGCAGCAGTACTTCAAGGCCGATATCTACGGCGATTGAGAGGTACACGCGCGCTGTCGCGCGGCCAATTAGAACCCCTGAGGCCAACGGACTTGTTGTGGCGAGCGGGCTTGCTGTGGCGAGCGGGCTTGCCCCGCGTTGGGTTGCGAAGCGACCCCAAAGATGGGCCTGCTACGCAGTCCAACGCGGGGCAAGCCCGCTCGCCACAAAGTGCGGTCGTGCGCACCTCAGCCCTTTAGTTCCTTCAGATGCTTGTAGACCGTCGCCCGCCCCATGCCCAGCACATTGGCCACATAGTTCGACGCGCTCTTGCCCTTGAACGCACCCTCGGCGTGCAGGGCCAGCACCAGCTCACGCTTGTGGTCGCGGGTCAGGACATTCAGGCTCAACTGCCGCTCGCGCATCCAGGCATGCAAAAACGTGTTGATGCGTTCCTGCCAGTCATCACGAAACAACGAGTCCGGCTGCGGGATCAGCTTGCTCGGCGACAGGAACAGGTCCAGCGCCGCCTTGGCGTTTTCAAACAGTGAAATATTCAGGTTGATGCACAGCACCGCCAGGCGTCGGCCCTTGTGGTCGTGCAGCACGGTGCTCAGGCTGCGGATTTTCTGGCCATCCCAGTTGAGCTTTTCGTACGGGCCGATATTGACCTCGCTGACGTCGGCGTCGAGCATGTCCTCCAGCGCCGAGTCATCGCCGATGCTGCGCTTGGACAGGTTATTGGCGATGTAATCGACTTTTTGCGAGCGCAGGTCATGCAGCACCGCTTCGGCGTGGGGGAAGAACAGCGTGGCGATGGCGTCGGCCATCGCGCGGAAGTTCTGCATGACGGTGTCTTGTTCAGCGGTGTTCATCAATAGGGCTCCAGGCGGGCAGGGGAGAGCATACCAGCGTCGAGGCCGAAGCGTGTCAGCGCCTCCGGCAGCGCTGCGCCGCGCACCAGTGCGGCACTGGCCTGGCCCATGGCCGGTGAGGTCTGGATGCCATAACCGCCCTGTGCCGCGACCCAGAACAGCCCCGGTACCACCGGATCAAAACCCGCGAGCAGATCACCGTCGTGCACGAAGCTGCGCAGGCCGGCCCAGGTGCGGGTCGGGCGGCGGATGGTCAGGGTGGTGGCTTCTTCGATCTGGTAGATGCCCATGGCGATGTCCAGCTCTTCGGGCTGAATATCCTGAGGCGCCACCGGGTCGGCATTGGCAGGGGAGCCGAGGAACATGCCGGCGTCGGGTTTCATGTAGAAGGATTCGTCCAGCGCCACCAGCATCGGCCAGCGGTGGCTGTCGACGCCGTCGGGGCCGGCGAAGATGAACGCCGAACGTCGCTTGGGCTGCAAGCCGATGGACGCGGCCCCGGCGAGACCGCCGATGTGGTCGGCCCAGGCGCCGGCGGCGTTGATGATGACCGGCGCGGTGTAGGTTGTGTCCTGGGTTTGCACCTGCCAGACGCCGTCGCTGTCGCGGCTCAAGCCAAGTACGTGGCTATCGGTATGCACCTGGCCACCGTTGCGGCGGATACCGCGCAGGTAGCCCTGGTGCAGGGCGTCGGTGTCGATGTCGCTGGCGGTGGGGTCATACAGTGCACCGTGGACTTTTTCCCGGCGCAGGATCGGCAACTTCGCACAGGCCTCGTCGGCGCTGAGCAATTCGACCTCGGCCACGGTGGCCTTGGCGCTCTGGTACTGGGTGTTCAACTCGGCCGCATCGCCGATGAAGTCCACGGTCATTTCGCCCCGGGGCGTGAGCAACGGGTGTTCGCAGAAACCGGGCGGCGGGTTGTCGAAAAACGCCCGGCTGGCCAGGGTCAGCGCCCGCACCTGCGGGGTGCCGTAGGCGGCGGTAAACAGTGCCGCCGAACGTCCGGTGGAGTGATAGGCCGGGTGGCTTTCGCGCTCAAGCACTCGCACCTTGCCGTGCTGCGACAACCAGAACCCCGTGGAGGCGCCGGCAATACCGCCGCCGATGATGATGAAATCTGCGTGGTTCATAGCTGTCTCCAGAGGGCATTGGCCAGGGCGATGTCTTCCAGGCCCAGGCCGATGGAGCGGAAGAATACATGACGGTCGTAGGTCGGAGGTTGCACCCATTCGCTGAGCAGTTCGGGCAAGTCCCCCACGATGGCACGCGGGTCCCACCCGTGTTGCTCGGCGGCGATCAGCATGTCACCCGCCGCGCCCGGGGTGGTCTGGCGATAGTCGCAGAACACCTGCATCGCGTTGAGGCTGTGGGGCGGCACTTCATGGGCGCGGGGCGCATTGGTGCTGATCGAGGTAATCAGCGCCGGTTTGCTCAAGCGGGCAGGGTCGAGCACCGGCCCGGCCGACGAGGTGCACAGCAGGATCACATCGGCGTCGTCCACGGCCGCCTCGCAGCTGTCGGCGATGACCACCCGTGGGTCCAGGTTTTTGAGGTGGGCGATAGCCTCGGCGCTGGCGTTGCCCAGACTGGGGGAAAACAGGCTGATGCGCTGCCAGTCACGCAGTTGCTTGACGTAGTGCAAATGCGCCTGCGCCACCTTGCCGCTGCCAATGATCGCCAGGCGTCTTGCTGATAAAGGCGCCAATGCTTCCACCGCCAGCGCTGTGGTGGCCGCAGTGCGCGCCGTGGTCAGTTCGGCCGCATCGCACAACAGCAGGGGTTGGCCGGTCTGCATCGACATCAACAAGGTCCACGCGGTCACCAGTGGCCCTTGCTCACCCACGATATAGGGCGAGGTCTTGACCCCGTACACCCCATCCTCGGCCAGCACGCCCAGGTAGTTGATAAAGTCGCCGGCGGCGTGCGGGAACTCCACCAGTTGCTGCGCTGGCTGCACGGCTTGCCCGGCCGCCAGGTCCTGGAACAGCTTGCGCAGGATCTGCGGCACATCGACTTTTCCGAGCAATTCGCGGGCCTGGGCCTGGTGGATCACATGGGGTGTGCTGGACATGGGGATCTCCGCAAGTAAACTAATTTGTCTATTATGGACTTTTAGTTTCGTTGGGCAAGCGTAAAAGATCACCCCGTAAAGCGAAACCCTCCCGACAATTCAGTTTTCAGAAACCCCACCAACGCACTCACCGCCTTAGGCACATGGGGCGAATACGGTCGGATCAGGTAGATCTCATTGGCGAATGCGCCCTTGAGCGTCCAGCCCTTGAGCACCTGCACCAGCTTGCCGCCGGCCAGGGCGGCGTGGGCGCTGAAGTCGGGGAGCAGGGCGATGCCCAAGTGATTGAGGGCCGCATCGCGCAGGGCTTCGCTGTTGTTGGTGGCGAAGCTGCCGGCGATGGGCACGGTGAGGCGTTCGACGTTTTTAGTGCCACGCTCGAAGGTCCAGGCCGGCTGGTCGGCGCCGCGAGGGTAGAACAGGCAGTTATGGGCGCACAGGTCATTGGGTTCGCGAGGCTCGCCGTGGCGTTGCAGGTATTCCCGGGTGGCGACCAGCACCGAGCCGGTGTCGCACAGCTTCCAGGCCACATGGGTTTCCGGCACCTGGAAGCCGTGGCGCACGGCCAGGTCGTAGCCTTCGGCGGCCAGTGAACTCAGGGCGTCGGACACGTCCAGTTGAATGCGCACCTGCGGGTACTGTTGCAGGAATTCCGACAAGTGCGGCACCAATTGCTGACGGGCGAACGCCACCGGCGCGGTCAGCCGTACCAGCCCGCGAATCTCGCCAACCGAGTCGCGTACCGAGGAAAAGCTGCGGGCGATCTGCTCATAGGCGCTGCGCACTTCACGGGTCAACGACAGCCCCGCATCGGTCAGCCTGACGCTGCGCGTGGTGCGGGTGACCAGCCGCGTGCCGGTGGCTTTTTCCAGGTCGGAAATACGCTGGCTCACCGCCGACTTGCTCACGCCCAGGCGTGCGGCGGCGGCGGTGTAGGTGCCTTGTTCCTCCAGCACCGACAGCCAGTGGATATGGGTCCACAGCCCTTCGATCTCGGATTTTTCCATGGGTGGATTGTTCGCTATGCTGGACAATAAGTTCTGGATTCTGCTCTGGTTTGGAACAAATCGAAAGCCTATCGTGGTCCCCAACGCTATCCACCTGGGATCTACTGCCATGACCACCACCATCGAGCACTACATCAACGACCAGCGCGTGTCCCGCGACGATCGCTATCAGGATGTCTACAACCCGGCCACCGGCGAAAAGACCGGCCGCGTCGCCCTGGCCAGCCGCCAGACCGTGTCCGAAGCCGTCGCCGCCGCCCAGGCCGCGTTCGCCGGTTGGGCCGACACCCCGCCGATCCGCCGTGCCCGCGTGCTGTTCGAATACCTGCACCTGCTGCGTGAGCGCAAGGACGACCTGGCGCGCATCATCGTCGCCGAACACGGCAAGGTCTTCACCGACGCCCAGGGTGAAGTGGATCGTGGCATCGATATCCTGGAGTTCGCCTGCGGCATCCCCAACCTGCTCAAGGGCGAGCATTCCGACCAGGTTTCCCGTGGCATGGACAACTGGACGATGCGCCAACCGCTGGGCGTGGTGGCGGGTGTCACGCCGTTCAACTTCCCGGTGATGGTGCCGATGTGGATGTACCCGATCGCCATCGCGGCGGGCAACACCTTCATCCTCAAGCCAAGCCCCACCGACCCGAGCGCCTCGCTGTTCATGGCCGAACTGCTGCGCGAAGCCGGCCTGCCCAAAGGCGTGTTCAACGTGGTGCAGGGCGACAAGGAATCGGTGGATGCGCTGATCGAGCACCCGGACGTCAAGGCCGTGAGCTTTGTTGGCTCCACGCCGATTGCCCAGTACATCTACGAGACCGGTGCGCGCAACGGCAAGCGCGTGCAAGGCCTGGGCGGCGCAAAAAACCACATGGTAGTAATGCCCGACGCCGATCTCGACAAAACCGTCGACGCCTTGATGGGCGCCGCCTACGGCAGTGCCGGCGAACGCTGCATGGCCATCTCCGTGGCGGTGCTGGTGGGCGATGTGGGCGACAAAGTCATCGCGGCGCTGACCGAGCGCGCCAGGCACCTGCGCATCACCGACGGCCGCGACCTCAAGGCCGAGATGGGCCCGATTGTGTCCCGCGCCGCCCTGGAGCGCATCAGCGGCTACATCGAACAAGGCGTGCAGGCCGGCGCGCAGTTGCTGCTCGATGGGCGCGACTATGTGCCCACCGAGGCCGGCCTGGAAAATGGCTTCTGGCTCGGCGCGACCCTGTTCGACCACGTGACCCAAGAGATGAGCATCTACCGCGAAGAGATCTTCGGCCCGGTACTGGCGTGCGTGCGCGTGAATGACTTTGCCGAGGCGATCAAGCTGGTCAACGACCACGAATTCGGCAACGGCGTCAGCTGCTTTACCCGCGACGGCCACATCGCCCGCGAATTCGCACGGCGCATTGAAGTGGGCATGGTCGGCATCAACGTGCCGATCCCGGTGCCGATGGCCTGGCATGGCTTTGGTGGTTGGAAGAAGAGTTTGTTCGGCGACATGCACGCCTATGGCACCGAGGGCGTGCGCTTCTATACCAAGCAAAAGTCGATCATGCAGCGCTGGTCGGAAAGCATCGAGCAGGGCGCGGAGTTTGCGATGCCGGTGTCCAAATAACGGGCAAAAGAACACAGCAGGGCAAATGTGGGAGGGGCTTGTCCCCTCCCACTTTCGATTGTTTTCCACTTGAGGGTTGACGGTCGTGCGAATGCATAATACTGTATATAAACACAGTGTTTAAGCGCTGATCGACCAACACCGGCAACCTCAGTCCTGCCAGACACTGTGTGCAAGTTAACGGATTAACTTGATGCACAGGCTCGTCTTACCGAGCCATTTTTATTGATAGAGAGGGAACTCATGTCCTACCCAGAAAGCAGACTCACCGGTCTGATCGGTTTCGCCCAAGCGGCAAAAGTGACAGGTGGCTGGTCCGGCCCCGTGGTCAGTATCACCACGCTCGATCAACTCAAGGCCAATATCGGCGACACCACCCCACGGGTACTGGTGATCAACAGTAATATCTCGGCGTCGAGCCTGACCAAAGTCAACATGGGCGCCAACAAGACCCTGATTGGCTCGTTCCAGAACCGCACCCTGGAGAATATTCACCTGCGTGCAACGGCGCAGTCGCAGAACATCATTCTGCAGAATCTTATCTTCAAGCACTCGGCAAGTATCAAGGCCAATGACGATATCCAGGTCTACTTGAACTACGGCAGCAAGTATTGGATTGACCATTGCTCTTTCGTCGGGCACAGCTGGTCCACCACTGACGGCAGCGAAGATAAACTGCTGTATATCGGGGAAAAGGCCGATTATGCCACCATCAGTCACTGCTTCTTTGGCAGTCATAAGTATGGTCTGATCTTCGGTCACCCGGCGGATGATAATAATGCCGCGTTCAATGGCTACCCACGCCTGACACTGTGCCATAACCGCTTCGACAACATGGAAGTGCGTGCGCCTGGCTTGATGCGTTACGGTTATTTTCATGTGTACAACAACTACATCAATAACTTCCACCTCGGTTTTACCCTGGCACAAAATGCCAACATCCTTTCT
The DNA here is from genome assembly GCF_900115535.1 of Pseudomonas sp. NFPP28. NCBI lineage: Bacteria > Pseudomonadati > Pseudomonadota > Gammaproteobacteria > Pseudomonadales > Pseudomonadaceae > Pseudomonas > Pseudomonas sp. NFPP28. The sequence goes on along the minus strand of NZ_FOWT01000005.1, from coordinate 344,495 downwards.
GAAAGTAATTACTTTGGCGAAGGCAGCCAGAATAAAGGCATGTTGGATGACAAGGGCACCGGGACCTTCACCGACATCAACAGTGTGCCGCCAATCACTAATCAGAAGTCGCCCAAGGCGCAGTGGACGGCCTCATCCAACTATGGCTATACCTTGAAGACCGCCGCACAAGCCAAGGATTTTACCCAGAAGAATGCCGGCGCCCAGTCGGTTGCACTGGTCTTTGGTAGTTGATTAGCTAGCTTTCTACTTAGTGCTCACTTAATACCGGTGCCACTGTATTTATATCAAGGATATAAATACAGTGATGGCCTTTATAATCTAAATAATTCTTCATGTTGCGACAGGCAGGCTTCCATGTTAAACCTTGTTTCGCACTTGCAGAGCCAACTATCCCTTGCTCTTTCAGCCACTATCAAGTTGTTGGCTGTCATGTGCTATTTAATCTTCGCTTGTCACTTAAGCGTCAGCAAAAGGACATCATCATGAAACATGCGAATCACACACCCACTCGCTGGACACGGGCCGATGCGCTGAAAGTTAATGAGAATGACCCGACGACGACACAGCCGTTAGTGAGTCCTGACTTTCCTGTCATGAGTGACACGGTCTTTATCTGGGACACCATGCCCTTGCGTGAACTGGATGGTACGGTGGTATCGGTCAATGGCTGGTCAGTGATCTTCACCCTGACGGCTGATCGTCGCCCCCATGATCCACAATTCATCAACGCCGATGGCCGTTACGACATCAAGCGCGACTGGGAAGACCGCCATGGCCATGCGCGTATCTGCTACTGGTATTCGCGCACCGGCAAGGACTGGATCTTCGGCGGCCGTGTCATGGCCGAAGGGGTTTCGCCGACCACGCGGGAATGGGCAGGTACACCGATCCTGCTGAATAACAACGGCGATATCGACCTGTATTACACCTGCGTCACACCGGGCGCCACCATTGCCAAAGTCAGGGGCCAGGTGGTCACCTCGGATACCGGCGTGACCCTGCGGGGCTTTGATCAGGTCAAATCGTTGTTTGATGCCGACGGTATCTATTACCAAACCGAAGCGCAAAATTCGACTTGGAACTTTCGCGATCCCAGCCCCTTTATCGATCCAAAAGATGGCAGGTTGTACATGGTGTTCGAAGGCAACGTTGCCGGCGAGCGCGGGACACACGAAGTAGGCCCGAATGAAATAGGCCTGGTGCCGCCCGGGCATGAAGATGTCGGCGGTGCGCGTTATCAGGTCGGCTGCATCGGCATTGCGGTGGCCAAAGACCTCAACGGTGACGAATGGGAGATTTTGCCACCGCTGGTGACCGCCGTTGGTGTGAACGACCAGACCGAACGGCCGCACTATGTGTTCCAGGACAACAAGTACTACCTGTTCACCATCAGTCACAAGTTCACCTACGCGGACGGCGTGACGGGCCCGGATGGTGTGTATGGTTTCGTCAGCGACCGGCTGTTCGGCCCTTACACACCGATGAACGCCTCCGGCCTGGTGCTCGGCAATCCGCCTTCGCAGCCCTTCCAGACATACTCCCACTGTGTAATGCCCAACGGCCTCGTGACATCGTTTATCGACAGTGTGCCCACCACTGGCGATGACTACCGTATCGGCGGCACCGAAGCGCCGACGGTCAGGATTGTGTTGAAGGGCGATCGTTCGTTTGTGCAGGAGGCTTATGACTATGGCTACATCCCGGCGATGCGCGATGTAGTGTTGAGCCAGTGACTGCCGTGCAATCGTCAGCCTGATCATCTGGTGTAAACCGATGCAAAAGTGGGAGGGGGCTTGCCTCCTCCCACTTTTTTAACCGCAATCCAGTTCGGTGGCCGAAGCACTGTCGAGCAAGCTGGCGGTGTAGAGCAGGGTGTGTCAGTGCGAGCATGTTTAATTGATGAATAAATAAACTAATGGATGGTTTAATTGGTGATGGGAATTTCCTTCGGATGGTATTCGTCTTACAAACGCAGCCTACAGTATTATCGGTAGGACTTAGTTGCTGGTTTGCTGGCGGTTTTTTTTATCGTGCAGGAACGCTCTACAGTGAGCGTTTAAGATGTGTGATACAAAATCATGAGGTGTTTTGGCTTGACAAATTTATGTGCGGATAAATAATTTAATCGCTTGCTTTAAAAGGTGTGAAATCATTTTTTTATAAAAACAAGGATGAAAATGATGGATGCTCAAAATTCAGTAAAAAACAGATCAAATGAAAGGCTCTCTAAGAATGAGATTTATAGAGTATGCGAGGCCGGTTACAACGAGGTGGCTAATGCAATTGTCCGGCATGCCGCGCTTAGGGAACTTGAAAAATTCGGCGAGATTATCTCTGCTCGTCCTCTGACGCATCAGGGTATGGCCTTGTTTTTTGGCACCCTTTGGGCTTTTTTTAAAGACGTGCCTGCGGGAATCGTTGCGTTGGCTGCACGTGTTACGGATGAATGGATCAAGGAGGATATGTGGAATGGCACAGCCAAGGCTGCGCATATTCTTTATGCTTCGGTTGATGAGTATGGTCTGCACCAGCATAGTAAACATATGCTGCCTACCCATCATCAGATGTTTAAACAACTGACGACTCATCTGGGGCTTTCCGATGCTGATCTGTTTAATCCGTCTAACGTACTCCCAGAGGGTACTGCGATGGGGAATAACACGCATAGGATGTACCGCTCCGAGTTTTTGGGCGAAGCGTTGGGTTTTCATTTGGCTTCGGAAATGACCTCGTCCAGAGAGTTTCAGTACTTTCTTGAAGGGTTTAAAAAATACGCCCGTGAGTATGGCTTGGTGGATGAGGAAGACCCGGTCTTGGCGTTCTTCGCTATCCACTGCGAAGTCGAACCCATGCACGTAGCGACCGGGCGGGAGATCGTAATTTCATACTTGGAGAAAAACCCAGGTATCGCTCCACAAGCCATGCGCGGTGCGATGGCATTCATGGACGGTTTTGAACATATGTTTTCGGCACTTAATCGTCGCCTTGCCGACCCGCAGAGTCTTTGAATTCTGGAGATTGTCTACATGTATAAGTCTTATGAGTGTCAGATCTGTCACTACGTTTATTCCGAGGCATTGGGTGAGCTTCTAGTCGACGTTGAGGCAGGAACAAGGTGGGGCGAGCTAGACGACAATTTTCAGTGTCCGCACTGTCGGGCAAAGAAAAAAATGTTCAGAGAGATTGTGAGGTAAATGCACGACTTTCTGAGTGCAATGCTATTTTCGACACTGCTTTCAATAAGCGTTGGACCGATAGCCTTGATCATTCTAAGGCAGTCCATCGTCTTTGGCTTTCGCAGTGCATTGCCCGCAGCCCTGGGGGCGGCAGTTGCCGACGCGGTATTTGCAGCTGTCGCCTTTACAGGCTTGAAGGTGGTCGAAGCATTTTGGGTCGCCAATCATCAGCTATTGACGTGGGGAGCGATTGCCTACCTCCTTTATCTTGGTGTTACCACATTCAAGAACGCTGCTGGCACGATGCAGATAACGTGCACCGCAGGATTTGTACCGGTCTTTTTACTGACGTTGACTAGCCCGTTCACCATTGCGGCGATTTCTTCCTATGCCATCGCCAGCGGCGCCCAGCTTCAGGGGCAGGGAATCTACTGGAATTTGCTGGGTGTTCTAGTGGGCTCGTTTCTCGGGCAAATGTTGTATGCAGCAGGGGGTGGGGGGATGAAGAAGCTGTTTGCTGAACGTTCAGGTTTTGGTGTGCTCAATCGAGCGAGCGGGGTGTGTCTGATTGGATTTGCGGGCTGGCAGATGGCTTGTGCTCTATCGCTATAGGCTTGCCCCCGATGGCGGTGGATGAGTCAGCTAGAGGTAAGCTGACTCATCCACCGCCATCGGGGCGAGCCACCTCCCACATTAATCCTGCGTTCCTAGCGCCGACCTGTGCGGGTACTCACATCCACCCAAACCGCCAGCACCAGAATGCTGCCCTTCACGATCATCTGCCAGTAACTGTCCACATCCAGCATCGACATGCCGTTATCCAGGCTGGTAATCACCAACGCCCCGAGCAATGCGCCATACACCGTGCCCGAGCCGCCGCGCATCGATGTGCCGCCGATAAAACACGCGGCTATGGCATCCAGCTCACCCATGTTACCCGCCGACGGCGAGCCGGCAGCCAGGCGAGCGGTGTTGACCAATCCGGCGAGCGCGCACATCACGCCCATGATGCCGAAGATCCACAGTTTCACTGCCTGCACGTTGATGCCCGACAGGCGCGTGGCTTCCATATTGCTGCCCACCGCGTACACCCGGCGGCCGAACACGGTCTGGCTGGTGACGTAGCTGAATACACCGAGCAGTACCAGCAACAGCAGCACCGGCACGGGGATGCCGTCGTAGCTGTTGAGGGTGGTGACAAACCCGGCCAGCACCGCGCCGATCACTACCACGCGCAGCACATCACGCACCAATGAATGCGCAGCCAGGCCATGCAGTGCGCGGTTGCGCCGTTGTTTCCAGGTGAGGAACAGGGTCAGGGCAAACAGTAAGACACCGAGGCCGATCCCGACCGAATGGGGCAAATACCCTTGGCCCACATACACCAAGGAAGGCGACGCCGGCGCAATGGTGGTACCGCCCGTGATCCCCAGGAGAATCCCGCGAAACGCCAACATCCCCCCCAGGCCAACGATAAACGATGGGATACGCAGGTAGGCCGTCATGTAGCCGTTGGCCAACCCGATCATCAAACCGCACAGGGCAACCAGGCTCAGGTTCGCCAATAGCGGCACGTGATACACCACGTCCAGGATCGCCGCCAACCCGCCCAGCAAGCCGAGCAACGAGCCCACCGACAAATCGATCTCGCCGCTGATGATCACCAGCACCATACCGCACGCCAGGATCCCGGTGATCGACATCTGACGCAGCAGGTTGGACAGGTTGCGCGGTGTAAGGAAGCCCCCATCGGTCTGCCAACTGAAAAACAGCCAGATCACCGCCACGGCGATCACCAGGGCTAGCATTTTGTAGCGGGTAAACAGCTGTTTGAGCTGATTCATCTACGCGGTCTTCCGATCATTATTATTGTGTTGGCTGAGCGCCGCGGCGAGCACCTGTTCCTGGGTGAGCCCGTCGTTGATGAAGTCGCCGCGCAACTGGCCGTCGCCGATCACCAGCACGCGGTCGGATACGCCGAGTACTTCGGCCAGCTCCGAGGAGACCATGATGATCGACACTCCCTCGGCCGCCAGCGCACCCATCAATTTGTAGATCTCATACTTGGCGCCCACGTCCACCCCGCGTGTGGGCTCATCGAGGATCAGCACGCGAGGCCTGGCCATCAGCATTTTCGCCAGCACGGCCTTTTGCTGGTTGCCACCGGACAGGCTGGTGATCGGCAGGAACGGGCTGGCGGTCTTGAGGTGCAGGCGTGCAATCTGCTGGTCGATGCTGCCCAGTTCGGCTTCGGCGTCGATGCGCGTCAGGTGCGCGTAGGTGTCGAGTACCGCCAGGGTGATGTTCTGGCCCACGCCGAAGTCGGGAATGATGCCCTGGCGCTTGCGGTCCTCGGGCACCATGCACAGCCCGGCGCGGATCGATTTGAGCGGGGTGCGCGTGTCGATCACCTGGCCGTCCAGCCACACCTCGGCACTGTAGCGACCGGGGTAGGCGCCGAACAGTGCCGACACCAGCTCTGTGCGCCCGGCACCGACCAGCCCGGCAATGCCGAGGATTTCCCCGCGCTTGAGCACAAAGGACACATCGTCCACGCGCTTGCGCCTGGGGTTGTCGACGTCATGGCAGGTGACGTTGCGTGCCTCGAAAATCACCTCGCCCACCGCATGGGGTGCGGTGGGGTAGAGGTTGCTCATCTCGCGGCCGACCATCTGGGTGATGATTTGTGCGATGTCCATGTCGGCCATGGCGGTGGTCGCGATGTGCTTGCCGTCGCGGATCACCGCAACGGTGTCGCACACCGCCGCCACTTCATCGAGCTTGTGGGAGATGTACACGCAGGCCACGCCCTTGGCCTTGAGGCCGCGGATGATGTCCAGCAGCACCTCGATTTCCGAGCGGGTCAGGGCCGAGGAGGGCTCGTCGAGAATCAGCAGCCGCGCCTGTTTGTTCAGGGCCTTGGCGATTTCCACCAGTTGCTGGTGGCCGCCGCCGTACTGCGACACCGGCAGCGCCACGTTCATGTCCGGCACCTTGAGCTCGCGCATCAAGGCTTCGGCGCGGTGGAACATCGCCGGGTAGTTCATCCGCCCGCCCGGCAGGGTCAGTTCATGACCCATGAAGATGTTTTCGGCCACCGACAGGTCGGGCACCAGGGTCAGTTCCTGGTGGATGATCACGATACCGGCCGCTTCGGTTTCGCTGATCGACTGGGCCTTGAGCGGCTGCCCGTCCCAGAGAATTTCGCCGTCCCAGGTGCCGTGGGGATACACCGCCGACAGCACCTTCATCAAGGTGGATTTACCGGCACCGTTCTCGCCGCACAGGCCGACGCATTCTCCCGGCCGCACCTTGATATCGATGCCGTTCAGCGCGTTGACCCCGCCAAAGCGTTTGACGATGCCGTTCATTTGCAGCAGGTAGTCGGCCATGGCGCTTACTGCCCGGCCATCTGCTCTTTGGTGTAGAACCCGTCTTTCTCCAGCAGGTCGATGTTCGCCTTGGTCAGCGGGGTCGGGGTGAGCAGGATGGTGTCGACCTTTTTGCTGCCGTTGTCGTACTGCGAGCTGTAGGTGGGTTGCTCATTGCACGCCAGTTGCACCGAGAGTTTGGCGGCTTCGCTGGCGATCAGCTTGAGCGGCTTGTACACGGTCATGGTCTGGGTGCCGTCGATCACGCGCTTGACCGCCGCCAGGTCGGCATCCTGGCCGGAGATCGGCACCTTGCCTGCCAGTTTCTGCGCGGCCAGGGCCTGGATCGCACCGCCGGCGGTGGCGTCGTTGGAAGCGACGATGGCGTCGATCTTGTTGTTGTTCCGGGTCAGGGCGTTTTCGACAATACTCAGGGCTTCGGTGGGGTTCCATTCCTTGACCCACTGCTGACCGACCACCTTGATATCGCCCTTGTCGATGGCCGGTTGCAGCACTTTCATCTGGCCTTCGCGCAGCACCTTGGCGTTGTTGTCGGTGGGCGCGCCGCCGAGCAGGAAGTAGTTGCCCTTGGGCGCCGCTTGCAGCACGCCGCTGGCCTGCATTTCGCCGACCTTTTCGTTATCGAAGGAGATGTAGGCGTCGATGTCCGCATTCAGGATCAGGCGGTCATAGGACACCACCTTGATCCCGGCTTTCTTGGCTTCGGCGACGGCGTTGGTGAGCACGGTGGCGTTGAACGGTACGATGACGATCACATCGACGCCGCGGGAAATCAGGTTTTCGATCTGGGAGATCTGTTTTTGCTCGTTGGCATCGGCGGATTGCACGAAGACTTTGGCGTCGAGTTTCTCTGCGGCGGCGACGAAGTAGTCGCGGTCGCGGGACCAGCGTTCCAGGCGCAAGTCATCGATGGAGAAGCCGATCTTCGGGTGGGCCGAGTCGGCCAGCACCGGCAGGGCGAACAGGGCAAGGGCAGTGGCGATGAGGGTGCGTTTCATGGTTATGCGTCCTTTTATTGTTGTTGGAAAGACTCTAGGCAAACACCGTATTTGTGGCGATGAAGCGTGTTGTGGCAAGTGAGCTGTTGTGGCGAGCGGGCTTGCCCCGCGTTGGGGCGCGAAGCGGCCCCTTTCCTGGCGACATGTTTTCACCTGACACACCTAGGCGCCTGGTTCTGGGGCTGCTTCGCAGCCCAACGCGGGGCAAGCCCGCTCGCCACAACAAGCCAGCTCGCCACAAGAAAAACCCGCATGTCACACAGTCAGCGGTAGATAAAGCGATTCACAATACCTTCCAGCATCTCTTGCCGACCACTCACCGCCTGCGGGTTCAGCTCATGGGCAAAGGCATGCTCGGCCAGGGATTCCAGGCTGAATTCCCCCGCCAGCACCGCCTGGCCCAGCGGCTGCTGCCAGCCGGCGTAACGCTGGTCCTTGAACTGCTGCAACCGGTCGTTCTCGACCATGGCCGCCGCCCGCTCCAGCGCCAGCGCCAACACATCCATGGCCGCCACATGCCCGTGGAACAGGTCCACTTCATCGAGGCTCTGGCGGCGTACCTTGGAATCGAAATTGTAGCCGCCATTCTTGAAACCCCCGGCCTTGAGGATTTCATAAGTGGCCAGGGTCATTTCCTCGACGCTGTTGGGGAACTGGTCGGTGTCCCAGCCGTTCTGCGGGTCGCCACGGTTGGCGTCGATGCTGCCGAAAATCCCGAGGGACACGGCGGTGGCGATCTCATGATGAAAGCTGTGCCCGGCCAGGGTCGCGTGGTTGGCCTCAATGTTGACCTTGATCTCATGCTCCAGGCCGAACTCATGCAGGAAGCCGAACACGGTGGCGCTGTCGTAATCGTATTGATGTTTGGTCGGCTCCTGGGGCTTGGGCTCGATCAGCAGGTCGCCCTTGAAGCCGATCTTGTGCTTGTGCTCTACCACCATGCGCATAAAGCGTCCGAGCTGTTCGCGTTCGCGCTTGAGGTCGGTGTTGAGCAGGGTTTCATAGCCTTCACGGCCGCCCCACAGTACATAGTTGGCGCCTTTGAGCCGCAGCGTCGCGTTCATCGCGCTGAACACCTGGGCGGCGGCGTAGGCAAACACCTCCGGGTCCGGGTTGCTCGCGGCGCCGGCTGCAAAGCGTGGGTTGCTGAAGCAGTTGGCGGTGCCCCACAGCAGTTTGATGCCGGTCTGTTCCTGATGGCGTTCCAGGTGGTCGACCATCTGCGCAAAGTGATTGCGGTATTCCTTGAGCGAGCTGCCTTCGGGGGCGACGTCCGTGTCGTGAAAGCTGTAGTAGTCGATGCCCAGCTTGGTGAAAAACTCGAAGGCCGCATCCGCCTTGCCGATGGCCAGATCCATCGGCTCGCCACTGCGTTGCCATGGCCGTTTGAAGGTGCCCACGCCAAACATATCCGCCCCTGGCCAGACGAAGGTGTGCCAATAACAGGCGGCCATGCGCAGGTGTTCGCGCATGGGTTTGCCGAGGATGATTTTATTGGCGTCGTAATGGCGAAAGGCGAGGGCAGAGTCGCTGCTGGGGCCTTCGAAGCGAACCTTCTCGACACCGGGGAAGTACGGCATGGCGTTTTCCTTATTGTTCTTGGCGGTGCCCCGATACTAGCAACGGCCAATGGGCTGCCGATTATGAAAATCACCAAGGGAGGGTGCGATTTTGAGTGGCAGGGTCTAGGCTGTTGCGACCGGCCCCAGGACAACAACAATGAAAACCCTACCGCCCGTGCACCGCATCGCCTTGCTGTTCAACGGCAGCAAAATCTACGACCGTGGCATCATCGCCGGCATCGGCAATTACCTGAGCAGTACCCGCGCGTCCTGGGACTTGTTCCTTGAAGAGGACTTCCTGTGCCGCCTCAAAGGCATTGAGCGCTGGCAGGGCGACGGCATCATCGCCGACTTCGACGACCCGCTGATCGGCGAGGCGCTGGCCGGCAGCAAGGTGCCGGTGGTGGCAGTGGGCGGTTCTTATGAGGATGCGCGCGCCTACCCCAAGGGCATTCCCTATGTGGCCACCGACAATGCGGCCTTGATGAAGCTGGCCTATGAACATTTGATCGAGGCCGGTGTGACGCGGTTCGCCTGTTTCAGCCTGCCCGAAGCCCAGGCCAATCGCTGGGCCCAGGAGCGCGAAAAGGCCTTCAAGCGCTTGCTGCAACGCGATGGCTTGCCAGTGCAGATCTATCGCGGCCTGGGCACCAGTGCGCCGCTGTGGGACAGCGCGGTGGAGCAGCAGATCGCCTGGCTGCAAAGCCTGCCCAAGCCCATCGGGATCATTGCGGTCACCGACGCCCGCGCCCGGCAACTGCTGCAAGCCTGTCTCACCGCCGGCATCGCGGTGCCGGAAGAGGTGGCGCTGATCGGTATCGACAACGACCCACTGACCCGCACCCTCACGCGCGTGCCGTTGAGTTCGGTGATCCAGGGCACCGAAACCATGGGCCGCACCGCCGCCGCGCTGTTGCACCAGATGCTGCATGGCAAGCCTTGCACCGGCACGCAGGTGCTGGTGCCGCCGGATGCGATCAACGTGCAGGCGTCGAGCCTGCACCAACCCTTGGGCAACCCCTATGTGATGCAGGCGTTGCTGTTTATCCGCCAATACGCCTGCCAGGGCATCAAGACGGCGCAGGTGGCGGCCTATGTCGGGGTGTCGCGTTCATCGCTGGAGTCGCACTTTCGCAAGGCGCGCGGGTGCAGCGTGCACGACGAGATCCTGCGCTTCAAACTCGCCAGCGCCGCCAAGGGCTTGCAGGGCAACCACCTGGCGATTGCCGACATCGCCCAGCAGTGCGGCTTCAAGTCGGCGCAGTACCTGCACACCGTGTTCCGCCGCGAGTTCGGCTGCACGCCACGGGAATACCAGCACAGCCATTAGAAACTTTGCAGGCATCGCCCATTCGCCGCTGGACTTGCACCGTACAGACTAGGGAGAATGGTTTTTTGTGGCGTAAATGGAAGCTCCCATGACCGACAGTGCCCAGCGTGCCGCCAGCGACATCGACCTGATGACCGAAGTGGCCATGCTTTATTACCTCGACAACATCACCCAGGAAGCCATTGCCAAGCGCTTCGACCTGTCGCGGGTCAAGGTCAGCCGCTTGCTCAAGCGCGCCCGTGATGAAGGGGTGGTGGAGGTGCGGGTGTTGCAGCATCCGGCCCTGAACACGGAGTTGGAGCAGGCGCTGGTCGAGCGTTTCCAGTTGGACCGCGCCTTGATCGCGGTCGACCACGGCGACCCCGACACCCAGCGCTCGGCCGTGGCCAGCCTGGTGGCCAACTACCTGAACAAGACCCTCAGCGACGGCATGATCGTCGCCGTCGGCATGGGCCGCAACGTGGGCGCCGTGGCCGAGAACGTATTCCTGCCGGTGACGCGCAACTGCACCTTCGTTTGCGCCATCGGCGGCTCGCTCAAGGCCGGCGAATACATGAACCCCGACCATATCTGCCGGCGCCTGGCCCTGCGTTTCGGCGCCGAGAGCGAAACCCTGTACGCCCCGGCCCTGGTGGCCAACCCGGAACTGCGCAGCGTGCTGATCAACAACGACACCGTGCGCTCCACCCTCGACCGTGCGCGCCGCGCCGATATCGCTTTGATCGGCATCGGCGACATGAGCGAGAACAGCAACATGGTGCGCATGGGCTGGTTCTCGCCCCAGGAAATCGCCCAGGCCCGGGTGTCCGGTACGGTCGGTGACATGATGGGCTACGACTTCATCGACATCCACGGCCAGCCGGCGGTCAACGCCATGCAGGGCCGGGTGATCGGCCTGACGGTACAGGAGCTGGTGCGCATTCCCGACGTGGTAGCGATTGCCAGCGAAAACACCAAGGCGGCGGCCACCCTCGGTGCGTTGCGCTCCGGGGTGATCAACACCCTGGCGACGACCGTGTCGAATGCCTACACGATCCTTGCCCTGGATGATGCAACGCGCCGCTAGGTGACATCTTGTATGTGGTGAGCCCGCTTGTTGTGGCGAGCGGGCTTGTTGTGGCGAGCGGGCTTGCCCCGCGTTGGGTGGCGAAGCCGCCCCAATCCAGGCACAGCATTTATTCAGATAGAACTCATTGGCAGGTTCTGGGGCCGCTTCGCAGCCCAACGCGGGGCAAGCCCGCTCGCCACAGAAAGCCCCGTCCACCAAAGAGGCTGTGTAGGGCAAACCCGCTCCCACACCTAGGCCACCAACCGCGCCTCAACCGATTCGGCAAGGTTGGTCAGGATCAGGCAGCACGACACCGCGCCCGCATCCAGTACTCCCAGGGAGCGCTCCCCCAGGCGGCTGGCACGGCCGATCTTGGCCACCAGGTCGCGGGTGGAATCACGGCCCTGGGACGCGGCGCTTTTCATCCGGTGCAAGGCTTCGCGGAACGTCGCGCCGCTGGCCTGGGCCTGTTCGAACGCCTCGACCGCTGGAATCAACGTATCCATCAGGCACTTGTCACCCACGCCGGCGTCGCTGATGTCTTGCAGTGAGGTCAGGCCGCCACGCAGCAGCCTGGCGAAGGTCGCCCCATCGATGCTATCGCGGCCGCGCACTTCGTCGGCCATGCCGATAAACAGGCTGCCATACAGCGGGCCCATGGAGCCGCCGATGCCTTCCATCAACGCCAGGGTCAGTTCGTCCAGCGCCTCGGCCAGGGACAGTTCGCGGCCCTCCAGGGTCTTGCCGCAGCGCGAGAATCCCTTGGCCATGTTGATGCCGTGGTCGCCGTCGCCGATGGCGCCGTCCACTTCACTGAGGTATTCGCGGTTGGCGACGATGATCGACACCAGGTTGGTGACGATGGCGCTGCCGGTGTTGCTCGGGAAATGTTCGCTCATGCTTCACTCCGACTGGGTCATGCCGATGGAGCGGCAAGGTTGGTCGATCAAACGGCTCAGCTCGGCGTCGAGGCCAAGCAGGGTCAGGGTCACGCCCATCATTTCCAGGGACGTGAAATAGTTGCCCACGTAACAGCGGTGTATGCGCAGGCCCTTGGCGCGCAGTTGGCGCTCGACCTCGGCGTAGAAAATATACAGCTCCATCACCGGCGTGGCGCCCAGGCCCGAGACCAGCACCACCACGCTCTGGTCCTGGGTGAAGTCGCGGTCTGCCAGGATCGGCGCAAGCATGCGCTCGGCCATGGCGGCGGCGGACTCCACTGGCACCACTTCGATACCGGGTTCGCCATGGTGGCCGATGCCCAGTTCCATCAGGCCGTCGGCAATCTGGAAGTTGGGTTTGCCTACCGCCGGAATGGTGCAGGGCGTGAGCCCCACGCCGATGGAGCGGCAATGGTCCACGGCCTTCTGCGCCACGCGGATCACGCCGTCAAGGTCGTAGCTCTGGGCGGCGGCGGCACCGCCGATCTTCCACATGAAGATCTCGCCGGCCACGCCACGCCGCTTGGCGATTTCGGCGGGCGGGGCGGAGGCCACGTCGTCGTTGGCCACCACGGTGCGGATGTCCATGGCTTTGCTGGCGGCCATTTTCATCGCCAGCTTCACGTTCATGTTGTCGCCGGCATAGTTGCCATACAGGCACGCCACGCCCGCGCCCTGGTCGGCGGCACGGAACGCGTCGAAGAAGCTCTTGGCGGTGGGTGAAGAGAAAATCTCGCCCACCGCCACCGCATCCACCAGCCCCGGGCCGACATAGCCTAGAAACGCCGGCTCGTGCCCCGAACCGCCGCCGGTGACAATACCGACCTGGCCGGCCGGTGAGGACGTGCGTTTGCGGATGACCCGTGGGTTGCTCTCGTACTGCACCAGTTCCGGGTGCGCCAGGAGGATGCCCGCGAGCATGTCCTCGACCACCAGGTCCGCATCATTGATGACTCGATTCATTGGGTGTTTCCTTGTTCTTATTCGTCTGGAATCGGCTTACTGAATGCTGTAGCCGCCGTCGATCACTACGTTTTCCCCGGTGATCATCCTGGCCGCGTCGCTGACGAGGTAGAGCACCAGGCCGGCGATCTCTTCCGGCTGGGCGAAGCGCCCCACCGGAATCTGCAATTTGGCCCGTTCGCCCAGTTCGCCCGCCCAGGCTTTCTTGCCCAGGGCGGTCTCGACGATGGTCGGTGACACGGCGTTGACGTTGATGCCGTGGGGCGCCCATTCCATGGCCAGCACCTTGGTCATGCCGACCACGGCGGCCTTGCTCGCGCAGTAGGCCACATGACGGTCCAGGCCGATGACGGCGGCCTGGGAGGCAAGGTTGACGATACGCCCGCCGCCTTGTTCGATCATGTAGCGGGCACAGGCCTGCGCCACGAAGAAGCTGGCCTTGAGGTTGATGTCCAGGGTGGTGTCCCAGGCGTTTTCATCCACGTCCAGGGCCTTGTCGAGCAGCGCGACCCCCGCGCTGTTGACCAGGTAATCGATGCGCCCGAGCCCGGCAGCGGCCTGGTCGACGACGGCCTGCAGCGAATCGAGCTGGCGCAGGTCAGCCACCAGCCCCACATGACCCGCGCCGAGGCTGGCAGCCACTTCGACCACCGCCGGGTCACGGTCCAGCAACGCCACCCGGGCGCCGCGCTCCACCAGCAACTGGGCACAGGCCAGGCCGATACCGGCGGCGCCCCCGGTGATCACGGCGCAACGGCCGGTGAGGTCGAACGCCTGGTTCCAGAAATTGGACATTGCACACACTCCACTTAGCGTTTTTTCTTGCGCCAGACATCAATCAACACCGCAAGCACGATGATCAATCCCTTGGCCACTTGTTGGTAATACGACGACACCCCGAGCAGGTTCAAACCGTTGTTGATCACACCGATCAGCAGCGCGCCAAACAACGTGCCGACAATGCTGCCGGTGCCACCCGACAGGCTGGTGCCGCCGATCACCACCGCCGCAATCGCATCCAGCTCATAAGACACGCCCGCCTGGGGCAGGGCCGAGGTGGTGCGCGCCGCCAGCACCACCCCGGCCAACCCCGCCAGCAGGCCGGAAATCACATACACCGAGAACGTGACCTTGCGCACGCCGATGCCGGAGGTGCGCGCGCTTTTTTCGTTGCCGCCCACGGCGTACACGTAGCGCCCGTAGGTGGTGTAGCGCAGCACCATCCAGAAGATCAGCGCGACCACCGCAAAGATAATGATCGGCACGCCAATGGGGCCCAGCTTGCCGATGCCCATGGCGAGGAAGCTGTCCGGCAGGTCGGTGACCGGGCTGCCGTCGTTGAGAATAAAGGTCATGCCCCGCGCCACGCTGAGCATGCCGAGGGTGGCGACAAAGGGTGGGATGCTCAGGTTGGCTACCATGAAACCGTTGACCACGCCGAGCATGGCCCCGGCAAACATCCCCGCACTCACCGCCGCCAGCAGGCCATAACCCTGGGTGGCGACCAGCGCGCTGCACAAGCCGGCGAAGGCCAGGATCGAGCCCACCGACAGGTCGATGCCCTTGGTGAGGATCACGTAGGTCATGCCCACGGCCAGGATGCCGTTGATGGAGGTCTGGCGCAGGATGTCCATCCAGTTGCGCCAGGTCATGAAGTATTCGCTGGAAAACGCCATCACCAGGCACAGCAGGATAAACACCAGCGGCAGGCCGAAGCGGTCAAGGGACAAGCGCAGGCGGTTGCGCGGCGCGGCAGTGACGGGTGCGGCGAGGACTTTACTGTTCATGAGGCAAGACTCAACAAGGCTTCCTGGGAAAGGGCGGTGTCGCTGCTGACGGTCACCAGGCGGCCGCCCTTGAACACCGCGATGCGGTCACTCAGGTGCAGCAGTTCCGGCGCCTCGGACGAGACCACGATGGCCGCACCGCCGGCGCGCACGAATTCGTCGAGCAGGTGATAGATCTCCTGCTTGGCGCCTTCGTCGATGCCGCGCGTGGGTTCGTCGCACAGCAGGCAGATCGGCTGGGTCGACAGGCATTTGGCGAGCACCACTTTCTGCTGGTTGCCGCCGCTCATGGACTCCACCGGCAGGTCCAGGGACGAGATCTTGATCTGCAGGCGCTTGACCATGCTCTGCGCCAGGGCCTGTTCCTTGCGCGCATTGATCACCGACCAGCTCGACAATTGCTTGTAGGCCGACAGCGCGATGTTGGCGAGGATGCTGGCGCTGAGCACCAGGCCGCTGTCCTTGCGGTCTTCGGTGACCAGAGACATGCCGGCGCGGATGGTCGCCGCCGGGGTGCCGGTGGGCAGGGGCTGGCCTTGCAGGGTGGCGCTGCCGGCGTCCGGCAGGGTCAGGCCATACAGGCAGTTGAGGAATTCGCTGCGGCCCGAACCCATCAGCCCATAGATGCCGAGGATTTCGCCCTGGCGCAGTTGCAGGCTGATGTCCTGGAACTCGCCGTCACGGCTCAGGCCATTGACATCCAGGCACGTGGCGGCGGCGCATTCGCGGCCGACTTTATGGTCGATGCGCTGCAACTCCTGGCCGACGATGCCGCGCACCAGGTGGGCGCGGTCGATATCGGCCATGCGCCCGCTTTCCACAAAGGCGCCGTCGCGGAAGATGCTGTAGTCATCGGCAATCTGCGCCAGTTCACTCAGGCGGTGCGACACATAGATGATCCCGGCGCCACGGGCGGTCAGGCGGCGGATCGCCTTGAACAGGGTTTGCGCTTCGTGTTCGCCGATGGCCGAGGTGGGTTCGTCCATGATCATCACCTGGCAGTCATGGCTGAACGCCTTGGCGATCTCCACCAGTTGGATCTGCGCCACGCTCAGGCGATGCATGGGGCTGGTGGCGTCCACGTCGAACTCCAGGCTTTGCAGCAGTTCGCGGGTGCGTCGGTTCAGTTCCTTGCTGTCGACGATACAGCCGGCGCGGCGTGGCTCGCGGCCCAGCCAGATATTTTCGGCGACGGTCATGTAGGGGATGGGTTCCAGCTCCTGGGTGATCATCGCCACCCCGGCGGCGAGGGCTGCGCTGGGGCGGTCGAACTGCACCGGCTGGCCGTTGAGCAGGATGCTGCCGGCGTCACGCTGGGTGATGCCCATCAAGATGCTGAGGAAGGTGGATTTGCCGGCGCCATTGCCGCCGCACAGTGCGTGCACGCTGCCGGCCCGCAGGGAGAGGCGCCCGTCGCGCAGGGCAGGGACCCCGGCGTAGGCCTTGGAAACTTGTTCAGCGTGGAGCAGTAATGGCGGGGCCATCGGTGTGTCCTCTTGCTGATTTTCTTATTAGGTAGGCTTATCCAACAGCCTGATCATATGATCGGATAGTGATCATATGTTTAAACTGCTCGGGCCGGCTTTGTCAATGGTTTGGCACAGTGTTCGCCCGTGCTTTTATCGTTTTAGTGGGCTGTCGCCTTGAAATAAGCCTTGACAGCGGTGGGCTGATCGTCCGCTAATGATTGTGCATAATTTCAGTGAGTGATCATTTGATCGGTCTGATGGAGAAACAGTAATGGGTGCACAAACGATGTTTTCGGTGGCCATCGGATGCGACGAGGCAGGCTTTGAGCTCAAGGAAATGCTCAAGCGCTTTATCGAAAGCCTGGGGTATGGGGTCGAGGACTTTGGCTGCCATTCGTCCAGCCCGGTGCTGTACCCGGACATCGCAGCAGCCGTAGCCACGGCGGTGGGCGCGGGTGAGCAGCGCCTGGGTGTGTTGATCTGCGGCACCGGCATCGGCATGGCGATTTCCGCCAACAAGATCAAGGGTGTGCGGGCCGCCCAGGCCCACGATACCTATTCGGCCGAGCGCGCACGCAAGAGCAACGATGCGCAGATCCTGTCCATCGGTGCGCGGGTGATCGGGCCCGAGCTGGCCAAGAGCATCGTCAAAGTGTTCCTGGAATCGGAGTTCGAAGCGGAGCGCTCCGGGAGGAAAGTCGAGCGCATCACTGCGCTCGAGCAGGCGAACAGGGCGTTGCCATCAGACGACTGAGTCGCTTCAGAACACCGCCTTGACCTGCAGGCCCAGCACCAGGGCGTTGTCGATGTTGTCACCGGAAAACGCACCCGGCTCGATGATGTATTGCACATCCGGGCGCAGGGTCAGCCAGGGGGTGGCCTGGTAGCCGTAGCTGAGTTCGATCAGTTGTTCGGCATTGTTCAGGTCGGGATAGTCGGTCCCGGCCTTGAAGGCGGCCAGTTCCTGTACCTCGCGGCTGCGCGGGTTCGGCACGGCGCGACCATAACCCAGGGCCAGGGTGTCACGCGGCCGGCCTTCGAACGGCTTGTACAGCACCACGCCTGCGCCGTACCACTTGCTGAACGGCGAGGCCGCTTCGCTGGCGGCGGAATACTGGCCGAAGGCGTGCAGCACACGGCCGGCGGATGAGTCCGAGGCCCACACTGCCTGGTCGATCAGCAGGTAGTGACCACCGCGGCCGCTGACCTTCCTGGTGCTGCCGATGCGTTTCACGTCGGAGCTGTCGTAGTAATAGCCCAGCTTGTATTCACCCGGCAGGCTGCCGGCGTGTTTGTAGATCAATTCGATGGGCACTACGGTGCCAGTGGTGTGCTTGGGGTCCAGGCGCCAGGCGCGGCTGGAGTTGCCGTTGCTTTGCGGGTCGACGTTGAAGGCGGCAACGCGCAATTGCCAGGCCGGCGAGAAGTCATATTTCACCCGCGCACCCAGGCGTGCATTCGGGTAGTTGGTCCAGCCGCTGCCGCCGGACATGTTCAGCGGGTGCCCGCAGAACCCGGCGTTCATGAAGTTGCACAAGATCCCGCTGTCGAGGCCGCCGAGGTCATTGCCCATGGCCATGTAGCCGAGCTTGACGTTCAGCGCCGGGGTGAACAGCGTGCGTTCGTAGCTCAACTCGGTGAGGCGGGTGTAGAGACCGCCGTAGTTTTCCTGGATCGGCAGGCGGTTGCCCACCAGGTCCTCGGACGCACTGTTGCCGCGCCGGTCATTGATCGTGAGCTGGATGCGGTCGCCATTGTTCAAGCCGTAGAGCTTGCCCAGGTCGAACTGCACGCCGAGCTTTAGGTTCTGCGAGTAGCGCGCCGAGCGGTGCTGGCCGCCGTGGGCGTTGTAGGCGGTCTCGCCGCTGTAGTCGCCGGTGAAGCGAATGCCTTGTGCGTCGAGTTCACGGCGCAGGCCGCCCCAGTCGCCGGTCAGGGTGGTGTCATCGGCTTGTACGGGCAGGGCGGCACCCAGGGCGAGGCCCAGCAACAGGCGCCCAAGGGCAATATGAGAAGTGGGGGTCATGCGGGTTTTTCCAGGTACAAGGCGCGGCGCCGGGGAGGCGCCGCGCGAACAGGGGGGTTAAGGCAGGGCGTAGGCGATCACGTAGTCGCCACGGTCAGTGGACTGGCGTGCGCCACCGGCGGTGATGACGATGTACTGCTTGCCGGTTTTCGGCGATACGTAGGTCATCGGGCCGCCCTGGCTGCCGACGGGCAGGCGGGCCTTCCAGATTTCCTCGCCATTGCCGCTGTTGAAGGCGCGCAGGTAGAAGTCCTGGGTGCCGGCGATAAAGATCAGGCCGCCCTGGGTCGACAGGGTGCCGCCGAGGGTCGGCAGGCCGATCTTGATCGGCAGGTGCATGCGGATGCCCAGGGGGCCGGTGTCCTCGACGGTGCCGACCGGTACTTGCCAGGCGACTTTCTGGGTCTTCATGTCGATCGCAGTCAGGGTGCCGAACGGCGGCGCCTGGCACGGAATACCGGCCACCGACAGGAAGCGGTTTTTGTTCACCGCATACGGCGTGCCCTTGAGTGGCACGGCGCCCATGCCAGTATTCAGCGCTTCGCCACCCGACGCGGCCTGGGCCTTGTTCTGCGAGGGTATCATCTGGATCCACAGACCCAGGCGCATGTCGTTGACGAAGATAAAACCGTGCACCGGGTCGGTGGAAATGCTGCCCCAGTTCATGCCACCCAGCGAGCCCGGGAAACTCAGGGATTTATCGGTGCCCGGCGCGGTGTACAGGCCGTCGTAGCGCATGCCCTTGAAGTCGATGCGGCACAGCAACTGGTCAAACGGTGTGGCGCCCCACATGTCCGATTCGGTCAGGGTCTGCGCGCCGATCTGTGGCATGCCGACCGATTTTGGCTGGGTGGGCGAGTAGGGTTCGTCAGGGATGTTGGCGGCCTTGACCGGCACTTCCTTCACCTCGGTCAGCGGCTTGCCGGTGGCACGGTCGAGCACGTAGATCTGCCCGGCCTTGGTGCCGATCACCACTGCAGGCACAGCCTTGTCGCTGCCCGGCGGGGTGAAGTCGATCAGGCTGGGCTGCATCGGCAGGTCGAAGTCCCACAGGTCATTGTGGACGGTCTGGTACACCCATTTTTCCGTGCCGGTGGAGGCGTCCAGTGCCAGTACCGACGCGCCGTATTTGTGGTTGAGCTGGGTGCGTTCCACACCGTAGATGTCGGTGGACGAGCTGCCCATCGGCAAGAACACGGTGTTCATCAGCGGGTCATAGGACATTGGCGCCCAGCTGTTCGGCGTGCTGCGCACGTAGGTGCTACCGTCGGCCGGGGCTTTTTTGTCTTCCGGGTTGCCCGGGTCGAACGCCCAGCGCATCTGGCCGGTGATTACGTCGAAGCCACGGATCACGCCGCCGGGCATGTCGGTCTGCACGTTGTCGGCCACGCGGCCGCCGACCACCACGGTGGTGCCGGCGATCAGCGGTGCCGAGGACAGTTGGTAGTAGCTGTCCGGCACGTTGCCCAGGCCGGCTTTCAAATCCACCTGGCCGTGGGTGCCGAAGTCTTCGCAGAACTGGCCGGTGTCGGCGTCCACGGCGATCAGGCGTGCATCGATGGTGTTGGTCAGCAAGCGGCGCTGGCACTGCGCACCGGCGGGCACGCTGGCGGCGATGATCGGTGAGCTGTTCGGTTGGGTAGGCTGTGCAATCGGCGCAGTGGCGTCGAAGTAGGCCATGCCACGGCAACGCTGCCACACCGCCGATTTGGCGTTGATCTCGTTCTTCCACAGCTCTTTGCCGGTGTCGGCGTCGAGGGCGATCAGGTTGTTGTGCGGCGTGCAGATGAACACTTTGTTGCCGATCTGCAGCGGGGTGAGCTGGTCTTCGGCACCGTTGCCGTCGCTGAGGGCGACGTCACCGGTGTGGTAGGTCCAGGCCACTTTGAGCTTATTGATATTGTCGCGATTGATTTGGTCCAGCGCGGCGAAGCGGCTGCCGCCTTCGGTGTTGCCGTAGTGCGCCCAGTCTTTCTGTGCGTCGGCCGCGGCCACCGGCGTGATGCCTGGGCCAGTGCCGGTGGGTGCCACGCTCGGGTGGGCGACAAACATGTTGCCCGCCGCCACGGCCACGGCCACCGCCAATACCGCCGCCACGCCATAGGCGCCACGTGCAGGCCGGTTGACCAGCAGCGGGTACAGCAGCGCTACCACCAGGCCGATCACCGTAAACATGAACAGGCGGGAGAACAGCGGCCAGAACACCAGCCCCACATCCGCCACCGCCCAGAGAGCCGTGCCGACCAGGAAGGCCGCGAACAGCCACGCGCCCGCCGGCTTGCGTCGGGCAATCAGCAAGCCGGAAACGGCCATGGCCGCACCGCCGATCAAGAAGTACCAGGAGCCTCCCAGGCTCACCAGTTTGCCGCCGCCAATGGCCAGCGCGAGGCCGAGCAGGGCGATGATCACGCCCAGGCCCAGCAGTAGGATTCTAGAGACGCCAGTGGCGCGCGATGCTCGTTTCATGTCGATAGGACTCGAATGTGAGAGGGCAAAGACGCGATTTTAGCAAGATAAGTAACTGGTTAGTACATTGGAGTCCTGCAATAGACTATTACAGGTGCTGCGATGATGGCGTGTGGTCGAATGTCGCTCGAGGTGCGATGCGTCTCGCACCTGGCAGGCCGGCGTTTTAGTCGGATTTCTTGCCGCGCAGCTTTTTTTGCGGGGCCTCGGTGCTGGCAAGTGCGTCGCCGCCCAGGCTGCGGGTCAGTTCGACGGCGGCTTGCTGGAACAAAGGGTGCAGCGTCTGCGCCTGTTCGGCGGTCAGGCGGCTGGCGGGGCCGGACAGTACCAGTGCGCCGATCAGGTTTTCCCCTGGACCGAAGATGGGCAGGGCCATGGACGAGGCATGGGGGTCGGTGGCGCCATGGGAGAAAATCGGTTTGATCATTTTCGCGGCCAGCGCATAGGGTGTGCGCAACGCCTCGGCTCCGGCGGCGCCGTCCATGGGGCGAGTGTCCCCGGGTTGCAGGTGCAGGCGCAGATGGTGAGGGGAGTTCACGCGGTACAGGCACATCCGATAAGCGCCGTGGCGTACGTAGAAGGAAGCGGTTTCGCCGGTTTCCTGAGTCAGGCGGTGCAGCAGCGGAGTGATGTGGCGTTCAAGATCGAGGCCGTCCTGGTACACCGTGTTCAAGCGCATGATTTCGGTGGCCAGCTGATAGCGACCATCGGCCAGGCGGGTGATCAGGCCGTGATTCTCAAGCGAAACCATCAAACGCATGATGGTGCTTTTGATCAGTCCGGTGCGTGCGGCGAGTTCGGCCAGTTCCAGGGCGGTATCCCCCATGCGGAAGGCAGTCAGCACGGTGAGCACCCGATCAGCCGAGGCCACCCCAGTGACTGCGGGGCGTGGGCGGGTTTTTACCATGGGTTGCTCCTTGTGAGGGGGTGGGCGGGTAGGCTGCAAAATACTGCCATTGGTCGGCGCGGTCAAAGCGGTGGGGAGAAGGGCAGTCGAATCATCGTGCTGCCCCTCCCGCTTTTTCAGGTCGCGCTGGCAGGTTTGTTGAGTTGCGCCGTTTCGCTCATCTGCTTGCGCCCCATCAGCAAGACCATGATCGCACCAGCGGCACACAGCGCCGCCAGCGGCAGCAATGCAAGGGCGTAGCTGCCTGTGGCGTGATGAATGGTTCCATACACGTTGACCATGATGCCGCCGCCTATCAGGTTGGCCATCGCGCCTACGGCGGCCAGGCCAGCGGCTGCGGTGGAGGATGAAAGCCAGGTCGAGACCAGCGCCCAGAACGGTCCTTTCATGGAGTACGCACCGATCAGCACCATTGACAACATGAACACCGTGGCGACCAGCGAAGAGGTCACCAGCGCCAGCAGCAACCCGCCGGTGATCAGTAGCAGGGTGAGTGCGGTATGCCAGCGGCGTTCACCGGTCTTGTCGGAGCTGCGGCCCCACACAATCATCAGGATGGACGCGAGCCCGTAGGGGATGGCGTTGACCATGCCGATTTCCAGGTTGTCCAGGCCAAATGTCTTGAGCAGTTGCGGCGCCCATACACTCATTGTGCTGCCGGCCGCCGATGCGCCGGAGTAGATCAGTGCCAGCACCCAGATGTGCTTGTGGCGCAGCAGTTTCCACAGGGAGATATGCCCGATGGCGGTCTTGCGGTTGCGCTCTTCGTCGAGGCGGCCAGTGAGCCAGTGGCGCTGCTCGTGGTTCAGCCATTTGGCTTGTTCCGGGCGATCAGTCAGCACGAACAGGCAGGCGATGCCCAGCAGTACAGCGGGAATGCCTTCGATGATGAACAGCCAGTGCCAGCCACGCATGCCGAACCAGCCGTCCAGGCTCAACAACAAGCCGGACAGTGGTGAGCCGATGAAGTTGGCGCCGGGAATCGCCACCATGAAAATCGCGACCATGCGCCCACGGTATGCCGCTGGCAGCCAGTAAGTGAGGTACAGCAGCACGCCCGGGAAGAATCCTGCCTCGGCCGCGCCCAGCAGGAAGCGCATCACATACAGCGAGTTGGCGCCGGTGACAAACGCTGTGCCGGCGGAAATCAGGCCCCAGGTAATCATGATCCGCGCAATCCACACCCGTGCGCCGAAGCGCTGCAAGGCCAGGTTGCTAGGCACTTCCACCAGGAAGTACGAGACAAAGAACAGGCTGCTGGCAAAGCCGAAGATCGCCGGGGTCAGCCCCAGGTCCTGGTTCATTTGCAGCGAGGCCATGCCGATGTTGCCGCGGTCGATGATCGCCAGCAGGTAGCAAAGGATCAGGAACGGCAGCAGTCGCCACGCCACCTTGCGCATGGTTGAGCGCTCGATGGCGCTGATGTCGGTAGAACTGATAGGCATGACTCTCTCCCGTATTGTTTTTTTTGGAGATGCGTGATGAGCCCGCATGTAACCGGCGGGAGATGTCAGTGTGCGTAGAGGTGGCGGTTGACCACAGCACGCGGCGGCGGCGCGATGCCGTCCCAGAAATCGATGATTTGTTGCAGGGCCAGCAGGCCCACTCGGTCCCGTGCTTCGGCGGTATTGGCCCCCACATGCGGTGTGGCTACCAGGGTAGGCAGGCCCCATAGCGCCGAATCGGCGGGAGGGGGTTCGGGGTTGAACGTGTCGAGTCCGGCGCCGGCAATCTGCCCGGTGCTCAGGGCGTGGACCAAGGCTTCGGTGTCGATCAGTTCACCGCGCGCCGTATTGATCAGGAGGCTGCCGGGGCGCATGCGCTTGAACTGCGCCGCGCCAAACAGGTTGCGGTTATGTTCGGTCAGTGGGCAATGCAGGCTGATGATATCGCAGCTTGTCAGCAGGTCATCAATGTCGTCGACGCGCTCCACATTCGGCAGTTCCGGCAAGTACGGGTCGAACACCTTGATGGTCATGCGCAGCGGCGCCACCAGTTCCATCAGGATTCGTCCGATGCTTCCCAGGCCCACCAAGCCCAGGGTCTTGCCGGACAGCTCGATGCCCACTGAAGTGGCTTTGTCCCAATGCCCGTCACGCATCCGTGCGTCGAGCAGGGCGGTCTGGCGCGCCACGCTGAACATCAATGCCAAGGCGTGTTCGGCCACCGATTGCGCGTTGGCGCCCAGGGCGATAGTCACCGGGATCTGGCGTTCGGCGGCGGCGGCGATGTCGATGCTGTCGTAGCCGACGCCGTGCTTGGCGATGATCTTCAGTGCGGCCGATGCGTTGATCATCTCCCGGGTCAGTTGGCCCTGGCGCACGATGATTGCGTCCGGTTGTTCGCGGGCAATGATCGCGATGAGTTCATCGGCCGGTGCGTAGGGGGTGGTAGGGATGACGCGCACGCCGTGGGAGGCGGCGTGGGTCATGGCGTCGGCGGTCAATTCCGGGCCGGTCAGCAGGAGGGTTCGGGTCATTTCTGTGCACCTTGGTGTTTTTGTCGGTGTGCGGTAGTGACTGGAAATTATCATAATGAAACGGCGTTGCAATAAATAATTTTTTTATCGTCGCTTTAAAATCGGCCAAATACAGTACCCAACCTTGCCAGGTAGGGTTTTCTGCTGGTTTTTCAGGAGTGGTACCGCTGGTCATTTGATGCCTGGGTTGGGCTTGAGTCTTGTTGATTTGAATTTGTGGTGTTAATTTCGAAATGGCGTTTCAAAACAAACAAAAATCATCAGAGGAATACCCCATGTCCATCGGATTCAGAGTGCTCAAGCAGCAACGCAAGGTCGCCGTTGAGTGGGTCGAGCGTTACCGGAGCGTGCCTGTCGCCAATATCAGTGACTCCATGCACCGCCTTACCGCCGGCGGCGCAAGCCTGCAACCGATGCATCGCACGGGCGTATTGGTCGGGCCGGCGCTCACCGTAAAGGCGCGGCCGGGGGATAACCTGATGCTGCATCACGCGCTGGACATCGCTGAGCCCGGCGACGTGATCGTGGTGGATGCCGGCGGTGACCTGAGCAACGCGCTGATTGGCGAGATGATGGTGGCTTATGCGATCAAGAAAGGTGTGGCGGGTATTGTGATCAACGGCGCGATTCGCGACGCAGCCAGCATCGGCACCGGGGATTTCCCGGTGTTCGCCGCCGGTATCACCCATCGCGGCCCTTACAAGGACGGACCTGGCGAGGTGAATGTGCCGATTGCCCTGGCCGGTATGGTGATCGAACCGGGCGATCTGGTGATCGGTGATGAAGATGGATTGCTCTGCGTGCCGTTCGAGCAGGTCGGTGAGGTGTATGATCGCGCCAGTGCCAAACATGCCGCCGAACAGAAGCAGTTGGAACAGATTGCACTGGGCGAAAACGACCGCTCCTGGGTCCTTGAATCCCTGAAACAAAAGGGCTGTGAGTTTATTTGAATCCTGCGTCTACCTCCCGATGGCCCACGCCCATGCGCGCGCTGCGCCATCGCAATTTCCAGATCTACTTTGTCGGTCAGGGTCTCTCGACCCTGGGCAAGTGGGTGCAACAGGTCGCGCTGTCATGGCTGGCCTACCACCTGACGGGCTCGGCCGTACTGCTGGGGGCCATTGCGTTTTTGACGCTGTTGCCGCAGCTGTTGGTCGGGCCGCTGGCGGGCGCCTGGTCCGACCGCCACGACAAGCGTCGCCTGTTGATGGCGGTGCAGGCCGCCCTGGCCCTGCAATCGCTGGCCCTGGCCGTGCTGACCTGGCAGCAGTGGATGGGCCGTGAGGTGATCATCGCCATGGCGCTTCTGCTGGGTTTGCTCAACGCCCTGGAAACGCCTCTGCGCCAGGCCTTGATCGCCAGCTTCGTCGATGACCCCAACGACCTGCCCAATGCCCTCGTGCTCAATGCAATGCTGATCAACGCCGCGCGCTTTATCGGCCCACCGCTGGCCGGTTTGCTGATCAACTGGAGCGGTGAGGCCGGTTGCTTCCTTCTCACCGCTATCGCCTTCGGTATGTTGCTGATCGGGCTGGGCAAGGTGCAGAGTCGTGCGCCCGTGCGGGCAAAGGGGTCGACCGGGGAGATTTTCCGCGAAGGCCTGCGCTACCTGTGGGGCACACTGTCCATTCGGCGCTTGCTGATCAGTGTGGTGATGGTGAATCTGCTCGCCTCCTGCTACACGGTGCTGCTGCCGATTCTGGCCAAGCACACGTTCAGCGGCGACGCGCAGACCCTGGGCTGGCTATGGGGCGCTGCGGGCGCGGGGGCTTTTGTGGCCACGATCTTTCTCGCTTTCGCTGGCAGCACCTCACGATTGGGCCGCATCATCGCCATGGGCGCGGTGGTCTGTGCGGTTTCGTTATGCGCGGTGGCGGCCGACCCACCGCTGTGGCTCACGCTGGTTGCGCTGGCGGGGTTGGGCTTTGGCATCACGGCGAGCAATGTCAGCAGCAACATGACTCTACAAAGCGCCGCGCCCGAAGCGTTGCGGGGCAGGGTGATCGCGTTCTATATCGCCATGCGCTTCGGCTTTGAAGCCATCGGCGGGTTAGTTGCAGGCTTGTTGGCGGCGGCGCTGAGTGTGCAATGGACACTGCTGCTGGCGGGCGGTTTACTGGGGCTTTATCAGTTGGCGAGTTGGCGGATCAGCCGCGCGCGCGGGTGAGAACACCCCCGCACGGCCCACGGCTTGACCCGGCATGCTAGCTCGGTTGCTGTTCCAGAAATGCCGCCACACAGGCCATGCACGCTTCTCGTTCTTCCACGTGGGGCATATGACTGGACGCCTCGAATATCTGCCACTGCACGTTGGCGATTCCGTCGGCGAATGGCTGCACCGTTGCGGGGGTGGCTTCATCGTAGCGACCGGAAATCAACAGCGTCGGCACCTGGATGCGAGGCAAGCGATCAATGATCGTCCAATCGCGCATGCTGCCGATCACGTGGAATTCGGTGGGGCCGTTCATGGCGTGGTAGACCGTGGGGTCCGCATCGATGGCAGCGAAGGTGCGCGCCACTTCGGCGGGCATCGGCTGGATGCGGCATACATGGCGCGCATAGAACACGTCCGATGCTGCGCGGTACTCGGCGCTGGAGGTGGTGCCTGCTGCTTCGTGGCGTTGCAGCGTCGCCTGCACATCCGCAGGGAGTGCCTGGCGTAGCTCATTCGCGGCCTCGGACCACAGCGCCATGGACGCCGGTGAGTTGGCGATGATCAGTGCCTTGAGGCCGACCGGCTGGCGTACCGCATGCTCGGCCCCCAGAATGCCGCCCCAGGATTGGCCGAGCAGCGCGTAATCACGGATACCCAGATGAGCGATCAGGTTGTTCAGTTCGGCGAGAAACAGGTCCACCACCCAGTATTCGCGGGGCGCATCCGGCAGATGGGTCGAGCGGCCATTGCCGAGCTGGTCGTAGTGCACCACCGCCCGACCCGTGGCGGCCAGGTCCTTGAAGCTGTCGACGTAGTCGTGGGTGCAACCGGGGCCGCCGTGGGCAACGATCAGGGGCAGGCGCCCCGAGTCCGGATCGCCCGTGACCCGGAACCATGTCCGGTGCCCACGGAACTCGGCATAACCTTCGCGAACCTGCATGCTGTGTACCTCCTGGGGATCAATAAGGTACAGGCTAGTCAAAGCGTGCCGTCAGGGGCACTGGCAAAAGTTATAGGTTCTCAGATCTCCACCAGCCGGTAATGCAGGCCACGGACCACCGCTTCCACGCGGTTGCGCGCGCCCAGTTTGCGCGCGGCACCCACCAGGTGCAGGTTGACCGTGGCCTGGGACCGGTTGAGGGTGGCGGCGATGCCCTTGGCCGTAAGCCCCTTGGCCGAATGTTGCAGGCACTCGCGTTCGCGGCGGGTGAGGTGGATGTGGGTGCAGCAGCGTTCGGCCGGCGCCAGCAACTCGCTGGCTCTGGACTGGAAGGCATGGGCCAGTACCAGCATCTCGCCCAGGTTGTGCTGGGCTTGTCGTTCGGCGCCGTCGGGCGTGCCGTCGACAATGGCGGTCAGTGTGGCAAAGCCGCCATCGGGCAAGTGCAGCGGCACGGTCAGTCCGGTGCTCAAGCCATAGTCGCGAATATAGTGAGCCACCGGGCGATGGGCGTCGGTGAGGGCGCCGTTCCAGTGCGTGTCCGCGCTGAATGACCAGACAAATGGCGTAGTCCGGCGGGCTGCGCATTGCTGCACCGGGTCGATCTGGTAATAGCCGCGCTCACACCACAACGTGTGCATGTCGGTCGGGGCATTCAGGGTCTTGAACACCGACGGGGTGATCAGCGCCCCCTCGTGGCTCACCGGCACGGGGGCGTAATCGTAGATCAGCGTCTTGAAACCCAGTTGGTCGGTGGCGGCCTGAACCTCGGCCAGGCACGCGTCCAGCGTCGTGGTGTGGGCGAGTTGCTCGCTGAATCGCATCAGGTCGGTGTGCATGGCGCCTCCGGGCGTTGGGTTGCGCGGTTTTCCAAGCAAACAATCTGCCAAGGCCAAAACCTAGTATTTTTCAGGATACAGCTGCCGGCCTGTAACGCCCTAGAGTGAAGCTTCTGTCCAACCCTTGCGGAGCGTCATCATGATCGATCCTTCCACCCCCGGTGACAGCGCGGAGCTTGCGCGTTTCGGATATACCCAACAACTCAAGCGCCAGCTGAGCCTGGGCGACCTGCTGATCTACGGCATGGTGTTCATGGTGCCGCTGGCGCCATTCTCCATCTTTGGCGGGGTGTTCGACGCCAGCCACGGCATGGTGCCGCTGACGTACCTGATCGGCTTCGTCGCCATGCTGTTCACTGCGATCAGCTACCAGCAGATGTCCCATGCGTTTCCGGTCGCCGGTTCGGTGTATGCCTATGTGGGGCGTGGGCTGAACAGCCAGCTGGGGTTTCTTGCGGGCTGGGCGATCCTGCTCGATTACCTGCTGGTGCCGACGTTGCTGTATGTGATCGGTGCCAATGCCATGGCCAATGTGATCCCCTCGGTGCCTCAGCCATTGTGGATCGTGTTTTTCGTGGTACTGAACACTCTGGTGAACCTGCGCGGTATCCAGACCACTGCGCGCGCCAATCGCTTGTTCCTTTATGGGCAACTGGTGGTGCTGGTGGTGTTTGTGGTGCTGGCCAGTATCGCGATCAGCAACGGCGTGAATGGTGCCAGTTGGACCCTGAAGCCACTGTACAACCCGGCTGAGTTTTCCCTGCCGCTGATCTTCAGCGCATTGTCGGTGGCGGTCCTGTCGTTCCTGGGCTTCGATGCGATTTCCACGCTGTCGGAGGAGACCCGTGGCGGTAGCCGGGCGGTGGGGCGTGCGACCTTGTGGGCACTGGCCCTGGTAGCGGCATTGTTCATGGTGCAAACCTGGTTGGCCGCGCTGTTGCAGCCCAACCTGGTGCAGTACCCGGATGCCGATGCGTCGAACAACGCGTTCTACGAGATCGGCCGCCTGGTGGCAGGCCCGTGGTTGCAAGTGGTGATCGCCCTGGCCGTGGCCATCGGCGCCGCCATCGCCAATTCCCTGGTGGCCCAGGCCGCCACCTCGCGCCTGCTGTTTGCCATGGCCCGCGATCGCCAACTGCCGCAGTTTCTCAGCCAGGTGCACCCGGTCACCGGCGTGCCGCAGCGCGCCACCCTATTGGTCGCGGGCTTGAGCCTGGTGCTGGGCTTGTTCTTCGTGGGACAGATCAACCTGCTGGCGTCGATGTGCAACTTTGGTGCGCTGAGTGCGTTCCTGCTGCTTCATGTCGCCGTGGCCTGGCACTACCGCGGCGCCGGTCGTCGGTTGGTGCATGGGCTGGTGCCATTGATCGGCTTTGTGATCATCAGCTATGTGCTGGTCAATTCTGATATCTATGCCAAGGTCGGCGGCACGTGCTGGCTTGCGCTGGGGATTGTCGTGTTGGTGTTCTTCAAGGCCACCGGGCGCTCCACGGAGCTTCAGGTGGGGTGACCGATCCTGTGGAGCCGGCAAGCCGGCCCCTGCGGAGGATGGATCAGAACTTGAAGCGTCCCACCAACCCTTTGAGCTGACCCGAAATATCCGTCAGCCGACCCGACCCGGTCTGCGCCGAATGGGCAAACCCCTCGACCAGTTGCGCATCGGCATGGATCTGCGCGATGTGCCGGTTGATCTCTTCGGCCACCTGGTGCTGTTCTTCGGCGGCGGTGGCGATCTGGGTGTTCTGGTCGCGGATCGAGTCCACCGAGCCACGGATCTTGTCGAAGCTGTCGCGGGCCTGCTGGATGCGCTCCACGCTGGTGTGGGACACCAGCAGGCTGCCTTGCATCTGCTGCGTCACTTCCTGGGTGCGACGGGCGAGGTTGCCGAGCAGGCTGTCGATCTCGCCGGTGGAGTCGGCGGTGCGACGGGCGAGGGCGCGGACTTCGTCGGCGACCACCGCAAAGCCACGGCCCTGGTCACCGGCACGGGCGGCCTCGATGGCCGCGTTGAGCGCCAGCAGATTGGTCTGTTCGGCAATCGAGCGGATGGTGTCGAGGATGGTGTTGATGTTTTTGCTGTCCTGCTCCAACTGCTGCATGGTCTGGGTCGAGCGTTGCAGGTCTTCGCTGAGCTGAAGCACGCTGCCGGTGGCTTCGCCGATGTGCTGCTGGCCGTCGTGCACATCGCGGTAGCCTTCGTCGGCACTGGTGGCGGCGGCACTGCAGGAGCGCGCGACTTCGTTGGCGGTGGCCACCATTTCGTTGAACGCTGTGCTTACCAGTTCCACCGCTTCACGCTGGCGACCGGCGGCCTGGTTCATGTTGTGCGCGACTTCGCTGGTGTCGGCGGCGGCGGTTTGCAGGTCGGACGAGGCGTTGCCGATGCGCTGCACCAACTGGGCGATCATGCTCAGGAACTGATTGAACCAGCCGGCCAGGCTGGCGGTTTCGTCCTTGCCCTGCACCTTGAGCTGGCGGGTCAGGTCGCCTTCACCTTCGGCGATCTCTTGCAGGCCGTCGGCCACGCCGCGAATTGGACGTACGATGACGCTGGCGAAACTGGCGCCGACAATCGCGAAGACCACGGCCAGCGCGGCGGCAATCGCCGCGATCAACCAGGTAAGGCGGGTCGCGCCGGCCATCACTTCGTCGCGCTTGATCAGGCCGATAAAGCGCCAGCCCAGGTCTTTGGAGCTGACCATGTTGGCCATGTACGCCACGCCATCGATATCGATCTGGCTCACGCCGTCGCCGCGCTTGGCCAGCTCGGCGTAGTTGGGGCCCAGATCGGCCAGGGGCTTGAAATTGTGCTTGGCGTCGCTGGGGTCGACCAGCACGTTGCCGTTGCCTTCCACCAGCATCAGGTAGCCGCTGTCGCCGAGCTTGATGTTGCGCACCAACTCGGTGAGCTGCTTGAGCGACACGTCCAGGCCGACCACGCCGAGGATCTTGCCGGCGGCGTCGGTGACGGTGTGCACGGTGCCGATCAGCGTCACGTCGTCCGGCGCCCAATAGTAGGCCCCGGTGCGCACGGTTTTACCCGGCGCGGCGATGGCGGCCTGGTACCAGGGGCGTACGCGCGGGTCATAGTTGTTCAGCTTGGTGTCGTCGGGCCAGCTGGCGTAGCCGCCGTCGGCGAGGCCCAGGGACAGGTAGGCGGTGCTCGGATGGCTCTTGGCGAACTGGTCGAAAATCTCCAGCAGCGCTGTGTTGGTGGGGGTGAGGGGGATTTGCGCGGCATCGGCGCCGGCGTAGCTCTTGAGGTCCTTGGCCGCGACAACGCGCGGGTCCTTGGCCACATACTCGACGTTCTGGCTGATGCCGTCGAAGAACTGCTTCATGCCATTGTCGATCTGGCGGATCTCGCGGCCGCTGCTGTCGAGGAAATTGGCCTGGGCCCCCTCGCGCAGATTCAGTACAACCAATACAGCGACCAAAATAACCGGGACGCACGCGATGGCGGCAAACGCCCAGGTCAGCTTTTGCTTGATATTCATGACTTCACCCGCGGGTATTTATAATTTTGGCAAGGAGAAAACAGTAGCGTCGAGCGTCGCATGTGTTGTTTTAAGGGGTGTGGCCCATGCGTACCCTCTGTATATCGACTGCGCGGGCACGCACTTGAGGGCTGAGGGAGGGTTTAACCGATGCGCTCGCCACCCAGCGCATCACGCTGCATCGACTGCAGGTTTTTTTCGATGGTTTCGCAGATGGTGTCCATCTGGATCTGGTGTTCGCTGGAGTTGAACGGGCTTTGCAGGTCGGTGCCGATGCGCTCGATGGCCAGCAGCATGAACCCCACCACCGTCGAGGCCAGCGGGGTGAACCAACCCAGGGACTCCACCAGGCCCACCGGCACGATCAGGCAGAACAGCGAGATAAACAGCCGCGGGAAGTACACGTAAGGGTAGGGCAGCGGGGTGTTGGCGATCCGCTCCATGCCGCCCTGGGCGTTGGACAGGTCCACCAGGGTCGACTCCAGCCGCGCCAGACGGATGCTGTCGAGGTGACCGACCTTGTACTCCCGGGCCAATAACGCCGCCGAGCCGGTAAGGATATCGTTGGCAAAGTTGTTGGTGGCGCCGTTGCGCGCAAACTCGTCACCAGGGATAAACGCGCGGACTTCTTCGGGGCACGGCTGGCCCTTGAGGTGCGCGGCCAGGCAATTCACATAGGCCACATGACGACGCAGCAGGGTGGCCTTGACCGGGTTCACTTCGTCGTCGGGGTCGTCCAGCAGGGTCAGCACCTGACGGGCAAAACTGCGCGAGTTGTTGACCATCGCGCCCCACAGTGTGCGGGCTTCCCACCAGCGGTTGTAGGCGCTGCTGTTACGGAAACTGATCAGCACCACCAGCGCAGAACCCAGCAGGGTCAGGGGCATCAGCGGCAGATTGATCTTGTAGGTGAGAAACAGCATGAAGTCCACGGTGACGGCGACGTCCCACAGCAGCAGCCAGAACAGCGCCCAGCCAACGTAGCCCATGGTCTTGATGATCAGGCGGTACTTTTTGAGGATGGCGGCTTTCAAACGGAGACCTCGCGGTGAGTGGCAGGCAACGGTGCCTTAGCTCGGACGCGGGTCGCGGTGAAAGGTTCGCCCCAGGGCCTGAATCGTTTAAGTAGCGCTCACCGGCTCCCGTGAGAGTCGTCGCAATTCTTCCAGTGCCGCCAGGATTCAATGGCATCGGCGAACAGGTCGATTGAACAGTTTCACCACAACGCTTGGATATATTTAAAGGCAGCGAAGCACCGCAGCTGTCATGGGCGTGTATGAGTGGGTTGTTTTAGGGAAGCCAATACGTTTTGGAACAATTTTGGTAGCGATGATGTCTGTCGGGTTAATCGCGATACATTGCGCTCGAGGCAAAACGCCATCACTGGTGGTGTTTACGACGTGAGTTGTTGTGAGACCTGGTTGCAGAAGTGCTGCGCCATCGATCAGTGAATTCCAGTAGGTTGATCAGGGCTCTTTCTCATGTGCGTCAGTTCGTTGAAGTGGGCGTTGGATCATTCCGCGCGGGTGTTGGAACGTCACGGGGAATTTGAATGCAGTATTCGCGCGCACTACGCCATTCTGCTGGTTCCCTATTCAAAACGACCGTTTTTCTACAAGACAGCGTTGAAGTTCAACCGTTTGATGGTGTCCTTCACGCTGCTGAGTGAATATTTCTCCAAGCCCGCGCCGTTGTTGTCCGACGTGAAAGCGTTCTGCGTGGCTCGCGGCTTCTGTTCCAGGAACAGCCTGGAGTCGATCTTCCTGCTGTTCCGGGCACTGGGGTTCATGAAGGTCGCCGGCCACCCTGACGACAGCCGTTTCCGAGTGTTCAGCCCATCGGCGCAGGCCTGCCATGAAGTCAGGTCGATGCTCAATTCCGTGGTGCAGCCGCTGGGACCAATGTGCCCCAGTGAAGCGCAGGTCCAGCGGATGAGTGAGTTGGACGACCGAGCCTTCCTGGCACTTTATTTCAAAGGTTTTGCCACCCTTCTTTCAAATAAGCTGACCATCGATGTATTGCTGCCTGAATGTGACTGGCTGGTTAACCGCGATGCCGGACATATGCTGATGTTGGCGATTTATAACGATGCCTGTTCCTTGGACTGTCAGGGCGCAAGTTTCAGGACGTCTTCTTATCTTTCACTGGCGACGCGACTTTCAGTGTCCAAGACCCATGTGATTCGTCTGGTTCAGGAGGGTGTTGAAAAAGGTTGCTTTAAAGTGCATTCCAAGACGCAGTTGGAAGTATTGCCGCCCTTTGTAAAGTTGGTGCGCCGTTTCATGGCGTATTCATTTGCAATCACCCTGCTTAGTATCGAATTGGGCCAAGCCAGCAAAATATAGGCAACTTATGCGCAGGGAGTGTTGAGATGCCGGCTGACTTAAAGCTCAGGCCAAGGATGCAGAGGTTATTGTCGCCCGCTGTTGCCCAGGCGGAGTGGATAGGCCTGATTGCCTGGTGGTGGGTGCTCTTGGTGGATCCGGTGCTGGAGTTCGGGTGGTACACCGTGCTCATTACCGTGTGTTTGACAGCGTTGTGTCGATTTCACCGGCGGTTGACCAATTTCCTGGCCTGGCGGGCGTTCGGTGTGGTCTATATGGCGGTGTTGGCCGGCGGCTTTGCGTTGGTGATGCAGACCGATCAGGCATTGCAGGTATTTGCTCTACCGCTGGCGGTGATTCTGGTGCTGAGCAGTGCCTTGCTCTTTATCGCAGTCCAGGATTTCTTGATAGGCGCTGCATTGATCTGGTCGATGCTGTGGCCAGCTGTTCATATGTCGATCTACGTCGGGGTTGAGGTTTACCTGGTGATGTTCTGCCTGGCGTCGGTGTCGATCGGCTTTATCCTGAATTATTCATACGTGAAGAACCTGCGCTCTGTGTTGCTGGTCGAGAGTGAGTTCCGGGAACTGGCAGAAACGGATTACTTGACCTCCATCCTGAACCGCAGGGCGTTTATCGAACGTTTCGCCAAGGTGATCGCCGAGGGGCAGTGCGGCTATTTCATGATGCTGGATATTGATAGCTTCAAGTTGAAAAACGACCAGTTTGGCCATGATGTCGGTGACAAGATTCTCTGTGCGATGGCGCACTGCCTGAAAGCCACGCCGGGCAGCGACAGCTTCGGCAGGATCGGGGGAGAGGAGTTCGGCGTGTTGCTGGTGGGGGATGACCCTGGGGCGGCCACTGATTTTGCTGCGCGGCTGCTGCAAGCGATTCGTGGCAGTGTCCCGCCGCCCCATCACTACACGTGCAGCGCGGGTATGACGCATTTCTCGGTGGGTGCCGATATGTCAGTGGTACTCAAGTGCGCCGACCGCAACCTGTATGCCGCCAAGCACAATGGCAAGGACTGTGTGTATCTGGATGGCGAGCCATTGACCGCTTCCAGATGAAACGGACAGACGGGCCTCAGTGCTGGGCCAGAATGCTCGCGAGCAAGCCGGGGAAGCGGCTTTCCAGGTCGTCCGCGCGCAATGCATTCATGTGCGTGGTCCCCACGCTTCGGGTCTGCACCAGCCCGGCGTCGCGCAACACCCGAAAGTGATGGGACATGCTCGACTTCGGTCGCCCACCGTCCAATTCGCCGCAGGTAGCCTCGGGCACGCCGGCCAGGCAGCGCACGATTTCCAGGCGCACCGGATCACTCAGGGCGTATAGCACGCGCTCAAGGGTCAGGTCTTGCAGGGGAGGGTGTTTGAAGGCTCGCATGAAACGAATCATAACAGGGGGCTATCGTTGAATACCATAGTTCGATTACCATCGAACTATCGAATCAACCACCTGCTCACTGGAGTCGCCCCATGGCCGCATTGTTCGAACCGTTCCAACTAAAAGATGTCACCCTGCGTAATCGCATCGCTATCCCGCCGATGTGCCAATACATGGCCGATGACGGCATCGTCAACGACTGGCACCTCGTGCACCTGGCCAGCATGGCCCGTGGCGGTGCTGGCCTGGTGGTGGTCGAAGCCACTGCCGTCGCGCCGGAAGGTCGGATCACTCCGGGCTGCGCGGGGCTTTGGAGTGATGCGCATGCCGAGGCGTTCGTGCCGATGGTCCAGGCGATCAAGGCCGCCGGTTCCGTGCCGGGCATCCAGATCGGCCACGCCGGCCGCAAGGCCAGCGCCAACCGCCCGTGGGAAGGGGACGACCATATCGCCGCCTCCGACGCCCGCCGTTGGGAAACCATCGCACCCTCGGCCATCGCCTTCGGTGCCAACCTGCCACAGGTGCCTCGCGCCATGACCCTGGACGACATCGCCCGGGTGCGCCAGGACTTCGTCGACGCCGCCCGCCGTGCCCGCGACGCCGGTTTTGAATGGATCGAGCTGCACTTCGCCCACGGCTACCTGGGCCAGAGCTTCTTCTCCGAGCACTCCAACCAGCGCACCGACGCCTACGGCGGCAGCTTCGACAACCGCAGTCGTTTCCTCCTGGAAACCCTGGCTGCCGTGCGCGAAGTCTGGCCGGAAAACCTGCCGCTCACCGCACGTTTCGGTGTGATCGAGTACGACGGTCGCGACGAGCAGACCCTCACCGAGTCCATCGAACTGGCCCGCCGTTTCAAGGCCGGTGGCCTGGACCTGCTGAGCGTCAGCGTCGGTTTCACCATCCCCGACACCGACATCCCGTGGGGGCCTGCGTTCATGGGGCCGATTGCCGAGCGCGTGCGTCGCGAAGCCGGTATCCCGGTGACTTCGGCCTGGGGCTTCGGCACCCCGCAACTGGCCGAAGGCGCGTTGCAGGCCGGGCACCTGGACCTGGTGTCGGTAGGGCGTGCGCATCTGGCCGACCCGCATTGGGCGTACTTCGCGGCCAAGGAACTGGGTGTCGAGAAGTCCTCGTGGACCTTGCCAGCGCCCTACGCGCATTGGTTGGAACGTTATCGCTGAGGTCACGCGTCAACGATGAGCCACTCGATTGAGTGGCTTTTTTTTGCCTGCGTCAGCGCTGATACACAGTCGATGCGCGAAAAATAGCGAATGAGAATAGATGTCAACCGCGAATGACTTGATATACCATCCCTCGCGAATTCTTGGCAGGTCTGCCGTCCCATCTGGCTCATTCACTAGGTTCCACACCCATGCGTCGTACCCTGATTTCCCTCTGCGTGCTTCAGGCGTTTTCCCCGTTCACCTGGGCAGAGGTTGCTGCTACCGAGAAAGCCAGCCTTGAGTTGCAAGCGACCAATGTCACCGGCGAGGCGGATTACGAGACCGCCCAAGGGCCGGTGCAGGGCTACCACGCCACACGTTCAGCCAGTGCGACGCGCACCGACACCTCGATCCATGAAACCCCGCAGTCCATCAGCGTGGTGTCCAGGGCGGTGGTCGAAGACATCGGCGCCACTCGCCTGCAGGATGCGCTGGATTACGCTGGCGGTGTCGGACGCGCCAACAACTTCGGCGGGCAGGGCCTCACGACCTTCACCGTGCGCGGCTTTACCACCGGCGAGTTCTACCGCAACGGTTTCCCGATCAACCGTGGCTACCCGAACATGCCGGACGCCAACACCATCGAACGCCTGGAAGTGCTGCGCGGCCCGGCGACCATGCTCTATGGCCGTGGCGATCCCGGCGGCACCTTCAACGTGGTGACCAAGCAACCGTTGGCCGAACGCACGGTCACCCTCGGCAGCCAATTGAATGACCAGGGCATGAAGCGCGGCACCCTGGATGCCTCCGGCCCGTTGGACGAGGAGGGTCGCCTGGCCTATCGCCTGAACGTGGTGGGCGAGGGCGGCGACACCTTCCGCGACCATGTGGAGACCGAGCGCTACGGCGTCACCCCGGTGCTCACCTGGCAGGCCAGCGACGACACCAAGGTGATCTTCGAAGGCGACTTCATGCGCAACAACCACCCGCTGGATCGCGGGCTGACACGCTTTGCCAATCAGAAAGGCACGCCTTCGCGCGATACCTTCTGGGGCGACAAAGACGTCGGCAAGCTGCACAACGACAACAGCATGGCCCAGTTGCGTTTCGAGCATCTGCTCAATGACAACTGGACCCTGGGCGGTGGTTTCCAATGGTTGGACGGCACCTTGCAGGGCAACGCCATCGAGGCCAACAGCCTGGCTGCCGATGGCCACACGCTCAACCGCAACTTCAACTACCGCAAGCTGGAATGGACCGACAAAGACACCCAGCTCAACCTCACCGGGCATTTTTCCACGGGTGGTTTTGATCACACGTTGCTGACCGGCGTCGAGTTTGAGGATTACGACTACAAGTCGATCATCCAGCGTTCGTCCGCCGCCTACACCAGCGATATCTTCAACCCGGTCTACGGCAAGCCGCGCCCTGCGCTCACCAGCACGCCGACCCATGACAAGGAAAACCTCAAGACCTATGCCGCGTTCGTTCAGGACCAGGTGGCCCTCACCGAACGCTTGAAGGTGCTGGCGGGTGCGCGCTTCGAACGCTTCGAGCACCAGTACGAGACCTATGTGAAGGGCGGGCAAAGCTGGGAGGCCAGCGACAACGCGGTCACGCCCCGTGTCGGTGTGACCTATGACCTGACCGACACCCTGGCGGTCTACGCCGACGCCGCGCGGTCCTTCAAGCCGAACACCGGCGCCAGTCGTGACGGTGCCGGTTTCGAGCCGGAAAAGGGCAAGTCCTATGAAATGGGGATCAAGTGGGAAGGGCTGGACCGTCAGTTGAGTGTGGACGCAGCGATCTACCAGATCGACAAGAAGAACGTGTTGACCACCGACCCTGAAGACGCCAACTACAAGGTCGCCGCCGGCCAGGTACGCAGCCGCGGCTTCGACCTCAACGTCGCCGGCAACCTCACCCCTGAATGGCGCGTGATCGGTGGCTACGCCTACGTCGACGCCGAAGTCACCAAAGACAACACCATCCGCGTCGGCTCACCCCTGGCCAACATCCCGCGCAACAGCTTCAGCCTGCTCAATGTCTACGAGTTCCAGGACGGCCGCCTCAAGGGGCTCGGGCTGGGCGCGGGCGCCAAATACGTCGATGAACGGGTTGGCCAGACCTCCAACACCGCCTTCTCGATGGACGCCTACACCGTGGTCGACCTGCTCGGCTACTACAAGGTCAACGACAAGGTGCGCCTGAACCTGGATGTGAAGAACCTGTTCAACCGTGATTTCGAGGAAGGCGCGTTCGGCAACTTCTACGCCTACCCAGGCGCGCCACGCACGGTGCAGGTGGGCATCGCCTACACCCTCTAATGCCTAGCACAGTTTCAATGTGGGAGAGGGCAAGCCCCCTCCCACATTTGGTTCTGTATACCCCTTGAAGTCAGAGCGGCGTAAGCACGTTCATCACCGTATCCAACGCCACCCGCGTGTCATCCAGCTGCACCAGCGATGCATGCCGGGCGCCGAGGGCGTCGCGGTTCTGGATCGCGGTGAGGATCGCCTTGTGCCGGGGCAGGCTCAGGCCCTGGATGTCCGGGCGGCGGTTGGTGATGTTGATCGACTCGCGCAACGGCAGCGACAGCATGTTGCACATGTAGGCGAGCAGGTCGTTGCGGGTGGCATCGGCGATGGCGCGGTGGAAGTCCAGGTCGGCCTGCAGCAGTTGTTCGTGGGTCTGTGCGGTTTCCATGCCCAGGTAGGCTTTTTCGATGGTGGCAATGTCTTCGTCGGTGGCGGTGGTCGCGGCCATGGCGGCGATTTCCGGTTCGAGGATGCGCCGCACACCGGCCAGGGTGTTGAAGAACTCGCTGTGGGGCGTGGACTGCATCAACCAGGACAACACGTCCGGGTCGAGCAGGTGCCACTTCACGCGAGGCCGCACCACCGCGCCCACCCGTGGTTTGGAGTACACCAGGCCTTTGGCACTGAGCACCCGCGTGGCTTCACGCAACACCGAGCGGCTGACCTGGTACTCCTCGCAGAGCGTGGCCTCCATGGGCAGGCGTTCTTCCGGCTTGAAGCGGCCGGAAACGATGTGCATGCCCAAGTCCTGAACGATCTGGGCATGCTGGCTCTTGCGCGGCTTTGGCGGCTGGTGATCCATAACGACGGGGAGGCTCTGACTTAAAGACGCGGCATCATAGCATCCCAATTAGTGGGAATGCCGTGGGACTTGCGCCCCACGGCAACCCACCAGAAAGTCAAAGTCGCAGCCCTGGTCGGCCTGCAGCACATGGTCGATGTACAGCTGGCGGTAGCCGCCGACGATGAGGTTCTGCGGAGGCGCCAGGTCTGCCATACGTGCCGCCAGCTCTGCGTCGGGGATGTCCAGGTGCAGGCGGCCGTTGGCGCAGTCCAGTTCGATCCAGTCGCCTTCCTTGACCGTGGCCAATGGTCCACCGGCAGCGGCTTCCGGCGCCACGTGCAACACCACTGTGCCGTACGCCGTGCCGCTCATGCGTGCATCGGAAATTCGCACCATATCGGTCACGCCCTGGGCCAGCAGCTTGGCCGGCAGGCCCATGTTGCCGACCTCGGCCATGCCCGGGTAGCCCTTGGGGCCGCAGTTTTTCATGACCAGGATCGAGTTGGCGTCCACGTCCAGCTCCGGGTCATTGATGCGCGCCTTGTACATGTCGAAGTTTTCGAACACCACCGCACGGCCACGGTGCTGCATCAGTTCCGGGCTGGCGGCGGAGGGCTTGAGCACCGCGCCCAGCGGCGCCAGGTTGCCGCGCAGCACGCAGATGCCGCCGTCGGCGCGGATCGGGTTGTCGAGTGTGCGGATCACCTCGTCCTGGCCGTAGATCGGCGAGTCCTTGGTGTTTGCGCCCAGGGACTTGCCGTTGACGGTCAGTGCATTCGGGTGCGGGATCAGGTTGGCTTCACCCAGGCGGCGCAGCACGGCGGGCAGGCCGCCGGCGTAGTAGAACTCTTCCATCAGGAAGCGCCCCGAAGGTTGCAGGTCGACGATGGTCGGCATGCCACGGCCCATGCGGGTCCAGTCGTCCAGGTCGAGTTCGACGCCGATGCGCCCGGCGATGGCCTTGAGGTGGATCACCGCATTGGTAGAGCCGCCGATGGCCGCGTTCACACGGATCGCGTTTTCAAACGCCTCTTTGGTGAGGATCTTCGACAGCTTCAAGTCTTCGCGCACCATCTCCACGGCACGCATGCCCGACATATGCGCCAGCACATAACGCCGCGCATCCACCGCCGGAATCGCCGCGTTATGGGGCAGGGAAGTGCCGAGTGCCTCGGCCATGCAGGCCATGGTCGACGCGGTGCCCATGGTGTTGCAGGTGCCCGCCGAGCGCGACATGCCGCCTTCGGCTGCAAGGAAATCATCCAGGGTGATGGTGCCGGCTTTCACTTGTTCGCTGAGCTGCCACACCACGGTGCCCGAGCCAATGTCCTGGCCTTTGTGCTTGCCGTTGAGCATCGGCCCGCCGGTGACCACGATGGCCGGCACGTCGCAACTGGCGGCGCCCATCAGCAGGGCCGGGGTGGTCTTGTCACAACCGGTGAGCAACACCACGCCGTCAATCGGGTTGCCGCGAATCGCCTCTTCCACGTCCATGCTCGCCAGGTTGCGGGTGAGCATGGCGGTGGGACGCAGGTTCGACTCGCCATTGGAGAACACCGGAAACTCCACCGGGAAGCCACCGGCCTCGATCACGCCGCGTTTGACGTGCTCGGCGATCTGGCGGAAATGCGCATTGCACGGGGTCAGCTCCGACCAGGTATTGCAGATGCCGATGATCGGCTTGCCATGGAACTGATGGTCGGCAATGCCCTGGTTCTTCATCCAGCTGCGGTACATGAAGCCGTTCTTGTCGGCGGTACCAAACCACTGGGCGGAGCGGAGGCCGGGCTTTTTATCAGGCATGATCGATTCTCTTATTGTATGACTATATGTTCTATGCGTGCTTAAACATAAGCGCAAAAACGCTGCTTTGGAAGAGTTGTTTTGTAAATAGTCCTACTATATAGTCGATCTCAACTGAGGTATGACCCTGGCGGATTTTCGCGAGAGGCGTCCCCCGAGCTTCTATAAAAACAACAATCGGAGATCGACCCCCATGAGCCAGGAACTGCGGCTTATTCGGCGCATCACGCTGAAACTGATTCCCTTCCTGATCCTGCTGTACCTGATCGCCTACGTGGACCGTTCCGCCGTGGGCTTCGCCAAGTTGCACATGGGCGCCGACGTCGGCATTGGCGATGCTGCCTATGGCCTGGGTGCGGGGTTGTTCTTCATTGGCTACTTCCTGTTCGAGATCCCCAGCAACCTGATGCTCGACCGCTTTGGCGCACGCCGCTGGTTTGCGCGGATCATGATCACCTGGGGCGCCATCACCATCGGCATGGCCTTTGTGCAGGGCCCGCACAGCTTCTATGTGATGCGCTTTCTGCTCGGCGCGGCGGAGGCGGGGTTCTTTCCCGGCGTTCTCTACTACATTACCCAGTGGTTCCCGGTGCGCCATCGCGGCAAGATCCTCGGGCTGTTCATCCTGTCGCAACCCATCGCGATGATGATCACCGGTCCGGTGTCCGGCGGTTTGCTGGGCATGGACGGCATCCTTGGCCTGCACGGCTGGCAATGGCTGTTCATCGTGATTGGCACCCCGGCGATCCTGCTGACCTGGCCGGTGCTGCGCTTCCTGCCAGATGGCCCTGAACAGGTCAGTTGGATGAGCGACGACGAAAAGGCCTGGCTCACCGGCGAACTCGCCAAAGACCTGCAAACCTACGGCCAAACCCGTCACGGCAACCCCCTGCATGCCTTGAAAGACCAACGCGTGTTGCTGCTGGCGCTGTTCTACCTGCCGGTGACCCTGAGCATCTACGGCCTGGGCCTGTGGCTGCCGACCCTGATCAAGCAGTTCGGCGGCACTGATCTGGTCACCGGCTTTATCTCTGCGGTGCCGTATCTCTTCGGCATCATCGGCCTGCTGATCATCCCGCGCAGTTCCGACCGTTTGAACGACCGCTACGGCCATCTTGCGGTGCTCTACGTGCTGGGCGCCATTGGGCTGTTCTTCAGTGCCGCGCTCAGTGTGCCGGTGCTGCAAATGGCAGCGCTGTGCCTGGCGGCATTCGCGATGTTCTCCTGCACGGCAGTGTTCTGGACCTTGCCCGGGCGCTTCTTCGCGGGCGCCAGTGCGGCGGCGGGCATTGCGTTGATCAACTCGGTGGGCAACCTCGGCGGCTATATCGGCCCGTTCGTGATCGGCGCGCTCAAGGAATACACCGGCAACCTCGCCTCAGGCCTGTACTTCTTGTCCGGGGTGATGCTGTTCGGGCTGGTCCTGACCGTTGTGGTCTACCGCCTGCTCGAGCGCAGGCACGTGCTGCCTGCCGACCAATTTGCCGCCAGTGCCCGTGGCGCCACCCGACCTTAATCCAGGAGAACAGTCATGCGTTTAGTTCAGTTCGAGTTGCGTAACGGAGACCGCCGTGTCGGCGTGGTCGACGCCACCAAGGTGCGCGAAGTACAGACAGCCCACAGCGTGCGCGAATTGGCCCTGGCTGCCATCGACGCCGGCGTAGGCCTGGCGCAACACGTGGACAGCCTGGGCCTGGGCGACAGCTATGACTACGCCGCGCTGCTGGCCGACTTGAAAATTATGCCGCCGCTGGACCACCCGGACCCGGCCCATATGCTGATCAGCGGCACCGGCCTGACTCACCTGGGCAGTGCCTCGGCGCGGGACAAGATGCACCAGGCCGGCGGCGACAGCGCATTGACCGACACCATGCGCATCTTCAAATGGGGCGTGGAGGGCGGCCGTCCACCGGCTGGCCAGGCGGGTGTGCAACCCGAGTGGTTCTACAAGGGCGACGGCAGCATCGTGGTGCGCCCCGGCGCAGCCTTCCCGGTGCCACCGTTTGCCGAGGATGCCGGTGAAGAGCCGGAGATCGGCGGCCTGTATGTGATCGGCCCGGACAGCAAGCCCTATCGTGTCGGTTTTGCGGTGGGCAACGAATTCTCCGACCACATCATGGAGCGCAAGAACTACCTGTACCTGGCCCATTCCAAACTGCGCAGTTGCAGCTACGGCCCTGAGTTGCGCGTGGGCGAGTTGCCCCAGCACCTGGCGGGCACCAGCCGCATTCTGCGCAACGGCGAAGTGATCTGGCAGAACGAGTTCCTCAGCGGCGAGGCCAATATGTGCCACAGCCTGGAGAACCTCGAATACCACCACTTCAAATACCGTCAGTTCCTCAAGCCGGGCGATGTGCACATCCACTTTTTCGGCACCGCCACGCTGTCATTCGCCGACGGTATACGGACCCAGGTCGGCGATGTGTTCGAGATCA
This sequence comes from Pseudomonas sp. NFPP28, assembly GCF_900115535.1. Lineage (NCBI taxonomy): Bacteria > Pseudomonadati > Pseudomonadota > Gammaproteobacteria > Pseudomonadales > Pseudomonadaceae > Pseudomonas > Pseudomonas sp. NFPP28. The sequence continues at coordinate 300,298 of NZ_FOWT01000005.1, read as the reverse complement.
GCCAGGCCGAGTTCGGTGCGCCGCTGGTCAACCGTGTCGGCAGCAGCGCTGCGGCGTTCGAACCCGGCAATGTCATCACCCTTTAATGGAGAACCCCATGACTCAGTTTCTCGGCCACAACTACATCGGCGGCCAGCGCAGCGCCAACGGCAGCGTGACCTTGCACAGCGTCGATGCCACCACCGGCGAAGCCTTGCCCCAGGCCTTTTTCCAGGCCACGCCGCAGGAAGTCGACGCCGCCGCCAAGGCTGCCGCGCAGGCCTACCCTGCGTACCGCGCCTTGAGCGCATCGCGCCGTGCACAGTTCCTGGATGCGGTGGCCGATGAGCTGGACGCGTTGGGGGATGATTTTGTCGAACTGGTCTGCCGCGAAACGGCGCTGCCGGCTGCACGCATCAAGGGCGAGCGCGGGCGTACCAGCGGCCAGATGCGCCTGTTCGCCACGGTGCTGCGTCGCGGTGATTTCTACGGTGCGCGCATCGACAAGGCACTGCCCGACCGCCAACCGCTGCCACGCCCGGACCTGCGTCAATACCGCATCGGCCTGGGGCCGGTCGCGGTGTTTGGCGCGAGCAACTTTCCCCTGGCGTTTTCTACGGCGGGCGGTGATACAGCGGCTGCTTTGGCGGCAGGCTGCCCAGTGGTGTTCAAGGCCCACAGCGGGCATATGGCGACCGCCGAACGCGTGGCCGATGCGATCATCCGCGCGGCCGAGGCCACCGAGATGCCGGCCGGTGTGTTCAACATGATCTTCGGCGGTGGCGTGGGTGAGGCGCTGGTCAAGCACCCGGCGATCCAGGCGGTGGGCTTTACCGGCTCGCTCAAGGGCGGGCGTGCCTTGTGCGACATGGCGGCGGCGCGCCCGCAGCCGATCCCGGTGTTTGCCGAGATGTCGAGCATCAACCCGGTGATCGTATTGCCCCAGGCCCTGACCGTGCGCGCCGACAGCGTCGCGCGTGACCTGACCGCCTCGGTGGTACAAGGCTGCGGCCAGTTCTGCACCAACCCTGGCCTGGTCATCGGTGTCGCGTCGCCTGCATTCACCGCGTTCACCCAGCAAGTCGCGCAACTGATCGGCGAGCAACCGGCCCAGACCATGCTCAACGCCGGCACCCTGGGCAGCTACGGCAAAGGCCTGGAAAAACTCCTGGCGCACCCGGGCATCCAGCATCTGGCGGGCAACCAGCAGGCCGGCAATCAGGCGCAACCACAGCTGTTCAAGGCCGATGCGAGCCTGTTGATCGACGGCGATGAAGTGCTGCAGGAAGAAGTCTTCGGCCCCACCACCGTGTTCGTCGAAGTCGCCAACCAGGCCCAACTCAACGCCGCCTTGCACGGTCTGCACGGTCAACTTACGGCGACGATCATTGGCGAGCCCGCCGACCTGCAACAGTTCGCCGAACTCACGCCGCTGCTGGAGCAGAAAGTCGGGCGCATCCTGCTCAACGGCTACCCGACCGGCGTGGAAGTCTGCGATTCGATGGTGCATGGCGGGCCGTACCCGGCCACCTCGGATGCCCGTGGCACCTCGGTCGGCACCTTGGCCATCGAGCGTTTCCTGCGCCCCGTGTGCTTCCAGAATTACCCTGATAGCCTGCTGCCCGACGCGTTGAAAAACGCCAATCCGTTGCGCATCCAGCGGCTGGTGGATGGCACGCCATCTCGCGAACCGCTGTAACGCACACCTGAGAACAACAACAATCCAGGAGGCATCATGTCGTGTATCGCCGTTACCCCGCACCGTGCGCAATTGGGCGAGGGACCGTTCTGGGACGCGCCCACCCAGGCACTGTACTGGGTGAATATTGCCGGCAAACAGGCACTGCGCCTGATGGGCGGGCAGTTGCGGGTGTGGCAGTTGCCCGAGCATGTCTCGGCGTTCATCCCGTGTGAGGGCGGCGATGCCCTGGTGACCCTGAGCAGCGGCGTGTATCGCCTCGACCTGGCCACCGAGGCCCTGACCCTGCTGTGCGTGGCCGACCCGCAACCCGGCAACCGTGGCAATGAAGCACGCTGCGATGCCCAGGGCCGGCTGTGGCTGGGCACCATGCAGAACAATATTGGCGAGCAGGGTGAAGACCTGCCCATCACGCGACGCTCCGGCGGCCTGTTTCGTATCGATGCCGATGCGCAGGTCACACCGTTGCTCAGCGGCCTGGGCATTCCCAACACCTTGCTGTGGAGTGATGACGGTCGGCAGGTGCATTTCGGCGACAGCCTGGACGGCACGCTGTACCGCCACGCTATCCAGCCAGACGGCCAACTCGAATCCGCGCAGGCGTGGTTCGGTCCCCACGAACGTGGCGGGCCGGACGGTTCGGCCATGGATGTGCAAGGCTACATCTGGAACGCCCGCTGGGATGGCAGTTGCCTGCTGCGCCTCACGCCCGACGGCACTGTCGACCGCATCATCGAGCTACCCGTCAGCCGCCCCACCAGTTGCGTGTTCGGTGGCCCGAACCTCACCACCCTGTACATCACCAGCGCGGCCAGCCCGTTGGAACACCCCTTGGATGGCGCGGTATTGGCCATCGAGGTCGATGTGCCTGGAAAACCCTGTCATCGCTTTGCCGGATAAGTCCCCCTTTAAAAACAACAACAAGGAGTCACCCGTATGAATCGTCGTCGTGGTTTGCGTTCCCTGTGCTGCGCCGCTGTGGCGGTCTCGGCCATGAGCTTGAGCGGGCTGCTGCTGGCCGCTGAAGAAGTGAAGATCGGCTTCCTGGTCAAGCAGGCCGAGGAGCCGTGGTTCCAGACCGAATGGGCCTTCGCCGAGAAAGCCGGCAAGGAGCATGGCTTCACCGTGATCAAGATCGCCGTGCCCGATGGTGAGAAGACCCTGTCGGCCATCGACAGCCTGGCCGCCAATGGTGCCAAGGGCTTTGTGATCTGCCCGCCGGACGTGTCCCTCGGCCCGGCCATCGTGGCCAAGGCCAAGGCCAACGGTTTGAAAGTCATTGCCGTGGATGACCGCTTTGTCGACGCCAAGGGCAACTTCATGGAGGACGTGCCGTACCTGGGCATGGCGGCCTTTGAAGTGGGCCAGAAGCAGGGCGCCGCGATGGCGGCCGAAGCGAAAAAACGCGGCTGGGACTGGAAGGACACCTACGCGGTGATCAACACCTTCAACGAACTCGACACCGGCAAGAAACGCACCGACGGCTCGGTCAAATCCCTGGAAGAAGCCGGCATGCCCAAGGACCACATCCTGTTCACCGCCGCCAAGACTCTCGACGTACCCGGCAGCATGGACGCCACCAACTCGGCGCTGGTCAAGCTGCCCAGCGGCGCGAAAAACCTGATCATCGGCGGCATGAACGACAACACCGTGCTGGGCGGCGTACGCGCCACCGAAAGCGCCGGCTTCAAGGCCGCCAATGTGATCGGTATCGGCATCAATGGCACCGACGCCATTGGCGAACTGAAAAAGCCTGAAAGCGGCTTCTTTGGCTCCATGCTGCCCAGCCCGCATATCGAGGGCTACAACACTGCGAAGATGATGTTCGATTGGGTCACTAAAGGCACCGAGCCTGCGAAATACACGGCGATGGACGAAGTGACGCTGATCACCCGCGCCAACTTCAAGGAAGAACTGACCAAGATCGGGTTGTGGCAATGACCGCTGCGGCCCTGCGCTTTGACGGCATCGGCAAGACCTTTCCCGGGGTCAAGGCGCTGGATGGCATCAGCTTTACCGCCCACCCCGGGCAGGTGCACGCCCTGATGGGCGAGAACGGTGCGGGCAAGTCGACGCTGTTGAAGATCCTCGGCGGCGCCTACATTCCCAACAGCGGCTCGCTGCACATCGGCGCGCAGACCATGGCCTTCAAATGCGCCGCCGACAGCATTGCCAGCGGCGTGGCGGTGATCCACCAGGAACTGCATCTGGTGCCGGAAATGACGGTGGCCGAGAACCTGTTCCTCGGCCACTTGCCGTCGCGTTTCGGCGTGGTCAACCGGGGGCTCCTGCGCAAGCAGGCCCTCGCGTGCCTCAAGGGGCTGGCGGATGAAATCGACCCGGCCGAGAAACTCGGGCGCTTGTCCCTTGGCCAGCGCCAACTGGTGGAAATCGCCAAGGCGCTGTCCCGTGGCGCCCATGTGATTGCCTTTGACGAACCGACCAGCAGCCTGTCGGCGCGGGAGATCGACCGCCTGATGGCGATCATCACGCGCCTGCGCGATGAGGGCAAAGTGGTGCTCTACGTGTCCCACCGCATGGAAGAAGTGTTCCGCATCTGCAACGCCGTCACGGTGTTCAAGGACGGCCGCTACGTGCGCACCTTCGAGGACATGAGCGCGCTGACCCATGACCAACTGGTGACGTGCATGGTGGGGCGCGATATCCAGGACATTTACGACTACCGCCCGCGTGAGCACGGCGAAGTCGCGCTCAAGGCCGATGGCCTGATCGGTCCCGGCCTGCGTGAGCCGATCAGTTTCAGTGTGCGCAAGGGCGAGATCCTTGGCCTGTTCGGGCTGGTCGGGGCTGGGCGCACCGAGCTGTTCCGGCTGCTCAGCGGCCTGGAGCGCGCCAGTGCCGGCAGCCTGCATTTGTGCGGGCAGGCGCTGCAACTGCGCTCGCCCAAGGATGCCATCGCCGCCGGCGTGCTGCTGTGCCCGGAGGACCGCAAGAAGGAAGGCATCATCCCGCTGTCCAGCGTCGCCGAGAACATCAATATCAGCGCACGCGGTGCCCACTCCACGTTCGGCTGGCTGCTGCGCGAGGGCTGGGAAAAGGGCAACGCCGACCAGCAGATCCAGGCCATGAAGGTCAAGACGCCGAACGCCGCGCAGAAGATCATGTACCTGTCCGGCGGCAACCAGCAGAAGGCCATTCTCGGTCGCTGGCTGTCGATGCCGATGAAGGTGTTGCTGCTGGACGAACCGACTCGTGGCATCGATATCGGCGCCAAGGCCGAGATCTACCAGATCATCCATAACCTGGCCGCCCAGGGCATTGCGGTGATTGTGGTGTCCAGCGACCTGATGGAAGTGATGGGCATCTCCGACCGCATCCTGGTGCTGTGCGAAGGCGCGATGCGCGGCGAACAAACCCGCGAAGACGCTACCGAATCCAACCTGCTGCAATTGGCCCTGCCGCGCAGCGTGGCGAACTGAGAGACGACTATGACCACTCAACACAACGTGCTGCCCACGGCGCGCAAGCCTCTGGACCTGCGTGCACTGCTGGACAACTGGGCGATGCTGCTGGCGGCGGTGAGCATTTTCCTGCTGTGCGCCTTGCTCATCGACAACTTCCTGTCACCGCTGAACATGCGTGGCCTGGGCCTGGCGATTTCCACCGTGGGCATCGCCGCCTGCACCATGCTGTTCTGCCTGGCGTCGGGGCATTTCGACCTGTCGGTGGGCTCGGTGATCGCCTGCGCTGGGGTGGTGGCGGCGATTGTGATGCGCGACACCGACAGCGTCCTGTTGGGCATTGGCGCCGCCTTGCTGATGGGCCTGATGGTGGGCCTGATCAACGGCATCGTGATCGCCAAGCTGCGGGTCAACGCGCTGATCACTACCTTGGCGACCATGCAGATCGTGCGTGGCCTGGCGTACATCTTCGCCAACGGCAAGGCGGTGGGGGTGTCCCAGGAGCAGTTCTTCATCTTCGGCAACGGCCAGTTGCTGGGCGTGCCGGTGCCGATCCTGATCACGATCCTGTGCTTCCTGTTCTTCGGCTGGCTGCTCAACTACACCACTTACGGACGCAACACCATGGCCATCGGCGGCAACCCGGAAGCGGCGTTGCTGGCGGGCGTCAATGTGGACCGCACCAAGATCCTGATCTTTGCCGTGCACGGCCTGATCGGCGCGTTGGCCGGGGTGATCCTCGCCTCGCGCATGACCTCCGGCCAGCCGATGATCGGTCAGGGCTTCGAGCTGACCGTGATCTCGGCGTGCGTGCTGGGCGGGGTGTCGCTGAGCGGCGGGGTAGGCATGATCCGTCATGTGATTGCCGGCGTGTTGATTTTGGCGATCATCGAGAATGCGATGAACCTGAAGAACATCGACACCTTCTACCAGTACGTGATCCGCGGCTCGATCCTGCTGCTGGCGGTGGTCATCGACCGCATGAAACAACGCTGATCCCAAGCCAAATGTAGTTCCAAATGTGGGAGGGGGCTTGCCCCCGATAGCGGTGTGTCAGTGTGCATCTCTGTCTATGACACTCTGCTATCGGGGGCAAGCCCCCTCCCACAAGTTTAGTCCGCGGAGAATTTGAAGACAGTGTTCTGGGTGTAGGTCTGCCCTGGGTTCAGGCGGGTCGACGCAAACTCAGGCTGATTAGGCGCATCCGGAAAATGCTGGGTCTCCAACGTAAACCCACTCCAGTGCTGATAGGTCTTGCCAGCCTTGCCCTTCACCGACCCATCGAGGAAGTTGCTGGTATAGAACTGCACCCCAGGCTCGGTGGTAAACAGCTGCAAGCGCCGCCCGGACGCAGGATCATGCACCTCGGCCGCCACCTGCTTCACGTCACCCTGGGTATCCAATGCCCAGTTGAAGTCGAACCCACCCTGTTTCGGCTCGGCGAATTTGAGCTGCGGGTGATCGTCCTTGATGTGCTGGCCGATCGGCGTCGGCGTGAGGAAGTCCATCGGTGTGCCCTTGACCGGCGCCAGTTCGCCGGTGGGAATCAGCGTCGCATTCACCGGCGTGTAATGGCTGGCATGCAAGGTGGCGACCTGCTTGAGGATGTCGCCATTGCCCGCGCCGGCCAGGTTGAAGTAGCTGTGGTTGGTGAGGTTGAGCACCGTCGGTTTGTCGGTGGTGGCGCTGTAGTCGATGTGCAGTTCGTTGTTGTCATTGAGGCGGTAGGTGACTTCGGCCTTCAGGTTGCCGGGGAAGCCCATCTCGCCGTCCTTGGACAGGTAGGTGAGGGTCACGCCGACCGAGTCCTTGGCCTTGACCGGCGTGGCTTTCCACACCCGCTTGTCGAAGCCCTGGGCGCCGCCATGCAGCGAGTTGGGGCCGTCGTTGAGTGGCACCTGGTAGCGCTTGCCGTCGAGTTCGAAGGCGCCGCCGGCCAGGCGGTTGCCGAAACGGCCGATGGTCGCGCCGAAGAACGCCGTACCGCTCTGATAGCCTTGCACGTCGTCAAAGCCCAGCACCACGTCGTCGAGCTTGCCGTGTTTGTCCGGTACTTTCAGCGACTGCAACACGCCGCCGTAGGTGATCACCGTGGCTTGCATGCCATGGCTGTTACGCAGGATGTACTGCTCGACGGCGGTGCCGTCATTGGTTTTACCGAACGGTTTGTGTTCACTGGTAAGGCCCGCCGCCTGGGCGCCGCCGCTGGCGACCAGCATGGACAGGGCGAGGCCCGAAAGCAGGTAACGAGGGTGCTTCATGGTCGAACTTCCTTTTGTTGTTTTGAGTGGAATAGTTCTACTAATGTGCGATATTTTGTCGATATGACAGCGAATTTATAGCCTTAAACCGCATTTTTGCAAAATAAAATAAGACTAATTAAGCGAGGCAACCTTTTATGACCACTCATCACGCCGTTTATCCCGACCTTGAAGGCAAGACTGTCCTGATCTCTGGAGGCGCCTCAGGCATTGGCGAATTCATGGTGCGCGCCTTCGCGGCCCAAGGCGCCAAGGTCGGCTTTGTCGACCGCGCGCAAAGCCAGGGCGAACGCCTGGCGGCTCTGTTGAGTTCGCGCGGGCACACCGTGGAATTCGTCAATTGCGACATCACCGACGAGATAGCCTATAAAGCCGCCATCACTCGTTTCGAACACTCGCTGGGGCCGATCACCGTGCTGGTGAACAATGCCGCTAATGACGTACGCCACAGCTTGGAAGAAGTCGATTCGGAAATGTTCGACCGGCTCATCTCCGTCAACCTCAAGCACGCCTTCTTCGCCGCCAAGGCCGTGGTGCCGATGATGAAAAACGCGGGCGGCGGGGCGATCATCAACCTCGGTTCGGTAGGCTGGATGATGGCTTCGGCCGGCTACCCGGTGTACGCCGCCAGCAAGGCCGCCGCCCACGGCATGACCCGCGCCCTGGCCCGGGAACTGGGGCCGAGCCGGATCCGCGTGAATACGCTGGTGCCGGGTTGGGTGATGACGGAAAAACAATTGGCGATGTGGGTCGACGATGCCGCCAAGGAACTGATCAGCCGCAGTCAGTGTTTGCCGGGGAGCGTTTTGCCGGAACACATCGCCAACATGGCGTTGTTTCTCGCCTCCGATGCCTCGGCGATGTGTTCGGCGCAGAACTTTATTGTGGATGGCGGTTGGGTGTAGAGAGTCACCCAACTCAAGCGCCGATGGCGGTGGCACAGGCGATAGATTCATTGCCCATACCACCGCTGTTATGACATTTTTTGCATTTTACGGTGGTTGGCATGTGTCGCCATCGCTGGTTTTTTCGAAGCGTTTTTCAAGTAATGAGGCGGGGGTATAGCGCTCTTCGAGGGCTTTAATACCTAGCCGTTCGGCTAGTTGTTTGCCATGAGAATGATCTGATAATGTCTTGAAGTGGCTATCAGGTATTGAGATTATTTTTCATGAAGCTGACTGATATTGGTAGGACACCGCTCATAGAGTTGGCAAGTCTGTCTATTAATGGCGGTAGGTGCTTTTCTAAGTGCGAGTTCTTGAACCCGTCGGGAAGCCATAAGGACAGAACATATTTAAGTATTATTAATGGGTTGGAAAAGATTGGTGCTATCCAACCCGGTATGACCCTAGTAGATAGCTCCACAGGGAATGGCGGTGCGGCACTTGCATGGATTGGACGTCTGAAGGGATACAAGATAAAAATTTTTATGCCTGAAGGCATGACGCAAGAGAGAAAAGTCCAGATACGCTCATTGGGTGCGGAGATAATCGAGACGCCTAAGGAAGGTTTCTTGTCGGGTGCGGTACTTGCAGCTAGGCGCTATCAAGCTGAACAGTTGAATGAACAGGTTTTTTTTCTTGATCAGTCCAATAACCTATTAAATAAGGCCGCTTGGGCTGACTGTGGAGAAGAAATAGTAGAAGCGTTACGTCATCAGCATGTGGTACCGGATTTTTTTGTGTGCTCAATTGGCACGGGAGGAACTTTTTCGGGTATAGCTGAGGTGTTGAAGTGTGAGTATAGAGAGATAAGGACAGTGGCGATTGAAGTCAATAAATCTGCTCCACTGTATTCAGAAAGAAATAATTTAACATTTGAGCACCGCCCTCATAATTTGATGGGGTTAGGGGGTGGGGTGCTGTCGACTAATACGGTCTCTGCGCTTGTCGACGAAGTGCGAGTGGTTGATGGCAATGAAGCATGGGTTCGAATGAAGCAGTTTATTGAACATGAAAGGGTGCCTGTCGGGCCTACGTGTGGCGCGAATTTATTAGTTTGCGAAGAGGTCGCTCTAACGCATCAGAAGAAAAATATTGTTACTGTGTTTTTTGACAGTTCTTGGAAGTATGCGAGTCGCTGGGACGGTTTTTATCCTGAGTATGGTGGGGTGGATGATGCTACTTGAACAAGTCTATAAGGATGCGAAAGTTGTTAACTCTGGGGGGGCGTACACTACGGTGAATGAGTTTACCGACCAGATTCCCGCGTTGCGCCCTGCGGTATTGGTGGAGGTGGCTCAACGAATAGTAAGGTTGATGGATCTGAATGTTTCAAAAATTGTGACTGAAGAAGATAAGGGAGCTGCGCTAGCTACCACGGTATCCTTGCTTACCGGCATTCCCATGGCTGTGGCCAGATGGTATCCCTACAGTCTTGGCACTATTAATGAACAAGTAGTTTCCATCGACTCTGAATATTTTCAAGGCGAAATGTATCTCAACGGGATTGAGGCAGGCGATCGTGTTGCAATTATTGACGATACATTGAGTACCGGGGGGGCAATTGTTGCTTTAACTGAAGCGATAAGGTCGGCGGGAGGGGAGTTGCTCGATGTGGTCTGTGCGGTTGAAAAAGTTGGAAATGGTGGTTTCGAAAAGGTTCGAAAGATGACAGGCCTTTCTGTTAAGTCCGTCTTGAAAATCAAGGTAAACGAAAGCGGAGTGAGCGTGGTTTGAATTGCTTTGCTGGCTCAACTTGACAGGTGTATCCATGGTGCGTTCTGGCGTAGTTGTAGGTTTGATTTTTTGCCTGATCAGCGCTGCGTTCGATGTGTACGTAGCATTCGTCACGCAAACGATCAATACGCTGCTTGTTGTTTTTTATTGTTTTACAACGTCTGCCATTTTTTTTGTCGTGTGTGCCCTGTTTGATAACGCTGGCTCGTTACTTTCAAAGATAAGGATGCACTGGGTAATAGTTGTTGTCGTGAATGTTTCAGTATTGCTTAATTGGGGTGGCCTGTTTTACGCCTTGAAATACCTGGAGCCTGCCGTGGTCGGAGTCGCTTCGGTCGCCTGTGGCCCGGCGCTCACGTTAGTTATCTTAATGGCCAACAAGCGTAATGCCAAAGTCGCTTTCGTAGATTCGGTGGTGTCGTGTCTGGTGCTTGTTTCCGTGGGAATCATGCTGTTTAACTCCTTCGCAGGAGACAGTGGTATAGCCACTACGACGCTGGAAGAGCGGCTGATGGGAATCGCCAGCGTGGTGGTGTGTGCACTGGGTACGGTTATGTACACGGTGTTTTCCAAGGAGCTTTACCGGCGGCAATGGTCCGTCTATGAAATTCTGGCGGTCAGGAGCGTGGTAATGGTCGGTGCATGCGTCCTTGCAATGACTGCTTTGGGGGAGAGTTTCAGGCTGAATGCCGAGTTGATTCTGCCAATGGTACTGCTGGTTGTGATAGGGCATCTGTTGCCCATCTACTTGATCCAGAAAACAATCTTCTATCTCACGCCCATCCATGTTTCTTTGGTGTTGTTGACGCTTCCGGTATTTGTCTTGTTGTTGCAGTACCTCGACGACAGAGTCGAATTCTCTATCGCGAGTGTTACTGCGGTCAGCCTCATTGTGTTTTTGCTGTTGGGAAGGGCGTTATATGCACTGCGGAGGGAAACAACATGAGCAGGGTGATTGTCGTCGATGGTTTCTCATCCGGAAAATTTATATCAAAGCGCCTTGCTGAAGCTGGGTGTGTACTGATGCATGTGGCCTCATCCAACACCTTGGACGGTTATTACTATCGAGGCTTCGATTATTCCATTTATGACAACGTCATCGTGAATACGGGGTTTGCCACCACGTTGGCGAGTGTCGAGCAGTTCAAGCCACAATTCATTATTGCCGGCGCCGAAACCGGTGTACGGCTGGCGGATGAATTGAATGAGCACCTTCAACTGCCTTATCGCAATGACATCGAGAAGAGCACCGCCCGCAGAAATAAATACGACATGATTCATCGCATTACCCAAGCGCAGCTATTGGCAGCGCAGCAGTTCACCGCGGACACGTGGGAGCGTGCTGAGACCTGGATTAATGATCATGGTCGTTTTCCCGTGGTGGTTAAACCCCTCGAAAGCGCTGGCGCTGATGGCGTATTCATTTGTGAGGACTTGCGTGCTTGTGAGGTTGCAGTCGGCAAGCTATTGGGCGCGACTAACAAATTGAGCATTCCCAATCACCAGGTGCTGATCCAGGAGTATTTGGCAGGGGTGGAATATGTGGTGAATATGGTTTCGCTCAACGGCCAGCAGCTTGTCACAGAAGTAGTTCGCTATCAGAAACAGCGTACTGAAAGCGGTGGGGTCCTCTATGACATTGATGAGTTGATTGACGCCGATTCACCGGAGTATTCGAGCTTGGTGGATTACACTCGGGCAGTGGTGCGCACGCTCGGCATCCGTAACGGCCCCAGCCACGCCGAAGTTATGTTCACTGACGATGGCCCGAAACTGGTGGAGATCGCTGCACGAACCGATGGTATTTTACGGCCCGACGTGTCTAGGCAAACGACAGGTCTCGGCCAAATCGAAGCAACTGTTTTATCGATCACTGCACCTGAACTGTTTGCCCGATTAGTGGCAGGAAACACCGATTATAGGCTGATGCAACACACCTACAACGTTTGCTTGATCAACCGTGCGAAGGGACGTTTCAAACAGGGCTTTTTTCTGAATGAATTGCTTAAGCTTGAGTCCTTCTTTGATGCGGTGTTTTACGTTGACGATGGGCACGCACTAAGTGTGACTCAGGATGTGTTCAGCCAGCCAGGCACGGTGTATCTGGTACATGCTGACCCTGAAGTGATTGCCGCCGATTACCTCAGGATCAGGGCGCTTGAACTCCAGGGCGTGTATTCGATGGCATGACGTTTGGATACCGGAGGCGGTTCTATTCATTCGCAATAGCGTCGACCATTGGGAAACGCTTCGGCCTTAATCACTGACGCTACGAGATCGCGGCGTGTCAGTCTGCACACCTGTTGCTGAAACATAGTCATCGGCAGCAATTCGAATAGTCACGCCGCCCCCCCACATTAGAACTGGCTTGCCTACTCGATTGGATAACGCTTGAAAGCCGAGTGCTGTTCCAGCCGCTCGGCGTGGCGTTTGAGGTTGGGGAACGCATCGGCCTTGACCACCGACGCCACGGTGAACTGGCTGAACGACCAGGCGACTGCCGCTGTCAGGGAAGCCTGGGTCACCTCCTGACTGTCAGGCAGTTGTTTTTCCAGCAGCGAGTACGCCGCCAGCAATTGCCCGCTGACGCGATCCAGCCAGGGCGCATGCAGCTTTTCGGCCGGGCGCAGGTTGTGTTCGTAAACGATCTGCACGCTTTTCTCGCAGGCCGCCAGGGCCAGGCCAAGGATATGCAGGTCATGGGCACGACCTGCGGGGGAGGGGGGCAGCAGCTTTTTATCGGCCGGGGCCAGGGTTTCCAGATAGTCGAGGATCAGGCTGGAATCCATCAGCACCGTGCCGTCATCCAGCACCAGGGTCGGCGCCTTGACCACCGGGTTGATCTGGGAAAACTCGGTGAACGTGCTGAACACCGACAGCGGTTCATGCACAAAATCGACGCCGTAAAGGTCCAGGGAAATGGCCACGCGGCGTACGTAGGGCGAGTCCAGCATGCCGATCAGTTTCATGAAGCCTCCGTTGCTCTCAAGGTGATGGCTCCAGAGAGTAAGGGCACAGGATCGGCGTGCGCAATGACTGAATGTTGCCTGCCAAGGTCAGGCTGCGGTCATTCAGGCAGGACGCCTGATGTTCTGCCGGCTGGCCCCCGGTGGCTGGCCGGTAATGCGCTTGAATGCACGGCTGAACGCCGCCTGGGAGGTGTAGCCCAGGCGCAGCGCCACTTCTTCGATGGGTAAACGTTCCAGGGTCAGCCACTGGCTGGCCAGGCGCATGCGCAGTTCCGTCATGTAGCGCAGTGGCGGGAGACCCAGGGTGGCCTGGAAGCGCTCGGCGAATACCGAGCGGGAGGTGTGACACTGCGCGGCCAGTTCGGCCACGCTCCAATCGCGCCCGGGTTGCTGGTGCAGCACGAGCAGGGCGCCCGCCAGGCGTGGGTCGCGCAACGCTGCGACCAAACCCGACGCATTGCCGCAGGCGCATTCCACCCAACCCCGCACAATCATGGCAGCCACCACATCGGCCAGACGCGTGAGGATGCCGGGGTAGCCGACGCGAGCCGCGGCGACTTCGCGCTCCATCACCGCCAGGATCGGCATCAGGCCGGGGTAACGCTGGCCCTGGGCATCGATCAGCATCAAGGCTGGCATCAGGCTGCCGAGCCCCTGGAGACTGCCGAGTTCGAACTCCATGCAGGCGCTGAACAGCAACGTGCTCGGCGGTGAGTCCGGTGATGCGTCCACGGCGCAGACGGTCTCGCCCAGTGGTGTCGTGTCAAAGCCGCCGATGGCCTGCACCGGCCTGTCCGCACTGGACAGCAGCGCATGGGCACCGCCGTGGGAGATGAACACGGCATTGCCCGCCGACAATTCGAACAGGCTGCCGTCATCGGTGCGCAGGGTGGCCGTTCCTGCGGCGAGGAGGTGGAAGTAGGCATGCCCCGGTCTGGCGTCAAAGCCCATGCCGAAGCTCGGTCCGGCCTGGATGCGTCGGTACTGCACGCCGCGCAGGCGCATGCCGCGCAGCAGTTCGTCGATAAGGTCGGAGGACAGGTTGAAGGGCGCCGCTGCAGCCATGTTCGGGGTTTCGGTCAAAAACTCAAGGGTTTGCATCATAGATCATCCGGGTTGGCAAACCTAGACTGGCCGTCGTGCTAATGACCGAGGATGTCGTGTGATGAATGATTGTGTAGCCCAAGCCGCTCACTCTGCCCAAGTTGAGCCCGATGCGCCCGCCTGGATGGCGGTGTTTTCCCTGGCCATGGGGGTATTCGGCTTGTTGACGGCGGAATACCTGCCGGCAAGCTTGTTGACGCCAATGGCGATGGACCTGGGAGTGTCCGAGGCGCTGGCCGGCCAAGCCGTGACGGTGACGGCAGTGGTGGCGTTGTTTGCCGGGCTGCTGGTGCCCGGCCTCACGCGTGGGATCGACCGACGCGTGGTGCTACTGGGTTTCTCCCTGCTGATGATTGCGTCCAACCTGTTGGTGGCGTTCTCTTCAAGCCTGACGGTATTACTGCTGATGCGTATCCTGCTGGGCGTTGCCCTGGGCGGTTTCTGGAGCATGGCCGCCGCCGTGGCGATGCGCCTGGTGCCAGCGGCGCTGCTGCCCCGCGCGCTGTCGATCATCTTCAGTGGTATTGCGGTGGGCACGGTGGTCGCTGTGCCGCTGGGCAGCTACCTCGGTGGTCTGTATGGCTGGCGCAGTGCGTTCGTTGCCGCCGCCGCCGTCGGTGCAGTGACGCTGGCGTTCCAACTGTTCACGCTGCCCCGCCTGGCGCCCTCGGGGACTGCACGCTTGCGCACGGTACTGGATGTGCTGCTGCGTCCAGGCATCGCCATCGGCATGTTGGGCTGCGTGTTGGTGCACACCGGGCACTTTGCGCTGTTCACCTATATCCGGCCGTTCCTGGAAAGCACCACGGGCGTGGGCACTGAAGGGCTGGCCTTGATGCTGCTGGGCTTCGGTGCGGCCAACTTCGTCGGCACGCTGTTGGCCGGTTGGATGCTGGTGCGTTATCCCCGCGGCACCTTGGTGCTGATGCCTGTGTTGGTGGGCGTCGCGGCGCTGGCGCTGGTGTTGCTGCCGGCCTCGCTGCCAGGCCAGGCGTTGCTGCTGGCGCTGTGGGGCATGGCGTTTGGCGGCGTGCCGGTGGCGTGGTCGAACTGGGTAGCCCGCAGCGTGCCGGATCAAGCTGAAAGTGCCGGCGGCATGGTGGTGGCGTCCGTGCAGTCGGCCATTGCGGCGGGCGCGGCCGGTGGGGGCGCGATGTTCAGTCTCAGTGGCATCAGCGGGGTGTTTCTCGGCGCCGGTGTGTTGATGCTGTTGGCCGCCTTGTTGATTGCCCTGCGGGTAACGGTGCCCGGCAATGACGCCGTGGGTGCACCGCTGCATCTTTGACGTCAGCCTGGAGATTGGCCGCATTCACGGTGTGACGAGCCATCGACCTTTGGTTTAGTCTGGAACGCTTCGTTGAACGCAAGCACATTTGGAGCAGTAAGCATGACCGATTACGTACCCCCGAAAGTGTGGACCTGGGACACCGAGAATGGCGGCACTTTCGCCAGCATCAACCGCCCTGTGGCCGGCGCGACCCATGAAAAGGAATTGCCGGTGGGCAAGCATCCACTGCAGTTGTACTCCCTGGCCACGCCCAACGGGCAGAAGGTCACGATCCTGCTGGAAGAGCTGTTGGCCCTGGGGCACAGCGGTGCGGAGTACGATGCCTGGCTGATCAAGATCGGTGACGGCGACCAGTTCGGCAGCGGCTTCGTGGGGGTGAACCCCAACTCCAAGATCCCGGCACTGCTGGACCGCAGCGGCGCCACGCCGATTCGGGTGTTCGAGTCGGGCGCGATCCTGCAATACCTGGCGGAGAAGTTCGGCGCGTTCTTGCCCACCGAACCCGCCGCCCGCGCCGAATGCCTGTCGTGGTTGTTCTGGCAGATGGGCAGCGCGCCCTACCTGGGCGGTGGTTTCGGCCACTTCTATGCGTATGCGCCTAGCAAGATGAAATATGCGATCAACCGCTTTGCCATGGAGACCAAGCGTCAGCTCGATGTGCTCGACCAGCGCCTGGCGGTGAGCGAATACATCGCGGGTGATGAGTACACCATCGCCGATATCGCCATCTGGCCCTGGTATGGCGGGTTGGTCAAAGGGCGTTTGTATGGCGCGGCGGAGTTCCTCTCGGTGCATGAGTACCAGCATGTGTTGCGCTGGGCGGACGCGATTGAAGCGCGGCCGGCGGTGCAGCGTGGGCGGCGGGTCAACCGGGTGTCCGGCGAGCCCCATGAGCAGTTGGCCGAACGCCATAGCGCTCGCGACTTGGACTAAAAATGTGGGAGGGAGCTTGCTCCCTGCCACACTTGGATCACCACACTCCAGTTTATTGGTAGCGCTGCTCGAACACCGCCACCTGCTCGGGCTTGATCAGTTCGAACGGCACCCACACCTGCGGCTCAATCGCCTCGCCGTTGATCATTCGCACCGCCGCCTGCAAGGCCTGGGTCGCCTGGGCCTTCGGGTCCTGGAACACCGACGCCGTCAGCAGGCCGCGTTTGATCGCCGCCAGCCCGTCGGGCAAGCCATCAATGCCCACAATTGCCACATCGCCCTTGGCTTTGCCCGCCTGCTGCAAGGCCATGGCCGCGCCAATCGCCATTTCATCGTTGTTGGCCACGATGGCATCGAACGGCGTGCCCGCCAGCAGCCAGTTGCTGGTCAGGTCCATGCCTTTACTGCGTTGCCATTCGGCGCTTTGCTGCTCGACCACCTTGATACCGGGAAACTCCTTGAGCACCTGTTTGGCGCCCTCGGTGCGGTCGTGGGTGGCGTTCTGTGCGAGGTCGCCCATGATGATCGCCACGTTGCCCTTGCCGCCGAGTTTTTCCGCCAGGTAGCGCATCTGCAACTGGCCGGCCTCGATGTCGTTGGAGGCCACGGTGACCACGCCCTTGGGCAGGGTGCGTTCGTCCGGGTGGCGGTTGACGTACACCAGCGGCGTCTTGGCGGAGACGGCGGCGCGGGTCATGTTGGCAGTGGCGGCGGTGTCCACCGGCAGCACGATCACCGCGTCGACCTTCTGGTTGAGAAAACCTTCGACCTGATTGAGCTGGCGCACCACATCGCCCTGGGCGTCTTCGAACTGGATCTGCACATCCTGCTGCTTGGCGGCCGCTTCCAGGCCGGTGCGCACGTACGTCATGAAGTTGTCGTCGACCCGGGCAATGCTCACGCCGATGCGATAAGCCGCGAAGGTCCATTGGCTGAACAGCAGCAACAAGGTGGCAGCAAACAACGAATAGCGATTCATAAGGGTGATCCTTTTATTGTTATAGGGTGAACGCCTGGCGGAAACGCTCCAGGGCCAGCTCGCTGTCGCCGCTGGCCCAGCCTTCCAGGCCGACCACCCCGCTGTAGCCTATGGCGTGCAAGGCTTTGGCAATGGCCGGGTAGTGGATTTCACCGGTGCCAGGCTCCTTGCGACCTGGTACATCGGCCACTTGGATTTCACCGATGGCGCTGCCGGCGCGCTGGATCAGTTCGATCAAATTTCCTTCGCCGATCTGCGCGTGGTACAGGTCCAGATTCATCTTCAGGTACGGGCTGCCCACGGCCTCGATCAGCGCCAGGGTATCGTCGGCGCGGGCGAATGGCGTACCGGGGTGGTCGACTTCGGTGTTGAGGTTTTCCAGCAGGAACACACGGCCGGCGTCTTCCCCCAGGCGGGCGATTTTTTCCAGGGTCTTGCAGGCGCTCAGCCACATGCGCCCGGTGGCCAGGCTCACCGGTTGAACGGGCAGGCCGCCTTCACCCAGGCCGGTGCCGTGCAGGTTGAGGCTGGGGCAATTCAGGTGTGCGGCTACCCCTAAGGATTCGCGGGCGCTGTCGAGTAACTGGCGGATGCCATCGGGGTCGGTGAGGGTGCCGCTGATGTAGCCGGTCATGGAGGTGAAATCGGCGCCGGTGGCGGCCAGGGCGGTGATGTCCTTGTCTGTCCAGTTCCAGATTTCGGCGCTGAACCCCAGTGCGTGAATGCGCTTTACACGCTCGACAAACGGCAGGTCGAGAAACACCATCTCGGCGCTGACCGCCAGCTTGAACGGGCTCATACCGCCACCGCCTTGCCGGTTTCGAACGACTCGATGCACGCACGGGCAATCGCCAGGGCCGCGCGCGCATCCTCGCCGCTGGCCATCGGCTTGGCACCGCTGCGCAGGCAGTCGACAAAGTGGTTGAGCTCGGCAATGTAGGCGTCGCGCAACAGGTCGGTGTCCAGGCGCTGGGTGTCGGCCTGGATGCCCTGGGCCAGATAGCGCACCAGGTCGCTGTCGTTGAGACTGCCCATGCTCAGCATACCGGCGCTGCCGAACACTTCGCCGCGCACATCGTAGCCGTACACGGCCTGGAAGTTGGCTTCGGCGGTGGCGATGGCGCCGTTGTCGAAGCGGATCGCGACCACTGCGGTGTCGAGGAAGCCTTTGCTTTTGAATTGCGGAGCGATCAGTGCGTCGGCCATCACATACACCTGCTTCGCCTCGGCACCGGGGTTGAGGTAGCGCAGGGTGTCGAAGTCGTGGATCAGGGTTTCGAGGAAGATCACCCATTGCGGCGAGTTGGCCGGGTTGTTCAGCGCCGGGTCGCGGGTCAGCGAGCGCAGCAACTGCGGCGTGCCGATGCGGCCGGCGGCGACGTCGAGGTGCGCGGTGCGAAAGCTCTTGGCGAAACGCCGGTTGAAGCCCACCTGCAACGGCACTCGCGCATCGGCGGCAGCGGCGATGGCGCGGTCGGCCTCATCGAGGGTGATGGCCATGGGTTTTTCGCAGAAGATGCCCTTGCCGGCGCGGGCGGCGCTGATCACCAGTTCGGCATGACTGCGGGCCGGGGCGGCGATGATCACGCCGTCGATAGCCGGGTCGTCGAGCAGCTGCTGAGGGTCGGTGTAGACCTTGCTCACCCCCAGTTCGGCGGCGAGGCGGGCGGCCTGGCCTGGCGTCGGGTCGGCAATCGCTGCCAGGCTGGCACCGGGGATGTGCCGTGCGGCGGTCAGGCCGTGGAAGCTGCCCATGCGACCGGCACCGATCAAACCCAGGCGGATGTTTTGTGTACTCATGCAATGACCCCTTGTTGTTATTGGCCTCAGGACAGTCCTGATGGGCAAGGGGGTGGGAGCAAGGCGTGTGCCAGTTTTTAACCTATTGATTAATAAGGGTTAATTAATATCTACAAACAATAAGTGTTCATTTTGATGACATGCCTATACTGACATGTCAAAAACATGAACATGGATATCACCCAATGAGCATGGCCTTCAGTGTGCAAGACCTCGACTACCTGACGACCCTGGGGCCTGCGGCGCTGAATGACGGCCCGGTGGCCGCGCTGGAGCAGGCCTGGCGCGATTGCCTGGCCGGCCAGGTCGACCGGCCGGCGTCCGTGCGCCAAGTGATCTGGGATTCGTGGCGGCGCAGCGTCGAGGCGGGCATCGATCCAGCCGACAACGCGTACCGCTTTGTCGCAGCCGACACGCTGACCGCCACCCTGACCACCCACCGCGTGCTGATCGCCGCTGCCGCGCAAGTCATGCACGGCTTGCTGGCCTACAACCCGCGCGGCCATATCAACCTCACCGATGCCGATGGCACCACCCTGTATTTCTGTGGCCTGGACATCACTCCGGTCGGCAGCCGCCTGCTGGAGTCGGTGCAAGGCACCAACTGCACCGGCCTGGCCCTGGCCGAAGACCGCCTGGTGTACGTGCTGGCCGAGGAAAACTTCGGCATCGGCCTGCGCCAGCGCCGCATGCACTGCGCCGCCGCGCCGATCAGGAATGCCCAGGGCCACACTGTGGCGATGCTGACCCTCACCGCCGAGCCTGGCTGGTTTCACTTCCATACCCTCGGTACGGTGCAGGCGGCCGCCGAGGCGGTGTCGCGGCAGATGGCGTTGCAGGTGTTGCTGGAGGAGCAGCAAGCGGTGCTCGAAGTCCTCAACGAAGGCCTGGTGGTACTGGACGAGCGCGGCTGCATCAAGGCGCTCAACCGGTATGCCCGGCAGTTGTTCGGCGTAGGGCTGGAGCTGATCGGGCGGCCGTTCCAGCAACTGGGCCGTAGCGAGTTGAGCGACGTCCTTGGCGAGCCCGTGCGCGACCTCGATTGCACCTTCCACTTGGCTGACCGGGGCCAACTCGCCTGCCTGGTGTCGGTGTGCCCGCTGGAGCAGGGCGGGGTGATCGTGTCACTGCGTGAAAACCGCCGCATCCGCGAAATCACCCGGCGCCTGATCGGCACCCAGGCCAGCTACACATTTGAAACCATCCAGGGCAGCTCCCGAGCCATCCAGGACGCCGTGCACCTGGGGCGTATCGCCAGTCGCAGCGACTCCACCACGCTGATCCTCGGCGAAAGTGGCACCGGCAAAGAGCTGTTCGCCCAGGCCATCCACAACGGCAGCGATCGCCACAAAGGCCCCTTCGTGGCGGTCAACTGCGGGGCGATCCCCCGTGACCTGGTGCAAAGCGAACTGTTCGGCCATGTCGAGGGCGCGTTCACCGGCGCCACCCGTGGCGGTTCGGCGGGCAAGTTCGAACTGGCGGATGGCGGCACCATCTTTCTGGATGAGATCGGCGACATGTCCTTCGATGCCCAGGTCAGCCTGTTGCGGGTGTTGCAGGAGGGTGAAATCACCCGGGTGGGCGCGAAGAACTCGCGACAAGTGGACGTGCGCATCATTGCCGCCACCCACCGCAACCTCAGCCAGGCCGTGGCGCAAGGCGCGTTTCGCGAAGACCTCTACTACCGCCTCAACGTCCTGAACCTCACCGTGCCGCCCCTGCGCATGCGCCGCGAAGACATTCCGCTGCTGGCGCGGCACTTCCTGGCCCGCTGTGCACGCTCGTTGCGCAAGTCGGTGCAGGGCTTTTCGCCGGAGGCGATGGCATTGCTGTCGGCCTATGGCTGGCCGGGCAATGTGCGGGAGTTGGAAAACAGTATTGAGCGGGCGACCAACCTGGCGATGGGCGAGCTGATTCAGCCTGCCGATCTGCCGATGGAAACCAGGCAGCACACCCCGCTGCGCGCCTATGAGCCGCAACCCGCCCAGGACCTGAGCAGCCACGAAATGCACGCCATCGTCGCCGCACTCCAGAACACCGGCGGCAACATCCGCCTGGCAGCCCGGCAACTGAACGTGTCGCGGGGCGGGCTGTACAACAAAATGAGCCGGTTCGGGCTGAGTGCCAGCGATTTTCGCCGCGGATAAGGCCTAAGGTTTCAACTGCTTCCAATCAATGGCAAAGCGCGCCAGGTACTTTCGCAGGCGGTCAGCATCATTGGGTTGCGCCTTGGCCTGGCGCGAAACCCCGAACAGTCGTCGGCCGGCGTCGGAAAGGCTGTCGGATTGCAGGCACACGTCGATCACCGCCTTGAGTTGCAGCTGGTCGAACAGGTCCAGATCAGGCGGCAGCAGTGCATGGGTTTCGGTCAGCCCCCAGGCGCAGCGCAGGCGCTGGATCTCCTCTCCGGCCAGGACTTCATCAATACGCCCGCTGTCGGCCAGGGTGGCCATGCGCGTGATGGAGGCTGATAGCTCGCGAAAATTACCTGGCCACGCCGCTTCGCTGGAGCAGGCGAACGCCAGGTAGTGGCGGCGCGCTTCCAGGTTGAAACGCACGCGGCGGCCTTGCTCGCGGGCATGGCGCTCCAGTTCGAAGTCGATATTGGGCTCGATATCTTCGCGCCTTCCCGCCAGGCCTGGCAGGTCAAAGGTCCACAGGTTGATGCGCGCATACAGGTCTTCGCGAAACAGCCCTTCAGCCACGCGCCCGCGCAGGTCGCGGTGGGTGCCGGCGATGATCAGGAAGTCGCTGGCCACCTCACGGTCGGCGCCCATGGGATAGAAGCGTTTTTCTTCGATAGCCTTGAGTAGCATCGCCTGCTCATCCAGGCCCAGCTCGCCGATTTCATCTAGGAACAACATGCCGCCGTGCGCTGCGCGCAGCAGGCCGTCGCGGGAGTTCTGCGCGCCGGTGAAGGCGCCCTTGGTATGTCCGAACAGTGCCGACATCGCGCTATCGCCGCGCAGGGTGGCGCAGTTGACTTCCACGAAGCGGCCCTGGACCTGGTGGCGGCTGCGCTTGAGTTCGTAAATACGCCGGGCGAGAAAGGATTTGCCTGCGCCAGTGGGGCCGATCAGCAGCATGGGCGCGGTGGAGCGCACGGCCACGCGCTCGATCTGTTCGATGGAAGCATTGAACGCACTGCTGCGCGTGGCGATCCCGGACTTGAGGAAGTCTAGGCCTTCCAGGCGTTGGTGGGCGAAGCGCGAGGCGATGCGGTCGTAGCGCGACAGGTCGAGATCGATCAGGGTGTGGGTGCCGGTGGCGGGAGCGGTGTCGTCCCGGCGGCGACTGGGGGCTGTCTGGATCAGGCGCGCCGGCAGGTTGCGTGCCTCGGTGAGCAGGAACCAGCAAATCTGTGCCACGTGGGTACCGGTGGTGATGTGGACCAGGTAGTCCTCGTGGTCGGTGTCGAAGGTGTAGGCGGCGGTAAAATCGTGCAGCGCGCCGTAGACCTCTTCGAAATCCCAGGGGTTGTGCAGTGGCATGGGGTGCAGGCGCACCTCGGTATTCGGCGAGATCTGCTGGATGTCGGCACGTACCCGCTCGGCGAGGCTGACGTCACGGGCGTCGACATCGTGGATCAGCTCCAGGCGATCGACCTGCAAGTTTTCCTGCTGGCACAGACCGACGCTGGGGCGCCAGTGATTCCAGCGGTTGGCGCCCTTGCCGACGCGATCCAGCTTGGATCCGATAAATCCGATGGCGACCGTGCGCTTGTGTTTCATGACTAGACCAAAAGATAAATGACGATATGGAAGGATATGAATTTGGCTGCGGAGTTGTCATCGTTTTTCAAAATCGAAAGCTGCAGTTATTTAAATTATCTATATAAAACAATTGCTTATAAATTATTTTAGAGGTGGGGAAAAACGTGGCACGCCCGCTGCAGTCCCTCAGCCAACGCCGCAGTGTCGGCCTGCACATTAAAGAATCGAGATCATGCAAGAGACCACCTACCAACTGCTGGAAGTCGCCAACGGCAAGCCGATCAAACTCTGGACCCAGGGTGTGCCTGTGGAGCCTGAAGCGCGCGCGCAACTGATGAACACCGCCCAGATGCCGTTCATTTTCAAGCACCTCGCGGTGATGCCCGATGTGCACCTGGGCAAGGGCTCGACCATCGGTAGCGTGATCCCCACCGTGGGCGCGATCATCCCGGCGGCGGTGGGCGTGGATATCGGCTGCGGCATGATCGCTGCGCGTACCACGTTGATGGCCGGCGACTTGCCCGACAACCTCCACGGCCTGCGTTGCGCCATCGAGGCCGCAGTGCCGCATGGTCGGACCCATAGCCGTAAAGGTCGCGACAAAGGTGCGTGGGAAAATGTACCGACCCAGGCCGATCATGTGTGGTCGGCGCTGCACCCGCGCTTCAAGGCGATCACCGACAAGTACCCGCAACTGGAGCGCAGCAACAACCGCCACCACTTGGGCACCTTGGGCACCGGTAACCATTTCGTCGAGGTGTGCCTGGATGAAGCCAACCGTGTGTGGTTCATGTTGCACAGCGGCTCCCGTGGAGTGGGTAACGCCATCGGCAACTTGTTTATCCAACTGGCCCAGGCGGATATGCGTCAACACCTGGCCAACTTGCCGGACCGCGATCTGGCGTACTTCGAAGAGGGCAGCCAGCACTTCGATGACTACGTGGAAGCCGTAGGCTGGGCCCAGGATTTTGCCCGGCAGAACCGTGAGTTGATGATGCGTGCGGTGGTCCAGTCCACGCGCCAGGTGATCAGCAAACCGTTTGAAGTGGCGCTGGAGGCCGTGAACTGTCATCACAACTACGTGCAGAAAGAGCGGCACTTCGGCGAAGAAATCCTGGTCACGCGCAAAGGTGCGGTGTCGGCGAAGAAAGGTGAACTGGGGATTATCCCGGGCTCCATGGGCGCCAAAAGCTTCATTGTGCGTGGGCTGGGTAACGAAGAGTCGTTCTGCTCCTGCAGCCACGGCGCCGGGCGCACCATGAGTCGCACCAAGGCGAAGAACACCTTCACCGTGGCCGACCAGATCCGCGCCACCGCCCATGTCGAGTGCCGCAAGGATGCCGATGTGATCGACGAAATTCCGATGGCCTACAAGGACATCGACCAGGTTATGCACGCTCAGCGCGAGCTGGTGGAAGTGCTGCACACCTTGCGCCAGGTAGTGTGCGTCAAAGGCTGAGAGGGGAAGCAAGATGCAAAAGGATGAACGCCACCCATTGAGCGACGCCATGCGCGCGCGGGTGCTACAGGAGCTTGACCGCATAGAGCGCGAACGCAATGTCACGGTGTTGTATGCCTGTGAGTCCGGCAGCCGGGCCTGGGGGTTTGCGTCCACCGACAGCGACTATGACGTGCGCTTTGTCTACGTGGAAAAACCCGACTGGTTCATGCAGGTAGATGCGCCGCGCGATGTGATCGAGCGTCCGTTGGATGACGAATTGGATGTCAGTGGCTGGGAGTTGCGCAAGACCCTGGGCCTGCTGCGCAAATCCAATCCCACGTTGCTGGAATGGTTGGACTCGCCGCTGGTGTATCGCCAGCACGTCGAGGCCACACAACCGTTGCGCGCCTTGGCAGAGACGTTCTACAGCCCGTCGGCGGCGCGCAGTCATTATCTGTCAATGGCCAAGAAAAACTTCCGTGGTTACCTGCAAGGCGACACGGTGCGGTTCAAGAAGTACTTCTACGTGCTGCGGCCATTACTCGCGGTGCGTTGGATCGACCTCGGGCTGGGCCGGCCGCCGATGACGTTCGCCGATTTGTTGAGCACCGTGGATGACGCGCAACTGCTCGATGAAGTGGCAACCCTGCTGGCGTTGAAACGCAATGCCGGGGAAGCGGCCTACGGGCCTCGGCGTCCGGCGCTGCACGCGTACATACAAGCTGAATTAGAACGCAGCGTGCCTGGATTGCCACGAACTCATGCGGATTCACAACAACTGGACCAGTACCTGCGGGACACGGTCAAACGCTTTGCTTAAGGATGACGATGAAACAGGACGTGATTGAACTCGACGGCGCCATCGGCGGTGGCCAGGTACTGCGCAGTGGCCTGAGCTTGTCGATGGTGACCGGACTGACCCTGCGGATTAAAAATATTCGCGCCAAGCGCAGCCGGCCAGGGTTGATGCGTCAACACCTGACCGCTGTGCTGGCGGCGGCGCGAGTCTGTGGGGCCCAGGTACACGGTGCGCAATTGGGCTCGCAATCCCTGGTGTTCGAGCCGGGGCCGATTCAAGGCGGCGAATACCGCTTCAGCATCGGCACCGCCGGCAGTTGCACCCTGGTGTTGCAGACCCTGTTGCCGGCCTTGCTGCGCGCGCCCACGGCCAGTCGCGTGACGATCTGCGGCGGCACCCACAATCCGCTGGCGCCGCCGGTGGACTTTTTGCAGCGGGCCTGGCTTCCGCTGTTACGGCGCATGGGCGCGGTTATCGAATTGAGCTTGAACCGGTATGGGTTTGTGCCTGCCGGTGGTGGTGAGTTGGAGGCGTTTATTCAGCCGGCGCAACTGGCACCGTTGCAGTTGATGCAGCGCGGAAAACTGCTCGAAGCCCGGGCGATAACGCTTAACGCCGGGTTGCCTGCGCAGGTCAGCGAACGCGAGTTCAAGCGCGTGCGCCAGCGCTTGTCGTTCGATGACTCCCAGTTGTGCCCGATTGAGATCGACCCGGAACGAGGTCCGGGCAACATGCTGATGTTGGAGTATGTCCATGAGCACGTCACCGAAGTGTTCAGCGCTT
Organism: Pseudomonas sp. NFPP28; assembly: GCF_900115535.1. Lineage (NCBI taxonomy): Bacteria > Pseudomonadati > Pseudomonadota > Gammaproteobacteria > Pseudomonadales > Pseudomonadaceae > Pseudomonas > Pseudomonas sp. NFPP28. The sequence continues at coordinate 274,450 of NZ_FOWT01000005.1, read as the reverse complement.
TTGGCCAGGTCAACGTGCGCGCCGAGACGGTGGCTGACCAGGCGATCGAGCAGGTCATGGAATGGAAGGGCACCGACACGGCTGTGGGCGAACATCTGGCCGATCAATTGTTGTTGCCGATGGCATTGGCCGGCGGTGGTCGTTTCACCACACCGCATATGAGCGACCATCTGCACAGCAACATGCAGGTGATCCAACACTTCCTGCCCGTGCTGATTGAGAGTCACGTGCGGGAGGAGGGCGGTTTGATCATCCAGTGCCGTGCCCGCTAGAGGTTCTCCGACGTCACAATCTGCGGCGGTATATACACCCGCTGCCGCACCGGATCGAACCCTTCGGCAGTCTGCAACTCCACCATCAACTGCACCAACGCCGTCGCCGTCTGCCCCGGCTGCGAGTCCATCACCACATCGATCAAACCCTGGCGCAGCGCCTGGCGCGACAGCTCGGTGGACTCCTGCAGGATGCAGCACAACGCCGGCCGCCTGGGCAACTGCGCCAGGGCGCTGATGATGCCGTCGCCGCCGCCACCCACCACGCATAGACCGCGCAGATCGCTGTGGCGGCTGATCAGGTCGAGGGTGGCTTCTTCGGTAATGTCGCAGTTGTCGAGGTTGATCAACGGCTCCAGCGGCTTGAGCCCCGGCGCGTGCTCGGCCAGGTAGCTGTGCAGGCCTTCGACCCGTGCCTGGTGGCCGAGGAAACGATGGCCGCCGAGCAGGATGCCCACGCTGCCTTTGCGCGCGCCGCAGGTGCGGGCGAGCAGCCAGCCCATGGTGCGGCCGACCACATGATTGTCCTGGCCTACGTAGGGTTCCTCCGCCTGTTCGTGGATATCCGAGAGCAGGGCGACCACGGGCACGCCGGCTGCGCGGATTTGCGCCAGGCAGGCGTTGATCGACGGATGGGCAAAGCTGACCACCGCCAGGCCATCGCACTGCACGGCCAACTGTTCGATCTGCGCGACGATGGCGTTGGGCGAGCGGTCCACGATGTACTCGAACTGGCACGTCAGGTTGGCGTTGGCATGCTGCTCCGCGGCGGTGCTGATGGCCTGCGCCAGGCTGGCATAGAACGCCTGGGCGGTGGCCAGCAACAGGATGCCGAAGCGATAGGTCGGCCGACGCTCGCGAATGCGCTGGCCGATCAGCCGCGCCGCAAAATACCCCACGGCTTCGGCCGCCTGAAATACCTGCTCGGCAGTCTCGGGATTGACCGGTGCCCGCGCATTCAATACGCGGTCGACCGTGGCCACACTCAGCCCGGCATGGGCGGCCACGCTGGCGATGGTTGGGCGTTTGTTGTTGTTCATGACTGGCCCCTTGTGCGTCTTGATAGAAAACTATCAAGCCCCGCTGGGCCTGGATGATAGCTTGATAGGGAATGGATTCAAGGCCTTGAGGGTGAATAACCCGTTCTCTAAGGTGGGTTTCACACAGCACCAGAAACCACCCGCTTGTGGAGAACAATAACAATGCCTGAACACACCGCTCCTATCGGCCGCCGCGACTACAGCCTCACCGGCCCCGAAGCCGCCCGCGCCGCTGAAAAAGGCCTGGTCTCGGCCAGTTGGTACCAATCGCCGATCTCGCGTAAACGCATGAAAGAACTGATGCAACGCCGTGACGGCCCGGCACTGCTCGACACCGCGATCTGGGTGATCGCACTGTTTGCCAGCGGTTTTGGCGGCTACTGGTTCTGGGGCACCTGGGCCTGCGTGCCGTTCTTCCTGGTCTATGGCGTGCTGTATGGCACTGCTTCCAACCCGCGCTGGCACGAAACCGGCCACGGCACCGCCTTCAAGACCCGCTGGATGAACGATGTGCTGTATCAGGTCGCCAGCTTCATGTGCATCTTCGAACCCCACGTGTGGCGCTGGAGCCATGCCCGGCACCATACCGACACCATCGTGGTCGGCCGTGACCCGGAGATCGTCGAACCGCGTCCGCCGAGCTTCTGGATGATGTGCCTGAGCCTGTTCAACCTGCCCCTGGCCTGGAAAACCTTCAGCGGCGTGGCGCGCCATGCCATGGGCAAGATGAGTGCCCAGGAAGCGGACTTCATCCCCGAATCCGAATGGCCCAAGGTGTTCCGTGCCGCGCGTATCTGGGTCGGCATTTATGCCGTGGTGATCGGCACCGCGTTGTACCTGCATAGCTGGTTGCCGCTGATGCTGGTGGGCCTGCCGAGTATTTATGGCGCGTGGCTCGGCTATCTGTTTGGCCTCACGCAGCATGTCGGCCTGGCCGAAGATGTACTCGACCACCGCAGCAACTGCCGCACCATTTACATGAACCGCGTGCTGCGCTTTATCTACATGGACATGAACTACCACCTCGAACACCACATGTACCCGATGGTGCCGTACCACGCCCTCGCGCAACTGCACGACGAAATCCGCAGCGACTGCCCGCCGCCGTACGCCAACCTGTTCGAGGCATTCAAGGAGATCCTGCCGACCATCTGGAAGCAGCGCAGCGATCCCACCTATTTCGTCCAGCGCCCGATTCACCCGAATACGCCTCCGGCTGCCCATGCGCCGGTGCATGCAGAAACCGCTGCCGGTTGAACCCCACCCAAGAACAAGAGAAAAACGCCATGAACGATCAATGGATCGACGTCTGCGCCGTGGGCGAAATAGACGAAGAAGACGTGCTGCGCTTCGACCATGGGCCGCACACCTATGCGGTGTATCGCTCGGCCGAGAATGAATTCTTCGCCACCGCCGGGCTGTGCACCCACGAGAAAATCCACCTGGCCGATGGCCTGGTGATGGACCACGTGATCGAGTGCCCCAAGCACAACGGGCGCTTCGATTACCGCACCGGCAAGGCCCTCGGCGCGCCGGTGTGCGTCAACCTCAAGACCTACCCGGTGCGGGTCGAAGCGGGGCGGGTGTTGCTCGCTGTCACGGCCTGATCATGCACGATCCCTTGATCATCGTCGGCGCCGGTCATGCCGGCGGCCGTGCGGCGCTGACCTTGCGTGAAGAAGGCTACACCGGGCGGCTGATCCTGATTGGCGATGAGCCGCACTTGCCCTACGAGCGGCCGCCGCTGTCCAAAGGCGTGTTGCAGGGCACGGCGGACCTGGCCGGCTGCAGCCTGTGCGACAGCGCGCGACTGGCCGAGCTGGGTATCGAGCACATCGCCGCTAACCCGGTGACGCAGTTGCAGCCGCAACAGCATCGCCTGCAACTGGCCGATGGCCAATGGCTGCGGTACGCCGGCCTGCTGCTGGCCATCGGGGGGCGGGCGCGCCGGTTGCCTCAGGAGCAGGCCAACGTGCTCTACCTGCGTACCCACGATGAAGCGCTGGCCCTGCGCGATGCGCTGAAGCCCGGCACGCGGTTGGTGGTGGTCGGTGGCGGCTTTATTGGCCTGGAAGTGGCGGCCACGGCACGTGGCCTTGGCTGTGAGGTCACCCTGCTCGAAGCCGGGCCGCGATTGGCGGGCCGGGTGTTGCCGGCCGTTATCTCTGAGGCGCTGTTGGCCCTGCATCGCCAGCACGGGGTCGACGTTCGCCTGAATGTGGCCTTGGAATCGAGCCAGGCCGACGCCGTGCTGCTGGTGGACGGGCAACGCTTGCCCTGCGACCTGGTGGTGGTCGGCATCGGCATGCAACCCAATATCGAATTGGCCGCCGCAGCGGGGTTGGACGTGGGCCAGGGCATACGCGTGGATACGCACCTGCGTACCAGTGCGCCGGATATTTTTGCGGCCGGTGACGTGTGTGAGTTTCGCCTGGATGGCCTCTATCAGCGCCAGGAAACCTGGCGCAACGCCGAGGTCCAGGGCCGGCATGCGGCATTGAACCTGCTGGGCCGCGATGTGCCGTTCGAGGCGCTCCCCGGGTTCTGGTCCGACCAGTACGACTGGGGCTTGCTGACCGTCGGCGTGCTCACGCCCTCGACGGTCAGCCGGCCTTTGCCGGGCGGCGGCATGTTGCTGTTCCATCTCGATGCCGATCACCAGTTGCAAGGCGCGTGCGGATGGGCGCCAGGCAACAGCGTGGCCAAGGACATCAAACTCTGCGAGCGCCTGATCAGCGCGCGACGCTCACTCGATCCCGCCAGCCTGGCCAACCCCGAGCTGTCCCTCAAACACCTGCTGCGAGGCTGATATGCGCCAATTCCTGGTGTTCCAATCCCTGTGGGCCATGCAGACCGAACCCGGCCCACTCGAGGCTCAACTCGAGCGCATCAAGGCCGCCGGGTTCGACGGCATTACCGATCATTACTTCAAGCCCGCCGATGTCGCCCGCCTGCACGCCGCCGCCACGGCGCAAGGCTTGCAGATCGAAGGCCAGTTATTCCCGCAGTCGGTGGGTGACCTGGCCGCCGCGCTGGAGGTGATCAGTGGCTACGGCTGCCACCACCTCACCCTGCAAGCCGACGTGCGCCCACGCACTCAAAGCGAAGCGGCGCGATTGGTCGAAGGCTGGCAGCGCTTGGCCGAACAGGTGGAATTTCCGGTGCTGCTGGAAACCCACCGTTATCGCCTCACCAATGATCTGCTGTTCACCCTCGATCTGCTGGCACAGATGCCCGACTTGAAGCTGCTGGCCGACCTGTCCCACTACGTGGTCGGGCGCGAACTGCCGGAGCCGGGCGCCGCCGAGGACGATGCGCAGATACGCAGCATCCTGCGCCACAGCTGGGGTTTCCACGGTCGGGTAGCCAGCAGCGAGCAGGTGCAAGTCTCGTTGGCGTTTCCCCAGCACCAAGCCTGGGTCCGACGCTTTACCGAGTGGTGGCGCTACGGGATCGAAGACTGGCTGGCGCGCCCGCAGACGCCGCAGAGCCTGTCCTTTACCTGCGAACTCGGCCCGCCGCCTTATGCGATCACCGGCGCGGACGGGTGCGAAATCAGCGATCGCTGGTCCGAAGCGCTGAAGATGCAGGTGCTGATTCGTGAGGTGTGGCGCAGTTGTCAGAAATGATCTGCTAATCTGCGCGGGTTCAATCTCGCCCTTTAGCCTGGACTTTCACCATGACCCCATCTTCCGTTCAGCCGCCCCTGGAACCGCAGTCCGTGTGCCACCCGATCACCAGCAGCGCGATTTTCATGGTCGCCACTGTTACCCCCGGCAGCGAGGACACGGTACGCGCCTGGTGCGCCGATATCGCCGGGCTGGTGCGCTCGGTGGGCAAGCGCGTGCCGGCCGGCAACCTGACCTGCGTCTGCGGGTTTGGCTCGGACGCCTGGGACCGCCTGTTCGGCGCGCCACGCCCGGCGGCGCTGCACCCGTTCCGCGAGTTCGGCGTGGAGGGGCGCATGGCAGTGTCGACACCGGGGGATATCCTGCTGCATATCCGCGCCGAACAGATGGACCTGTGCTTCGAACTGGCCACCCATCTCATGGCGGCCCTGGGCGACAGCGTGAAGGTGGTGGATGAGGTCCAGGGTTTCCGCTATTTCGACATGCGCAGCATCATCGGCTTTGTCGACGGTACCGAGAACCCGGTAGGGCGCAAGGCCGAGGGCTTCACCATCGTCGGCGACGAAGACAGCGAATTCCGTGGCGGCAGCTACGTGCTGGTGCAGAAGTACCTGCACAACATGACGGCGTGGAATGGCTTGACGGTGGAGGCCCAGGAGAAAGTGATCGGGCGCACCAAGTTGTCGGATATCGAGTTGGACGAAGAAGCCAAGCCGAGCAACTCCCACAGCGCCTTGACCGTCATCACCGACGAGCACGGTGAAGAAGTGAAGATCCTGCGCGATAACATGCCCTTTGGCCGGCCAGGTGCCGGGGAGTTCGGCACCTACTTCATCGGCTATGCCCGCTCGCCGCAGCCCCTGGAATTGATGCTGGAAAACATGTTCGTCGGCCGTCCGGTGGGCAATTATGACCGCCTGCTGGATTTCAGCACGGCAGTCACCGGCGGCCTGTTTTTCGTGCCGTCGGCCGACCTGCTGGAAGAACTGGCCGACCGAACCGACAGTCTGTAAGGCAACACGGTACAAAGGTGGGAGAGGGCTTGCCCCCTCCCACATTGGATTAATGCTGGTTTGAGATTAATGTCAGATCAGCTCAGCCACCCAGTGCTGACCGCCACAATCAGGAACACCCCCAACAGCGCGCGGTAGATCACGAACGGCCAGGTGGAGAACCGCTCCAGGAACTTCATCAGGCCCCAGATCGCAAAGAACGCCGAGACGCTCGCCACCACCAGACCGAACAGCAGATGCGGCCAGGCATGGGCCGGCATGTCGGCGTGCAGCAACACCCACAACTCCTTCAGCCCGGCGAGGGCGATGGCCGGCAGGCCCAGCAGGAAGGAGAAGCGTGCAGCTTCCTCACGCTTGAAATTGAGAAACAACGCAGCGGTCAGCGTAGAGCCGGAGCGCGATACCCCCGGAATCAACGCGCCAATTTGCGCGATCCCGACGATCAACGCATCGCGCAGGCGCATTTCGCTCACTTCACGGGTGTGGCGTGCGCGTACTTCCGCCACAGCCAGCAGCACCGCCATCACCACGCAGGAAATACCGATCACCATCAGCCCACGCAGCGGCGAGTTGCAGGCATTCAAGGTCGACGACAACGCCAGGCCGGCAATCCCGATGGGAAGGGTCGCCAGCACAATCGCCACCGCCAGCTTGAACCAACGGTCGTTGTAGTCACCCCGACGCACCGCGCCGATGCTGCCGGTGGTGACCTGGCGCACATCGCGCCAGAAGTAACTGACCACCGCTGCCAGCGCCGCCAGTTGCATGGCCGCGGAAAACGCCGAGCCGGGGTCTTGCCAGCCGAGCAGGGCGGGCACCACGCGCATGTGGGCGGTGGACGACACCGGCAGCAGTTCGGTAATGCCCTGGATCACGCCAAGGATGAAGATCTGCAGGTAATCGAGGGAGGCAAAACCCACATCCAGGCCGGCGGTACACATGTTGGTCAAAATAGGTGTCCTTGAAGAGCAGGGGCAAATTTCACGAAGTTTATTCGAAATGTTTCAAGGTTTTGGGCGAGGCAACACCTATTTGCAATCGGTTCAGCAAGTAGAAAGGTTGGCCTCTCCTCGCGTTTTGTGAACAATGGCGCCCTGCGTTTTTTCACCGAGAGCCCCATGCCCGAAGTCACCGTCGAATTGATCCAGACCGGCCCCGAAGCCGCCGAGCTGATCCGTAATCTCTACCAGTACTACGCCTATGAGTCGTCCGACTGGGAACAGGAAGATGTGGAGGCGGACGGCCGTTTCTACATCCATGACGAACACCTGGCCCGCTACTGGCAAGACCCGCAATGGAGCGCCAACCTGCTGCTGGTGGATGGCTACATTGCCGGCTTCCTGTTGATCGAAGGCAGCGAATTGCCAGGCATCGATGCCCTGGAGCTGGCCGATCTGTTCATCCTCAAGCGCTACCGCCGCAAAGGCATCGGCCGTGCCATCGCCAGCCAGGTGCTGTGCAGCGGCCAGGCCAATTGGCTGGTGCGGTTCTATGACCAGGACGAAGTGTCCCAGGCGTTCTGGCGCACGGTGCTGGATAACCTGCCGCGCCCGGTACAGACGATAGAGCTGGAGGATGACCCGCAGTTGGTCAGTTACCTGGTTACGCGGGCGGCCCTGCATTAAAGGCCTGTTGCATCACCGCCGGCGGCTGCCCGAACGCCCTCAGGAACGCCTGGCGCATGCGCTCGCGATCGCCAAAGCCGGTTTCGCGGGCCACCACCTCCACCGGGTGACGGCTGGTTTCCATCAGTGCCCGGGCGGCTTCCACGCGCAGGGCTTCGATGGCTTTGGCCGGTGTCTGCCCGGTTTCCTCACGGAACACCCGGCTGAACTGGCGCGGGCTCAGCCGGGCGACATCGGCCAAGGTCTCCACCGTGAGGTCGTGGGTCAGGTTCTCACGGGCGTAGGCCAGGGCCAGTTGCACGCGGTCTGACTTGGGGTCCAGCTCCAACAGCGCCGACAGTTGCGATTGTTCACTGCCGCGACGTTGGGCAATCACCAGTTTGCGCGCAATGCGCCGGGCGAGGTCGCTGCCCAGGTCGTTTTCCACCATGGCCAATGCCAGGTCCACCCCGGCGCTCATGCCGGCACCGGTCCACACCTGGCCGTCCACCACGAACAACTTGTCTTCTTCCAGCTGGATGTGCGGGTAGCGCTTGCGAAAGGCCGGCGCGTGAATCCAGTGGGTGGTGGTGCGCTTGCCTTCCAGCAGGCCGGCTTCGGCCAGCACGAAGATGCCCATGCACAATGACGCGACGCGCCGCGACTGGGCAGAGGCGGCCTTGACCTGTTCCAGCAGGTTGGCTTCCGGCAGGCGGAACTCCATGTAGCCGCCGACGATCAAGGTGTCATAGCCCTCGGCCCGAATGGGTGTGGTGTTCACCGAAAAGCCCTGGGATGTCATCACCGCGCCGCCGGTCTCCGAGACCAGGTGAAACGCATAGGCCGGCTCGCCGCGCAACAGGTTCGCGCACTCGAACACCGAGCCCACGCTGAGGCTCAGGCATTCGAAATTCGGGTAGACCAGCAGCGCAACGCTGTGCATCGTGTTTCTCCAGGGGGTAGGGGAGACGCGATTGTCGGTGGCTGGGCGAGAAACGGCAACTGCCGTCGAGCGATGTCCGAAAACCTTGCGGATATGACGTTGTGAGGCGACGCCCGGGCTCCTAAGCTTCAACCCACAGTCATCCCGAGGCACTCGACAATGAAAGTATTGATGGTATTGACCTCTCACGATCAGTTGGGCAACACCGGCCGCAAGACCGGCTTCTGGCTCGAAGAATTTGCCGCACCTTATTACGCGTTCAAGGACGCCGGCGCCGAGGTGGTGCTGGCATCCCCGGCCGGCGGCCAGCCGCCGTTGGATCCGGTGAGCGATCAGCCGGACTTCCAGACCGAACAGACCCGCCGCTTCGCCGCCGACCCGGCCGCGCAACAGGCCCTGGCGACCACGCTGAAGCTGGATTCGGTCAACGCCGATGCCTTCGACACCGTGTTCTACCCAGGCGGCCACGGCCCGCTGTGGGACCTGGCGGAATCGCCGGTTTCCATTGCGTTGATCGAGTCCTTCGAGCGTGCCGGCAAGCCGATCGGCTTTGTCTGCCATGCACCGGGTGCCTTGCGTCATGTCAAGGCGGTCAACGGCGAGCCGTTGGTCAAGGGCCGGCGTGTCACCGGTTTCTCCAACTCGGAAGAAGCCGCCGTTGAATTGACCGATGTAGTGCCGTTCCTGGTGGAAGACGAGTTCAAGAAGCTGGGTGGCCTGTATGAGAAAGGCGCTGACTGGCAGTCCTTTGTCATTACCGATGGCTTGCTCGTCACCGGGCAAAACCCCGGCAGTTCCAGCGATGTCGCCAAGGCCCTGCTGAAACTCACTGCCTGACTCAATAAACCGCTTGATGCATTGGCGACTTGAATAAGTCGCCAATGCTTTCGCGCGCTCGTAATCTGGAAGAATGAGATGACCGTTTTAAGTACCCCGGTGAAACTGGGTCACCACGCACTGAACAACCGTATTGTGCTGCCACCGTTGACGCGCCAGCGCAGCGCCCAGCCGGGCGATATCGCCACTGACTTGATGGCCGAGTATTACCGCCAGCGCGCCAGTGCCGGCTTCATGGTCAGTGAGGGCACGCAGATTGAACCGCGTGGCCAGGGTTACGCGTGGACGCCGGGCATTTATACGCCGGCGCAGATCGACGGCTGGCGCAAGGTCACCGAGGCGGTGCATGCCGAAGGCGGGGTGATCTTCGCCCAGTTGTGGCATGTCGGTCGGGTGTCCCACAGCGCGTTGCAGCCTGAGGGTGCCGCACCGGTCGCACCTTCTGCTATCCAGGCAATTCAGGCCAAGGCCTTTATCGAAACGGCGCCGGGCGAGGGGCAATTGATGCAACCGCCTGTACCGCGTGCGTTGACCACGCAGGAGGTCAAGGACCTGGTCGGGCACTACGCCCAGGCAGCGCGCAATGCACTGGATGCGGGGTTTGATGGGGTGGAAATCCATTCAGCCAATGGCTACCTGGTCAACCAGTTCATCTCGGCCCACGCCAACCAGCGTGACGACGAGTACGGTGGCTCGCTGCACAACCGCCTGCGCTTCCTGCGCGAGATCGTCGAAGCAGTGACCGCCGTGGTCGGGCCCGAGCGCCTGGGCGTGCGCTTCTCACCATTGTTCAGCGGCACCGACCAGGACCGGGTGTACATCGGCCTGGTGGAAGACGACCCGCACCACACCTACATTGAAGCGATCAAGGTATTGGAAGCGTCGGGCATCGCCTATGTGTCCATTGCCGAAGCCGACTGGGATAACGCCCCGGTATTGCCCGAATCATTTCGCCGAGCGGTACGCGACACCTTCAGCGGGCGGATCATCTATGCCGGTCGCTACACCGCTGAACGCGGTGCAGCACTGGTTGAAGCGGGGCTGGCGGATCTGATCGCATTCGGGCGGCCGTTTATCGCCAATCCGGACTTGCCGCAGCGGATTTTCAACGACTGGCCGTTGAACCCGCTGCGGGCGGAAGGGATGTATGGGGGAGGCGAAGCGGGTTATGTCGACTACCCGGTGTTCGCCGGGTAATCAAACCACCCGCAACACAATCTTGCCAATGTGATCGCCACCTTCCATCCGCGCATGCGCCTGATCGGCCTGGGTGTAATCGAACACCTGGTCGATCATCGGCAGGCAGCGCCCGGCTGCCAGCACCGGCCATACGTGCTCGCGCAGTTGGTCGGCGATGGCGGCTTTCTCGTCCTTGGTACGGGCGCGCAGCAAGGAGCCGGTGACGACGGCGCGTTTGCCGAGGATGGTCAGCAGGTCCACGTCATTGGCCTTGGCGCCGCCGAGGAAGCCCAGCATCACCAGGCGCCCGTCCATGGCCAGGGCCTTGAGGTTGTTGTTGAGGTAGGAGCCGCCCATGATGTCGAGGATCACATCGACACCTTGAGCCCCGATCACCTCGGCAAAATCCTGCTCGCGATAATTGATGGCTTCAGCGCCCAAGGCACGGATGGCCGCACATTTCTCTTCGCTGCCAGCGGTGGCGAACGCCTGGATACCGAATTCGCGGCACAGCATCAGGGCGGTGGTGCCGATCCCGCTGGTACCGCCGTGGATCAGCACGCGCTGGCCCTTGTGCGCGCCGCCGATGCCGAACAGGTTGGCCCACACGGTGAAAAAGGTTTCCGGGATGGCGGCGGCTTGAATCCACTCCATGCCTTCGGGAACCGGCAACGCCTGGCTGGCGGGCACCGTGCAGTATTGGGCGTAGCCGCCGCCATTGGTCAGGGCACAGACCCTGTCGCCAATCGCGTATTCGCTGACGCCTTCGCCCAGCGCGACCACTTCGCCGGCCACTTCCAGGCCGGGGATCGGGCTGAAGCCGGGTTTCATCGGGTACTTGCCGGCACGTTGCAAGGCGTCGGGGCGGTTGACCCCGGCGGCGTGCACGCGGATCAGGATCTCGCCGGAGGCCGGGGAGGGCACCGGTTCCTGGCGCGGCTTGAGCACCTCGGGGCCCCCGGGCGTGGTGATTTCAATCAGGGTCATGTCGGTAGGCACGGTCATTTGGCAAATCCTGTAAGGGGGAGCGTATGGGTTGGGACCGTGTCGAGCGGTCGACGGTTCAGCACAATCATGCCCAGTTCCAGGGCCAGGGCGACCACGATGGCGCCAGCGGCAATCACGAACAACAGCGCATGCTGGCCACCGCTGCTGTTGAACAGTGCCGAGTAGGCAAACCCGGACAGTGCCTGGAAGGTAGCAAAGGAGACGGTGGCGCGGCTCCACGCTACCTGCTGCTGATGATGATGGTTGGGCAGCAATTCATGCACCCGCGCCAAGGCCAATGGCACGATGCCTGGCGGGAACGAACCGAGGATCACCGCCAGTACGGCAAGGGCAGTGAACGAACTGGCCAGCGGCAACAGGCCGACGGCAACCGCCTGCACCACCAGCACCACACGGATACTCAGGCGTGCACCGAGTTTATCGGCGAGGAACCCGTAGCTTACCGGCCCCACAATCGCGCCCAGGCCGTACGTCACCCAGACCATCGCGCCGATGTGCGCACCATCACCCAGGCCACGGGCCACGTAATCCACCAGGAACACCATCGCCGGCACCAGGCCTGCGGCCATGAAGGCGTACTGGGCGAACAGCAGGTACACGCCGGACGGCATCCGCGCTGAAGTGGCCATTGGTGCTGCTGCTTCATGCAGCGTAACGCCGGGCCAGGCGAACCAGCTGGCCGCCGTCAACAGCAACGCCAGCAGGCCCAGGCCCAGCCACGTCTGCTGCAAGCCCAGGCTCAACAGCGGCGGCACCAGTGTGCCGGAGCCTGCAATGCCCAGGCCGATGCCGAGGAAGATCGCGCCACTGGCCAGGCCCCGGCGTGCGGCCGGTACGTGGGGCAATACGGTCGCGGCCACCAGCACCATGATTGCGCCGCCGGCAATCCCCGAGAGCAGGCGCCAGGCGAAGAACCACACCACCGACAACGGGAAGGCACAGGCGAAGAAGGCCAGGGTCACCGCTACCATCATGATGCGCAGGGCGGTCGTATTGGAGGTGCGCTGGGCGATGGGCCGGCCGATCAGCGCACCGATCAGGTAACCCACCAGGTTGGCGGCGCCGAGGTAGACCACGTCATTGGCGGAAAACCACTGGGCCTGGATCAGGCTGGGGATCAGCGGTGTGTAGGCAAAGCGTGCCAGGCCGATACTGACCAGGCTGGCACACAGGCCGGCAAAGATCGGCAGCCAGACCGCGCTGCGGGATGGTGCGTGGGAGTCGAGCATGATGGCTGTCCTGAAGTTTTTTCTGCGGCGGTCAGCATATCGGGCTTTTTCGATGCAATAATGCAGCGAATTAGCGTCATGATGATGCATATCTGCATCAATGGGAGGCCGCATGAATTGGGACGATGCACGGGTATTCCTGGCGGTGTGCCGCGAATCCACGTTGCGCGGCGCCGCACGGGTACTGGGCGTGGACCAGGCCACCGTAGGGCGCCGCGTCAACGCCTTGGAAAAGTCCTTGAACGCAACCTTGTTCCTGCGCACCTCCGAAGGCTACGCGCTCACGGCGGTCGGCGAAGCGGCGTTGCTTTCGGTGGAGAAAATGGAGCGCTCGGCCCTCGACCTGGAGCGCCAGATCCAGGGCCTGGATGACCGCCTGACCGGCACTGTGCGGGTCAGTACCACCGACTCCCTGGCCATCGACTTCCTGATCCCGGCCATCGCCTGCCTGCACGACAAACACCCCGACGTGCGCGTGCAACTGGACGCCTCCACGCAGATCCTCAGCCTGGCCAAGCGCGAAGCCGATATCGCCGTGCGCAACCAGCGCCCGGATAACCCCGACCTGATCGCCCGGCGTATTGCGCGCTGGCCGCTGGGGTTGTTTGCGTCCCAGGGTTACCTCGAGCGTCACGGCGTACCTGAGCCGGGCAGCCTGTTCGAAGGCCATGACCTGGTGGTCTACCAACCTCACCTGCAAAGCCAGAAGGACATGACCCTGGTCTCCGAGCCCCTCGGTCGCGGGCGCATCGTTGCTGCCTTGAGTTCCAGCCTGCTGGTGCGCCGCTCCATCGCTGCCGGCATCGGCATCGGCGAAATCCCGGTGTGCACCGGTGAGCGCGACGGGCTGGTGCGCCTGTGGCCGGAGCGCACCCGACCCCTGCCATATGACGTGTGGCTGGTGACCCACGCCGATCTGCGCCACACCGCACGGGTGCGGGCGGTGATCGATGAGATCGTGGCGGCGTTTGCCGGCACCGGGGAGTGAGGTCAGCACAGGCTTGCAAGCGCGGCGGTGGCTCGGTCGACACAATCGTTGTTTGTGGCAATCAACCGAGAGCACGTATGAACGAATCGACGCGTCAGGACCTGGGACTATTGTTTCTGCGGATCAGCGGGGCGCTGTTCCTGCTGTGGGTGCATGGCTTGCCCAAGTTGCTCAACTACAGCGAGCAATTGCAACTGATCGAAGACCCGTTTCACCTGGGGGCGAACATCACGTTGTTGCTGGCGATTTTCGCTGAAGTGCTGTGCCCGCTGCTGATCATTGCCGGGGTGCTGGTGCGCCTGGCGTGCCTGCCGATCCTGGCGGTGCTGTTGATCGCTTTGTTGGTGGTGCACCCGGAGTGGACGTTGTTCGAAGGGCAGTTCGGCTGGCTGCTGTTGATCATCTTCACCACCTTGCTGATCAGCGGGCCCGGTCGCCTGGTCCTGGGCCAGCGTTTCTCCTGAGCAAAAAAAGGCCGGGCAAGCCCGGCCAAAATAAGGAGAGGGTGGTGCAGGTGTTTCAGCGTTGCAGGAACGCCAGCAGGTCTTCGTTCAACTGCTGCGCGTGGGTCACGGCGAAGCCGTGTGGCGCGTCCTTGTAGACTTTCAGTTCGGCGCCCTTGATCGAGGCGGCCGCCACTTTGCCGGTGGTTTCGAACGGTACGATCTGGTCGCCATCGCCGTGGATCACCAGGGTCGGCACGTCGATTTTGGTCATGTCCGGGCGGAAGTCGGTTTCGGAGAACGCGGTCACGCAATCCACCGTCGACTTGAGGGATGCCAGCATCGCCACCTGCAGGGTCTGGGTCAGCACGCCTTCAGAGACCTTCTGGCCCTGGTTGATGCCGAAGAACGGCGTGTTGAAGTCGCTGATAAATTGCGCACGGTCTTTCAACAGGCCGGCCTTGATGCCATCGAACACTTCAGTCGGCACGCCCTGCGGGTAGTCCGCTTTCTGGCCGAACAGTGGTGTGACCGCGCCCAGCAGTACCAGGCCGGCCACGCGTGCGCTGCCGTGGCGTGCGATGTAGCGGGCGACGTCGCCACCGCCCATGGAGAAGCCCACCAGGGTCACGTCCTTGAGGTCCAGGTGTTCGATCAACTGGGCGATATCGTCGGCGAAGGTGTTGTAGTCGTTGCCGGTCCAGGGCTGATCCGAGCGGCCGAACCCACGGCGGTCAAACGCGATGGTGCGAAAGCCGCGGCTGCTCAGGTATTCCATCTGGTATTCCCACATGTCGGCGTCCAGCGGCCAGCCGTGGCTGAACAGCACGGGTTTACCGCTGCCCCAGTCTTTGAAATAGATCTGGGTACCGTCTTTGGCGACGAATGTGCTCATGAACATCTCCTTATCGAGGGGGGGATAAAACGCAGGATCACTATTGCCGTTAACCGGCTCGAGGGCTTGTACGGGTGTGCTTGCTTGGGGTTACCAGCTGAACTTGAGCTCGACCCCCAGGTAATTGCTGTCGTCACCGCCGGCATCGCGCAGGGTCTGGCCCACGTCGTAGTGCACGGCCTCGACGGCGCCGGTGAGGTTGGGGCTGAACACATAATCGGTGCGCACTTGCGCATAGGCGCCGGTCCAGCGATCGCCCTGGCCTGCGGTGCCGGCCACCGGCAGGTTGGGCTGGGTGTAGACCGCGTCGCTGGTGGTTTGGCGCCACAGCAGGCCGATGGCGGTTTGCACGCTGAGCCTGTCGATCGGCTTGACCGTGATCGACGGCTTGACGTGAATCAGGTTGCTGTAGCCGGTGTAGCCCGCCAGGGAAAAATAGTAGCCGTTGGGGAACAGCGGGTTGAAGGTGCCGACGGTGCCATCCCCGGTTTTGCGGTCGCCCGAGGCGATGTCCAGTTGCAGGCCGATGCGCGGTTTCCAGGCCACGCTGTCGAAGGTGTAGCCGGTACGGCTGCCACCGGCCCAGGCGCGAATGTCCTTGTTGCCGACCGAGCCGCTTTGCAGCATCGCTTCGATGTCCCAGTCAAAGCCCATGGCCGCGCCGCCCAGGCGTGCGTCGAACAGGTGGCGGGTCTCGTCGCCGTCGGCGTCCAGGTAGTGGGCGGCGGTGCGCTCATACACGCCGTAGTAGGCGGACAACTCGTTCTTGCCGCCCACCAGTCGCTCCACACGGACCATGTGGAAGCGCGCATCGCTGTTGGATTTGTCGTCGAAGTGACGCCCGTCCTGGTACTGCACCGGCTGGCTGGCGATCCCGATAAAACGCCAGTTGGAGGTCTCCCAGTCGGCCCACAGCGCATCGAAGGACTGCCGCACATTCGGGCCGTCCCGCGATGAGATGAAGCGTTGCAGGTCGAAGGCGAAATCCTGGCGCCCGACACGGGCCTTGAGAGTCCCACTGCTGAAGGTATTCACGTACTCGGCGAAGGCCAGGCGCAGATCGACGCGATTCTGGTCGGCGCCGCCGATCGTGGTCTTGTCGTACGCCCGCACATCTTCCAATTGGGTGAACACCCGCCAGTGCTCGTTCAGATGCAGGTCGGCGTGGAGCTGGAAGCGTTGGATCAGGTAGCGATCACGCTTCACATCCCGCACGCCGAAGCCACTGGCATCGTTCATCTCGAAACGCTCGCGCAACGTCGCGCCCAGGGACAGGTAGGTGTAGGGGTTCGCGCTGGACAGCGGGATGTACTTCAAGCTGTCCAGCGGCTGCGTGCGCAGCGCCGGGTCCTGCAAAACCGACCAGTCTTCCTGCCAGCGGTTGGCCTTGATGGCCGGGCGTGTCGCTTGCTCGTCGGCGTGGACGCTGCCGACGAGCAGCGGCCACAGCACGGCCAGGCCCCAGCCTGTGCGGCGCATCATTTTGCGGCGTTGAGTTGATGGATCTCCGCGACGTAGCCGCCAGGAAATTCCACCAACGCACTGCGACGGCCTCTGCTGTCGAACGCAGGCACTAACACTTTCGCGCCGGAGCCGGTGGCCTTGCCCAGGGTGGCCGTCAGGTCAGCCACTTGATACCCGGTGGTCTCGTGGCCGAACGGGTAGGGCAGTTGGCCGTTGGTGACCAGTACCGCCATGCGCCCGAATGGCGATTCGATGTCGACGCGACGGTAGTTGCCGTTGGCTTGGCCGATATCCACGCCAGGGGCATGTTTGTCATCGGCCAGGACTTTGCCGTGGGAGAAGCCGATAAACGATTTGATAAAGGTGTCGGCACGCTCGGCACTGAGGTACACGCGGTTTTCCGGCACGGTCTGGAACGCGGCGTAATCCGGGGTCTTGGTGTGCCAGTAAAGCTGCATGTTCACACCGCCCGGCCACTGCACCACCGCGTCACGCCCGATCGGGTCGGGAAAGTCGCTGACGATCACCGCCGCGCCGTTCTCCCGGGCGGCCTTGAGGGCGACGTCCATGTCCTTGACCAGGTAACCGTTGCGCTCCTGGCCGAACGGGTGCGGGATCGGCGTGGTGAAACCGAACAGCGACACTGTGCCTGCCGGGGTCTGCAGCAGTTGCGACGTGGTGCTGCTGGGCACCGGCAACACGTTCACCACCACTTGGGGCGTGCTTGTGCCGCCGAATGTGGCCAGGAAGCTCTGGGTAAAACGCTCCACATCGGCCGGTGCCACATAGACGTGGCTGGTGTCGTATTGCGGGGCCACGGCGACCGCCGGTGTAGCGGCGAAGGCGCTGTTCATCATGGCCCCGGCCAGCAAGGTGACTGCCAGCGATACCGTCCTGACTTTTCTACACATACCCACTCTCCCGCGTTTTGAGAAAGTCTCGATCTTAGGGACGGGGCCGACCGGCGGATTGTACGGACGTGCTCGGTTGAACGATTCAGCGTCCATGCTGGTCATGGTTGAACGGTGGCATCCAGCAGCCCCAGGACATGCTCGACTTCTGCGCCAGGCACGGGATTGTCTCGGACATCGAGATGATCGATATCCAGGGTATCAACGAGGCGTATGAGCGGATGCTCAAGGGCGATGTGAAGTATCGGTTCGTGATCGATATGGACAGCTTGAAAAAGGAAAGCCAAGCGGCGTGAAACGCATTCCCTGAACCGCTGTAGAACCCTTGTGGGAGGGGGCTTACACCCCGATAGCAGTCGGCCAGTCACCGCATAATTGACTGACCCGCCGTTATCGGGGCAAGCCCCCTCCCACATTATTTTGTGGTGTGCCTGGACCGAGAGGTGCTCGTACAGAATCGTCGCCCCTACCAACATCAACACCACACCACCGACCATCTGCGCACACTTGCCCACCAGATCATGTGCAGCCCCAGCCCGACCAGCAGGGTAAACGCGATCCAGTGCTCCCAGTCTCTGGCTGAAACCCTCCCGTTAAGAGCGAACACTGCAACTGTGGCGAGCGGGCTTGCCCCGCGTTGGGTTGCGAAGCGACCCTGGAAGGAGGAATGCGGTGAATCAGGCATGCTCCGGGCGCTGGTTTTGGGGCTGCTGCGCAGCCCAACGGGGGGCAAGCCCGCTCGCCACAGGGGACTTATCGCCCGTTTTGAAAGGGTTGGCCCTCAGGGCCGCTGCGGTTTCACCGACGTCCCGAAGGTATTGCCCATGCGCACGCTGGTCGCCGCCGGGGTGGATAGGCCTACCGCGTTCGGCGGGCGTTTTTCGATGGGGAGGTTCTGCGCCTCGCGGTTCTTTTTGGCCGCCTTGGTAGCGTTCGTGTCGTTGCTCATCTGCTGGCTCAGGCAGCCATAGTCGGGCGCCTTGTAGCCATCCACGCTGACCTCGGCGCACGTGCCGGCGGCAGTTTCGGCATGGCCCAGCAAGGGCAGGGTGGCGCACAGCAACAGGCTGGCAACGGTCGGCAAGGTTTTCATCGGGCCTCCTGGCAGGCCCGAAGGAGTGGGCCGGTAAGGCTTGGAAGTCTAGTGCAGCGGGCCTCTCATCACCGTGATGTTTTTTTTGCTATCACCGTAACATCAGGTTCATAAACTGGCCTCAGGATGACGGTTTTCTAGGGCGCGTCGGCCGTGCAGCGATGCAGAACAGGGGGTGAACAGGGAGCCTGGAGGCGCGTCATGCGCGCCCTGGTCTTGCTGTTGCTGCTGGCCGCTGGTCGCGCGGCGCAGGCAGAGTCACCGCTGCTGCCGTTGAACCTGCCGGCGCAGGACCTGGAACATGCACTGCAAGCCTACAGCCGTGCCACCGGGATGGCGGTGCTGGTGGACCGTGAGTTGACGCGCGGGCGGCGCTCCATCGCAGTGCGCGGGCGCTTCACGGCGCAAGAGGCACTGGCGATGTTGCTGACAGGGAGTGGCCTGATGGCCCGTTATGCACGCAGTGATGCGTTTACCTTGCAGACCCCGCAAGTCAGCCCGCCGCCTACTACGCGGGGTGCGGCGGCACGCAACGCTGCGCGGATCAACAACAGCTACGCGACGGCGTTGCAGCAAGCCATCGAGACCAGCCTGTGCCGCTCGCCGTTGACCCGGCCCGGCAGTTTTCGCGCGCTGGTGCAGGTGTGGGTCAACCCGGAGGGGCGGGTCGAACACAGCCGGTTGGTGAGTTCCACCGGCGACGAACAACGCGATGAAGCACTGGTGCGCAGCCTGGCAGCGGCGCGGGTCGAACGCCCGGCGCCAAGCTCGCTGCGCCAACCGGTGACTTTACTTTTGATGCCTGACACAACAGGAACGCGCATGGAATGCACAGCCGCAAAAGGAGCCTCGGAGGGATGAAAAATACCGGGCACAGTACGATGGTCAGCCTGTTCCTGGCCTCTTACGAAGACTTCAAGGTGCGGTTGCGCAAGCGCCTGGGCTCGGAGGACCTGGCCAACGACGTGCTGCACGAGACCTACCTGCGCGTCGACCGCATGGACGTGCCGCCGAACCTGCAACAGCCCAATGCCTACCTGTACCGCATGGCCCTGAACATCGCCGCCGACCGCCGCCAGGCCGATGCGCGCCTGCTCACCGGCAGCGAGGTGGAAGAGCTGCTGCAAAGCGCCGACGAAGCCCAGGACCCGTCGCGAGTGGTGGGCGGCCAGAAAGAAATCCAATCCCTGGTCAAGGCCCTCTACGAACTGCCGGCGCGTCGGCGCAAGATCCTTATCGCCGCGCGCCTGGAAGAGGCGCCGCACCTGGAAATCTCCCAGCGTTTTGGCATTTCCACGCGCATGGTCGAAAAGGAAATCAAGGCCGCCCTGGGCCACTGTGCCAAGCGCCTGGAAAGAAAAGTGATTCAGCGGTTCGGTCCCGGGGCCGGAAAACCGTCTTAGTGTCGAGTCCCTGATAAATCCGTGAGTACGTGCGCGCTTGAATATTTTTAGCCTCTCCACCGCCCGGCAGTCCGCCGCCAGCCCCCTGCACGATGAAGCCCGCGACTGGCTGCTCCTGCTGACCTCGGGCCGCGCCACCGTGGCCGATGCCAAGGCCCTCAAAGCCTGGTGCGCGCAGAGCCCGGAACACGCCCAGGCTTTCGAACAGGCCAAGGCGCTGTGGCAGCAACTGTCCCCGGCCCTTGATCAAATGTCGCAACCGCGCAGCTTTGGCCGCCGTGCCTTCCTCGGCGGGGCCATCGCCGCCTCGGCAGCCGTGGTGATGGTGCGCGTCGGTGTGCCGGGCGGCTTCGCCGGGCTCACAGCGGACTATCGCACCGAAGTCGGCGAGCAGCGCCAAGTGCTGTTGAGCCAAGGCATCAGCCTGGAACTCAACACCCAGACCCGCATCAGCCGGGTGGGCGAGGGCATCGAACTGCTCGAAGGCGAAGTCGAGGTGGTCACCCACGTTTCGCAACCGCTGCTGGTCCAGGCTGGCGAGGGCTCGGTCAGCGCGGCGCAGGCACGCTTCAATGTGCGCAATACCGACCACCGGGTATGCGTCACCTGCATCGACGGTTCACTCGCGGTGGCCATCGCCGGGCGCAGCGTGCGCCTGGACAGCGGCCGGCAACTCACCTACGGCGCGTCCGGCGTCAGCGAGGTGACAATGGTGGACACCCAGGCAGTGGTGGCCTGGCGTGAACAGGTGCTGGTGTTCAACAACGCCACGCTGGCGACGGTGGTGGACGAGATCAACCGTTATCGCCCGGGCATGCTGCTGCTGTTGAACAAGGAACTGGGCCAGCGTCGGGTTCAGGCGCGCTTCAGTTTGCAGCAGTTGGCGGGCGTGGCGTTGTTGATCCGCGATGCGTATGGGGCCAAGTGCACGGAGTTGCCGGGTGGGGTGGTGTTGTTGAGTTGAGGGGCTGCCGCTCGTCGGGTAACTCCAATTTTTACGATGTAAATGGACCGGGCCAGAACGCTAATCTACGCCTGTCGCTTTCAGGTATGCCTGTGTGCTCATGGGTTGAGCGACCGGTCTTTTTCCTCTGACAGATCTCCTTTCTTATCCTCTCTGAATTGTCTTTCTCGTTTGTAGGGGAAAGGACTTTCAGCGTAAGAAAAAACCAGGAAATGTACGTTTCAAGTCTCACTTCCTATCCGGTTTCTTCCTTCGACTGACATTGTTCGGAAGCATCTGACAGCCCTCCAACGCCTGTGTGACAGACAAGGCGACGCCCTCAGGAACGCCGAATTTTTTGTAACCTTTCCTGTTTTCCTTAAGCGTTTCAGCCTCGGCAGCATGGGTGCTCTTTCCATTTGAGTACCTGTGTGAGGGTGAAAGGATGCCGGCTGTTTTTCGACCTGCGCTGCTGGGGATAGCGCTGTTTTCAGGTCCGCTTCTTGCCGCGTCCCCCGTGTCGCCCGGCGACCGCGAATTGGCCCGTGAGCGTCAGCAGCAAGTGTTGGAAGAGCAGCGTCGTCGCCTTGAAGACCTGCAGAACCTGCCCGGCCAAATCGCTGTGCCAACGGCTCCCGCGCTGCTGGAAGACGGCCAGTGCATCACCGTCACGCGTATCAACATTGAAGGCGCGACATTGCTGCCCGAAGGCCAGCGAGAGGCGCTGCTGCAACCCTGGCAGGGGCGTTGCCTGGGGGTGCCTCAACTCAACGCCGTGCTCAAAAGCCTCACCGATCACTACCTGCATCGCGGCTACGTCACCACCCGCGCCTACCTGCCACAGCAGGACCTGAAACATGGCGAACTGAACATCATCGTGGTCGAAGGGCGCCTTGAAGGGCTCGACAGCTCATCGCTGGCCAGCCCGCTGGAGTCCGCCATGACCTTTCCCGGCACCGTAGGGGAGGTGCTCGACCTGCGCGAGCTGGAGCAGTGGGTGGATCAACTGTCGCGCTTGCCCTCGCGCCAGCCGCAGCTTGAGGTGTTGCCGGGGCAGGCAGTGGGGGGCAGCCGCGTGACGCTCAAAGGTGAGCGCCGCGAACCCTGGCGTGTCTCGGCCAACCGCAACAACCATGGCGATGCCAGCACCGGTCGCCAGCAGGCCGGTATCGGCCTGGATTGGGACAGCCCCCTGGGCCTGGCGGATCAATTGAACCTGCGGGCCAGCCGCGACACCGTCAGCGACCGCTGGCGCCATTCCCACAGCCAGAACCTGTTCTACAGCCTGCCGTATGGTTGGTGGACGTTCAATGTCAGCCACAGCCAAAGCTTCTACCGCACGCGCAACGACCTTTCCGGGTTTGCCTTCGCACTGTCAGGCGAGACGTCCAGCCAGCAGTTGCGCGCCGAGCGCGTGCTGCACCGCGATAACCTGGGCAAGACGGCGTTCAGCTTTGGCCTGAGCCACCTGCGGACCCGCAATTACCTGGAAGACGCGTTGCTGCGCACCTCCAGCCATCGCATCACGGAGCGTCAACTGGGCTTCAACCATGGCCGCCGCATCGGCAACGCCTTTCTCAACCTCGATGCCGGCTGGCAACAGGGCATCGGCGCCCTGGACGCCCAGCGCGATCTCTCTACACAGCGCGGCGCGCCGACCTCGCGCTATCAGAAATACACCCTGACCCTCAGCTATTTGCAGGCCTTTCGCTGGCTGGGCCAGCACTGGAGTGTCGACAGCCTTGCCACCGGCCAACACGCCGAAGACGAACTCTATGGGCCACAACGCCTGAGCGTCGGCGGCCTCGGTGCGGTGCGCGGGTTCCAGCAACAGAACCTTTCGGGCAATAGCGGCGGCTACTGGCGCAGCCAGGTGCGCTGGCGCCAACCGGTGGCCTGGGACGCGCTGCGGCCCTGGGTGCACGAAGTGGGCGTGGGCTTTGGCTACGACGTCGGAGTGATCCGCCGTGGCCCGCACAACCCTGACGTTGCCGGGCGCCTTACCGGCCATGCCTGGGAGCTCAGCGCACGCGGTACTCACCTTGCCGCTTCGCTGGTGCTCGCCCGCTCCCTGGAGCGCCCGGCCATCGTTGAACGTCGCGAACACCCGATCTACGCCCGAATCGACCTGTTTTTCTGAATAACAACAAGGAACCTAGCCTATGGACGTGCGCCGCCCGTTTTACCAGTGCCTGGCCCTGAGCCTCGCAGGCATCATCTTCCTCAACCCGATTGTCGCGGCCGCCGCCGAGCTGAGCGTGGACCCGGCCAGCCCCGGCACCAGCCTCGGCCATGCGCCCAACGGCGTGCCGGTGGTGAATATCGCCGGGCCCAATGGCAGCGGGCTGTCCCATAACCTGTTCACCGACTACAACGTCGGCAGCAACGGGCTGATCCTCAATAACGCCACCCAGGCCACGCAAAACACCCAACTGGGCGGTGTGATCCTCGGCAACCCAGGCCTGCAAGGGCGGCCTGCCAGCGTGATCCTCAACGAAGTCACCGGTGGCAACCGCAGCCACTTGGGGGGCTACACCGAAGTGGCGGGGCATGCCGCGCGGGTGATCGTCGCCAATCCTCACGGCATCACCTGCAATGGCTGCGGGTTTATCAATACGCCGCGTGCGACGCTGACCACCGGCAAGCCCGTGATCGAAGGTGGGCGGCTGGATCACTTTCGCGTAGACGGCGGCGATATTGCGCTGGAGGGCGCCGGGCTCAATGCCCGCAATGTCAGTCAGTTCGATCTGATCACCCGCACGGCCAAGCTCAACGCGCAACTGCATGCCGACCAGCTCAACATTATCACCGGCCGTAACGATGTCAGTGCCGACACTTTGCAGGCCCGTGCCCGTGCCGAAGATGGCCGGGACAAACCGCAACTGGCCATTGATGCCAGCGCCCTCGGCGGCATGTACGCCGGGACGATTCGCCTGGTGGGCACTGAGCAGGGCGTCGGCGTAAGGCTGGCGGGCGATATGGCCAGCACCGCCGGCGACATCGTGATCAACGCCAATGGCGGCTTGAGCCTGTCCCACACCACCAGCGTCGGCGCCCTCACGGCCAAGGCCGCGTCGATTGACTTGCAAGGCCCGACCTTTGCGATGGCTGATATCGACCTGCAGGCCCAGGGCGATCTGGTGGTGCGGCAGACCCTGGCCAGCGCCGGGAATGTCAGCCTCGAAGGCAGTACGGTGAGCAACCAGGGCAAGGTCGTCAGCGGCATCCTGGAAGACCGGCGTATCGCGGGCAAACAGCTGAGCATCAAGGCCCAGCGCCTGGATAACCCGGGTGAACTCAATGCCAGTGGCCACCTGGAAATCACCAGCGGCAGCCTCGATAACAGCGGCCAGATCGCCGCCGACAGCGCCAGGATCGAAGCCCGCCAGGACCTGAGAAACACTGGCCAGGTGGTCACTGCCGGCCAACTTGAAATTGCCGCCGGACAGGCCATCAACCATGCCGGGACGCTGCATGCCGAAGGCGATTTGAGCCTGGTCGCCGACAGCGTCGACAACAGCGGCAAGATCGTGGGGGCAGGCACTGTGCTGAGTATTGCGGCCGGCACGGTCACCAACGCGGGCGAACTGCTCGGCGACAACCACCTGCACCTGCAGGTCGATGGCGACCTGAACAACAGCGGCCTGATCGCCGCCAAAGGCGATGCCCATATCAGCGCATCAAACCTTACCCAAGACCACGGCCAGATTCTCAGCGGCCAAGACATCCAACTGCGCGTGCGCGATGTACTGCATAACCTCGGCGTGCTCAGCGCAGCGCGGCATATGCAGATCAATGCGGCTCAACTGAATAACCCCGGCACGCTCGGCAGCCAAGGCAACCTCCTGCTCACTGCCAACGTCACCAACAGCGGCCTGCTGTTCAGCGGCGGCGACCTGCATGTGCGTGGCGAGCATTTCAGCAATCTTGAAGGTGACCTCTACAGCGTCGGTGATTTCAGTTTCGCCGGCACGCGCTTCAGCAACCTCTCCGGCAGCGTGGAAACCGAAGGCAACCTGCACATCAACGCCCGCGAGTTTGAAAACGCCCGCACCCACCTTGTCCTCGAACGCGAGCTGGTCGGCGGCAGTATCCAATGGGTCTGCGGCCAGCACTGCCACGGCAACGACAGCTACAAGCGCGGCACTATCTACATCAGCGAAATCTGGCGCGAAACCGCCGCGCCCAACTCCACCAGGGCGGCGCGACTGGTGGCCGGCAAAGACCTGCGTATCGACGCGCAGACCCTGGAGAACCGCTACAGCCTGCTCGCCGCCAATGGCGACGTGCACCTTTCCGCCAACCGCCTTATCAACCAGGGCGCGGCCTCCCAGACCGGCATCTCCAGCACCATCATCGGCACCCCCGGTCGCATCGATAAAGCCCTGTGGGACCAGATGGAATTCCACGACCTGCCGGCCTTCAATAACGCACCCTTCGACCCCGTGCGTTTTGCCGAACTCAAGGCCCGCTCGACCGGAGAGGGGTTCAGCAACCCCGGCACCCTCACCACCTGGCGCGAGGATGGCCGCGAAGTCTATGCCGCCACGCTGCAAGCCGGCGGCCGCCTCAACCTGCAGGCCACCGAGTACCTGCAAAACGGCACCCTGCGGGAAAACACCCTGGCGCAACTGACCGGCGACATTGGCCACAACCCCAACGACCTCGAACTGAGCCCGGATCGCCTCAGCGATGACCTGACCCAACCGCCGGAATTCCAACTCCCCAGCGGTAAATACGGGCTGTTTATCCCCAGCAAGAATCCGGGCAGCCCCTACCTGATTGAAACCAATCCCCTGTTCACCCACCTGGCCAACTTCCTCAGTTCCCAGTACTTGCTCGACAAGATCGGCTACAGCACCGACGTGGCCTGGCGACGCCTGGGCGACGGCTACTACGAAAGCCGCCTGATCCGTGACGCCGTGCTGGCGAAGACCGGGCAACGCTTCCTCGCCGGGCTGGAGAGCGACGAGGAACAGTTCCGCTACCTGATGGACAACGGCCTCAGCGCCCGCGACAGCCTGCAATTGAGCGTCGGCGTTGGCCTCACCGCGCAGCAGGTGGCGGCCCTGACCCACGACATCGTATGGATGGAAAAACGCCAGGTGCAGGGTGAAGACGTGCTGGTGCCGGTGCTGTACCTGGCGACGGTCGACGCCAATAACCTGCGCGGGGGCAGCCTGGTGCAAGGCCGGGACATCAACCTGGTCAGCGGTGGCGACATCGTCAATGTCGGCACCTTGAAAGCGGCACAGGAGCTGACCGCCATCGCCGACGGCCGCCTGCTCAATGGCGGTACGCTCAGCGCCGGTGAACGCATCAGCCTGCTGGCCACCGACAGTATCCGCAACGCGATGGCCGGCGAGATCCGTGGCAGCCATATCGAACTTACCAGCGTCACCGGCGACATCGTCAACGACCGCACCGCCCATGCCAAGCACCAGGGGGACGGCACCCTTGTCACCCATCTCGACCAGGCGGGCCAGATCAGCGCCGCACAGCGCCTCACGCTCAACGCCGGGCGCGACATCACCAACCGAGGCGACATCAACAGCGCTGGCGATGCCAGCCTGAGTGCCGGGCGCGACATCAACCTCATCGCCGTCACCGATACCCAACAGGTGCGTACCACGGAAAACGGCGGCCACCGGGTCACCCAACACAGCCGCACCGAACAGCTTGGCGCCAATCTCAACGCCGCCGGCAGCCTGAGCCTGCATGCCGGGCGCGACATCACCCTATTGGCCAGCCACGCCAACGCCGGCAAAGACCTGACCGTCGCCGCCGGTGGCAACCTTCACCTGTTGGCCGCCGCCAACGAAACCGATCACGCGGTCAACAGCAAACGCGGCGGCGCCAAGGTGCATGAGCAAACCACCCAGGTGCGTCACGTGGGCAGCCAGCTCACCGCCGGCGGCAAACTGAACGCCAGCGCGGGGCAAGACATCGTGCTGCACGCCAGCCAGGTCAGCAGCGGCAAGGATGCGTATCTGGTGGCGGGTGGGCAGTTGCAACTGCTGAGTTCCAATGACAGCGACTACAGCCTGTATGACTACAAGAAAAAAGGCAGCTTCGGCGCCCTCAAGACCCAACGCGACGAAGTCACCGACGTGCGTGCGGTGGGCAGCCAGATCACCACAGGCGGCAACCTCGACCTGATCAGCGGCGGCGGTCAGTTGTATCAAGGGGCAAGGCTGGAAAGCGCGGCGGATATCGCCATCACCAGTGGTGGGGCGGTGACCTTCGAAGCAGTGAAAGACCTGCATCAGGAGAGCCACGAGAAGACCAACAACAACGCATTCTGGGTGGCATCCAAGGGCAAGGGCAGCACTGACGAAACGCTGCGCCAGAGCCAGTTGGTTGCCGGGGGCACCATTGCGATCCAGGCCGTCGACGGTTTGCAGATCGACATCAAGCAGGTCAATCAGCAGAGCGTCAGCCAGTCCATTGATGCGATGGTCAAGGCCGACCCGCACTTGGCTTGGCTCAAGGACGCAGAACAGCGCGGGGATGTGGACTGGCGTCAGGTCAGGGAGGTCCACGACAGCTTCAAGTACAGCCACTCCGGGCTGGGGCCGGCCTCGCAACTGATCATTGCCATCGTGATGTCGGCGGTCATCGGGCCCATGGCGACGGCCGCAGCAGGCGGCGGTGTCGGCGGCGCCATGGTCGGTGCGGTTGCGACCGGCGCCTCGACCAATGCCAGTGTCAGCGTGGTCAACAACCGGGGCAATCTCGGTGCCGTGTTCAAGGACGTGACGTCGTCCGATGCCCTGAAGGGCTACGGGGTTTCGGCGATCACTGCCGGCCTGACGGTGGGTTACTTCGACCCATGGACCGGAGCGCAGACCAATACCACCATCAGCAAAGTGGCCACCTCCGGCTCGCTGGGCACCTGGAGCGGCGTCGGCCAATTCGCGGCCAACCAGGCGCTGCAGAACGGCACCTCTGCGTTGCTGAACAAAGCCCTGGGGCAGGGCGGCAGTGTCAGTGACGCGCTGAAAAATGCCTTGTTCAACACCTTGGCGGCGGCCAGTTTCAACCTGGTAGGGGACTACACGAAAAACGTCCTGGCGGACGGCTCGTTACCCAAGGTGGCGATCCACGCCATGGTCGGTGGCTTGCTGGCCGAAGCCACCGGCGGCGACTTCAAGACCGGCGCATTGGCGGCGGCGGCAAGCGAAGCACTGGTTGGCCACCTGGATACGTTGGTCAAAGGCAACGACACCCTGCTCACCATGAGTTCGCAGATCGTCGGCGTGCTGGCGGCTGCGGCACAAAGCGACACCGACGCCGCCAAGCTGGAGACCGGCAGCTGGGTGGCGAAGAACGCCACGCAATACAACTACCTGTCACACAACCAACTGGAACGGGCCGCCAAACAGATAGCCCGATGCACCGACGCCTCCTGTATCCAGGACGCCACGCGCAAATTCCAGGAACTGAGCCTCCAGCAGGACATTGACGCCATCGTCAGCTGCCAGGCCGACCCCAGCTCCTGCGCGGCAAGCTCCAAAGAAGTCGCCAACACCCTGGCGAACCTGAATGCCATCCGCGACATCGCCGACTACGCCTCGCCCGACGCACGGGAGGCGGTACAGAGCCTGATCAACGGCAATCACGAATTTCAGGAAATGCTGGCGACCGCCACGACCGAGCACTCGGTGGGCGCGATGGTCGAGTCGCTCAAGTCGAAGTGGGCACTGAGCGACGCCCAGGCGCAGGACATTGCGGACAACCTGAAGATCGCACTGGCGGTTGGGGTGGGGACTGCGGCGGGGGTGGTGGCTTATAGGCGGGCTGTGGCGGGTGGGGTAAAAGGCGCGACTAGCAACAACTCTATTCCTCGCAACGCAAATAATCTTGTCGGAGGTCCGCTTGAAAATGCTACTCAGATTAGCGGCCGCTTTAAGCTAGACGGCGGCCCCGCGAATGGAGCTTTGTATCGGGCCGATAATCAAGGAAATATTACGAGCTACGCCGTCTATGATTCAGCTGGGATGATTATTAAGCGGGTCGATGTTAGAGGTGCTGCTCATGCTAATGTATCGACACCACATGTAATAGAATATGGTAGAAATACGCTTCCGGACGGAACAGTAAGAGTTCAGTCGCCTTCTACTAAACTGGCTCCGCGGCCTACTAATTCAGATGAGATTCCATAATGAAAGTAAATACGCTTGGGCAATTTAGCGGTTTGAGTCGATACGAGCTATGGGCGTCAAGCTGGGCTGAGAGCGATAATATTGATATATTTTCTTATATGAGCGCTATTTGTAAGCCTGAAGACTGTCTGCTATTTTGCAGGCTGTTGTTTCCTGATTTTTTTATCAGCCAAGGTGCGATTTTTTTAAATGCTAAATATGATCATGAGGTTTTTTTGGTATGGTTAAAAAAGCTTGATGGGGATATTTCTGCAGTTGAAAAAATAATGAATCATACTCACATGTACGATGTTTTTTCAGGCTGTACGGATGAAGTTGATGATGTCGTTTTTGAGCAGCTAGCTGACACTATTGCTTTTTCATGGCGGCTAGTTTTAAAGGACAAATTTCCAGGATGTAATTTTTCTGTAGAGGTTTCGAATTCAGATCAGGATTACGGGCCTACTGTTACTTTTTATCAATCTATCGGCTATGGCGAGAAAAGGGATAGGTAAACGTAGGTAAACGGGGTCAGACCCTGAGGGACTGCGAAGAAAAATACATAGACTGAGGGAGTTGTTCTAGATTTATCGAAAAGCTCCGTTACCAGAGAGCAATTAGGAGATGTACTGTGTAGAGTTAACGGTTTAGGTGCAAAAAATAATAATGATGTCGTTATTATAGGAAAATAAAATGCCCTCAGTTCTCTGCAAGTGTGGTAATAAGTTAAGTTTTGGTGGAATACCTAATTCAATTGAATGGTTGATGATTTCAGATGATGGATTTGAAAAATTCCAAGGCTCTGTTGATGCGGAGTATATTTATCGAGAAATGAATAGTGCACTTAAGTGTTCTTGTTGTGGGCGATTATTAGTGTTTTGGAACGGCTTTGATGTTTCCCCGATTTCATATATGCCGGAATAGTCATTTATTGTAAGTTAAGTTGGTGCAAAAGTAGCGCCTGTCTGGGGTAGCGCTATATCTAAAGCTGACGGAGACTTTGGGTATCTCCCGCTTGTCCAGCAAAACTATGTTAAAGATATTAGAGGGTATTAGAGGTTATTTGCCGTGAGTAGAAAATCTAGAATTACGCCGGTATCAACGGACTATGAAACGAGCGGGTAAACGGGGTCAGACCCTGAGGGACTGAACAAAGCCCTGGGGCAGGGCGGCAGTGTCAGTGACGCCCTGAAAAATGCCTTGTTCAACACGTTGGCGGCGGCCAGTTTCAACCTGGTAGGGGACTACACGAAAAACGTCCTGGCGGACGGCTCGTTACCCAAGGTGGCGATCCACGCCATGGTCGGTGGCTTGCTGGCCGAAGCCACCGGCGGCGACTTCAAGACCGGCGCATTGGCGGCGGCGGCAAGCGAAGCACTGGTTGGCCACCTGGATACGTTGGTCAAAGGCAACGACACCCTGCTCACCATGAATTCGCAGATCGTCGGCGTACTGGCGGCTGCAGCACAAAGCGACACCGACGCCGCCAAGCTGGAGACCGGCAGCTGGGTGGCGAAGAACGCTACGCAATACAACTACCTGTCACACAACCAACTGGAACGTGCCGCCAAACAGATAGCCCGATGCACCGACGCCTCCTGCATCCAGGATGCCACGCGCAAATTCCAGGAACTGAGCCTCCAGCAGGACATTGACGCCATCGTCAGCTGCCAAACCGACCCCAGTTCCTGCGCGGCAAGTCTATTAAGGAGAGAAAATAGATGATCATCGGAGGGTATACCCTTAGTCCTGAGCATGGCAGATCGCAAATCCCTCTAATTGATCAGCCGACCATGGAAGAGGTAAGGTCCATTATATTTGAATATAGTAAAGTCGACGGCGTCGTTTCGTTGTCTATTTCCCCAGCACCTGAAGCCGGACCTTACGAAATCAATCTTTATGCTGAATCCGGAAATTATATTCTGATGCTGAACCAATACCTTGATGATGGTGAGCATGTTGTGCGTACTCTTAATAATACGTCGGCTGGAGCAAAATTGGTTGATGTTTTGGACGATTACTATCCGGCGAGTGTTGTCACAAGAAATATAGATATCGTTATTTCTTGTTTTCAAGAATTTTTGAGGTCCGGTGATGTAAGCTTTGCAGTGTTGAATGCTTAAAAAATTTTGCTGCTAGCCTAGGACCTGAAAAGATAGGGGGCAGGCCACGGTTTTGCGATTTTTAAAGTTCAGCAGAATTGCTCTTTTAAAATATTATTTATTTTTTGTACTTATTCGATTTTGTTGGCCTAGTGATGGGCGGCTAAGCTGTAAGCTCTTATTTATTTGGGGATTTATATGGTTCGCCGTCCTAGGGTTATACTGCCGTATATCCCGTTGCACATTATTGGGAAATAGGGGGCGGACCACGATTAGTGCGCCCGATTAGTGCACCAATGTATATTGGTGGTCTGACCCCGATTTCCCCACCCCGATTTCCCCGGTGGGCTCAAAGCCTTGGTCGGCTGCTGAGCAGACCAAAATGGTAGATCAGGCGAAGAAATACTCATCCGGCTTCGAGGGCGGTGTTATTTATCATGCGAATAGTCCAGAGTTGGCTAGTTACTATTCGAAAGTATTTACTGATGCGGGTGTCACAAACTTTAAGTTTTTAATTACATCAGTGAAAAACTGAGGTGATATTTTGGCTAACCAAATAGAAGAATTGGAGAAGGTTTTAGGCGGGAAGCTAGAAAGGTCTGATGCTAGAGTCATTCCTGGGACGGATGGTGCGACCACCAGGGAGGCTATCTATTTTTCTGATGATGGGAAAAGTAAATTTCGTAAGCAATTTAAAAATATAACGTGTTTTTCTGAACCTCCGAATGCAACTAGTGGTGGGATCAACGAAGCCGGATGCAGCATCACACCGAGAAATGGCCCGCTCTTTCATGCTGTCGTATATCACGGTGATATTGACGGCTGGAGAAAAGACATCGAAGCCGGTGCAGAGGGCCTTGGTCTACTGTTGGCAAGAATCGAAGGCGATCAATTTATGGTCTCTGATGGCCGCTCGATCCCTCTGTCAGATTGCAAAATAGAGTTTTCTTGAACACTGCTCACCCTCAACACCGGCCTCGCGCCGGTTCGGCCAAAGCAGCCGCAGAAGGTAAACGGGGTCAGACCCTGAGGGACTGAACAAAGCCCTGGGGCAGGGCGGCAGTGTCAGTGACGCGCTGAAAAATGCCTTGTTCAACACGTTGGCGGCGGCCAGTTTCAACCTGGTAGGGGACTACACGAAAAACGTCCTGGCGGACGGCTCGTTACCCAAGGTGGCGATCCACGCCATGGTCGGTGGCTTGCTGGCCGAAGCCACCGGCGGCGACTTCAAGACCGGCGCATTGGCGGCGGCGGCAAGTGAAGCACTGGTTGGCCACCTGGATACGTTGGTCAAAGGCAACGACACCCTGCTCACCATGAGTTCGCAGATCGTCGGCGTACTGGCGGCTGCGGCACAAAGCGACACCGACGCCGCCAAGCTGGAGACCGGTAGTTGGGTGGCGAAGAACGCTACGCAATACAACTACCTGTCACACAACCAACTGGAACGTGCCGCCAAACAGATAGCCCGATGCACAGACGCCTCCTGTATCCAGGACGCCACGCGCAAATTCCAGGAACTGAGCCTCCAGCAGGACATTGACGCCATCGTCAGCTGCCAGTCCGACCCCAGCTCCTGCGCGGCAAGCTCCAAAGAAGTCGCCAACACCCTGGCGAACCTGAATGCCATCCGTGACATCGCCGACTACGCCTCGCCCGACGCCCGGGAAGCAGTACAGAGCCTGATCAACGGCAATTTTTTGTTTTTCGACCGCCACGACCGAGCACTCGGTGGGCGCGATGGTCGAGTCGCTCAAGTCGAAGTGGGCACTGAGCGATGCCCAGGCGCAGGACATTGCGGACAACCTGAAGATCGCGCTGGCGGTTGGGGTGGGGACTGCGGCGGGGGTGGTGGCTTATAGGCGGGCTGTGGCGGGTGGGGCAAAAGACACTGCATCTGGCTTGGTTTCTGGAGAAACAAGTGTTGTAGGTAACGGAAAAGCTGCTGCCAACGACGCGAGCTACGATGGTGCAAAAGGTGTACTTCGAATAGATCCAAATGGAAAATTTACTCAGTCAGAGATAAATTCTGCATATTATATGGCGGCCCAAGGTAAAAAAGTTGAGTTGCGCAGCCCTGTTGGTACACGAGCAGGAGGAAATACTTCAGATCTTCTAGTTGATGGTGTTCGCTATGATGTATATACGCCTACAACAGGTAACGCGGACCGAATAATTTCTGCGATAGCGAAGAAAAATACACAGACTGAGGGGGTTGTTCTAGATTTATCGAAAAGCTCCGTTACCAGAGAGCAATTAGGAGATGTACTGCGTAGAGTTAACGGTTCAGGTGCAAAAAATATTAATGATGTCGTTATTATAGGAAAATAAAATGCCATCAGTTCTCTGCAAGTGTGGTAATAAGTTAAATTTTGGTGGGATACCTAATTCAATTGAATGGTTGATGATTTCAGATGATGGATTTGAAAAATTCCAAGGCTCCGTTGATGCGGAGTCTATTTATCGAGAAATGAATAGTGCACTTAAGTGTTCTTGTTGTGGGCGATTATTAGTGTTTTGGAACGGCTTTGATGTTTCCCCGATTTCATATATGCCGGAATAGTCATTTATTGCAAGTTAAGTTGGTGCAAAAGTAGCGCCTGTCTGGGATAGCGCTATATCTAAAGCTGACGGAGACTTCGGGTATCTCCCGCTTGTCCGGCAAAACTATGTTAAAGATATTAGAGGGTATTAGAGGTTGTTTGCCGTGAGTAGAAAATCTAGAATTACGCCGGTATCAACGGGCTATGAAGCGTGCGCCGAGTGCTTCGTTAGGCTAATGATTTATCCTGGCGATATTCATCCAAGCGAAATTTCCAATATCATGCATGTTCAACCAACACAAATTACTGTTGTAGGCGAAAAAGTAAAAAATAGTCGTGGAGTCACGCGAGAGGTGAAGAACTCTAGCTGGTTTTTATCTAGCGCGGGAAATGTGCAGTCTAAAGATCTTCGCGACCACATTGATTGGTTAGTCCGTGAGATCCAACCGCATCGTGAGTCTTTGGGTTTCGTGCAGCAGATTGATGGGGTGAAAATCACCCTGAAGTGTGTGTGGTTTTCTCTGCTGGGGCACAGCGGTCCAGTACTTTGGCCTGAGCAGATGAAAGCTTTAGCAGACTTGGATTTGGAAGTTTCTTTTGATGTTTACTTTGTCGAATAAGAAAAAAGGTAAGGGGGCGGAATCCAATTAATTGAATATGGTAGAAATACGCTGCCGGACGGAACAGTAAGCGTTCGGTTATCTTCTACTAAACTGACTCCCCGGCCTACCAATTCGGATGGGATTCCATAATGAAGGTAAATACGCTTGGGCAATTTGGCGGTTTGAGTCGATACGAGTTATGGGGATAAATGGGGTCTGATCCTGAGGAGTCCATGTTGTTACCAAGCCAGATGGAACGTTTGTGACTATCTTGAAAGATGGGGTGACTCAGAATTCATCTGTGAAAAGTGCTTTGAAAGGGGGAGTAGGTAATGAGTCTTTCATATCTTATGAATACTTGGTTAGTGAGGGCGTTAGGAAGTAAGCTGCTTTCAGTAAATGCATTGCTTCATGTGTTCGAGTCTTATAGAGGCTCGATTCCTCAAGAGATTTCTTTTCGATTTGAAGATTTGGAGAGTGGGAGGTTATATTGCGGAAGTGATGGTGTGTCGCTATGTTTTTCTGAAACGCCTATTGCTGAATGCGATTTGGGTGAGTACGGAAAATTGATTGATTTTTGTGTTTCTAGTGGAAGTTATTTTTTTGATGTTGTCGGGCTTAGATTGCTTTCGGTCTCGGCTATAAAGTCCTCGGTAGAGCGTAAAGTGATAGGCGTATTATTGTTGTTTGAATATGACTCGTTTCTATCAATTTTGAATTTAGGGGATGAGCTCTTTTTTTGTGATAGGGTGCCAGATGAAATAATTGCCAGCGAAGGGTTGACGTTTGTTTTGTTGGGCGGAAAAGGGGGGGTGGAAAACGGGGTCAGACCTTGAGGGATCCAGCTCGTTGGTTATCAAGGCTCTGGAGCTGGGTGCCCAATTTATGAGTTAAGTATTAATGGGCAGCCGCAGCGAATTGCTGTGACTGTTGGCGACAACGGTTTTGTCGTCGGTGCAAATCCAAGGGGCAGCGTTAAATGAAAAATCTAAAGTTGATGGCGGATTATCAGTGTCATCCGCTTTGGAATATGTCCCCCCGATGAGTATGGGGACATAGCTCCTTGCGGGCTTCCTATTTCTGAAGAGCTTCAGCTGCGTCTATCAAAGTGGGCCGCTATATACGATGAAACCCTGAATGCTGATTACCCGCCAAACTCTGGGTTCAAGAGTGAGGAGTTAGAGCGCGAATTCAAGCGAGAAGGAGAGCGATTAGCTGAATGCTTGAGAAATGAGCTCGGTCCGGATTTTTCTATTCTCTTTAAGCTTTAGTTGGGGCAAAAGGTATAAGAAGGTAAAATAGGTTGTTTGCCGGATCGCTACGCAGCGGAAAGCGGGCGGCAGCGATTATGACTTTGATCCAGTCTGCGCGCATGAACGGACATGAGCCGTATGCTTAAATGAAGGACGTTTTGACTCGTCTGCCCACGCAGCGGACAGGGGACGCCACCAACTTGTTACCACATCGTTGGGCGCCTGTTTAATCAAAAACCACTCAAGGAGAAAGCTGTGGACTTACGGATTGAGATAAATGAGACGCCTCAAGAGGTCGATTACCAAGCGATTTTGGCACCGCTGCGCGAATTCAACCAAGCACAAACGGGGCTCATCGGAACTGAAAAACTTGCGATCTTGATCAAGGATGACGCAGGGGCTACGCAAGGTGGGCTATACGCAAAAATTTCTGGGCAGTGGTTATTTGTTGAGCTGCTGGTAGTCCCTGAAGTTGCCCGCGGGCAAGGGTTGGGCGCAAAGTTGATGGACAAGGTGGAAGCGCTGGCGCGTGAGAAAGGCTGCCAAGGTATCTGGCTGGACACATTCTCTTTTCAGGCTCCGGACTTTTACCGCCGGCTCGGCTTCAGCATATTTGGAGAACTCAAAGATTACCCTGTCGCTGGATACAATCGGTTTTTTATGCAGAAAAGATTTGATCTCGACAAGCATAACGCTAGTCATACTCAGCCTTGAGGCAATAACAGCAAAAAACCTAGGCAAGGTGTGTTACCCGCGATCGATCGTCGCCATTCCTTTTCAGAAGAATACGCAGGACGTGGTGCATGCCTTGACCCGCAGTACCCTGGAAGAAGCGGTGCAACGCCGATTGTTGTAATGCGCGGTCAAGTCAGTTCAACCCGAACGTCGATCAGCCGTGACCGGCGTTCAGCTTCCTATCGAGTCGTAGGAATTGTTCCCTGTAATATGTAGGTCATTTCGTTTTATGCTTTTCCAGCCCTCCCAGACACCTGCTGTTTCATGCCTGCGCTGTTTTATAGTTCACGGAGAAATCCACCACGGCAGGGAGCCGCCCACCTCATGCATACCCGAAAAAAATCCCCCCGGCGCCACACCCCACCACAACCCCCGACCCTTCATTCCGGCCAGCGCCTGCGCATGGTGCTCAACACCTACGGCATTCCGCCCACGGCCTTTGCCGAATGGATGCACGTCAGCCCGCAGTGCCTCAACAATTGGTTTTCACGCGGGCTGCCGGTGGATCGTGTGGAGAAACTGGCGACAACCTTGAGCGTCAGCAAAGTGTGGCTTGAGACCGGCGAGCGCGGATGATGACAGTGGTGGGGCGGTCAAAGGGCCGCCTCTATTTCAAGGGTCCCACCACCTGCCGGTATTTTTCCACCCCCTGCGGTGTCTGCCGCATCAGGCTGATCTCCAGTCCCAACGGGTCTTCGCGGCGATCGCCGCTCAGTTGCCGCCAGCCTTTTTCCGCTTCCCATACGCGTACCTGCAGGTCACTGACGCCGGTCAGTACCACCACGCCGTCCTTCGCCGCCGGCAGGGGGTAGCGGTCCCGTGCGGGGGCGGCGGCGCGGTAGAGTGCGTCGCCCTTGAGCCACCAGCGTACCCGTTGCAGGCCGTCGCCTGCCATTGGGGCGCTGCGGATCACGTCGAGGCGAAAGCCCTTGCTGTCGGAGCTGCGCACGGTCACGGCGGCCAATCCCTCCGTTTGTGTGGCTTCAGGGGGCGTCAGTTCGACGC
Source organism: Pseudomonas sp. NFPP28 (assembly GCF_900115535.1). NCBI lineage: Bacteria > Pseudomonadati > Pseudomonadota > Gammaproteobacteria > Pseudomonadales > Pseudomonadaceae > Pseudomonas > Pseudomonas sp. NFPP28. Next base: position 237,172 of record NZ_FOWT01000005.1, on the reverse strand, counting down.
TGGCACGCAGGCTAATATCCCGTTGCATCTGGTTCAGCGCGCGCAGCAACACTTCGGTCTGTTCGGTGCTTGCCTGCAAATGCTGATCGGCGCGGGTGACGCTGTCCAGCCCGCGCCAGGCGATCAGGCTGACCACCGCCATGAGCATGATCGCCACCATCACTTCGATCAGCGTGAAGCCTTGCTGTGACGGCTTCATGGTTGACTCACTACGCGCATCAACCCGGCGGCGTCGCGTTGCAGACTGAGGCTGTGTTGGCCGTCGGACAGCACCATGCGCAGCGGTGGGTTGATCCATTCAGCGTTGAGCACCAGGGTTTGCCGGGGCTCGAGACTGATCTGCATCGGCGTGCTTTCCCACAGGCGTGGGCGCAACGGGTCGTCGTTTTCAAAGGTATCGAGGCCCTGGCCGTCGTCCCGCTGGCGGTTGAAGCGAAACCCCTTGGCATCCGCGCGCCAGGTGATGGGTCGGCCGTCGGCGTGGGCTTCGGCCTGGGCGACTTGCAGCAGTTGGCTCAGGCGTTCGGCGTCTTTGCGCAACAGGTGCAGCGGATCGGGCTTGATGGTGAGGCTGATGGCGGCGCTGGCGATGCCGATGATCACCAGCACCACCATCAGCTCGATCAGGGTGAAGCCTTGCTGTTTCATCGCGGGCTACCTGGAGAACTGGGGAGTGTGTGAAATAAAAGCGTGCGAATTGACCTGTAGGCTGGTGCGACGGACAAACAGGAGGTCCTCCCCATGACATTTGCCCCTCGTTTCACCCTGGCCCACGGGGTGCAGGCCCTGGGTGTGCTGGCCGCGCTGGCGGGCGTGGCGGTATGGACGCCGCTGCTGCTGACCACGGCAGAATCCCACACGCCGCAAGCCACGCCCCAGGCACTCGCGGCACGCAGCGATAACCCGGCGCTGCAATGGTTTTCCAATGCGCCGACAGCGCTGCAAGTCAAAGTCACTGGCGTGTTGGCAGGTGCCCGTGGTGCGGTGGCGATCCTGAGTCTCAACGATGGCCCGCCGCGCAGCTTTCTAGTGGGTGAACGCCTCAGCCCCGGTGTGCGGCTGACGGCCATTGAAGGCGACGGGGTGGAGATCGAGCGCGGCGGCGAGAAGCAGCGCGTCAACCTCGACAAGTTGCCGCCGGGGCCTGCGTTGCCGCTGCTCACTCGGCCATGACCTGGGTGTCCAGCCGCGCCAGGGGCGGCGCTTCGCGGCTGGCGTCGAGCACTTGCAGGTTGACCTGGAACAGACGGCCGTCGGCGTTGATGGTTTGTTCGCAGCGCAGTTTCAGGCGGCCTTGATCGCAGGTGAATGTCTTCTTGCCGCTGCGCAGGTGGCCTTCCAGGCGCAGTTCGGCGAGGCGACTCTGCGCCGCCAGCAACGCGATGGATTTGTCCCGCAGCAGGCCGTTGCTCTGGGTCATCAACCCGGCCACGCGCACGGCGGCGGCCATGGCCACGGCGATGATCGCCAGCGCCACCAGCACTTCGATCAGGGTGAAACCTTGCTCCTTGCGACGGCCGTACATGGCGCTCTCAAAGCCGGGAAACAGGCCCGCAGACTAGCGCCGGCAGTTGACCGATTGGCGACTGAAACTCCCGAGGAATTTCAATACGACTGACATGTGTTCTTGCAACACTGCGCCACGAACTGCACTCAAGCCAAGGAATGTCGAGATGGATATCGCGCGCCTAACGTCCCCATTGCCAGGCCCTCACAGGCAGCGTGGCTTCACCTTGATCGAGATCATGGTGGTGGTGGTCATCCTCGGGATCCTCGCCGCAATGGTGGTGCCCAAGGTGCTTGACCGGCCGGACCAGGCGCGGGCCACGGCGGCCAGGCAGGACATCGGCGGGTTGATGCAGGCGCTGAAACTCTATCGTCTCGACCACGGCACTTACCCGAGCATGAACCAGGGCCTCAAGGTGTTGGTGGAACGCCCGGCCGACGCCAAGAACAGCAACTGGCGCGCCTACCTGGATCGCCTGCCCAACGACCCCTGGGGCCACCCGTATCACTACCTCAACCCGGGCGCCAATGGTGAGGTGGATGTGTTTTCCCTCGGCGCCGACGGCCAACCGGATGGCGATGGCGTGAATGCCGATATCGGCTCCTGGCAACTCTAAGGCCCGCCATGAAACGGTATTCGCCCCCAGTGGCGAAGCAGCGCGGCATGGCGATCATCAGCGCCTTGCTGATCGCAGCGGTGGTGGCGGTATTGGCCGGCGCCATGCTCACGCGCCAGACCGTATTTACCCGCAGCCTCGAAGCCGAGCAGTTGCGCATCCAGGGCCAATGGTTGTTGCAGGGCGGCCTGGAGCGCAGCCGGCAGATGCTCTGGGACGCCCGCCAGAAGGACGTGCTGACCCGTCTCGACCAACCCTGGGCGCGTGCCCAAGGGGGGGCCTTCGAGGGGCGGATCGAGGACGAACAGGGCAAGTTCAACCTGCGCAACCTGGTCAACCGCCAGCAGGTGGACACCGAGCAATTGCAGAGTTTTGAACGGCTGTGCCGCCTGATCGGTGTCGACCCGGCGGTGAGTCGGCGCATCAGTCAGCGGGTGATCGCGTCTTATGAGTCGCCCGCCAGATCCCCGATGCTGCGCAGCCTGGATGAGCTGAGCGGGATCGAAGGCCTTGATCCCCTGGTGTTGCAGCGCATGCAGGCCTATATCAGCGTGTTGCCCGGCCCGACCTGGGTCAACGGCAACACCGCCAGCGCCGAAGTACTCAGTGCGGTGGTGCCTCAGCTCAGCCTGTCCCAGGCCCATGGATTGGTGGCTGAGCGTGACAGCGGGCAGTGGTTTATCAACCGGGGTGATTTCGTCAACCGCTTGCACTTGCCGCAAGTGGCGGTGGATTCGGTGCAGGTGGGCATCACCAGCGAGTGGTTCCGCGTGCGGGGCCAGGCGCGGCGCGAGCAGCGGCGGGTCAGCCTCGACGCCTTGTTGCACCGCCCCGAAGACCGGCAGCCCCGGGTGATCTGGGCGCGGGTGGGCGTATGAAACGCTTGCGCATTGGCTTGCCGCCACTGGATCAATTGAGCGCGCAGAGCCAGGTCCGGTTTGCCTGGGTGGAGCGTGGCGTGGTCATTGAAGAGGGCGACGCCAGCCTGGCGCAGTTGGGCCAGTCACGCCAGGCAGCGGACTGTTTCCTGCATCCGCGGGACAGCCTGCTGACCAGCCTGGAACTGCCGCCATTGCCGGCGGCGAAGACCGCCGCCGCCGTGGCCTGTGCCGCACAAGCGTTGATCCTCGGCCCGGTTGAACAGATGCAGGTGGCCCACGGCCCGCGTGAAAGCGATGGGCGCGTGCAGGTGGCCTGGGTGCCCAAGGCCGGGCTGGAGCGGTTGGCGCAGTTGCCGCTCAAGCTGCGCGGCCTGTACCCGGCACCCTATGCGTTGCCGGTGGGCGCCGCTGCGTTGGATGACGGCTACCTGCTGACCCGTGACAGCCTGCAACAAGGCACGGTGCACCCGCTGGGTTTGCAGGCGCTGGACCTGCCATTGGTGGCAGCGGCGCAGCGTTGGAGTGGGCCGCTGCCCATGTGGGGGTTGCACGGTCGCCTCACACAGCCCTCGACCGGCGGGTGGGGCAGGGCATTGGCCTGTGTGGTGCTGGCCATCGCCATCTGGACCCTGGGCCTCAACCTGTATGCCGCGCGCCAGGTGGAGCAAGGCCAGCGACTCAAGGCACTGATGAGCCAGCAGGTGCGCCAGGCGTTTCCGGCGTTGCCGGTGGTGCTCAACCCCTTGCAACAGGCCCGCCAGCAATTGGCCGCACGCCAGACCGGCGCGGCCGCCGACCCGGGCCAACGCTTCCCCGGCCTGCTGCAACTGGTGGGCAGCAACCTGCCGTTCATGGTCGGCAGTGTCGACAACCTGACGTTTGAACAGGGACGCTTGCGTGTCGAGCTGCTCGCCGACAGCCGTCACCCGACCGCCGAAGGTGAATGGCAGGCGGCGTTGGCCCAGGCCGGTTTCACCGCCAGCCGCGATGGCCAGGCCTGGACCATTGCTCCCGCGCAAGCCGCAGAAAAAGCCGGAGCTGGCGATGAATAAAGTCCAGCGACTGCGCAGCCAGGCCCGGGTGTTCTGGAGCGGCCTGGCCCTGCACGAAAAGCGCATGCTCGGCGGCGCCGGCCTGGTCCTGGCCAGCCTGTTGACCTGGCTGGTGCTGGTGCAACCCGCGTTGAAGAAGATCGATTACTGGCAGACCGAAACCCCCAAGCTGCGCGCTCAGGCCGCCGCCTTGCAAGTGTTGTTGCAGGACGTCGCCGCGCCCAGTCCGGGCGACGAAGCCGCGCTGCGCCAGGCCCTGGACAGTGCCGGTCTGCAGGGGCATTACCAGTTGCAGGCGCTCGAACCCACTGGGTGGCGCCTGACCTTGGACAACGCCCCGGCCGATGCGGTGGTGGGCTGGCTGCTGGGCAATGCCCGTTCGTTTTCCCTGGAGGTGTCCGAGGCGCATTTGCAGCGCGTGCTCGATACCGTCGACAACTCGGCCGGCACTGTGTCCGGGACCGTTCGCATGGATCAGGCGCTTGGCGCTAAGGAAGCTTCATGAAGTGGTCAGTCCCCCCTTTCCGTATGGTCGCGCCGTTGCTGGTGCTGGCCCTGAGTGCGTGCAGCAACCAGGACGCGTCCAAGCCGCTGCTGGTGGACAGCGAACTCGGCCAGCCCCTGGCGGACACCCGTCGCAGTGGCGAGACCGTTCTCGACCGCCAGAGCCAACCCGCCCCCAAAGCGCCGGTACAGCACCGCGTCACCAACAGTGCTCGCGGCCATGCCCCGGCAACCGTCAAGGCCCGCAACCCGCTGGGTGACCAACCGGTGCAGCTCAACTTTGTCGACGCCGACATCCAGGCCGTGGTGCGCGCACTCTCCCGCGCCACCGGCCAACAATTCCTGGTCGACCCGCGTGTGAAGGGCAACCTCACCCTGGTCAGCGAAGGCCAGGTGCCGGCGCATCAGGCCTACGACATGCTGCTGGCGGCGTTGCGCATGCAGGGCTTCAGCGTGGTCGACGTCGGCGGCGTGGCCCAGGTGGTGCCCGAAGCCGATGCCAAATTGCTCGGCGGGCCGATGTACAGCGCCGGCGCCAGCGGCATGCAGACCCGAACCTTCCGCCTGCAGTATGAGAACGCGGTGAACCTGATCCCGGTGCTGCGGCCCATTGTGTCGCCGAACAACCCGATCAATGCCTACCCCGGCAACAACAGCATCGTCATCACCGACTACGCGGAAAACCTGGCGCGGGTGGCGCAGATCATCAACGGTATCGACACCCCCAGTGCCATCGACACCGATGTGGTGATGGTGCAGAACGGCATCGCCGTGGACATCGCCGCCATGGTCTCCGAGCTGCTGGACACCCAGGGCGCCGACCAGACCCAGAAAATCAACGTGGTCGGCGACCCGCGCTCCAACTCGATCATCATCCGCTCCGGCAGCCCGGAGCGGACGGAACTGGCGCGCAACCTCATCTATAAACTCGACAACGCCCAGAGCAACCCCAGCAATATGCACGTGGTGTACCTGCGCAACGCCCAGGCGGGCAAGTTGGCCCAGTCACTGCGCGGCTTGCTCACCGGCGAGAGCGATTCCGGCGTGAGCGACGATGCCCGGGGCAAGCTCAGCGCCATGGGCGGCAATGGCAAGAACACCGCCCAAGGCGCGAGCAATGCGCAAAACAGCAGCGGCACGCCCACCGGCAGCGGCGTGCAGTCGGGTTATGGCCAGGCCACCGGCTCGACCACCGGCACCAACGGCACCCCCAAGGACCAGGACACCGCGTTCAGTGCCGGCGGCGTGACGATCCAGGCCGACGCCACCACCAACACCCTGCTGATCTCCGCGCCGGACCCGTTGTACCGCAACCTGCGCGAAGTCATCGACATGCTCGACCAGCGCCGTGCCCAGGTGGTGATCGAAAGCCTAATCGTGGAAGTCGGCGAGGACGATGCCACCGAGTTTGGCGTGCAGTGGCAGGCCGGCAACCTGGGGGGCAAGGGTGGGTTTGGTGGCGTGAACCTCGGCGGTAGCGGCGTGAATGGTAAGCCCAATAGCCCCACCAGTATTGATGTGCTGCCCAAGGGGCTGAATGTGGGGGTGGTCAACGGCACGGTTGATATTCCCGGCATCGGCAAGGTGCTCGACCTCAAGGTGTTGGCCCGTGCGTTGAAGAGCAAGGGCGGCACCAACATATTGTCCACGCCCAACCTGCTGACCCTGGACAACGAAGCGGCGAGCATTTTCGTGGGCCAGACCATTCCGTTTGTCACCGGCAGTTATGTGACCGGCGGCGGGGGCACCAGCAACAACCCGTTCCAGACCGTGCAGCGTGAAGAGGTGGGGCTCAAGTTGAACGTGCGGCCGCAGATTTCCGAAGGCGGCACCGTGAAGCTGGATATCTACCAGGAGGTCAGCACCGTGGATGCGCGGGCGTCGGTGGAGGCGGGTACGGTGACCAACAAGCGCGCGATCGATACCAGTATTTTGCTGGATGACGGGCAAATCATGGTGCTCGGTGGGTTGCTGCAGGATGGGTATAGCCAGAGCAATGATGCGGTGCCGTGGTTATCGGATATTCCGGGGTTGGGGGCGTTGTTTCGCAATGAGAAGCGCAGTGTGAACAAGACTAACCTGATGGTGTTTTTGCGGCCCTACATTATTCGGGACAGTGGGGCGGGGCGCAGTATTACGTTGAATCGGTATGAGTTTATGCGCAGGGCGCAAGGGGGGTTGCAGCCGGAGCACAGTTGGGCGATGCCGGATGTGCAGGCGCCGCAGTTGCCTTCTGTGGACAAGGCGATTCCTGGGGGCCGGCCTTGAACGTTTTGACCGTGTACATATCCATTCCTTCGGTAACGGCGGCTTATGGTTCCGCTCTTACAGCGGGTCACTTTTGGAAGGACCCAAAAGTAACCAAAAGGTCCTCGCCCCACCACTCGGCACCTCGCCCAGGCTCGGTGTGCCGTAACGAAGGCTTGAATCCGTGGGCCGCCGCAATGGGCCATCCATGGCCCAGTGCGGCTAACCCGGCGTCCTGCCGGGTTACCCACGGATTCAAGCCTGCGTTCGGCCAGCGTGGTTTTACGGGGCGCCGAAGAGCAAGATCAAGAGCGACTCGCTGCGCATCGTGGATACGTTTTTTGTTCTGTGTCGCCGCCTTACTGTGGCGAGCGGGCTTGCCCCGCGTTGGGCTGCGAAGCAGCCCTAATACCAGTGAGCGCGCCGTGTGCATTCTGGTTTCCCACGTCATCGTTAACAACCATCGCGGGCAAGCCCGGCTCAGGGGGAACGCGCACGCCTCAACGATCCGGTCGGCTACCAGGCCGCCGCGCTTTGCTTTTGATTTTGATCTGAGGCGCCCCGTCAAACACGCTGGCCGGAATTCGGCAGGGATTTGGGGGGTAAACCGGCAGGGATGCCGGTTTAGCCGCCCCGCGCCATGGATGGCGCGTGGCGGCGGCCCCCCAAATCACTGTCGGATTACGGGCACACCGAGCCTGAGCGAGGTGCCGAGTGTTGGGGCAAGAGCGTTTTGCTTACTTTTGCGCTCTTCAAAAGTGAGCCGCCGTAAGGGCGGAACCCTAAGTAGCCGTTACCGCAGCAACGGATATGTACACCTACAAACAGGGCCAAAACCATGAGCCTATTGCCCTACGCCTGGGCCAAATCCCAACGCATCCTCCTGCGCCCCAGCGACCAGGGCATGCTGCTGACGGTCTGCCCCTCAACCCCCGGCTGGTCCATCAGCGAAGTCCACCGCCAATTCGGCCCGGCCCACCTCGAACAGGTCCGCGACGATGAACTCGACGGCCTGCTCACTGCTGCCTACGCTGACACCGGCAGCGCCGCCGCCGTCGTCGGCGCCGCCGAAAACGAGGTCGACCTCGACCGCCTGATGCAAGACATGCCCGAAATCACCGACCTGCTGGACACCCAGGACGGCGCCCCGGTGATCCGCATGATCAACGCCTTGCTCACCCAGGCCGCCCGCGACGAAGCCAGCGACATCCATATCGAACCCTACGAAACCCATTCCGTAGTGCGCTACCGTGTCGACGGCACCCTGCGTGACGTGGTCTCGCCACGCAAGGCATTGCATGGCGCGCTGGTCTCGCGGATCAAGATCATGGCCCAACTCGATATCGCCGAAAAACGCCTGCCCCAGGACGGCCGTATCGCCCTGCGCGTGGCCGGGCGGCCCATCGATATTCGCGTGTCCACGGTGCCCACCGGCCATGGCGAAAGGGTGGTCATGCGCCTGCTGGACAAACAGGCCGGGCGCCTGCAGTTGGAAACCCTGGGCATGGAGCCGCAGCTGCTGGCGCGCCTGGATACGCTGATCCGCCAGCCCCACGGCATCGTGCTGGTCACCGGGCCCACCGGCAGTGGCAAGACCACCAGCCTGTACGCCGCCCTGGCGCGGCTGGATGCGAGCACCAGCAATATCCTCACCGTGGAAGACCCGGTGGAATACGACCTGCCGGGTATCAGCCAGATCCAGGTCAACGCCAAGATCGACATGACCTTCGGCCTGGCCCTGCGTGCGATCCTGCGCCAGGACCCGGACATCATCATGATCGGCGAAATCCGTGACCTGGAGACCGCACAAATCGCCGTGCAGGCTTCGCTCACCGGTCACCTGGTGCTGGCGACCCTGCACACCAACGATGCGGTGTCGGCGGTCAACCGCCTGATCGATATGGGCGTGGAGCCGTTCCTGCTGGCGTCGTCCCTGTTGGGGGTGTTGGCCCAGCGCCTGGTACGGCGCCTGTGCCCGCACTGCAAGCAGGAAGACCCCGCCGCGCCCGGCACCTGGCGCCCGGTCGGCTGCGCGCAATGCAACCAGGTCGGCTACAGCGGACGTACCGGGATCCATGAGTTGTTCTGTGTCGACGATGCGGTACGCAGCCTGATTCATGAGGGCGCCAACGAGCAGGACCTGCGCCTGGCCGCGCGCCGCGCCGGGATGTTGAGCATGCGTGAAGACGGTGAACGCTGGGTGCGCAGCGGTGCCACCGCCCCCGAAGAAATCCTGCGTGTGACACGGGACGCCTGATGAATCGCTATCGCTATGAAGCCGCCGATAGCAGCGGCAAAGTCGAGGCCGGGCATGTGGAGGCCGACAGCCAGAGCGCAGCCTTTGCCAACCTGCGCAGTCGCGGTTTGACCGCGTTGCTGGTGCAGATCGAAGGCAATCAGCAGGCCGCGACGGGCAGCAGCCTGTTCAGCGCCAAACTGTCGGACAACGACCTGGCCTGGGCCACGCGGCAACTGGCGAGCCTGCTGGGTGCGAGCCTGCCGTTGGAAGCCGCGCTGAGTGCCACGGTGGAGCAGGCCGAGAAAAAGCATATCGCCCAGACCCTGGCCGCCGTGCGCGCCGATGTGCGGGGCGGCATGCGCCTGGCGGATGCGTTGGCGGCGCGACCTCGGGATTTTCCGTCGATCTACCGCGCGCTGATTGCGGCGGGGGAGGAGTCCGGTGACCTGGCCCAGGTGATGGAGCGTTTGGCCGACTACATCGAGGAGCGCAACAACCTGCGTGGCAAGATCCTCACCGCGTTTATCTACCCCGGTGTGGTGGGGCTGGTGTCCATCGGCATTGTGATTTTCTTGCTGAGCTACGTGGTGCCCCAGGTGGTCAGCGCGTTCTCCCAGGCCCGCCAGGACCTGCCAGGGCTGACCCTGGCGATGCTCAACGCAAGTGACTTCATCCGCGCCTGGGGCTGGCTGTGTCTTGCCGGGATCGTCGGCGGTTTCTGGAGCTGGCGCCTGTACCTGCGCAATCCGGTAGCGCGGCTGAATTGGCACAGCCGCGTGCTGCGCCTGCCATTGATCGGGCGTTTTGTACTGGGGTTGAACACGGCACGATTCGCCTCGACCCTGGCGATTCTCGGCGGTGCCGGGGTGCCGTTGCTGCGTGCCCTGGAGGCCGCGCGGCAAACCTTGTCCAACGACCGGCTCGACCAGTGCGTCAGCGATGCCACCGCCAAGGTGCGCGAGGGCGTCAACCTGGCCCCGGCGCTGGCGGTGGAAAAGGTCTTCCCGCCGGTGCTGATCCACTTGATCGCCAGCGGCGAGAAAACCGGCTCGCTGCCACCGATGCTGGAGCGCGCGGCGCAGACACTGTCGCGGGATATCGAACGGCGTGCCATGGGCATGACCGCCTTGCTGGAGCCGCTGATGATCGTGGTGATGGGGGCCGTGGTGCTGGTGATCGTCATGGCGGTGTTGTTGCCGATCATCGAGATCAACCAACTGGTCACCTGACCGCACCTGCTCCCGTCCAACCTCGGGTTCCTCGTTCCGTCACATTCCGACAGCTCATGTCGCCTTCAGCCATACGCGCTGAAACCTGACTGTCACCTGCGCCCAAAGCGCTCGGAATCATGACCGGAACACCCGAGAATCTTTTTAAAAATCAAGGTGTTCCTCCCGAGGTTTTTTCCTACAAACGTCATCGGAAACTGCGAATTTCTGTCCCATGGTTTTAACCCCTGGCCACCCCCCTGAACACGGCTCGGGACCGAAGCCATGGCGTCATGCAAGAGCCCTCTACCCCAAACGTACAAACACGACGAAAGGAGATTCTTCATGTTTAAGCGCAACGTTCTCGCGGTATCCATGACCCTCGCTGCATTGTGCTCGGCCCAGGCTGCAATGGCTGACATCAACGGCGGCGGCGCAACCCTGCCACAAGCGCTGTACCAGACGTCTGGCGTGTTGACCGCAGGTTTTGCCCCGTACATCGGTGTGGGCAGCGGCAATGGCAAGGCAGCTTTCCTGACCAACGACTACACCAAGTTGAAGGCTGGCGTTTCCAACCTGAACGTGCACTGGGCGGGCAGCGATTCCAAGCTGAGCGCTACTGAACTGTCGACGTATGCGTCGGCCAAGCAACCTGCCTGGGGCAAGCTGATCCAAGTGCCATCGGTGGGTACTTCGGTTGCCATCCCGTTCAACAAAAGCGGGACTGCGGCCGTTGACTTGAGCATCAACGAGCTGTGCGGTGTGTTCTCCGGCCGTATCGCCGACTGGAGCGGTATCACAGGTTCGGGTCGCAGTGGCGCCATCAAAGTGGTTTACCGCAGCGAAAGCAGTGGCACCACCGAACTGTTCACGCGCTTCCTGAATGCCAAGTGCGCTGAAACCGGCACCTTCAATGTCACCACCACCTTCGGCACCAGCTACACCGGTGGTTTGCCTGCCGGCGCGGTTTCCGCAACTGGCAGCCAAGGCGTGATGACCACCCTGGCCGGTACCGACGGCGGTATCACCTATATGAGCCCTGACTTCGCCGCGCCGACTCTGGCCGGTCTGGATGACGCAACTAAAGTCGCTCGCGTGGGCAAGGACGTGGTCAACGGTGTGGCGGTCCAGGGTGTATCGCCGAAAGCGAGCAACGTGTCCGCTGCCATCAATGCCGTGCCGTTGCCTGCTGTCGCTGACCGTGGCAACCCTGACGCTTGGGTTCCCGTGTTCGGCAAAGCCAACACTGCGGGTGTGGTGCCTTACCCAACGTCGGGCTACCCGATCCTGGGCTTCACCAACGTGATCTTCAGCCAGTGCTACGCCGATGCCACCCAGACCACCCAAGTGCGTGACTTCTTCACCAAGCACTACGGTTCGTCTGCCAACAACGACGCAGCGATCGAAGCCAACGCGTTCGTGCCACTGCCAAACAACTGGAAAATCGCTATTCGCGGTAGCTTCCTGACCGCCACCAATGCCCTGAGCATCGGCAACACCAACGTCTGCAACGGCATCGGTCGTCCGCTGTAACCCACGCTTTCAAAGACCCGCAACACCTGATCAGCAACGGCCTGCGCCGTTGCTGATTTTTGCGTTTGTGCTGTTCACCGCCGCGCCGACAGCGTCATGTGAACTTTGCATGACAGAAGTTCAGTCGTGTCCCTCGCCAACCGCCTAATCCTCATACGTGAGCCTGTCCTGCTCCCTGCGTAATAACAAAGAAGGAAGATTCCCGATGGTCCGCTGCAAATCGCCGGTCAACCTGAAAGCCCCCGAGACCGTTCTGTGTCTCAAGCCTTTGGCCCATGCCATTGCCTTATTGATGGTGGCGGGTAACGCCCAGGCAGCCACGGCGTTCAGTTCCGGCTGGTTTGCCGACAAGGGCGCGTCCCAGGCGGCCACGGCAGCGCGTACCGGTGCCGGCCAGGTGCCGGGGATTCCTTCATTGAACCAGCAGGCGCGGGTCAAGCAGCAGTTGGCGCGCTCCATCAGTACCTTGAACACCAGTGTCGCGGCCATTGCGGCCCAGCAGGCCGCGCAAGCGGCAGGGCGCCAGGCGGCGTTCGGTCAGGTCTCGGCGATTCCCGATGGCCTGGGCAAGGGCGGCCTGCAGGTCGACAACAGCCTGACCCAGGGTTGGACCCACGCCAAGAACCCGACCCAGAGCCAGTCCGGCGGCAAGACCACGGTGACCATCGAGCAGACCGCCGACAAGGCGATCCTCAACTGGGAGACGTTCAACGTCGGGCGCAACACCACCGTGGACTTCCAGCAGCAGGCCAGTTGGGCGGTGCTCAACCGCGTCAACGATCCCAATGCGCGCCCCAGTGAGATCCAGGGCCAGATCAATGGCGCCGGTACGGTGATGATCATGAACCGCAACGGCGTGGTGTTCGGCGGCACCAGCCAGGTCAACGTGCGCAACCTGGTGGCGGCCGCCGCGAACATCACCGACGAGCAGTTCACCCAACGCGGCCTCTACGTCGATGCCAACGGCACCCAGCCGACCTTCACCGATGCGGCAGGCAAGGTTCAGGTGCAGCGCGGTGCGTTGATCCAGACCCACAATCCGGCCACCTCCACCGACGCCGGCGGCTATGCCTTGCTGCTCGGTACCGAAGTGGAAAACGCCGGCACCGTCATCACCGCCAAGGGCCAGACCACCCTGGCCGCCGGCGACAGTTTCTACATCCGCAAGGGTGTCGGCACCACGGGCAACGACCGCTCCACCACGCGTGGCAATGAGGTGGCGACCAGCCTCAACCCTGGCAGCAGCGCAGGTAAAGTCACCAACAGCGGCCTGATCATGGCCTCCACCGGCGATATCACCCTCACCGGCCACCAGGTGCAGCAAAACGGCGTGGCGCTGGCCAGCACCTCGGTGGACACTCGCGGCACGATTCATCTGCTCAACGCTGCCAGCGACAGCACCGGTAGCGTGACCCTGGGCGAGGGCAGCACCACCGCGATCTTGCTGGACGCCAGTGGCAGCACCGCCCTCAACAGCCAGAAAGACAACGGGCTGGTCAAACTCGACGGAACACCCGCCAACCTGATCACCGGCCGGTTCAACCACCTCAGCGCCGTGGCTGACCGTACCGACCAATCACGCGTCGAGATCGTCAGCGGTGGCTCCGTGGACTTCCAGAAGGGTTCGATCACCCTGGCCACCGGCGGCCAGGTGGCGGTCAGCGCTACCGGGCGCAGCCTGGTGCGCGATGGCGCGATGATCGACGTCTCAGGCGCGGTCGGCGTCAAGGTGTCGATGGCATCCAACACGATCAAGATCAACGTGCAGGGTAACGAGCAGCGCGATGCTCCGGTGAACCGTGACGGCGGGCAACTGATCAACAACGATGTGTGGGTCGACCTGCGCGAGCTGGTGTTTGTACCGGCAGGCACCAACGGTTACGCGACGGATCGCTGGTACACCGCCGGCGGCTTGCTGGAAGTGGGCGGTTACCTCGGTACTCAAGGACATTCGGTCGGCGAATGGATGGCCCAGGGCGGCACGGTGACCTTTACCGGCAAGGATGTGGTCACTCAGACGGGCGCGCAGATCAACCTGTCCGGCGGCACCGTGGACGTGCAGGCCGGTTACATCCAGCAGACCTGGCTCAAGGGGCCCAATGGCCGCTTGTATGAATTGTCCAAGGCGCCCGGCGACATCCTCTATTCGGGGTTCTACAAGGGCTATGAAGACACCAGCGCGCGCTGGGGCCAGACCGAGTATTACTACAACCCGCTGATCGCGCCGCAACGCCGCTACGAGGCCGGCTACACCGTAGGCCGCGACGCCGGCAAACTGGTGGTCGGCACCACCAGTGCGGTGTTGGAAGGTCAGTTGATCAGTGATGTGTTCCAGGGCGATCGGCAGACCCAGGCGCCCAACATCAACCTCGACGGCTACCAGCAATCCAAGAAGGCCATGGCCCAGCGGGCGCAGTTGATCATCGGCCAGTACATTCCGATCTACAACAAGACCACCGGCACGCTGCGCTATGCCCTGAGCGGCACCGCCGACCAGGTGCTGATCGATGGCAATACCCGGAAAATCGCCGATGGCCTGGACCTCACCACGGCGCTGCCAGCCGATCGCCAGGGCCAGATGGTGCTCGACAGCGACCCGCTCAACGGTTACCAACTGGGCGCGATCAAGGTGGGCGCCAAGCAGCAGATCACGGTGAATGGTGCGCTCAAGGTGGCAGACGGCGGCGACATCACCTTGTTCGGGCCGGGGGTCGATATCAACGCCAATCTCACCGCCCGGGGGGGCAGTATCAACGCGGGCAACATCCTCACTCAGGTCAACCTCAACGCGGGCAACACCGTCGGCGATGTGATCCTCGCGGGCAGCGGACGGGTCGATGTGGCGACCGGCGTCAAGCTGGACGCCGCCGGGCGCTGGAACAACCTGGCGCTGGACCCGAGCCTTGGTGAAGGCGTGGCCTATGTGAACGGCGGCAAGGTGTCGCTGCGCAGCACCGGCAACCTGAACCTGGCGTCAGGCAGCGTGGTGGAGGCGTCTTCCGGCGCCACGCTCGGCGTGGATGGCAAGCTCATCGGCGGCAAGGGCGGTGACGTGACCTTGGGGGCACTGGGCAGCCTGGGGCTGGAGGGCGAGATTCGCGGTTATGGTGTCAATGGCGGCGGCACCCTGGCGTTGCAGGCCCGCAAGGTACAGATCGGCAACAGCACCGGGGCGCCTGACGCCGGCACCGTGCAACTGGCGCAAGACTTCTTCAACAAGGGCTTCTCGGCCTATGACATCACCGGCAACGAGGGCCTGCTGGTCACTGACGGCACCCAGGTAGATGTCACCACGCCGGTGTATCGCCTTGGCGAGCAGACGTCCGCTGCGCCAACGGGAGGCGACCCTGCCACGGTATTGGAGCGCTGGACCCCTGCGCTGTATCAGCAAGACGCTGCTAAAGGCGTGCTGACCCAGCGCCGTGGCGCCAGCCTGACCCTGACTGCCGGTCGGCAGGAATCCACGGCGGCCGAACTGGCTACCACGGCCCTGACAGTGGGCCGGGGCGCGGTGATCAACGTCGACCCGGGCCAGAGCATCAACCTGCGCAGCGTCGGCCAGTTGACGGTCAACGGCACGCTCAATGCCTGGGGCGGCAGCGTCAATCTGGGAGGCCTGACCGCTGTCGGTTCCGAGGTGGCCAATGCCGCCGGGCATAACCGCTCGATCTGGGTCGGCGACCACGCGGTGATCGATGTGGCAGCCCGTGCGATCAGTGCCGCGGACAATCGCGGGCGCCTCTACGGCCAGGTCGGCCAGGGTGGCAGGATCAGCCTCGGCGGCGAAATTGACCTGGCCACCGGCATTTCCAAGGCCAGCGACCTGTTTGTGGTGGTGCGCGACGGCGCGCGCCTGGACGCTTCCGGTGCCCAGGCGATGCTCGACATTCCGGGCCAGGGCCGGGTGCAGGTGGCCAGCAATGGCGGCAGCATCAGCGTTGCGTCCAACAATGGCCTGTATCTGGATGGCAGCTTGGTCGCCCGGGCCGGCGGTGCCGCGGCGGCGGGCGGCAGTTTATCGCTGGCACTGGAAACGCCTTACTACCTCAAGGCGGCGGTCACCGACCCGATGCTCAAGGTGCGTGAACTGGTGCTCAGCCAGTCCCATCAAGCCAGCCCCCTCCCGGACACCCTCGAGTACGGCCATGGCCGCCTCGGTGTGGACCAGGTCACCACCGGCGGCTTTGATAACCTGGCCTTGCTCAGCAACGGCGTGTTGAGCTTCGACGGAGATGTGTCGCTGAACATGGGGCAAAGCCTGCGCCTGTACAGCGGCGCCATGGGCCTTGCCGAAAACGCCGCCGCCAACGCTCGCATCAACCTGTCTGCGCCTTATCTGCTGCTGGCCGGCATCCTTGCGCCGCTGGACCCCAGCAAGGACCAGTACCTGCATCCGGTGCTGGCGTCCAACCTGTCGCAACGTGCCAGCCAGGCGCTGTTCCAGGCCAGTGGCAATCTGATCGACGTGCGCGGCAATGTGCTGTTCGGCAACCAGAGTGACCTGACGCTGAGCGATGCCAGCAAGCAGAGCATCGATCGCCGTGGCTTCGATGATGTGCAGTTGAGCAGCCAGGGTGACCTGCGCTTCCTGGCCGGTGCCGGGGCGGACGTGATCGCGCAGGGCATCAGTACTCAGTTGATGACCAAAGGCGATATGACGCTGCGCGCCGCGCAGTTGTACCCGGCGACGGACGTTGGCGCACGGGTGCTGGCCGGTTTTATCGATGCCTTCTCTGGCTTCAAGTACGACCCGACCCGTACCTTGACGATCGCGCGCACGGGGACTGCTGATGCCGCCATGCCGTACTCGGCGTTTGGCCGCTTGCAACTGGGCGGCCCGACGATCAAGCAGGGCGGGGTGGTGCGTGCGCCCCTGGGCCTGATCGAAATCGGCAACCTCGGGGCCAGCCGCGTCGAGTTGCTGCCCGGCAGCCTGACCTCGGTGAGTGGCAAGGGATTGGTGTTGCCCTACGGCGGCACGGTAGACGGCCAGGTCTACAAATACAACGGCAAGACTGTGACGTTCCTTGGGCAGGGGGCGTTGCCTAACGCGAACGGCAGCCTGAATGTCGGGATGGTCCTGGGTGGCGAATCGGTGGTGGTGCAGCCTGACGCTACCGTGGACCTTTCCGGTGGCGGCGAGCTGCTTGGGGCCGGGTTTATTTCCGGGCGCGGCGGATCTACCGATGCGCGCTACAACCCCCTGGTGCAATTCGGGGCAACCGGCGGTTTTGTGTTGCCGGGGCTGGGCACCAACCCGGTCTACGCGATTGTGCCGGGCGCGCAACCGGGCTATGCCCCGGTGGGGCCGGAGGGCGGGGCGACCGACCCGTTGATTGGCCAGCAGATCACGATCGGTGCCGGTGTGCCGGGGCTGACAGCGGGCACCTACACCTTGATGCCGTCCACTTATGCCCTGATGCCGGGGGCCTTCCGCCTGGAAATAAACGGCTTGGCGGGGCTCGGCAGCGAAGGCACGACCCAGTTGCTGCGCAACGGCTCATGGTCCACTGCGGGGCGCTTGTCCATCGCCAATACCGGCATCGGCAACAGTACGGCGAGCCAGGTGATCCTCACCGCCGCCGACACCCTGCGCCGATATTCCCAATACAACGAGACCCGTTATGCGCAATTCGCCGTGGCCGACGCGGCCCGCCTCGGGGTGCCGCGTGCGCTGTTGCCGGTGGATGCCAAGACCCTGCAACTGAACCTCAGCCCGGGGGCGGGTGCCAATGCCTTTTCGTTCAAGGGTATCGGTCGCTTCGAGGCCGCCGACGGCGGTTACGGTGGCACCGTGGCGTTGACCAATGGCAACAGGAGCACGGGCAAGGACATTGAGATCGTCGCGGCAGGCAAGGGCGCAACCCCGGGTTTCAGCGGCATCAGCGTCGAGGCCGAGAGCCTCAACGCGCTCGGCGCGGCGCGTCTGTTGATCGGTGGCCTGACCGTGGTGACCTACGGTCAGGGCGGCAACTACATCAACCTGGCCAACGGAGCCTTGAGCAACATCAACCTGCGCGAAGGCGCGAACCTGGCGGCGCCGGAAGTGTTGCTGGTGTCCTCTACCGGCAAGGTAACCGTCGAACAGGGGGCCTCGATCAACACCATCGGTCGCGGCAAGGCCAGTTATGACGCACGTGACGGCTTTGTGTACAACATGCCCAATATGCTGGCGGTGTCCAACGGCCTGCTCAACGTGGTCGCAGCAACGCCGATGGCAGGTGTGACCAGCGGCGGGATCGAGCTGGGGGCTTGCACTGGCACGCTGTGCAGCGGCCAGACCGCTTTGTATTCCGAAGGCACACTCGTTGCCTTGACCGACAGCACCCTGCAGATGGGGGCGGACGTGCGTTATGGCACCCGTCACCTGAACCTGGGCGTATCCAGCATCAACGTCGGCAGCCCCGAAGCCTTGGCCGCCGCCGCTGCCGGCAATCGCCTGCCGGCGGGCATGACCCTCACCCAGCAAGTCCTGGAGCGCCTGCTGCGGGGGGACACCCAATTTGGCGCGCCGGCCCTGGAAACCCTGCAACTGTCGGCACGCGACAGCTTCAACTTCTATGGCACCACGACCCTGGATACTTATGACTCGGCGACCGGCAAGTCGATGCTGAGCAACCTGATGCTGTCCACGCCGGCTATTTATGGTGCGGGCGGCGCCAACGATGTAGCCACCATCCATACCGCCAACCTGATCTGGCAGGGGGCCGCGACACCGCCCGTGGCGGCAGTGACTGACGGTGCCGGCAGCGGCAGCGGGCGCCTGGATATCCATGCCGAGCGCATCGAGTTCGGCTATGGGGATTTTGCCCAGCCAAGCACCACCCAGTCCTTTGACCGCCTGGCCCTGGGCTTTGCCAACGTCAACCTGAACGCCAGCCAGCGCATCACCGCCAACCATAAGGGCAGCCTCTCGGTGTATCAGCGTCAGGGCGCCTATGACGCGATCAAGGGCTTTGCCTACAACGGCGGCAACCTGAATATCCTCACACCGTTGATGAGCGGTGAAGCTGGCTCAGTCAACCGGATCACAGCCGGTGGCGCGATTGATGTGCGCGCCTCGGCGGGGCCGGTGGGCGAAGCGAAGGGCATTGGCGGCGAGTTGTCCTTGCAGGGTGACAGCATCCGCCTGGCCAGCGCGGTGGTATTGCCCAGCGGCAAGCTCACCCTGGGCGCCCGTGGCGACGTGGTGTTGACTGATGCGGCATTGATCGATGTGGCCGGCCGGGCCATTGCTTTCAACGACCTGACTAAATACAACGCTGGCGGCGAGGTCCTGCTGGAAAGCCGTGCGGGCAACGTGCTGCAGGCGGTCGGTTCGACCATCGACCTGTCGGCGCAGCACAACCAGGCGGGCCGGCTGCGGGTGGTGGCCGTAGAGGGCGCGGCGGGCACCGTCGACCTGGCGGGCAGGATCGTCGCTGGCAGCAGCGGCGACTACGATGCCGGCGGTACGCGGGTGCCTTACCTGGCGGGCGCGGTCGAGATCCAGGCCCAGCGGCTGGGCACAAGCGGCACATTGAATGAACAGTTCGCCGCCCTCAATCAACGCCTCAATCAAGGCCAGGTGTATGGCTCGCGCAGCTTTCAGCTCAAGCAAGGCGATCTGATCATCGGCAGCGATGTGAAGGCCAACAGCGTCAACGTTTCGCTAGACAATGGCAGCCTGCGCGTTACCGGCCTGGTAGACGCCAGCGGCGAGCGCGTCGGCAGCATCAACCTGGCCGCCAGGAACGGCCTGGTCCTGGACGGTACGGCGGTGCTCGATGCCCATGGCACGCAAGTGCGCGTGGACAGTTATGGCAAGGTCATCGACGCGCCGAACCGCGCCACCGTTGTGCTCGGCTCCGGCCAGGGCCAGTTGACCCTGGCCGATGGCGTGCGCATCGACCTGCGCCATGGCACGGGGGCAGGGGCCGGTAATGACGGACGCAGTCTCGGCACCCTGGAGCTCAACGCGCCCCGTCTGGGCGGCAATGACATTGCCATCGATGCCAGTGGGCGCCTGACCATCACCGGCGCACGTTCCATCGCGCTCAATGGCATGGTCACCTACGACGATGCCCCGACCAGGACCGATGCCACCCCGAACGGACGTCCGTACCAGGCGATCGACCAAGCCTACCTCGACGGCAAGCACGCACTGAGCACGGCGTTCATCAATGCTGCGCTCGGCAATACCAACCTGCTGCAGAACAAACTGGCAGGCCTGAATAACGCCACCTACGGCGATGTTTTCCACCTGCGGCCTGGTGTGGAGATTATCAGCAAGACGCCCGACGGCGACCTGGTGGTACAGGGCGACCTGGATTTGTCCGGCTATCGCTACGCCAGCCTCAAGTCGACCGAACCTACCGAGGCCGGCAGCCTGACCCTGCGCGCCGGTGGCGACCTGAATATCTACGGCAGCATCAACGACGGCTTTGCACCGCCGCCGCAAACCGATGATGACAATGGCTGGGTCCTGCGTGCAGGTATCGACTACACCGGGGGCACGGTGGTGGTGCCGGGCAGTGGTGTGACCCTGGCGGATGGCACCCTGTTTCCGGGCGGCGTGACGCTCAATTTCGATGTGCCGACGCAGCCGCTGTTCCTGCCTGCTGGCACGCGGTTGCCCGTCGCGGCAACGCTCAGCCAGTCCTTGGTGCTGCCTGCCGGGACGGTGTTGGCCGCCGACGTGCGGGACGCATCGGGCAATGTGCTGTTCGCCGTGGGCACGCTGCTGGTTCAGAGCCAGACCCTCGCCGCCGGCAGCACGCTGGACGCCGGCACCTTGTTGGGCAGTGCGGCCAACGTCAACGGGCTGATCTGGCCCAAGGGAGTGCCTTTGGCTACCAGCCTCAAGCTGGCAGGCAGTAAAGTCTTGCCCCGTGGCGCGCTGTTGCCGTCGGGTACCGATGTCAAGTTGCCGGACGGTGTGGCGTCGGTACAGCTGCGTGTCGCCGATGCCGGTCGCCAGGGCAAGAACTGGGCGATTGCGCCGATGCTGGAGGAAGGCTCGCAAGCGTGGTCGATTCGGCTGGTGGCCGGCGCGGATACCGGCGCGGCGGACAGTCGCCTGCTGCAACCGCACCCGGTCACCGGCAACCTTCGGTTGGCCGACAGTCACTATGGGATGTACGGGCAGGGTGCGCTGGTCTGGACCGAGCAGGGCTCTTTGGATGTCTATGGCGACAACAGCATGGTGGGCAAGCCCATCGATGTGAATGATGGCTACGCCTACCCCGGGATTTGTGACGATATGCCGGAATACTGCTCGTCCGAGGGCGATGCCTACACCTTGCTGGCGGGCGGCAGCACGCGTTTCAGTGTCATCCGCACCGGCGCTGCGGACTTGGATTTGCTGGCAGCCGGCAACCTGAGCATGGAGTCGTTGTACGGTGTCTACACCGCCGGCAGCTCCTCCACGGGCACCTCGGCTGGCGACCCGTATAACCTCAAGCGTGCCCTTGGCGGCAATGGCAAGGTCCTGGGTAACGTCGGCGGTAACGAAAAGTGGGTCAACGGTGGCCCCGACAGCCTGTACCGCGCCTGGTACCCGGACACGGGCGGCAATGTGCTGGTCAAAGTGGGGGGCGACCTGACAGGCAATATCACCAGCCCTGCGCAGAATGGCGTTGCGCGTCCTGTGCCTGTCGACCTGGGGCTGGATTCAGCCAATGTCGGCAATTGGCTGTGGCGACAGGGTAATAACCTGGAGGGTAGCCAGGCACAAGCGACCGCCTGGTGGATCAATTTCGGTTCTTACGTCGCTAACGTGCGTTCGGACCAGATGGTCGGTTTTACCGGGTTCGGCACCCTGGGTGGCGGCAACCTCACGGTTGATGTGGGGGGCAATGCGGGAATCATCAGTGCGCTGTCGTCAACCGCCCAGAACGTCAGCCCACGCAGCCAAGGCCTCGTTCTGGCGGTCGGCGGTACAGGGCGGGTCGCCGCCGATGGCAGTGTGCAACTGAGCGGTGGTGGCGACTTGAACCTGCGGGTGGGCGATGCGCTGAACCCCGCCAGTCAGGTCACCGTCGATCACCTCAATGGCTCGTTGGTGAACCTGCGCGGCCACGTACAGGTGACGGGCGGCAGCCTGGGCAGCCTGACCTTGCGTTACGGCAACCAGTCCAGGGACCAGAGCCCCAGCGAAGTGCGCGCCTACGACCCGCTGCGCTCCACCTCGGCCATGGCGGCCGGCGGCTTGAGCCTGCTGCCAGGGGATTCGACCTTCAGCCTGGCTACCCGGGGCGACCTGGTCCTCCAGGATGTCGCCGATCCAGGCCGCGTACCGCAGATGAATGCCTTGGCCTACGCAAAGGAAGGCGTCAACGGGGTAGGACAGAGCTGGTTCAGCCTGTGGACCGACCGTACGGCAGTCGATCTGTTCTCCTCCGGCGGTAACCTCACACCACTGACCCAGACGCTGGAAACCGATATGGCGGCGGTCTACCCCGCCACATTGCGTGCGGTCGCCGCCAGCGGCAGCCTGTACTACGGCCGTGCGTCGACGAGTAACCCGAATGTGCCGCAGCCATTGCAGGCGCTGGTGCTGGCACCGTCGGCCAACGGTCAACTGGAATTGCTGGCGGGCGATTCGATCTACGGCGGCGACTTGACCATCAGCCGTTCCAGCGCAAGTCCGCAAAGCCTGGCGACGATCCAGCGTCCGGCGTTCCTGGGCTTCATCAACAGCTTGCCGGTCGCAGGCAGCGGCAATCTTTCCAGTGATGGCAACATCGCACGCCTGGGGCTTCACCCGCTGTTCGCGTTTGGCCCTGACACCGCGAGCATGGCATGGGGCGGCGCCTTGGAACCGGCGCGTTTCTATGCGCTCAGCGGTGACCTGCTGGGGGTCAACAGTGGACGGGCGCTCAGTCTCTATGGGGCAAACGATCCACGCTTCGGTCAGACCTACTACGAAGGTGCAGGCCCGGTCTGGATGCTCGCCGGGCGCGATATCGTCAGCAGCGGCACCCGCTTGAATGGTGCCCTTGGCGGGGACGTGAGCACCGGTGAATACACGTTCACCGGTAACCTGTTCGTGCACACGGGGGCGACTGATATCTCCATTGCCAGCGCCGGGCGCGACATCCTCTACAGCAGTTTCAATGTCGCGGGCCCCGGGACCCTTGAGCTGACTGCCGGGCGCACTATCCAGATGGACGATCAGGTGGGCGTGAACAGTCTGGGCGCCGTGGCGGCCGGCGACAACCGAGCGGGTGCCAGCATCGCCCTGCAAGCCGGTGTCGGGCCCAAGGGGCCGGACTACCGTCGGTTTGTCGAGGCTTACTTGAACCCCGCCAACCTGGCGCTGCCGGGTGAGTCGATCCAGGGCAGTAAGGTCGCCAAGACCTACGAGAGGGAATTGCTCGCCTGGCTGGTCGAGCGCTTCGGGTTTACCGGAGACGCCGAACAGGCCCACACTTACTACGCGGCGCTCCCCGCCGAGCAACAACGGGTGTTCGCCCGCGACGTGTACTTCGCCGAGCTCAAGGCCGCCGGCCGTGAGTACAACACCGCTGGCAGCGTGCGCCAGGGCAGCTACCTGCGTGGCCGCGCGGCGATTGCGGCGCTGTTCCCGGACAAGGACGTGGCTGGCAACCCGATCACCTACAAAGGCGACATCACGATGTTCGGTGGCGCGGGCGTGCACACCAACTTCGGGGGTTCCATCCAGATGCTCACGCCGGGCGGCAGCCAGACCTTCGGTATCGAAGGCGCGGCGCCACCGTCGACGGCGGGGGTGATCACCCAGGGCGCGGGGGATATCCAGCTGTATTCCCTGGGCAGCATCCTGCTGGGCCAGAGCCGCATCATGACCACCTTCGGCGGCTCGATCATGGGCTGGACCAGCGAAGGCGACATCAACGCCGGGCGCGGTTCCAAGACCACCGTGGTGTACACGCCGCCCAAGCGTGTGTATGACAACTGGGGCAACGTCGGCCTGTCGCCGTCGGTGCCGAGTACCGGTGCGGGGATCGCCACGCTCAACCCGATCCCGGAAGTGCCGGCGGGGGACATCGACCTGATCGCACCGCTGGGCACCATCGATGCCGGCGAGGCGGGCATTCGTGTGTCCGGCAACGTCAACATTGCCGCCTTGCGCGTGGTGAACGCGGCGAATATCCAGAGCCAGGGCAAGTCGTCCGGGGTGCCGGTGTCTGCTGCGGTCAACACCAACGCCATGACGTCGGCCAGCGCGGCCGGTGCGGCGGCGTCCCAGGCCGCGCAAGACGCGGCGCGCAGCCAGCAGGCGGCCGCCAAACAGGGCAGGCCGTCGATCATGACCGTGGAAGTGTTGAGCCTGGGCACCGAACCGTTGCCGCAGGAGCCTGCGCCGGCGCAGAAAACCTCCGGCTACAACCCCAACAGCCCGGTGCAGGTGCTGGGCGCCGGGCCGCTGAGCGAACAGGCGCGAGCGCGGCTGACGGATGAGGAGCGCAAGCAGATCAGTTTGTAAGGCTTTGGAAGGGACCTCTCGATGTACCGTTCGGGGCGATCAATGATCGCCCCTTTTTTTGCGCCGGTTACGGGTTGTCCTTGAGGGTCTTGAACGACTCGATGCGTTTGATCAGCCGCGTATTTTTAGCCGAGTCGGCATTGCCGAACAGGAACGAGAAGTCCGACGCCAGCCCGGATTTGCCGGCAATCGCCGCGTACTGGTGGCAGTCATTGCAGTTGTCTGTCTGCACGTAGGTTTCTATCGTGGTGTTGGCGACCACGACACTCTGGTCGCTGACAAACGGCCCATAGGACAGCGGCACCTTCACGTTCGGCCCAGGGCCTGGATCGTTGGGGGCGTTGGGCGTCTTGGACCACAGCACGTTCACCAGTTTGTAGTACTGGAACACCGACTGGCCCTGGGTCTGCTGGGCGAAGGTCTGCTGCACCGCCGTGTTCAGCGCCTGCATGTCCTGGGGCGTGGCGTTGAGCCGGGTGGCCTGCACCGGCTGGTCCAGGGGCGTGCAGTCGGGCGGCGTGTGGGTGGCGTCGCACTGCACGCGGGCGACGTTTGGCGCGCAGGCATTGCCGGTGCACTCGGGGTTGTTGAAGCTGTAGCCCTGGGGTGGGGCGGCGCCGCCATCGGGCACGTTGTCGATCTGCTCGAAGGTGGTCCAGATGAAGTTCGGCTGGGTCTGGGTCTTGTTGATGATATGCAGCCCTACCAGGCCTATCACTTCCTGGGTGCATTGCAGCGTGTCCGGGCGTTGCAGCCAGGCCACGGTGGTCAGGTAGCGCCCGTACAGGTCGGGCTTGTTGGTGAGCACGCGCCAGGCCGCCTTGAGTTCCAGGGCACCCAGTTCCTCCTGGGGCAGCGCCTTGGCCGGCAGCTCGCGCACCGGCTTGCCGGCCGGCAGTGACAGGCCGGCGGGGTGTCGGTTGTCGCTGTTTTGCGCCACGATCAGCTGGTTGGCGGCGTCGTACAAACCGTTGTCGACGATGTAGTCGAACTCGGCCTTGCCCACCTTGCGCTCGAAAAACACCAGGTTGCCCGACTGGTCCGTGAGCCAGCCGCCGGATGCTTCCATGATCGAATCCGGCAGGGTCACCTGGGTGCCGCTGGACAGGTGGAAGCGGTGCTTGCGGTTGATCGCGCTTTCCGAGGTGGCGGTGATGAATTTACGCGCCCCCGTGGCAAACGCCTTGAGGTTGCCGGTGGCGGTGCAATGGGACGGCACCAGGGTTTCCACGCCCCAGCCGGACGGCTTGGCCGCGCCGGGCAGGAAGATTTCGCTGGCATCCTTGTAGCTGGCCCACACCGGGGCATTGCTCATCGGTTGGCCGGGGGTTGGCGGCACGCCGAACTGGGCCGCGCTGCTTTGGGTGTCCGGCTCACCGGCCAGGCTTGGGTTGGCCGGCCAGCCGGGATTGACCGGCCAGTTCATGGCGATGAACAACTGCCAGCCGAAACAATTGAGAAAAGCCTGCTCGGTGCCGAAATTGTTCACCGGCAGGAAGCCGCCGCTGGTGGGATCGAACACCAGCTGGCTGACGCAGCTCTGGGCGTCCGAGGCGGCATTGGCCGGTGTGGGGGCCAGCAGTGGGAGAAGGGTGCAGGTGATTGCGCAGGCAATACGCAAGCGTGCCCGGCGCAGCGGGCGAAGCCATCCGTTCATGATCGCATTCCTTGCTCAAGACTCAAGGGGCGGCCGCCCAGGCCAGGCATGGGCGGCCGGGAGGCACTCAGGCGCTGGGCACCAGGGCCAGGCCGCTTTCCCAGGGGTGCTCGGAGGCACTCGGGTTGGCCGCTTCGCTGGGGTTCAGCGCACGCACGCTGACCAGCCCCGGCGCCGCGTTGCTGCTGACGGTGATGGTCATGATGTAGCCCTGGGTGCCGCCGCCGTCGGTCTGGCCGGGAATCGCCGAGGCATCCGGCAGGAACTGCGTGACCTGGGCCGTGATGCCCGGGTTGGAGAACTGCACCCGTGCATCCGCCGCCGTGGTGTTCGGGTCGGCGCCTTGTACCACCAATACGAACTGGCCTGAGCTGCCGGGGGCAAAGCTGGCCGGCAAGTCGCTGGGGGATTGGCCGTAGAACAGGTCAATCGGCAGCAACTGCACGGGCCAGGGTTGCGCATCGGTGGTGTTGGCCGCCACGCAGGCACACTCCTTGGGCTGGGCCGTGAGCGGCGCAGGGGTCACGCTGAGGGCCACGTTCAGTTCGTTGGCGATCACCCACACGTAGTCGATCGGCGTGCCGTTGATGGTGATCTCATTGATCGAGAACCCCGCGCTGGCCGGCACCTCGAAGACCGCCTGGAGAATCTGGTCGGAGTTGTTCGGGCCGGTGCCGGCGGTGCCACGGGTAACGCGCCAGTAGCTGCTGACATCCTGGCCTTGCGGGCCTTTCCAGGTGCTGAAGGACTTGGGTTGCTGCAGGTACAGGCCGATAGGGTTGGTCAACGAGATCAGGTTGTTGACCGCCGCCTGGTTCGCGGAGAACCCGATATGCGGGTCGGAGTTGCGGTAGTTCTGCCCGTATTGCGCGCAGCAGATCAGGCTCTGCTGGTTCTGGCTGCTGGTGAGTGGCCGCAGGATGGTGGCCGCCGCCGCCAGGTAGATCTCGGCACTCAGGGTATTGGGGCCGGAAGTCAGGTGCATCGCGCCGCCCGACACGCCCGGTATGCGCACGGTGCCGCTGTTCCATTTGTTCACGGTGTCGTAGGCGGGCTGGCCGGTGGTGGGGTCGAGTACCGGTTCGCCGGCCTTGCCGGTCGGGCCGTCTGCGGTGTAGCGCAGGTACAGGTCTTCGAGTTTCACCTGCGGGTCGACATACGCCTGGTACAGGCCCAGCACGGCACCCGGGTCGATGTTCCACATGGTCAGGAAATACGCCGGGTTCTCGCTGGTGAACATGATGCTGCGCATGTTGCCGTCGGGGTCGCGGGTGATCGACCATTCGCAGTATTCGTCCAGCCAGCCCCGTGGGCCCGAGGGCGAAAAGTCGGCGTAGGGGCCGTTCCAGTTGATGGATTTGCACAGCACGCTGGGGATCTGCAATTGGGTGGCCTTGGGGTCCGGGTACAGCGAATAGAGGGTGTCGTTGAGGGTGATCTGGCCGTGGTCGGTCAGTTGCATCACCTGGTCCAGGGTCATGGCCTTGCCGCCCAGTTGCGGGACCACGGCAGCGCCCTCGTTATAGAAAAACGTCCACAGCCGATTGGGGAAGGGCTGCCAGGTGATGGTCTTTGGCGTCAGCGTGCCGTAGCCGCTCTCCAGCGGGTTGTAATAGCCCGAGCGCGGTGCATCGTTGAGGTTAGACCAGGGGTTGCCGATGATCGACATCTGGGTCCAGCCGGTGACGTTGTTGTTCCAGTCGGTTTCGAACGTCGGCAGCTGGTCCTCCAGGCCCAGCTTGTTGTAGTCCTTGGGCGCTTGTTCGGCGGGGGAGGTGAATTGGGTGAAGGGTGTGCTCATGTCGGTTCTCCAGCATCAGTGTTGGTGGAGCAGCAACCGGCGCCCGGAGCGGGGCCGGCAGAGGTTTGGCGCGGGTCGTCCCACACCAGTTCGGCGATAAAGCCAGGCAGCGGCGCGTATGCATCGGCCGTCAATACCTGGCCACTATCGGAGTGGGTCACGACCAGCGATAACTGCGCTGTGTCGGTCGGTTTGAGCTTGAGTACCCGGGCATTGCGCGCAGCGTTCAGCGCCCGCGACACGCCCTGGGTGACGCAGCGGCCCTTGTCGTCGACCAGGCCCATGCCGATGCGGCTGAAGCGCCCGACGTAATGCGGGTTATCGGCGCGGGCGTGTTGCGCGGTGGCGTCGGGCTGGTTGAGGAAGACGTCGATCAGGTAGGTGTCGTGGGTGCAGCGCACATGGTCGAACACCACCCACGGACCGCTGCCTGCCGCCTGCGGCTGACGGCAGCACACAGCCTTGGCCGCGCCGAACTGCGGGGCGACTGGCGTGCCATAGTCGTAGCCGATGTGCCGGCTGTCCTGGGCCATGTCGCCGAGGGTGGTGTAGCGCCAGGCGTCGGCGCTGGTGAAGGTCACGTCATCGGCCTGATGCCCGGCGAAGGGTTGCAACAGGCATTGGGTGGTGTACTGCGCCGCCGGGTTGGCGCGGATCCAGACCTCCAGCATGCGGTCGATGTTGGCGTGATAGGAGCAGAATACCGGGTCGAAGGCGGTGTAGGCGTTGTCGGCCATGTCGCCGCCGATCCAGCCGTGATAGTTGTCGTGGGGCTGCTCGTAGAGTCCGTCGAAATTCAGCGCACGGTTGGGGTAAAGGTTGTCCGGTTGCGGCGGGTCGAAGGCCGTGATGTTGGCCCATGGATAGCCTGGCACACCCTGGGGCTGGCTGAAGGTGGTGAACGCCAGCGCATCGACCACCTGCTGCTGGAAGATCCGGCTCATGCCATACAGTTGGGTGCGCTCGAACCGAAAGTCTTCGCCCTGGGTGTAGAACAGCGGATTGCGCTGCACGTACAGGCAGTCGACACCTTCGACCGGCGCGGTGGCGCAGACCTTGGAGCAGCCATCCTTGGCCGCCGCATAACGCAACGGGTTACGCCGCACCTCACCGGTATGCGGGTGCACGTAGGTTTCATCGAGGAACGCCTGGGGCAAGCCGGCCTGGGGGCTGCCGTCGACACTGGCGTCTGCGGCCATCCAGTCCCAGTAGGGGATCGCGCAGTCGATCAGTGCTTCCAGGTACAGCAGGTAAGCGCGGTGCCACAGGGCGAAGGCTTCCTGGTAATGCAGGCACCAGTTGGTGTGGATGTAGGCATAGCGCTGCCAGGGCGAGCCACTGTCGGGGTCGCCGATGTGCATTACGTCATCCAGCTTGGCGCGGTACAGGTTCAGTGCTTCGGGGCTCAGGGAGCGGATGTCCTGGCGCACACGCTTGACCGGGTGTGGCAATGCCGGTGGCGGAATGCGCTCGGCCAGGTCAAACGGCGAGATGCTGTCCAGGCGCCAACCCTGGTTGACCCAAAGGCGGAAGGTTTCCAGGGCATCCATCGGCCAGAACTGTTGCTGATCGGTGGTCAGCGGCATGTTGCGCGAGGCCAGGTGCTGGTAGATGGTTTGCGACCAGGTCTTGACCGAGGCCGGGTCTTCCAGGAACACCTCGTAGGCGTTCATGCAACCGACCCAGGTGGCGGCGACGGCGGTGCGCTGGGCGGCGGGTATCCAGTAGGGGGCGCTGAACAGCGCCTTGATATCACCGGTCCATGTCGGTTTCGCGACTATCATAAGATCCCTCTCATGCCGCCTTCAGGCCAGGTGTTGGCCGGGCTGCTAAGCTGGAACGATGTTAACTAGCCACTGCGCAGGATTTGTGCAAATTGGCCCGTCTTTGCGACGTATTCATTGCATTTTTTCAAGGACGATTCGGAACCGATGACAGACGCCATGGATTTGAAGATCCTGGGCAAGTTGCAGAAGGATTGCGACCAGAGCCTGGAGTTGTTGAGCGACAGCGTGGGGCTGTCTTCCACCAGTTGTTATCGGCGGATTCGCCGCATGGAGAGCGTGGGGATCATCAAGGCCAAGGTAGCGGTGCTGGATGAACGCAAATTGGGTATTCAGGTGACGGCGTTTTTCCTGATCAAGCTGGACAGGGATAGCCAGGATATTGACCGCAAGATGCAGCACATCCTTTCGACTCATCCGGAGATTCAGGATTGTTACCTGATGACGGGGGAGTTTGATTTTGTGATGGTGGCGAAGTTTCGGGATGCTGCGGAGTACACCGAGTATATCTATCGGTTTCTGGAGACTTATCGGGATATTCCGATTCGGACCTATTCGTCGACGTTGGTGGTTAGGACGGTTAAGAAGTCTTATGAGTTGCCGTTGCAGGGGGTTGGGTTTTGTTCTCGGAGTTGAGTACATATCCGTTTCTTCGGTAACGGCTACTTATGGTTCCGCTCTTACAGCGGCTCACTTTTGGAAAGGCCGAATGCCGGCCCAGCCCAAAGTAAGCAAAAGGCCTTCGCCCCAACACTCGGCACCTCGCCTAGGTTCGGCCAGCGTGTTTGACGGGGCGATCCCACATCAAAAGCAAGAGCGCGGCGGCCTTGGAGCCGACCGGATTGTATGGCCGGTACTCGGTCAAAGTGTGGGAGGGGGCTTGCCCCCGATGGCAGTGGGTCAGTCACTGATGAGTTGGCTGACACACCGCCATCGGGGGCAAGCCCCCTCCCACAGGTTGATCTTCATGTATCAGTTGAAGGGTGGTTTGCTCTGGCTCTGGCTTTTGATCTGCTTTTGATTTTGATGTTAGGCGGCCCCCAAATCCCTGTCGGATTACGGGCACACCGAGCCTAAGCGAGGTGCCGAGTGTTGGGGCAAGAGCGTTTTGCTTACTTTTGACTGGGCCGGCATTCCGGCTTTTCAAAAGTGAGCCGCCGAAGGGCGGAACCCTAAGTAGCCGTTGCCGCAGCAATGGATATGCCCCGAAAAAAATGCCCCCCACCCAATCCCAAATGAAGCTTTCATGACAAAAGTTCGGTAGCCCATGGCCACTCCCGTCTCCTCTGTGTAACGCGCTTGAGCCCACCAGAAAGGTGAGCTTTTCAGCCGCAAGCAGGATGCCAGGAGTGGGGCGATGGGAACTATGGAACGTTACTCGAAAGTGGGCATGCAGGAGCTCGACCAGCGCCTGTCGAAGATCGTCGAGGCGGCGCGCAAGAAGCCGGTGTCGGTCTATCGCTACGGCGCACCCTGGGTCTGGATCGTCTCCCAGGATGACTGGCAGGGCGCCCGCAAGGAAGTCTCAAGCTACATCCCGGCAGGCCATTCCCTGGTGTTGCTGCGCCCGCAGATCGACGAAGTGCTCGACCAGCACCGTGACTGGCTCACCGCCGAACCTGCGATGTCGATCCCGGCGCAGACCGTGCTGCAGATCCTGCTGCTGCAGCTGCTGTATTCGGTGCCCAGCGAGCAGCAACTGCATGAACAACTGAACTACAACCTGCTGTTCCGCTGGTTCGTCGGCCTGGACCTCAACCAGAAGGTCTGGAGCGTTCACGTCCTGACTCGCGACATCGCCACGCTGCTGAACAACCCGCGTGCGGTGCAACTCATCCAGAAAATCATCGGTGACGTGTTTTGTGGCGCCTTGCTGCACATGCCGGAGTTCTCGTTGAACTTCGCCCTGTTGCACACCTGGCTGGCACGCCACGGCAACACCGCGATCACCAGCAATTGAGCAGGCCGTACGCCGGGCATTCGGCGACGGTGCAAACAATCAGACAGTCAGGGGGCGGTGTGGAGCATCTGTTCAAATTAACGCTGGCGCTGTGTTGCGTGACGCTGGGGAGCCTGGCGCAACCGGTGTTGGCCGAGGAAGAGGCGGCGGCGCGCAGGGTCGACGTCAATGAGTACTTCGTGCGCGGCAATACCGTGCTCGATGCGACGACGATCGAGGAGGCGGTGTACCCGTTCCTGGGGCCGCAAAAGACCCTGGACGATATCGAGGGTGCCCGCGATGCATTGCAGAAGATCTACCAGGCGCGTGGCTACCAGTCGGTGTTTGTCGAGCTGCCGGAGCAGAAGGTCGATGACGGCATCGTCTACCTGCAAGTAAGCGAAACCAAGGTTGGCCGCGTACGGGTGGTCGGCGCCAAGCACTATTCACCGGTGGAAATCCGCGAGCAGGTGCCGGCCCTGGAGGAGGGCGCGGTGCCGGACTTTGCCACGGTGCAAACCCAGTTGGCCGGCCTCAATCGCAGTGCCGGGCGCCAGGTCACGCCGCTGGTGCGCGAAGGCCAGCGCCCGGGCACGATGGATGTGGACCTGCAGGTGGAAGACCAGAACCCCTGGCACGCCACCCTCGGCCTGAACAACGACTACAGCGCCGACACCGAGAAGCTGCGTTCGGTCGCCACGCTGGGTTACGACAACCTCTGGCAGCTGGGCCACAGCATTTCCCTGACCTACTTCACCGCGCCCCAGGACACCGACAACGCCAAGGTCTGGTCCGGCTCCTACAGCGCGCCGTTGAATGAGCGCTGGACCTTGCAGTTCTCGGGTTACCAGTCCGACAGCAACATCGCCACCATCGGCGGCAGCAACGTGTTGGGCAAGGGCCATTCCTACGGTGTGTCGGCCATCTACAACCTGCCGGCGGCGGGTAATTGGGCCCATTCGTTCTCGTTCGGCGTGGACTTCAAGGACTTCGACGAGCAGATGAAATTCGGCTCCAGCAGCGACCAGGTGCCGCTCAAGTACGCACCGTTCACCTTGGGTTACAACGGCTTTCGCTACACCGAACAATCCCAGTTGGGCCTGGGCCTGAACCTGGTGGTGGGCACCCGCGCGTTCTTTGGCTACGGCAGCGATGCCGAAGAGTTCGACTACAAGCGCTACAAGGCCAGCGCCAGTTTCGCCGTGCTCAAGGGCGACCTGAATTACACCTACACCTTTGCCAGCGATTGGCAGTCGGCAACCAAGGGCGGCTTCCAGCTCGCGTCGGGGCCGCTGGTTTCCAACGAGCAATATTCCGCCGGCGGCGCCACTTCGGTGCGCGGTTACCTGGCGGCGGAGCGCACCGGGGATGAGGGTTACTTGCTCTCCCAGGAGCTGCGCACGCCGTCCCTGGCCAGGTTCCTCGGCAGTTATGTGCAGGAGTGGCGCTTTTATGCGTTCGCCGAAGGCGCGCGCATGCGCCTGCACGACCCGCTGCCCGAGCAAGAAGACGAATACAGCCTGGCCAGTGTCGGCCTGGGCACCCGCGCCAGTTTGAGCAAATGGTTGTCCGGCAGCCTGGATTGGGGCTACCCGCTGCTCGATGGACCGAACACCCAGAAACAGGACTCGCGACTGCACTTCAGTGTGCAGGCGACTTTCTGACTTTTTCTTCCGGAGACTTCACCCATGCAACGCCTATTCCTGAGCCTGTTGATCTGCCTGGGCTTCGCGCTCCCGGCCACCGCCCATGCCTGGTGGCAGGACGACTGGCACTACCGCAAACAGATTTCGGTAGACACCACCGCCCAAGGCGCCGCGATCAGCCAGGCCCTGGGTCGCACTGCACTGCTGGTGCGCCTGCACACCGGCAACTTCACGTTTGACGGAGTCAAGGACGACGGTTCTGACCTGCGTTTTGTGAGTGCCGACGACAAGACCGTGTTCAACCACCAGATCGAAAGCTTCGACCCACTGATGGGCATGGCGCTGATCTGGGTCGATGTGCCCAAGGTCGAAGGCGGCCAGCGCCAGGACCTGTGGATGTACTACGGCAACCAGAAGGCCCCGGCCACGGCCAATGGGCAACTGACCTTCGACCCGAACTACACCGCGCTCTACCACTTTGACGGGGCCAATGGCACCCCGGCCCGGGACACTACGGCCTACGCCAACACCGCGTTGAACGCCACCGGCGCGAGCATCGACGGCGTGATCGGCCGCGCCTTGCAGTTGAGCGGCCAAGCGTTGATGTTGCCGGCCAGCCCCTCGTTACAGCACGCTGCGGGCGGCGCGTTCACGTTCAGCGCCTGGTTGCGCCTGGACCAGGCCAGCGGCGAGCAAGCGGTGCTGGCCCGTCGCGACGGCGGCCATAGTCTGTTGCTGGGCCTGAACCAGGGCATGCCGTTCGTGGACGTCGACGGCCAGCGCGCCGTCTCCACTCAACCGCTGAACCCTGGTCAATGGCAGCACCTGGCGTTCACCGCCGAGGGCGATAAGGTCACGCTGTATGTGAATGGCCGCGAAACCGCGACCCTGGCGCAGGCCTTGCCGGCGTTCAATTCTCAGATAGCCATCGGCGCCGACCTTCCGGAAGCCGGCAGCACCCACCTGCCATTCGCCGGTGCCATCGATGAGTTGCGCCTGTCCAAGGTGGCACGCCCGGCTGCGCTGTTGTTGGCCGATGCCAGCGCCCAGGGCGCCGAGTCGAAGCTGGTGGCCTACGGGGTGGATGAAGAACAATCCGGCTTCGGTTTCGGCAGCCTGGGCTTTTTGCTCAACGCCGTACCGGTGGATGCCTGGGTGATCATCCTGGTGCTGGTGGCGATGATGTTCCAGTCGTGGGTCATCATGCTGCGCAAGAACCGCCAGGTCAGCCGTGTAAGCAGTGCCAACGAGGTCTTCCGCGAGCACTTCGCGCAGATCGGCACCCGCCTGGAGATGTATGCCGACGACGCCCTGTTGGGTGAGCGCCTGACCCATTCTTCGCTGTGGCGCCTGTACCTGGTGGCGGTCAAGGAGATCCGCACCCGCCGTGCCCAGGGCGCGGACACTTCGTCGGTGTCGGCGGCCACCATCGAAGCCATCCGTTGCTCCATGGACGGCGTGCGCACCCGCGAGAACCAGGCGCTCAGTTCCAGACTCTCGACCCTGTCCAACGCCATCGCCGGCGGCCCGTACATCGGCCTGCTCGGCACGGTGCTGGGGATCATGGTGGTGTTCCTCGGCACGGCGATGGCCGGTGACGTGAACATCAACGCGATCGCCCCCGGCATGGCGGCGGCGTTGCTGGCGACGGCCATGGGCCTGTTCGTGGCGATCCCCGCGCTGTTTGGCTACAACCGCCTGATCACGCGCAACAAGGAAGTCAGTGCGGACATGCGCGTGTTCGTCGACGAGTTCATCACTCGCCTGGCGGAGATGCACGGCGAGAGCCAGCACAGTGAAGCCGCGCACCGCCGCGAACATCACGCATCGGTTCCGGCCTGAGGAGAATCGCCATGGCTTCCGTAAATGCCTCCCACGACGATGACGATGACGCGGCCGTCGACAGCATCAACATCAC
Source organism: Pseudomonas sp. NFPP28 (assembly GCF_900115535.1). NCBI lineage: Bacteria > Pseudomonadati > Pseudomonadota > Gammaproteobacteria > Pseudomonadales > Pseudomonadaceae > Pseudomonas > Pseudomonas sp. NFPP28. The sequence goes on along the minus strand of NZ_FOWT01000005.1, from coordinate 202,192 downwards.
GCCGCTGGTGGACGTGCTCATGGTGGTGCTGGTGATGTTTATCCTCACCGCTACCGCCCAGGTGTCCGGTATTCAGATTCACCTGCCCAAGGCCAGCGCCTCGGTGTCGTTGTCGCAGGCCAAGACCAAGGCCATCTCCGTGAACGACGGCGGCCAGGTGTTCCTCGACGCCTATCCGGTGACTCTCGGCGAGTTGGAAGAGCGCCTGCGCATCGAGAAAGCGCTGAACCCGGACTTCCCGGTGATCGTGCGCGGCGATGCGATGGTGCAGTACCAGAAAGTCATCGAAGTGCTCGACCTGCTGCGCCGGCTGGAGCTGTCCCAGGTCGGGCTGGTCACCGGCAAACCGAGCCAGGGCTGAGTCATGACTGCACAGATCCCGATCGCGCCACCGCCTGTGAAAAACACGCCGCCGTTGCGCCCGTTGAAGTGGGGCGCCGGCCTGTTGCTGGGCGCCGTCGCCGCCTGGTTCTTGTGGCAGTGGGCCAACGACATGAGCGGCGTGCGCCGTGAAGCGCCGAAGGTGCCGACGATTATCCCGTTGCCGCCGCCACCACCGCCACCGCCGGAAAAACCCAAGGAGCCCGAGCCCCAGGTCGAAGAAAAAGTCCCGGAACCGGTGCCGAGCCCCGAGCCCGAAGAGGTCAAGCCGGTCGAGGAAGCGCCGCCTTCGCCTAACGAGGATTTGGCCAACCCGATGCAGATCGATGGCGACGCCCAGTCCGGCAATGACGGTTTCAACATCGGTGCCGGCAAGGGCGGCGGTATGGCCGGCAGCGGTGGCGGCGGGCTGGGGACCGGCACCTACAAGCAGTACCTGGCCGGCACTTATCAACGGCTGATGCGCGAGGATCCTGAGCTGCGCAAGAAGGCCTTCTCGATACAGATAGACCTGTGGCTGGGCGCCGATGGCCAGGTCACCAAGGCGCTGGTGGCCAAGTCCAGCGGGGATGCCGAGACCGATGCGCAGATGCTCGCCTTGATCCAGGCGCCGCGTGCCACACAGAAACCACCGGCGTCGCTGACGCTGCCCATGCGCCTGTCCCTCAAGGGCCGGCGCCCGGATTGATTGAATCCTTTTTTCAACGGTTTTTACAGGAGTTGCGTACACATGATTTCCCCCGTGAATCGACTGACCCTGGCGGCCGGCATGGTCATCGCGACCCTGGTCGGCCAGGCGGCTGCGGCCCCGGTTGCGCCCTCGGAAAACGTCACCATCAACCTGATCCGCCTGCTGGTGCAGCAGGGCGTGCTGAGCCAGGACACCGCCAACGGGCTGATCGCCCAGGCCGAAAAAGAAGCCCGGCAGGCGCGTCAGGCGAATGCCGCGCCGGTGGTGGCCGCAGGCCCGACCGCAGCCCCCGGCGATGTGCGGGTGCAATACGTGCCGCAGGCGGTGAAGGATCAGATTCGTGACCAGGTCAAGGCCGAGGTCATGGCCACTGCCAAGCAGGAAAACTGGGCGCAGCCCAATACTTTCCCGGACTGGGTCTCGCGCATCAGCTTTGACGGGGATATCCGCCTGCGGGATGAGTCGCGCTACTTCTCGGGCAACAACAGCAACGAGATCGTCGACTACGCCAAGCTCAATGAAAGTGGCCCGTACGACACCAACAAAGACACCAACACCAAGCTGCCACCGCTGCTCAACACCACCAAGGACCGCGAAAACCTGTTCCGCCTGCGCGCTCGCCTGGGCATGAAAGCGGTACTGTCGCCGGACTGGACCGCTGGCATTCGGGTGGGCACCGGCTCCGACAACAACCCGGTGTCCACCACCCAAACCCTGGGCGGTGGCTTTGGCAAGAAGGACATCTGGCTCGACCAGGGTTACCTGAGCTGGAAGGCCAGCCCGGACGTGACCCTTACCGCCGGGCGTTTCGCCAACCCGTTCTATTCCACCGACATGATGTATTCGGGCGACCTGAACTTCGACGGTATCGCCGCCAACTTCAACCACGCGCTGAACAGTGAGTGGGGCCTGTTCGGCACCCTGGGCGCGTTCCCGGTGGAGTACACCTCCGACTCGGCCAGCAGCAACGGTTTCGACAAGGAAGACAGCGATACCAAATGGCTGTTTGGCGGGCAGATCGGCGCCAACTGGAAGATCAACCGCGAAAACAGCCTCAAGGGCGCGTTGGCGTACTACCACTTCGACGATATCGAAGGGAAGCGCTCCGGCGCTTGCCAGCCCTGGTCCGGCCAGCCGGCCTGTGACAGCGACGGTTCACGCCTGGCCTTCATGCAAAAGGGCAACAGCGTGTTCCTGCTACGCGACATCACCCCCAACCCGGCGACGCCCGGCCTGACCCCGCAGCCGCAGTTCGTGGGCCTGGCGTCCAAGTTCGACGTGCTCGACCTCAACCTGGCCTGGGATGCCGAGCTGCCGAGCGACTTCAAACTGCGCACCCAGGGCAATTACATCCACAACCTGGCCTACGACAAGGGCGAAATGCTCAAGCGCAGCGAAGGCCAGATCGTCAACAACATCAACAGCAACGGTCAGTTTGAAAGTGGCGGCAATGCGTTGATGGTTTCGTTCACCCTCGGCAGCGCGCTGGAAATGCGCAAGCGTGGCGACTGGAACGTACTGGCCGGCTACAAGTACATCCAGCCTGACGCCTTGCCCGACGGCTTCAACGATTCGTCGTTCCACCTGGGCGGCACCAACGCCAAGGGCTACTTCATTGGCGCCAACTACGGCATCGAAAAGAACATCTACGCCAGTGCGCGTTGGTTGAGTGCGTCCGAAGTGTATGGCGCGCCGTTCGAGGTAGATGTGATGCAACTGGAACTCAACACGCGCTTTTGATGCGCAGGGAGATGCCACATGAACACGCGAATCTGCGGGTTGTTACTGCTGCTGGTCGCTACCGGCGCTACGGCTGAAGGCATGGAGGAACGCCTGCGCACGCAACTGCGCAGCACCACCCAGCAATTGCAGGCCTTGCAAAGCGAACAGGCCCAGGCCAGCGCCGCGCGCCTTGCCGCTGAAAACCAGGCCAGGCAAGCCCAGGCGCAAATCAAGCAACTGACGGCCGAGTTGGACAAGGCTCGCGGCGTGGCCGAGCAATTGGCCGGCCAGCAACAGAGCCTGCACAGCCAGGCGCAGGCCCAGATGGCGGCCAGCAATGAGCAGATCGGCAAGTTCAAGAAAGCCTATGACGAACTGCTGGTGCTGGCCAAGGGCAAAGAGGCTGAGCGTGCACGCTTGCAGGCACAACTGAGCGAACGTGACACACAAGTGCAGCAATGTTCAGTCAAGAATCAGCAGATGTACGGCGTGGCCCAGCAGTTACTCGCGGCCTACGAAAAAATCGACGTGGCCGAGGTGATGAGTATCCGCCAGCCGTTCGCCAGCAGCGCCCGGGTCAAGTTCGAGGAACTGGCCCAGGGCTTTGGCGACGATTTGTACAAGAGCCGTTTCGACGCACCCCAGGCAACCGCCAATCATTGATAGACAGGGAAGAGATCTCCATGAGCGAATTGATCACCAGCGTCACCCCCCAGAGCCTCACCGAGTTGCTGCAGGAAGCCGGCTACCGGGTCAACCAGACTGAGCAAAATGGCATCGTGCAATTGCTCAGCGCCAGCCAGGGCATCGGCTTTGCGGTGCGCTTCGGTAACCCGGCGGCGGAGCAGGGCGGCTATGTGGATTTCACTTACAGCTGCGCGCTGCGGATCCAGGGCGAGCTGCCCGAAGGCCTGGCCCAGGTGTGGAACGCTTCGCGGCGCTTTGCGCGTTTGTCCGTGCAGGGCGAATTCCTGTTGATGGAAATGGACGTGGTGGTAGCGGGCGTGGGCGCTACGCACCTGCGTAGCCAGCTGGAGTTGTGGGACCGCCTGTTGCAGGAATTTATCGTCTACCTGCGTGAGTACAGCCAGCAGGCCGCGCAGTTGCAGGCTGAAACCGAGGCACCGGTATTGTGAAGAAACCAACCCTGATGGTCGGCGCGGGTGCGCTGGCTTTACTGGTGGTGGCGGTGGGCTTGAGCCTGCGACCGGGCAGCGACCCGGTGGCGGCGCAGCAACCGGCACCGGTGATCAGCCCTGTATCGGCTGGGCCGGCGGTGGCCCGCCTGGGCAATCAGCAGATCGACCTGACGGAGCTGAAAACCGTGCTGGCCAGCCTGCCTGCCGAGTCCCGTGAGCAATTGCGCGGCAACCGTGGCGCGCTGGAAACCTGGATTCGCTCACGCCTGGCGCAAAAGGCTGTGCTTGAACAAGCCGATGCCCAGGGCTGGCGCCAGCGCCCCGACGTGGAGCAGCAGACCCGTGCGGCCACTGAGCAGATCGTGTTTCGCGACTACATGCTCTCGGTCAGCCAGGTGCCGGCCGATTACCCCAGCGCGGCGGAGTTGCAGCAGGCCTACGACAGCGGCAAGGCCCAGTGGGTAACGCCGCCGTTGTATCGCGTGAGCCAGATTTTCCTGGCGACCAATGACCCGCAAACCGTCGATAACGTGCGCCGCCAGGCCCAGGAGCTGAGCCGCCGCGCCCAGGCCGCACCGGGTGATTTCGCCGCCCTGGCCACCCAATATTCCCAGGACGCCGACTCCGCCACGCGCGGCGGCGACTCGGGCATGCAGCCGTTGCAGCAACTGGTGCCGGAAGTGCGCAGTGCGGTGTCGCGCCTCAAGGTCGGTGCCGTGTCGGACGTGGTGCAGAGCGCGGCGGGGTTCCATGTGCTCAAGCTCACCGGCCAGCAACCGGCGCGCACCGCGACCCTCGACGAACTGCGTGAACGCCTGACCCAGGCCCTGCGTGCACAACGCCAGGAACAGATCGCCAAGGCTTACCTCGAAGGCATGCTCAATACCGCCACCCTGAGTATCGACGGCGCCGAGTTGAACAAAGTGCTGGAGTAGTACGCGTCAACCCGCATTGGATGCACAGACTGACAAGACAGGGAGTCTCCCATGGCATTTCTAGAACCGTCTGCCCCTCAGGGGCCGTCCGCTTATCGTGCGCCAGCCGAAGGCCGCAGCAGTTGGCTGGCCCTGGTCCATGAGATCGACCCGGAAGTGGCGCGCTATTTCCTGGTAAGTGCACGCTGCGGCTGTTTCATGCAGGCGGCGCGCAGTTTGAATATCAAGGCCACGCTGTTGCGCAAGCGTCTGGCGCAGTTGGAGGAACACCTGCGGCATTCGCTGTTCAGCTACCAGGGCAATGGTTTGGTGCTCAGTCGCGATGGCCAGCAGCTGCAGGCGCAGCTGATTGCCCTGGCCCATGAACGACGCCTGCCTGTGACGGAGCAGCCGCTGATTCGGCTGGCCGTGGCCGAGCCGATCCTGCATGACATCCTTGGGCGCGATCTGATCGCGTTGCTGCGCCGCAATGCCAGCGTGCGCCTGGAGATCATCTCCATCGACAGTCAGTTGTCGTTGCAGGCGGTGGATGTGGACGTGGTGCTGTGGCTGTCAGACGCCGACGGGCCGGTGCCGGGTCCGAGCTTTGCCACTGAGCCACCCCGAGCCTTGGCGCGCTTGCAGTATCTGCCGCATATCGCCAAGCGTTATTCGCGGTTGACCACGCGGCCGGACAGTGTGGAGGACCTCGACGATTACATGCTGGTGCAATGGCAGCCGGATGCGCAGGTGGGGGCTTTGCAGGCGTGGAACCAAGTGGTGCAGCAGCGCCTGGCGGCAGTGGTGCAGGTGCATGCGTATTCGCTGATGCTGGAGATGATCCGTTGTGGCGCGTGCATTGGGTTGCTGCCGCAGTACATGAGCAGCTTTGACCGGGGGCTGGTGGCGTTGCCGGGGTTATTGGCCGAGAGCATGCAGCGCCAGGTGTGGTTGGCGGTGAATGCGCAGGTGCGGGATGAGGAGGCGGTGCGGATGATTGTGGAACTGATCGTTGGCACCTTTGAAGGTCGGCGGGAGTGGTTTGACTGACAGATTTCTCTTAGATCACCGAATTCCCCTGTGGTGAGCGGGGCAAGCCCGCTCGCCACAAAAGACAGTTATTTCAGTGTTGCAGCACGCCGCGAAAGGTCGCACTCAGGGCACGCAGTGTCTCCCGTGAGCGCACATCGGTGATGCGGCTGTAAAGCACCACTTCACTCACCGGCAAGGGTGGCAGGCCGTATTGCTCGCTCACATCTACCGCGCCAGACGGCGCCACGCGGCGGGCGAGGGCGGCGACGCCCAATCCGGCGCTGACGGCAGCACCGACGGCCATGACGCCGCCGCCCACGAAGACTTCGGTCCAGTCGATGCGCGCCGTGTCCAGTGCGCGGGTCGCCAGGTGACGAACACCGCAGGGTGCGGCCATGGTCGCCATGCGCAGGGGCGTGCCTGGGGTGTGTTGCCAGGTGGGGGCGGCGAACCAGCCGAAGCGTTCCACTGCCAGCACTTCACCGTCCCGGCGGTCGCCCTCGTTGCGCACGATCACGGCGTCCAACTCATTGCGATCAAAAGCGGCAACCAGGTCGCGGGAGGAGGCGATGCGCACTTCGAGGATCACCAGCGGGTCGTAGGCGGCCAGGCGGCTGAGCCAGGCCGGCAGGTCGGGGCCGGCCACGTGGTCGCTGATGCCGATGACCAGGCGCCGGGGTGTGTGAGTCGCCATGTCGCCCAAGGCGCGTTCATGGGCATCGAGCAGGGCGCGGGCGGCGATGATGAACTGTTCGCCTTGGGGCGACAGCCGTACATGGCGAGGCGTGCGCTCGAGCAGGCGGTAGCCGAGGCGCTCTTCCAGGCGTTTGAGCTTGAGGCTGATGGCCGCCTGGGAAGTGTCGACGGCTTCGGCGGCGCGGGTGAAACTGGCGAAATCGGCCACCAGCACGAAGGCCTGGACGGTATCGATATCCAGTGGTCTGAGGGCGTCAGTCATATTCGATCCTTATCGCACATATATCGGCTGATATCTTGTTGAAATCATCGCCGCTGCGCAAGCTGAACGCTCATCTTGCACAGGAGTTCTCGCATGTTTGCCAAACAGTATTCACACCGCTTGCCAGCTGACTACGACATGGGCGTGATTCACCGGCGCGCGGCGCAATTGGGGCCGTTGTGGGATGACGCCGAGGGGTTGCTGTTCAAGGCGTTTATCGCCCGCGAGCAGGGGGGCAAAGTGTATTCGTCGGTGTACCTGTGGGCCGACCCGTTGCAGGCCGCTGACTTTTTATTGGGCGAGCGCTTCCAGAAGGTGCTCGACAGCTTTGGTCGCCCGCATATCGAGAGCTGGTTGCCGCTGGATGTACAACGTGGCCCGGCGCAGGGCGCAGTGAGTTTGTACCGCGAGGAATGGCCGCTGGAGGCGGGCGCGGACAGGGCGGTGGCCTTGGCCGAGGGAAAACGGCGCAATCGACAGGTGGCCGACAGCGCAGAGACCTTTGCGGTGTTCCTGGCGCTGGATGTGCAAGCGTGGCGCCTGGTGCGGGTCACCTTGTCGGCCAAGGCGCTGGACGCGCAGCACCCAGGGACGGGTTACCAGGTGCTCTATCTGGCACAAGGCGTTGCGCGACTGGGATAAGTGCGCCAGTCTTGGTGGCCTCATTCCCTGGGTCCAAGCACGCTGCGATGCAAGCCACACGTCTGACACTCATTTGCCATGCCCTCACGTCCCTGCAGAAACAGGGGCGTTTCTGCGATGACGAGCCGGTGGCGATGGATTGGCAGGGCGCGGCCGGCTCCCTCGCCGGGCGTTACAGGAAAACGCCGCGTTTACTCTGCGCTCCCGAGCTGCGTACTCGACAGACGGCTGGCTTGTTCGGCAATGACGCTGTGATCGAAGACGCCCTGCGCGATGCTGATTTCGGCCAGTGGAAAGGCCAGGCCATCAACCAGCTCAGTAGTGATGAGTTGAATACCTGGCTCACCGACAGCACCTTCGCGCCCCAGGGTGGAGAGTCAGTCGATGAAGTCTGTACACGTGTAGCGCAGTGGCTGAAAACCCTCGAAACCCAACCCGGCCATATCGTCGCCATCACCCACCCCTTTGTGATCCGCGCCGCGTTGTTGCAGGTGATGCAGTTCCCGCTGTCGATGTTCTACCGTATCGACGTCGAACCGTTGTCCGCCACCGAGCTACGCTTCAACAACGTCTGGCGCCTGCGCCTGGAAACTCACGCCTGAGCGCCTGAACATGGCAAAATCCACGCCCCGCACTGAGAGCAACCCATGAAACGCATCCTGATCATCGGCATTGGCGCCGGCAACCCTGACTACATCACGATGCAGGCCGTGAAGGCGCTCAACCGCACCGACGTGTTTTTCCTGATGGACAAGGGCCAGAGCAAAGACAAGTTGATCGACCTGCGTCGCGAGATCTGCGAGACCTACATCACCGAGCCGGGCTATCGCTTCGTGGAGGCCGAGTGCCCCGAGCGCGTGCGCGGCGATATCGACTACACCACCGCCGTGCAGGACCTGAACCGCGACAAGCAGCAGACCTTCGAACGCATGATCAACGAAGAAATGGCTGACGGTGAAGTAGGTGCTTTCCTGGCCTGGGGCGACCCGGCGTTGTACGACAGCACCATCCGCATTTTGCAGGCGATTCTGGCCAGTGGCCGTTGCGCCTTTGAGTTCGAGGTGATCCCCGGTATCACCAGCTTGCAGGCCCTGGCCGCGCAGCACAAAGTGGCGCTGAACCGTATCGGCAAGTCGGTCGAGATCACCACCGGGCGCCGTCTGGCGGCGGGGCAGGCGAGTGATGCCGACACCCTGGTGGTGATGCTCGATGCGGAAGACTCCTACCGCACCGTGGCCGATCAAGGCCTGGACATCTACTGGGGCGCCTACCTGGGCACGCCGGATGAAATCCTTATCAGCGGCAGGGTCAGTGAAGTGGCAGAAGAAATCGAACGGGTGCGCAAGGCGGCGCGCCTGGAAAATGGCTGGATCATGGACACTTATCTGCTGCGCAAACCCTGAGGTTACGTCCCATGCTCAAACTGTTTGCCCTGGCACTGACCCTGGTGGTCGGCGTCGCTCATGCCGACGATACGCTGCATACCGACTTGCCGTTGTCGTACCTGGAACAGACCCAGGGCGATGCGCGCAACCAGCCGCTGGTGATTTTCCTGCACGGTTTCGGCAGTGACGAAGAGGATTTGTTCGGCATCAAGGACGCGTTGCCGTCCACCTGGACTTACCTGTCGGCCCGCGCGCCGATGCCGGTGGACCCCCACGGCTATCGCTGGTTTACCAAGACGCCCGGTGACGGCGAATACGATGGCGAGACCGCCGACCTGCAACGCAGCGCCAGGCTGATCGAAGAGTTTGTCGGTAAAGCCACCGTCAAATACCACACCCAGCCGGATCGGGTGTTCCTGGTGGGCTTCAGTCAGGGCGCGATCATGTCTTACGAGGTGGGGTTGCGTCGGCCGGAACTGCTGCGTGGGATCGCGGCGTTGAGTGGCAGCGTGTTGCCGGTGCTCAAGGCTGAGCTGAAGCCGGATGCGTCACTGGGCAAGCTGGCGATTTTCATTGGCCACGGCACTTTGGACCAGGCGCTGCCTTATGCGTCGGCCACTCGGGCGAATGAGGTGTTGACGGGGTTGGGATTGAAGCCGGAGTTCCACGGGTATCCGGGCATGCCGCATACCATCAGTGAAACGGAAGTGCAGGACCTGAAAGCCTGGCTGGAAAAGAGCCTGAATTAAAAGCGGTCAAACATTGTGGGAGGGGGCTTGCTCCCCCCCCACATGTGGATCGGGTTGTCTGGAAGACTGTTATTTCCCGCCGGTAATCTGCCTCACCAGCGCGGCATGCCCCTTCGCATCATCCGCCCGCGAAATCGCCTGGATCACCAGCAGGTGATTGCCCGAACCGCCCAGGAACGTCGAATTCAGGGTCTTGCCGCCGCCCTGGGTGGCGGTGCTGTCCACCTGGCGCAGGCCCAGGCCCTTGAAGTTCAGCTTCTTTTCGCTCTGTTTCTTGAAGTCCGGCAGGGCGGCGCTCTGGTCCTTGACGAAGCCGGCTACGGCGCCGTCCAGGAATTTCGCGTCGTTATCCCCAATGCTCAGCCCATCGTTGCGCACGGTTTCGGCGACGATCACCACGCTTTTCGTGGTCTGGTTGGCGTACATCGTGCCTTGGGTATCGGCAGTGCCATCCTCGGCCTTGCCTGCCGGCAGGGTGTCGGCGGCGTAGGCCTTGGGCAAGTTGAAGGTGAACTTGCCGCCCAGGGTGGAGATGGTTTGCGTGGTCGGCTTGGACGCGGCAAACACGCTGCCGGCGGTCAGCGCGAGGGCCAGCAGGACGGCGGTCTTGGTGAAAGTGGCCATGAAGCGCTCCAGGGGATGAACAAGATTGCGGCGTATTCTGTCAGAAAAATCGCAATCTCGTTCATTGGCAGCCTCACAGCTTGTCGGACTCTTCCTCAAGTCGATCCATCTCAAACAGCCGCGCCAGTTCTGCCCGTGCCTCCTGGGCGGTCTGCATCACCTTGGCCGCGTCGTCGTACACCGCGTGTTGCGCGGCCAGCACTTGCAGGTCGTGGTTCTTGAAGCGGGTGATGCGCGCATCGGCCTGGGCCTGGCTCAAGCCGAGGCCCACCAGGGTGTGGCGGCTCATTTCCAGGCTGGAATAGAAGGTCTCGCGAACCGGCGAGGCGTCCAGGTCGACCAGGCGGTGCACGTGCTGGCGGTTACGTGCACGGGCGATGATCTGCATGTGCGGGTAGAGGTTGCGCACCAACTCGGCGGTCTTGATATTGATCTCAGGGTCGTCCATGGCGATCACGAAGAACTCCGCCTGGTCGACCTTGGCCGCGTGCAGGATCTCGGGGCGTTGCGGGTCGCCGTAGAATACCGGCATGCCGCCGAAGCTGCGGGTCAGCTCAATGGTTTCCACCGAGGTGTCCAGGGCGATGAACGAGATGTTCTGTGCCCGCAGGATCCGCGCCACGATCTGGCCCATACGGCCCATGCCGGCGATCACCACGCGTGGCGCATCGCTTTCGATGGTGCGATATTCCTCGGGCACTTCCACCGGCTTGGCCTTGGGCTTGAACAGCTTCGGGCACACCAGCAGCAACAGCGGCGTCACCGCCATGGACAGGGTGATGGTCAATACCAGTACGTCGTAGAGGTGCGGTTCGAACAGGCCCTGGTCGCGGCCGATCTTGAACACCACGAAGGCAAATTCACCCCCGGCCGCCAGCACCACGCCCAGACGCAGGGCGCTTTCGCGATTGAGGTCACCCACCATGCGGCCCACGGCATACAGCAGCGGCAATTTCAGGCCTATCAACAGCAGCGTCAGGCCAATCACCACCAGCGGCGAGCTGAGCAACAGGCTGAGGTTGGCGCCCATGCCCACGCTGATGAAGAACAGCCCCAGCAGCAGGCCCTTGAATGGCTCGATCTGCGATTCCAGTTCGTGGCGGTACTCCGAGTCCGCCAGCAGCAGGCCGGCGAGGAAGGCGCCGAGGGCCATGGACACGCCCACCAATTCCATCAACCACGCCGTACCAATCACCACCAGCAGCGCGGTGGCGGTGGATACTTCACGCAGACCGGTCTTGGCCACGATGCGAAACACCGGTCGCAACAGGTAGCGTCCGCCGATGATCACCACGGCGATGCTGCCGAGGATCTGCAGTACGTGTTGCAGGCCCTGGGCCTCGGTGGTCGGGTGATCGCTGCCGGCCAGCAGCGGCACCATGGCGATCAGCGGGATCGCGGCGATGTCCTGGAACAGCAGGATGGCAAAGGCCAGGCGACCGTGGGGCTGGTTCAGCTCCTTGCGCTCGGCCAGGCTTTGCAGGCCGAAGGCAGTAGACGACAGCGCCAGGCCCAGGCCCAGCACGATAGCGCTGTTCCACGACTGGCCAAACAGCCACAACGCCACCACGCCCATTACCAGGCCGGTGAGCAGCACCTGCGCCAGGCCGACGCCGAACACCGCCTTGCGCATCACCCACAGACGCTTGGGTGACAGTTCCAGGCCGATGATGAACAGCAGCAACACCACACCCAGCTCGGAGAACTGCGCGACGCTTTGCGGGTTGCCGATCAGGCCGAGCACCGAGGGGCCGATGATCACACCGGCGAACAGATAGCCCAGCACCGCGCCCAGTTGCAGGCGTTTGGCCAGGGGCACGGTCAGCACGGCGGCGAGCAGGAACACCACGGCTGCTTGTAACAGGTTGCCTTCATGGGGCATTGGGAACTCCAGGATCTTCAAAACCAATCAACAGGCGGGTATTAGAGCGCTTTTTACATTTGGATAATTGTGTTTTTGCGGCGCAGGAGGGGGAACACGCAGTATTTTTCAAGGTTCCGAGCGCTTCGCGTGTTGTATGCCTTTGATCCGCCGATGTGCGTTGTTGCTGATCGGTGGAGACAAGACAGGGCGACACCGATGGTATGAGGAACACGTCCCGATGGCAGAAAAGCTATATGACGTGCATTTGGAAACATTGCAAAAGCCCGGCACGTGCAGGGCTTTGTGTTATCTGGTTATTAATCGCCTTGCATGACCGCAACTTGCCCGACCGGTGCGAGGTTCACTGGCCGGCGATACATCCCTACTGCCAACCGGGCGCCTTTTCCCCCCAGCGGTACGGCGATGAGCCTCGTCCTTTGTTACTATCGCCGTCCCTTGTCGCCAGGAGTCACTGCCCCATGCAGCACCAGTGGGATGAAATGCACCGCACCCGCAAGCCCACCTTCGTACTGTGCGGCGAGCCTCAGGGCGACGTGCTCAATCTCTATGTTCACGGTTATTCGGCGTTCTTCAATCGGCAACAACTGGGTGGCTTCAAGGAGCAGTTGGCGAGTATCGAAGGTTCGACCAACCTGATGCTGTTCTGGCCGGCAGGGCATTTCCTGGAAAATCTGTTTGCACCCTTCAAGGAGGTGATCGGCGCAGTGCTGGGCGGCGGCAGCCTGGGCGCGGCGACCGTCGGGGTGGGCAAGGCGATCGCCTATTTTCTCGATCACTACAAAAGCGTCGAGGCGCGGGTGGACGAAGTCGCCAAAAGCCTGTTGCCGGAACTGGCCAACTACCTGCACGGTGAATCCCTTGATGTACGGCGTATCAACCTGATCGGCCATTCCCTGGGTGCGCGGATCCTGGTCAAGAGCTTGCTCGCCAGCCCCGAAACCGCCCGTGAGCTGCCGTTGGACAACCTGTTGTTGATGGGCGGGGCGATCTGCACGTCGAGCCCGTGGGGCGTGGTGTCGGCGCCGCTCAAGGGGCGAGTGATCAACTGCCACTCCAGCAAGGACTGGGCCTTGGCCATAAAGCCGGACACCGAACGCTGTATCGGCCGTTATGCAATCCCGGTGACACCGGCGCTCAAGGCCAAGGTCACCAACGTGCACCTGGCGACTTTCGATCACGCCGCCTATTGGCCGCAGTTGCAGACGGTGGTGCAGTACACCGACCTGCTGCACGAGCGGCGCGGCATGATCCGCTCTGACCAGCGCAGTGCTGAAGTGCGTTTTGCCGAGGAGGACATCGATTTGTTCCCGGCGCTGGTGCAGGCCCGGCCGGAAGAGTTGAAGTTCCTCGCCGAATTGATGGCGCAAAAGCGCAGTGCATCGATAGACGCCACGGTGCGCGAGCCGCTCAAGTTGGCTGTTGAGCTGCAACGCATGGGCGGCGATACCTTCATGAATCTGGCCCGTGGGCATGGCGTGGGTTACCGCCAGATAGCCGAAGATGTGGTGCGGCGGCTGGGGATCAAGTTCGACGAGCCGCTCGATACTGTCGCGCTGGCCGACCTCGAAGCCCGGGTTGCCGAGAAGCTTATCGAACGGTACAAGGACAAACTCAGCAACGCGGACCGCCAGGTATTCGACGCAGAACTCAAGGCTGCCGCGCAAAAGGAGCAGGGCTTGTTCAGCCGTTTTGACGTAGGCCGTTCGGCTGCCACCGCGTTGAGCGGCACGGCGTTGGCCGGGCTCACCGGTTTTATCCTGCGCCGTGGCGCGGCCACGGCAATCCCGGTGGTGGGCCAGGCGTTGGCGGCGGCGATGCTGGTGGTGAGCGGCATGCGAGCATTTTCCGGCCCGGCGTATTCGATCACCACGTTGGCCGTGCTGGTGATCGGCGTGATTCGCCAGCGCATGGAGCGTGAAGCGCTGAACCAGGAGATGGACCTGGTGGTGCAGGTGGTGGAGGCATTCGACCTGCCACGGGACACGGTGATGCGCACGGTCGTGTCCGACTGATAAGCTGCATCCTTGTCTTGTATGTTTGCCTGGGATACCGCGTGAAATTCAGCCTGCCGAAAATTGCTACCGCCCCGTTCTGCCCGCCGGAAGTGGCCGGCTCCGTTGCCGTTGACCCTAAGGCCTCGTTCTTCAAGCGCATGTTGATGTTCGCCGGCCCTGGCTTGCTGGTCTCCATCGGCTATATGGACCCGGGCAATTGGGCCACGGCCATCGAGGCCGGTTCGCGCTACGGCTACAGCCTGTTGTTCGTGGTGTTGCTGGCCAGCCTGGCCGGGATGGCGGTGCAGTGCCTGTGCTCGCGGCTGGGCATCGCCACCGGCAAAGACCTGGCGCAGCTGTGCCGTGAGCGCTACAGCAAGGGTTCCGCTCGTACCCAATGGGTGCTGGCGGAAATCTCCATCATCGCCACCGACCTTGCCGAAGTGTTGGGCTGTGCCCTGGCATTCCACTTGCTGCTGGGGGTATCGCTGACCACCGGCATTGTGATCACCGCCTTTGACACGCTGTTGGTCCTGGCCCTGCAAAACCGGGGTTTCAGGCGCCTGGAAGCGATCATGCTGGCGCTGGTGGCGACCATCGGCGTGTGTTTCTTTATCGAACTGGTGCTGATTAAGCCGTACTGGCCGGACGTGTTCGGTGGTTTCGCCCCGTCACTCTCGGCCATCAGCGACGCGGCGCCGCTGTATCTGGCCATCGGTATCCTCGGGGCCACCGTAATGCCCCATAACCTCTACCTGCACAGCTCCATCGTGCAAACCCGCCTGATCGGCAAGGACCTCGCCAGCAAAGTGGATGCGGTCAAGCTGGCGCGTATCGACACCATCGGTTCATTGGCCCTGGCGCTGCTGGTCAACGCCGCGATCCTGATTCTCGCCGCCGCCGCTTTCCACAAGACCGGCCACACTGAAGTGGTCGAAATCCAGGACGCCTACCACTTGCTCGACCCGCTGGTGGGCGGTGCCTTTGCCAGCATCTTGTTCGGTATTGCGCTGTTGGCGTCCGGGCAAAGCTCTACCTTTACCGGCACCATCGCTGGGCAGGTGATCATGGAGGGCTACCTCAACCTGCGCATCCCCTGCTGGCAACGTCGTCTTATCACCCGTGGGTTGGCGCTGATTCCGGCGTTTGTGGGGGTATGGCTGATGGGCGACGATGCCATCGGCAAGCTACTGATCCTCAGCCAGGTGGTCCTCAGTCTGCAGTTGCCGTTCGCGCTGTATCCGTTGATCCGCATGACCGGCGATAAACAGCTGATGGGGCCATTCGTGAATCGGCTACCAACGCGGTTGCTGGCGTGGTTTCTGTTTGCGCTGATCAGTGGGGCGAATGCCTGGTTGATTGGGCAGTGGGTGTTTGGTTGAGGTGGTGCTGTCGTCGAGATGAGTTAGACCAGGATCGCCAAGGACGTGTATTGGGCGATGCCTGGATCGGCCGTCAATAGCCTCATGGGTTCGCTCATGGCTGTCGCTACGATGAGCCGATCAAAAGGGTCCTTGTGATGGTGTTCGAGATCCTTGACCGCGATGGCATGTTCCGAGGTGACGGGCAGCTCGACAAATCCGCTTTCCAGGCAGTACTCACGGATTTCATCCAGATCGACAGCGAGTTTCCCCAGGCCGACCTTGATTGCCATCTCCCAGAATGTCGCAGCGCTGATGTAGACCTCTGCGGCATTCTCAATCAGCTTCCTGGCTTTGCCGGATAGCCTGGGGTCTTCCGTCAGGGTCCAAAGCAGAATGTGGGTGTCCAACAGCACTCTCATGCAGGCTTGCCTTCGAAGGCATCCAGCAGATCGTCAGGCAAAGGTGCGTCGAAGTCTTCGGGAATGATGAACCTGCCTTTCATGGCACCGATTCTGCGACCCTTGGATTTCCCCATGGGCACAAGCTGTGCCATCGCACGTCCATGTTTGGCTATGGTGATGACCTTGCCCGCAGCGGCCTCATCCACCAGTTTTGACAGATTGTTTTTCGCTTCGCCCAAAGGAACCGTGATCATCTGGTTATCCCCATATTTTGGCCAAATATAGCCAAAACTGGGTGCGCTATCAAAGACGGCCAGACCACTGGCGGACGCGGCACGCTCAGATCGCGATGGTTTGTGATACGTGACTTTCATGGCAGTTCTCTAAAGGAAGATATCGCAAAAGTCTGCCGTATAAGGCTTGGCCAGAAGAATACTGGCCCGGAAAAACAGAATGGAACTACTTCCTCCTGTAAGAAAATTCCTGATGTGGCGATGTTTCTCCCGAGCCTCTTTGCTCACCGATCCCAATACGGCACCCCCCCAAAACACTCCACAAAATAATCAATCACCGTCCGCACCTTCAGCGACAAGCGCCGGCTGCCCGGCCACAGTGCCGCAATCTGCTGCGGTTCCAGGGTTGTCGCCACTTCATAGTCGGTCAGCACCGCCTGCAACGTGCCTGCGCGCAAGCCTTCGCCGATCAACCAGGAGGGAAACACCACCAGCCCCAGCCCTTGCTCGGCGGCATGGGTCAAGGTGTCGGCATGGTTGCCGGTGATCGGGCCCTTGACGCTGTAGGGCGTCCAGTCGCCCTGGCCCTTGCGAAAGAACCAGCGCTGCTGGCCGGTGATGCCTTTGTAGGCCAGGCATTGATGGTTGCTCAGTTCGTCGGGGTGCTGCGGGGTGCCATGCCGGGCCAGGTAGGCGGGGCTGGCGGCGATGCGAAAGCGTTGGGGCGCGAAGATGCGGGCCTGCATGCTGGAATCGTTGAGCACGCCGATGCGGAACAGCAGGTCGGTACCGTCCTGCAGTGGGTCGACGTAGGTGTCGGTCTGCTGGATGTCCAGTTGCAGCTTCGGATAGCGTCGGCACAATTCGCCCAGCCACGGTGACAGGTGACGCTGGCCGAATACCATGGGTGCATTGATGCGCACCAGGCCGCTGGGCTCGCTTTCCTGTTCCTGTAATGCCTGGCCAGCGGCTTCCAGTTGTTCCAGCATCAACCGCGCATGCCGCCCCAGCAGCCGACCGGCTTCGGTGGGGCTGACCGCGCGGGTGTGACGGTACAGCAACTGTTGGCCAAGAGCCTGTTCCATCAGCTGTATCTGCCGGGAGATAGAGGAGGGTGCCAGGCCTTCGCGGCGAGCCACTTCGGAGAAGCTGCCCAGGTCCAGAACGGCCACGAACAGGCGCAGCGCCTTGAAACTCAATTCATTCAAGCCTTGCATCATGTCTCCAGGCTGTGCGTTTTGCGCAAAGGTGTTGTCGACATGCTCCCATTTATCGCACAGCACGGCCACCGGATAATGCGCGCCTTGTTTCCTTTCTTGAGCGCGGGTGATGTATGCAAGCAAGTTCCATCGAGGGTGTGGCGCAAGCCAGGCCGAAAAAAAACGTCATGAGGTTGCTGTTGCTGCCGCTGGTGATCCTGGCCGGCATGGGCCTGTCGGTAGAGGCCGGGTTGCTCGGCCCGCTGGGTGTGCAGGTCGGCCACTTGTGGGCGACCCTGAGCATTTTCGGGGTGGGCTCGGCGATCCTGTATCTGCTGCTGTTGTTCAGTGGCCCGCAAAAGGGCCCGGCGCTCTCCGAACTGCCGCGCTGGCAACTGATCGGCGGTTTCCTGGGACCGATCTACGTGGTCGTGCTGACCCTGGCCACGCCGCACATCGGTATTGCGATGACCATGATCGCGATTTTGTCCGGGCAGGTCGGCAAGAGTGTGCTGATCGACCATTTCGGCTGGTTCGGCTCGGCGCGCAAGCGGGTCAATGGCGAACGCTGGATTGCCCTGGCGCTGATTGTGGTGGCACTTGTTCTGATTGCACGAGGTTAAGGCGATGAATCTGATTCTGTTACTGGTAGTGGTGGTCGCCGCAGGTGCGGTGTTGAGCGTGCAAGCGGCGATCAACGGTCGCCTGGGCCAGGCGGTGGGGGTGTTGCGTGGCAGCCTGGTGACCTTCTCGGTGGGGGCGATTGTCACCGCGCTAATGATTTTCTTCTTTGAACCCGTCCAGGCGGTGAGCCTGCTGGACGTGCCGAAATGGCAACTGACCGGTGCGTTGTTCGGTGTGGTGTACATGATGGTGATGGTCGGCGCGGTGCCGGTGGTCGGCACGGCCGTTGCCACCGTCGCGGTGATCGTCGGCCAATTGGGCATGGGCATGCTGATCGACAACTTCGGCTGGCTGGGCAACCCGGCCATCGAGCTGTCGAGCGGCCGCATCGTGGCGATGGCCTGCCTGGCGTTGGCGCTGGTGTTCATGTATCGCAGCAATACCCGCACCGACTGATGGCTTGAACCA
This sequence comes from Pseudomonas sp. NFPP28, assembly GCF_900115535.1. NCBI lineage: Bacteria > Pseudomonadati > Pseudomonadota > Gammaproteobacteria > Pseudomonadales > Pseudomonadaceae > Pseudomonas > Pseudomonas sp. NFPP28. The sequence goes on along the minus strand of NZ_FOWT01000005.1, from coordinate 183,787 downwards.
ACGAAGGCGGGCCGCAGTCACTGCTTAAGGTGTCGGCGTCCGCCGCACCGGGACGACCATGAAGAAGGAGTCTGACCATGCCAGATAAAACCTGTGCCTGCCCACACTGCAAATGCGTGCTGGGACCTGATGCGGTCATGAAGGACGGCAAGGGCTATTGCTGCCAGGGCTGTGCCGAGCACCATGCCCATGGTGAGCCGTGTGCGGCTGCGACGGGGTGTGAATGTGCCAAGTCTGCCAAAGGCTAGCGGTGTTTGAACCGGTGGGAGCATGCGTGCTCCCACACGGTTTGCGGGCCGCAAAAATCACTCGGATTGTCGTGCGGCGGTGATTACCATAGCGACTCTCCTTCGAATGATGTGCATCCCATGGCCCTGGCCGCGCCGCCTGACCTCAGTGATCCTGCCGTTCCCGTGCAACCGTTGGCGCGCACCTACCCGCGTGGGCTCTACATTGAGCCCCACAGCCACGACTGGGGCCAGTTGCTCTATGCCATGAGCGGTGTGATGTGGGTCGACACCCCGCAGGAAGCGCTGGTGGTGCCGCCACAGCGTGCCGTATGGCTGCCGCCCGGCGTGGAGCATGGTATCCGCGTGGTCTCGGACTTGCAGATGCGCAATATCTACCTGCGCCCGGCCCTGGCGGCAACGCTGGACAGCCAGGTGCAGGTGATCGAAGTCGGTGGGTTGTTGCGCGAGCTGATCGTCACGTTGGTGGACGAGGGCGACAACGGTGAGGTGGCTTACTACGACGCGCTGGTCAGCCTGGCCTTGCTGGAGCTGCAACGGGCGCGTCGCTCGCCGATTCGCATCGCCATGCCGGTGGAGGCCGACCGCCGGCTGATCAATGCCTGTCAGGCGGTCATGGCTGCGCCGTCCCTGGAGATCCCTTTCGAGCAGCATGCCGAAACCGCCGGCGCCAGCGTGCGCACCCTGGCGCGGCTGTTCCAGACCCACCTGGGCATGGGCTTTGCCGAATGGCGCCGCCAGGTGCAACTGGCCACGGCGGTGGCAGAGTTGATCCAGGGCCAGTCGGTCAGCGCCATCGCGCGTTCCCTGGGGTATTCGCCCAGCAGTTTCAGCGACATGTTCCGGCGTGAACTCGGTGTGGCGCCCTCGCAATACGTGGGCTGAGGGGTTGGCCGAAATCCTGAAGCACTTGGCCGATGCTTCAGGCTGGTGCTCTCTACACTGAGCGCATCCACCCACAAGGCGCTGCCCCATGAACTACCTCATTTCCCTGGCCATCGGCCTGTTTGTCGGCGTGATCTACGGCGCCCTCGACTTCCGCTCGCCCGCACCGCCGGCCATCGCCCTGATCGGCCTGATGGGCATGTTGCTGGGTGAAAAGCTCTGGCCCATGGGGCGGCAGCTGGTGGGCACCTGGTTCTCCTGATCTCTTTTTTCTCTTCGATGGATATTGGCCATGAAAGCACTGCAATTTACTGCCACCGGCGACCTCAACAACCTGCGCTTTGTCGACGTCGCCACCCCGGTGCCGGCCGTGGGTGAAGTGCTAGTCCAGATCAGGGCTGCGGGCCTCAACCCCAGCGACGTCAAAAACGTGCTCGGTCGTTTTCCCTATACCACCTTGCCGCGCATCCCCGGCCGTGATTTCGCCGGGGTTGTGGTTGAAGGTCCGCAGGCGCTGGTCGGCCAGGAAGTGTGGGGCACCGGCCGTGACCTGGGCTTTTTTGCCGACGGCTCCCATGCCCAGTACCTCACCGTGTCGGCCAAGGGCGTGGCACATAAGCCTACCCACCTGAGTTTCGCCCAGGCCGCGAGCCTTGGTGTGCCGTACACCACCGCCTGGGATGCACTGGAGCGCAGTGGCGTGACCCAGGGCACACGCCTGCTGGTGATCGGCGCCAATGGCGCGGTGGGCAGTGCGACCCTGGCCCTGGCGAAGATCCGTGGCGCCCAGGTGCTGGCCGCCGTACGTCGCCCGGAACAGGTTGAAGTCTTGCAGAGCCAGGGCTTCGCCGCGATTGTCCTGGGCAAGCCGGAAGACCTGGGCGCGCACGTCAACGCCGTGTTCAAGGGCGGTGCGGATGTGATCTTCGACACCACCGGTTTCTGGCTGCCCGCCGCCGTGGCAGGCCTGGCACCGTTCGGCCGCATCGCTATTATCGCCGCACCGGTGGACGGCCATGTACAACTGCCGGCCCTGGCGTTGTACCGCAAGGGCGGTTCGGTGGTGGGGATCAATTCGTTGCTCTACAACTGCGAGCAGTGCGCGGTGATGCTGGAGCAGTTCGGGCGGTTCTTCGATGAAGGCTTGTTGCCGCTGCCCACCGGCCTGCGTGAAGTCGCGCTGGCCGATGGGGTGCAGTGCTTCGAAGAGGTGAACCAGGGCAGCGCAGACAAGCTCATCTTCCTGCCCTGATCCTGGCGGTCATGCCTCGGGAACACCTTTTTCCCAGGCCGACCAGTTGTTGAGGATCGCCTGTACCAGCGGGTTGCCCGTGCGGTACAGGTTCTCCAGCGCCGGGACAAAACCGCCCTGGTCCGCGTACTTCAACAGGTTATCCACTTCGCTGTAGCCCGGGTACGGCCGGTCGAAATCCGAACCGGCCCGCACCACCGCCAGGCGCTGGATGTCCACCAAACCTTCGCGGCTGGCGCGCAGCAGCGCTTCATAGGTGGAGTTGTCTTCCTGCTGCGTGGTGCAGTATTCGCCTTTGTTGTCGGTCAGCAGCTTGGTCCACACCTCGGCGCGCTCGCTCAAACGCGTGCCGGAGAACCAGGTGTTGCCCGCCAGGGTGTCGCAGCGCGTAACTTGTGGCGGCTGGTTGGCCGGGGCGGCCGGGTAGTGTTTGCGCCAGGCGCTGGATTCCTTGCTTTCCGTCAGCTCGACCTTCTGTGACAGGGCAAACGCCTTGGCCTGCAATTTGGGGTTCAGCTCAAACACTTCGGTCTTGTAGTCCAGCGGTGGTTTTTCGTTGGGGCCCTTTGTGTTGATGCCGAGATAGCCGGTCGGCCAATCCTTCGGCGCATCCCGTGAATCCAGCTCCCATTGGGTGCCGAATTCCACCAGGTAATGCGCCCACGCGGCGGTGCCGATCGTGCCGTGCTTGGGGCTGATACCGGCGATCCCGGCGATCAGGAAATAGCTTTGGCGCAGGTCGAACTTGGGCGAAAGGGCCAATGCCAGGGTGGAAGCCGCGGCGTTGGTCTGGCCCATGCCGGTGACCAGCAGGCACACATCCCGGGTATTGCAGCGGATCACCGGATATTCGGCGGACAGGCCCGGTACGCGCACTTCCTGCTTGAGTTCCAGGCGGTCGATCCAGGTTTGCGCCTCAGGGGCGAACATGGTGATCAGCATCACCTTGGGCTTGATCGGCGCGGGTGCATCGGCCAGCACCACCTGGGGCAGAAAGGCCAGGCCAGCGGCCATTGAGAGACGGGTCAATGCGTTCATCTAAAGCTCCTTGATCAGAATTGATAGCCCACGCCGGCGTAGTAACCCCAACCGTCCGAGCGGGCGCGGAAATTGCCTTCGCCGAAATTCAACTCGCTGCCGTCTTCCCAGTTGCCGCCGTTATGAAAGTAACGGCCGACCAGGGTGAAGCGCAGATGGGTAAACGAATACAGCAGCACGTTGGTGGCCACCAGCGAGTTGGCGGTGCGCGCCGGATTGTCCTTGTGCAGGTCCGAGCCAAAATCGTAGTTGGTAAAGCCGATGTAGGTCAGTGAAGCACCGTTATCGAATTTGCCGATCGGCACGATGTACTTCATTTGCGCACGGTAGCCGTCCCAGGAATATTCGTTGCTGGCGCCATAGTTTTCCCACTGGTAACGCCCGTAGAAGTTGGCCGACAGATTGACCCGCGAGTGGGTGTCGATATCGGTGCCCAGGCCGCTGTACAGCGTATTGGCGCGGTTGGCCTTGTTGCTGCCGTGGTCGTAGATCCAGTCGAAGGCCACGTACCATTCCTTGAACGGCCCGATGGCCAGGCTGCGGCCCGCCAGGTAGTCGATGGAAATCCGCGGCTCATGCTCCATGAACACCGGCGAGCCATGGTCCCACACGCCCTTGTCATTACTGTTACCGATGGTGAGGATCTTCGGCACGTCGATATAGCCGTACAACTCGAAAGGCCCCTTGCGGCCGAAGTACTCGTACTCCAGGTACACGTCATCCTGCGGCTTGGGGCCGAAGCTGATGTCTTTGCTGCCGATCAGCGTCAGGTCCTGGTTGAACCAATCCGACAGGTACACGCCTTTTTTCGCCGGGTTGGCTTCCGGGCTGAGGGTTTCGCCCTGTGCTGAGTCATCGACGGGTTTTTCCTGCGCCAAAAGGGGCGCGCTGAGTAGTCCCGTAACGGCGGTCAGTAGCAAGGAAACACCAAAGCAGGTAGGACGCCTTGAGGTGGAATGCATTGAAAATCCCTATTCGTACGCGGTTTGAACCCGATTCTTCGGGTAGAGGTGAACTTGGTCGCCAAGTTCGTACCGCAAACGTTTGCACAGGCTGTACCAACTTTGCTCAATCGATTGATCAGCTTGGAAAAAAACAGGATTAGTCGACCTTTTGGTCAGAATTGACCGGGTGTCATTTTTCGATGCGGTGGAACAGGTGCGTCGCGGTTTCCCGTCGATAGTCACTCGGCGTCTGGTTCATCTCGATGCGAAAGTGCCGGTTGAAATTCGACAGGTTGGCGTAGCCCACTTCAAAGCAGATGTCCGCCACCGACATATCGCTTTGCAGCAACAGCCGACAGGCGCGCTGCACCCGGAACTTGCGCATCAGGTCGATAAAGCCGTGGCCGGTGTTGCGCTTGAAGAAGCGCGAAAAGCCCGGTTCGCTCATCTCCAACTGTTGTGCGATCACCGACAGGCGCACGTCGCCGGTCAGCTCGCGCATCAAATAGTCGAATGCCTTGTTGATGCGTTCGGCGCTGCGTGCATCCAGGGTCGGCGCGTAGCAGGGGCTGGCCAGGGCCTTGGCCTGCTGGGGCGGGGCGTTTTTCAGGGTGTCGAGCAATTGCAGGAACAGGATAAAGCGTTGCAGGCCCTGGGCGTTGCCGATGGCTTCCATCAGGTGGGCGGCGTGCAGCGCCGTGTCCCCGGTGAACTCCAGGCCACGGCGAGCCTGTTCGAACAACGGCTGCAGGTCGCCCAGCTCCGGCAGGGTGTTGCGCAGGGCGAGGAGGGCGGCGCCGTCGAATTGCAGCACCACGTCGCGGCCGCTCAGGTATTCGCCGGGGGCCAGTTCGCCGATCCAGTCGTGGGGCAGGTCGGGGCCGATCAGTGCGACATGCCCGGCGCTGAATGCACCGATGTAGTCGCCCGCTACGAGTTTGCCGCTGCCTTGGCGGATCAGGTGGATTTCGAATTCGGGGTGGTGGTTCCAACGCGCCAGGTCGTAGGGGTAGTCGTGTTCGAACCAGCGGAAACAGTGGTCCGGCTCGGGCAGGATCACTTCCAGTTCGGCGGGGCGGTGCTCGAACAGTGTGGCACGGCTGAGGGGCATGAGCGGACTTCTTGGGGTTCTTGTAATCACTTCAAAATACGCGCCTCGGGCGTTCAGGCGCTACCCCCGCTTGCGTCCGGCACTGATACTTTTTTAACTCGCACGCCCGGGTTAAAAAAGTATCAGTCGAGCATCCGCCACGGGTTTGTGAGGGCCTGGCCAAGCTGCTGTAATCGGCGCTCAACAACAAAAACAACAGGTGGAAACCGCCATGTTCAAGCTCCCGCAAGTGTTGTTCCTGCTGTCCGGCCTGGCGCTGGCCATGCCCAGCCACGCTGCCGACACCGTCACCATCGCCACGGTCAACAACAGTGACATGATCCGCATGCAGCGCCTGTCCAAAGTGTTCGAAGCCCAGCACCCGGACATCACGCTCAACTGGGTGGTGCTGGAAGAAAACGTGCTGCGCCAGCGCCTCACCACCGACATCGCTACCCAGGGTGGGCAATTCGATGTGCTGACCATCGGCACCTACGAAACCCCGCTCTGGGGCGCCAAGCACTGGCTGGAACCCTTGGCCCAGCTGCCGGCCGATTACGATGTCGACGATATCTTCCCCTCGGTACGCCAGGGCCTGTCGGTCGACAACACCCTCTATGCCTTGCCGTTCTACGGCGAAAGCACTGTCACCTACTACCGCACCGACCTGTTCCAGCAGGCGGGCCTGAGCATGCCGGCGCACCCCACCTGGACCCAGCTCGGTGAGTTCGCTTCCAAGCTCACCGCCAAGGACAAGGGCCAATACGGCATGTGCCTGCGCGGCAAGGCCGGCTGGGGCGAGAACATCGCCTTGCTCAGCACCATGGCCAACGCCTTTGGCGCGCGCTGGTTCGACGAGCAGTGGAAGCCCGAGCTGACCAGCCCCGAGTGGACCGCGGCCGCCAACTTCTATGTCAACACCCTCAAACAGTACGGCCCGCCGGGCGTGTCCAGCAATGGCTTCAACGAAACCCTGGCGCTGTTCAATAGCGGCAAATGTGCAATCTGGGTCGATGCCAGCGTCGCCGGCTCCTTCACCACCGATAAAAGCCAGAGCAAAGTGGCCGACAGCGTAGGCTTTGCTGCCGCGCCCACCGAGGTCACCGATAAAGGTTCGTCCTGGCTCTACGCCTGGTCCCTGGCGATCCCGGCCACTTCCAACCACAAGGACGCCGCCAAGGCCTTTATCAGTTGGGCGACGTCCAAGGACTACATCCAACTGGTGGCCGACAAAGAAGGCATCACCAACGTGCCGCCAGGCACCCGCCAGTCCACCTACAACGAGGCGTATCTGCAGGCGGCCCCGTTTGCCCGGGTGACCCTGGAGATGATGAAACACGCCGACCCCGCGCATCCGTCCGTCAAGCCGGTGCCGTACGTGGGTATCCAGTACGTGACCATCCCCGAGTTCCAGGCCATCGGCACCTCGGTCGGCAAGCTGTTCTCGGCGGCGCTGACCGGTGGCATGTCGGTTGACCAGGCCTTGCTGCAAGCGCAGTCCACCACCGAGCGCGAGATGAAACGCGCCGGCTATCCGAAGTAACTTTTGACGGGACCTACTGATGAAACGACTGGAAGGTAAAAGCGCGCTGATCACCGGATCGGCGCGCGGTATCGGCCGCGCCTTCGCCCAGGCCTACATCGAAGAGGGCGCTACAGTCGCCATCGCCGATATCAACCTGCAACGGGCCCAGGCCACGGCTGCCGAGCTGGGCCCGCAGGCCTACGCCGTGGCCATGGACGTCACCGACCAGGCCTCTATCGACGGCGCGATTGCCGCCGTGGTGGCCCAGGCCGGCAAGCTGGATATCCTGGTCAACAACGCTGCGCTGTTCGACTTGGCACCCATCGTCGACATCACCCGCGACAGCTACGAGCGGCTGTTCTCGATCAACGTCGCCGGTACGCTGTTCACCCTGCAAGCCGCGGCGCGGCAGATGATCCGCCAGGGCCATGGCGGCAAGATCATCAACATGGCCAGCCAGGCCGGACGGCGCGGCGAGCCACTGGTGGCGATCTACTGCGCGACCAAGGCGGCGGTGATCAGTCTGACGCAATCGGCTGGGTTGAACCTGATCAGGCAGGGCATCAACGTCAATGCCATTGCGCCGGGTGTGGTGGACGGCGAGCACTGGGACGGGGTGGATGCGCTGTTTGCCAGGCATGAAGGGCTGGCTCCGGGAGAGAAGAAGAAGCGGGTAGGGGCCGAGGTACCCTTTGGACGGATGGGCACGGCGCAGGACCTGACCGGAATGGCGATCTTCCTGGCGTCAAAAGAGGCCGACTACGTGGTGGCGCAGACCTACAATGTCGATGGCGGCAACTGGATGAACTAGGGCCCAATGTGGGAGGGGGCAAGCCCCCTCCCACAGTTGAGCCTCTTTGTTCGTTGATTCGGGGCTAGTCCGCAAAACTGCGGTCGAAGAAGTAAATCTCTCCAGGCTTCAGGTTCTCCACCGTCGCCTGGGGCCTGCCGCCTTCACCCTGCTTCTTGCGCCCGGTCTCGCGCAGATACCCTGCCTCCGTCAGCTTCAACAACCGCTGGCGAATACTGGTCTTCAACACCGGCCGCGCCAGCACCAGGGAGAAAATCGTGGTCGCGTCCGGTGCGCTGAATTCATTGCCCAGAAACATCAGCGGCAAGTTGCTGTACAACGACTTGGAAAACAAACGGTCCTGCACCGCTGCCACAATGCTGTTGTGATCGAACGGCAACTTGATGCCGCCACTCGCCACCGCTGTCAGCGAATACCAGCCCTGGTGCTCACCCAGCGTCACGTCCTCGTTCACGATCGCCAGGTAATAGGTGGACGACGACCAGCAGCGCGGATCGCGAAACGCATCCCCCACCGTCCCCACCTGTTCGCTCCAGGCCAGGTCCAGCCCGACCTTGTCACTCGCCCGCAAGCGCTCCACCGCAGCCTGGAGGCTCAGGTCCTGCACGCCGCCATTTACCACCACGCCCGGCAGCGCCCAGTGCCCGGCGAAGGGCTCGGCGTCGCGCTGGTTCAGCAGCAGTTTCAGCTCGCCAGAGAGGCGGCAGTAAGACAGCACGCACAGGTCGACGGTATGGAGGTAGGCGCTACGGGGCATGTGATGTCCTTCTAAACAGCAGTGCGGCACAGTCTAACGGATCGAACAGATATGTCATGTACTGAGTCAAGGATAGATACGCAAATGTTTGTTGCAATGAAAGTACATGACGTGTACTTTTGTTTCCAGGCCACAGGAGAACCACCATGACCCTCGCGACAACCGCCATTGCCTCATTCGACGTCGACGCCCAGAAGAGCTTCACGCCGCTGTGCCCCAACGAGTTGCCGGTGGCCGGCGGTGACCGGATCGGCGCCGAGCTCAACTACATGGCCAGCCTTGCCGGCCATCGTGTCGGCAGTAAGGACGCCCACACCCCGCACGCGCCCTGGGTGGTGGCGCAGCACAGCGACATGCTGCAACCCACCGGCCTGGCCCATGCCGATGTCACTTGGGTCAGCCACTGTGTACCCGGCACCGAGGGCTTCACCCTGCTGGATGAGTTGCCCACGCCTTATGACTACGACTACTTCATCTGGAAAGGCGTCGAACCCGACCTGCATCCCTACGGCGCCTGCTACCACGACCTGCACGACAAGCTGTCCACCGGCGTCATCGAGTATTTGAAAGCCCAAGGCGTGGTTCGCGTGATCGTCGGCGGCCTGGCCCTGGATTACTGTGTCAAGACCACCGCGTTGCAGTTGCTCAAGGCCGGCCTGGAAGTGGTGCTGCACTTGCCGGCGTGCCGAGGCATCAGCGAGGAGGGCGGTGTACAGGCGGTCAATGAGTTGCTCAAGGCCGGTGCCGCTATCAGCCGCACCCGCGAAGAACTGGCCGCAATGGCCACGCGTTAAGGAGAGACACCATGGAAAGTGCGTACGACTACGAATCCCCGGTGATCCAGGGGTTGCTCGACACCGATTACTACACCTTCACCATGATGCAGGCGGTGTTGCACCAGTACCCCAACGTTGATGTGGAGTACAACTTCATCGTCCGCTCCAGGGAAAAGCTCGGCCACCTGATTCCTGAATTCCGTGCCGAACTGGAGAAACTCGCCAGCCTGCGGATGCGCGAAGGCGAGTTGCGCTTCCTGTTCAACCCACGTTTTCGCGAATACCTCACCCCGGATTACGAGCGCTTCCTTGGCCTGTTCCGTTTCAACCTGCGCTACATCCACGTCAGTGAAGTCGACGGCCAACTCAATATCCGCGTGGTCGGGCCGATGCTGCACTGCATCATGTTCGAGCAACCGGTACTGGCGTTGGTCAGCGAGCTGCGCAACCGCGACAAATACCCCGATGTAACCCTTGAAGACGTCACCCGCAAGCTCTACCAGAAGTTCGACTGGCTGGAGAAAAACCTCAGCCGCGATGAACTGGCCGACCTGCGTGTATCGGACTTCTCCACTCGTCGGCGCCTGTCGTTCAAGGCCCAGCGTGAAGTGGTCGACATCATGCGCCGCGATTTCCCCGGCCAGTTCGTCGGCACCAGCAACGCGCACCTGGCCTACGAATTCGACCTGCCGCTGATCGGCACCATGGCCCACCAATGGCTGATGGTGCACCAGCAACTGGGCCGGCTGCGCGAGAGCCAGAACGCCGCCCTGGAAAACTGGGTGCGCGAATACCGTGGTCGCCTGGGGATCGCCCTGACTGACTGCATCAGCACCGACTTTTTCCTCAAGGACTTCGACCTGTACTTCGCCAAGCTCTACGACGGCCTGCGCCAGGACTCCGGCGACCCCATCGCCTGGGCCGACAAGGTGTTGGCCCGCTACAAGCAACTGGGCATCGACCCGATGACCAAGGACCTGATGTTCTCCGATGGCCTGAACTTCGAAAAATGCCTGCCGATCCTGCGTCACGTGCGCGGCAAGGCCAGGTTCGGCTTCGGCATGGGCACCAGCCTGGCCTGCGATGTGGACGGCGTTGAGCCGCTGAGCATCGTGATGAAACTGGTGCGGGTGCACGGCGAGCCAGTGGTGAAGTTCTCCGATGACCCGATCAAGAACGTCTGCGAAGACGCCTCGTTTTTGCAGTACGCAGCACAAGTGTTCAACGTTGGCAGTGTGGAGGTGTGACATGCAAGAACGTATCGCACGGGAACTGAACATCAATCGCGCGTTGACCCAAGGCGGCGAGCCCGAGGAAATCCAACGGCGCATCGACTTCATCAAGACCACCTTGCGCCACTCGGGCTGCAAGGCCCTGGTATTGGGCATCAGTGGCGGCGTCGACTCTCTCACCGCCGGCCGCCTGTGCCAAATGGCGGCAGAGCAATTGCGCAGCGAGGGTTACGCCGCACGCTTCATCGCCATGCGCCTGCCCTACAAGACCCAGGCCGATGAACGCGACGCCCAGGCCTCCCTGGACTTCATCACTGCGGACCACATCGACACCCTCAACATCGCCGCCAGCGTCGACGGCCTGATGGCCAGCCTGACCGCCGCCGAAGCCAGCGCCGAGCATGTCGATTTCATCAAGGGCAACGTCAAGGCCCGCACGCGCATGGTCGCGCAATACGCCGTGGCCAACCTGCACAATGGCCTGGTGGTGGGCACCGACCACGGCGCCGAAGCGCTGATGGGTTTTTTCACCAAGTTCGGCGACGGCGCCTGCGACCTGGCCCCGCTGTCCGGCCTGACCAAAACCCAAGTGCGCCTGCTTGCCACGGCCCTCGGCGCACCGGACAACCTGGTGCACAAACACCCGACGGCCGACCTGGAAGAGCTGGTACCGGGCAAGCTGGACGAGCACGCCTACGGTTGCACGTATGCAGAGATCGACGCCTACCTGATGGGCGAACCGGTGAGCGAGCGGGTGAGGACGATTGTCGAGGGCGCGTACAGCAAGACAGCGCACAAACGCGCGCTGCCTGTCAGCCCCGCTTGAATTGGCGATCAGATTTTCACGTTTTCGCGGATGTTCCAGCCGAACCGGATCGGCCCGCCATCCTTGCCGCCATCGGCTTTCTGGGGCTGGTAGCTGACTTCCACCTTGGCGAAGTTAAGGCTGATTTCCTCTGTCAGCACATCATTGGTTGTCGCTGCGTGCGTGTCGTAGGAGGCGACCATGACTTCCTTCAAGGTGATCACCAAGTATTCCACGCTATTATCGCCTCCAGCCTTGCGCACCACGATGCGCGCCTCGGGATAATGCTTGCCGGTTGCGCAAGCCATCATCAGGTTGGGCGAGGATTTATCCAGGGTCTTTTCAATCGCAATATTGGCCATATCAACCTTGCCAGCACCACCGCCTGTGCCACTGTGCATCGAGCCTGACTGGGTCATCCTCCAGCCCCAGCGGGAAATATCGATTTCATCGCGATGCGCCTGGTCCCTGGACTCGCCCTTGATGTCCCCCAGCTTCAAAAACATATCGGTTGCCATGTCCGCTCCTTGTCTTGTCATCCGCCGGTAGTGGCGCGGGGCGTACTTTTCCGATTCCGACGATTGACCGCAAGACGCTAAGACGAGAACGGGAAGTGTCTGTCCACAAAAAGGAAACTTTCCGACATTCTTGCCAGATATTGATTCTTTACGCTCTGCGCTCTTGTGAATTCAGGAGTTAAGGAATGGCGACCAGTATATTGAAGGACGGTTTCCCCAGTGCCCACCTCACTACGCGTGAACGGGTGGAAAGCAGCATTGATCTACGCCGGTTGTTTGCGGCTATCGACGCCGATCCGGCGATTGCCGGGGCGGGGGTGGTGTATCTCGATTCCAATCTGTGGCCGGTGACGTTGCGTGAGTTTCAACCGATTTGCAGCGTGTTGCCCAAGCGGTTGATCTTGCGGGAAATGCCGGCTTCGATGGCAAGGTTGGATTTTGTGCGCAGGTTGGAGCATGAGCCACGAGAGTCGGAGCTTGTATTCGAGGCAATCAATGCGTCCTTGTCTTGCGGGGCGGCGGTGTTGGGTTGGATCGTTGTTTTGAGTGGATCAGTGGCGATTCCGTTTACAGCGGGGGTCAGCAGTTTTGTAGTCGCCGCAGGAGCCGCTGCGGCAATTGCCAGTTCTACCCAATGCGTGATTGGGTCGATTCGAACCTTCAACGAGCAGTACCGTCCGGGCGAAAACGATCATATGGATGATTCCGATTGGTACAACACGGTCACCCCCATACTGGATGGCGTTTCGCTGATAGGTATTGGAGCCAGTACGTTGACGACCGTGCGGCTATTAAAAGCGACGAAGAAAACGCTAGGTAAAAGCTGGTTTGAGCTACTGCGCGGCCTTTCTCGTCAAGAGCGCAAGAAGCTGACCACTGAACTTTTGACCTTGAGGGATCCAAGCTTGACCGCAAAAATACTCAAATTAAAGCGGCGAGCAGGCGTATTGCCGAAAAGTTACAGCGCTGGTCAAATTCGGCATGCAACTTTAACGCAGTTAAAAGACGCTCTGGGCGGCATCTTGGGGCTGGCGGGAAGTTATCAAAATGGTCACGTTGGACATGCAACGACGCTTGTTGTTGGCCTGTACGAGGAAGTTTCAGAGTGAATGAGTCACTTCTCAGTTTTCTCCTCCGCTACTTTCCAGTGTTCATGGGCACGATATTCATGGCTATCTTCTCAACCGCTATGGTGGTCGTGCTGGTTGATGATCACTATTTGGGCAGGCTTGAGCCGTCATTGAGAACCGAATCTACGGGTTGGGGGCTTCTGTCCCTAACGTTTTTTTTCGGGGTTTCCAATTTTATGATTGCGCGAGGCTACCGATGGGCCGCCGGACTCTTTGTGGGCTATTTTGCTTTCTGTCTGATGCTGGTGGTACCAACGATTCAATACCGCCCGCATACAGTGGCGTTTTCTTTGGGCGTTTTGTTTCCAGTGCTGGGGTTGCTACTGCTCAATACCGAACGTCATCGAGAAATGCGGCAAAAACTGTTTGAGGTCCGCATTCAACGAAATGCGGCGAAAGCGATTTACAAAAAACACGTCAGTAGACTCAAGGCTGGAGAGCACAAGGAAAGGTAAGGCTAGCTCCCACGTCAAACACGTGGGAGTCATGCAATGCCAGCCTACCGCTCGATCGACCGACTCCACCGCGCATTCCACTCCGGCCGCGCCTGGTTCACCTGGTCCCAGTCGATCGAAATTGCCGTCTGCAAGTAACCCTGCATCGCTTCCACCCGCGCACGGGTCTTGTCGGTGGTCGGCGTGGTCGGGTTCGACGGAATCTGGTCGCCTTCTTCCAGCGCCGGTGCCTGGGCTTCGGCGGTCAGCAGGAAGGCCGCGAGTTTCTGCGCCAGTTCTGGCTGGTCATTGCGGGCGATCACGCATTCGGCCACGTTCAGCACCACGGCGCCTTCCTTGGGCTGCGCGTATTCCATGGGCACGCCGAGCAGTTTCTGGGTGGCGACCTGGGTTGGGGTCAAAGGAAAGATCGCGGCTTCGTCGGTCTGCACCATCTCGGAGATTTTTGCCGAGCTGGCGATGTATTCCAGCACATTGGGGCCGACGGTTTTTGGCCAGGCCTTGAAGCCGGGCTCCACGTTGGTTTCGTCGCCGCCCTGGATGCGGTTGAACATCAGGAAGCCGTGCAGGCCGAAGGTGGACGACGCCAGGGACTGGAACACCACTTTCTCCTTGAAGCGCGGGTCGCCCAGGTCCATCCACGAGGTGGGCGCGGCCCAGCCTTTTTCCTTGAACATCCTGGCGTTGTAGCCCAGGCCGGTCACGCCGAGGGTCACGGCCACGGCTTCGTCCTTGATCTTCGCCTTGGCCGGGATCTGTTCCAGGGTCGGGCTCGGCGCCAGTTTGTCGCACAGGCCCATGGAGATCGCGCGGTACATGATGCCGTCGTCGAGGAACATCACGTGCATCTGCGGGTTGTCTTTGTTGGCCTGGACCTTGGCGAGGATGTCCGACGAGGTGCCGGGCACGATCACCACCTTGACGTTATTGGCCTTTTCGAACGCAGGTAGCACCTTGTCGGCATACACCCGTTCCATGGTGCCGCCGTTCATGCCCAGGTACAGCGTGGGTGCGGCGTGCGCCGTTGAGGCGAGCAGGGCGAGGGACAAGCAGGACAGCGCAATACGTGGGTTCATGGATGTTTTTCCTCTCAGGCTTGGAAACGACGGATGGAAAACGCTTCGATGGGGTGGCGGCTGGCCCCGGCGCAGACGATCTCTGCCAGGGCTTCACCGACCGCGGGACCGAGCTGGAACCCGGCGCCGGCAAAGCCGAAACCGTGGAGCAAGCCCGGTTGGGTACTGCTGGGGCCGATCACCGGTTCGTGATCGGGGAGGTAACCTTCGGTGCCGCTCCAGGTGCGGATGGCCTGGGCACCTTTGAGAAAGGGGTAGAGTTCGCCGGCGTTGCGCAGGATCTCCAGCACCGCCGCCTGCCCTGGGCGCGCGGTCAACGGGCCCAGGGCAAAGCCGCGACCGCCGCCCAGGATGCAGTTGCCCCGGGCGACCTGGCGCGCATAAATCCCGCCGCCTTCAACGCCGGTACTCACGTTCATCACCACCGGCAACGGCTCGGTGACCAGCATCGCCGGGTGCGCGGAGGTGATCGGCACCGCTTCGCCAAACTGCGCGGCGACGCTTCCGGCCCAGGCGCCGGCGCAGTTGAGCAGCCACGCTGCCTGCAGGTGCAGGCCGTTGGCGCAATGCACCTGGAACCGGCGGCTGTCATGCTCGATGCGGATCACCTCGGCTTGCTCGTACACGGCGGCGCCACAACGCTGCGCGGCACGGGCGAAGGCAGGAGATACCAGGCGCGGATTGGCATGCCCGTCTTCCGGGCACAGCGAGGCGCCCACGGCAATATCGCCGACCCAGGGGAAGCGTGCGCGCAACTCGGCGTAGTCCAGCAACTGCAGGCCCAGGCCAAAGCCGCGCGTCTGCTCGGCATACGCCTGCAACGCGGCGAAGTCGGCATGACTGCGCGCCAGCTTCAAATGCCCGGAGCGCACGTATTCGCCGTCGATGCCGATCAACCCCGGCAAGTCGGTCCACAGTTGATGGGCGCGCTGTGACAAGGGCAGTTGGTGCAGGGGGCGACCCTGGCGTCGCACGCCGCCATAGTTGACGCCACTGGAATGGGAACCGCAGAAATCCCGCTCCACCAGGGCCACGCGCTGGCCTTTCTGCGCGAGCATCAAGGCTGCCGAGGCGCCGACGATGCCGCCGCCGAGGACGATCACATCGATCATGGCTGCACCTCGACGCCAAACGGCAGCGGCTTGATCGGTGCCTGGCCGCGCAGGCGGCCCACCTGTTCAATCCCGCGACCGCTGCGCTCGGCGACGATTTCCGCCGCCGCCAGCCCACACATCCGGCCCTGGCAACGCCCCATGCCAACGCGACAGTGAGCCTTGACTCGGTTGAGCTCCCAGTGGCCCTCATCCACCACCGCGCGTATCTCGCCGACGCTGACTTCTTCGCAGCGGCACACCATCAATGCGTCCGGCGCTTGGGCCGCCCACTGCTCGGGGAAGGGGAACGCGGTTTCCAGCCCATGACGAAAACGCTGGATGCCCGCCAGTTGCTGCTCCAATACGGCGGGGCGGCGCTGATCAATCGCCACGCCCGAATCTTCCAGCACCGCCAGTGCCGCACGCTCACCGGCCATCTTCGCGGCGTCCGCGCCCATGATCCCTGCGCCGTCGCCGGCCAGGTACACACCGTTGACGCTGCTGCGCCCGGCGTTGTCCCGTTGCGGCAACCAGGCACGGTTCAAGGTGTTCCAGGCGAACTCACAGCCGAGCAAGTCCGCCAGTTGGGTTTCACTGCGCAGGGCATGAGCGAAAGCGACGGCATCGCACGCCAAAACATGGTCATCCCAGCGAATACCGCTGACTCGCTGTTCTCCGTCGATTTTCTGCAGCGTGGCACCCTGATGCACGGGAATCCCATGGGCCGTCAGCCAGGCGCGGTAATACATGCCCTTGGCCAGGGTCAGTGGCTGCCCAAGCAGCGCCGGCAACGCACGGCACTGCGCACTGAACGGCGCGCTGTCGAGTACCGCCACCACCTTGGCTCCGGCCTTGGCGTATTGGTAGGCGACCAGATACAGCAACGGCCCGCTGCCGCAGAACGCCACGCGCTCACCGATGGCGCAGCCCTGGTATTTCAAGGCGATCTGCGCCGCGCCCAGGCTGTACACGCCGGGCAGGGTCCAGCCCGGTACTGGCAGGATACGGTCGGTGGCGCCGGTCGCGACAATGATCCTGGCGTAGTCGACGCTCTCGGCACGGCCGTTGTCGAGCAGGTCCAGGCGACCGTCCTCGGCATTCCACACCAGGGTTTGCGGTCGATAGTCGATCAGCGGCGCCAGCTCATCCATCGTGCGGTGCGCGGCTTGCGCCTTGCTCGCTTCAAAGCCATAGATCTGCCTGGCACTGCGCTGAAAGCCCAAGGGTTGCCGCCGATAGATCTGCCCGCCGCCGCGCAGGTTTTCATCGATCAGGCACGGTGTGACGCCATGGTCGAGCAGGGTGCGCGCCGCGCTGATCCCGGCCGGGCCTGCGCCCACAATCACCACCGGCTTCATGGCTGGCGCCCCGGGTCGCGGCTGATCGCCTGGCCTTCTTCCAGCAGCGTCGAGCAGGCGCGCACGCGGCGACCGTCTTCAAGGCGCACCCAGCAATCCTGGCAGGCGCCCATCAGGCAGAAACCGGCGCGGCGCTCGGCGCTGAAGTCACTGCCGCGCAGGTGCTCGGCGCAGGTCAGCATGGCGGTGAGCAGGGTATCGCCGAGCAAGCCGCTGGCGGGTTGGCCGTCCAGAGTGAAGGACAGGGCAGGGCGCGCGGTCTCGGCCAAGCGTTTGAACAGGGCCATCAATGTTTCCCCACCAGCACGCGGTCCAGGCCGTAGACCCGGTCCAGCAGAATCATGGTGGCCGCCGTCAGCGCAATCACCAGCGCCGACACCGCCGCCATCATCGGGTCGATGGACTCGGTGGCGTACACGTACATGCGCACCGGCAGGGTTTGCGTGGCTGGCGAGCTGACGAAGATCGACAACGTCACCTCATCGAAACTGTTGATGAACGCCAGCAACCAGCCGCCAGCGACACCGGGCAGAATCATCGGCAGGGTGATCTGGCGAAACAGCGTAAAGCGGCTGGCCCCGAGGGATTCGGCGGCCTGCTCGGCACTGCGATCAATACCGATGGCGGCCGCCAGCACCAGGCGCAGCACATACGGCGTGATGATCACCACGTGGGCCAGCATCAGCCAGGTAAAGCTGCCGTTGACCCCCATCAGCGCGAACAACCGCAGCATCGCCACCCCCAGCACCAGGTGCGGGATGATGATCGGCGACAAAAACAACGCACTGAAAAAATTACGCCCGGGAAACGAATACCGGCTGATCGCCAACGCTGCCGGCACCGCAATCAATGTGGCCAGGCTTGCCGCAGTGAAGGCCAGCACCAGGCTGTTATAGAACGCCTGGATAAAATCCGCACGCTCGAATACCGCACGAAACCAGCGCAGGGAGAAGCCCGAGGTGGGCAGACTCAAGGTGTTTTCCGGGGTGAACGCCACCAGGCACACCACCACCAGCGGCGCCATCATGAACAGCACCACCAAGCCGTGGAAACCGAGGGCCAAAGGACCGTTTCTGGACATGCGCTTAAACCCCCAGGGACTTTTTATAGCGGCCTTCGACCATGCGGTTCCAGCTCAGCATGATCAGCAGATTGACCAACAGCAGCACCACCGCGATGGTCGCGCCCATGGGCCAGTTGAGTTCCGAGAGGTACTGGTCGTACACCACGGTGGCGACCATTTTCAGGCGGCGCCCGCCAAGCAGGCCGGGGATCGCAAAGGAGCTGGCGGCCAGGCCGAACACGATCAGCGTGCCGGACAGCACGCCAGGCATGACCTGCGGCAGCACGATCCTGCGCATCACTGTGGCCTGGCTGGCCCCCAGCGATAACGCGGCCTGTTCAGCCGACGGGTCGAGTTTTTGCAGGGAGGTCCACACCGGGATGATCATGAACGGCAACATCACGTGCACCAGCGCGATGATCACCGCGAAGGGCGTGTACAGCAGCTTCACCGGGCGCCCGCCGAGCAGTTGGATCAGTTGATTCACCAAACCATCGGCGCCCAAGAGCAGGCTCCAGCCGAAGGCGCGCACCACCACCGAAATCAGCAATGGCGTGAGGATCAGGATCAGGAAGATCGAGCGCCACGGCGTACCCATGCGGCTGAGGATGTAGGCCTCGGGCACACCGATCACCACGCAAAGCAGGGTCACCAGCGCGCTGATCCAGAAGGTGCGCCAGAAGATCTCGTAGAAGTAGGAGTCGCTGAACAATGACAGGTAATGGGCCAAGGTCCATTCATCGGCCTTCACGCCCACCTGGTAGTCGAACACGTTGAACGACAGGACCAGGGTCAGACCCAGCGGTAAGATCAGCAGCCCGGCAAACAGCACCAGCGCCGGCAACGACAGCAGGTAACCACGACTCATGCATGCACCTCGTCGGCTGCCAGCACGCGCAGCAGGTCCGCATGCCAGTCCAGGCCCACCGCCGCGCCGCAGCCCAGCGGTGCGCTGCCATCGTTGCTGCGCACCACGGTGATTTCGCCGAGGTCGGTGTGGACGCGGTACAGCCATTGGCTGCCAAAGAAGTAACGATCGAGCACCTTGCCTTGCAGGCGACCGGCCCCCGCGTCCACCAGGGTGATTTTTTCCGGGCGCAGGCTCAGGACCAGCTCGCCGTCGCCGCCTTGATGCCGCACTTGCGGCGTTCCCAGTGGGTCGTAATCGCCGGCCAGCAGGTTGGCCTTGCCGACGAAGTCCGAGATGAAGCGCGTGCGCGGGTGTTCGTAGAGCTTGTACGGTGCGTCGATCTGGGTCACGCGCCCGGCCTGCATCACCACCACGCGGTCGCTGATGGACAGCGCTTCGGCCTGGTCATGGGTGACCATCAAGGTGGTGATGCCGACGGCGCACTGGATGCGGCGGATCTCGAACTGCATCTCTTCGCGCAGGTTGGCGTCGAGGTTGGACAGCGGCTCGTCGAGCAGCAACACCGGCGGCTCGATCACCAACGCACGCGCCAGGGCCACGCGTTGGCGCTGGCCGCCGGACAACTCCCGTGGGTAGCGCTCGGCGTGGGGGGCCAGGCGCACCAGTTCCAGCACGGTTTTCACCTTGCTGACGATCTCTGCGGCCGGCACTTTGCGCATCTTCAGGCCGAAGGCGACGTTGTCGCGCACGCTCATGTGGGGGAACAGCGCATAGCTCTGGAACACCACGCCCAGGCCACGGCTGGCCGGCTTGGCGTGGGTGATGTCGCGGCCGTCGAGCAGGATCTGCCCGCCGCTCACGTCGACGAAGCCGGCGATCATTTGCAGGGTGGTGGTCTTGCCGCAGCCCGAAGGGCCGAGCAGGGAAACGAACTCGCCTTTTTCCACCGCAAGGTCGGTGGCGACCACCGCGTCGACGGCGCCGTAGCGTTTGCTCAAGGCGTTGAGTTGGAGAAATGCCATGTCTGCGTTCCACCTTTTTTGAGTCGCGTCGAAACGCGCTTTTTTGTTTTGGGCAGATGCGAATGAGGTGTTGCCGGTGCGTTGGCGCTCGATCTTGAGTCGGCTGCCGGTTGTTGTTCATTTCGCCCCTGTGGACGCAGATTAGGACGAAGACTAGGATGGGCGGAAGAAGGAATTTCACTGAACGGACTATTATTTTCAGATTTATTCACTCACCGGAATTTACAAAGAGATTGAGTGTTATGGATTCCACTAATCGAAACGAAAGTAGCAAAGAAGTCGGGGCGGGCGGGGTGTCTCGTCTGTTCGCGCTATTGCGCACCTTGGGTAAAGTGCCGGAGGGCGGCGAACGCGTCACTCAACTTGCGCAACAGGTCGGCCTCTCGCAGCCCACTACCCACCGCCTGCTGCGCAGCCTGATGGACGAAGGCATGGTCGAACAGGACGCACGCAGCAAGCGCTATCGCCTGAGCCTGGAGTTCTTCGCCCTGGCGGCGAACGCGGGCAAGACCGGCAACCTGCGCGACCTGGTGCGCCCGAGCATGCTGCGCCTGAGTGCGTCATTGGGCGACTCGCTGTTCCTGCTGGCGCGCAGCGGTTTCGATGCGATCTGTCTGGACCGCAGCGAAGGCCCGTACCCGATCCGCACCTTCACCGGCGATATCGGCGGGCGCGTGGCATTGGGGGTGGGGCAGGGCAGTTTGGCGATCCTGGCCTTTCTGCCGGAGGAAGAGCGCGAAACCGTGATCCGCTACAACCTGCCACGGCTCAAGGACTTCCACCTGTATGACGAAGTGCTGTTGCGCTCGGAAGTGGAGAACGTGCGCAACCTGGGGTATGCGGCGCGCAATACCGGGGTGCTGGAAGGCATGGCCGGGTTGGCCGTGCCCATCCTCGATCGGGACGGGCACGCGGTGGCGGCGCTCAGTGTGGCGACCATCAGCGATCGCCTGGGGCCGAGCCGGTTGCCGATGGTGGTGGAGTTGCTCAAGCGCGAAGCGGCGGCGATCGGGCCCAGGATCAATCCGTTTGATCCGACGTTACGCAGGCCCTCACAAACCTTTGGTAGGTAGTTCAGATGGCGGTCAACACTACCGACCTGGCCGTCGTGTCGTACTGAACATACACATGGGTGCGAATTAGTTATCCAGCAGGTAAGTTTTTTTGTTCATGTTTAATGGAACTGTCCTTTTACATGTTGCCACAGATGGATGTTGACTTAATGCTAACTGGCGCGTTGGTCGGCTTATTCGCATCAACTATCTGAGGTATTGCAATGACTACTCTTTACGGTTCGTTCATACAAAGTCCCTGCCCTTACTCTAATCTGTTGGACAGGGGCGCCAGGTTTGGTAATGAGCCCGCAATGAGGACCTTACTGGGGACCTCTCAGCTGCCTCCCCCTTCCACAGTTGCACGGGCCTTTGTCGACGCCTTCCCTTATTTCCAGGGAGAATCTGGTTTTGTCACGAGGGCAACGCTTGAGCATGCTGCCAATCGTCTACCGACCGGGGATCCGTATCACGATCGAATGACACAGCTGGCAAGGGACGTTCTTAGCCGTCCAGGAATGTTTGAGTCACTCGATGGTATCAACCATGGCGGCCATGAAGATGGTCTGATCAGCCTGGGTGATGCGCAGGCGGTGGTCTTTGAGTACGAAGACCAGGAGGGAGCGTACATGCTGGGTGGACCGGATGCGTATAACGGTGGCATGCGAGTTGGGCCAGGAGGGAATTATGGTGGTATGCAAGGAGCGCCGGTGAATTATTACGGCGATATGCAGAGCCAGCAAGAGGGGTATTACGGTGGCATGCAGCGCAGTCGTTTTGAAAATGGATATGGCGCCAATGGGGCACGCAATTATTATCCGGCAGCGAGCGGCATGAGCCCGCAGAATGCTGAGGTCGCAAATAATTTCAAACAGGCCAAAGACTCAGATTTAACGACGGAGTTGGGTAATAACTTTGATTACTTCAAGCCAAACGAGCATGGCAAGATCACTCAGAAATCGCTTCGTGAAGTTGCAAATCGTCCTTTGACTGATAACCCTGTGGATGACCGAATGACCCTGTTGGCCAAGGAAATCATCAGTCGGCCGGGGCTCAATAGAAAACTGGATTCCGACCATAATGCTGACATTCCTGACGGGAAAATCGGGCGCGACACTATTGGAAGGGTATCCGAGCGGGATGCAGCGCCAAGCTATAAAAAAATGAGTGATGTTGACCTGCTTCAGGCCCTTGAGGAAAAGTTCAAACAGTACTGGGGGGCGGATAACTACATCAGCTTCGATAGTTTAAAGCGTGAGGCTGAAAAGAGCCCACCGACAGATATGTCTGAACTCGCGGCTGAACTTCTCAAGCGCCCGGGCCTGATGAAGGAGCTCGATATTGGCACTGATGGCAAAGGCGGTAGGGGCGCAGAAGATGAAAGGTTTAACTGGGTCAACGTCGACCACGTAATAAGAGAAAAACAAGCGCATTCGTCGCGTGGTTGATTGTGGGCCGCCACATTCCGTGACCAGTCGGGGCTGATCATTCTTTCCGGCTGTACCTGTCGCTCATACTCTTCGGCGGTGATCAGTCCCAACTGCACCGCCGTCTTTCGGGTAATTTGCGCCACACAGTCATAACCCAGCAGCGGATTCAGCACTGTCGCTATCAAATCATCCGCCAGTATCGTGATGAGGATGGCGGGCTGATTGCGGTGTCGGAAACGGTCTATCCAGCATGCCGTTTCACCTGACCCTGCAAATGAAGCGCGACAACCTCTGACCCATACGACAATAACCTTGCATCTGGTAAAACTTTGGCTAATATGATCCGGGTAAAACACATATCACCCGGGTAATAACCATGCCTACGCACCCCCTTCCTGCTTGCACAGCCTTTGTTCGCCACCAACGTGTGGCGGCAGGTTCCTATGCCGACGTCGCCACGACGCTCGCCGAGCTTGACCAGCCCGCGGGCAGCTTCCTGGTCTTCGACGATGCCACCGGCAACCAGGTCGACTTTCCCTGGCCTGAGGGCTATGCGCCCGAACCACCTGCCCAGGTCGACATGACTGACGAGCCTCCCGCTCCCCCCTCGGTCGGGCGCCCGAAGCTGGGGGTGGTCGCGCGGGAAGTCACGCTGTTGCCGCGTCATTGGGAATGGCTGGGCCAGCAACGCGGCGGTGCTTCGGCGGCGTTGCGGCGGCTGGTGGATGAAGCGCGCACTGCCCATGCTTCCCGTGACCGGATACGCCAGGCCAAGGAAGCCGGCTATCGGTTCATGAGCGCCATCGGCGGTGACCTGCCCGGCTTCGAAGACGCCTCGCGTGCGTTATTTGCCTCTGATGCGGCGGATTTTTCGAGCAAGATCGCGCACTGGCCGGTAGACGTGCAGGCCTACCTGGCCTGGCTGTCGCGCGACGCGTTCCCTGTCTGATAACAACTCCTGGATCCGAACCCTCATGGAAGTCACCCAGCAACGGCCGTTGTGGCAGATCTACCTGATCTTTCTGGCACCGATGGTGCTGTCCAACTTCCTGCAAAGCTTTTCCGGCACCCTCAACGGTATCTACGTCGGGCAGATGCTCGGCACCCAGGCGCTGGCGGCGGTATCTGGGATGTTTCCCATCGTGTTCTTTTTTATCGCCCTGGTGATCGGCCTGGGGGCGGGCGCCTCGGTACTGATCGGCCAGGCCTGGGGCGCACAGGAAACCGCGTTGGTCAAGGTGATCACCGGCGCCACACTGACTCTGGGGGCGTTGGTGGGGGTGATCGCTGCGGTGCTCGGCAGCCTGTTTGCGCGCCCGGCCTTGCAGGCACTCGGCACGCCGGTCGATGTGCTCGACGACGCCGTGGGTTATGCACAGATGATGATGTTGATCATGCCGCTGCTGCTGGTCTTTATCCTCTACACCCAATTGCTGCGTGGTGTCAGCGACACGATCTCGCCGTTGCTCGCGCTGATGGTTTCGACCCTGGTGAGCCTGCTGCTGACACCGGCGCTGATCCGCGGCTGGATCGGCCTGCCGCCCTTGGGTATCCAGAGCGCGGTGTACGCCGGGTTGGTGGGTAACGCGGCAGCGATGCTGTTTCTGATAATGCGGCTGCGCCACAAGAACCATGTGATGGCGCCGGACCGTGAATTGTTGGCGGCCCTGCGCCTGGATCGGATCATTCTCGGCAAGGTCCTGCGCATCGGCTTGCCCACGGGCTTGCAGATGGTGGTGTTGTCGCTGTCGGAGCTGGTCATCCTCGCGCTGGTCAACGGTCACGGTTCCCAGGCCACGGCGGCCTATGGCGCGGTGACGCAGATCGTCAATTACGTGCAGTTCCCGGCGCTGTCGATTGCCATCACCGCATCGATCCTCGGGGCCCAGGCGATTGGCGCCGGGCGTCTGGAGCGCATCGGCCCGATCCTGCGCACCGGCCTGCTGATCAACACCTGCCTGACCGGTGGCCTGATTGTGCTGGGTTATGTCCTGTCCCACTGGCTGCTCGGCCTGTTCATCACCGATGACGCGGCCCGGGTCAATGCCGAACACCTGTTGCACATCATGTTGTGGAGCATTTTGGTATTCGGCTTCCAGGCCGTGATCGGCGGGATCATGCGCGCAAGCGGCGTGGTGTTGATGCCGGTGGCGATCTCGATCTTCTGCGTGCTCTGCGTGGAACTGCCGATGGCGTACCTGCTCAACGCCCACTTCGGCCTGGAAGGGGTGTGGATGGCATTTCCGGTGACCTACCTGGCCATGCTGGCGTTGCAGACTGCGTATTATCGGCTGGTGTGGCGACACAAGCAGATCAAGCGGTTGGTGTGATAAAAGGTTGCGCACCTTAAGGACAGAAGGTTTCTGAGCCATGGCAAACCCTTACGCCGAATTGTTCCAGGTCCCTGGCGCCCGGGCTTTTGTACTGGCGGGGATGCTGGCGCGCATGCCGGTCTCGATGACGGGGATCGGCTTGATCACCATGCTCTCGCAGGTGCACGGCGGTTACGGACTGGCGGGCTCGGTGGCGGCGGTATTTGCCCTGGCCACGGCGTTTTGCGCGCCGCAGGTATCCAGGCTGGTGGACCGCTACAGCCAAGGGCGGGTGTTGCCGGTTGCCGCGTTGATCGGCGGCGGGGCGTTGCTGATGTTGCTGCTGTGCACCCGCTTGCAGGCACCGAACTGGACGTTGTTCCTGTTCGCCGCCCTGGCCGGTTGCATGCCCAACATGTCGGCCATGGTGCGGGCGCGCTGGACCGAGTTGTACCGAGGCCAGCCCAAGTTGCAGACCGCATTTGCCCTGGAGTCGGTGCTGGATGAGGTGTGCTTCATCATCGGCCCGCCGATCTCGGTGGGTTTGTGCGTGGTGCTGTTCCCGGAAGCCGGGCCGCTGGTGGCTGCGTTGTTGCTGGCGGTGGGCGTCACCACCTTTGTGTTGCAGCGTGAGACCGAGCCGCCGGTGCACGCGCATCACGGGCATCACGGTCGCTGGCTGATCGCCTCGCCCTCGGTGCTGATCCTGATGATTCTCCTGCTGGCCATGGGTGTGATCGTCGGCGTGGTAGATGTGGTCAGTGTCGCCTTTGCCCAGCATCAAGGCCAGCCGGCGGCTGCCAGTATCGTGCTGTCGGTGTACGCCATCGGTTCGTGCCTGGCGGGGCTGGCGTTCGGCACCCTCAAGCTCAAGGCGCCGTTGCCCCGGCAGTTCCTGTTGTGCGGCATCGCCACGGCGTTGACCACTTTGCCGTTGCTGCTGGTGACCAACATCGCAGGGCTGGCGGTGGCGGTCTTTGTCTCCGGGCTGTTCTTCGCCCCCACACTGATTGTGTCCATGGCCCTGGTGGAACAGGTCGTGCCCGCCAGCCGACTGACCGAGGGCATGACCTGGCTGATCACCGGCCTCAGCATCGGCGTGGCCATAGGCGCGGCCAGCTCCGGGTGGATGATCGATCACTTTGGCGCCACCAGCGGGTTCTGGGTGGCGCTGGCGGCGGGGGCGGTCGTGTTGGGGGCTGCGGTGTCGGGGTATCGGCGGCTGGGATGATCAGTTGATCGCAGGGCAAGCGTCTGCGCTGTGATGCTGCAGAAACTCGTTCAACGCCTGGCGCGTCAGGTCGTTGAGCGTCACTTTCTTGCGCGTCGCCTCAAGGGCGGCAGCAAGATGCAGATCATGGCCGACCCGGACGTTGAAGGAACCTTTGCAAGGTTTCTCTGGTGCATGCCCCAGGGTCTGGCAGGTGGCGAGGTAATCATCCACCGCCTCCCGAAAGGCCTTATCCAGTTCGGCGACGGTTTTCCCTTCGTAGCTCACCAGCGCCTTGATGAACAAGACCTTGCCGAACAGGCAGTTGTCTTCGAGGCTGGCTTCGATGGAGCCGATGTAGCCGTTGTGTTTCAGTTGGTTGTTCACTGAATCAGCTCTCCTGATTTCAATTGTTCGATGATCTGGCGCCGAATGTAGTGTTTCAACTCGTTGCCAGGGTGAGGCTTGTGCAAGGTGATCATTGCACTGGGGTCGCCGATGTCGCATTTGACGCGGCTTCCAGCCCCTTCAATCTGCGTGTAGCCCAGTCGTCGCAGCAGCGTGACGAGCTCGGGCCAGGTAAATGTCATTTGCTCGTTGAGCAGTTTGGCCAGCAGCTTTTCATTTTTAGACACGGCGTTCCCTGCGTGTAACTAAATGTAGTTGCAAAAAGTAGTGTTCTTCAATGCTAGCTGCTGTTCGGGTGGTCTTCCCGAGATTGATGTAACCCTTGATGACACTGTGCGCCGCGCCTCCCATCCCCCGCTAATTTTTCCCTCTCCGGTTCGTTTTATAGGGACGACGTGCCTTTGTGCTTCCTGCCTACTGCTCCGGACTCCAAGAAATGAATGCTGAAGACTCCTTGAAACTTGCTCGCCGGTTTATCGGGTTGCCCCTGGAAAAACGCCAATTGTTCCTGCAGGCCCTGCAGAAAGAAGGCGTGGATTTTTCCCGGTTCCCCATTCCGGCGGGGGTGGAAGTGGAGGATCGCCAAGCGTTGTCCTACGCGCAGCAACGCATGTGGTTTCTTTGGCAATTGGACCCGGCCAGCGGCGCCTATAATCTGCCGGGAGCGGTACGGCTCAAGGGGGCGTTGAGCCTCGGCGCGTTGGAGCAGGCCTTTGCCAGCCTGGTCGCGCGCCACGAAACCCTGCGCACAGTATTCCAGCGCCAGGCGGACGAGCGCCTGATGCAGGTGCCGGCAGACACGTCGTTGACCGTCGAGCACCTGGACCTTAGCCACCTGGTCGCCGCCGAGCGCGAACAGGCCGTCAACGAGGCCGCGACCCGTCAATCGCTGCTGTCGTTCGACCTGGAAAACGGTCCGTTGCTGCGCGTGCAATTGCTCAAGCTCGACGCGCAGGAACACGTGCTGCTGTTGACCCTGCACCACATCGTCTCCGATGGCTGGTCGATGAATGTGCTGATCGACGAGTTCATCCGCTGCTACGACGCCCACGAGCGCAACGAAACCCCGCAACTGCCGGCCTTGCCGATCCAGTACAGCGACTACGCCCTGTGGCAGCGCCGCTGGCTGGAAGCGGGGGAGCAGACGCGCCAACTGGATTACTGGCAAGCACGCCTGGGCGATGAGCACCCGGTGCTGGAGCTGCCCACCGACCGCCCGCGTCCGGCGATGCCGAGCTACCAGGGCACGCGCCACAACTTCATGATTGAACCTGAGCTGGCCATACAGTTGCGTAGTTGCGCGCAAAAACACAACGTCACCCTGTTCATGCTGTTGCTCGGTGCTTTCAACGTGTTGCTGCATCGCTACACCGGGCAGGGCGATATCCGCGTCGGTGTGCCGATCGCCAACCGCAACCGCACTGAAGTCGAAGGGTTGATAGGCTTCTTCGTCAATACCCAGGTCTTGCGCACCGAGCTGACCGGGCAAACCCGCATCACTGAGCTGCTACACAGCATCAAGGAGCACGCCCTCGGTGCCCAGGCTCATCAGGAATTGCCCTTCGAACGCCTGGTGGAAGCCCTCAATGTAGAACGCAGCCTGAGCCATACGCCGCTGTTCCAGGTGATGTACAACCACCAGCCGGTGGTGGCCGACATTGCCAGCGTCAGCACCGCCTCCGGCCTGGAGCTGGCGCTGGTGGAATGGCAAGGCCGCACCACCCAGTTCGACCTGACCCTCGACACCTATGAAAAATCCGGCACCCTGCATGCCGCGTTGACCTACGCCAACGACCTGTTCGACGCGCCAACCATCGAGCGCATGGCCGGGCATTGGCTCAGCCTGTTGCAGGCCATGGTGGCCGACGGTGAACAGCGCATCGGCGA
The DNA here is from genome assembly GCF_900115535.1 of Pseudomonas sp. NFPP28. Taxonomy (NCBI): domain Bacteria; kingdom Pseudomonadati; phylum Pseudomonadota; class Gammaproteobacteria; order Pseudomonadales; family Pseudomonadaceae; genus Pseudomonas; species Pseudomonas sp. NFPP28. The sequence goes on along the minus strand of NZ_FOWT01000005.1, from coordinate 155,538 downwards.
ATTGCCGATGTTGGCGGCGGATGAGCGGCAGGTGCTGGTCCACGCATGGAACCAGACCGCCGAGGCGTACCCGACCGAGCGCGGCATTCATCACCTGATCGAAGACCAGGCGCAGGCCACGCCGGATGCACCGGCGCTGGTGTTCGGTGCAACCACGCTGACCTACGCCCAGCTCGACACCCGCGCCAACCAGCTGGCCCACGCCTTGCGCGAGCAGGGCGTCGGCCCTGACACGCTGGTAGGGATCTGCGTCGAGCGCTCCATCGAAATGGTGGTCGGCTTGCTCGCCATTCTCAAGGCCGGCGGCGCCTATGTCCCGCTGGACCCTGAATACCCCCGGGAACGCCTGGCCTACATGATCGACGACAGCGGCATCCAGTTGCTGCTCAGCCAGCGCGACCTGTTGCCATTGCTGCCCACCGAGGGCATCCAGGTGATTGCCCTGGACCAGCCCGCGAGCTGGCTCGACGGTTACAGCCGTCAGTCGCCACGCGTCGACCTGCAGGCGCTGAACCTGGCCTACGTGATCTACACCTCCGGCTCAACGGGCAAGCCCAAGGGGGCCGGCAACAGCCACCGTGCGTTGGTCAACCGTTTGTGCTGGATGCAGCAGGCCTACGGCCTGGACGCCAGCGATGCGGTGCTGCAGAAAACCCCGTTCAGTTTCGACGTCTCGGTGTGGGAGTTCTTCTGGCCGCTGATGACCGGCGCCCGCCTGGTCGTCGCTGCGCCCGGTGAACACCGCGAACCGGCGCGGTTGATCGAGACCATCGGGCAACACCGCATTACCACCTTGCACTTCGTACCGTCGATGCTTCAGGCGTTTATCCATGAGCCGGGCGTGCAAGCCTGCAACACGCTGCGACGCATTGTCTGCAGCGGCGAAGCCTTGCCGCTGGATGCGCAGTTGCAAGTGTTCGCCAAGTTGCCACAGGCGGGCTTGTTCAACCTATACGGCCCGACCGAAGCCGCCATCGACGTGACCCACTGGACCTGCGTCGACGAAGGCGCCGACAGCGTGCCCATCGGTCGACCCATCGCCAACCTCGGTACGTACGTGCTCGATGCCCAGATGAACCCGGTGCCTGCGGGCGTCAGCGGTGAGCTGTACCTGGGCGGCGCCGGCCTGGCACGCAGTTACCACCGGCGCCCGGCACTGACCGCCGAACGTTTCGTGCCAAGCCCGTTCGGTGACGGTGTGCGTCTGTATCGCACTGGTGACCGCGTGCGCCAGCGTGCCGATGGGGTGATCGAATACCTGGGTCGCCTCGATCATCAGGTCAAGCTGCGTGGCCTGCGTATCGAGCTGGGCGAAATCGAAACGCGCCTGATGCAACACCCTTCGGTGCGCGAAGCCGTGGTGCTGGTGCAAGGCGGCAAGCAACTGGTGGCCTACCTGGTACTGGCCGACGAAACGCCTGCCGACCTCAAGGCCTGGCTGCTCGAAAGCCTCCCGGAATACATGGTGCCGACCCATCTGGTGCACCTGGCCAGGCTGCCGGTGACCGCCAACGGCAAGCTCGACCGCAAGGCCTTGCCATTGCCGGATGCTGCGCCCCAGCAGGCTTATGTCGCCCCGGAAAGCGACGTGCAAAAAGCCCTGGCAGCAATCTGGAGCGATGTGCTCGGTGTGGAACACGTCGGCCTGGAAGACAATTTCTTCGAACTGGGTGGCGATTCGATCATCTCCATCCAGGTAGTCAGCCGTGCGCGCCAGGCGGGCATTCGCCTGAGCCCGCGGGACCTGTTCCAGTACCAGAGCGTACGCAGCCTGGCGCTGGTGGCGACCTTCGAGCAGGCGACCCTCATCGACCAGGGGCCGGTCACCGGCGAGGTGTTCCTCACGCCAGTGCAACACAGCTTTTTCGAGCAGGCGATCCCGGCGCGCCAGCACTGGAACCAGTCGTTGCTGCTGACTCCGCGTGAGGCGCTGGAGCCCATGCGCCTTGAGGCCGCCTTGACCCGCTTGATCAACCATCACGACGCCTTGCGCCTGCGTTTTGTGCAACAGGCGGACGGTTGGCGCCAGGCCCACGCCGAGCCGGTTGCATCGGCTTCGTTATGGCAGTCCCAGGTCGCCGGCGAGGCTGAGTTGGCCGCACTGTGCGACGAGGCTCAACGCAGCCTTGATCTTGAACAGGGCCCGCTGCTGCGTGCGGTCCTGGCAATGATGGCCGACCGCACCCAGCGCCTGTTGCTGGTGGTGCATCACCTGGCAGTGGACGGCGTATCGTGGCGTATCCTGCTCGAAGACCTGCAACAGGCCTACGTCAACGCCGCATTGCCGGCCAAGACCAGCGCCTACCAGCAGTGGGCGCATCGGTTGCAGGCCCACGCGCAGACGCTGGACGCGCAACTGCGGTATTGGCAGGCACAGACCGCAAGCGCTGACCTGCCGTGCGACAACCCCCAGGGCGGCCTGCAAAATCGCCTGGGCAGTACACTCGAAATCCGCCTCAGCGCCGACCACACCCGCCAACTGCTGCAAGACGCTCCGGCGGCCTACCGCACCCAGGTCAACGACCTGCTGCTGACTGCGTTGGCGCGGGTCATCAGCCGCTGGAGCGAGCAACCTGCCGCACTTATCCAGCTGGAAGGCCATGGTCGCGAAGACCTGTTCGACACGCTCGACCTGAGCCGCACCGTGGGTTGGTTTACCAGCCTGTTCCCGGTGCGCCTGCAAGCCGAGGGTGAGCTGTCGGCTGCGATCAAGTCGGTGAAGGAGCAACTGCGTGCGGTGCCGCATAAAGGTATCGGCTATGGCCTGCTGCGCTACCTCGGCGCACCCGACGCACGTGAGGCCTTGTCCAAACAGTCCATGCCGCGCATCACCTTCAACTACCTGGGGCAGTTCGACCGCCAATTCAACGAGGCGGCGCTGTTCGTTCCGGCTGACCAGGGCAGCGGACAGGCCCAGGACCCCGAGGCACCGCTGGCCAACTGGCTGACGGTGGAAGGGCAGGTGTACGGCGGTGAGCTGGCCCTGCGGTGGGGGTTCAGTCGTGAGATGTTCGAGGTGGCGACCGTCCAACGCCTGGCGGATGACTATGCCGCTGAACTCCAGGCCTTGATTGAACACTGCTGCGCCACGCCGGCGGGGCAGGTCACGCCTTCGGACTTCCCCCTGGCGCGCCTGACCCAGCAGCAACTGGACGCCTTGCCCATCGCCGGGCCGGCGATTGCCGATCTCTATCCGTTGTCGCCGATGCAGCAGGGTATGTTGTTCCATACCCTGTATGCGCCCGAGGCCGAGGCTTACATCAACCAGTTGCGCCTGGACATTGAAGGCCTGGACTTGCTCGCATTCGGCCGTGCCTGGCAAGCCGCGCTGGATCGCCATGACATCCTGCGCAGCAGCTTCCACTGGCTCGGCCTGGACAGTGCCCATCAAGTGATTCAGCGTCATGTCGATGTGCAGTTGCAAGTGATCGAAGATGTCGATGCTGATTTTGATGCATTCGCCGCTGCCGAACGCGAGAAGGGATTTGCGCTGAATGCTGCGCCGCTGTTTCGCCTGATGCTGGTGCGCGGTGCCGGCGGTGCCTGGCACCTGATCTTCACCAGCCACCACATCCTCATGGACGGCTGGAGTAACGCCCAGTTGCTCGGCGAAGTGATCGCCCATTACGCCGGGCAAACCGTGCCGGTGCCGCAGGGGCAGTTCCGCGATTACCTGGGCTGGCTGCAACAGCAAGCGTCGGGCGAGGCGTTCTGGAAGTCTGCGCTGGCGCCGCTGCAAGCGCCAACCCTGCTTGCGCAGGCGCTGCGTGTGCCGTTCGAAGGCAAGGGCATGGCTGACCATCAGGTCGTGCTGAGCGACGACTTCACGCGTGCCCTGGGTGAGTTTGCCCGCCACCACAAAGTCACCCTCAACACCTTGCTCCAAGGCGCATGGAGCGTGCTGCTGCAACGCTATACCGGGCAGGACTGCGTGGCCTTTGGTGCCACCGTCGCGGGACGCTCGGCACCATTGCCGGGGATCGAACAGCAGTTGGGCCTGTTCATCAACACGCTGCCGATCATCAATGCAGCGTCGCCGGCCCAGCCGGTGGCCGACTGGCTGAGTGAGCTGCAAGCCCTCAACCTGAGCCTGCGCGACCATGAACATGTGCCGCTCTATGACATCCAGGGATGGGCAGGACAGCAGGGCAGCGCGCTGTTCGATACCTTGCTGGTGTTCGAAAACTTCCCGGTGGCCGAGGCCTTGAAGCAGGGCGCGCCTGCCGGCCTGACGTTCGGCCGCCTGCATAACCACGAGCAGACCCATTATCCACTGACCCTGGGCATTGAGCTGGGCAGTTGCCTGCGCCTGGAGTTTGGTTATGACCAGGCGTGCTTCAGTGCTCGGCAGGTCGCTCAATTAAGCCGCAACCTGCACCACCTGCTGGTGCAGATGCTCGCGGATGCCCAGGCGCCCATTGGCAACCTGCTTCTGCTCGACCAAGCCGCACGGCGCGACATGCTTGCCCTCAGCCAGTCGCCCAGCCAGGCCCAGCGTCACCTGCGCGTGCACGAGCGTATAGCCGCCCAGGCCAGCGCCACACCCGACGCGATGGCCGTGCAGGCGGGTGAGGCACGCCTGAGCTACGCCCAGCTCAATGCTCGCGCCAACCGGCTTGCCCATCGCCTGCTGGAACTGGGCGTTGGCCCAGGCCAGCGCGTCGGCCTGGCGGCACGACGTGGTCCGCAGTTGATCGTCAGCCTGCTGGCGGTGCTCAAAAGTGGCGCCGCCTATGTGCCGCTGGACCCGAACTACCCCGCCGAACGCCTGGCCTACATGCTGACAGACAGCCGGCTCGACCTGCTGCTCAGCGAAACCGGGCTGCTGGCCGACCTGCCGTTGCCCCAAGGGCTGGCGCGCGAGAGTTTCACCGCGTCCGGCGAAGAACTGGCAGGCTACCCGTCGACCAATCCAACCAATCATGCCGCCGCTGCCGACCTGGCCTATGTGATCTACACCTCGGGCTCCACCGGGCTGCCCAAGGGTGTGGCCATCGACCATGCCGCCCTCGGCCAGTTCTGCGACAGCGCCGAGGCCTATAGCCGGTTGAGCGCGGCGGATCGCGTGCTGCAATTTGCCACGTTCAGCTTCGACGGCTTTGTCGAGCAATGCTACCCGCCGCTGTGTGTGGGCGCAGCGTTGGTCATGCGCGGCGATGAGCTATGGGATGCCGGGCAATTGGCGCGGGAAATCGTCGAGCAGGGCGTGACCCTCGCCGACCTGCCCGCCGCCTACTGGTATTTGCTCGCCAAGGAGTGCGCCCTCGACCAGCGCACCCTGGGCAACCTGCGTCAGGTGCATGTCGGCGGCGAGGCGATGTCGGTGGAAGGGCTGCGCGCTTGGTACGCCGCCGGGTTGGGTGACGTGCGTTTGGTCAACACCTACGGGCCCACCGAGGCCACCGTGGTGTCCAGCGTGCATGACTGCCAATTGGTGGATGCCAGCGATGCGTTTGGTGTGCCGATTGGTCGGGCCATCGACGGTCGCTCCTTGTATGTGCTGGACAGTGGTTTCGAATTATTGGCCACCGACGGCGTGGGCGAGCTGTGCATCGGCGCCGAACACGGTTTGGCCCAGCGTTACTTCGATCGCCCGGCGCTGACCGCCGAGCGCTTTTTGCCAAACCCGTTTTCCGCCGTGCCCGGCGCGCGGCTTTACCGCAGTGGCGACCTGGCGCGCTATAACCAGGCGGGTGCGCTGGAGTATGTCGGGCGCATCGATCATCAAGTGAAGATCCGCGGGTTCCGCGTGGAAATGGGTGAGATCGAAGCCAGCCTGCAAGCCTTGCCGCAGCTGCGTGAAGCGGCCGTCATCGCACAATCGAGCCCGACGGGCACGCAATTGGTGGCATATGTGGTCGCCGCCAACGGGCAAAGCGTGGGCACCCCGGCATTGGCGGCCACCTTGCGCCAGTCCTTGCCGGATTACATGGTGCCGGGGCACTGGGTTGTCCTCGACGCCTTGCCGTTGAACAACAATGGCAAGCTTGACCGTCGCGCACTGCCGGCACCGGACCTGAACCAGGCGCGCCAGGCTTACCGGGCGCCGCAAACCCCGCTGCAAACGCGCTTGGCCGCCATCTGGCAAGCGGTGTTGCAAGTGGATCAGGTGGGGCTCAATGACCACTTCTTCGAACGTGGCGGTCATTCGTTGCTGGCGACCCAAGTCATTTCGCGGGTGCGCCACGCACTGCAACTGGAAGTGCCGTTGCGCACGCTGTTCGAACAACCGACGCTGGAAGCGTTCGCAGCCGCTTGCGCCGGGTTGCAGACCGCCAGGGAGCTGCCGCTGGTGGCTGTGACGCGGGACCAGCCGCTGGCGCTGTCGTTCGCCCAGGAGCGCCAATGGTTCCTCTGGCAACTGGACCCCACCAGCGCGGCTTACCACGTGCCGAGTGCAATGCATCTGCGCGGCCCCTTGGACGTCGCGGCGCTGGAGCGGGCGTTCCAGGCCCTGGTACAGCGCCATGAGCCGCTGCGCACCACCTTTGTAGAAGAGGACGAGCACACCTGGCAAGTGATTCATCCGCGCATGGCGATGCCGATCGAACACCAGCGGGTCGCGGCCTCGGTGATCGAACAAGCGGTGGCGCAGGAAATCCAGCGCCCGTTCGACCTGGTCAATGGCCCGCTGATGCGCGTCAACTTGCTGGAGGTCGAGGTCGAGCACCATGTGCTGGTGATCACCCAGCATCACATCATCTCCGACGGCTGGTCGATGCAAGTCATGGTCGACGAACTGGTGGCGCTCTATCAGGGCCAGTCCCCGTTGCCTGCGCCGCCGATCCAGTACGTCGACTATGCCCAGTGGCAACGTGACTGGATGGCGGCCGGTGAAAAACAGCGCCAACTCGACTACTGGCGCACCCGTCTGGGCACCGAGCATCCGGTGCTTGAGCTGCCGCTGGATTACCCGCGGCCGGCGCTGCAAAGCCATCGTGGCGCACGCCGCCAAGTCCAGCTCGACAACGCGCTGGTCACTGAGCTCAAGGCCCTGGCCCAGCGTCAGGAGGTGACTCTGTTTGTCGTGCTGCTGGCGTCGTTCCAGACCTTGCTGCATCGCTACAGCGGCCAGTCCCGGATCCGCGTCGGCGTACCGATCGCTAACCGTAATCGCCTGGAAACCGAGCGTCTGCTGGGCTTCTTCGTCAACACCCAGGTGCTGCAAGCCGACGTGCACGGGCAGATGGCCTTCGATCAATTGCTCGCCCAGGTCAAGCAGCACGCCCTGGACGCCCAGGCGCATCAGGACCTGCCGTTCGAACAACTGGTCGAAGCCCTGCAACCGGAGCGCAGCCTCAGCCATAACCCGCTGTTCCAGGTGATGTTCAACCACCAGGACAACCTGCGTGCAGCCCCGCTGCAGTTGCCGGGCCTGGACCTGCAAGCGGTGGATTGGGCCGGGCACAGCACCCAGTTCGATCTGAACCTGGAAACCGAAGAGTCCGCCGAAGGCCTGTGGGCGTCCCTGACCTACGCCACCGACCTGTTCGACGCCACGACCGTCGAGCGCCTGGCCGAGCACTGGCAGAACCTGCTGCGCGCCGTGGTGCACGATGCATCCCAGGCTGTGGATGAGCTGGCGATGCTCAGTGCGCCGCAATGGCAACAGATGGTCGAGGCCTGGAATGACACGTCGGTTGATTACCCCCGCGAGCGTTGCGTGCACCTACTGTTCGAGGCCCAGGCCCTGGCACACCCGGACGCGCTGGCGCTGCAGTTCAATGGCCAGGGTCTCAGCTACGGCGAACTCAACCGTCGCACCAACCGCCTGGCCCATCGCCTGATCGCGGCGGGCGTAGGGCCGGACGTACTGGTGGCGGTGCATGTCGAGCGTTCGCTGGACATGGTGATCGGCCTGTTGGCGACCCTCAAGGCGGGTGGTGCCTACGTGCCGCTCGACCCGCAATTCCCGGCGGACCGCCTGGCCTTCATGCTTGAAGACAGCCGTGCGCAAGTCTTGCTGACCCAGCCGCACTTGGACGGCAGCTTGGCGCACTCGCAGGGTGTGCAGGTGCTGATGGTCGAGGCGGATGACAATGCCGCCGAGCACAACCCCCAGGTCAACGTCACGCCGGAACACCTGGCCTACGTGATCTACACCTCCGGCTCCACCGGCAAGCCCAAGGGTGTGATGGTGCGCCACCAGGCGCTGTGCAGCTTCACCTGCGGCATGGCCGGCACCCTGGACATCGGTGCTGACGCCCGCGTGTTGTCGCTGACCACCTTCTCGTTCGATATCTTCGCCTTGGAGCTGTACGTGCCCCTGATGGTGGGTGCCACGGTACTGCTGAGCGGCCAGGAGCTGGCCCTCGATCCGGAAGCGATCATCGATCTGGTCCACAGCCAATCGGCCAACGTGCTGCAAGCCACACCGTCGACCTGGCGCATGCTGCTGGAAAGCCCACGCGCCGAGCTGCTGCGCGGTATCAAGAGCCTGTGCGGCGGCGAAGCGCTGCCGGCCGACCTGGCGCAGCGCATGCTCGACCTGCAAGGCCCGCTGTGGAACCTCTATGGCCCCACCGAAACCACCATCTGGTCGGCTGCCCATCGCCTGCACGAAGCACGGCCATTTGTGGGGCGGCCTATCGCCAATACCACGTTGTTCATCCTCAATGCCGGTTTGACGCCCAGCCCGGTGGGGGCCGCCGGTGAACTGCTGATCGGCGGCGTCGGCCTGGCTCGCGGTTACCACGAGCGCCCCGCGCTGACGGCCGAGCGCTTTGTGCCCAACCCGTATGGTGCGCCGGGAGAACGCCTGTACCGCACCGGCGACCTGGCCCGCTACCGTGCCGATGGCGTGGTGGAATACATCGGCCGCGTCGACCATCAGGTCAAGGTGCGTGGGTTCCGCATCGAACTCGGCGAAATCGAAGCGTGCCTGCGCGAGCGCGCCGGGGTGCGCGAAGCCGTGGTCCTGGCCGACAACGACCGCTTGATCGCCTACCTGGTCAGTTCCGCACCCGACACGCCAGAAGTCTACAGGGCGGCCCTGCGCGAGCGCCTGCCGGACTACATGGTGCCGGCGCACCTGGTGTTCCTCGATAGCCTGCCCCTGACCCCCAACGGCAAGCTCGACCGCAAGGCATTGCCGGCGGTGGACGCGGCGCTGTTGCGCACAGGTCATGTGGCGCCCGTGACGCCGCGTGAACAGCAGGTCGCGGCGATCTGGGCCGAGGTGCTGGAGCTGCCGCAGGTCGGCCTTGACGATCACTTCTTCGAACTCGGCGGGCATTCGCTGCTGGCCACCCGTGTTGTCTCGCGGGTTCGCCAGGTGCTGGCGCTGGAAGTGGCGCTCAAGACTCTGTTCGAACACCCGCTGCTGGGTGACTTCGTGCAGGCCTTGGGCGAGGAGGGAGTGGTTGCGCCGGCCTTGCTCAAGGCCGACCGCCACCAACCGCTGCCGCTGTCCTATGCCCAGGAGCGCCAATGGTTCCTCTGGCAACTGGACCCGCAAAGCACGGCGTATCACATCCCCAGCGCATTACGTTTGAAAGGGCCGCTTGACCTGGCCGCGCTGCAATGCAGTTTCGACACCTTGCTGGCACGCCATGAAAGCCTGCGCACCTATGTGCGCCAGGACGCTGGCGGCGCAGTTCAGGTGATTGAAGACTCGGGCCTGATCGAGATCAGCCTGCTCGACACCGAAGAAGACAGCCTCAAGGCGCGGGTCGCAGAAGTGGTTGCGCAGCCATTCGACCTGCTGCGCGGGCCGCTGTTGCGGGCCAGGTTGCTGCGCCTGGCTGTTGATGAGCACGTACTGGTGCTGGTGCAGCACCACATCGTCTCCGATGGCTGGTCGATGCAACTGATGGTCGAGGAACTGGTGCAGCTGTACGCCACCTTCAGCCAAGGCCACGTGCCAGACTTGCCAGCCTTGCCGATCCAGTACGCCGACTACTCCCTGTGGCAGCGCAACTGGATGGAGGCCGGCGAGAAGGCCCGCCAACTGGCGTACTGGCAGGCCCAGTTGGGTGGCATGCAGCCGGTGCTGGAGTTGCCTTTCGACTACCTGCGCCCCGCGGTACAAAGCCACCGTGGCGCCCGCCTGGGCATTGAGTTGCAAACGCAGCTTCTGGCCGGTTTGCGCCGCTTGGCGCAAGCCGCCGGTGTGACGTTGCCGATGGTACTGCTGGCGTCCTACCAGGCGTTGCTGCACCGCTACAGTGGCCAGGAAGACGTGCGTGTCGGCGTGCCGATTGCCAACCGCAATCGCCTGGAAACCGAAGGGCTGATCGGCTTCTTCGTCAACACCCAGGTACTCAAGGCCGATATCCACGGGCAGATGAGCGTCGTGCAACTGCTGCAACAGGCACGCCAGCGTTCCCTGGAGGCCCAGGCCCACCAGGACCTGCCGTTCGAGCAACTGGTAGAAGCCCTGCAACCCGAGCGCAGCATGAGCCTGAGCCCGCTGTTCCAGGTGCTGTTCAACCATCGCGTGACCTCGGCCGCCAATCACTTGCAACGCCTCGCCGAACTGGATGTCGAGGTGCTGGGTTGGGATGAAGGTGTGGCGCAGTTCGACCTGGCGCTGGATGTGGAGGAAAGCCAGGCGACGCTGCGTGCGTCCCTGAGTTATGCCACTGATCTGTTTGCCCCAGCCACGATCGAGCGCATGGCCGGCCACTGGCAGAACCTGTTGCAGGCGATGGTTGCCGATCAACAGCAACCCATCAGCCAACTCAACCTGCTGGGCGAGGATGAGCAACAGCACATCCTGCAATTGTGGAACCAGACCGATGCCGGCTTCTCGGCCGAACGCCTGGTTCACCAGTTGGTGGCCGACCGCGCCCGGGAAAACCCGGATGCAGTCGCCGTGAAATTCGACGCACAAACCCTGAGCTATGGCGAACTGGACCGCCAGGCCAACCGCCTGGCCCATGCGCTGATCGCCCGTGGCGTCGGCCCGGAAGTGCGCGTGGCGATTGCCATGCCGCGCAGTGCCGAAATCATGGTGGCGTTCCTGGCGGTGATGAAGGCCGGTGGCGTCTATGTGCCGCTGGATATCGAATACCCGCGTGACCGCCTGCTGTACATGATGCAGGACAGCCGTGCCCAGTTGCTGCTGACTCATAGCAGTGCCTTGCAGCAACTGCCGATTCCCGAGGGTCTGGACAGCCTGGCGATTGATCGCACCGAGGAATGGTCCGGTTACAGCGACACGGCGCCTGATGTGAAACTGGACGGCGACAACCTCGCCTATGTGATCTATACATCCGGTTCCACGGGTCTGCCCAAGGGCGTGGCGGTATCTCACGGTCCACTGGTAGCCCATATCATCGCCACCGGCGAGCGTTATGAAACCTCGCCCGCCGACTGCGAACTGCACTTCATGTCGTTCGCCTTCGACGGCTCCCATGAAGGCTGGATGCACCCGCTGATCAACGGCGCCAGTGTGTTGATCCGCGACGATAGCCTGTGGCTGCCGGAATACACCTACCAGCAAATGCACCGCCACAACGTGACCATGGCGGTGTTCCCACCGGTGTACCTGCAACAGTTGGCCGAGCATGCCGAGCGTGACGGCAACCCACCGAAGGTGCGCGTGTACTGCTTCGGTGGCGATGCCGTGGCGCAAGCCAGCTACGACCTGGCCTGGCGCGCACTCAAGCCGACCTATCTGTTCAACGGCTACGGCCCGACCGAAACCGTGGTCACGCCATTGCTGTGGAAAGCGCGCAAGGGCGACCCGTGCGGTGCCGTCTACGCTCCCATTGGCACGCTGCTGGGCAACCGCAGCGGCTACGTGCTGGATTCACAACTCAACCTGCAACCCATCGGCGTAGCCGGTGAGCTGTACCTGGGCGGCGAAGGCGTGGCCCGTGGGTATCTGGAACGTCCGGCACTGACCGCCGAGCGCTTTGTGCCGGACCCGTTCGGCAAACCGGGTAGCCGCGTGTATCGCAGCGGTGACCTGACCCGTGGGCGCCCGGATGGCGTGGTGGATTACCTGGGGCGCGTCGACCATCAGGTGAAAATCCGTGGTTTCCGTATCGAGCTGGGTGAAATCGAAGCGCGTCTGCGCGAACAGGACAACGTCGGTGAAACCGTGGTGGTCGCCCAGGAAGGCCCGACCGGCAAGCAGTTGGTGGCTTACGTAGTGCCCGCAGACGGCAGCCTGATCAACGAAACCGAGTTGCGCGACACCCTGCGCCGCGCCCTGAAAACCCACCTGCCGGACTACATGGTGCCGACACACTTCATGTTCCTGGCGCAAATGCCGCTGACCCCCAACGGCAAACTCGACCGCAAGGGCCTGCCCGAGCCGGATGCGAGCCTGCTGCAACAGGCCTATGTGGCCCCCGAAACCGAGCTGGAACGGCAGATCGCCGCGATCTGGGCCGATGTCCTGCGTCTGCCGCAAGTGGGTCTGAACGACAACTTCTTTGAAGTGGGCGGCCATTCCCTGCTGGCGATCCAGATCACCTCGCGGGTCCAGGCCGAACTGGGCCTGGAAGTGCCGCTGGTGGAAGTGTTCCAGACCGAAACGCTGCGTGCCTATGTGCAGGCCGCCGCCACCTTCCGCGCCGGCAGCGCGGAAGACTTTGATGATCTTCGTGACTTTTTGAGCGAACTAGAGGCGATTTGACCCATGCTTTCCAACCCTAATATCGATCTGGTTTCGCGCTTTCTTCGCCTGCCTCTGGAACAGCGCCAGCAGTTTTACCAGCGCCTGCAAAGCCGGGGCATGAGCTTCGCCCAGCTGCCGATTGCCTCGATCCGTGAGGACGGCCAGAGTCTGCCGTTGTCCTACGCCCAGGAGCGCCAGTGGTTTCTCTGGCAACTGGACCCGGACAGCGCTACTTATCATATTCCCGGCGCACTGCGTCTGCAGGGCCGACTGGACCTGGCGGCCCTGCAACGCGCGTTCGACAGCCTGCTGGTCCGCCATGAAAGCCTGCGCACACGCCTGGTACAGGACGGCGAGCGCCTGCTGCAAAACGTAGCGCCCGAGGCGCGCATCGAGATACACCAGGACGTTTCCGACGAACACCAACTGATCGCGCGCATCGAAGCCGAGATAGCCCGGCCTTTCGATTTGCAGGCGGGGCCGTTGTTGCGCGTGACCTTGCTGCAACTGGCCGAAGACGAGCATGTGCTGGTGATGGTGCAGCACCACATCATTTCCGATGGCTGGTCGATGCAGGTCATGGTCGAGGAACTGGTGCAGTTCTACGCCGCGCACAGCCAAGGCCAGGAGGTGCAATTGCCGGGCTTGCCGATCCACTATGCCGACTACGCGCTGTGGCAGCGCAGCTGGATGGAAGCCGGGGAGAAGGCCCGTCAATTGGCCTACTGGCAGGACCTGTTGGGCGGTGAGCAACCGGTGCTGGAGTTGCCCCTCGACTATTCGCGCCCGGCGCAGCAAAGCCATCGCGGCGCCAGCTTTCAGGTGCATCTGCCGGCGGACCTGGTGGCTGGTATCAAGCGCCTGGCCCAGCAAGAGGGCGTGACCCCGTTCATGCTGTTGCTGGCCTCGTTCCAGACCCTGCTGTTTCGCTACAGCGGCCAGTCGGACATCCGCATCGGCGTGCCGAATGCCAACCGCAACCGCGTGGAAACCGAGCGGCTGATCGGCTTTTTCGTCAACACCCAAGTACTCAAGGCCGACCTCGACGGGCAGATGAGCTTCGCCGAACTGCTGCAACAGGCCAAGCGCCGCGCCCTGGAAGCCCAGGCGCACCAGGACTTGCCGTTTGAACAATTGGTGGTGGCGCTGCAACCTGAACGCAGTCTGAGCCATAACCCGCTGTTCCAAGTGATGTTCAACCACCAGACCGACGCCCAGGGCGGGCGCGATGACCAGCCATTGCCTGGCCTGCGGGTGGCGGAGCTGAATTGGGAGAGCCGGACCACGCATTTCGACCTGAGCCTGGACACCCATGAGTCCGGCAAGGGCCTCTGGGCGGCGCTGACCTACGCCACCGACCTGTTCAAAAGCGCAACCATCGAACGCTTGGCGCAGCATTGGCAGAACCTGCTCCAGGCGGCAGTGAGTGCACCACGCAGCCGTCTTTGCACGCTGTCGATGCTCGATGCACCCGAACAACAGCGGATGCTCAAGGACTGGAATGCCCCCGCCACCGTCGCCGCACCGCATGCCGTGCACCAGTTGTTCGAGGCGCAGGCCCGCGAACATCCGGCGCGCCAGGCACTGGCCTTGGATAAGCAAACGCTCAGCTACGGTGAACTGAACCGCCAGGCCAATCGCCTGGCGCACTACCTGATCGCCCAAGGCGTAGGCCCGGAAGTGCTGGTGGGGATCGCGGTCGAGCGCTCTTTTGCCATGGTGGTCAGCCTGTTGGCGGTGCTCAAGGCGGGTGGCGCCTACGTGCCGCTTGACCCTGAATACCCGCGTGAACGCCTGGTGCATATGCTCGACGACAGTGGTGTGCGACTGGTGTTGACCCAATCCCACCTGCGCGACCGCTTGCCATTGCCGGCCGATCTGACGGCGCTGGACATCGACCTGGCCGACGCGCAGTTGGCGCAGTGTGCCGAGCACAACCCGCCTACCGCGTTCGAGCCCCGCAGCCTGGCGTATGTCATCTACACCTCCGGCTCCACCGGCAAGCCAAAAGGCGTTGCCATCAGCCATGCGGCATTGAGCGAATTCGCCGGTATCGCGGCCGAGTATTCGCGCCTGGTCGCGGACGACCGCGTACTGCAGTTCGCGACCCTGAACTTCGATGGTTTTGTCGAGCAGCTGTACCCGGCCCTGACCCTGGGCGCGACGGTCGTGTTGCGCGGGCCGCAGTTGTGGGACGGCGCTGACCTGTACAGGCAGATTATCGACCAAGGCATCACCCTGGCCGACTTGCCCACCGCCTATTGGAAACTGTTCCTGCAGGATTGTCTGGCAGCGGGGCCACGGCCCTATGGCGCATTGCGGCAGGTGCATATCGGCGGCGAAGCGATGCCGCTGGACGGCCCGGTGTTGTGGCAGCGCGCGGGGCTGGGGCATGTACGGCTGCTCAATACGTATGGGCCGACCGAGGCCACGGTGGTATCCAGCGTGCTCGATTGCAGCGACGACAACGCCGTGATTGGCGCCACTGCCAGCCCGATTGGCCGCGCGTTGCCGGGGCGCGGTCTGTATGTGTTGGACCGTGACCTTAACCTGTTGCCGGTTGGCGCCGTGGGTGAGCTGTACATTGCCAGTGCCAGTGGCTTGGCCCGTGATTACCTGCAACGCCCGAGCCTGACCGCCGAACGTTTTGTCGCCGACCCGTTCAGCACCCTGGGTGAGCGTCTTTACCGCACCGGTGACCTGGCGCGTTATCGCGCCGACGGGGTGATCGAATACGTCGGTCGCGTCGATCATCAGGTCAAAATCCGCGGTTTCCGAATCGAGTTGGGTGAGATCGAAGCGCTGCTGTTGGCCCAGGAGGCGGTGCGCGAAGCCTTCCTGCTGGCGGCCGACAACCAGTTGGTGGCTTACCTTGTGCCAGCCCAGCCGTTGTCCGCCGCCGAGCATGCGGCAGCGGGCGAAACGCTCAAAGCCACCTTGAGTGAGCAACTGCCCGATTACATGGTGCCTGCGCACCTGATCTTTCTCGACCGCATGCCGTTGAACCCCAACGGCAAGCTTGACCGCCAGGCGCTGCCCAAACCCAATGGCAGCGCGGTGCAACAGACCTGGCAGGCACCGGTTACGCCACTGCAACAGCAGGTTGCGGCGATCTGGGCCGATATTCTTGGCGTCGAGCGTGTGGGCCTGACCCACCACTTCTTCGAACTGGGCGGGCATTCGCTGATGGCCATGCAAGTGGTCTCGCGCATTCGTCAGGCATTGAAGCTCGAAGTGCCGCTCAAATTACTGTTCGAAAAGCCGCGCCTGGAGGGGTTTGTCGCCGCACTGACCACCCAGGCCCCAGGCGCGCCGAACGCGCCCGCGCTGTTGCCGGTAGGGCGGGACCAGCCGTTGCCGCTGTCCTACGCCCAGGAGCGCCAATGGTTTTTATGGCAACTGGAGCCGCAAAGCGCCGCGTACCACATCCCCAGCGCCTTGCGTTTGAAAGGGCAGCTTGACCTGGGTGCCCTGCAACGCAGTTTCGATACCTTGCTGGCCCGGCATGAAAGCCTGCGCACCCATTTGCGCCAGGAGCGCGACCGCACGGTTCAAATCATTTCACCGCAGGTGTCGTTGCCGATAGCGCACGCCGAGGTGCAGGAAGCGCAGCTCAAGGCGCGGGTCGAGGCCGAAATAGCCCAACCCTTCAATCTGGAACAAGGGCCTTTGCTGCGGGTTTCGTTGCTGCGCATCGCCGCTGATGAACATGTATTGGTATTGGTGCAGCATCACATCGTGTCCGATGGCTGGTCGATGCAGCTGATGGTTGAAGAGCTGGTGCAACTGTATGCGGCCTACAGCCAGGGACAGGTGTTGCAATGGCCGGCGCTGCCGATTCAGTACGCCGACTACGCCGTATGGCAGCGCAACTGGATGGAGGCGGGCGAGAAGGCCCGTCAACTGGCGTATTGGCGCGACATGCTCGGCGGTGAGCAGAGCGTGTTGGCGTTGCCGTTCGACCACCCGCGTCCTGCTGTGCAAAGCCATCGTGGCGCGCGCCTGGCATTCGAACTGCCCGGCGCGTTGACTAAAAGCCTCAAGGCCTTGGCCAAGCAGCAGGACGTGACCTTGTTCATGCTGCTATTGGCCTCGTTCCAGACGTTGCTGCATCGCTACAGCGGCCAGGAAGAGATCCGTGTCGGTGTGCCGATCGCCAACCGCAATCGCAGCGAGACCGAGCGTCTGATCGGCTTCTTCGTCAACACCCAGGTGCTCAAGGCCGATCTCCACGGGCAGATGAGCGTCGTGCAACTGTTGCAACAGACCCGGCAACGGGCGCTGGACGCCCAGGCTCACCAGGACCTGCCCTTCGAACAACTGGTGGAAGCGCTGCAACCCGAGCGCAGCCTGAGCCACAACCCGTTGTTCCAAGTGATGTTCAACCACCAGACCGACGTGGGCCAGGCTCAGGTTCAGCAGCAACTGACGAATCTTTCGGTAGAAGGGCTGGAATGGGAAAGCAAGACGGCGCATTTCGACCTGGACCTGGATATCCAGGAATCCACCGAAGGTATCTGGGCCACGCTCGGCTATGCCCAGGACCTGTTTGAGGCGAGTACCGTGCAACGCATGGCGCGACACTGGCAGAACCTGTTGCAAGGTATGGTTGCCGACCCACGGCAGAATCTCAGCCAATTAAACCTGCTGGACAACGCCGAACGGCAACAGATTCTTCAACTGTGGAACCAGAGCGACGCCGGCTTCTCGGCCAAGCGCCTGGTGCACGAGTTGGTGGCCGACCGCGCCGGGGAAACCCCCGAGGCGGTGGCGGTGAAATTTGGCGAGCAACAGCTGACTTACGGCGAGCTGGACCGCCAGGCCAACCGCCTGGCCCATGCGTTGATCGCCCGTGGTGTCGGCCCCGAAGTGCGCGTCGCGATTGCGATGCCGCGCAGCGCCGAGATCATGGTGGCGTTCCTCGCGGTGATGAAAGCCGGTGGCGTCTACGTGCCGCTGGACATCGAATACCCGCGTGATCGCCTGCTGTACATGATGCAGGACAGCCGTGCCCGGTTGCTGCTGACCCACAGCAGTGCCTTGCAGCAACTGCCGATCCCCGACGGCCTTGATTGCCTGGCGATTGATCGTACCGAGGAGTGGGCAGGCTTCAGCGACACGGCGCCGCAGGTGAAACTGGACGGCGACAACCTCGCCTATGTGATCTATACATCCGGTTCCACGGGGCTGCCCAAGGGAGTGGCGGTATCTCACGGTCCACTGGTAGCCCATATCATCGCCACCGGCGAGCGTTATGAAACCTCGCCCGCCGATTGCGAACTGCACTTCATGTCGTTCGCCTTCGACGGGTCCCACGAAGGCTGGATGCACCCGCTGATCAACGGCGCGAGCGTGTTGATCCGCGATGACAGCCTGTGGCTGCCGGAGTACACCTACCAACAAATGCACCGTCACAACGTGACCATGGCGGTGTTCCCGCCGGTGTATCTGCAACAGTTGGCCGAGCATGCCGAGCGTGACGGCAACCCGCCGAAGGTGCGGGTGTACTGCTTCGGTGGCGATGCCGTGGCCCAGGCCAGCTATGACCTGGCGTGGCGCGCGCTCAAGCCGACTTATCTGTTCAACGGCTACGGCCCGACCGAAACCGTGGTCACGCCGTTGCTGTGGAAAGCGCGCAAGGACGATCCCTGTGGTGCCGTCTACGCGCCGATCGGCACACTGTTGGGCAACCGCAGCGGCTACGTGCTGGATGCGCAACTCAACCTGCAACCCATCGGTGTGGCCGGTGAGTTGTACCTGGGCGGCGAGGGCGTGGCCCGGGGTTACCTGGAGCGTCCGGCCCTGACCGCCGAACGCTTCGTACCGGACCCGTTCGGCAAGCCCGGCAGCCGGGTGTATCGCAGCGGCGACCTGACCCGTGGCCGCCCGGATGGCGTGGTGGATTACCTCGGCCGTGTCGACCATCAGGTGAAAATCCGTGGCTTCCGTATCGAGCTGGGCGAGATCGAAGCGCGCCTGCGCGAGCAGGACAGTGTCGGCGAAACCGTGGTGGTGGCCCAGGAAGGGCCGAGTGGCAAGCAACTGGTCGCCTATGTGGTGCCGCTGGACCCCTTGCTCGTCGACGACGCAGTGGCGCAGTCGACCTGCCGCGAAGCCTTGCGCCGCGCCCTGAAAACCCGTTTGCCGGACTATATGGTACCCACGCACCTGATGTTCCTTGAGCGCATGCCGCTGACGCCGAACGGCAAGCTCGACCGCAAGGGCCTGCCGCGCCCGGATGTCAGCCAGATGCAGCAGGTGTACGTGGCGCCACAGAGTGAGCTGGAGCAGAAGATCGCGGCGATCTGGTCCGACGTGCTGCGTCTGCCACGTGTCGGTTTGCACGATAACTTCTTCGAGTTGGGCGGTGACTCGATCATCTCGATCCAGGTGGTCAGCCGTGCCCGCCAGGCCGGTGTGCGCTTCACGCCCAAGGATCTGTTCCAGCACCAGACGGTCCAGAGCCTGGCGGCCGTGGCCCGGGAAGGCGAGGGCGCGGTGGTGATGGATCAGTCTGCATTGACCGGCGAGTTGTTGTTGCTGCCCGTCCAGCAGGCGTTTTTTGCCGATGACATTCCCCAGCGTCACCACTGGAACCAGTCGGTGGTGCTACAGCCACACCAGGCGTTGCAGGCGCCGCTGCTGGTGGCGGCGCTGCAGGCGTTGATCGTGCATCACGACGCCCTGCGCATCGGTTTCGTCCAGGGCGCGGCAGGCTGGAGCGCGGCGTATCGCGGGCCGCAGCAGCATCAGGCCGAGCAGGTCCTGTGGCAGACCACCTTGAATGCAGTCGAAGAGTTAGAGGCCCTGGGTGAGGAAGCCCAGCGCAGCCTCGACCTGAGCGAAGGGCCGCTGCTGCGAGCAGTGCTCGTCGACCTCGCCGACGGCTCCCAGCGCCTGCTGCTGGTGATTCATCACTTGGTGGTGGACGGTGTGTCCTGGCGCATCCTGCTGGAAGACCTGCAAACGGCTTACCGCCTGCTTGCCCAAGGTGCCACGGTCGTGTTGCCCGCCAAGACCAGTGCGACCCGTGCCTGGGCCGAGCGTCTGCAAACCTATGCACGCAGCGCCGCACTGGCGCAGGAACTGGCCTGGTGGCAGACGCAGTTGCAAGGCAGCCCTACCGGACTGCCGGGGGCCGATCCAAACGCCAGCTTGAGCAACCGGCATGCGCTGAGCGTGACCACCCATCTGGATCAGGCCTTCACGCGGCGTCTGTTGCAGGACGCCCCCAGTGCTTACCGCACCCAGATCAATGACCTGTTGCTGACTGCACTGGCTCGCGTCGTTGTGCGCTGGACCGGTGACGCGTCGATGTTGATCCGCCTGGAAGGCCATGGCCGTGAAGACCTGTTCGACGAGATCGACTTGACCCGTACCGTCGGCTGGTTCACCAGCCTCTACCCGGTGAAGCTGGTGCCGACCGATTCGTTGGGCGGCTCCCTCAAGCAGATCAAGGAGCAGCTGCGCGCGATTCCCGACAAGGGCCTGGGCTTTGGTGCCCTGCGTTACCTGGGGAATGCCGACGCTCAACAGGCCCTGAGTGAACTGCCGCGCCCACGCATCACCTTCAACTACCTGGGGCAATTCGATGGCAGTTTTGACGGCGGCGAACAAGAAGGCTTGTTCGTCCCCTCCGGTGATGGCAGTGGTTCCGAACAGAGTGCCGAGGCACCGCTGGGTAACTGGTTGGAAATCAACGGCCAGGTCTACGCCGGTGAATTGAAGTTGAACTGGAGCTTCAGCCAGCAGATGTTCGATGAAGCGACCGTACAACGCCTGGCGGATGACTACGCGACGGAACTCAAGGCGTTGATCGAGCACTGTGGTGTCAACCGGGGTGTCACGCCCTCGGACTTCCCGTTGGCGCGCTTGTCCCAGGCGCAACTGGACAGCTTGCCGGTGACGGTGGCTGATATCGAAGACGTTTACCCGCTGTCGCCGATGCAGCAAGGCATGTTGTTCCAATCGTTGTACGGCGAAGGCTCGGGTGACTACATCAACCAGATGCGCATTGATGTCGAGGGCCTGGATGTACCGCGCTTCCGCCAGGCCTGGCAGGCGGCGCTCGACAGCCATGAGATCCTGCGCAGCGGTTTTCTCTGGCAGACCGAGCTTGAGCAGCCGTTGCAGGTGGTCTACAAGCAGATGCAAATGCCGTTCGCCGAGCTGGACTGGCAAGGTCGTCCTGACAGCAGTGTGGCACTCGATAGCCTGGCCGAGTCGGCGCGGGCCCAGGGGTTTGTGCTGGAGCAGGCGCCGTTGCTGAGCCTGACGGTAGTCCGTACGGGGGCGTCCCGTTATCACTTGATCTACACCAACCACCACATATTGCTGGACGGCTGGAGTGGTTCGCAGTTGTTTGGCGAGGTGTTGCAGCATTACGCCGGTGAACCGCTACGTGCGCCCATCGGGCGTTACCGCGATTACATTGCCTGGCTGCAGGCGCAGGACAAGTCGGTCAGCGAGGCATTCTGGAAAGAGCAACTGCTCAACCTGCAAGAACCAACCCGCCTGGCCCGTGGCCTACAGGCTGCGCACAGCGAGGCGCTGGCCGTCAACGGCGAGCATCGTCTGAACCTCGACGCCAGCCAGACCGCTCAGCTCAAGGCCTTCGCCCAGCGCAATAAAGTCACCCTCAATACGCTGGTGCAAAGCGCCTGGCTGCTGCTGTTGCAGCATCACACCGGGCAGTCCACCGTGGCGTTCGGCGCCACCGTGGCAGGCCGTCCGGCGCAATTGCGCGGTATCGAACAACAGGTCGGTCTGTTCATCAACACCTTGCCCGTCGTGGCCACGCCGGATGCACAGATGACGGTCAGCCAGTGGCTGCAGCAGATCCAGGCGCAAAACGTGCGCTTGCGTGAGCAGGAGCATACGCCGCTGTTCGAGATCCAGCGTTGGGCCGGGCTGGGTGGCGAGGCGCTGTTCGACAGCATTCTGGTGTTTGAGAACTACCCGGTGTCCGAAGCGCTGGAGCAGGGCGCACCTTCGGGGCTCACGTTTGGCGCCGTCCACAGCCTGGAGCAAACCCACTATCCGTTGACGGTCTTGCTGGGCATCGGTGACACCTTGGGCCTGGAGTTCAATTACGACCGCCAGGCATTCAGCGCGGCGCATATCGAACGGTTGGCCGAGCACTTCCAGCAGGTGTTGCAGGCATTGGCAGTGGATGGCGCCCAGCGTCTGGCAACGTTGCCTTCGCTGGCCCGTTCCGAGCGCGAAACGGTCCTGCATGCCTGGAATGACACGGCCACGGACTACCCGCTGCACCTTCCGGTGCATCAGTTGATCGAAGCCCAGGTGGTGCGCACGCCGGACGCACCGGCGCTGGTATTTGCCGGGCAGGTATTGAGTTACGCCGCGCTTAACCGCCGGGCAAACCGCCTGGCGCATCGCCTGATGGCGGCCGGCGTGGGGCCGGATGTCCTCGTGGGGCTGGCGGTTGAGCGTTCGATTGAAATGGTCGTTGGCCTGCTGGCGGTACTCAAGGCAGGTGGCGCTTATGTGCCGCTGGACCCGGAATACCCCCGCGATCGATTGGCCTACATGCTGCAAGACAGCGACGTGAAGCTGTTGTTGACCCAGGCGCATTTGCTGGAGCAACTGCCGATTCCAGCGGGCTTGCACAGCCTGGTGCTGGAGCAGGGCGATGAGGGGTTGCAGGCCTACGCCGAGCGGAATCCGCAGGTCGCCGTCGATGGCGAAAACCTTGCCTATGTGATCTACACCTCGGGCTCCACCGGCCAACCCAAAGGTGCGGGTAACCGCCATTCGGCGCTGACCAACCGGCTGTGCTGGATGCAGCAGGCGTATGGCCTGGACGGCAGTGATACGGTCTTGCAGAAGACGCCGTTCAGTTTCGACGTGTCGGTGTGGGAGTTCTTCTGGCCGCTGATGACCGGTGCGCGCCTGGTGGTGGCCGCGCCGGGCGACCATCGTGACCCGGCCAGGCTGGTGAGCCTGATCAACGCCGAGCAAGTCACTACGTTGCACTTTGTGCCATCCATGCTCCAGGCCTTCTTGCAGGATGCCGGCGTCGGCGCCTGTCACAGCCTGCAGCGCATTGTGTGCAGCGGTGAAGCGCTGCCGGTGGATGCTCAGCAACAGGTGTTCGCCAAACTGCCGCGTGCCGGGTTGTACAACCTGTATGGGCCGACCGAAGCGGCAATCGACGTGACGCACTGGACCTGCGTCGACGAAGGGGGTGACGCCGTGCCGATTGGTCGGCCGATCGCCAACCTGGGCTGCTACGTGTTGGACGGCAACTTGGAACCGGCACCCGTTGGCGTGTTGGGTGAACTCTATCTCGGCGGCGTCGGCCTGGCGCGCGGTTATCACCGTCGGCCGGCGCTGACCGCCGAACGCTTTGTGACCGATCCGTTCGGCAGTGGCACCCGTTTGTATCGCACCGGGGACCTGGCGCGTTATCGCGACGATGGGGTGATCGAGTACGCCGGGCGCATCGATCACCAGGTCAAGCTGCGTGGCTTGCGCATCGAATTGGGTGAAATCGAGGCCCGCCTGCTGGAGCACGCGTGTGTGCGTGAAGCGGCGGTGCTCGCCGTGGACGGCACGCATCTGGTGGGCTACCTGGTGCTGCAGGCGCCGAGCGAGGATTGGAAAGCACAGGTGGCGATGCACCTGGCGGCGCAGTTGCCGGACTACATGGTACCGGCGCAGTGGGTGGTGTTGACACAGATGCCGCTGAGCCCCAATGGCAAGCTGGATCGCAAGGCGTTGCCTAAACCGGAGGCGCAAGGCGCGGACGCTTATCAGGCCCCGCAAAGCGCCGTCGAGCAGCAAGTCGCGGCGATCTGGCGTGATGTCCTCGGTGTCGAGCGCGTAGGGCTGAACGACAACTTCTTCGAGTTGGGCGGTCACTCCTTGCTGGTGCTGATGCTCAAGGAGCGTATCCGTAAAGTCATCGGTGTCGGCTTATCCGTCAGCCAGTTGATGCTTAACCCGACGGTACGCAGCCAGGTCAACTGCTTGAAGGGCGACGCGCGCAGCTCGTTGATCGTCAAGCTCAACAGCCAGACCGAAGGCACACCGTTGTTCATGTTCCACCCAAGCTTCGGTTCGGTGCATTGCTACACTGCGATTGCCCTCGCGCTCCGGGAGCTGCGTCCGGTGTTCGGGGTGATTTGCCGTGCATTGGCCGAAGACGGTGCAGCGGTGCCCCAATGGCAAGCCATGGTCGAGGATTACGCCGAGCAACTCCTGTTGGCCCAGCCCCAGGGCCCCTTCCGCCTGGCAGGCTGGTCGTTGGGTGGCAACCTGGCGATGGAAGTCGCCTACGTGCTGGAGCAAGCGGGACGCGACGTCGAGTTTGTCGGCTGGATCGACTCCGCGCCGCCGCAGTGGCTCACGCCCTATTGGCAGGCGGTCGTCACCGAGGATGACCGTGAAGTCTCGGCGAACGAGCGGCGTGCGGCGTTGTTGGGCGTGATGTTCCCGGCGTTTGCCGAGCGGATTCAGGCGGCCTGGCAGCAATGTCAGCGCGATGCCCAAGACGAAGATGGGCAATGGCAAGGGTTTATCGCCTGGGCCGAGCAGACCCTGGGCGACACCTTTACCGGTATCAAGAACGAGTTGCTGCGTGGCAATGAGGCGCAGATTTCCTGGGAGGTCGACCGCGCGCTCAGTGAGCGTCTGTCGGCGGCGGACTTCAAGCCGATCAAGGCCCCGGTCAGTTGCTGGTGGGCGTCCATGAGCCGCGCCGGGCAGTTCAAGGAGCTGATCGAGCAGCACATGGCAAGCACCCTTGTTCAGGGGCGGATCGAGCGTTCAGTGGTGATCGAGACTGATCACGACGGGATCATCGACAGTGCCGAGTTCATTCGTAGCCTGGTGGCCGCCATGGAATAACACCTCAAGTGATGAACACTGAACCTGTGTCGAGGGGGCAAGCTCTCTCGCCACAGGGGACTCGCCACAGGGGAGGGCGGGGCACAAAAAAGCCCGATGAAAGCAGCGCTTCCATCGGGCTTTTGGTTGATCGCCGCCAGGGCGATCAAGGCATCACATCAGAAGTCCCAGCGGGTGCTGAACATCACGTTGCGCGGCTCGCCATAAGCGGCCGAGTTATAGAAGCCCACGTTGGTGTAGTAGGACTTGTCGAAGATGTTGTTGAAGTTGACAGTCGCCGAGAGGTTCTTGGTGACCTGGTAGCGGGTCATCAAGTCCACCAGCCAATAGGACTCCTGGGTGATGTCCTGGTTGGTGTTGAGCGGCGAGTTGTAGATTTCATTCCAACCCTTGCTCTGCCAGCGCAGGCCGCCACCGATGGTGAACTTGTCGAGGTCGCCCTTGAGTTTGTAAGTGGTGTTCAGGTTGACCTGGTGCTCAGGTTCGAAGGTGGAGATCTTCTTGTCGTCTGCGTCCCGCACGATCTTGTGGGTGTAACCGCCTTGTACTTGCCAGCCGGGCGCCAGCTCACCTGAGATTTCTGCTTCGTAACCCTTGGTGACGGCCTTGGAGCTCTTGAACGCATAGTTTTGCGGGGAAGGAGTCTGGTTGTTATAGGCATCGTCCGGGATGGCACGGTTGTCTTCATGCACTTCGAAGTAGGCAATGCTGGTGTTCAAGCGACCGTCGAGAAACTCGCCCTTCAGGCCCAGCTCGTAGTTTTGGCCTTCGTCTGGTTCCAGCAACGTCTGGTTGCGGTCTTTGTACGTGCTTTCCTGGGGTTGGAAGATATCGGTGTAGCTGGTGTACACCGAGAGATTGTCGTTCAGGTCGTAGATCACGCCGGCATACGGCACGAACCGGCCGGTTTCCTTGTAGGAAGGGTTGATACCGGTGACGTGGTAGTTGGCGACGCGCCCACCGAGGATCACGTGCAGGTCATCCATCACGTTCAAGCGTGTGGTCACGTAGTAGCCGGTCTGGCGGATGGTATCGTCGATGTATTGCTGGACAGGGCCGTAGATCGGCTTGGCAATGTGGCCATTCCAGTTATAGAAATCGACTTTGTTGCCGCCTGGCCATTCCGGCGACCAGTACCCCTTGCCTTGCCAGCGCGACGTGCCGATCGAGCCGCCCACCACCAGTTCATGTTCGCGGCCAAACAGGCTGAAAGGCCCGGTGGCGTAGAGGTCGGCGGAGGTGCTTTTGGTTTCGCCGGTGTATTTCTGACCGTTGACCTCGGCGGTGCCATCGGCTGCCGGCTGGACAAACTGGATCGAACCGAGGTCGGCATGGTAGCTGTTGATCTTGTGGTCGAGCTGGAATTTGGTGACCCAGCCGTCACCCATATCATGCTCAAGCATGGCAAAGGCGGTGCGGGTGTTCTGTTCCCAGGAGCTCCAGGTGGCGCCGTTGTTGTAGGAGCGTGGCATCTTGTTGATGCTGCCGTTGGAGTTGACCAACGGGAACGAACCGGACCAGCTGGAGCCTTTCGGAATATTGTCCTGATAGTCGAAGCCGACGGTCAACATGGTGTCGGGGGACAGGTCGAACTCGGTAATGCCGTAGTAGGTTTCGGTCTTGCGCGAGTAGTGGTCCATGAAGGATTTTTTGTCCTGGTACGCCGCCACTGCACGGCCCCGGACATTACCGCTGTCGGTCAACGGGCCGCTCACATCCACTTCGCTGCGATAGTTGTCCCAGGAGCCGGCGCCCAGTTGCACATGGCCCTTGAACTCCGACGTCGGCTTCTTGCGGATCAAGTTGATGGTCGCGCCCAGGGAGCCGGCGCCGTTGAGCAGGCCGGTGGCACCCTTGAGCACTTCGACGCGGTCATAGATCGCCATGTCGCTGAGGGTATTCCCGGCCGAGTAGCCGACGTTGCGCACGGTGGACGGAATACCGTCGTACTGGAAACTGTTGACCGAGAACCCCCGCGAGTAATAGTTGGTACGGTCGGTGTCATAGGCCGATACGGTGATGCCAGGCGTGTGGCGCATCACGTCATCGACGTTGTTGAGGCCGAAGTCCTCGATATGTTGGCGGGTAATCACCGTGATCGACTGCGGGGTTTCCCGCGGGGTCAGGGTCAGCCGCGTGGCCGTGGCAATGGTGCCCGGCGTGTAGGAGCCGGAGCCCTCGGTGATGTTGCCCAGCACGTTGCCGGTCACTTGGGTCGGACTCAACTCCAGCCCGGCGGACGCGCCGGCGGCGGTAACAGTCAGCGCGTTGCCACTGAGGCTGTGAGTGGTCGAAGTGCCTGCCAGCAAGGTGTTGATCGCCTGCTGCGGATCCAGTTTACCTTTGATCGCCGTGCTGTTTTTTCCCGCCACGTCGGTCGGGCTGTACAGCACCTGCAGGTTGGCCTGGCGGCCGAATTCCTGCAGTGCACTCCCCAGTGCCTGTGCTGGAATATCCAACTCGATCTCCTGTGCCTGCACATAGCCGGCAACCGGCAGCGATACCGCTAGGGTAAGCGCTCTCGGCAGAAGGTTGATGTTCAGGGCCCTGGTTAGCGCTTTGCTCAGTGGGCTGAGACCGAGTCGTGCTGACATGGATGGTTTCTCTTCTATGTTTTAAGTGGGCAAATTCTGATGTTTATTGAGGTTAGTTCTCATTACCACTAGTGAGACGTTCCTACCTCGGAAAACCGGAAAAGAAAATTTCATGCAGGCTCCATTTCATGCACTACCTGGCCGGCGCGCAGCCGTACCAGTTGATCGGCGATGTGGAAATAGCGGTCGTCATGGCTGATCACGATGATGGTTTTGCCCAGGCGCTTGAGGTCCGGCAGCAGCTCGGTATAGAAAATCCGGCGGAAGGCCGGGTCCTGGTCGGCGGCCCATTCGTCGAACACCAGCACCGGGCGTTCTTCCAGCCAGGCGTTGACCAGTGCCAGGCGCTTGCGCTGGCCGGTGGACAGGTCGGTGGTGCTGAACACACCGTCCTTGACGCTGACCTTGTGCGCGATCTCCAGGCGTTCCAGGTATTTAGTGGCGCTGTCCAGTGACTGGGTGGCGCTGCCCTGGACCAGGTCGTCGAACAGGTAGTAGTCGGCGAATACCGTGGTGAACAATTGGCGATAGTCATCGCGCTCGGGGTCGGTCACGGCCTCGCCGTTGAGCAGGATTTCGCCGGACTGCGGCGGGTAGAGCCCCAGCAGCAATTTGATCAGCGTGGTCTTGCCACTGCCGTTTTCGCCGACGATAAATACGATGTCGCCTTGGGCAATGCTCAGGTTGATCAGCCCCAGGTGAAACGGCTCGCTGCCTTCCACGGCCGGAGGGCTGTAGCTTACGTTTCGCAGCTCAAGGCTGTTGACGATCGGTGTCGGCGCCTCGCTGTCATCCATCAGCAGGTGCGGTTCAGGAGAGGAGAAGCGCTCCGACAACTCGCTGATACGCCCGAAGGCAATCTTCGCCTTGCCCACCACGGGCAGGTAACCCAGCAGGTGTTCCAGCGGGCCTTTCATGTACAACAGCACCAGCACGAAACCGGTAATCACGGTCGGGTCCGGGTTCGGGTTATAGGCCTGCATCGCCAGGGCCAAGCCGATGACCACGAAGAACAGCATTGAGCCGAAGGTCTTGGCGAGGATGTAGATGTTGACCGAACGCACCTGAATATCGCTGATGCGGTCCGCCGTTTCCTGGATACGGTGGGTGTTCATGCGAAAGCGCCGTGGCCGATGCATGCGCAGTTCCTTGGCGCCGGACGCGATGGCGTTGTAATAACGCTGCAATTCGTCTTCATGGCTGCGTGCGAGGTCGAAGCCTTGGATACCTTTGCCGCCGGCGATGAACTGCACGGCGCTGCCAATCACGATGGCGACGACCATCATCAGGAACATCGGCACCGACAGGTACGCCAGGTAGCCCAGGCAGCCCAGCGTCACCGTGGCGGCAATGGCCAAGGGCGTGAACGCGAAGGAGAAGTCGCTGATGGTGTCGACATCGTGGGTAAGCACCGGGATCAGTCGGTGGGAGCGGTAGCGCTCGATTTGCCCGATGGGCGCCGACAGCACCTTTTCACCCAGCTCTTTGCGCAGGGCGGCAATGATCCGTTGGCCGACGTAGTTGGTGCCGATGTCGGAAATGATCGAGCTGACCAGCGCCAGCACGCACAAGGCTGCAAAAGTCAGGATCACGCCCTGGGTCATGCCTTGTGGCGAGTGCAGGGCATTATTGATCGTCGCCAGCAACAACGTGATGGCCAGGCCGCCGGCCATGCCCAGGGCGACGGAGACGGTCACGATGGTGCGAAAAGGCCTGAGCAATGCGAGCAAACCTTTGAAGGCGCCGCGCTTGGGGTCGGTCATAAATACTTCCCGGAAAGTGAACAAGAGGGGGCTGGGCACACAGACCCTTACCCATGACAAACGAAAGATTGGCGCGACTATTTAGCGCGGCGCGCCCGGCGGTGGCGCGCGGATGGATAAATTAGGCGGGGCCTGGTTCGTTCTTGTGGAGTAGCCGCACGCGTTTTGGCGCGTGCCTGATCTATCCAGCGAGAGCGAAACAATGACGAAAAGGAATCTGGTGTACGTGTGGTCACTGCGCAATGCCGCCGCCGACAAGGCCGGGCAGCCAGTGGCCTACAAGGACCACGAACGCTACATGATGTCGGTGCTGGAATCCCTGGCAGGGGCGCTGAACGACACGCCGCTGGGCGAGGCCTACAACCTGGTGGGCGTGGTGTACGACGATGACGCGCAGAATCCGCGTGACCAGCAACTCGTCCGCGACTACGGCTTTGCCTACCAGCCGGGCCGCCAATGGCTGTACCCGGCCGACCTGCGCGTGCAGGGGCGGCTGGTCAATGACCTGCTGCTGAGTGTGCCGTCCACCTACCGGCGCTTGCCACGGGGCAGCGCAGAACACATTGCCGGCAAGCAGGACTTCGAGCGCCGCCTGCACGACACGCTGGTGGAATTGAAGGCGGACATCGTGGTGCTCGACGGCCTGCTGGTGATCCTGGATGAACTGGTGCGCCCTGGCGCGCCGTTTGCCGGCCGCATCATGAACATCCATCCCGGCATTACCCGCATCGAATCGCCGTACGAGCGCCGTGGCGCCTATGCCACCTGGAACGCGCTGTACGGCGCACGGGGGCTGACGGTCACGGATTGGTCGACCAAGGCCACCACGCCATCCGAGCCGCTGTACCTCACCGGTGCCTCGTTCCACTACGTGGACAACGGCATAGATTCGGGTGAAGTGTTCCACGACGTGCTCAAGACCGAGATCGCGCCGGACGACACCATCCTTGAGTTGCGCTGGAACAACTTCAACAACAGCCTGTTCCCGGCGTTGCATGAAGGGTTGGCGTTGTTGGCGCAGAAGGCAACCTAAAGCAGGCACGGATAAACATGTGGGAGGGGGCTTGCCCCCGATGGCGGTAGTGACTGATACACCGCCATCGGGGTGCAAGCCCCCTCCCACAAATGGATTTCCAGTGCGGTTAGAGGTCGCGCACCACGCGAAACCCAATCCAATCCCCCCGCGTCTGCGGGTAGATGTTGTTGCGGTTGCCCGAGCGCGAAAACACCGGCGCCTCGCCCCAGTCATTGCCGCGAATCATGTAGCCCTCGCAGTTCGGCTCCATCCACGCACTGCCGTCGGTGGGCGCGCCGATGTAGTTGGGGTGTTCGCAGTCGGCCACGCGCTCGTAGACGTTGCCATGCATGTCGTACATGCCGAAGGCATTCGGCGGGTAGCTGCCCACCGGCGATGAATAGCTGTAGCCATCGGCCGGACCATAGGTGTTGGCGTGCTTGGCGATGCTGTAGCCCTTGCCCTCATCGAACGGGAAGGGGAACGGTCCGGTGGAGCCGGCGCGCGCGGCGTATTCACGTTGGGCTTCGCTGACCATGTGGTACTGCTGGCCGGTTTTCTTCGACAGCCAGGCCACGTACTGCTTGATATCGTCCATGTCCATGCACACTGCCGGCTGGCGCGGGCCCTGGGGGTAGCGCGGCTTGCTGGCGATGCATTCGCGGCCGGGGCGGGTATCGCCGTCGGCGATCTTCACGCCGGTCTGGCGGATATAGCTGTCCCACTCGCCGGCGGTGATGTGGAAGCGGCTCATGGCGAACGGCTTGGCGAAGGTCACCTCGTGCATCGGGCCTTCATCCGGCTCGCGGCCGACTTCATCCTCGGGGGTGCCCATGGTA
This sequence comes from Pseudomonas sp. NFPP28, assembly GCF_900115535.1. Taxonomy (NCBI): domain Bacteria; kingdom Pseudomonadati; phylum Pseudomonadota; class Gammaproteobacteria; order Pseudomonadales; family Pseudomonadaceae; genus Pseudomonas; species Pseudomonas sp. NFPP28. The sequence goes on along the minus strand of NZ_FOWT01000005.1, from coordinate 124,885 downwards.
AAGGTGCCAGCCGGCAGCACCACCATCTCCGGGCAGTCCTTGCAGTCCTTGAACACTTTGCCAGGTTGCGGCGTGGCGGCGTGGGCCGGGTTGGGCAGCAAGGCGCCGCACAGGGCGGTGAGTGCCAGTGCCGTGAGGGGTTTGTTCATGGGGGCCTCTCATTCAAAGTGGAAAAGCGGTGCGTTACACCCGTTGGCCCAGCACCGTCATGAAGCGCTGGATCTCATCGGAGGAATTAAGCAGGCCGGGCGAGGTGCGGATCACCGGGCCGACATCACGGTCCACCGCGTCGATCACCACGCGGTTTTTCATCATGTAGGCGGCCACGGCATCGCTGTCCTGGCCCTTGACCCGGAAGAAGGTGAAGCCGGCCGACAGCTCGGGACTGCGTGGGGTGACCAGTTCGATCTGCGGATGCGCCAGCAGGTGGTCTTTCAGTTCGGTATTCAGGGCGTGGATGCGCGCCTGCACCTGCGCCTTGCCCAGTTGCAGATGCAGCTTGAAGGCCTCATCCGCCGCCCAGCGATGCTCGAAGGCGTGAAAGCCGCCCGGGGTCATGGTGGTGGCGAAGTCCTGGTCTTCGGAGAAGGTCGGCACCATCGGGGTTACGTACTGGTTTTGCGGGTCGCGGGCGCACACCAGTCCGGTGCCTCGCGGGCCGAACATCCACTTGTGGGTGCCGGCGATGAAAAAGTCGCAGTGCATGTCCGGGAAGTCGAGGTTTTCCACGCCGAAACCGTGCACACCGTCCACCACATAGAGCATGCGGTCCCTGTCGTCTCGGTTGCGGTTGTGTTCTTCCACCAGCTTGCCGATCTCGCTGATGGGCAGTTTCACGCCGCTGCCGGACTGCACCCAGGTCATGCCGAGCACGCGGGTGTTGGGGCGGATATTGCGCTGGATATTGCCCAGCACCTCGTCGACGGACACGCGATTGGCGTTTTCAAACAAGCGAATCTTGCGGACCTGGGTCTGCTCCTTGCGCACCCGGAAGTCCAGGCTGAACTCGGTGGCGTAGTGTTCGTGGACGGTAGTGAGGATCTCCTGGTCGGGTCGTACCTTGATTCCGCCATAAATCATCGCCAGCCCCTCGGAGGTGCTGCCGGTGAGGGCGATCTGCGCCGGCGTGGCCTTCAGGTAGCGGCCGGCCCACTCGCGTACCTGGCCTTCACGCTTCCAGGTTTCCTGTAGGCCCCAGTCCATGGCCAGGCCTGGGTTGCGGTCGATCTGTGCGCGATAGCGCTGGATGGCTTCGCGTACCGGCTTGGGGTGCGTGGCCACCAGGAAGTTGGAAAAGTGCAGGTAGTCCGGGTCCTGGTTGAACAGTTGCTTGAAACCCGTCCATGGGTCATTCGATGCAGGGGCGGCGATGGCCTGGGGCAGCAGGGCGGCGCCCAGTGGCAGGCTGGCGGCAAACACCCCGGCCTGCTTGAGGAACGTACGGCGGTCGGTCATGGACTGGCTTCTGGATGATTAACGGTTGGCCAACGGCTTGGCGGCTTTTTGTACCTGGTCCCACACCCGCAGGAAGTTGCCGCCCCACAGCTTGGCGATATCGGCTTCGGAGTAACCGCGCTGGATCAGTTCGGCGGTGACGTTGCGGATTTCACCGACGTTGTTCCAGCCCTGCACGCCGCCGCCGTCGTTGAAGTCGGAGGCGAGGCCGACATGGTCGATGCCGATCTTGCGCACGGTGTAGTCGATGGCGTCCCCCAGGTCCTTGAGGGTGGCCTTGGGTTCTTCATCGAGGATGCCGTACAGCGCGCTGGCGTATTCGCCGAATTTGTGTTCCGGCCAGGCGGCGATGATCGCGTCGCCCGGCATCAAGGCCACGGCCAGGTTGGGCAGGGGCGGCAGGTCGAAGCGCGCACGCAGGGCGTTGAGCTTGTCCCGGGTCGGCTGGCTCAGCGGGCGCAGGTAGGCGGAGAAACCCACGATCTGCACCACGCCGCCACTCTGCTTGATCAGTTGCAGCTCTTTGTCGCTCAGGTTGCGCGGGATATCCACCGACGCGCGCGGCGCCGAGTGGGACGCCACCATCGGCGTGCGGCTCAACTGCGCGACCTGCTCCAGGGCCTTGGTCGACATCTGCGATACATCGATGATCACCCCCAGGTCATTGAGGCGGTGCACCGCTTGTTTGCCGATGTCCGACAAACCGTCGAGAGCGTCGGTGGAGTCATTGAAAAACGGCAGCGGGCGCGACGAGTCCGACCAGGCGTTGTTGCCCACATAGCTGAAGCCGAACATGCGCATGCCGCGCGCCGCCCACAGGTCCAGCAGGTTCAGGTCGTTGCCCAGCGGGTAGGCGTTGAGCATGCTGATGAAGATCGCGAACTTGCCTTCGCCATGCAGGCGCCGGAAATCATCCGGGGTGTAGGCGATGGCGACCTGGTTGGGGTAGTCGCGCACCATGCCGCTGATGATCTTGTAGCGCACTTCCTGCTCGTTGCGGGCTGCTTCGACAAAACCATCGGTGGGCTTGTGCGGGGCATTGGGGCCGTTCCAGATTTCCGGCCAGCCGAAAATCGTCAGTGCCGCACCGGACAGGCGCCCGCGTGCCGCCTTGGCCAGGTCGAACTGGCCGCTGCCGTCCTTGTCCGCCTCGTTGCCGGCGGTGCCGAAATCGATGGGCACGGTGATATGGCTGTCGAACGACAACAGCCGGTCCTGCATTTCATTGGCCTGCTTGATCACCTCCAGCGGGTAACCGGCATTGCCCTTGAACCAGTGATCCCAGACCAGGAAACCGGCCCCGGCACCGATGGCCAGTGCCAACGGCAAGCCGATATACAGCGCCTTTTTCGAACGTGGTTTTGTCATTGCCATCTCAGTCAGTTGAGGCCTTCGCTATCAGGGAGGAACGAGTGATGGGCGGGGAAATTTAGGCGGGCAGGGCGCGCCGGTAAATTTCCCCGGCGTGCAAACGTTCTAGCTCTGATAAAGCCGTTTCCTAAGGTAGACAATGACCATCTCTCGACGTGGGTTCATCGCAGGCCTGGCGCTGACCGGCGCCGCTGTGCCGGCCGCCTTCTATGCCCATCGCGAGTTGACGCGCGAAGAAGAATTGCCCATCACTCCCGGCGAAGCCACGGTGGACCTGGCCGACACCGCCGGCCAGCACCTGGCGAACATGCTGCGTGGGGTGTGGAGCCTGCGCCTGGAAGGCCGCGACGCCGGCCTCAAGGGCCTGCCGTTGGAAGGTCTGGAGCTGCTGCTCGACATCGCCCCGCGTGGACGTGGCTTGCGAGGGTACCTGGACACCGCTGGCAACCTGCGCGCCGAGGGCGAGCCGCGTTACCGCGTGCTGGGTGATCTGCTGACAGGCGAGAGCGCCGTGCTCTACTGGCGCCTGATCGACCGCGACTCGATTGACGGCGCCCCGGCCTATGAATTCAAGATGACCCTTGACGAGGTCTGGGCGGATTTTGCCAATGCCGGCAGCAGCACGCTCAGCGGGCAGATCCTTGACCTTGCTCGGCCATTGGCGCTGGTCGAGCGCGACAACCGCTTCATCGCCCGCAAACAGTGGTTCCCCGAGGCGCGGCAACGCATCGGCCTCAACCCGACCCTGCTGGCCTGGCTGATTTCCCCCGAACACCGTCTGTTCCACCAACTGTGGCACGCTACCCGTGACCAGTGGCACAAACTCTCCGAAGAAAAGCGCGACGCCCTGCGCGGCATCGGCTGGCAACCCGGGCCACGGGGCCAGGAACGCGACGCCCGGGGCAAGCGCAAGGACCGCAACGGCTCGGGCATCGATTTCTTCTTCATGCACCGCCACATGCTCGGCACCGCGCGCTCCATGCAGGACCTGCCCTCATGGCCGCAATTCCCCGAGCCGCAACCGGCCCTGGAGCGTGATCGCCTGGGCTTTCTGCGCTATTTCGACAACCACGACGGCTTTGCGCTGCCGCCGACCTGGTCGGCGCCGGACGACAGCGACTACACCCAGTGGGTCAGCGACATCAAGAGCGCTGAGACCTACCACAGCAACTTCCAGGTGTGGGAGTCGCAGTACCGCGACCCACGCTACCTGGCCAGATTCACCCTGGGGCAGCTCGGTTCCGAAATGGAGCTGGGCCTGCACGACTGGCTGCACATGCGCTGGGCCTCGGTGCCCCGCGACCCGTCCAACGGTGCGCCGGTGCCCATGGCCCGTGACCCCTCCGACTTTGCTGCGCGCTGGTACGCGGCGGAAAACGATTTCCTCGGCGATCCGTTTTCCTCCCACGTCAACCCGGTGTTCTGGCACTTCCACGGCTGGATCGACGACCGCATCGAAGACTGGTTTCGCGCCCATGAGCGTTTCAATCCAGGGGAAGTCCGCCGCATGGAAGTCAACGGCGTAGCCTGGTTCGCGCCGGGCCGCTGGGTGGAAGTCGGCGATCCCTGGCTGGGCCCGGATACCCATGGCTGCAGCACCACGCCGGGGTTGCAGATGGGGCGTTCGATGGAGATGGATCCGGAGACCATGAAGCTGGCGTTGCGCATCACTTTCGGTGAAGACGAGAACATGCTGCAGGGGCTGTTCAAGCGGGTGCCGAGACGACCGTGGTATGCCCGTCACCTGAAACTTGCCTGAAGCTGGAGTGAGCAGGCTTGCTGTGGTGAATGGGGCTGTTGTGGTGAGCAGGCTCGCCACAGCAAGCTAAATTGAACCAACCCCCTCCCGCCTTGTCCCCGCTTCCCATGTCACCCCCCGTCCGCCAAATCCCGTAATTTTCCAAGCCTGCCGGAAGCCTCTCCAGGCCCCCGGCTGCGCCCGCTTTTTTTAATGGCGGGCGTCCAGCAGACCCGATCCAAGCGGCAGCTGAAAACGGACTTTCTCCTCAACCGTGACTTATCAGGCAGGTTACCCCCATGCAGTTCAGCGAATTATTGGCAGCGATTTCCACCCATGCGATCCGTCTGCAACGGGAAGAAGGTGACCTGGTCATCCTGGGTGACGACGAGGCGCTGGACGATGCGCTGTGGGACCAACTGATCGCCCACAAGCCGCGCCTGCTGGAGCTGGTCGCCGAACATGGCGGTGACTGGCTGAGCCCGGCCTACCGCATCACGCCGGCCATGCTGCCGCTGGTCAGCCTCGACCAGGCGGCCATCGACCGTATCGTCGCTGCCATCCCCGGTGGCGCGGCGAATGTGCAGGACATCTACCCGCTGGCGCCGCTCCAGGAGGGCATGCTTTACCACCATCTGTCGGCGGAACAGGGCGATCCCTACGTGCTGCACGCGCAGTTCGAGTTCGATAGCCACGCACGTTTGCAGGCGTTTGCCGAAGCCTTGCAGTGGGTGATCGATCGCCACGACATCCTGCGCACTTCGATGGTCTGGGAGCGCCTCGACGAGCCGTTGCAGGTGGTGTGGCGCAAGGCGACCCTGGCGTGCGAGGCCGTTGGCTTCGAGGCGCGCACCGATCGCATGGACCTGGGCCAGGCACCGCTGCTGCGCCTGGTGTATACCGCAGATCCAGCGGACGGGCGTGTGGCGGCAACGTTGCTGTTTCACCACACCATCCTCGACCACACCGCCCTTGACGTAGTGCGCCACGAGATCCAGCTGTACCTGGCCGGCGAGCAAGCCCAGGCCGGTGAGCCGGTGCCGTTCCGCAGCTATATTGCCCAGGTGCGCCATGGCGTCAGCGAGCAGGCCCATGAGGCGTTTTTCCGCGAGATGCTGGCGGATATCGACGGGCCGACCCTGCCGTTCGGTTTGCAGGATGTGCAGGGCGATGGTCTGGGCATCGACGAGGCACGGGTCCCCGTCGACAGCGCACTGAGCCGCCGTCTGCGCACCCTGGCCCGCCCGCTTGGCGTGAGCGTGGCGAGCATGATGCACCTGGCGCTGGCCCGCGTATTGGGCGTGGTCGCCGGGCGTGATTCAGTGGTGTTCGGCACCGTGATGCTCGGGCGCATGGGGGCGGGCGAGGGCGGTGAACGGGCCTTGGGCATGTTCATCAACACCCTGCCATTGCGCGTGGATGTGGGCGAGCAGGGCGTGCGGGCCGGGGTCAAGGCCACCCATGAGCGCCTCACGGCATTGCTCAACCACGAACACGCGTCCCTCGCGCTGGCCCAGCGCTGCAGTGGCGTGGCGGCACCGACGCCGTTGTTCAGCGCCATGCTCAACTACCGCCACAGCGCCGCCACGGACATGGCCGAGGTGATCGAGGTGGCCGAGGGCATCCGCGTGCTCAGCGCCGAGGAGCGCACCAACTACCCGCTGACGGTCAACGTCGACGACCTGGGTGAAGATTTCGCGCTGACGGTGATGGTCGATGCCTCCATCGGCGCCGAACGTGTCGCCACCTACCTGCACACCGCCCTGGAAAGCCTGGCCGACGCCCTTGAGCAGCGACCGGATATGCCGCTCAGCGGCCTGAACATCCTGCCTGACGCCGAACGCCATACCCTGCTGCACGGCCTCAACCACAGCGCCACGCATTACGCCGATACCGCGCTGATCCACTCTCAAGTCGAAGCCCACGCCGCCGCCCAGCCTGACGCCATTGCGCTGCGCTTCGACAATCAGCGCATCAGCTACCGCCAACTCAACGAACGTGCCAACCAGGTCGCCCATCGCCTGCTGGCCCAGGGCATCCGCCCGGATGATCGCGTGGCGATCTGCGTGGAGCGCGGCCCGGAGATGATCATCGGCCTGCTGGGCATCCTCAAGGCCGGCGCCGGCTACGTGCCGATCGACCCGGCCTACCCGCAGGAACGCATCGCCTACACCCTGGCCGATAGCGCACCCTTGGCGGTGCTGGTGCAGGCCAATACGCGCCACCTGGTCGGCGACCTGCCGCAGATCGACCTCAACGGCTTGCGCGGCGAATCCATCGTCAACCCCCGCGTCGACCTCAGCCCGGCCCACCTGGCCTATGTGATCTACACCTCCGGCTCCACCGGCCAGCCCAAGGGCGTGATGATCGAACACCGCCAGGTCGCGCGCTTGTTCACCGCCACCGAACACTGGTTCGGCTTCAACCGCAACGACGTCTGGGCGTTGTTCCATTCCTTTGCCTTCGACTTCTCGGTATGGGAAATCTGGGGCGCGCTGATGCACGGCGGCCAGTTGCTGATCGTGCCGCAACTGGTCAGCCGCTCGCCGGACGAGTGCTACACGCTGCTCTGCGAAGCGGGCGTGAGCATCCTCAACCAGACGCCCAGCGCCTTCCGCCAATTGATCGCCGCGCAAGGCCAGAACCCCCGGTCCCATTCCCTGCGCCAGGTGATCTTCGGCGGCGAGGCGCTGGAACCGGGCGTGCTGAAGCCGTGGTACGCCCGGGCGATCAACGCCGGCACGCAACTGGTGAACATGTACGGCATCACCGAAACCACCGTGCACGTCACCTATCGCGCCCTGGAAGCGGCGGATGCGCAGTTGGTCGGCGTCAGCCCGATTGGCGTGCGCATTCCCGATTTGCAGTTGTATGTACTCGACGCGCGCCGCGAGCCGTTGCCGCTGGGCGTAGTCGGCGAGCTGTACGTGGGCGGTGCCGGGGTAGCGCGCGGTTACCTCAACCGTGAGGCGCTCACCGCCGAGCGCTTCCTGGTCGACCCGGCCAGCGGCCAGCGCCTGTACAAGACCGGCGACCTTGGCCGCCTGCTGGCCGACGGCAGCGTCGAATACCTGGGCCGCAACGATGACCAGGTGAAGATCCGCGGTTTCCGTATCGAGCTGGGCGAGATCGAAGCGCACCTGGCCAGCGCCGAGGGCGTGCGTGACGCGGTAGTCATCGCCCGGGAAGACCAGCCGGGCGACAAGCGCCTGGTGGCCTACGTGATAAGCGAGGGCGAGCTGCGTGTGGCCGATCTGCGCGACCATCTGTTGCAGAGCCTGGCCGACTACATGGTGCCCAGTGCCTTTGTGCAACTGGATAAATTGCCGCTCACCACCAACGGCAAGCTCGACCGCAAGGCGCTGCCCGCACCCGATGCCGATGCCCTGGCGCGCCGGGGTTATCAGGCGCCCCAAGGCGCGGTGGAAACGGCCATCGCGGCGATCTGGCAAGACCTGCTCAAGCTTGACCGGGTGGGGCGTGACGACAACTTCTTCGAACTCGGCGGCCACTCCCTGTTGGCGGTCAAGCTGATCGAGCGCATGCGCCAGGTCGATCTCAGCGCCGATGTGCGCGTGCTGTTCGGCCAACCGACGCTGGCGGCGCTGGCCGCCGCAGTGGGGGGGCAGCAAGAGGTGCTGGTGCCGGCCAACCGGATCACCGCCGCCACCCAGCACATCACCCCGGACATGCTGCCCCTGGTGGAGCTGGACCAGGCCAGCCTCGACCACATTATCCAGGGCGTGCCCGGCGGCATCAGCAATGTGCAGGACATCTACGGCCTGGCGCCGTTGCAGGCCGGCATCCTGTATCACCACCTGGCAACCACCGAGGGCGATCCCTACGTGTTGCAGGTGCAGTTCAGCTTCGACGACCAGGTGGCGGTGGACGCGTTTGTCCATGCGCTGCACAGCGTGATCGAGCGCAATGACATCCTGCGCACCGCGATCCTCTGGGAAGGCCTCAACGAGCCGGTGCAGGTGGTGTTGCGCCAGGCGGCGCTGACCGTGGAACGTATCGACGAACCGCTGGCGCAGTTGCAGCAACGCTTCGACCCGCGTCACTTCCGACTGGACTTGAGCCGTGCGTCGCTGATGCGCTTTGTCTACGCCGAAGAGCAGGGCCGGTTTGTCGGCATCCTGCTGTTGCACCATATCCTGCTCGACCACACGGCCTTGCAAGTGCTGGTGGAAGAAATGAGCGCCAGCCTGGCCGGCAACAGCGCGCAACTGCCCGCCGCCGTGCAGTACCGCAATTACGTGGCCCAGGCGCGGCTTGGGGTCAGCCAGGCCCAGCACGAAGCGTTCTTCAGCGAGATGCTCGGCGATATCGACGAGCCGACCCTGGCCTTCGGCCTGCAGGACGTGAATGGCGATGGCAGCGGCATCATCGAGGCCCACTTGCCCCTGGAGCCGGCACTGAGCCTGGGCCTGCGCGAACAAGCGCGGCAACTGGGCGTGAGCAGCGCGAGCCTGGTGCACCTGGCCTGGGCGCAGGTGCTGGGGCAGGTGTCCGGCCAGCAGTCGGTGGTATTCGGCACCGTGCTGCTGGGGCGCATGCAAGGCGGCGAAGGTGCCGACCGGGCGCTGGGGATGTTCATCAATACCTTGCCGCTGCGGGTCAGCCTCGGTGCCGTGGGTGTGCAAGCCGGCGTGCGCGCCACCCATGCGCGCCTGGCGCAGTTGCTCGGGCATGAACATGCGTCGTTGTCCCTGGCCCAGCGCTGCAGTGGCGTGCCGGGTTCGCTGCCGCTGTTCAGCACCTTGCTCAACTATCGCCACAGTGCGCCGGGGGACGCGCCGGGAGACAACCCGTTCGCGGCCTCCGGCATTCAGATCCTCAGTTCCGAGGAACGCAGCAACTACCCGCTGGTGCTCAACGTCGATGACCTGGGCACAGGCTTTGCCCTGACGGTACAAGGCGTCGCGAGCCTGGATGTGCAGCGCGTGGGGGACTATATGCTCACCGCGCTGCGCCACCTGGTGGCGGCGTTGCAACAGGCACCGACCACGCCGTTGCAGGCCGTGTCGATCCTGCCGGCCGCCGAGCGTCATCAGATACTGGTGGACTTCAACGCCACCGCCCGTGAGTACCCGGCGCACCTTACCGTGCACCAGTTGTTCGAAGCCCAGGCGCTGGCCCGTCCGGAAGCGGTCGCGGCAGTGCAGGGCGCATTGTCCCTGAGTTACCGCGACCTCAACCGGCGTGCCAACCGCCTGGCCCATCACTTGCTCAACCAGGGTGTGCAACCTGGCGAGAGCGTGGCGATCGCGCTGCCGCGCTCGCTCGACCTGCTGATCTGCCAACTGGCGATCCTCAAGTGCGGTGCGGTGTATGTACCGCTGGACATCAACGCGCCGGTCGAACGCCAGGCATTCATCGTGCAGGACAGCGGCGCGCACCGGGTGCTCACGACCCTGGCCGACTTGAACCTGGACACATTGTCGCCGCGCAACCCTGAGCTGCCGCAGTCTGCCGAAAGCGTCGCCTATATCCTCTACACCTCCGGCTCCACCGGCGCGCCCAAAGGCGTGCAAGTGCCGCACCGCGCCATCTCGCGCCTGGTGATCAATAACGGCTATGCCGATTTCAACGCCCGCGACCGCGTGGCCTTCGCCTCCAACCCGGCATTCGACGCCAGCACCCTCGACGTGTGGGCGCCCCTGCTCAATGGCGGTTGTGTGGTGGTGGTCGAACATGCGGTGCTGTTGTCCCAGGCCGCGTTCGCCGCGTTGTTGCAGGAGCAATCCGTCAGCGTGCTGTGGATGACCGCCGGGCTGTTCCACCAGTACGCTGACGCGCTGTTGCCGGTATTCGCGCAGTTGCGCTACCTGATCGTCGGCGGCGACGTCCTCGACCCGCAGGTGATCGACCGGGTGCTCAGGCACGGCAAGCCCCGGCACCTGCTCAATGGCTACGGGCCCACCGAAGCCACCACGTTTTCCACCACCCACGAAATCACCCGGGTCGGCGAGGGCGGCATCCCCATCGGGCGCCCGATCGCCAATGCCCAGGCGTACGTGCTGGACCCGCGCCAGCAACCACTGCCGTTGGGTGTGGTCGGCGAGCTGTACATCGGCGGTGCGGGCGTGGCCACGGGGTATTTGAACCAAGCGCAACTCACAGCCGAGAAATTTATCCCGAACCCCTTCGGCGAGGGCCTGTTGTACCGCACCGGTGACCTGGCCTGCTGGCAGGCCGACGGCACCTTGCTGTACCAGGGGCGCAATGACCTGCAGGTGAAGATCCGTGGTTTCCGTATCGAACCCGGCGAGATCGAGACCTGCCTGGCCAGTTTCCCGGGCGTGAAGGACGTGGTGGTGCTGGTCCGCGAAGACCAGCCCGGTGACAAGCGCCTGGTGGCCTACTACACGGCCAGTGTGGCGCTGGAGATTGAAGCCCTGCGCGCTCACCTGCAAGGCCAGTTGCCGGACTACATGGTGCCGTCGGCGTATGTGTGGCTGGAGCTGCTGCCGCTCACCGCCAACGGCAAACTCGACCGCAAGGGCCTGCCGGTGCCGGACCAGAGCGCGCTGCTCAGCCGCGGCTTCGAGGCGCCGGAAGGCGAAGTGGAAACCCAGCTGGCGCAGATCTGGCAGGACGTGCTCAAGCTGGAGCGGGTTGGCCGTCATGATCATTTCTTCGAACTGGGCGGGCATTCGCTGCTGGCGGTCAGCCTGATCGAACGCATGCGCCAGGTCGGCCTGAGCTGCGACGTACGCGTGTTGTTCAGCCAGCCAAGCCTGGCGGCGCTGGCCGCTGCCGTGGGCAGTGGCCGGGAAATCGTGGTGCCGGCCAATGGCATCCCCAAGGATTGCACCCGGATCACGCCGTCGATGCTGACGCTGGTGCAACTCGACCCCGCAGCCATCGAACGTATCGTCGCGAATGTGCCGGGCGGCGCGGCGAATGTGCAGGACATCTACCCGCTGGCGCCGTTGCAGGAAGGCATTCTTTATCACCACATCAGCGCCGAGCAGGGCGACCCGTACCTGCTGCAATCGCGCATGGCGTTCGACAGCCTGGAGCGTTTGCAGGGGTTCATGGGTGCGCTGCAACAGGTGGTGGCCCGCCACGACATCCTGCGCACTGGCATGGTCTGGGAAGGCCTGGACAGCCCGGTGCAAGTGGTGTGGCGCGAGGCGAAACTGATCGTGCAAGAGGTCGACCTGGACCCGGCCGAAGGCGACATCATCGAGCAGTTGCATGCACGCTTCGATGCCCGTCACTACCGCCTGGACATCACCCAGGCGCCGTTGCTGCGCATGGTGTATGCCCAGGATCCGGCGAATCAGCGTGTGGCGGCGATCCTGCTGTTCCATCACCTGGCGCTCGATCACACCGCCATGGAGGTGGTGGGCCAGGAAATGCGTGCGTTCATGTTCAACCAGGCCCAGGACTTGCCCGAGGCGGCGCCGTTTCGCAACTACGTGGCTCAGGCTCGCCTTGGCGTCAGCGTGGAGGAACACGAGGCGTTCTTCCGCGACATGCTCGCCGATGTGGATGAGCCGACCTTGCCGTTCGGCGTGCAGGACGTGCAGGGCGATGGGCGCGATATCGAGGAAGCCGAACAGGCCGTGGATGCCGCGCTGGCCCAACGGGTACGCGAGCAGGCCCGGCAACTGGGCGTCAGCGCCGCGAGCCTGATGCACCTGGCCTGGGCGCAGGTGCTGGGGCTGGTATCCAGGCGTGACGACGTGGTGTTCGGCACCGTGTTGATGGGGCGCATGCAGGCCGGTGACGGCGCGGACCGTGCGCTGGGCATGTTCATCAACACCTTGCCCTTGCGCGTGGACGTGGCAGCCACTGCCGCCGCTGCGGTCAAGGCCACCCACGGGCGCTTGAGTGCCTTGCTCGGCCATGAACACGCGTCCCTCGCGCTGGCCCAGCGTTGCAGCGGCGTGGCAGGTGCATCGCCGCTGTTCAGCGCCTTGCTCAACTACCGTCACAGCAGCCCCGGTGAAATGGCCCGCGACGGCCACGGCATCTGGGAAGGCGTGCAATTGCTCGGCGGCGAAGAACGCAGCAACTACCCGCTGACCTTGAGCGTGGATGACCTGGGTGAAGGCTTTGGCCTCACGGTACTGGCGCTGCCGCAGATCGGCGCCCAGCGCCTGTGTGCCTATATGCATAACGCCGTAGAACAGTTGGTGGCCTGCCTGGAAAACGCACCGAAGACCCTGCTCAACCAGCTGACGATCCTGCCGGCGGCAGAGCGTGAAACCCTGCTGCGTGATTTCAACGCCACGGCCGAGGATTTCCCGCAGGGGCACACCGTCCACGGTGCCTTCGAGGTGCAGGCCGAACGCCAACCCCAGGCTATCGCGGTGATGCAAGACGGTGAGGCGTTGACCTACGAACAGCTCAACCGGCGCGCCAACCAACTGGCCCATTACCTGTTGACACTCGGGGTACAGCCCGACGACCGAGTAGCCCTGTGTTGTCGTCGCGGCCCGCAGATGCTGGTGGGTTTGCTGGGCATCCTCAAGGCCGGTGCCGGTTACGTGCCCATCGACCCGGCGTATCCCGCCGAGCGCATCGCTTATTTGCTACACGACAGCGCGCCGGTGGCGGTGCTGGCCGAAGCCAGTACCCGCGACCTGTTGGGCAACATCGCCACGGTGGACCTGCACGACCCATGTCTGCAGCAGCATGCCGTCAGCAATCCGCAGCTCAGCCTCCTGACCCCTGCGCACCTGGCCTACGTGATCTACACCTCCGGCTCCACTGGCCAGCCCAAGGGCGTGATGGTGGAACACCGCAGCGTGGAAAACCTGGTGCACTGGCACTGCGAGGCCTTTGGTCTGGATGCGACGAGCCACACCAGCAGCGTCGCCGGTTTCGGGTTTGACGCGATGGCCTGGGAAGTCTGGCCGGCGCTGTGTGTGGGCGCTACCTTGCACCTGCCGCCGGCCGATGTCGGCAATGAAAACATCGACGAACTGCTGGCCTGGTGGCTGGCACAACCACTGGACGTCAGCTTCCTGCCGACCCCGGTGGCCGAATACGCTTTCGGCCAGCAGTTGCAACACCCGACCTTGCGCATCCTGCTGATCGGCGGTGATCGCCTGCGCCAGTTCACCCAGGAGCGGCGCTTTGCCGTGATCAATAACTATGGCCCCACCGAAGCCACGGTGGTTGCCACCTCTGGCCGCGTACGCGCCGGGCAGGTGCTGCATATCGGGCGGCCCATCGCCAACGGCCGTGTCTACCTGCTGGACGCGCACTTGCGTGCGGTGCCGGTGGGCGTGGCGGGCGAGTTGTACGTGGGCGGCAGCGGCGTGGCACGGGGTTACCTGAACCGTCCGGACCTGACCGCCGAACGCTTCCTGCAAGACCCGTTCAACGCCGGTCGCATGTACCGCACCGGCGACCTGGCGCGCTGGTTGCCCGATGGCAATATCGAGTACCTGGGCCGTAACGATGACCAGGTCAAGGTGCGTGGCGTGCGGGTTGAGCTGGGGGAGATCGAAAACTGCCTGGCTGCCGTGGAAGGCGTCGGCGAAGCGGTGGTGCTGGTGCGTGAAGGCCGCCTGATCGCCTGGTTCACCGCACGGCAACCGCTGGCTATCGAGACCCTGCGTGCCGACCTGCAAGCCCGGTTGCCCGAGGCCCTGGTGCCGGTCGCCTATGTGCAGGTGCAGGCACTGCCCCTGACCGCCAACGGCAAGCTGGACCGCAAGGCCCTGCCGGAGCCGGATCAGGCCGCGCTGCTGACCCGCGAATACGAAGCCCCCCAGGGCGACGTGGAAACCACTCTGGCGCGCATCTGGTCCGAAGTGCTGCAGGTTGAACGGGTGGGTCGCCATGACCACTTCTTCGAGCTCGGCGGCCATTCATTGTTGGCCGTCAGTCTGATCGAACGCATGCGCCAGGTCGGCCTGAGTGCCGATGTGCGCGTGCTGTTCAGCCAGCCGACCCTGGCCGCTCTGGCCGCCGCTGTCGGCAGCGGTCGCGAAGTGCAGGTGCCGGTTAATCGCATTCCCGCCAACTGCCGGCGCATTACGCCGGACCTGCTGACATTGGTGGAACTCGACCAGGCAACCATCGATCAAGTGGTCGCGCAAGTGCCCGGTGGCGTGGCCAATGTGCAGGACATCTACCCGCTGGCGCCGTTGCAAGAGGGCATCCTCTACCATTACATCACCGCTGAGCAGGGCGACCCGTACCTGCTGCAAACGCACCTGGCGTTCGACAGCCTCGACCGCCTGAATGCCTTTGCCCAGGCGTTGCAGCAGGTGATCGATCGTCACGACATCCTGCGCACCGGTGTGGTCTGGGAGGGGTTGGCGCAACCGCTGCAAGTGGTGTGGCGCACCGCCGAACTGCAGGTGCAGGCGCTGCACCTGCAAGGCGATGTACTGGCCGGCCTGCACCAACGTTTCGATGCACGACGCTATCGCCTGGACATCAGCCAGGCTCCGCTGATCCGCCTGATGTACGCCCAGGATCCCTCCCACCAACGGGTGGTCGCGGTATTGCTGTATCA
Source organism: Pseudomonas sp. NFPP28 (assembly GCF_900115535.1). Lineage (NCBI taxonomy): Bacteria > Pseudomonadati > Pseudomonadota > Gammaproteobacteria > Pseudomonadales > Pseudomonadaceae > Pseudomonas > Pseudomonas sp. NFPP28. Next base: position 109,832 of record NZ_FOWT01000005.1, on the reverse strand, counting down.
CCATATCGTCCTCGACCACACCGCATTTGACGTCGTGCTGCGGGAAATGCAGGGCTTCCTGCTCGGCCGGCAAGTGCCCGCGGCTGCACCGATGCCGTATCGCAACTACGTGGCGCAGGCGCGGTTGGGCGTGAGCGAACAGGAGCACGAAGGCTTTTTCCGCGCCATGCTCGGCGATATCGACGAGCCGACATTGCCCTTCGGCTGGCAGGACGTGCGCGGCGACGGCAGCGCCGTCGAGGAACACAGCCTGCGCCTGCACAGCGACCTCAACCGCCGCTTGCGGGCCCAGGCCCGGCTGATGGGGGTGAGCACGGCGAGCCTGTTTCACCTGGCGTGGGGCCAGGTGCTGGCGGCGACATCGGGCCGCCACAGTGTGGTGTTCGGCACCGTATTGGTCGGTCGCCTGCAAGGTGGCGAGGGCGCCGACCGCGCCCTGGGGGTATTTATCAATACCTTGCCGCTGCGTCTGGATATCGACGGTCAAGGCGCACGTGCCGCCGTACGGGCGACCCACGAACGGCTCAGCGCCTTGCTTGGCCATGAACACGCGTCCCTGGCGCTGGCCCAGCGTTGCAGTGGGGTCGCTGCCCCGGCCCCGCTGTTCAGCTCAATGCTCAATTACCGTCATCGTGGCACGGCCACCCGCTCGCAGGAGGCGCAGCAGGCCTGGGAAGGCATGCAGACCCTGGCCAACGACGGACGTACCAACTATCCGTTGACCTTGAACGTGGACGACTTGGGCGACGGTTATGACATCACCGCCCTGGCACGCGCCGATGCGCAACGCGTGTGCGAGTACCTGCACACGGCGTTGTCGGGCCTGGTCGAGGCGTTGGAGCACGCGCCGCAACACGCGCTCGATCGTTTGCCGATCCTGGGCGTCGAAGAGCGCAATAAGCTGCTGGTCGAATTCAACTCAACCGAGGTGCCGTACGATCTCGATCAGACCCTGCAGGCGCTGTTCGAAGCCCAGGTCGAGCGCACGCCGGAGGCGGTGGCAGTGATTGCCGCCGAGCAACGGCTGACCTACCGGGCACTCAACGAACGCGCCAATCGCCTGGCCCATCATCTGCGTGAGCACGGCGTCCAGCCGGATACACGGGTGGGGATCTGCCTCGAGCGTGGCCTGGACATGGTGGTCGGTCTGTTCGCCATTCTCAAGGCCGGCGGCGCCTACGTGCCGCTGGACCCGGCCTACCCCCAGGAGCGCATCGCCTACATGCTGCAGGACAGCGCGCCGGTGGTGGTCCTCGCGCAAGCGACCACCCGTGCGCTGCTGGGCGACGTGCCGGTGATCGAGCTTGATCACGTCACGTGGCAACGCCAGCCCGCGACCAACCCCCAGGTCCCGGGCCTCACCGCTCGCCACGCCGCCTACGTGATCTACACCTCCGGCTCCACCGGCGAGCCCAAGGGGGTGATCAACGAGCACGCCGGGGTGGTCAACCGCTTGCTCTGGATGCAGGACGCCTACGGGCTCAATGCTGAGGATGCAGTGCTGCAGAAAACCCCGTTCAGTTTCGACGTGTCGGTGTGGGAATTCTTCTGGCCGCTGTTCACTGGCGCACGCCTGGTGATGGCGCGCCCGGGCGGGCACAAGGACCCGGCCTATCTGTGCGAAGTGATCGAGGCGCAGCGGATCACCACCTTGCACTTCGTACCATCGATGCTCGACGTATTCCTCGCCCATGGCGATGTGAGCCAGGCCGAAGGGTTAGTGCGTGTGATGTGCAGCGGCGAAGCCCTGCCGGGCAGCCTGGTGCGGCGCTTCAAGCAGCAATTGCCGGGCATCGGCCTGTACAACCTGTATGGCCCTACCGAAGCGGCGGTGGACGTGACCGCCTGGAACTGTGCGCGGCCCGAGGTGCCGGACAACACACCGATTGGCAAACCCATCGCCAATACCCGCATGTACGTGCTGGATGCACAGTTGCAACCGGTGCCATTGGGCGTGGTGGGCGAGTTGTTCATCGGCGGGGTGCAAGTGGCGCGGGGTTACTTGAACCGTGCGCAACTGACGGCCGAGCGCTTCCTCGAAGACCCGTTCACCGGCGGGCGCATGTATCGCACAGGGGATGTGGGTCGTTACCTGCCCGATGGCAATATCGAGTACCTGGGGCGTAACGACGACCAGGTAAAAATCCGTGGCCTGCGTATCGAATTGGGGGAAATCCAGGCGCGATTGACCGAGCACACATCAGTCAAGGACGCCGTGGTGGTGGCCCGCGACGAGCGCCTGGTCGCCTACTACACCGGAGAACATGCGCCCGTCGAAAGCCTGCGTGCCCAACTGCTACTGCACCTGCCGGACTTTATGGTGCCCGCGCTGTTCGTGCACCTCGACGCGTTGCCCTTGAGCCCCAACGGCAAACTCGATCGCAAGGCCCTGCCGGCACCGGGCATGGAAGCACGGCTGGTACGCGCGTTCGAAGCCCCCGAAGGGGAGACCGAAATCCTGCTGGCCCGGCTCTGGGCAGAACTGCTCAACGTGGAGCGGGTAGGGCGCCACGACAATTTCTTTGAACTGGGCGGGCACTCGCTGCTCGCCGTCAGCCTCATCGGGCGCTTGCGCCAGGAAGGCATGGAAGCCGACGTGCGCGCGTTGTTCGAACAGCCGACCCTGGCTGGCTACGCCGCATTGACTGAACGAATGGAGATCGTCCTGTGAGCATCAACCAACTGCTGGCGACGCTGAAGACCAAGGACATCCAACTGGCGCTCAAGGGCGAACAGCTATCGGTCCAGGGCAACAAGCAAGCCTTGAGCGACCCGGCGATCCTCGCCGCCCTGCGCGAGCACAAACCGGCGTTGATCGAGCTGATCAAGGCCGGTGAATACTCGGCGACGAAGGCGGGCGTAGTCGACGTACCCGCCAATGGCATACCGGCGGACGCCGAGCGCATCCTGCCGTCGATGTTGACGTTGTCGACGCTGAGCCAGGATGAGGTCGACCGCATCGTCGCCAGCGTCGATGGCGGCGTGGCGAATATCCAGGATATCTACCCGCTGGCGCCCTTGCAGGAAGGCATTCTGTTCCACCACGTCAGTGCCGAGCGGGGCGACCCGTACGTGATGCAATCGCAGTTTTCCTTCGACAGCCTGGAGCGGTTCGAGGCGTTTGCCCAGGCACTGCAAGCGGTGATGGACCGCCACGACATCCTGCGCACAGGAGTGGTCTGGGAGGGTGTGCAGCAACCGTCGCAAGTGGTGTGGCGCCGCGCGCGCCTGCCGGTGCAGGCCTTGGCGCTGGACCCGGCCGACGGCGACATCGCCACGCAACTGCGCGCGCTGTTTGATGCCCGCCACTATCGCCTCGACGTGTCCCAGGCGCCGTTGCTGCGTCTGGTGCGGGCCGAGGACGTGGCCAATCAACGTATCGTTGCCAGCCTGCTGTTCCACCATATGGCCCTTGATCACAGCGCCCTGGAAGTCGTGTGCCACGAGCTGCAGGCCTGCCTGTTGGGGCAGGGCGCGACGTTGGGGCAGGCCGTGCCGTTTCGCAACTACGTGGCTCAGGCGCGGTTGGGGATCAGCGAGCAGGCACACGAACACTTCTTCCGCCAGATGCTTGGCGACATCAGCGAACCCACCTTGCCGTTTGGCTTGAGCGATGTGCAGGGCGATGCGCGGGGGATTACCGAGGCACACCTGGCGCTGCCGGCGGCGTTGTCGCAACGGTTGCGAGCACAGGCACGGCAACTGGGGGTCAGCGCAGCCAGCCTGTTTCATTTGGCGTGGGCGCAGGTGCTGGGGGTGTTGGCGGGCAAGGAACAGGTGGTGTTCGGCACGGTATTGATGGGCCGCATGCAGGGCAGTCATGACACAGACCGGGCGCTGGGTATCTTCATCAACACCTTGCCGTTTCGCGTGGACGTGGGCCGCGAGGACGTGCGCACCGGGGTCAAGGCGACTCATGCGCGGCTGACGACGTTGCTGCGGCATGAGCACGCACCGTTGGCGCTGGCCCAGCGGTGCAGCGGCGTGGTGGCGCCGACGCCGTTGTTCAGCGCCTTGCTCAATTATCGCCACAGTGCCTCGGCGGCCAGTGACGAAGCGATCTCCGCCTGGCAGGGCATCGCTGCGCTGAGCGCCGAGGAACGTACCAATTACCCCTTGACCCTGAGTGTCGACGACTTCGGCGATGACTTTGCCCTGAGTCTGCTGGCCAGCACCCTGGTGGATCCGCAGCGCGTCTGTGCCTACGTGCAGACCGCCTTGGAAAACCTGCTGACCGCGCTCGAACAGGCGCCAGACACTGCGCTCAACCAGGTGTCAGTGCTTCCGTTCGCCGAGCAGCAGTGGTTGTTGGAACACTTCAACTCCACCCACACGGATTTCCCCCAAGGCACCACGCTGCACGGGCGCATCGAAGCCCAGGCCGCGCTGAGCCCCGACGCCATTGCCGCCGTGCATCAGGGCCGCCAGCTCACCTATGCCGAACTCAACCAGCAAGCCAACCTGCTGGCCCATCATCTGCTGGCGCTGGGGGTCAGGCCTGACGACCGCGTCGCCATCGTCGCCCGTCGCGGGCTGGATACCCTGGCCGGCCTGCTGGCGATTCTCAAGGCCGGCGCCTGCTATGTACCGGTGGACCCGTCGCACCCGGCCGAGCGCCTCAACTACCTGCTCAGCGACAGCGCCCCGGTGGCGGTGTTGACCCAGCACGCCTTGCTCGAGCGCCTGCCGGCCCTTGACGTGCCGGTGATCAACCTCGACCGCTACACCTGGCAGCACCATTCGGCGAGCAACCCGAAGGTTGCGGTCACGCCGTCCAACCTCGCCTATGTGATCTACACCTCCGGCTCCACCGGTCTGCCCAAGGGCGTCATGGTGGAGCACCACACCGTCGCCAATCTGATTGACTGGCATTGCCACGCCTTTGACCTGTGCGCCGGGCGCCACACCGCCAGCGTCGCCGGGTTCGGCTTTGACGCGATGGCCTGGGAAGTCTGGCCGGCGCTGTGCGTGGGCGCGACCCTGCACCTGCCACCGGCCCATGACGGCACCGAGGATGTCGACGCACTTCTGGCCTGGTGGTGCGCGCAGCCGTTGGACGTGTGCTTCCTGCCCACGCCGGTGGCCGAGTACGCATTCAGCCAGCAGCTCGAACACCCGACGCTGCGCACGCTGCTGATCGGTGGTGATCGCTTGCGCCAGTTCGGTCGCGCCCAACGTTTCGACCTGATCAACAACTACGGGCCGACCGAAGCCACGGTGGTCGCCACCTCCGGCAAGGTCGAGGCCGGCCAGCCGTTGCACATCGGCAAACCCATCGCCAATGCCACGGTGTACCTGCTGGATGAGCAGCAGCGGCCGGTACCGCTGGGGGTGGCGGGGGAGTTGTATGTGGGCGGTAAAGGCGTGGCGCGGGGTTATCTCAACCGTGCGGAGTTGACGGCCGAACGTTTCCTGCAGGACCCATTCAACGCCGGGCGCATGTACCGTACCGGCGATCTGGCACGCTGGCTGCCGGACGGCACTATCGAGTACCTGGGGCGCAATGACGACCAGGTGAAGATCCGTGGCATGCGCATCGAACTGGGCGAAATCGAAGCCCAACTCAACCAGTTGGCGGGTATCCAGGAAGCCGTGGTGCTGGTGCGTGAAGAGCGGCTGGTGGCGTATTTCACCGAAAACCGCCAGCTCGACCCGCTGGTTGTAGCCGAACTCCGCGCCCACCTGGTGGCGCACCTGCCGGACTACATGGTGCCGGTCGCCTATGTGAAGCTGGACGCGTTGCCCCTGACCGCCAACGGCAAGCTCGACCGCAAGGCCCTGCCGGCGCCGGACATGGCCGCAGTGTTTACCCGCGAGTACGTGGCTCCCGAAGGTGAAATCGAAACCGTACTGGCGCAGATCTGGGCCGATGTGCTGCAGGTGGAGCGGGTGGGGCGTCGCGATCATTTCTTCGAACTGGGCGGGCATTCCTTGCTGGCGATGCGCATGGTCTCGCAGATCCGCCAGCGCCTGGGTGTGGAGTTGCTGCTCGGCGATTTGTTTGCCAATGCCGAGTTGGCGGCGGTGGCCGAGGTGCTGGCCCAGTCCGGTCGCAGCACCTTGCCAGCTATCCTCCCGGCCAATCGTGATGAGCCCACGCCGCTGTCCTTCGCCCAGCAGCGCCTGTGGTTCCTGGCGCTGATGGAAGGCGCCAACACTGCCTACAACATTCCCATCGGGCTGCGTCTGCGTGGGCAGTTGCATGTGGAGGCGCTGCAACGGGCGCTGGCGCGCATCGTTGCGCGCCACGAAACCCTGCGCAGCCGCTTTGCCCAGCGCGGCGACGAGGCCCAGGTGGTGATCGTGCCCGCCGAAGACGTGTTGCCCCTGCAAGTGCAGGACCTGCGCCGCCACCCGCAACCACAGCAGGCGCTGGACGCGTTGATCCATGGCGAGGCCTCGGCGCCGTTCGACCTGGAGCGCGGCCCGCTGCTGCGCGGGCGTCTGGTGGTAATGGCCGACGATCACCATGTGCTGTTGCTGACGCTGCACCATATCGTGTCCGATGGCTGGTCCATGGGCGTGCTCACCCGCGAACTGATGGCGCTGTACCAGGCCTTCAGCCACGGCCAGCCCGACCCCTTGCCGGCGCTGCCGATCCAGTACGGCGACTTCGCGGTATGGCAGCGCCTGTGGCTCAGCGGTGAAGTGCTGCAGCGCCAGAGCACCTTTTGGCAACAGGCGCTGGCCGGTGCGCCGGCCTTGCTCACGCTGCCCACCGACCGCCCGCGCCCGGCGCAGCAGGACTACGCCGGCAGTAGCGTCGAGGTGCGCCTGGACGAACGCCTCACCGCCGGGCTCAAGGCCTTGAGCCAACGCCACGGCACCACGCTGTACATGACCTTGATGAGCGCGTGGGCCTCACTGCTGGCACGGCTCTCCGGGCAGCACGATGTGGTGATCGGCTCACCCGTGGCCAACCGCACGCGCAGCGAAGTGGAAGGGCTGATCGGCCTGTTTGTGAACACCCTGGCGGTGCGCATCGACACCTCGGGCGAGCTGAGCACCGAAGCGCTGTTGGCGCGGGTCAAGGCCCAGGCCCTGGAAGCCCAGGCCCACCAGGACCTGCCGTTCGAACAAGTGGTAGAGATCACCCGGCCACCGCGCAGCCTGGCCCACAGCCCGCTGTTCCAGACCCTGCTGACCTGGCAGGACAGCAGTGCGCCGACCCTGGCCCTGGGCGACCTGGCCTTGGAAGGCATCGTCGAGGACAGTCACTTCGCCAAGTTCGACCTGTCCCTGGACCTGTCGGAAGTGCAGGGCACCATCATCGGCGCGCTGGAATACGCAGTGGCGCTGTTCGACGCATCGACGGTGCAGCGTTACGCCGGCTACTTCACCCGCGTGTTGCAGGCCATGGCGGATAACGACCAGGCGGTGCTGGAACAGGTGTCGCTGGTGGATGAGCGTGAGCGCCAGCACCTGCTGTTTGATTTCAACGCCACCGAAGTCGCTTATGACCTCGAGCAGACCTTGCATGGCCTGTTCGAAGCGCAGGCGACGCGGACGCCGGACGCCATTGCCGTCAAAGCCGATGACGGCGTGTTGACCTATGCCGAGCTGAATGCGCGGGCCAATCAACTGTCCCGCCACCTGCTGGAATTGGGTGTGCAGCCGGATTCACGGGTGGCGATCTGCGTGGAGCGCGGCCTGGACATGGTCATCGGCCTGTACGCGATCCTCAAGGCCGGTGCCGCCTATGTGCCGCTGGACCCGGCGTATCCGCTGGAGCGCATTGCCTACATGCTGGAGGACAGCGCACCGGTGGCGGTGCTGGCCCAGGGGGCGACGCGGGCATTGCTGGGGGAGGTGCCGGTGGTCGATCTGGACCAGCCGAGCTGGCAGCACCAGCCTGTCGACAACCCTCACGTGCCAGCCGTCAGTGCCTACGTGATCTACACCTCCGGCTCCACCGGCCAGCCCAAGGGCGTGATCAACGACCACCCCGGCGTGGTCAACCGCCTGCTGTGGATGCAGGACGCCTATGGCCTGCAAGCCCATGACCGGGTGCTGCAAAAAACGCCGTTCAGCTTCGACGTGTCGGTGTGGGAGTTCTTCTGGCCGCTGTTCACCGGCGCCTGCCTGGTGATGGCGCGCCCGGGCGGGCACAAAGACCCGGTGTACCTGTGCGAGGTGATTGCCGCCGAGCAGATCACCACGCTGCACTTCGTGCCGTCGATGCTGGATGTGTTCCTGGCCCATGGCGATGTGAGCCAGGCCGAAGGGTTAGTGCGTGTGATGTGCAGCGGCGAAGCCCTGCCGGGCAGCCTGGTGCGGCGCTTCAAGCAGCAATTGCCAGGTAGCCAATTGCATAACCTGTACGGCCCGACCGAAGCCGCTGTCGATGTGACCGCATGGAACTGCGCCGGGCCGGTGACGCCGGACAACACGCCGATCGGCAAACCGATCGCCAACACCCGCATGTACGTGCTCGACGCACAGATGCAGCCCGTGCCATTGGGCGTGGTCGGCGAGCTGTTCATCGGTGGCGTGCAAGTGGCGCGCGGCTACCTGAACCGGCCGGAACTGACCGCCGAACGCTTCCTCAAGGACCCGTTCACCGATGGGCGCCTGTACCGCACCGGCGACGTTGGTCGCTACCTGGCGGACGGGACGATCGAGTACCTGGGGCGCAACGACGATCAGGTGAAAATCCGTGGCCTGCGCATCGAACTGGGGGAAATCCAGGCGCGCCTCACCGACCACCCGCAGGTCAATGAAGCCGCGGTGATCGCCCGCGACAATCGCCTGATTGCCTACTACACCGGTGTGTCCAGCGAGATCGACGCCTTGCGCACGCATCTTTTGCAGCATCTGCCGGAATTCATGGTGCCGTCGATCTTCGTGCACCTGGATAACTTGCCCTTGAGCCCCAACGGCAAGCTTGACCGCAAGGCACTGCCCGCGCCGGGCCTGGACTCGGTGGTGGTGCGCGAGTACGAAGCGCCCCAGGGCGACACGGAGATCGCCCTGGCCAGCCTGTGGGCCGAGCTGCTCAACGTGGAGCGCGTGGGCCGTCACGACAACTTCTTCGAGCTGGGCGGCCACTCGTTGCTTGCGGTGGGCCTGATGGGGCGCATGCGCGGCCTCGGGTTGTCGGCGGATGTGAAAGTGCTGTTTGGCCAGCCGACTTTGTCGGCCCTGGCGGCGGCCTTGGGCGCAGGGCGTGAAGTGGCGGTGCCGGTCAATGGCATTACGGCCGATTGCACGGCGATCACCCCGGACATGTTGCCGCTGATCCAACTGGATCAGCCGGCCATCGAGCGTATCGTCGCCTGTATCCCCGGCGGCGCGGCGAATGTGCAGGACATCTACCCGCTGGCGCCGTTGCAGGCCGGCATGCTCTATCACCATCGCGCCGCGCAGGGCGGTGACGACTATGTGCTACGGGCGCAGTTTGCATTCGACAGCGCCCGGCGACTGGAGGCATTTGCCCTGGCCTTGCAGGCGGTGATCCAGCGTCACGACATCCTGCGTTCGTCGTTCCATTGGGACGGCCTGGAAGAACCGGTTCAGGTGGTGTGGCGCGAGGCTTCGCTGCGGGTCGAACACGGGCCGGTGCCGGAGCGTCTGGACCTGTCCCAGGCACCGCTGATGCGCCTGGTGGTGTGTGACGGCAGTGCCATCTTGCTGTTCCACCACCTGGTGATGGACCACATCGCCCTGGAGATTTTGCAGCACGAAATGCAGGCGTTTCTCTCGGGCACGCCACACACCCTGGGCGCGCCGGTGCCGTATCGCAACTATGTGGCCCAGACCCGCTTGGGGGTTGACGATCACGAGGCATTCTTCCGTGAGATGCTGGGCGAGATCGACGAGCCGACCCGCCTGGAAACCCTTGGCGGCAATGAGCAGGTTCACTGCACCCTTGACCTGGAGCTGAGCCAACGCCTGCGCACCCAGGCCCGGCAATCCGGGGTGAGCGCCGCCAGCCTGATGCACCTGGCCTGGGCGCAGGTGCTGGGCAAGGTCTCGGGTCGGGAGCAAGTGGTGTTCGGCAGCGTGATGCTTGGCCGGCTGCAAGGCGGCGAAGGGGCCGAGCGGGCCATGGGCGTGTTCATCAACACCCTGCCGCTGCGGGTCGACCTGGGTCGGCACAGCGTGCGCGACGCGTTGCGCGCCACCCACGCACGCCTCACTCAATTGCTCAGCCATGAGCAGGCGCCGTTGGCCTTGGCCCAGCGCTGCAGTGGCGTGCCGGTGACCACGCCACTGTTCGATACGCTGTTCAACTATCGCCACAGTGCGCCGCAGGTGGCGAGCGAGGCCTGGCAGGGCATCCGGTTGCTCAAGGCCGAGGAACACAGCAACTATGGCCTGTCGGTGAGCGTGGATGACCTGGGCGCGGGTTTCTCCTTGAAAGTCGTGGGGCAGGGCGCCCGTCGCGTGTGCGACTACCTGCACATCGCGGTGGAGCAACTGGTACAGGCGTTGGAACAGGGCGGTACGCTTGCCATCGCCTATGTGCCGATCCTGCCCGCCGCCGAACGCCAGCAATTGCTGGACCTGAACGCCACTACCCGGGCATTCCCGCGTGAACATACGGTGCAACGCCTGTTCGAAGCCCAGGCTCATGCACGGCCGGCTGCGCTGGCGGCGCTGCAGGGCGAGCAGTCACTCAGTTATGGCGAGCTGAACAGCCGCGCCAATCGCCTGGCCCATCATTTGCTGGGCCTTGGAGTACGCCCCGGCGATCATGTGGCGATCCTGTTGCCGCGTTCGCTGGACCTGCTGGTCAGCCAGTTGGCCGTGCTCAAGTGCGCCGCCGCCTATGTGCCGCTGGACATCAACGCCCCGGCGGAGCGCCAGGCGTTCATGGTGCAGGACAGCGGCGCGGCCTGGTTGTTGACCGGCAGCGAGCGTGCCGTCGACTGCGCCGTGCAACGCCTGGACCTCGACACCCTGGCCCTCGATCCGCAACCGAGCCACAACCCGGACCTGTCGCAGTCCTCGGACAGCGTGGCGTACATCATGTACACCTCAGGCTCCACCGGCACGCCCAAAGGCGTGTTGGTGCCCCATCGCGGCATCACGCGCCTGGTGCTGAATAACGGCTACGCCGACTTCAACGCCAGTGACCGCGTCGCCTTCGCCTCCAACCCGGCGTTTGACGCCAGTACCATGGACGTGTGGGGGCCGTTGCTCAATGGCGGCCAGGTGCAGGTGATCGACCACGCCACCTTGCTCGATCCGGCTGCGTTTGGCCTGGCGTTGGCGGATGCGACGGTATTGTTCGTCACCACGGCGTTGTTCAACCAGTACGTACAGCTGATTCCCCAGGCCCTGGCGGGCCTGCGCATCCTGCTGTGCGGTGGTGAACGGGCCGACCCGGCGGCGTTCCGCAGTCTGTTGGCCCAGGCACCGGCATTGCGCATGGTGCATTGCTACGGGCCGACCGAAACCACCACCTACGCCACCACCTACGAAGTGCGGTCGCTGGCCGAAACGGCCGACAGCGTGCCCATCGGCCGGCCGATCTCCAATACGCAGGTGCATGTGCTGGATGCGCAGTTGCAACCGGTGCCCGTGGGCGTGACCGGTGAAATCTGCATCGGTGGGGATGGCGTGGCCAAGGGGTATCTGAACCGTCCTGAACTGACCGCTGAAAAGTTTGTGCAGGACCCGTTTATCCCAGGCGCCTTGATGTACCGCACCGGCGACCTTGGCCGCTGGACGGCGCAGGGTTTGCTGGAGTGCATCGGGCGCAATGACGACCAGGTGAAGATCCGTGGTTTCCGTATCGAACTGGGTGAGATCGAAGCGCGCCTGGCCAACGTTGCGGGTATCCAGGATGTGGTGGTGCTGGCCCGCGAGGACGCCCCAGGGGACAAGCGCCTGGTGGCGTATTTCACCTGGGGCGACACGCCTGTCGGCATCGACAGCGTGCGGGCTTGCCTGCAAGACCAGTTGCCGGACTACATGCTGCCGTCGGCCTTTGTGCCGCTGGAGTCCCTGCCGTTGACAGCCAATGGCAAGATCGACCGCAAAGCCTTGCCGGTGCCCGCCCTGGAAGCTCTGCACCGCCGCGAGTTTGAAGCACCGGTGGATGCGTTGGAGCAGACCCTGGCAGCGCTGTGGGCAGAGGTATTGAAGCTGGAACAGGTCGGGCGTCACGACAGCTTTTTCGAACTGGGCGGGCATTCACTGCTGGCGATCCGGTTGGTCAACCTGATGGAGGAAGCGGGTTTGTCCGTGTCCCTGGCGGAGTTGTTCCAGCATGCCAGCGTGGCCTCCGTCGCCGCGATGCTGCGTCAGCGCACTGATGAGCCTGTGCGCGATCCTGCGGTGATCACGGTGCGCAGCAGTGGTTCGCAGGCGCCGCTGTTCCTTGTGCATGAATTCAGTGGCATGGATGTGTATTTCCCGGCGCTGGGCCAGCATCTGCCCGGCGACTACCCGATTTACGGCCTGCCGGGCCTGGCGCTCGGCGAGCCGCACCTGGACACCATGGAAGGCCTGGCGGCGCGCCTGGTCGGGTTGATCCGGGGTATTCAACCCCATGGGCCTTACCGGGTCGCCGGCTGGTCGTTTGGCGGGGTGCTGGCCTATGAAGTGGCGATGCAACTAGTGGGGCTGGATGAACCGGTGGCATTCCTCGGTTTGATCGACAGCTACGTGCCGCGTATGACCGACCAGGGCAAGGCGCGCTGGAGTGGGCCGGACGCGCTCAAGCGGCATTTGTTGCTGCAGTGCACGGCGTATTGGAAAGCACAGGGCGGTGTGGATGAACTGGCGAACGTTGGGCAGTTGGCGTCGCAGATTGAACAGCTGGACTTTGCGGGCCTGCTGCAACGCTGTCGCGATCAAGGTCTGCTATACGCGCAAATGGCGGCGGCTGCGGAGGCGGACCTCTTGAGCTTTATCGAACGGGAAGTGGGGCACGGGCATGCGCTGGCGCACTACAGCCTGTTCCCGTTGCCCGTGGCGGTGCACCTGTTCAGCGCGGATGAGCGGCCGACCGAGTTGTCGCGGCGCAGTGAGTCCTTGGGGTGGCATGAGGTATTGGCGCCAGGCCAGTTGCGCCAGGTACAGGTGCCGGGGGATCACCAGAGCATGATGCAAACGCCGCATATCCAGGCACTGGGGCGAGCGATGAGCGAGGTGCTGGCGACCTGTTTGCCGCAGGCCCAGGCGCCGCATCTGCCGTTGTTGCGCATTCAGAGTGGCCGGACGGGGTATGCGCCGGTGTTCTGCGTACCGGGGGCAGGGGACAGTGTCACCGGGTTCGTCGGCTTGGGCGAGGCACTGGGGCGTGACTGGCCTTTGTTTGGCTTGCAGCCGCGTGGGCTGGACGGCGAAGCGGTGCCCCATAGCCAGGTGGAAGCGGCGGCGGCTTGTTACTTGATGGCCTTGGAGCAGGAATGTCCGCACGGGCCGGTGCATCTGGTGGGGCATTCGTTCGGGGGCTGGGTCGCGCTGGAGATGGCGCTGCGGTTGCAGGCGGCCGGGCGGGAGGTGGCGTCATTGACGGTGATCGACAGTGAGGCACCTGGGGGGACCGCGAAGGTGTACACCACGACGGCGGCGTTGCTGCGGTTGATCGAGGCGATGCAGTTGTCGGCGGGCAGGTCGCTGGGAATTGATCCTGGAGATTTTGCCGCGTGTGATGAGGAGGCGCAGCGGCAGCGGTTACATGCCGGCATGGTCGGGGTGGGATTGTTGCCGGGGCGTTCTGCGGTGGATGCGATGGAGGGGCCGGCGCGCACTTATGCGGCGGCGTTGCGTACGGCGTATCGGCCTGGTGCGCGGTTCAAGGGCGTGGTGCGGTTGGTGTTGGCTGAGGATCCGGCGCTGGATGCGGCGGGGAATCAGCGGGAGCAGGGGATGATGGTCGAGGGGTGGCGGCGACAGGGGAGTGGGTTGCAGGTTTGGTATGGCGGGGGGAATCACTTTACGTTGCTCAAGGCGCCGAATGTGGCGGCGTTGGCACGGTGGTGGCTGGGGGGCGTGGTGGTTGGGGAGGTGGTTTCGTGAGTGGATTGTCGGTGTACATATCCGTTGCTTCGGTAACGGCTAGCCCGGCGGCCTCAGGGCCGACCGGTATTGTGTTTGTCGAGCGCGGCTCAAATGGGGAAGGAGGCCTGCCCCCGATGGCGGTGTGTCAGTTGATGCATCTGTGGCTGTCCCACTGCAATCGGGGGCAAGCCCCCTCCCACAGTTTGATCTCCATACATCAGGTAGATATCAGCCTGCTTTTGATCTGCTGGTGATCTGGCTTTTGCTCTCAGACGCCCCGTCAAACACGCTGGCATGCGTTCGGGCACACCGCGCCTAAGCGAGGTGCCGAGTGTTGGGGCAAGAGCCTTTTGGTCACTTTTGGGCTCTTTTCAAAAGTGACCCGCCGTAAGGGCGGAACCCCTATCAGCCGTTACCCAAGTAACGGATATGTACTCGATCAAAGGCCACCCATGGAAAAGTCAAAGTTACGCAAACTAGGAATGCTCACAGTAATCACAGTCGCCATCGGCCTGATCATCTACACGGTCCAGGCCCCCGCCGACGCCCCCCAATACCTCACAGCCACCGCTCAACGCGGTGACATCGAAAACGCCGTGCTGGCCACCGGCCTGCTCGAAGGCATCAAACAGGTCGACGTGGGCGCCCAAGTCTCCGGCCAATTGAAGTCCCTGAAAGTAAAGGTCGGCGATAAAGTGAAAAAGGGTCAATGGCTCGCCGAAATCGACCCACTGGTCCTGCAAAACACCCTGCGCAAGGCCCAGGTCGACGAAGAAAACCTTCAGGCCCAACGCCGCGCCACGGCGGCCCAGCTCAAGCAGGCCAAGTCCGTGTACGAGCGCTATAAAGGCCTGCAGATCGACGAGTCGGTATCCCGTCAGGACTTCGAAGACGCCGAGTCCAACTTCCAGGTGCAACAGGCCAACCTGCTGTCCCTGGATGCGCAGATCAAAAGCGCGCACATCCAGATCGACACCGCCAAGGTCAACCTGGCCTACACTCGCATCGTCGCGCCCATCGACGGCGATGTGGTGGGCATTGTCACCCAGGAAGGCCAGACCGTGATCGCCAGCCAACTGGCGCCGGTACTGCTCAAATTGGCGGACCTGGACACCATGACCGTCAAGGCCCAGGTCTCCGAGGCGGATGTGATCCACATCAGCCCCGGCCAGCAGGTGTACTTCACCATCCTCGGCGAGGCCGACAAGCGCTACTACGCCAAGCTGCGCGGCACCGAGCCGGCGCCGCAGAATTTCCTGGAAACCCAGACCGCCGGTACGCCAAAGCAGAACACCGCGGTGTTCTATAACGCGCTGTTCGACGTGCCCAACCCCGATCACCGCCTGCGTATCGCCATGACCGCCCAGGTGCGTATCGTGCTCGACACCGCCCAGGCCGCGTTGATGGTGCCGGTGGCGGCGCTCGGTGTGCGCAACAACGATGGCAGCTACCCGCTGCGGGTGCTGGATGCCAAGGGCAAGGCGGTGTCGCGGGATGTGAAGACCGGGATCAACAACAACGTCAAGGTGCAGATCCTCGAAGGCCTGGCCGAAGGTGACAAAGTGGTGATCGGCGAAGCCACGCCGGCTGTGGCGGGGAACTGACGGATGACCCAGCCACTGTTGGAACTCAAGGGCATCACCCGCAGTTTCATGGCCGGCGAGCGTGAGTTCATTGCGCTCAAGGGCATCGACCTGACGATTCACGCCGGGGAAATGGTCGCGATCATCGGCGCCTCGGGCTCGGGTAAGTCCACCCTGATGAACATCCTCGGCGGCCTGGATTACGCCACGGCCGGCAGCTACAAGATCAATGGCATCGAAACCCGCTCATTGGGCGACGAGCAATTGGCCGAACTGCGCCGCGACTACTTCGGTTTTATCTTCCAGCGCTACCACTTGCTGGCGCACTTGAGCGCGTTGCACAACGTGGAGATGCCGGCGATCTATGCCGGTACGCCGGAGACCGCGCGCCATAGCCGTGCGCGGGAGTTGCTGGCCCGCCTGGGCTTGGCCAGCCACACCACCCATCGTCCCAGCCAGCTGTCGGGCGGGCAGCAGCAGCGGGTGAGTATTGCCCGTGCGTTGATGAACGGCGGTGAAGTGATCCTGGCCGACGAACCCACCGGCGCCCTCGACACCCACAGCGGCAAGGAGGTCATGCGTATCCTCGCCGAGCTGCACGCTGCGGGGCACACGGTGATTATCGTGACGCACGACCCCAAGGTCGCGGCGAACGCCCAGCGCATCGTCGAGGTGTGCGATGGCGAGATTGTCAGCGACAAGGCCAACGACAGTGTCGGCCTGGCGCTGCCCGGCGAAACGCCCATCGAACCCAGGCGCAGTGGCGCCAGGCGTCTGGTGGCGAGCCTGGGGTTGTTCAAGGAAGCGTTCAACATGGCCTGGGTCGCGCTGGTGTCCCATCGCATGCGCACCTTGCTGACCATGCTCGGTATCGTCATCGGTATTACCTCGGTGGTGTCGATCTCGGCCATCGGCGAAGGCGCCAAGCGTTATGTGCTCAAGGACATTCAGGCGATCGGCAGCAACACCATCGATATCTTTTCCGGCACCAGTTTCGGTGACAGCCGCGCCTCGGCCATCGAGACGTTGATGCCCTCGGATGTCGACGCGTTGAACCAGCTGTATTACGTCGACAGCGCCACGCCGGTGGTGGGCCGCAACCTGTTGCTGCGCTTTGGCAATATCGACCTGGATGCGCAGGTCAACGGTGTGAGTGACCGCTATTTCAAGGTCAAGGGCCTGAAGCTTGAAGCCGGCATCGCCTTCAGCGAAAGCGACGCACGGCGCCAGGCCCAAGTGGTGGTGATCGACCACAACACCCGCCATCGCCTGTTCGGGCCGAACGTCGACCCGCTGGGCCAAGTGATCCTGGTGGGTAACCTGCCGTGCACGGTGATCGGCGTGACGGCCGACAATAAAAACATGTTCGCCGCCAGCAAGGCATTGAATGTGTGGGTGCCCTATGAAACGGCGGCGGGGCGCCTGTTGGGGCAGCGCCATCTGGACAGTATCACCGTGCGCATCAAGGACGGTCAGCCAAGCAAGGTGGTGGAAGACAACGTCAACAAGCTGATGCTGCAACGTCACGGCACCAAGGATTTCTTCACCAACAACCTCGACAGCATCATGCAGACGGTGCAGAAAACCAGTCGCTCCCTGGCGCTGTTGCTGTCGTTGATCGCGGTGATTTCGCTGCTGGTGGGCGGTATCGGGGTGATGAACATCATGCTGGTGTCGGTGACCGAGCGTACCCGCGAGATCGGTATTCGCATGGCGGTAGGCGCCCGGCAATCGGACATTCGCCAGCAGTTCCTGGTGGAGGCGGTGATGGTGTGTTTGATCGGTGGGCTGATCGGAATCTCGCTGTCCTATGCCCTGGGCTTTTTGTTTTCAGTGTTCGTGAAGGAATGGGAGATGGTGTTTTCCCTGGGCTCGATTCTGACCGCGTTTGCCTGTTCGACATTGATCGGCATCGTGTTTGGCTTTGTGCCGGCGCGGAATGCGGCGCGGCTCGATCCGATCGAGGCCTTGGCAAGGGATTGAGTCCTGCTTGTCAATGAGAACCCAATGTGGGAGGGGGCTTGCCCCCGATTGCTGTGTATCAGCCACAATTTCGGTTGCTGACCCACCGCCATCGGGGGCAAGCCCCCTCCCACATTTTGATCGGTGTGAGCTTAAAGCCCCGTACTTTCCTCGGTGGCATACATCCACCGCAACAACGAATGCCGCCCGCTGATCCCCAGCTTGATCGCCGCACGTTTGAGGTAACTCTCGATGGTGTTGACCTTCAATGCCAATTGCTCCGCCAGCTCCGGCGCCGTGCGCCCGGCCAGCAGGCCGACGCACACTTCGAGTTCACGGTTGGAGAGGGTCAGCCCCGATTGCACCAGGCGTTCCTCGATGCGCCGGCGCAGGGTTTCGAGGCCCTGGTTTTCCGCGGTCACCGGCTCGCTGTCCTGGCGGCAAGGCTGGATCGCGGCGATGTGTTTTTCGACCATGGGCAGCAGCAGGGTGGAGAAGTCCTGCAGCATGCTGCGCTCCTGCGGCGAGAAATTTTCGGACTGGTGTGAGCGATACACCGACAACACATAGCGCACGTCGTCGCGGCGGCGGGTGAGGTGCAATTGTGCGGCAGGTTGCTCTTCGCCCAAGGCTTCTACCGAGTCGGTGTAGACCGGGCTGATCTTGCGCCGGACCTGCCCTTCGGCACTCACCTGCAGTTGCGTGATATGGGTGGCGTCCACGGCCAGTTGGGTGAGGATCAGGTCATGCAGCATGCGCGGAAAATGGCGGCTGCCGGTGCTGGCGATGACCTTGCCAATATGCGGAAACAACTGTGAGTTCATCAATTCATCCATGAGGCGTGCAGGTATTCGGCCTTATAGCAGCGGGGATTAAGATGCAAGCCAATGCGAATAACCTACCGTGATAGTCCTTCCCGCCGGAACCTATGCTAGTACAGCCTGGCGGCGGGAAGGGGATCCAATCTTAAAAAATCGGATTTAAAGACTCACGAGCCTGGAAGGACGTTGCAGCGTGCGCGTGCATTTGGCCAGTGCCTGCTGTACATCCGCCAGCAGGTCGGCGATGTCTTCAAGCCCCACCGACAAGCGCACCAACCCCTCGCTGATGCCGTGTGCGGCCCGCTCTTCCGGGGTGTAGGTGGAGTGGGTCATGCTCGCCGGGTGCTGGGCCAGTGATTCGGCGTCGCCCAGGCTGACCGCGCGGGTAAACAGCTTGAGTGCATTCATGAAGCGCCGGCCGGTTTCGATCCCGCCCTTGAGTTCGAAGGCGATCATGCCACCGGGCATTTTCATCTGGCGTGTCGCCAGTTCGTATTGAGGGAAAGAACGCAGGCCCGGGTAAGTCACGCGCTCCACGGCCGGGTGCGCCTGCAAGGCTTCGGCCACGGCCTGGGCGTTGCTGCAGTGGCGGTCCATGCGCAGGGCCAGGGTCTTGAGGCCGCGCATCAACAGCGAGGCATCCTGGGGCGACATGACGGCGCCGGTCAGGTCCTTGAGGCCTTGCAGGCGAATACGCTGGGCCAGCGCCTGGCTGCTCACGGCAATGCCCGCGGTGATATCGCCGTGGCCGCTGAGGTATTTGGTGGCCGAATGCACCACCACATCGGCGCCCAGTTCCAGGGGGCGTTGCAGGTAGGGCGTGCAGTAGGTGTTGTCGACCACTACGGTGACATTGGGCTGGTGGTGGGCGAGGGTGGCGACGGCGGCGATATCTACCAGTTGCAGGTTGGGGTTGGCCGGGGTTTCGCAGTAGATCATGCGCGTTGCGGGGCTGAGCGCGGCTTGCAGGGCCGCCAGGTCCGTGAGGTCGACATGCCGCACCTTGATGCCGAACTCGCCGATGCCGTGGTGCAGCAGGGCGAAGGTACAACCGTACAGCGTCTGGCTGACGATCACCTCGTCGCCGGGGCGTAGCAGGGTCCAGAACGTCGCGGCAATCGCCCCCATCCCGGAACTGAAGGCCACCGCCGCCTCGCCGTTTTCCAGGGTCGCCATGCGTGACTCCAGCAGCGCCAGGGTCGGGTTGGAAATGCGCGTATAGAAGTGGCCGCTGGCTTCGCCGGCAAAACAGGCGGCGCCGTATTCGGCGGTGGGGAAGGCAAAGGTGGCCGACAGATAAATCGGCGGGACGAGCGCGCCGTGGTGGTCTTTGGGGTCGTAGCCGTGGTGGATGGCGCGGGTGGAAAAGCCGAATGCATTGTGTTTATTGTTCATGTCGGACGCTCCTTATTTCCTACAATGCTATGCTCATAACCAGAGATGAACTTTGCAATATTTGCCGGTAATTCCCGCGTCCCGGGATAAAAACCTCATAAAAATAACGAATAGAGGCACGTTATGCCCATCCGTCTGGATCGCACCGATAAAGCGCTTTTAAACGCGCTGCAAGGCAATGCCCGCCTCACGGTGGCTGAATTGGCCGACCGCGTCTCCCTGACCACCTCGCCCTGTTGGCGCCGGGTGCGCAACCTGGAGGAGAGCGGGGTGATCAGCGGGTACCAGGCGATTCTCTCGCCCAAGGCGCTGGGGTATGGGGTGACGGCGTTTGTCAGCATCATGATGGAGAGTCATACCCAGGAAATTGCCCGGGCATTCGAGCAGCGGTTGTTGGCGATTCCCGAGATCGTGGCGTGCCATAACGTGTCGGGGCGGTATGATTTTTTGTTGGAAGTGGTGGCGAGGGATCTGGAGTCGTTTGGGGAGTTTGCGCGGGAGGTGTTGCAGACGTTGCCTTGCGTCAAGGAGATTTATTCAAGTTTTTCCTATAAGTCGGTGAGGGGGTTGCGGGTGATTCCGGTGCCGGGGTGATGGCGGGGTGGTGTCGTGTTGTGTACATATCCGTTGCTTCGGTAACGGCCACCTATGGTTCCGCTCTTACAGCGGCTCACTTTTGGAAAGGCCGGAAGCCGGCCCAGCCAAAAGTAAGCAAAAGGCCTTCGCCCCAACACTCGGTGCCTCGTTTAGGCTCGGCATGCCCTCACTCCGGCCAGCGTGTTTGACGGGGCGCCCAAGATCAAAAGCAAGAGCGCGGCGACCTTAGAGCCGACCGGATTGTATGGCCGGTACTCGGTCAAAGTGTGGGAGGGGGCTTGCCCCCGATGGCAGTGGGTCAGTCGCTGATGAGTTGGCTGACACACCGCCATCGGGGGCAAGCCCCCTCCCACAGTTTGATCTTCATGTATCAGTTGAAGGGTGGTTTGCTCTGGCTCTGGCTTTTGATCTGCTTTTGATTTTGATGTTAGGCGCCCCCCCCCCAAATCCCTGTCGGATTACGGGCACACCGAGCCTAGGCGAGGTGCCGAGTGTTGGGGCAAGAGCCTTTTGGTTACTTTTGGGCTCTTTTCAAAAGTGACCCGCCGTAAGGGCGGAACCAATATCCGCCATCACCCAAATAACGGATATGTACTCAGCACACCCCCCCCCCAAACAGCACGTACATCCAATTTTCCCCACCCCATCCCCCCTCAAACTCCCTCATCGCTGAATCTTCACGGCAGAGGGATACCCCATGGACCCAACCACAAAACCAGGCCCCGACGAAGTCGTCACCCTGGTGGTCAAGCACCTCATCAAACCCGGCCTGGAGGCTGACTACGAAGCCTGGCTGCGCCGCATCGTGCGTATCGCCGGCGCCCGTGCCGGCCACCTCGGTGTCGACGTGGTACGCGGCAAACAGGGCAACCTGGCGCTGTTCACCTGTGTGTTGCGCTACCGTTCCACCGATGACCTGCAAACCTGGCTCGACTCCCCCGAGCGCAAAACCCTGATCGCCGAAGCCGCGCCCATGCTCGCCGACGGCGACAACACCGAAATCAATGGGGTCAACGAATTCTGGTTCAACCCCGAAACCCCAAACGCCGCCAAGCCGCCGCGCTGGAAGCAGGCGGTGGTCACCCTGTGCGTGATCCTGCCGCTGACCCTGCTGGTGCCGATCGTATGGGGCCCGGTGCTGCGCCTGCACCCGTTTCTCTCCAACTACGTGGTCGCCACGTTTCTGGTAACCGTGACCATCGTCGTGCTGGTGGTCTACCTGCTGATGCCGGCGGCCACCCGCCTGTTCGCTCCCTGGCTCGAAGCCTCTGTAAAGGAAACCCTATGAACGCCGACCTGATTCTGTTCAATGGCCAGTTCCACACCGTGGACCGTGAAAACCCGCGCGCCACGGCCGTCGCCATCCGTGAGGGGCGGTTTGTAGCCGTGGGCACCGACGGTGAAGCCATGGCCCTGCGCGGCAGTGGTACCCAGGTCATCGACCTCAAGGGCCGCACCGTCATCCCCGGCCTCAATGACTCGCACCTGCACCTGATCCGTGGCGGCTTGAACTACAACCTCGAGCTGCGCTGGGAAGGCGTGCCGTCCCTGGCCGATGCCCTGCGCATGCTCAAGGACCAGGCCGACCGCACGCCGACCCCGCAATGGGTGCGCGTGGTGGGGGGCTGGAACGAATTCCAGTTCGCCGAAAAACGCATGCCGACCCTGGAAGAGTTGAACCAGGCCGCGCCCGATACGCCGGTGTTCGTGCTGCACCTGTACGACCGCGCCTTGCTCAACCGCGCAGCGCTGCGTGTGGCCGGCTATACCAAGGACACGCCGAACCCGCCGGGTGGCGAGATCGTGCGTGACAGCAACGGCAACCCCACCGGCATGCTGGTGGCGCGGCCGAACGCGATGATTCTGTACTCGACCCTGGCCAAGGGCCCGAAACTGCCGTTGGAATACCAGGTCAACTCCACCCGCCAGTTCATGCGTGAACTCAATCGCCTGGGCCTCACCAGTGCCATCGACGCCGGCGGCGGCTTCCAGAACTACCCCGATGACTACGCAGTGATCGAGCAACTGGCCAAGGACCAACAGCTGACGGTGCGTATCGCCTACAACCTGTTCACCCAGAAGCCCAAGGAAGAACTCAGCGACTTCAAGAACTGGACCGGCAGCGTCACCCTGCACCAGGGCGACGATTACCTGCGCCACAACGGCGCTGGCGAAATGCTGGTGTTCTCGGCCGCCGACTTCGAAGATTTCCTGGAACCGCGTCCCGACCTGCCGCTGACCATGGAGCAGGAACTGGAGCCGGTGGTGCGCCACCTGGTTGAACAGCGCTGGCCGTTCCGTTTGCACGCCACCTATGACGAGTCCATCTCGCGCATGCTCGACGTGTTCGAGAAGGTCAACCGCGACATTCCGTTCAATGGCCTGCCGTGGTTTTTTGACCACGCCGAAACCATTACCCCGAGAAATATCGAGCGTGTACGTGCCCTGGGTGGCGGTATTGCGATCCAGGACCGCATGGCGTTCCAGGGCGAATATTTTGTCGAGCGCTACGGCGCCAAGGCCGCCGAAGCCACGCCACCGATCAAACGCATGCTGGCCGAAGGCGTGCCGGTGGGCGCGGGCACCGATGCGACGCGGGTATCGAGCTACAACCCGTGGACCTCGCTGTACTGGATGGTCAGCGGCCGCACCGTCGGTGGCCTGGAACTGCATGCCGAAGGCCTGCCGCGCCTGACCGCGCTGGAACTGTTCACCCACGGCAGCGCCTGGTTCTCGTCCGAGCAGGGCAAGAAGGGCCAGATCAAGGTCGGGCAGTTGGCGGACGTGGCGGCGCTGTCGGCGGACTTCTTCAGTGTCGATGAGGAAGCCATCAAGTGGATCGAGTCGGTCCTCACCGTGGTCGGCGGCAAGGTGGTCTACGGTGCCGGTGACTTCGAAGACTTCGCACCCCCGCGCGTGCCGGTACTGCCGGATTGGTCGCCGGTGGTCAAGGTGCCAGGGCACTGGCGTCCAGGCTCGCCGTTGCAGGCGCAGGTGCACCAGTGCAGCGGCCCGTGCGGCGTGCATGCCCACAGCCACGAAAAAGCCCGCCATTCCAGCGTGCCGGTCAGCGACTTCCAGGGTTTCTGGGGTGCGTTCGGCTGCTCGTGTTTTGCGTTTTGATTACCCATCCCCCCGTAGGAGTTGAACCATGGCTAGCCCTCGTTTGAACAAAGATGACGCCGTTGTACTGTTGGTCGACCACCAGACTGGCCTGATTTCCCTGGTGCAGGATTTCTCCCCCAACGAATTCAAGAACAACGTCCTGGCCTTGGCCGATGTGGCGAAGTTCTTCAACCTGCCGACCATCCTCACCACCAGCTTCGAAAGCGGTCCCAACGGCCCACTGGTGCCCGAACTCAAGGCACTCTTCCCGGACGCGCCGTACATCGCCCGCCCTGGCCAGATCAATGCCTGGGACAACGAAGACTTCGTGAAGGCCGTCAAGGCCACCGGCCGCAAGCAGATCATCATTGCCGGCGTGGTGACGGACGTGTGCGTCGCATTCCCGACCTTGTGCGCCCTGGAGGAAGGCTTTGAGGTGTTCGTGGTCACCGACGCCTCCGGCACCTTCAACGAAACCGTACAACAAGCCGCCTGGGCGCGCATGACCGCCGCCGGTGCCCAACTGGTGAACTGGTTCGCCGTGGCTTGCGAACTGCAGCGCGACTGGCGCAACGACATGGAAGGCCTGGCCAACCTGCTGTCGCCACGCATCCCCAACTACCGCAACCTGATGAACAGCTACTCGGCGTTTACCAAGTAACTGGCTCTCAAGTCTGTAGGTGATCCCTGTGGGAGGGGCGGTGCGACGATTCGACTTGCCCCCGATAGCGGTGTGTCAGTCACACTGCCATCGGGGGCAAGTCGAATCGTCGCACCGCCCCTCCCACATTTGATTTGTGGTGTGGCGACATACCCGTTATAAAAAACACCAAATGTCCACCGAGAAGCGACAATGAACCCCTTCGAAGACATGCGCCTGTTCTGCCAAGTCATGGAATCCGGCAGCTTCACCGCCGCCGCCGAACAGTTGGGCCTGTCCAAGCAATTCGTCAGCCGCCGCCTGATCCAGCTGGAAGATCGCCTTGGCGTACGCCTGCTCAATCGCTCCACCCGCCGCCTGGATGTCACGCCACTCGGCCAGAGTTACTACGAATCCGCCTTGCGCCTGCTCAGTGAAGTCGAGCAAGTGGAGCAGGGCATTGCCGGCCAGAACAGCGAACCGCGCGGCACCATTCGCCTCAGCGCGCCGTTGTCGTTTGCCATGGCCCATCTGGGTTGTCTGTTGCCGTTGTTCCTGCAGCGCCATCCCCAGGTGGCGGTGGAGGTCGACTTGAGCGACCGCCCCGTGGACCTGATCGGCGAAGGCTACGACCTGGTCTTGCGCATCGGCACCCTGGAAGATTCCACCCTGATCGCTCGGCGTATCGCCAGCATCCCCCGGGTGTATTGCGCCAGCCCCGACTACCTGGCCTTGCGCGGCACCCCGCAGAAACCCGATGACCTCGCCGACCACGATTGCCTGCCCTACGGCCATGGCCGCCAGGTGCAGTGGCGCTTCAAGGGCAAGTTGCAGGCGCTGAGCGTGAGTGGGCGCATGCGCGTGAACAATGGCGACCTGCTGCGCGATACCGCCATCGCCGGCCTGGGCGTGACCTACCTGCCGACCTTTATCGTCGGCGAGGCGTTGAAGGATGGCCGCCTGGTCACGGTGCTGGATGAGTTCGCCCCCGAAGACCTGACACTGTCGGCGGTGTACCCCCAGCACCGGCAAAGCTCGCGGCCGGTGCAGGCGCTGGTGGAGTTCCTGCGCGAACGCCTGGCTAGCGGCTGTTGAACAGCTGGCGGATCAGGTTGGGCGTACTGCCGGTCCAGCGCTTGAACGAACGGCGAAAGTTCGCCGCATCGTTGAAGTTCAGGTACGCCGCCACTTCATCATTGCTGTAGCCCTTGACCTGGTACAGGTGCAGCGCCACCTGCTTGCGCACGCGGTCCACCTGCTGCTGAAAGCCGGTGTCATGCTTGTGCAACTTGCGCTTGAGGGTCGCCGGGCTCATGGCGAAGGCCTGCGCGGCCTGTTCCAGGCTGGGCGGTTGGCGTACCTGTTCGCGCAGGTAGTCGTAGAGGCAGTCGAGAAAGCTGCTGGCAAAGCCCAGCTGTTCGATCTGTTCGCGGGCCTGCTGGCGTGCGACCTGGCCGGCGGTGGCCGAGGCGCCCGGCCACGCGCGGGTGAGGTACTCGCGGGGGATGCTCAGCATATCCAGCGGCCGTTCGAAGCGCGTCTCTTCGCCCAGGTGCACCCAATACTGCTCGATGTAGCGCGGTTCGGCATGACTGAAACAGCACACCCACGGCAAGCGCTCGCCACTGAGCCACTGGCTCATGGCAACCAGCGAGGTCATGCTGGCTTCCAGTAAAAACCGCCAATGCTCGCCGGCGCCGCAACTGTCCCGCCAGTACAGGTAGGCATGGTGCGCATCCAGTTCCAGGTGCAAGGTGACCAGCGGGCTGAGCAGCACCTGTTGCTGGATCAGGATCTCCAGGGCCTGGTGCAGGTTCTGTGCATGGCCCAGGGCATGGCTGGCCGCGCCGTAATAACCGGGCAGGAGTCGCTGGCCGAACAGAAAGCTGCTGTCGTCGGCGTCGAGCAATTTGCGACTGTTGCCGATCAACCCGAAAAACTGCTGCGGGCTCAACCGCGCCGTACCGGCCAGGATGTCCTCGTGAAACAGTCCCGTGCCGCGCAGCAGGCGATGGCTGTCGATGTCCCGGGACAAGGCCAGGTCGATCAGCGTGGCGGGTTGGCAGTGCCCTGGTATGAAGCGGCTGTCGGCTTCATACCAGCTGGTTTTCACGGCCATCTCAGGCGCTTTTCGCCAGGGGTTGCTTGGCCCTGGCCAGCGCCAGGTTGAGGCGTTTGAGCAAGTCCTGGGGCGGCTCGTCCAGGGCCATGACCACGGCGGTGGTCGCTACCAGTTGCAGGCGTTCCCCGTGCAGCCGGGTCTTGTGTGCGAGGCCGCGCACCGCCTGCTGCAACTCCAGCGCCAGCTCCTTGGCCTGGCGCTCACCGGTGTTGGGCAGCAGCACCACAAAACGGTCGCCGGCCAGGCGGCACAGCAGGTCCTGGCGACGCAGGTTGAGCAACAGCAAATGGCTGAGGGCCTGCAACACCGCATCGCCTTCGGCATGCCCGTAGGCCTGGTTGATGGCGGCGAAGTGATCCAGGTCCAGGGCCAGCAGGGACAGTGGTTGCTGCTGGGTCTGGCTGTCTTGCAGGCTGTCGGCCAACTGGCGCTTGAGGTAGTCGGCGCCGGCCAGGGGCGTGAGTTTGTCGAACAGCCGATGCTCGCGGAACAACCGTTCGCGTTTCTCCATCTGTGCGCTGATCGCCAGTTGTTCGCGGTGCCAGTGGTAGATGCCAATGGTCAGCAGAATCATGCCCACCGGCATCGGCCCGGACTCCAGCCAGTGGTCCCAGGTGATGCTGTCGGGCAGGCGGATGAATTCGTCGAGGCTGTCGATCCACCAGGAGAAGAAGATGCATGACAGGCCCAGCGCCAGGTAGTTGGTCACGCGCCCGGCCGGTCGGCTTTTCAGCACCAGCCCCAGCCAGACCAGGGCGAGCAGGGCGGAACCGCCTTCGCCGAAGATATCCAGCCATGCCCACTCGCTGACGCTTTTCAACTCGCCGCAGGCCAGGTGCAGGATCAGCCCCAGGTTGGCCGCGATCAGCAGCAGGGAGAGTTTCCAGCGGTGGGGTTTGAGCACGGAAAACATGGCCGCGAGTCCTTGCAAGGTTCAGTCGTGGGCGCCAGCACAGCAGATGGATGTGACGGTTGCATGACGGTAGGGGAGGGTCGAATCAGCTCATCCCGCCGACAATGAAAAGCAGAAAATGTGGGAGGGGGCTTGCCCCCGATAGCGGTGCGTCAGTGAGAAACCAGGGGCTGACCCACCGCTATCGGGGGCAAGCCCCCTCCCACAGTTGATCTTCACAGGTCATTTCAGCTCATTCCAACTCAGGATCCTGCTCAAACCCCCGGTTTACGGGCCTTCCTACCACACCCTGTCACAGAACCGTCATCCCCCACCCCTAGCGTGCCCTCCCAGTTGCCGGGCCTCTTGCCTGGCGCCAACGGACTCTTGGGGAGGATTGCATGTACAAGCGCACCGGGCTCGTCAGCTTTACGCTAACTGCCTTGGCCCTGGCGATTGCCAGTGAGCGGCTCAACGCGGCCGAGGCGGCCAACACTGAGCACGTCGAAGTGGTCGGCCAGGCAGCGGCCATCGACCAGGCGCTCAAGGAGCAACGCAATTCCGACAGCATCAAGAGCGTGGTGCATGCCGACGGCGTGGCCCAGCTACCGGATGAAAACGTCGCCGAAGCGGCGCAGCGCTTGCCGGGTATCAGCGTGGAGCGCGACCAGGGCGAAGGGCGCTTCGTCAGCGTGCGTGGCCTGGGCCCGGACCTCAACAGCGTGACCATCAACGGCACCCTGGTGCCTGCCCCGGAGAGCGCCCGCCGCGCCGTGGCCCTCGACGTGCTGCCCGCGGAATTGGTGCAGTCGCTGTCGGTGATCAAGACCCTCACCCCGGACATGGACGCCAACTCCCTTGGCGGCACCGTCGATGTGCAAAGCCTGTCGGCCTTCGACCACAAGGGCCTGTTCTACACCGGCAGCACCGAGGCCAGCTACGACAAGAACACGAGCCAGACCAGCCCCAAATTCTCCGGCGCGGCCAGCAACCGTTTCAGCCTCGGCGACGGCATCGACAACTTCGGCGTCGCCGCCGCGCTGAGCTGGCAGAAGCGCGACTTCGGCTCGGACAACGTCGAGACCGGCGGCGCCTGGGACTTCACCGACGGCGCCCGGCTCAACGAGTTCGAACAGCGTGACTACGACATCAGCCGCGAACGGGCCGGTGGCGGCCTGAACTTCGATTACAAGCCCGACGACTTCAGCAGCTACTACCTGCGCACTCTCTACAGCCGCTACAAAGACACCGAAACCCGCAACTCCACCAGCCTCGAATTCGCCGACCCGCAGGCCCCCGGCCAACTGGGCGATGCCGAGGGCAAGCGCAAGCTGAAGAACCGCGAAGAGACCCAGGAAATCCAGTCCTACGTATTCGGCGGCGAACGCATGCTCGGCCTGTGGACCCTGAGCGGCCAGGCCGGCTTCAGCCAATCCAGCGAAGACAGCCCGGCGCACATCGCCGGTGCCACCTTTGACGGCGGCGACTTTGCCAACAGTGGTTTCCATGACAAGGACAAGCCACGCCCGATCATCGGCAGCGCCTTCTACGACGCGCGCAACTTCAGCCTCGACAAAGTCGACTGGGAAAAACAGAACACCCAGGACACCGAGAAAAACCTGCGTCTGGACCTGGCCCGCGACTACGACCTGAACGGCTATGCGTCCCAGGTCAAATTTGGCGGCAAGGTCAGCCGCCGTAACAAGGACAACGACCTGGAGGCCTGGGTCTACAAAGACTTCGACACCCTCGGCTTCACTGCCGACCAGCTCAATCTCAGCCAGTTCCAGAAGGGCACTGTCGACTACCGCCTGGGCAGCTACGGCCCCGGCATCAGCCCCAGCGCGATCAAGCAGCTGATAGGCGGCCTCAACCCGGCGGACTTCTACGACGAGACCGAATCCCGGGTCAACGACTTCACCATTCGCGAAGACATCAACGCCGGCTACCTGATGAACACCGTCGACATCGACGACTGGCGCTTCATCGCTGGCCTGCGCTACGAAGGCACCGAGTTCGAAGCCAAGGGCACCGGCGCCACCGATGGCGTGTTCACCCCGACCGACACCCAGCGTCGCTATCACCATTGGCTGCCGGGCCTGCATGCGCGCTACCAGATCGACAAGAACACCCAGGTGCGCGCGGCCTGGACCAAGTCCGTGGTCCGCCCGACCTTTGGCCAGTTGGCGCCGGGTTTTGTGATCGATGATGACGAAGCCACCTTCGGCAACCCGGACCTCAAGCCCCTGGAATCGAGCAACCTGGACCTGGGCATCGAGCACTTCATGGGCCGCGCCGGCACCGTCTCGGCGTTCGTGTTCTACAAGGACATCAAGAACTTCGTCTACAACACCGACCTGGCCGGCACCGGCGCCTGGACCAACTTCGCCGAGGCCCACACCTACGCCAACGGCGACAGCGCCAGGCTCTACGGCCTGGAGTTGGCCTACTCACAGAAATTCGACTGGCTGCCCGCGCCGTGGAACGGCCTGCTGATCGGCGCCAACACTACGTTCAGCCGCTCCAGCGCCGACATCGAAGGTTTCGACAGTGCCAGTGGTACGAACCGCAAGCGCCACATCAGCCTGCCCAACCAGTCCGACACCGTCGGCAACCTGATGCTCGGTTGGGAAGACGACACGCTCAGTCTGCGCCTGTCGGCCAACTACAAATCGGCCTACCTCTTTGAGCTGGCGTCGATCAACGACAAGGCCCACGACCTGCATGTGGACGCGCAGACCTTTGTCGACTTCAGCGCGCGCTACTCGCTGACCAAGAACCTGCAAGTCAGCTTCGAAGCGCAGAACCTCACCGATGAGTCGTACTTCGTCTACACCGGCCACCGCAGCTACAACGGCCAATACGAAGAGTACGGCCCGACCTACAAGCTGGGCCTGACCTTCACCCACTTCTAACCCACACCTCCATTCCAATGTGGGAGGGGGCTTGCCCCCGATGGCTGTGGCCCAGCTGGCATCTGTGTTGACTGACACACTGCTATCGGGGGGCAAGCCCCCTCCCACATTGGATCTCCATTGTTTTTGACGGATTGAGCCGTACATGAAGATTTCCAAGCTGTACCTACTAATAGCCTTGACCCTCTGTGCGCCGGCAATGGCCACGGACCTGGCCCTGACCCCTTGGGCACCCAGCCTCAATGCCGAGGCCATGGCCGTGCTGAGCAGCACCGAGCGCCTCACCGCCAGCACCCGCAACGGCCTGCAACTGCTCGACGCCAAAGGCACCGAACTCGCCCGTTTCAACGGCAACTTCAGCAGCCTCGACACCCGCGCTGCAGGCACCCAGGTACTGGTCGCCAGCCTCGACAACGACCGCCAGCAAGCCGTGCTGATCAACCTTGACGCGTCCGCCAAAACCTTTGGCACACCGCTGTACCTGCCCGCTCGCGACTACCCGGTAAACGGCCTGTGCCTTTATCGTGACGGCGCCGCCCACCTGTTTGTGTTCCTGGTGGGTGAAGAGGGCAAGGGCGAGCAATGGCTGGTGGGCAATGGCGCCACACTGCTCAGCGAACCCCAGCGCGTACGCGGTCTGCCGTTGCCGCCGTCGGCGCAGTTCTGCCAGGTGGATGACACAACCCATCAGTTGGTGGTGAATGAACAAAACGTCGGCTGGTGGGCCTACCCGGCGCACCCGGAAGCCGAGGTCAAGCGCACGCCGGTAGCGCTGTTCGACAACCCCAGGCGTGAAGCGGGCGCCATGGCGCTGGTGCCGGGCGGGATGGTCGCCCTCGATCCGAAGACGGCCCAGTTGCACCTGTTCCAGCACACCGGCAAGCGCTGGGTCGAACAATCGAGCCTGACGCTGCCAGGTCTCAAGGAGCCGGAACAACTCAGCGTCAACGGTCAGCAACTGCTGGTGCGCGATGACGACAATGGCAAGCTTTACCAGGGCAGGCTCGACTGGAAAGCCAAACCCGTGACGGCTGGACCGGTACTGCCGGAAGTCGCCGCTGTACGCCAGACCGACCCGGTCGGTCGCCAGGGCGACGCGGCGGATGACCCGGCGATCTGGGTTCACCCCGCGCAACCGGAAAAAAGCCGCGTACTCGGCACCAACAAGAAGCAGGGCCTGCTGGCCTACGACCTTGACGGCAAGCTGTTGCAGGAGCTGGCGGTGGGCCGTCTCAACAATGTCGACGTACGCCCCGACTTCAAGCTCGGCGCGCAGACTGTCGACCTGGCCGTGGCGAGCAATCGCGATCACAACAGCCTGAGCCTGTTCAGCATTGACCGCCAGAGCGGCGAACTGCGCGAAGCCGGTGAAGTGCCGACACCGCTCAAGGAGATCTACGGTATCTGCCTGTACCAGCCCGCCAGTGGCGAGATCTACGCGATCGCCAACGGCAAGGACGGCACCTTCCTGCAATACCGCCTCAGCGCACCGGATGGTCGTGTGCAGGGCGAGTTGGTGCGCCAGTTCAAGGTCGACAGCCAGCCCGAGGGTTGCGTGGCCGATGACCAGCGCCAGCGTCTGTTTATCGGGGAAGAAGACGTCGGTGTCTGGGCGGTGGATGCGCGTGCCGACCAGCCGGCCACCCTCACCAGCGTGATCAAGGTTGGCCCGCAGCTGCACGCCGATGTCGAGGGCCTGGCGTTGTACCAGAGCGACAAGCGCGACTACCTGGTGATCTCCAGCCAGGGCAATGACAGCTACCTGGTGCTGGATGCCGAGCCGCCGTTCGCGACCCACGGTGCCTTCCGCGTCGGCCTGAATGCGCCGGCCGGGATCGATGGAGCCTCGGAAACCGATGGCCTGGAAGTCACCGCCCTCAACCTCGGCGGGCCGTGGAGCCAAGGCATGCTGGTGGTGCAGGACGGGCGCAAGCGCATGCCCGAGCAGACCCAGAACTTCAAGTTGGTGCCCTGGGTCGAGGTGACTCGCGCGCTGAAGTTGCCCTGAGCCGTCATCACCTGGTCATCACTTTTTTATCGAATAGGAGCTTCACCATGCACGCGACGATGGAACATATGACGATCTGGGGCTTGATCAGCGACGCCAGCCTGTTGGTCAAGGCGGTGATGATCACCTTGCTGCTGGCCTCCTTGCTCAGTTGGTACCTGATCATCCAGCGCGGCAGTGTGCTGCGGCGCCTGGAGCGCCAGTTGAATGGCTTTGTGCAGCGCTTTCGTGCTGCGCCGGACTTGCAACCGCTGTACCGCGACACCGTGCAGGCGGGCGAGGGCGGTATTGCGCCGATCTTTATCGCCGGCGTTCAGGAATACCAGCACCTGCACAGCCATGATCCGGCGGTGCTGGACGGTGTCGAGCGCGCCGTGCAGGTGGCGATCACCGAGCAGGAAATCGAGTTGGAAAAAGGTCTGCAATTTCTCGCGACAGTGGGTTCGGTCAGCCCCTACATCGGCCTGTTCGGCACCGTATGGGGCATCATGAATTCGTTCATCGGCCTGTCCCAGGTGCAGCAGGCCACGCTGTCGACGGTCGCGCCGGGCATCGCCGAAGCGCTGATCGCCACGGCTATCGGCCTGTTCGCGGCCATCCCGGCGGTGATCGCCTACAACCGCTTTGCGGCACGCGGCCAGACCTTGCTCACCCGTTACTACGCCTTCGGCAACGAACTGCAAGTACGCCTGCACCGCACGCTGCGCGGCACGTCGAGCCACCTGGCCGTGGCCGCCTGAACAGGAGCGATTTCATGTTAGCAAGGCCGCAACGCAAGCACGGGCCCAAGGCCGAGATGAACGTGGTGCCCTATATCGACGTGATGCTGGTGCTGCTGGTGATCTTCATGGTCACCGCACCGATGCTCACCCAGGGCGTGAAGATCGAGCTGCCCAAGGTCGCCGCCGAGGCACTGGCCACCGACACCCGCCAGCAGATCCTCACGCTGTCGGTGAAGGCCGATGGCGGCTACTACTGGAACCTCGGCGGTGAACTCGACACCCGGCACCAGACCGACAGCGCGGTGACCCTCGACGAAATGGGCGCCAAGGTCATGCAGGTGGTGGCGGCGCGCAGCGACACCCAGGTGTACATCCGCGCCGACGATAACGCCGGTTACGGCCGTGTGGTCGCGGCCATGGCGGTGTTGCAGAAGGGTGGGGTGAGCAACCTGGGGCTGGTGACCGAGGCCCCGCAATGACGGCGATGATCATGCACAGTCCGACGCTGACGATGCCTTCCCGGAGGCCTTCCGGATTCTGGCGAAACAGTTTGGCGGCCAGCCTGGCGGTGGCGCTGCATGTGGGGGTGTTGGCCGCATTGATGCTTGGCTGGTCCACGGAAGTACCGCCAGTGGAGGCCCCCAGGGTGATGCATACCCAACTGGTGATGCTGCCGGCGGCGACAGCTCCAGCTCCAGCTCCAGCGCCTGAACCGGTGGCCGTCACACCCCCGGAGCCCGTCGCGGTTCCCGTACCGGTAAAGCCCACGCTCGATCCGCAGATCCAGGCGCGCAAACTCGAAAAGGCCGCCCTGGCGCGCAAACGCGTCGATGAAAAACAGCAGGAGCAGCAACGGCTGGCCACTGAACAGCACAATCGTGAGCAGGCACAACAGCGTGCTGACCAGCAGCGCCTGGCCGCTGAAACAGCGCGGGCCGCGACACCGGTTGCGGCACCGGCGTTCGACAGTCGCCAGTACCAGCCCTTGAGCAAGGAAGCGCCGGACTACCCCGAGCGTGCCCTGGACAAAAACATCGAAGGCGATTGTTCGGTGGAGTACACCGTCAACACCCAGGGCCGCGTGGAAAACCCCAGGGTGCTGGACGGCTGCCATCCGCTGTTCATGCGGCCATCACTGGCCGCGGCGAATACCTTCCGTTACCAGCCGAGGATCGTCGATGGCAAGGCTGTTGCGGTGCCGGCGGTGCGCAATACCTTTCATTACCGCATCAAGTAAGCGGCGATCAATTGGCACGGTTGTACAGCTCAACATTGGCAGCATACCGCGCCAGGTTCGCCAGGAACGTATCGGCGATTTCCTCCTTGCTGCGGGTGGAAATCGCCGAGGTGTGCGGCGACAGCCTTACCCGCGGATGGGTGTACAACGGATGCCCCAGCGGCAATGGCTCCGGCTCGGTCACGTCCAGCGACGCCAAACCAACCTGCCCATTGTCCAGCGCTTGCAGCAACGCCTCCTGATCCAGCAACCCACCCCGTGCGATGTTGATCAGGTGCAACCCCGGCCTGGCGCTGGCGAGGACGTCGCGGTTGATGATATGCCGCGTGGCCTCGGTCAGCGGCGCCGCCACCACCAGGTGATCGGCTCTGGCGAACAGGTCGTGGATGTCCCTGGCGGCTTCCACGCCTGCGCTGAACGGCGCCGGGCTTTGACGCAGCGCCACCACCCTGATGCCCAGGGCCAGGGCCTTCTGCGCCAGGCGTTCGCCAATCGCTCCAAACCCCAGGATGCCCAGTGTGGTGCCCTTGAGCGGGCGCAGCGGGGTGAAGTGCCACTGGTCATCCTTGACCCAGATGGCCGGCAGGTGCTTGGACGCGGCAAAGATCGCCGCCAGGGCGAATTCGGCCAGGTTGTCGGCGGCGCTGCCACGCGATGTCGTCACCGGAGGGCCGTTGAACAGCCACTGCGGGTAGAAGTCGATGCCCGACGACACCAGGTGCACCCACTGTGCGCCATAGGGCCAACCGGGTGGCGGAGTGTCCGGGGCGGTATAGCCGCGCACGTTGATCGGGCGCAGCAGCAGGATATTCGCCTGGGGCGGCAGGTCGCTGGGCACCCCGACGGGCACCCCGATCACCTGGGCTTCGGGATGGATCGACGCCAGGCGCTGGCGGATCACCTCGTTGTAATCCTCGTCCAGCTGGCTGGCGATAATCACCTGGCTCATGTGCGCTCCTTGTGGCGTTGGGCGAAGGCGGCCTTGCCGACACCTTGTAATACCGCGTCGTTCTGTGGGGTATGCACGCGGCTGCACAACACGTCGCGGTAGTGCCGTTGCAGCGGGCTATGGCGCGACAGGCCAGGGTTGCCCGAGGCTTCGATGGCCAGCTCCACGGCGCGGATCGCGTTGTTCGTTACCAGGTACTTCAATTGCGCGGCGTTGGCGGCCGGGGTGTGGCCCTCGGCAGCAGCGTCGAGCAGGCTGCGATTGGCAAACAGCAGGGTGTCGATATGGCCAACGGTTTCCTGGAAGCGTGGCAGGGTCGACAGCGCCGCACCGAGGTTGGACGGTTGGCGCTCCTCCAGCCAGTTCACCAGCCAGTCCCGGGCGGCCTGGGCCACGGCGTCGTACACGGAGGACAACAACACTGACATCCACAGGAAGCCCTCGGGGTCCAACTCTGGCGCCGGCGCACTCCAGGGGCTGACGCTGACAGCGTGGTCCAGCGGCACCAGCACGTTGTCGAGCACCACTTCATGGCTACAGGTGGCGCGCATGCCCAGGTGGTCCCAGGTGTCGATGATGCTCACGCCGGGGCTGGCCTTGGGCACCAGCCAGGCGCCCACCAGCGGGTCGGCGTCGTCACTGCGGGCCCACACGCTGAACCAGCTCAGGCCGTGGCTGCCGGTGGAGTAGATCTTGCGCCCGCTGATGCGCCAGCCCTCGGCAGTGCGCACGGCGGTGGTCGCCGGCAGCCCGCCACGGGCCGGGGTGCCGAGGTCGGGTTCGACGCGCAGGGCGTTGATCAAGGCGCCATTGCGCACCGCGTCTACGGCCACTTGCCTGCGCAGGTGCGCGGGCCAGGTCTTGCTGTCTTGCAGGCGGGTGTGTTGCAGGTATTGCATCACCAGGATCAGCGCAGTGGACGGCTCGCCCTTGGCAATCGCACTGATCGCCTTGCGTGCCTGGGACAGGCTGGCCCCGCCGCCGCCCAGGGTCTTGGGCACGGTGAGGGCGAGCAGGCCGTGCTCGTGCAGCAACTTGAAGTTGGCGTGAGGGAAGGCGCCGCTCTCGTCGTAGAGATGGGCGGTGCTGGTCAGCTCGGTGGTGAGGCGTTCGAGCAAGGCGTCGAAGTGGGCGACTTCCACGGAGCGCAAGGAGGGCTGCGAGGATTGGCTCATGCCAGCGCCTCTTGCTGCGCTTCAACCTCGGCGGCGACGCTGTAGCGGTTCACCGGCACCTCCAGGCCCAGGTTGTCGCGCAGGGTCTGGCCGCTGTATTCGCTGCGCAGCAGGCCGCGTTGTTGCAACACCGGCGCCACCAGTTCGGTGAAGTACTGCAAGCCATCCGGCAGCACCGAGTTGATGATGAAACCGTCACTGGCACCGCGCTTGAACCAGGTCTGGATCGCATCGGCGACCTGTTCCGGGGTGCCGACAAAATCACGTTTGGGCCGCGAGAAACGCAGGGCCACTTCGCGCAGGGTCAGGCCTTCGTCCCTGGCCAGTTGCTTGATGCGGTCGGAGCCGCCTTTCTGGCTGTTGGACCCCAGGTCCCCCAGTTCCGGGAACGGCGCGTCCAGCGGGTATTGGCTGAAATCGTGGTCATTGAACGGGCGGCCGAGGGCGACGATGGCATCTTCCACGGTGACCAGCTCCACGGCCTGCTGGTAGCGGCTTTCCACTTCGGCCTCGTCGCGGCCGACAATCGGGCGGATGCCCGGCAGGATCGACAGGCTTTGCGGATCGCGGCCAAAGCCCTTGGCGCGGCGTTTCAGGTCTTGGGAATAGGCCAGGCCTTCTTCGATGCTGTCCACGTGCACAAAGATCGCATCGGCGTTCTGCGCCGCGAAGTTGCGCCCGTCTTCCGAGGTGCCGGCCTGGAAAATCACCGGCTGGCCCTGGCGCGAACGCGCGATGTTCAGCGGGCCTTTCACCGAGAAGAAATCGCCCTTGTGGTTGAGTGCATGCAGCTTGCCTGGGGCGAAAAATTCGCCGGACTGTTTGTTGTAGGTGAAGGCATCGTCTTCCCAGGAGTCCCACAGGCCCTTGACGGTATCCAGGTGCTCCTTGGCGATGCGGTACCGCACGGCGTGGGGCGGATGCTCGGCCTTGCCGAAGTTGTCGGCGGTGCCGCTGAGCCACGAGGTGACCACGTTCCAACCGGCGCGACCGCCGCTGATATGGTCCAGGGACGCGAACTGGCGCGCCACCTGGTAGGGCTCGGTGTAGCTGACGGTCACCGTGGCGACGAGGCCGATATGTGTGGTGATTGCGGCGAGTGCCGACAGGATCGTCAGTGGTTCGAAGCGATTGAGGTAATGCGGGCTGGACTTGGCGTGGATATGCAGGCTGTCGGCGATGAACACGAAGTCGAACTTGGCGGCTTCGGCCAATTCAGTCTGCTGCTTGTAGAAGCCGAAGCTGGTGCTGGCATTCGGTTGGGCCTGCGGGTGGCGCCATTCGCCCCAGCCGTGACCGACGCCATGGACCATGGCTCCCAGTTTCAAATGACGTGGCTTGCTCATGTGCTGCTCCTTTTAGCGCGAGGCTTGGTTGAAGGGGACACGCTTGGCGTTGAAGCTCTTGTCGAAGCCCTGCGACACGTCGATGTGCTTGAGCAGCAGGCCTTCCTGTTGATAGGTGTCGGCGGTCGCTTGCAGGCCGCTGATCACTGCGTCGTCGATCGTGACCGGGTTCAGGCGGGTGTCCTTGGCTACCGTCACGTGCACATCCAGCGGCAGGCCGGTGATCCTGGCCTGGGCGGCGGCGTATTCATCGGGGTGGGTGTTGGCCCAGGCATAGGCGCGGTCAACGCGGGCGACAAAGTCGTCGAGCTGCGGGCGCTTGTCGGCGATGGCCTGGCTGGTGGCGGCAAGGTACAGGTGGTTGCTCAGCAGTTTATTGCCACTGACCAGCACGCGTGCCTGGCTTTGCGAGGTCACTACGGTGGTGTATGGGTCCCAGGTGGCCCAGGCGTCGGCGGTGCCGTTATCCAGCACCAGGCGTGATTCGCTGGGCAGCAGGAAAATGAACTGCACGTCCCGGGTGGTCAGGCCGGCGGTGGCCAGGGCCTTGATCGCCAGGTAATGGCCGATGGAACCGCGCCCGGTGACGATCTTCTTGCCCTTGAGGTCGGCAACGGTCTTGATCGGTGAGTCCTTGGGCACGACCAGGGCGGTGGTGTTGCGCCCTTCGGAGTGGATGATGCTGACCACCTTGAGAGACGCACCGGCACCGAGGGCGAACACGTACGGCGCATCACCGAGGGCGCCGATGTCCACGGCACCGGCGTTGAGTGCTTCGCCCAACGGTGAGGCAGACGGGAATTCCGACCACTGGATTGTGTAAGGCACGTTCCGGGTTTCGCCGGAGGCTTCCAGCAGCGCCTTGATCGTCGATTTCTGGTTGGCCACCCGCAGCGGTTGCAGGTCGGCGGCAGCGGCGCTGCCGATCAGGCCAAGGGCGAGGGCGGTGCCCAGGAGCAGGCGTTTGAAAGGGAGGGTAATGACCATGGGATGCAGGCTCCAGGCAGATCAAGTCAGGGTTCGATTACCTCCGCCTGGAGAAGGGGTCGGTGAGTGATTTAACACTATTCCTATAAAAAACTGATGTGAAGTTCTTTTTGGTTATATCGTAATTATTGAAAAAGCTGATGACATTTATTATTTATTATTTTTATCATGCATTTTATATTCGGATTTTCGGGTGGCATACACTCGAAAATAAACGGCAATTCGCAGGCCTGCGGTGATGCGCTTGAGGCTGCAGTGGGGAACGGTCCCGGGGAGGAGAAAGATGTACCCGCATGGCCCAAGCACATTTTGAGCATGCGGATCGCCCACGAGGCAGGCATCGCTAATGGCGACAAGGTGTGCTGACAATGCGCAGCCCTCAGTACCGCTTGCCAGGAGCTGAGCGACCTGGTCCGCCTGTCTGGGCCAGATAGTCAGTGCTGCGTCGTCCGGGATCAGCACATCGTCCAGGTAGACCCCTATGATCGCGGTCGGCAGGTCTGGGTGTTGCGTCAACGCGCCCTGTTCAAGTCCGTCCAGATGAGGTGAGGTAGCCAGCCCTGCGGGTTCG
Organism: Pseudomonas sp. NFPP28; assembly: GCF_900115535.1. NCBI lineage: Bacteria > Pseudomonadati > Pseudomonadota > Gammaproteobacteria > Pseudomonadales > Pseudomonadaceae > Pseudomonas > Pseudomonas sp. NFPP28. The sequence goes on along the minus strand of NZ_FOWT01000005.1, from coordinate 70,849 downwards.
CGCACGGCGATTTGCGGGCGGCCAAACGAGCGCTGTTCATCGAGATGGGGAAGCACCGGTCGTAGTCGTTCCTGTACCAGATGCTGTAATCGATTGAGTGGGGTTGTGTCGTGCAAGCCGCGCCGCCAAGCTTGACTGCTGATGTCCACCAGCTCGCGACAGGCTGTGGTGTAGGCGACTTCCCGTCGTTGGGCAGGCGTTGCGCCAAGGGAATAGTGCTCGACGATCTCTTGGCGCAGCGCCTGGACAACGTCGGCGGGTACGCGCTCACCCAGGACAGAAAACGGATTCGACCCGGTAGCCATAAGCGGCCCTCATTTTGTCGTTCCAGTGCCGATCTGGTTAACGAAAGTCATCAGCTGCCGGGTGAAGGTCTCGGCAGATAACCAGCTTTTATCCAGCGCACCAAGGTAATGGTAGGCGCTGCGAATCAATCCCGGTTGTGTGAGAAGGGCGGCCACTTCATCGAGGTGCTCGTAGAAGAGCGGATAGTCGATGCCGAGGTATTCTTCGAGAGCGGGATGTCGGTTGACTACGATAGGAGTATTGCGCGCGATGGCTTCAATGACGGTGTTGCTGGCGGAAACATCCAGGTATTCACAGAACACCAGGTTGTGGGCGAGCAAGCTATCGTAGGACGGATTGTCGAGCGGCTCGATCACCTGGACATCACCGATCAGCGGGCGGTGTCGGGTCGGTGACAGGTTGTCGATTCGTTGCAGGGCGTTGTGTACCCAGGGGCGATCTTGCAGTAGATGCACCTTTTTGTAGTCATCCGGTACGCGCAGCTGATAAATCGCCAGGCTGTTGCGGCAATACCAGCCCACTTGCACGATGGTCTTGGTCGCCTGCTGTTCCCATTGGTTGATGGAAAACTGTTGGTCGGGAATTTCAGTGGGGTGCTTGAGTACCTTCACTGGAACGACCAGCTCCTTTGCCAGCCAATCGCCGAGGGTGGTACTCAACGTCACAGCGCCGGCCAGGTGCTTGAGGCTGTTGCGAAAGGTGGTTTTTTGAAAGATCACCGATGGCACGGCGCTGGGGTCGTACCAGTGGGGCACGTGGCGTGGGTGATGAAAAATTCCGATCCAGGGTTCGTGCCACTCCTGCGTGGAGCCTGGGTGTTGGAAGGTGCGCTCGACAAAGTCATCCAGCAGCATGCCGGCAGGTCGTTGGCATTGGCGAAGATGATCCATGACATGGCGCCAACCCGAGCGGTGACCGCAATGTTCGGGAGCACCCATCTGTTTCAGGTGCAGAGGTAGTTTGATACCGAGATCATTGTTCTGGATGCTGAAGAGCGCTGGGGTGTCCGCGCAGTGCAGGTGTGCGGCGGCGGGCTTTGCCTGTTCTGACCTGTTCATTGATCAATGCTCCATGCCAATCATCCTGTTTCGCTTCCTACACTAGTATCTCCCGATGGACTTGGAAAGGTGTGAGAGGGGGGGCAGCCCCGGCCACAAGGGATCGCGTGCTCATTGGTCGCCGGGGTGACCTTGCACGCTTGAGGCTGCGCGGTGGGCGGGTCAGATCACATAGAAACCGTGGGTGCCGTCGCGTGCCAGCTGGTCGACCAGGCCGAATTCCCAGTCAAGATAGGCCTGCATGGCTTCCCTGGGGTTGTCGGTGCCTTCGTACGGGCGGCGGTAGCGGTCGATACGCGGCGAGGCCAGGTGGGTTTCGCCTTCTTCCAGCGGCAGTTGCGCGTTGATCCAGCCGGCGGTGCCGTCCTGCAGCAGGAACACTGGCTTGCCGGTAAGGGCTTCGACTTCAGCCACCGCCAGGCGCGCCAGTTGGCTGCTGCCGCAGGTCAGCACGTAGCGCTGGGCGGCGGGCACCTTGGCCAGAGCCTGGGGCAGTTGCGCACGCAGTACCCACCAGGCTCCGGGGATATGGCGCTTCACGTAGTTGGCGCTGGCGGTGAAATCCAGTACCGCCGTGTCGCCATGGGCCAGCCAGTCGGCGAGGGTAGTGGGGCTGATCGGTTCGGCCTGGGGCGGCGCCGGCACCGGCGCGACCCAGGCACCTTGCTCGCTGAAGTGCTCCGCTTGCAGGTCATCCAGCACATGCACTTCCCAGCCCAGTTGGGCCAGCCAGGACGCAGACATGTTCGCGCGTACGCCGTCGTCATCCGCCAGCACCAGCCGCGCACCGCGTACGCTGGCAACGTGATCGGTTTCCTGCACCAGTTGCCCGCCCGGTGTGGAGCGCGCGCCTGGCAGGTGGCCGGCTTCGAATTCTTCCGGGGTGCGTACATCGAACAGGTAGGTGGTGCGTGTGGTGTCCTGCTGCCAGGTACGCAGGTCGCTCAGGGTGGTACGGCCAACGCGGGCCTTGTCGGCCACGCGGCGTGCATCGATGGCGGCGGCCAGGCGATGCTCCTCGCTGGTCGGCGCAAAACGTCGAGATTGGCCATGGGCAAGCTTCTGCCCGGCCAGGGTCCAGCCGATGGTGCCGTTGCGCAGGGCCGACACCGGGTTGGCCACGCCGGCATTGATCAGCGACTGGGTGCCGATAATGCTGCGGGTACGCCCGGCGCAGTTGACAATGATGCGGGTGGCCGGGTCCGGCGCCAGTTCGCGGGCGCGCAACACCAGTTCGGCCCCCGGCACGCTGATGCCGGTGGGAATGCTCATGGTCTGGTATTCGTCGAAACGCCGGGCGTCGAGCACCACTACGTCAGCCTGGCTGTCGAGCAGCGCCTGCACCTCTTCAGCGGCCAGGGACGGCGTATGGCGTTCGCTTTCCACCAGTTCGCCGAACGCCTTGCTCGGTACGTTGACGTCGATGAACAGCTCGCCACCGGCCTTGCGCCAACCGTCCAGGCCTCCTTCAAGCAGGCTGACCTGGGTGTAGCCCAAGGCAACCAGGCGTTCGGCAGCGCGGGCAGCCAGGCCTTCACCATTGTCATACACGGTGACCTGGGTATCGCGCCGCGGAATGCGCGCATACACCTCCAGTTCCAGCTTGGACAGCGGGAGGTTCGCGGCAAACAGTGGATGGGATTCGGCGAACGGCGCTTCTTCGCGCACATCGATCAGGGCGACTTCTTCTTGGTCCAGCAGGGCTTGGCGAATCCGCGCAAAGCTGCGGGTGGAGAGGGTGGTCATAGGGCAGGGCTCTTTTCTTTGGACAAATCCCAGATATTCGGGAGAAAGGCGTTGGAATAACCGGAGATAAACAGTTTCTCGCTGCCGTCGGGCTGGTACACCGCGCGGCGCACCGCACCGATATTGGCGCCGTACACATGGATACTGATGGACACCTGGTCGCTATGGGCGTTGCTCACCTGGTGGATGTCGCCGACCTTGGGCGACACCGCTTCAACCTGGCCCGGCACCAGCCGTATCGGCTTGCCTTCAGCCACCAGGCTGCCGTCAGGGGCGCGTTCAAACCCTTGGGAAAACTCTGAGCCGCGCAGCATGCCAATCAGGCCCCATACCCGGTGGTCATGGATCGGTGTGCTTTGCCCCGGCCCCCACACAAAGCTGACGATGCTGAAACGCTGGCGTGAATCGGCATGCAGCAGGAACTGCTGGTAGCGCTCGGGATCGGGTTGGGCGAATTCGTCGGGAAGCCAGTCGTCATGGCTGACCAGTTGCGCCAGCAGCTTGCCGCCACGGTGCAGCAGGTCGCCTTCGCGTGGATTACCGTCGATCAATTCCGCCAGGGCGCCTATGAAGGCTCTGAGTCTCTCGGGGTGTCGGGCCTGGGTCATGACAGTTCCATCGTGTGGTCGGTGGTGATGGGTTTATCTAAGCATAATGTTTATAGTTAATATGCTATTTTTTAATGATTAGCTTATAGCTGAAGGTAATTTAGAACTGGTCTGAATAGCGTTAGACGTTATCGATCACAGCGCGGGCTATCCAGGCGGCATTCCTGCAACTATGCTTCGCACACATCTTAATGACTGTTCTCTATGTGCGGCCCAAATGAAAATTGACGATATCGATGCCTTTGTCGAAGTGATTCGTTGCCAGTCCATCAGCCACGCCGCCGAGTCGTTGCAATTGACCCAGCCGGCCATTACCCGTCGCGTGCAGAACTTCGAGCAGGCATTGGGGGTGGAGTTGTTCGACCGCAACACCAAGCCCCTCAAGCCCACGTTGATCGGCACCCGCGTCTACGAGCAGTGCCGGTTGATCCTGCGCGAGATGGACGCGCTGCGCGAATTGGTAGCCACCGATGCACCCCCCACTGGCCTGTTGCGCCTGGGCGTGCCGCAGACCATCGGCGACGTGGTGCTGCTGGATGCCCTCAAGCACCTGCGCACCGAATACCCCGACCTGCGTGCCCAGGTCGCTACGGGGTGGGGCAGCCAACTGGTGGGCAAGATCGAGCGCGGCGAGCTGGATGCGGCGGCGGCGTTGTTCCCGGCGGGCAAGATTTTCCCGGACAACATCGTCGGCGAGTCCATCGGCAAGATGGAACTGGTGGTGGTGTGCGCCAAGGCGCAGTTGCCGAAGAAACCGTGCAAGCTGGCGGATGTGTACCAGAACGGCTGGGTTCTCAACCCGGATGGTTGCGGCTTCCGCGCCGGTCTGCAGCGCACCTTGTCTGACCAGGGCCTGGCGTTGCGGGTCAACCTGGAAACCTTCGGCACCGAGCTGCAATTGGGCCTGGTGGCGGACGGCCTGGGCCTGGGTTTGGTGCCGCGACCGTTGCTGGAGCGCAGCGCCCATCGCGAACACCTGGCGGTGATGCCGCTCAAGGACTTCAAGCCGGTGATGGACCTGTGGCTGATCTATCCGCACTTCCTGGGCAACCTGCAGGGGCCGGTGGATGCGTTTGGCAAGCTGGTCGCTGCCTCGTTGCACAAGATCAAGGAGGCTGCATGATATGAAAAAAAATAATAATTAGCTTAGATTAAAATGTGCTTTTTATTATTTTTTTGCATCCCCTAGGCTTGCCTGGAAGTCCTTAAGGCCATCCAGGAAGTTTTGCCATGAGCAGCGTCACCTCGATTTCCAGCGTTTCCAGCAACACCGTCCGACAACGCGTCACGCCAGAAGAATGGGAAGCACGCGTCAAGCTGGCCGCCGCCTATCGTCTGGCGGCCTTGTACAAGTGGACCGACCATATCTATACCCACTTCTCCGCCCGTGTGCCGGGCCCGGAGGAGCATTTCCTGATCAATGCCTTTGGGCTGCTGTTCGATGAAATCAGTGCGTCCAACCTGGTCAAGGTCGACCTCGACGGCACTATCGTGGATGACCCGACGGGCCTGGGCATCAACTACGCCGGCTATGTGATCCACAGCGCCATCCATGGCGCGCGTCACGACCTGCAAGCCGTGCTGCACACCCACACCCGCGACGGCATTGCGGTATCGGCGCAAAAAGACGGCTTGCTGCCGATCTCCCAGCACTCTATCGGTTTTTCCGGGCGCGTGGCCTATCACGGTTATGAAGGGATTGCCCTCGACCTTGACGAGCGCGAGCGGTTGGTCGCCGACCTGGGCGACAAAAGTGTGATGATCCTGCGCAATCATGGGTTGTTGACCGCGGGCGTCAGCGTAGAGCATGCGTTTCAGCAACTGCAGCAACTGGAGCGGGCCTGCAATATCCAGATTGCAGCCCAGGCAGCGGGGAATGCGCAATTGATCTTCCCGCCGCAGGAAGTGGTAGGCAAAGTCGAGCAACAGGCCAAGGCGCACGCCAGCGGCGAAGGTCCGGGCGTGGCGCGGCATTGGAATGCGCTGGTCCGGCAGTTGGAGCGCAGCGATACCGACTACAAAAACTGATCTTGATGTGGGAGAGGGCAAGCCCCCCCTCCCACATTGGTTTTTGTGTTTTTCTCAGGCTACTTGTTGTGCCTGTTCGCGTTCTGCGATCAATTGGCGGGTGAGGGGGATCAGGCGCTTGCCGTAATCGATCGCATCATTGAGCGGGTCGAACCCGCGAATCAGGAACGTGGTGATCCCCAGGTCGTAGTAATCCACCAAGGCTTCCGCGACCTGCTCAGCGGTGCCCACCAGCGAGGTGGAATTGCCCTGTGCACCGAGCAACCCGGCAATCCCGGTCCACAAGCGCTTATCCAGCCGGGCACCTTGAGCCGCCGCGGCGAGCAGGCGGCGCGAGCCTTCGTTGGGCGGTTCACGCCGCACAAAGCCGTTTTTCTCGGCCAGCTCGGTCGCCTGCTGCAGGATGCGCTCGGCCCGGGCCCATGCCAGCTCTTCGGTCTCGGCGAGGATCGGCCGCAACGACAAGCTGAAACGGATCGTACGCCCATGCCTGTCTGCTTCGGCGCGTACCTGGGTCACGATCTCGCGCACCTGCTCGTAGGTTTCGCCCCACAGCGCATACACGTCGGCATGCTTGCCCGCCACTTCGATTGCGGCTTTGGACGAGCCGCCGAAATACAGCGGGATATGCGGCTGCTGCGGCGACTTCACCGTGGAGTGCGCACCTTCGACCTGATAGTAGGTGCCCTTGAAGTCGAAGGGCTGTTCGCTGGTCCATTCCTGGCGTACCACGCTCAGGTATTCGTCGGTGCGGGCGTAGCGTTCGTCCTTGCCGATATGGCTGCCATCGGCGCGCAGTTCGCGGTCGTCACCGCCGGTGATGATGTGCACCGCCGTACGCCCACCGTTGAATACATCAAGGGTGGTGAATTGGCGCGCGGCCAGTGTGGGCTGGGCGAAACCGGGGCGATGGGCGATGAGAAATTGCAGCCTGGTGGTCACGCTGGCGGCGTGGGAGGCGATCAGCGTGCTGTCCGGGCTGTTGGAGTGGAAGGCCACCAGGGCACGGTCGAAACCGGCCTCTTCGTGGGCGCGGGCCACGCTCTCGACATAGTCGGGTTGCAGGATAGGGCCGCTGCGCGGATGGATCTCGGAAGCGTGATGGCCGCCAATGTAGCCGATGAATTCGATGCTCATGGTCTGTCCTTGTCTTGGGTGTGATTACCACCTCCACCGGGCAGGGGGTCGGTTATTCGCGTCCAAAGTAGGGGCAGGGGCGGGGTCTGTAAAATGCCGATTGGTTCTAACCTAATTATTAAAGTGTGGAATTATCCAACTGATTGGATATCAATTAATTGCATTTTTAATGTCCGGGCGAATTATCCACCGGTTTTGCATGCGCCAAGGCTGACCTTGGATAACGTTGTATTGTCCCCGGCACTGAAGGCCTGGATCTTAACGGGTCGGTGTCGCCTATTCGGTGGTCGCGCCGATCAGGTCCATTAAGCGCCCGCAGACGAAAAAAAACCGGCTGATCAGGCCGGTTTGGGGTTCCCGCAAACAGCGCGGGATTATGCGTTGTTGCCTTGCAGACGATCAGCACCGCCTTCGGCCAGGCCACGTTCCTGCAGGCGATCAGCACCACCTTCGGCTACGCGGTTACCTTGCAGACGGTCAGCACCACCTTCCGCGACACGGCGTTCCAGCAGGCGATCCGAACCACCTTCGGCAACACGGTTGCCTTGCAGGCGGTCGGCACCACCCTCGGCGACGCGGCTTTCAATCAGGCGATCCGAACCGCCTTCAGCCACGACCGGGTGGGCAAAAGCATTGGCAGCGAGTACCGAGAAAGCGAGGCTAAGCAAGATTTGGCGTTTCATGAGAGTGTGCTCCGAGTGTGTTGGTTGGGGTGTTGCCTGGTATGGGGTTGATGTTACGCGTTGCATTTTTCAAGAGAACTTCATTGGGCTGATGGTGACTATCGACGCCAGCGATGGCTCGTTTTTGCGAGCCATCGCGGGGCCGGTCATGGCATCTGCGGCAGTTCCTGCGGGCGCAGGTCGAACACCAGCACCTCGGCATCTTCACCGTGGCTCAAGCGGATCTGCCGCTCATCCCGCACCCGGGCGCCGTCGCCTTCGCGCAAGCGCTGGCCGTTGATTTCAACGCTGCCCCGGGCCATATGGAGGTACACATGGCGATCGGGCGGCAGGTCCAGGGTCGCGGTTTCATCACCGTTGAACAGCCCGGCATACACCCGTGCGTCCTGGCGCACGCTGAGGGAACCATCGGCACCGTCCGGCGAGATGATCAACTGCAGGCGCCCACGCTTCTGGGCCTCGCTGAAGTGTTCCTGCTGGTAGCGCGGTTCGGCACCGGCCACGGCAGGCACGATCCAGATTTGCAGGAAGTGCACGCCACGGGTCTGGCTGTGGTTGAACTCGCTGTGGGCCACGCCGCTGCCGGCGCTCATCAGTTGCACATCGCCGGGGCGGATCACCGAGCCGGTGCCCAGGGTGTCCTTGTGTTCCAGGGCGCCTTCGAGCACATAAGAGAAGATCTCCATATCGCGGTGTGGGTGCTGGCCGAAACCTTTGCCGGCGGCGACACGGTCATCGTTGATCACCAGCAGATCGGAAAACCCTTGTTCGTTCGGGTTCCAGTAGTTGGCGAACGAGAAGGTGTGGAACGACTTCAACCAACCGTGATTGGCGGCGCCGCGTTCGGAAGCTTTGCGAAGGGTCAGCATGGTCTTGTCCTCAAGTGAGAGCGGGCTGCGGCATGCAGGGCTCTTGCGTTGAGAAGAAGGTTAATGGTTACTGGAATATTCATTAAGAAGATGAAAACTGAATTACTGTCGCTTTAAAGTTGACAGTTTCAAGCGTGTCATAATGCCTGCCGTACTCCTTCCCGATGGACCTTTCCCGCTATGAAAACCGTGGCCATGGCGCTGTTTCCGGACTTTCTCCTGCTCGATATGGCAGGGCCGCTCGAGGTGTTTTCCATTGCCAACCGTTACCTGCCGGCGTCGGCGCACTACCAGATCCTCACCCTCGGCACCGAGCCCGGTCCATTGCGCGCCTCCAATGGCGTAGCCGTGCAGACTGACCTGCTGCTGGACCAGGCCCAGGATGCCTACGACCTGCTGCTGGTACCCGGCGGCCCCGGTGCCTATAACGAATGTCATCCGGCGCTGCTGCCGTGGCTGAGGGCCGCGGCTCCGCGGGCGCGGCGCTTCGGCTCGATCTGCACCGGGGCCTTTGTGCTGGGGCATGCCGGGCTGCTGGACGGTCACCGCGTGACCACGCACTGGCACTACACCGAGCGACTGATCAAGGCGTTTCCCAAGGCAATGGTCGAAACGGATCGCATCTACCTGCAGGACGGGCGCCTGATCACTTCGGGCGGCGTCACGGCCGGCATCGACCTGGCGCTGTCGGTGGTGGCCCAGGACCATGGCAAACAAGTCGCCGTGGACGTGGCCAAGGTGTTGCTGGTGGTGATGAAACGCCAGGGCGGCCAGGCGCAGTTCAGCCCGATGACGGCGGCGGTGGCACCGCAGGAAACCACGATTACCCGGGTACAGAACCATGTGCTGGCGCATCTGGACCAACCGTTCACCATCGAGTCCATGGCTGAGTTGGCCGGCATGAGCGCCCGCCATTTTGCGCGGCTGTTCGCCAAGGAAGTGCAGATGACGCCCATGGTCTTCCTGCAAGGCGCGCGCATCGACCGCGCCCGGCAATTGCTGGAAACCACCGACCTGCCGCTCAAGACCGTGGCTTTTCACGCAGGCTTCGGCAGCGTGCGGCATATGCGCTTTCTGTTCAGTGAAAAACTGGGCCTCAACCCGACCCAATACCGACAGCAGTTCAGTTAACGACAGAATGTCCGTCTCGCGCACCCGAATGTCCGTATCGCTCCCTGTGCCAGCATTGTCCTGTCACGGGTAGCTGGCAAGATAGCGTCAAGCCCACGGAAAAGGATGCGCAAACGCCCAGGGCCGGGTGTTTCAGCGCTATTGCACACATGAACAATCCTCAGGCGATTGACGCTGATGGCACGGTACGCTTCGGTGCCTATGTGTTTCACCGGCAGCAGCGGTTGGTCAGCAAATCGGGTTGGCCGGTGCCTGTGGGCGGGCGTGCGCTGGATATCCTCACGGCGCTGCTCGAAGCGCCCGGGCAGTTCATCAGCAAAGCCACCCTGATCGAGCGGGTCTGGCCGAACAGCGTGGTGGAAGAAAACAACCTGAGGGTGCACATCGCCGCACTGCGTCGCGTGCTCGATGGGCAGCAGTTCATTCTTAATGACCCTCTGCGCGGCTACTGTTTCGCAGCCCCGCTGCAGGGCGCGCTGCCCGCCGCGCTGCCTCGGCACAACCTGACGGCGCGGCTCAGTGCGGTGGTGGGCCGTGACGAGGTGTTGGGCGTGCTGGTTCGGCGTCTGTCCGGGCAACACCTGATGACCCTCACCGGGTGCGCCGGTGTCGGCAAAAGCACCCTGGCCCTGGCATTGGCCCAGCGCGTGTTGTCGCGCTACCGGGATGGCGTGTGGTGGGTTGACCTGGCCACGGTGGAAGCACCGATGACCATGCTGCGCCACCTGGCCGCCGCGCTGCACCTGGAACCCTGCGCCCACGCCAGCGAGCTGTGCCGTCAATTGGCCTCGCGCCAACTGTTGCTGGTGCTCGACGGCGCAGACCTGCTGCTCGGCGCCTGCCGGCATCTGGTGCGTGTGCTGCGCGAAACCGCGCCTCAGGTCAGCGTGCTGGTGACCAGCCGTGAAAGCCTGCAAGTCCCCGGTGAATGGGTACAGCGTGTGCCGAGGCTGGCGATCCCGGCGCCGGCGGCCATGGGCAGTATCGAACAGGCGATGGCTTACCCGGCGGTGCAGTTATTTGTTGCGCGGGTGCGTGCCAGCCAGCAAGGGTTCGCGCTGCGCCTCCATGACCTGGCGCCGCTGCGAGACATCTGTCGGCGTCTGGACGGTATCCCACTGGCCTTGGAGTTGGCCGCCGCCCAAGTGGATGCACTCGGTGTGCGCGGTTTGCAGCAGCAGTTGCGCGCGGGCTTGCAGGTGCTGACCCGAGGCCGGCGCACCGCGGTGGAACGCCACCAATCCCTGACGGCGGCCCTGGACTGGACCTACCAGCGCCTGAGCCTGCCGGAGCGCTGGCTATTCCTGCAATTGGGTTTATTCAAGATGGCCGTGACCTTGCCCACCTTGAGTGAACTGGTCGCCGGGACCAAGTTGGAACACGCCGACCTGTCCTACCTGCTGGGGCGCTTGGTGGGTACGTCGCTGCTGACCCGAGAGCCGGGCCCAGGCAGCCCGCGTTACCGCCTGCTCAATTGCATGCGCAGCTACGCCCTGGCGCAACTGCGCGACCCGTTGCAGGTGGCGCGTTTGCAACAGGGCTACGGGCATTACCTAGGGCGGTTTTCAGGCCGGCCGTTTGTCCTGCAACTGGTCGAGCAGGCTGCGTACGCGGACTAGGTCCTGGGTGGCAAAGCCTTCGGTGAAGCGGGCGTAGATCGAACCCAGCAAATCGCGCGCCGCCTGTACGCGACCTTGCGTCTGCCACAGGCTTGCCAACGAGGTTGCACTGCGTAATTCCCAGGCCAGCGCGCCTTGCTGGTGCGCCAGGCCCAGGGCTTCCAGCAACAGGGCTTCTGCCGCACGGCTGTCGGCCAGGCTTTCGGCGCGCACTCGCAGGATTTCCGGGGTGCACCAGCCGGCTGCGCCACTTCTGGCGCGCTCGAAGGCCGCGTCACTGACCTCGATTGCATTGAAGGTCACCAGGATATCCTCGACCAGGCCCAACCCCTGCACATCCGCGATGGGCAGCGTGCCCTCATAACAACGCGCCCAGGTGTGAAACAACTGCACCGAGTGCTTTTGCGCCTGCTGCAGCAGTTGATCCTGGTGTTCGTGGGCCATGGCGCTGTCGCCGTTGTAGCGAGCGATGACCACCCCGGCCAATGCCAGGGTGTAGCAGATCGACGTACCGTGATTGATTTGCAAGGCCAGCGCCAGCGCCTGGCTCGCCGTACGCCACGCACGCTCCGGATAACCGCGCAGCCACAGGATGCGTGCAAGGATGGTCAGCGAGGCGACGCTCTGGTCGTACTGCACGCCAAAGCCATGGGTAAAGCGGTTGAGATGGCCGCTCTGGGCCATGCGCTGGATCACTTGCTCGGCATTGTGCTGCGCGAGGGCCTGGTGACCGGCGAAGTGCTGCGCCAACACCCGCAGGCGCTGGGCACTGAGGGACAGCAAAGGCTCGGCACGGGGGCCGAGCTGGTCGAAGTGCAGGCTCTGCGCCAAGGCCTCCCGGTAGTTGCCGCAGCACAGGTTTACCGCCATGTGCCCCGACACCGCACGCAGCTGGCCGGCCAGGTCCTTGCCGGCTTCCGCCAGGCGCCGCGCGCAACTGAATGCTGCAATGGTCTGCGGCGTGCCGCCCTGGGTGTGATAGGAAAAACTGCCCAGCGCCAGTTGCAAGGCCATGTTCAAGCGTTGGCTCGGGGCATTGGATTGTCTCAGTCGCGCCAGGGCCTTGCCCACGTACAAGCCATGTTCGCGCAGCAGCGACAGCTCCTGCCACAACGGCATCGCACTCACCGTCAGGCGAATGCCCAGCAGGTGCGCACCCTGGTCGCTCAGGCCCCAGTCGAGGGCGGCGCGGATGTCTTCGCGCAGCGGCGCATAACGGTCGATCCAGGTCTGGGTTGCGATCAGCTCCCAATCGTCCTGGGCCTGGTTCATCAGCGCCAGGCAGCGCTCGGCGTGGCGCTGGCGGGTAGCGTGGAGTTCTTGGGCGACGCTGAGTTTTTCCAGGGCATAGGTGCGGGTGATGTCCAACAGGCGGTAGACCATCTCGTCATCGCCGGCTTCCACATTGAGCAAGGACTTGGCGACCAACTGGGTGATCGAACCCAGCACTTCGTGTGGTGCAATCTGCTCCCCGGCAATCACCGCCGCTGCGCTGGCCAGGCTGAACCCACCGCGAAATACCGCCAGGCGACGCAGGCAGATCTGTTCGCAGGCGGTCAGTAGCGCAAAGCTCCAGTCCAGGGTGGCGCGCAGGGTTTGATGACGGGGCAGGGCGCTGCGCCGGCCTCGGGTGAGCAGGCGAAAGTTGTCTTCCATTTGCACCAGCAGTCCGGGCAGGCCGAAGCGTTCGATCTGCGCCGCCACGAGTTCGATGGCCAGGGGAATGCCGTCCAGGCGCTGGCAGATATCAATCGCCAGCGGCAGCTCGGCCTCGCTCAGTTCAAAGCTGTCCTGATGGGACATGGCCCGCTCGATCAACAATTGCAGGGCCGGGTAGCCCAGCGCCTGGGCGCGGTTGCCGGTGGCGGGCGGGCAGGCCAGGGGCTCCAGGCGCTGCACGTGTTCGCCCTCGGCGCGCAATGCCTCGCGGCTGGTGGCCAGGATGTGCAACCGGGGCGCGTGGCGCAGCAGGGTTTCACTGATCAGGGCGATGTCGTCGAGCACGTGTTCGCAATTATCGATCACCAGCAACAACTGGTGCTCCTGCAAGCGCCGCGCAAACGTGGGCAGGGCTTCGTGCTCAGCGTGGGTAAGGTCGAGCAGGGCGGCGAGGTTGGGCAGGATCATCGATGGCGCGCTCAGTGGCGCCAGGTCCAGCAAGCGGATGCCGTCGCGGTAGTGCCCGATCAGCAATTCCGCCACCCGCAGGGCCACCGTGGTCTTGCCGATGCCGCCGGCGCCGGTCAGGGTGATAAAGCGTTGCTCGGGCAGTTGCTGCACCAGGCTGTCGATCAGGGCCTGGCGACCGAGCATGCGCGTACGGCGCAGCGGCAAATTGTGGCACGGGCGTTGGGGGGCACCTTCGGTTGGCAGGGTCATCGGCTCGATGCTCAGTGGCGCAACAAAACTGTAGCCCCGCTGGGCTACGGTCACGATATAGCGCTGCCCGGCCTGGCCATCGCCCAATGCCTTGCGCAACGCCGCCATGTGCACCCGCAGGTTGCCGTCTTCCACCACGCTCCTGGGCCAGACGCGGGCGATCAGTTCCTGCTTGCTCACCACATTGCCGGCCTGTTCCAGCAGGATCAGCAGGATATCCACCGCACGTCGGCCCAGCCGCAACGGTTGACCGGCCTCCAGCACCAGGCGCTGGCGCGGGTGGATGCGGTAGGGGCCGAAATGCACGGCCTGGTCGCTGAGGTCGTTCATGGGTGGCCATGCTCGGAACGGGATGAGCGGCCAGCATAGGCCAGGCAGGCCAGGACCACTAGGCCGCGATCACTTGCGGTTTAGGGCGAGAGTGGTGATTTCGCCAGGTCATCGGGTTGACGCCTTCGCTACGGGTGAACATATGACAAAAGTGCGCCTGGTCGCAGAAGCCGCATTCCAGGCTGATTTGCGTCAGGCTCAAGGATGACTGGGCGATCAGTTCCTTGGCCCGCTGGATGCGCTGTTGGCGGATCCATTCCTGCGGCGACAGCCCGGTGGTGCACTTGAAGGCACGGGAAAAATGGCTGCGCGACAGGGCGCAGGCCTGGGCGATGTCGGCAATGGCCAGGCTTTCGCCGAGGTTGGCCAGGATCAGTTGCTTGGCGATGCGCTCGCGTCGGGGGCACAGGCCCCCGGTGGCGGACAAGCGAGGGGAGTATTGATCGAGTCGGGCCATGACAGATATCCGCAGTCGATGGGAGCGTTCCCGGTGGATGGATGCAGTGTAGACGTGGCCAATCTTGTTGCCGGACCGTCCGGCTGACGAGTTAATCGTTGTTAATTTCGCCAGGTGCACACCAGGAAAAGACAGCACAGGCGTGCAATGTGGCCGGCGCCTGGCGTGGTTATCTGTGAGCTTGCCAACCGTGTGGATATCACCATGAATCGCAACGACCTGCGCCGCGTCGACATGAACCTGCTGGTGATTTTCGAGGCGTTGATGTTCGAGAAGAACCTGACCCGGGTCGCCGAAAAACTCTTCATGGGCCAACCGGCGGTGAGTGCGGCACTGGGACGCTTGCGCGATCTGTTCGACGACCCGTTGCTGCTGCGCAACGGGCGGGGCATGGAACCCACGCCACGCGCCGTGGCGATACTCAAGGAGTTGCAACCGGCCATGGACACCATTTCCGGCGCGGTCAGCCGTGCCAAGGATTTCGACCCTTCCACCAGTTGTGCAGTGTTTCGCATTGGCCTCTCGGACGACGCTGAATTTGGCCTGTTCCCACCGTTGCTCAGCCAACTGCGCGAAGAGGCACCGGGGATCATCGTGGTGGTGCGTCGGGCCAATTACCTGTTGATGTCGTCGCTGCTGGCCAGCGGCGAGATTTCGGTGGGGGTGAGCTACACCACGGAATTGCCGGCGAATGCCAAGCGCAAGAAACTGCGGGATATTCCGTGCAAGGTCTTGCGTGGGGATGACGGTGTTGAACCGTTGACCCTCGACGACTACTGCGAACGGCCCCATGCGATGGTGTCGTTTTCGGGGGATTTGAGCGGCAACATCGACCTGGACCTGGCGCGCATTGGTCGTACGCGCCGCGTGGTGCTGGCGGTGCCGCAGTTCAGCGGGTTGCGGGCGTTGCTTGCCGGTACGCAGATTATTGCGACGGTGCCGGATTATGCAGCGTGTGCGTTGACGGAGGGCACGTCGCTACGGGCGCAGGACCCGCCGTTTGCGATCGATGCGGCGGAGTTGTCGATGGTGTGGAGTGGGGTGCATGACAATGATCCGGCGGAGCGGTGGTTGAGGGGCAGGATTGGGGAGCATATGGCTCGGGTGGTTTGACTGAGTACATATCCGATGCTTCGGTAACGGCTACTTATGGTTCCGCTCTTACAGCGGCTCACTTTTGAAGAGCGCAAAAGTAAGCAAAACGCTCTTGCCCCAAGGTGTGCCCTCTCTCCGGCTTGAATCCGTGGGCCACGGATTCAAGCCTGCGTTCGGCCAGCGTGTTTGACGGGGCGATCCCAGATCAAAAGCAAGAGCGCGGCGGCCTTAGAGCCGACCGGATTGTATGGCCGGTACTCGGTCAAAGTGTGGGAGGGGGCTTGCCCCCGATGGCAGTGTGTCAGTCACTGATGAGTTGGCTGACACACCGCCATCGGGGGCAAGCCCCCTCCCACAGTTTGATCTTCATGTATCAGTTGAAGGGTGGTTTGCTCTGGCTCTGGCTCTGGCTTTTGATCTGCTTTTGATTTTGATCTTAGGCCCCCCAAATCACTGTCGGATTACGGGCACACCGAGCCTAGGCGAGGTGCCGAGTGTTGGGGCAAGAGCCTTTTGCTTACTTTGGGCTGGGCCGGCATTCCGGCTTTTCCAAAGTGAGCCGCTCTAAGGGCGGAGCCATAAGCGGCCGTTACCTAAATAACGGATATGTACTCACAAAAATTGGTCACCCATTCTTACCCAGAATTGGCTATTTCTCCCCCAAGGCCCGATGACTAACCTAGCCATCAATCCCCACTGCCCTGGAGCATCACCATGCAATCCCGTACCGATTTCTACACCGCTTCCCCAGACGCCATGAAAGCCATGCTCGCCCTGGAAGCCGCCGTGGGCAAACTCTCCATCGAGCTGCCACTGCTGGAACTGATACGCCTGCGCGTCTCGCAGATCAACGGCTGCGCCTTCTGCCTCGACATGCACACCGCCGACGCCCGCAAAGGCGGCGAGACCGAACGTCGCCTGTACACCGTGTCAGCCTGGCGCGAAACGCCGTTCTTCACCCCGCGTGAACGCGCTGCATTGGCTTGGGCTGAAAGCCTTACCCTGATCAGCCACACCCACGCGCCCGACGAAGACTTCAACGCACTGGCCGCCGAATTCAGCGCCCAGGAGCAGGTCGACCTGAGCGTGGCAATCACCACCATCAACAGCTGGAACCGCCTGGCCGTTGGCTTTCGCAAGATGCCCAAATGAGGTCTCAACCTGATTTGAAATAACCGCGCGGCGTGGTGCCGGTCATGCCCTTGAAGAAGGCGATCAACACGCTGTCGCTGGCAAACCCCAGCTCAAAGGCGCAGTAGCCGAGGCTGCGCCCAGTGGCGAGCAACTCGATGACACGCATCAAGCGCCACTGCTGGCGCCATTGCTGATACCCCAGGCCGGTTTCTCGCAGGAAGATCCGGCCGATGGTCTTGGTGCTGGCGCCGATCTGCTTTTCCAGGTCTTGCAGCGTCGGCGGCAATCGCTCCAGATTGGCCAGCAAAGGCGCCAGACGTTTGTCCCTTGGCAAGGGCAGGAGCAGCGGTTGCTCGGCCGCCTCCTGAATTTCTTCCAGGCACAACGCCAGCAAATGCGCGTAGCGGCCTGTCTGCCAATGGGTCTCGAAAGGGGCCATGGCCATCGGTTCCAACACCGCCCGCAACAACCCGCTCACTTCGATCACTCGCACCTGTGCCGGCAACCGGGCCGCAATGGCCGGGCTTACATACAGCGAACGGTAATCGACGGTCTTGCTCATCACCGCACGGTGATGCACGCCGCAAGGGATCCACGCCGCACGGGTCGGCGGCAGCAGGCACAGTTGATTGTCCAGGGTAATGCGGGTGCAGCCCTGCTGGGTAAACAGCAGTTGACCGCGCTGGTGCTGGTGCAGGCCGGAGTCGTGGTCGCCGAGCAGGGCGGCGATGCCAATGACGGGCGCCGGGTACTGGTCCGGGTCGAATGATGCGTCGGCAGCGAGCCAGGCCATGGGTTGTCCGATTTGATGGGTAATTTGTCGAAGTCTGGATAATACCCCAAGCCAGTCTGCTTAGAATCCTCACGCTCTTTTCTCGTGAAGGATCTGTTCATGTCATCTAAATACTTGCTGGTACTGGCCGTGGCACTGCTGATGTTCCCGCAGTTGGCTCAAACCCTCTATAGCCCGGCCCTGGGTGATATTGGCCAAGCCTTCGCGGTCGGGCCTGAACGGGCCGGGCAGGCCCTGTCGGTGTACTTCCTGGCGTTTGCATTCGGCGTGGTGATATGGGGCCGCTTGTGTGATCGCTGGGGCCGGCGCCCGGTGATATTGGCCGGGCTGGGGTTGTATGTCGCCGCCATGCTGCTGGCCTTGACTGTGAGTACGTTCAACGGCTTGTTGTTGGCCCAGGCCATCGCCGCCTTTGGCGCGGCAGTCGGTTCGGTGGCGACGCAGACGCTGTTGCGCGACCGATTCCAGGGCGCACAGTTGGCCCAGGTGTTTTCCATAATGGGCATTGCCTTGGCTGCCAGCCCGGCAATTGGCCTGTTCACTGGTGCGACGTTGGTGCAGTACTTCGGCTATCGCGGCGTGCTCACAGGCCTGTTGCTGATGGCAGGGCTAGTGTGGACCACCTGCCTGTGGGCATTACCCGAGACGCGTCCCGCCTCCTTGGCGAACTCGCCGTTGGGCGAGACCGTGGGCCTGATGCTCAGGGACGCCGGAGTGTGGCGTTCCGTCGGCCTGGTGGCGGCGTTCAATATTGCGCTGTTCAGCTACTACAGCGTGGGGCCGTTTATCTTCGCGCGGCTGGGATTGTCCGCTGCCGAATTCGGCTACAGCGGTGTGTTGCTGGCGCTTGGATCAGGACTCGGGGCGTGGCTGAACAACGGCTTACTCAAGCGTGGGCTCAATAGCGATCAGTTGGTGTTGGCCGCCGCCGTGCTGGCACTGCTGGGCGGCCTGTCAGTCCTGATGCTGCAACACAGTTGGCTATTCGTATGGTCGATGCTGCTGGTGGTGCTGGCATTCGGCATGGCGATTCCCAACGTGCTGGGGGCGGCGCTGGTGGCTTATCAAGACCGCCTGGGCACCGCCGCCGCGATATTTGGCTTGCTCTATTACCTGGTGATTGGCGCCGGGCTTACCCTGGTCGCCTGGGCACAGGACCTTGGCTGGAGCCTGTTGACCTGCGGCCTGACGGCATTGTGGCTAGCGGCGGCGCGGGTCTTCAGAAGTTGACCGAAGCACTCAGGCGCGCCGTCAATGGCGCGCCCTGGAACAGGTAGTCATCGCCCATGTACTCGCCCGCGTCGCGCCAGTAGCGCTTGTCGAACAGGTTGTCGACGCTCAGGCGGAACACCGTGTCATAGCCGCTCACCTGGGTGGTGTAGCGGCTGCCCACATTCACCACCGCGTAATCCCCCACTTGCACATTGCCGCTGCGGTTGGCGTACTTCTTGGCGCTGTATTGCACACCGCCCAGCACCGCCAGGCCGTTCACCCAGGGCAACGCATAATCGGCATACACACTGGCGCGCAGCTTGGGCACGTTGATCGCCTGGTGGCCTTCGTAGTCCGCTGTGCCGCTGCCGGTCACTCGCGCACGAATCGCCGCCACGCTGGTTGCGATCTGCAGGCGTTCGGTGGCCCAGCCGTTGGCTGACAATTCCAGCCCGGTGTTCTTTTGCTCGCCTTGCTGCACGTAGTCGAATTTGCCCGTGCCATCTGGCTTGGCGTACTGATAGGCCTGGCGGGTCTGGAACACGGCGGCGGCAAAGCTGATTCGGCGCCAGTCGTATTTCACCCCGGCTTCGATTTGGCGTGAGGTGGTGGGGGCGAGGGTTTCGTCGGCGTTGTTGGCGAACCACGGCGCGGTGCCGCCCAGGGACAGGCCTTTGCTGTAGCTGGTATAGAGCGAGATGTTCTCGACAGGTTTGTAGATCAACGAGGCCTGCGGCAAGAACACGTATTGCTGGGTGTGCCTGGCCTGGTTGCCGGTGACGCTGTCGAAGGCCTTCTCATCCAGGCGTACTTCGCGACCGCCCAGAATGGTTTGCCATTGCTCGTTGAAGCGGATGCGGTCGGTGACGAACAGGCCGTACTGGCGACTGTCGAGGTTGCGGTGGCTGTCGTTCAGTGGCTTTTCGGTCGGGGTAAACGTCGGGGCGTCCACGTCGATGCTGGTGGTGCCGATGTATTCATTGACGGATTTGCGCTTGTCGATCACCCGGCGGAACGCACTGGTGCCGAAGGTCAGTTCATGGCCCAGGCCGGCGGTGTCGAACAGCCCTGTCATGGCCGCCTGGATTTCATCGTCACGGCGGGTGTCGTCAGGGCTGCGGTAGTCGTAGACATCATAGTTGCCTTCGGGGCTGAAGTAGTTCGGCACGCTCGACGTGCAACTGGTCGAGCCATAGCAGCCCCACGCAAACGAACTGTAGTCATCGATCACCACCTTGCTGCGCGCCGCGCTCACGCTGCCTTTCCACTGATCATTGAAGCGGTATTCAAACTTGCCGTTGAGATTCAGCGAATCAATGCCCACCTGCCTGGACCCGCTCTGGTGCCCCAGCAGTTTCTTCGGTGAGGCCCCGTGTGGCACCTCGGTGCCGCCCAGCAATTGGTAGCCCGGCACCGAGCGTTGTTGCTTGTCCTGGTACTCGGCGTCCAGTTGCAATACGGCATCGGGGCTGATGTTCCAGTCAAAGGCCAGGGACACAAAATCGCGCTGGCCATTGGCGTGTTCCACGTAGGAGTTGAGGTCTTCGTGGGCGACGTTGGCGCGCAGGCCGAATTGTTGCTCGCTGCCGAACCAGCCACCGACGTCGGTGGCGACATAGCCGCTGCCGCGATCATCGGTGGAGACGGTCACCGAGCGCACGTCTTCCGGGCGCTTGGTCACGTAGTTGATCACGCCGCTGGGCTCGGAAATCCCGCTCTGCAGGCCGGCCAGGCCCTTGAGCACTTCGACCTGCTGCTTGTTCTCCAGGGCAACGTTCTGCTCGCCGGTGATGGTGCGTCCATTGATTTTGTAGCTGCTCGCCGCATTCAGCGAAAAGCCGCGCACCACGAAGTTCTCGTAGTAGCCGATGGGCGCATAGCTGTCGCCCACCGAGGCGTCGTTGCGCAGTACTTCACTGAGCAGGCGTGCTTGCTGGTCCTTGATCAGTGCGGCGTTGATCACCGTGATCGAGGCCGGGGTGTCGAGCAGTGGCGCTTCGTCGACGCCGCTCACCGAGGCGGTGTCGCTGCGGTAGCTGGATGCATCCTGGCCCTGGACCTTTACCGCCGGCAGTTCAAGGTCTGCCGCCAGGCTGTGACCGATGCCGCCGCTGAGCAGCAGACCGAGGGCGAAACGTGAGGTGACGACGGGACGAAAACGCAAAACCATGGGGGCAGGGCCTTAAAGCGCGGGCGGGGGGCGCATAAGCTAGGCATAAGTGCGCACTTTTACAAGAATGATTCGCACCTTGAGACATCCCGTCTCAGGCCGCATGCCAATCCATGTGCACCTCGACAGCCCGCAGCGCACCTGCGATAGACAAGGCTTCCCTCATCAATTGCAGGAGAACGCCATGAGTATTGCTGGAAAAGTCGCGCTGGTGACCGGCGCCGGGCAGGGCATTGGCCGGGCCATCGCCTTGCGCCTGGCACAGGACGGTGCCGATATCGCCCTGGTGGACATCAATGGCGCCAAGCTCGAAGCCGTGGCCGCCGAAGTCGTCGCGCTGGGCCGCAAGGCCTCTGTGTTCGTCGCTGACGTGTCCAAGCGCGAACAGGTGGTGGCGGCGGTGGAGCATGCGCACCTGACCCTGGGTGGCTTCCACATCATCGTCAACAATGCCGGTGTGGCGCAGATCGATTCGCTGTTGGACGTCAGCCCGGAACAGGTCGAGCGCACCCTGGGCATCAACGTGCAGGGCGTGTTGTGGGGCATCCAGGCCGCCGGCAAGAAATTCAAGGCGCTCAAGCAGAAGGGCAAGATCATCAACGCCTGCTCCATCGCCGGCCATGAAGGTTTTGCGCTGCTGGGGGTGTACTCGGCCACCAAGTTTGCCGTACGTGCCTTGACCCAGGCGGCGGCCAAGGAGTTGGCGAGCGCCGGGATTACCGTAAACGCCTACTGTCCGGGCGTGGTGGGCACCGATATGTGGGTCGAGATCGACAAGCGCATGGCCGAGATCACCGGCGCCGAAGTCGGTGCGACCTACAAGAAGTATGTGGATGGCATCGCCTTGGGCCGGGCGCAGACGCCGGAGGATGTGGCAGGGCTGGTCGCGTACCTGGCCGGGCCGGATGCGGACTACATGACCGGGCAATCGCCGCTGATCGACGGTGGCCTTGTCTACCGCTGACATCTCAGATGTACCCAGTCCAATGTGGGAGGGGGCTTGCCCCCTCCCACAGTGTTGACCCCGTTGTATCAGCGGGTTTTGTTCGGCATGTCGATGCCCAGTTGGTTGACGCGGCGGTACAGGGTCGCCCTTGAGATTCCCAGCGCCTGCGCGGTCGGTAACGGCTTCCAGCGATGGCGAATCAGCGCATCCAGCACCACCTGGCGCTCGGGGCTCACGCTCGCTTCAACCATCTCCCGCACCCGCTCCCCACGCACTTCCACCGGCAAATCCGCCACCTGCACCGTCCCGCCCTCACACACCGCACAGGCATACGCCAGCACATGTCGCAGTTGCCGCACATTGCCCGGCCACGCGTACCCCAACAGCAACTCCAATGCCGCCTGGCCGATACCCACCGTGATACCGCTGTTGCGCGCTTCCTGTTCCAGCAAACGGTTGATCAGCGCCAGTTTGTCGGTGCGCTCGCGCAGCGGCGGCAGGCAGAAGCGCGCGCAGCCGAGGCGAAAGTACAGGTCCTCGCGAAAGCGGCCCTCATTGACCAACACCGACAAATCGCGGTGACTGGCGCAAATCACCTGGATATCGACGGTGCGGGTTTTCGCCGCGCCCAACGGTGCCACTTCACCTTCGGCCATCACCCTCAGCAGGCGCGTCTGCAGGGCCAGAGGCATGTCGCCGATTTCATCGAGGAACAAGGTGCCGCCATCGGCCTGCACCAGCAGCCCGGGCATGCCTTTGCTGGCGGCGCCGGTAAAGGCGCCGGCCACATAGCCGAACAGCTCGCTCTCAATCAGGTTTTCCGGAATCGCCGCGCAGTTCACCGCCACGAACGGCTCACCGCGCCGGGCGCTGCGCTCGTGCAGTTGGCGGGCGAAGACTTCCTTGCCGGCGCCGGTTTCGCCTTGCACCAGTACCGGCAGGTTGCGGTCCTTGACCCGCACGGCCAGGCGCAGGTGTTCTTCGACACGGGCATCCACCAAGGGCACCAGCGGCGCACGCGCCTGTTTGCGTCGGGGCGCGTTGACCCGCACGTGTAGCGTACCCGGTTCTCCCAGCCAATGCAGTTGCTGGGTGGACTGGTCGGTGACGGTGCGCAAGGCGTTCAGGTCGAACACCTCGCCGATGTGCGCCGGCACCTGGCCAAAGCGCCGGCGCAAGGCCTGGCGCGCCTTGCTGTTCAAGGCCTGCAGGCGGCCGTCCTGGTCCCAGGCCAGCAGCAGGTCGGGCTGGCTGTCCACATAACCCGGTGTGCTGTGGGCTTGCAGCACCCAGTGCTGCTGGGCGCTGTGCATGAAGAAGGCGTTCTCGATGGCCTCGGCACTGTGCGCCACCAACTGGCGTATCAGGTGCTGGCTGCGGCGGTCATCCGGCGATTTGAGCGCCGAGGCGTCCATCACTCCCAGCAGGTTGCCCTGGGGATCGAAGATCGGCGCGGCGGAGCAGGTCAGGCCGATGAAGGCGGCGCGGAAGTGGTCGCGTTTGTGCACTGTCACCGCCGATTGACTGGTGAGCACGGTGGCCACGCCGCAGGTGCCTTCTTCGGCTTCCGACCAGCAGGTGCCGAGGTACAGGCCGGCCTTGCGGCAATCGCTGCGGATCGAGGCGTCCACGCGGTGGTCGATGGTCTGGCCCTGGGCATCGGTGAGCATCACGCAGTAGTCGGCCTGGCGCACACGGTGATGCAGTTGCCCGACGGCTTCGCCGGCAATGCGCATGAACAGTTCGGCGCGTTCGCGGCATTCCTTGAGCAAGGGTTCGCTGAGGATGCGTGGCCCCTGCAGGGAGCCGGGGTCCAGGTGGTGTTGCTCCATGGAGCGCCGCCACGAATCGAAGATCAGCGACGGCACCGGCGCCTGGGGCAGGCGGTCGGCATTGCGGACCACGCGACTGACGCAGTCGACGTGCTCCCTGGAGTTCGCGGCGAGCATAAGGCCTCCGGTTCTCGGTCTTTGTTGTTATGCCCGCCATTAAGCGCGCATGCGTCGGGCGCGACAAGCGCGGCCTGACCAACAGCCCGGGCTGAGACGCAGCGTCTCAAACCGGCTGAGACGCCGCCTTCGAGTCGCAATGCCGCGTCTCATTCTGCGATCCCGGCCCGGTTGCGACAACCGCTCTGGATCAAGGTTATGCCAGGTTTTTTACGGCCTTGGCACACGCTGTGCTGAAGGCCCTGCAGCTGACCATGATCAGCCTTCTGTGTGCCGAGACAACCTGGAGAACAACAAGATGTCCACTCACCTGTCCACCGATCAACTGCTGCATGCCTACACCGTGATGCGCACCATCCGTGATTTCGAAGAACGCCTGCACGTGGAATTCGCCACCGGCGAGATCCCCGGTTTCGTGCACCTCTACGCCGGCCAGGAAGCCAGTGCCGCCGGAGTCATGGCTCACCTCAACGATGAAGATTGCATCGCCTCCAACCATCGTGGCCACGGCCATTGCATCGCCAAGGGCGTGGATGTGTTCGGCATGATGGCCGAGATCTACGGCAAGAAAACCGGTGTGTGTGGCGGTAAAGGCGGCTCCATGCACATCGCCGACCAGGAGAAGGGCATGCTCGGCGCCAACGGCATTGTCGGCGCGGGTGCACCGTTGGCGGCCGGTGCGGCGCTGGCCTCCAGGCTCAAGGGCAGCCAGGGCGTGGCCGTGGCGTTCTTTGGCGACGGTGGCTCCAACGAAGGTGCGGTGTTCGAAGCGATGAACCTGGCCTCGATCATGAAACTGCCGTGCCTGTTCGTTGCGGAAAACAACGGCTATGCCGAGGCCACCGGATCCGGTTGGTCGGTGGCGTGCAAGGACATCGCCGAGCGTGCCGTGGGGTTTGGCATGCCGGGGGTGATCGTCGATGGCAATGATTTCTTCGCCGTGCACGCAGCGCTTGGTGTTGCCGTGGAACGTGCGCGCAAGGGCGACGGGCCAACCTTGGTCGAAGTGAAATTGAGCCGCTTCTACGGCCATTTCGAAGGCGATGCACAAACCTATCGTGGCCCCGATGAAGTGAAAAACCTGCGGGAACACGCCGACTGCCTGGCGCTGTTCCGCCAGCGTTGCAGCACTGAAGGCTGGCTGGACGCGGCGCAATTCGAGCGCATCGATGGCGAGGTCGCCCAGCTCATCGACGACGCCGTGCGCCTGGCCAAGTCGGATCCCAAGCCCCAGGCCGCCGACCTGCTCAGCGATGTCTACGTCGCCTACCACTCATAACAACAATTCGTGGAGAGAATTTCATGGCTCGCAAAATCAGCTACCAGCAGGCAATCAACGAAGCCCTGGCCCAGGAAATGCGCCGCGACCAGAGCGTGTTCATCATCGGCCAGGACGTGTCCGGCGGCACCGGTTCCCCTGGCGAGCAGGACGCCTGGGGCGGTGTGCTTGGCGTGACCAAGGGCCTGTACCCGGAGTTTCCCGACCGCGTGCTTGATGCGCCGCTGTCCGAAGTCGGCTACGTGGGCATGGCCGTCGGCGCCGCCACCCGTGGCATGCGCCCGGTGTGCGAACTGATGTTCGTCGACTTTATCGGCTGCTGCCTCGACCAGTTGCTCAACCAGGCCGCCAAGTTCCGCTACATGTTCGGCGGCAAGACCACCACGCCGCTGGTAGTGCGCGCCATGTACGGCGCCGGGCTGCGGGCGGCCGCCCAGCATTCGCAGATGCTCACCTCGATGTGGACCCACATTCCCGGCCTCAAGGTGGTGTGCCCGGCCACGCCCTATGACGCCAAGGGCATGTTGATCCAGGCGATCCGCGACAATGACCCGGTGATCTTCCTCGAGCACAAGATGCTCTACAGCCTGCAGGGCGAAGTGCCCGAAGAGCTGTACACCGTGCCTTTCGGTGAAGCCAATTTTGTCCGCGAGGGCAGGGATGTGACCCTGGTGACCTACGGGCGAATGGTGCACATCGCCCTGGAAGCCGCGACCAGCCTGGCGCGACAAGGCATCGATTGCGAGGTGCTGGACCTGCGCACCACCAGTCCGTTGGATGCAGACAGCATCCTCGAAAGCGTGGAAAAAACCGGGCGCCTGGTGGTGATCGACGAGTCCAACCCGCGCTGCTCGATTGCCACCGATATCAGTGCATTGGTCGCCCAGCAGGGTTTTTCTTTCCTGCGCGCGCCAATCGAAATGGTCACTGCGCCGCACACGCCGGTGCCGTTCTCCGATGCGCTGGAAGACCTGTACATCCCCAACGCCGCGAAGATCGAAGCCGCGGTGCTGAAGATCGC
Organism: Pseudomonas sp. NFPP28; assembly: GCF_900115535.1. Taxonomy (NCBI): domain Bacteria; kingdom Pseudomonadati; phylum Pseudomonadota; class Gammaproteobacteria; order Pseudomonadales; family Pseudomonadaceae; genus Pseudomonas; species Pseudomonas sp. NFPP28. The sequence continues at coordinate 44,899 of NZ_FOWT01000005.1, read as the reverse complement.
CGACAAGAGGAACGCCGCATGATCCATACCTTGACCATGCCCAAGTGGGGGCTGTCGATGACCGAGGGGCGCATCGATGTCTGGCTCAAGCAACCCGGCGACCGGGTGGAGAAGGGCGAAGAAGTGCTGGACGTGGAGACCGATAAGCTCTCCAGCAGTGTCGAGGCGCCGTTCAGTGGCGTCCTGCGCCGTGTGTTGGCACTGAGCGACGAAACCCTGCCGGTGGGTGCGTTGCTGGGGATTGTGGTGGAGGGCGAAGCCACCGAAGAGGAAGTCGATGCGGTGATCGACAGCTTCAATGCCGGGTTTGTCTCCAGCAGTGCCGAAACCGAAGCTTCGGGACCGAGTGCGCAGAAAGTCGAGATAGGCGGGCGTCTGTTGCGCTATCTCGAGCTGGGCGAGGGTGGCACGCCGTTGGTACTGATTCACGGATTCGGGGGGGATCTGAACAACTGGCTGTTCAACCAACCGGTATTGGCCGTCGAACGCCGGGTAATTGCCCTGGACCTGCCAGGGCATGGCGAGTCGGGCAAGCAACTGCGCAGCGGCGATGCCGAGGAGCTGAGCCTTGCGGTGCTGGCCTTGCTCGATCACCTCAGGCTCGACCGCGTACACCTGGCCGGGCATTCCATGGGCGGGCTGGTCGCACTGACCGTTGCCGACCAGGCGTCCGCGCGTGTTGCCTCATTGACTCTGATCGCCAGCGCCGGCCTCGGCCAGGAGATCAACGGCGATTACTTGCAAGGGTTTGCCGACGCCAGCAACCGCAATGCGCTCAAGCCGCCACTGACCCAACTGTTCAGCGACCCCACGCTGGTGACGCGGCAGATGCTGGAGGACATGCTCAAGTTCAAGCGCCTGGAAGGGGTGGACAAGGCGCTGCAGCAGCTCAATACCGCGTTGTTCGAGGGCGGACGACAGAAGCTGGACTTACGTCATCGCGTGGGCCGGCAGCCGAGCCTGGTGATCTGGGGCAGTGACGATGCGATCATCCCGGCCCGGCATACCGAGGGGTTGGATGCCCAGGTGGAGATTCTGCCGAGGCAGGGGCATATGGTGCAGTTGGAGGCGGCGGAGCGGGTCAACCAACTGATGGCCGCCTTCCTCAAATCCCAACCTTGAAATGCAATCAACTGTGGGAGGGGGCTTGCCCCCGATAGCGGTGGTTCAGTCAATCTTTGTGGCGACTGAAACACTGCAATCGGGGGCAAGTCCCCTCCCACCATTTGGATTGGATTTCAAACGGAACGCTTCAGGGTCTCGCTCGGCAGTTCTTTGAACAACGCCCGGTAGCTATTGGAAAACCGCCCCAAATGCCAGAACGACCAATTCATCGCCACCTCGGCCACGGTGGTCCCGGTTGAGTTGAGCAGCTCACGCCGCGCCCCATTCAACCTGCGCAAGCGTAACCACTGTGCCGGGCTCATCCCGGTGTAGGTCTTGAACCCTTGCTGCAATTGGCGCAATGGCACCCCGGCGATCTGCGCCAGTTCCAGCAGGTTGACCGTTTCGTCCGGCGCGTCTGTTGCCCATTCGCCGATGCGCGCCATCAGCCGGCGTTCTTCGTTGCGGCGCTGCAAGGAGCTGCGGTCCAGGCACACGCAGGCGTTGTCGAGGATGAACAGGCAATCGTCGAGCAATTGCTGGATAAGCGCGGCGGGGTCGCTGACCGTGGACAAGCGTGTCAGCGTGCCACTGAGCCAACGGGCGAACAACGCGTTCTGCTGGCCGGTCAGCGGCGCCATGAACAAACCTTCCAGCGTCGCCACCTCCAACCCATGGCGCTGCACGAACTGCGGGCCGAACACCACCGCTACTTCACGGTAGTTTTCCGGGGTGATCCAGGTGTTGCGGCTTTCGCCATTGAGCAGGTACAGCGCGTTGTCGCTGCCGTCGAAACAGAACGCCAGGGAGCCGGCGGGCGCATTGAAATGCTGTTCGACGCGGGTGTTCATGCTCTCTTCGTACACCTCCACGCCTTGCAGGTCGAGGTAGCGGATGCGCCCGGCAAAATGCCCCGGGGACATCTGTTGGTACTGCTGCACCCAGCCGGGTGTCGCACTGCATTGAGCGGCCACATCACCGGTGGTGAAGGCCTGTACGCGCAAAGCGGTTGCCTGTGTCATGGGAAGCCTGGGCGCACTCTATTGGTGCGTTGTGGTGCGTGCAAAGTGGATAGATGCCGGGGTGCGGCGGCCTCAAGATAGACCTCAATGCGCCAGGAGTACAAGCCGGTGCATGCACCCAACCCATGACGAGGTCCTTATGAACGCGCCCTTCGATCAGCTGTCCGCCTGGCTGAAAGAACACAAGATTACCGAAGTCGAATGCGTGATCAGTGATTTGACTGGCATCGCCCGCGGCAAGATTGCGCCCACCAATAAGTTCCTGCATGAGCGAGGCATGCGCCTGCCGGAAAGTGTGCTGCTGCAAACGGTAACCGGGGACTTTGTCGACGACGAGATCTACTACGACCTGCTCGACCCCGCCGACATCGACATGGTCTGTCGCCCGGTGGCCCACGCCACTTATGTGGTGCCATGGGCCATCGAGCCCACCGCGATCGTGATCCACGACACCTTCGACAAACAGGGCAACCCCATCGAGCTGTCGCCACGCAATGTGCTGAAGAAAGTCCTGCAGCTCTACACCGACAAAGGCTGGCAGCCGATTGTCGCGCCGGAAATGGAGTTCTACCTGACCCAGCGCTGCGAAGACCCGGACCTGCCGCTGAAAACCCCCATTGGCCGCTCCGGCCGCGCGGAGACAGGCCGCCAGTCGTTTTCCATCGACGCCGCCAACGAATTCGACCCGTTGTTCGAAGACGTCTACGACTGGTGCGAAGCCCAGGGCCTGGACCTCGATACGTTGATCCACGAGGACGGCCCGGCGCAGATGGAAATCAACTTCCGCCATGGCGACGCCCTCGACCTGGCCGACCAGATCACCGTGTTCAAGCGCACCCTGCGCGAGGCCGCGCTCAAGCACAACGTGGCTGCGACCTTCATGGCCAAACCGGTGGCCGACGAGCCGGGCAGCGCCATGCACCTGCACCAGAGTGTGGTCGACATTGCCACCGGCAAACCGGTGTTCGTCGACGCCGAAGGCAACATTAGCCCGTTGTTCCTGCATCACATCGGGGGCCTGCAGAAGTACATCCCCAAGCTGCTGCCGATGTTCGCGCCCAACGTGAACTCGTTCCGCCGCTTCCTGCCGGACACTTCGGCGCCGGTCAATGTCGAGTGGGGCGAAGAAAACCGCACCGTCGGCCTGCGCGTGCCTACTTCCAGCGCGGACGCCATGCGCGTGGAAAACCGCCTGCCCGGCGCCGATGCCAATCCGTATCTGGCGATTGCGGCTAGTCTGCTGTGTGGCTACCTGGGCATGGTCGAGCAGATCGAACCGAGCGCAGCGGTGGAAGGCCGCGCCTACGAGCGTCGTAACCTGCGCCTGCCGTTCACCCTCGAGGATGCGCTGGCACGCATGGAGGACTGCGACACGGTCAAGCAGTACCTGGGCGATAAATTCGTGCGCGGCTACGTCGCGGTCAAACGCGCCGAGCACGAGAATTTCAAGCGGGTGATCAGTTCCTGGGAGCGTGAGTTCCTGCTGTTGAGCGTCTAAAAAACCAATAAAGGGGTGTCGATATGCGTCTAGTGAAACAGCTTCTCCCGCTGGCCCTGATGGCCGCGTTCAGCGCTGGCGGCCAGGCGGCGCCGACAGTCAGTATTTATAACTGGACCGACTATATCGGCGAGACCACCCTGGCCGACTTCCAGGCCAAGACCGGGATCAAGCCGATCTACGATGTGTTCGACTCCAACGAAACCCTGGAAGGCAAGTTGCTCGCCGGCCGCACCGGTTATGACGTGGTGGTGCCGTCGAATCACTTCCTGGCGCGCCAGGTCAAGGCCGGCGCGTTCCTCACGTTGGATCGTGCGCAATTGCCCAACTTCAGGAACCTCGACCCCAAGCTGCTCGCGCTGCTGGAGAAAAACGATCCGGGTAACGCGCATTCGGTGCCGTACCTGTGGGGCACCAATGGCATCGGCTACAACGTCGACAAGGTCAAGCAGGTGCTGGGCATCGACCACATCGATTCATGGGCGGTGCTGTTCGAACCGGAGAACATCAAGAAGCTCAACCAGTGCGGCGTGGCCTTCCTCGATTCGGCAGATGAGCTGTTCCCGGCGATCCTCAACTACATGGGCAAGGACCCGCGCAGCGAGAACCCGCAGGACTACAAGCAGGCCGAGGCCAAGCTGCTGACGCTGCGGCCGTACATCACCTACTTCCATTCCTCCAAGTACATCTCGGACCTGGCCAACGGTGATATCTGCGTGGCGTTCGGGTATTCCGGCGACGTGTTCCAGGCCGCCAACCGCGCCAGGGAGGCCAAGAACGGCGTGAACATCGCCTATTCGATTCCCAAGGAAGGTTCCAACCTGTGGTTCGACCTGCTGGCGATTCCCGCCGATGCGAGCAACCCCAAGGAAGCTCATGCGTTTATCAATTACCTGCTCGATCCTGAGGTGATCGCCAAGGTCAGCGCCTCGGTGGGCTATGCCAACGCCAACCCGGCGGCCAAGGCGTTCATGGCCCCGGAACTGGTGAACAACCCCGAGGTGTACCCGCCGCAGGCGGTGCTCGACAAACTCTACATTTCGACCACGCCGACCCCGGCGACCATGCGCCTGATGACCCGCGCCTGGAGCAAAGTGAAGACCAACAAATGATGCAGTCAACCGACCACGCCCGGTCTTACTACCGGGCTACGGCCAACGCCATGCCCGAGCGCCCCGCACTGGGCGGCGACCTGACCGCCGATGTGTGCGTGATCGGCGGCGGCTTCACCGGCGTCAACACCGCCATCGAGCTGGCGCAACGCGGGCTCTCGGTGATCCTGCTGGAAGCCCGGCGCATCGGCTGGGGCGCCAGCGGGCGCAACGGCGGGCAACTGATTCGCGGCATCGGCCATGACGTGTCGGGGTTTGCCAAGTACGTGGGCGAGGAGGGCGTGCGTTACCTGGAGCGTGCCGGTATCGAGTCGGTGGCGCTGGTGGGTGAGCGCATTCGCGAACACGGCATTGACTGCGACCTGCGCTGGGGCTTTTGTGAATTGGCGAACACGCCCGCGCAGTTCGCCGCGTTCAAGGGCGAGCAGGCGCACCTGGCAGCGCTCGGGTATGCCCACGAAACCCGCCTGGTGGGTCCGCAGGATATGCAGCAAGTGGTGGGCTCGTCGGTGTATGCCGGCGGCCTGGTGGACATGGGCTCCGGGCACCTTCACCCGTTGAATCTGGTGCTGGGTGAAGCGCAGTTGGCCGAGTCTCTTGGAGTGCGGATCTTCGAGCACACTGAGGTGCTTGAACTGATCCACGGCGACACGGTGCAAGTGCGCTGCTCAGGCGGCACGGTACGCGCCGACCACCTGGTGCTGGCCTGCAATGCCCATCTGGAGGAACTGGAACCGCGCCTGAGCGGCAAGGTGCTCCCGGCGGGCAGCTACATCATCGCCACCGAGCCGTTGTCGGAAGATGTGGCCAACCAGTTGATCCCGCAGAACCTGGCGCTGTGCGACCAGAAAGTCGGCCTGGATTACTACCGATTGTCCGCTGACCGCCGCCTGTTATTCGGCGGCGCCTGTCATTACTCCGGCCGCGATCCGGTGGACATCGCCGCTTATATGCAGCCGAAAATGCTCAAGGTGTTCCCGCAACTGGCCCAGACCACCATTGAGTTTCAGTGGGGCGGCAAGATCGGTATTACCGCCAACCGCTTTCCGCAGGTGGGGCGGTTGAAGCAGTACCCTAATGTGTTTTATGCCCAGGGCTATTCCGGGCATGGGTTGAACGTGACGCACTGGTGTGCGAGGCTGCTGGCCGAAGGTATTCATGGCGGACACAGCACGGGCCTGGATATTTTCAGCCAAGTGCCGCATATGACCTTTCCGGGGGGGAAGGCATTGCGGTCACCGTTGTTGGCGTTGGGGATGATGTGGTTTCGGTTGCGGGAGCAGTTCTCCTGGAATTGAGGGGGCATTTTTCATTGGATTCGCCGGACTTATGGATGTTGTTTGTTAGTGTATAGCGAGTTCCCTGGCAATTTAGTAAAAGAACCCAGAAATCGCGGCAGTGCCGTCAGATTTTCAGCTATTACATCACTGTCTCTGATAGCGCCCTTATGGACGTACCTATTATTCAAAAAAAATCTATTTTTTTCCGGGCTATAGAGTGGTGCTGCAGTCACACCCGTAACCACGCTGACTCCAAAGCAGATCGATGCCGCAAGGCACAGCTCACGGGTATTGAGCCTGAATGTTGTCCATAGGACCTGAATAACGCTTTTTCTTGGCTTCATGGCAACTTGGCCCCCACCGCAGTGAAGTTGAAGGTGGCGCCGGTCGCCGACCCGACTACATAGGTGCCTGCGGGTGAAATAGCGTTCAAGTAGCTCGCCAGCCCGCCTGAAATGGGCGATATGGGGACTGTTCCCAGCAATGGAGTCCAATAGCAGCCGGTTGGGTATTCGCTGCTGTTCACGCAATTCAGGGCGACGGTGTCGTTATCGGCAAAGGCAGCCACTTGAACCACATCGCTACCAGGTAGCGGGGGAATGGACTGCACGCTGAAGGAATTTGTGGGGTCGTTCCAGTAAAGAGGTCTCTGAAATCCCGTAGGGTCATTGCCATAGGCCAATACATGCCCAAGGTTGTTGATTGCCACCGCGTGGTTTTGCGCGTTCAAGGGCATCGTCAACAGTAAAGGCGTGCTGCTTGCGGTACTCCAGAATGCGGTTTGTTGGGTGTCGGCGGCGGTTCCTGGAAACGTGCAGGTGCCAACGAATTGACCCTGGTCATTCATGTCGACCCCCTCGCAGTCAAGTGCACCCGCTGGTAGCGACGCCGGTGTTAACACGTACTGATTGCTGCCTGTACTCCAAGTGGCCTGGGTGAGAACAGGCTTGCCACTTGGTCCTGGGCAATTCAAGAGAATGCGCGGCCAACCATTGGTCAAGGTTTCCGTCAAGTCGACGCCATAACAGTTGTCGCCCCAGTCTGATACGCGTTGGGGAGTAGTGCTGCCTGCGCTATAAACCACCACAGTTGCGTCAATATCCGCACTCAGGCTCACCGCTAGGACGGCTCCATTGCGGTTCTGTGCAGTGGGTGCTGTTTGCGTATCGGCAGGGCGCACTTGAATCAGCAACAACCACCTGGCCGGTAGCGGAGCCAGGGTGATCGGCGTGATACCTGGTGTCGCTGCATTCCACAACACGGCGAAAAACAGATTATTGGCATTGGCACAATTGCCTACCACCCAACCACCATTGTTGGAAATAGCGCTCACCTCACAAGGTTTCCGTGAGGACAACGGCGCCAGGGCTTGCTGGGGACCTGCCAGTGTCGACGAGTACCATGGGATGGCATTGGCACTGGGGGTGGCCGAATTGCATTTTCCGACAGTTTGTTCACTGTCGTTTACCCAAACCGTCTCACATTGCGGCCCGGCCGGAAAAGCTGAAGGCACGTAGGTCGCCGCACTGGCACTCAATCCATACCCGCAAAGCAACACACCCACACTCAACACCATCGGTGCAATCAGTTGTCTCAACAAACGTTGCATAATCCGGCCCTCCCTGGCTGACAGAATGACCCTCTGGGGGTGAACCCCACAGTCCCTGATCACCAGTAAACGCCCGGTTCGATGGACGCACAACTGTCACTTCTGACAGGTACAGGACGAGTTGCTTAAGCCTCGGTCAACACCTTCCTGAACGTCTCCACCAACGGCCGCAAATTGACCCGATGCCACGCTGCCCACAGCGGCGTGGTGTAGCTCAGCCACGGCAACTCCCGCAACACCACACCGGGTGGTGCATTGCGACTCAGGCCTTTTTGTACCATCGCCACGCCCAGCCCTGAAGCCACCAAACCCAACGCGGTAAAGGGTTCACCGGCTTCCATTGGGATCTGCGGGGTGAAGCCGGCGCGGATGCAGGCGGCGACGAAGTCGTCGGCGGGGTTGGCGCCGGGTTTGCGCTGCACGCCGATCCACTCCTGGTCGGCCAGGTGTTCGGGCAACAGTTCACTCAGGTGTGCGAGGGGATGGTGCTCGGGCAACGCCAGCAGCATCGGCTCGTCCAACACTTGCAGTGCGATCAGGTCCGGATCATCCGCAGCCGGCGGTTCGCCAACCAGGGCGATATCCAGGCTGCGTTGGCGCAGGCCTTCGAGTTGTTCGAGGGACGGCAGGTTATACAGCTTGATGTGCACGTTCGGCCGGTCGTCGCGCAGTACCCGCAGCGCGTTGGGCAGCACACCGGCATGCATGGCGTTTTCGATATAGCCGATGCACAGGCCACCTTCTTCACCGCGGCCCAGGCGCTTGCCCAGTGATTCCAGGCGGTTGGCGTGGGTCAGCAGCGCCTTGGTTTCTGCCAGGAACGTCTGGCCGTCACGGGTCAGGCGGATGCGTTGCTGGCTGCGTTCGAACAGGGTCAGGCCCAGGCGTTCTTCGAGCTGGGCGATCTGCCGGCTCAGCGGCGATTGGGAGATGTGCAGTCGTTCGGCGGCGCGGCCGACGTGTTCGCGACCTCGGCGAAAAAAGCGGTGTGTTCGAACACGGTCGCCCGAACAAGATGCTCAACGACTACAGCGCCGATGCCACACTGCGTTCGATTGAAGACAGCCTGACTCGCTTGAAAACCGATCGGCTGGACATCGTGTGGATCCATGACATCGCCCAGGACTTCTACGGCGACCAGTGGCTGGAGTATTTCAACCAGGCCCGCACCGGTGCCTTCAAAGTGCTGACCCGTCTGCGCGAAGAGGGTGTGATCAAGGCCTGGGGCCTGGGCGTGAACCGCGTCGAGCCGTGCGAACTGACCCTGGACCTTACCGAAGCCCAGCCCGACGGCTTTTTGCTGGCCGGCCGCTACACGCTGCTGGACCACGACCGCGCCCTGCAACGCCTGATGGATGCGGCCCTGGCACAGAGCGTCGAGATCGTCGTCGGTGGCCCCTACAGCTCCGGCGTCCTCGCCGGTGGCGCGCACTTCGAGTATCAGCCAGCGAGCCCGGCGATTATCCACAACGTCGAGCAGATCAAGGCGATTGCCCAGGGGTTCGGCGTGAGCGTGAAAGCCGCCGCGCTGCAATTATCCCTGGCCCATCCGGCGGTGGCCGCAGTGATTCCAGGTGCCAGTCGTCCGGGGCGGATTGCCGAAGACGTCGCGGCGTTGTCTGAACAGATCCCGGCAGCCTTCTGGCAGGCCCTGCGCGAGGCCCGACTGGTTTCGGACCGTGCGCCCCTGCCGCTTTAAATTCAGGAGTTCAACCGATGAAAATTGATGTGAGCGGTAAAGTAGCGATTGTCAGCGGCAGTACCGCCGGCATAGGCCTGGGAATCAGCCAGGCGCTTGCAGCCTCTGGCGCCACGGTGGTGGTGATCGGACGTGAAGCCGGCAAGGTCGACGATGCACTGGCGAGCATCCGTCAGGCTGTCCCGGGCGCAGACCTGCGTGGGCTGGTGGCTGACCTTGGCACCGCAGAGGGCGCAGAGAAACTGTTTGCCGCCGAACCGTGTGCCGACATCCTGGTCAACAACCTGGGCATCTTCAACGATGTGGATTTTTTCGAGGCCCCGGACAGCGAATGGACACGTTTCTATGAGGTCAATGTGATCTCCGGCGTGCGCCTGGCGCGGCATTATGTGCCGGGCATGGTCGGGCAGGGCTGGGGTCGGGTGATCTTCGTGTCGTCGGAGTCTGGCGTGGCGACACCGGCGGACATGATCAATTACGGCGTGACCAAAAGCGCCAACCTGGCGGTGTCCCATGGCCTGGCCAAGCGCCTGGCGGGCACGGGAGTGACGGTGAACGCCGTGCTGCCCGGCCCGACCTTTACCGACGGCCTGGAGCAGATGCTCAAGGAAGCCACACAAAAATCCGGGCGCAGTGCGCGGGATGAGGCGGATGTGTTTGTGCGCAATGCGCGGCCGACGTCGATCATCCAGCGGGCGGCGAATGTGGATGAAGTCGCCAACCTGGTGGCGTACATTGCTTCACCGCTTTCTTCTGCGACCACAGGGGCTGCATTGCGCGTCGACGGTGGTGTGGTCGACAGCATGGCGATCTGAGTGGTTTTTCATTTTCTGGAGTATTTATCGTGGCAACAGCGTCTTCTGTGATTGAAATCCCGGTGTCGGCCGATCAGGTCTGGCAATTGGTCGGCGGCTTCGACGGCCTGCCGGACTGGTTGCCGTTTATTGTCAAAAGCGAGGCGGGCGATGGCGGCCGTGTGCGTCACCTGCAAACGGCGGATGGCGCAGTGGTCGTCGAGCGTTTGCAGCGCTTTGATAACGTCGGGCGTACCTACAGCTATACCATCGAGCAGTCGCCGTTTCCGGTGAGTGCGTACCTGGCGACGTTGCAGGTCGAGGCGCTGGGCGAGGCGTCAGCGAAAGTGACCTGGTCAGGTGTGTTCACGCCGGTGGCGGGGACTACGGATGCGGCGGTGGAGGAATTGTTTGCCGGTGTCTACAGCGGTGGCCTTGAGGCCCTGCGCGCCAACTTCCCGGCCTGATCCAGTCCAATGTGGGAAGGGCAAGTCCCCTCCCATATTGGGACACCAGTGGTCTCAGGCCTCGGGCATCAGTTGCTGGCGGCACTCCAGGACTAACCGGGCGCCGCCTTGTTCGCTCGTACCCACGTCCAACTTGAACCCATGCAAGTTGATGATCGCCGCCACAATCGACAGGCCCAAGCCGAACCCGCCTTGCTGGTCGCTTTCATCCACCCGATAGAAACGCTGGAATACCGCATCCCGCTCCGCCGCCGGTATGCCCGGCCCGGAGTCGTGCACTTCGATGCGCGTGCTGCCCGCATCATTGACCCCGCGCAGGATCACCGTGCCGCCCGGTGGGGAGAACTTGATCGAGTTGCTCAGCAGGTTGGCCAGGGCTTCGAACAACAGGGCGCGGTCGCCGGTGATCCACGGCAGGGACTCCGGGGTTTCGAGCTTCAGTTGCAGCTCGCCTTCCTCGGCCAGGGGCAGGTAGAAGTCGTGCAATTCGCGCAGTAGCGGCAACGGGTCCATGACCAGGAAACCTGAGCGACGCTGATGGTCTTCCAGCTCGGAGATACGCAACAGCCCGCGAAAACGCGCCATCAGGGTGTCGGTCTCGGCAATCGCGTCGTCCAGTTTCACCGCGTAGCCAGACTCTGCTTCGGCCTCCTGTTTGATGCGATACAGCTGCGCACGCAGGCGCGTCAGCGGGGTGCGCAGGTCATGGGCGATGTTGTCGCACACGCCCTTGACCTCGTTCATCAGCTTCTCGATACGGTCGAGCATGGCGTTGACGATGGCCGCGAGCATGTCCAGTTCGTCACGTCGGTTGGACAGTGGCAGGCGGTGAGTCAGGTCGCCGGCGACGATGGCTTCGGCACTGGCCTGGATCCCACGGATTCGCCGCAACGGGCGGCGGCGCAACAGGTGCCAGCCGGCGGCGCCCGGAATAATTGTCAGGGACAGTGCCCAGAGCAGGGCGTGCCAGATGATGCGGGTCACACCGAACAGTGAGCCGTTGGCCCGCACCAGCACCAGCCAGCGGCCGTCTTCGGTGTGGGTGGCCACGGCATCGCAGCTGTCCTTGGGCAACTTGGGGTCGTCGGACTCGACACAATTGACCAGGGCGTGGATCTTGCCGTCCAGGGGCAGGTCCGGCGGCACCGCGCGGATCGGCCCGCTCAAGGGGCGGAATTGCTCATCGAACAGGCCGTAGGCATCCACACCCTTCATGTCGAAGGTCATGCTGGTGGTCAGGGCTTCCACCAGTTCTTCGCCGTCGAAGCGCTGGAACAGGTGCTGGCGTTGCATCAGGGAGTGGCGCGACAGGTCGCCCAGGTAACCGGACACCTCGTAATACAGCACCCCCATGAGGATGCAGCTCCAGGCCACGAACAGCGAGCTGTACAGCGCCAGCAAACGGCTGCTGGAAGAGCGCCAGCCCTTAGAGGGGTTCAGCAATGACATAACCGGAGCCTCGCACCGTGCGGATCAGCGGCGGGAGGCCCGGTGGGTCGATCTTTTTGCGCAGACGGCCGATGTGCACGTCGATAAGGTTGGTACCCGGGTCGAAGTGATAGCCCCAGACTTCCTCGAAGATCATCATTCGCGACAGGATCTGCCCGGTGTTGCGCATCAGGAATTCCAGTAGCTTGTATTCGGTGGGCAGCAGGCTCAGGGGTTGATCGGCGCGGCTGGCTTCGCGGCTGATCAGGTTCAGTTCCAGATCGGCCACGCGCAGGGCGGTTTCGAATTCCTGGACCGTGCTTTTGCGCCGCAGCAGCACTTCGACGCGCGCCGCCATTTCATCCGAGGCGAACGGTTTGGTGAGGTAGTCATCACCGCCGGCACGCAGGCCACGCACACGTTCGTCCACATCGGAGAGGGCGCTGATCATCAGGATCGGCGTGGAGACGCCGATGGTGCGCAGGGTGGTGACGATGGCCAGGCCATCGAGTTCCGGCAGCATGCGGTCGAGGGTGATCAGGTCGTAATCGCCGCTCACGGCGCGGACCAGGCCTTCGCGGCCGTTGTCTACCCAATCTACATCCAGTCCATGGCTACTCAGCTCGGCGACAATCTCGCGGGCCGTTACGGCGTCATCCTCGATGGTCAAAATTCGGGTCATGGGATTACCTTTACACTGGAAGACCGCAATCGCCGGTAAGCCGGCTCCTACAGAAGTGGGGGCATTTTGCCAAGAAATGGCTGAATGCTTCCTAAATAAAACTTCATGTTGGCAAAACTGACACAGATTTCATCGCCGGGCCGGGGAGTGCATAACGCCCGCTTCAAACCGCCATTTCTTGCAAGTTGCATGGATCAGGTTAGTTCAATTTACTTAACTATCTGAAATGTAAGGGATTTATTTTTTGCGCCGACTGGCATGGTGCCTGCACTGTCTGTTTTGAGACTTGTAACACTATTTTTCTGCCTTGGAGCAAAACAACAATGATCACATCCTCATCCACGCTGCAAGAGTCGAGCGCGCTCTCCGGGGTTTCCTGGGGGGCGATTTTTGCCGGGGCCGCCGCCGCGGCTGCATTGTCGCTGATCCTGGTGCTGCTGGGCTTCGGCCTGGGCTTTTCGGCCGTGTCGCCGTGGGCTGACAGCGGTATCAGCGCAAAAGGGCTGGGCATTTCCACGATTGTCTGGCTGGCCTTTACCCAGATCGTCGCATCCGGCCTGGGTGGCTACATCGCCGGTCGGTTGCGTGTGAAGTGGGCCAATATGCACGGTGATGAGGTGTACTTCCGCGACACCGCCCATGGCTTCCTGGCCTGGGCTGTTGCCACGTTGATCACGGCGGTGCTGGTAGTCGGTTCGGTCGGCAGTGTGGTCAGCGGTGGTGTGAAAGCCGGCGCCAGCGTTGCAGCCGGTGCAGCCAGTGGTATCACCCAAGCCGCCGGCAGTGCCGCCAAAGGCGTCAACGGTGGCGATTTCGACTACTACGTCGACAGCCTGTTCCGTGATGATCGCCCGGTCGCCGTCAGCGATGACGCCGCCCACGGTGTGGTAGCGCGCATCTTCACCCGCACCCTCAGCAACGACGGTCAGCTTGCGCCAGAAGACCGTGCCTACCTGGCACAGCTGATCAGCCAGCGCACCAACCTCAGCCAGGCGGATGCCGAAGCGCGTATCGACAAAGTCTACGGCGATGCCCGTAAAGCGGTGGAAGACGCCAAGCTCAAAGCCAAGCAAGCCGCGGAAACCGCCGCCAAAGTCGCTGCGTACACCTCGCTGTGGACCTTTGTCGCGCTGTTGATCGGTGCGTTCTTCGCCAGCCTCGCCGCTACCTTCGGCGGTCGCCGCCGCGATGCCGTGGTGTATGTCGAAACCGAACACTTCGTTCGTTAATCAATTCAAGGAGAACAACATGCGCTCATTACTGCTCTGGTTCCTCGGCGTGCCTATCCCGGTGATCATCCTGATTGCGATCTTCATGCACTGATCCCGAGCCTGGCTCGATCCCTGGTGGGAGCGGGCTTGCTCGCGAACGGGGTGTGTCAACAACTGCTGCGTTGACTGACACGCCCCGTTCGTGAGCAATTCCGCTCCCACATTTGTTTAATGGTGGCTTAACCCGCGCTTGGCTAGACTCGCGCCCCATGAGCCGCCTTCTGCGTTTAGTCCTCGTCCTGTTGTTGAGCCTCACGCTTCCCCTGACCGGGATGGCGGGGGTGCCGTCAAGCACCGAGCCGTGCCCGATGAAGATGTCGGACATGCCGATGATGAGCGACATGTCGCCTGACTGCTGCCAGGACGGCGCGGATCATGGCAAGGCCTGTAAACCCGGTCAGGAATGCAAGACCGGTGGCGTGCTGCAATTCTCCCTGCCGCTGCTCAAGGCTCCCTTGAGCCCGGCCCATCCGCTGCTCGTCGGCACCGCTTCCGATTTTATCCCCGACCGCACGCCGTCCGGCGTCTGGCGCCCACCCCGGGCCTGATTCCTGTTGCACCTCAAGACGCATCCCCTGACCGGGATGGTTTTGCTCTGGGCCGCCTGACGCGGTGCACAGCGCAACGGAACAGGAATTTTCAACATGAATGCCTCCTACATGCGCGCCCTGGTGGTGGGCGTGCTGGCGTGGCCGGCGTTGGCGAACGCGCTGACCCTGGACGACGCCCTGCGCCTGGCGCAAAACAATGCACCGTCGCTGCTGGCCGAGTCGGCCAAGTTGCAGGCCGCCACCCAGGCGGCGATCCCGGCGGGCGAATTGCCTGACCCGAAGCTGGTGGTCGGCCTGCAGGACTTTCCCATTGGCGGGCCCAATCGCGGCACGTTGTATGGCGACGAGATGACGCAACAGATGATCGGCATCCAGCAACAGGTGCCTAGCCGCGACAAACGCAAGGCCCGGGTCGAGCTGGCCGATGCAACCGTCGAGCGGGCGGCCGCCGAAGGGCGCATCGAGCGCCTCAACGTGCGCCAGGCCACGGCCCAGGCGTGGATTCGTGCGTATGCGGTCGCGCGCAAGCAAGCCCTGTTCAAGGACTTCTACCAACAGAACCGCCTGTTGCAAGACACCGTGCGTGCGCAGTTGGCCGGCGGCCGTGGCCAGGCCGCCGACGCGGTCATCCCCCGGCAGGAAGCCGCGGAGCTGGCCGGGCGCGAAGATGAGTTGACCCAGCAACGTACCCAGGCCCGCGCCGCGCTCAAGCGCTGGATCGGCCCGGCCGCCAACGAAGCCCCCAGCGGGCAACTGCCCGACTGGACCTTCGACCCCCATAGCCTGAACCACAACCTGCATCAGCATCCGGCACTGCAAGCCTACGTGCCGCGCACCCGTGAAGCGCAGGCGCGGTTGCAGGAGGCCAAGGCGCAAAAGACCTCGGACTGGAGTTGGGAGGTCGATTACGGGCACCGCAGCCGTGAGTTCGGTGACATGGTCAACGTGCAGTTCACCTTTGACTTGCCGATCTTCCCCGGCCGTCGACAAAACCCCGGCATCGCCGCCAAGCAGGCCGAGTTGGACCAACTCGACGCCGAGAGCGAAGCCGCTACCCGTGAGCATATCCAGATGCTCGATGACGACCTGGCCGACTACCAGCGTCTGGACCGTGCGGTGCAGCGCAGTCAGGACAGCCTGGTGCCGCTGGCCGAGGAAAAAGTCAGCTTGAGCCTGGCCGGCTATCGCGCCGGCAAAGGCGACTTGATGACGCTGGTCAACGCGCGCCGTGAACTGGTCGAAGCCCGTTTCAAACAGATCGATGCCATCGAGCAACGCGCCCTGGTCGGTGCGCAGCTGTATTTCGCCTATGGGGAACCCGCCAATGAATAATTCAATCGTGGCCGCTGTATTGCTGCTGGGCCTGGGAGCGGGCTACGGGCTGGCGCAGTGGCAGCCCGGCGCCTCATCCATGCCCGCCAAGGCCGACAGGCGGGCGCTGTACTGGTACGACCCGATGTTCCCGCAACAACAGTTCGATAAGCCCGGCAAGTCGCCGTTCATGGACATGCAGTTGGTGCCGCGCTACGCCGACGGGGCCGCATCGGCGGCTACGCCGGCGGTGCAGATTGACCCAGGCCTGGCGCAGAACATCGGCGTGCGCCTGGCGAGCGTGAGCCGCGGCGTGCTGACGTCCCGCCTGGAGCTGTCGGGCATTCTGGCCTTCAACGAGCGTGATGTGGCGGTGGTGCAGGCGCGGGCGGCGGGGTTTGTCGAGCGGGTCTACGCACGGGCACCGGGGGATGTGCTCAAGGCTGGCGCGCCATTGGTGGACCTGCTGATACCCGAGTGGGCGGCCGCCCAGGAAGAGTTCCTGGCCCTGCGGCGCAGCGGCGAGCGCGGCTTGATCGACGCTGCCCGCCAACGCCTGCGTCTGAGCGGGATGCCGGCGGGGTTGATTGCGCAGATGGAGCGCAGCGGCCAGGTGCAGTCGGTCCTGACCGTGACCAGCCCGATCAGCGGCGCACTGCAAACCCTTGAGGTGCGCGAAGGCATGACGGTGACGCCGGGGCAGACCCTGGCGCGGTTCAACGGCCTGGATCAGGTGTGGTTGCAGGTCGCCGTGCCTGAAGCCCAAGGCGCAATGTTGAACGTGGGGCAACGGGTGCAGAGCCACTTTGTCGGTTTACCGGGCAAGACGCTCGACGGCACGGTCAGCGCGATCTTGCCTGCCACCGCCATGGACAGCCGCACTGTGCAAGTGCGGGTCGAGCTGCCCAACCCCGACGGCGCCCTGCGCCCTGGCATGACCGCCCAGGTCAGTCTGGCGCAGACCGGCGGGCAAGCGCTGTTGCAGGTGCCCAGCGAAGCGTTGATCCGCACCGGCAAGCGCGTGCTGGTGATGCTGGCCGAGGAGGGCGGGCACTATCGTCCGGTCGAGGTTGAAACCGGGGTAGAAAACCAGGACCACACGGTGATCCTCAGCGGCCTGCAGGAAGGTCAGCAGGTGGTCGCCTCCGGGCAGTTCCTGCTCGACTCCGAGGCCAGTCTCAAGGGCGTTACGGCCACCGCGGCCGAAGCAGCGATGAACATGCAGCCGGGAGCCCAGCCATGATCGCCCTGTTGATTCGCTGGTCGGTGGCCAATCGTTTTCTGGTGCTGCTCGCCACCTTGTTCATCACCGCGTGGGGTGTCTGGTCGGTGCAGAACACACCCGTCGACGCTTTGCCAGATCTCTCGGATGTGCAGGTGATCATCCGCACCCCGTACCCGGGCCAGGCGCCGCAGATCGTCGAGAACCAGGTCACGTACCCGATGACCACCACCATGCTCTCGGTGCCGGGGGCCAAGACCGTGCGCGGTTTTTCGTTCTTCGGCGACAGCTACGTGTACGTGTTGTTCGACGAAGGCACCGACCTGTACTGGGCGCGCTCGCGGGTGCTGGAATACCTCAGCCAGTTGCAGGCGCGGCTGCCCGCATCAGCCAAACCGTCATTGGGGCCGGACGCCACCGGCGTGGGCTGGATCTACCAGTACGCCTTGGTGGACCGCACCGGCCAGCACGACCTGGCGCAATTGCGCGCGTTGCAGGACTGGTTCCTCAAGTTCGAACTCAAGACCCTGCCAAACGTGGCGGAGGTCGCTACCATCGGCGGCCAGGTCAAGCAATACCAGGTGCAGCTCGATCCGCTGGCCCTGGCCAGTCGCGGCATCACCCAGGTACAGGTGAAAGCAGCGATTGACCAGGCCAACCAGGAAGCCGGCGGCTCGGTATTGAACCTGGGCGAGTCCGAGTATGTGGTGCGCGCCTCCGGCTACCTGAAGAATCTCTCCGACTTCCGTGCCATCCCGCTGCGCCTGAACACCAACAATGTGCCGGTCACCCTCGGCGACGTGGCGAACATCCAGCTGGGCCCGGACCTGCGCCGGGGCATCAGTGAGCTGGACGGTGAGGGCGAAGCGGTCGGCGGCGTGGTAATCCTGCGCAGCGGCAAGAATGCGCGGGAAGCCATCGCGGCGGTCAAGACCAAACTCGAGCAGTTGAAAAGCAGCCTGCCGCCCGGTGTGGAAATCGTCACCACCTACGACCGCAGCAAGCTGATCGACCGTGCCGTGGATAACCTCAGCCATAAACTGCTGGAAGAGTTCCTGGTAGTGGCGCTGGTGTGCGGGATTTTCCTGTGGCACCTGCGTTCGTCCCTGGTGGCGATCATCTCGTTGCCGGTGGGCGTATTGATCGCGTTTATCGTCATGCGTTTCCAGGGCATCAACGCCAACATCATGTCCCTGGGCGGCATTGCGATCGCCATTGGCGCGATGGTCGATGCGGCGGTGGTGATGATCGAAAACGCCCACAAGAAAATCGAAGCCTGGCACCACGCCCATCCCGGCCGGGAACTCAAGGGCGATGAGCACTGGAAGGTGATGACGGACGCAGCGGTCGAGGTGGGCCCGGCGCTGTTTTTCTGCCTGCTGATCATTACGCTGTCGTTTATTCCGGTGTTCACCTTGCAGGCCCAGGAAGGCCGTCTGTTCGGGCCGCTGGCCTACACCAAGACCTACGCCATGGCGGCCGCCGCCGGGTTGTCGGTGACCCTGGTCCCGGTGCTGATGGGCTACTGGATTCGCGGGCGCATACCCGACGAGCAACGCAACCCGCTCAATCGCAGCCTGATCAAGCTCTACCAGCCGGCGCTGGAGGCGGTGCTGCGTTGGCCGCGCATGACCTTGCTGGTGGCGCTGCTGATGGTGGCGAGCGCGCTGTGGCCGGTGTCGAAACTGGGCGGGGAATTCCTGCCGCCGCTGGATGAGGGCGACTTGCTGTACATGCCTTCGGCGCTGCCGGGCTTGTCGACACAGACGGCGGGCGAATTGCTGCAACGCACCGACCGCCTGATCAAGACCGTGCCCGAAGTCGCTCACGTATTTGGCAAGGCCGGTCGTGCCGAAACCGCCACCGACCCGGCGCCGCTGGAGATGTTCGAGACCACCATCGCGTTCAAGCCCAAGGATCAATGGCGCCCCGGCATGACCCCGGACAAACTGGTCAAGGAGCTGGACCGCGTGGTGCAGGTGCCGGGCCTGACCAATATCTGGATTCCGCCGATCCGCAACCGCATCGACATGCTGGCCACCGGGGTCAAGAGTCCGATTGGCGTAAAGGTCGCAGGCACCCGCCTGATGCAGATCGATGCGGTGACCCAGGCCGTGGAGAAAGTCGCCAAGACCGTGCCGGGCGTGAGTTCGGCGTTGGCCGAACGCCTGACCGGCGGGCGCTATATCGACGTCGACATCGATCGTGCCGCCGCCGCGCAATACGGGCTGAACATCAGCGATGTGCAGTCCATCGTGTCGGGCGCGGTGGGCGGTGAAACCATTGGCGAAACCGTGGAAGGCCTGGCGCGTTTCCCTATCAGCCTGCGTTACCCGAAAGAATGGCGCGACTCGGTGGAGGCGCTACGCAACCTGCCGGTGTACACGCCGCAGGGCAGCCAGATCACTTTGGGCACGGTCGCCAGGATCAAGGTCAGTGATGGTCCGCCGATGCTCAAGAGCGAAAACGCGCGGCCTTCCGGCTGGGTCTATATCGACGTGCGTGATCGTGACCTGGCCTCGGTGGTCAGGGACCTGCGTGCGGCGATCAACCAGCAGGTGCAACTGCAACCGGGCATGAGCCTCAGTTATTCGGGGCAGTTCGAGTTCCTCGAACGCGCCAATCAGCGCCTGAAGCTGGTGGTGCCGGCCACCTTGCTGATCATCTTTGTACTGCTGTACCTGACCTTTCGCCGGGTGGGGGAGGCGTTGCTGATCCTGGCGACCTTGCCGTTCGCGTTGACCGGCGGCGTGTGGCTGCTTTACTGGCTGGGCTTCAACCTGTCGGTGGCCACGGGCGTGGGCTTTATCGCGCTGGCGGGGGTGTCGGCGGAGTTCGGCGTGATCATGCTGCTGTACCTGAAGAACGCCTGGGCCGAGCGCAAGGATGGCAATCTATTGGCAGCCATCACCGAAGGCGCAGTCATGCGGGTTCGGCCCAAGGCGATGACGGTGGCGGTGATCATCGCCGGGCTACTGCCGATTTTGCTGGGCAGCGGCACCGGCAGTGAGGTGATGAGCCGGATTGCTGCGCCGATGATTGGCGGGATGCTCACCGCGCCGTTGCTCTCGCTGTTCGTCATTCCCGCAGCCTACTACCTGATGCGCCGCCGATAAACATGTGGGAGGGGGCTTGCCCCCGATAGCGCAGGATCAGGCACAAATCCAGTGACTGACACACCGCTATCGGGAGCAAGCTCCCTCCCACAGGGGAACTCCAATGCCGGCAGCTTCAGTCGTCAAACCCGACCTGCTCATGAATCTCATCCACCTTCAACTCCAACCGGTACGCCACCGCAATAAACAACGCCTGGCACAGGCACAAGGTGGCACTCAACGAGCGGAAGGCGAACGACGAGCCTTCATTCACCAACAGCACCGCGTTAGCCCGCTTGGCCAGGGGCGACAGGTTGCTGTCGGTGATGATCAGCGTCTTGGCCTGGTGGTGCTGGGCGATGCGCAGGCAGTGCTGGGTCTCTTTGCCGTAGGGCGTGAAACTGATGGCGATCACCAGGTCATTGGCGCGCACGCTGCGCATCTGCTCGCGATAGCTGCCGCCCAGGCCCGAGATCAGGTGGATGCGCTTGTTGGTGTGCTGCAGGTTGTAGACCAGGTAATCGGCCACCGCAAAAGAGCGGCGCACGCCGACTACGTAGATATTGTCGGCATTCACCACCAGGTCCACGGCTTTGTCGAACGCGGCATCGTCCAGCTCCAGCCCCAGACGCTCGATGCCGGACAAGGTCGCGTTGACGCATTCGCGCGCCAGGTCGCCGCCGCTGGCTTTCTGCGACTTGTTGGCGATCATGCTGCGGATGCGTTGCTGGTAGTTCTGCACCGGCGTGGTCTTGTGGGTGTAGGCCTCGCGGAACAGCGCCTGCATCTCGCTGAACCCACTGAACCCGAAACGCTGCGAGAAACGCACGATGGCCGACGGGTGCACTTCGCATTCACGGGCGATGTCGCTGATGCGGTCGACCATGATCCGGTCGCTCTGCTGGCTCATGTAGCTGGCGATGCGCTTGAGCTGGCGCGGCAGGCTCTCGTATTCGTCGGTGATCAGCTGCAACAGGCGCTCGGCATTGATCGGAGGGCTGGCGATAGAGTCTTCCAGGGTGGTCTCGGGATCGGTGCGGGACATGGGCAATCCTTCTGGCGTATTCGTCTGTTGCGCTGATGGGTGGCGCAAGTCTACAGGGTAGGCGCAAAAAAATACCCCGGCATCACGGCCGGCGTGGCCTGCTGAAACGATGCACTGTGGTGGGAGCGCCCCTGCAGGAGCTTAATGGAAAAAATATTCCAATGAAAAAATATATGGAATAAATATTGATTGGCGCCGCCGGACGTTCTAGTCTGCTCCCACCAAGAGCGTTTGCCGCCCCGCGGCGGCACAACGCAGGCTGATAAAAATAACAGGAGCCAGCATGGGCCAGACTCGTTTTGCCAGTGGGCGTCAATTGGATCTGATTTGCCTCGGGCGCCTGGGCGTCGACCTCTATGCACAGCAAGTCGGTGCGCGGCTTGAGGACGTGTCCAGCTTCGCCAAGTACCTCGGCGGGTCCTCCGCCAACATCGCCTTCGGCACCGCCAGGCTCGGGCTCAAGTCGGCGATGCTGAGCCGGGTCGGCGACGACCACATGGGCCGCTTCCTGGTGGAGTCCCTGGCCCGCGAAGGCTGCGATGTCAGCGGCATCAAGGTCGACCCGGAACGCCTCACCGCCCTGGTGTTGCTCGGCCTCAAGGACCGTGAAACCTTCCCCCTGGTGTTCTACCGCGAAAACTGCGCCGACATGGCCCTGCGTGCCGAAGACGTCAACGAAGCCTTTATCGCGTCCAGTAAAGCCCTGCTGATCACCGGCACGCATTTCTCCACCGACGGCGTGTACAAGGCCAGCATCCAGGCGCTGGATTACGCGGCCAGGCACAACGTCAAGCGTGTGCTGGATATCGACTACCGCCCGGTGCTGTGGGGCCTGGCGGGCAAGGCCGATGGCGAAACCCGTTTTGTTGCCGACCAGAATGTCAGCCAGCACGTGCAGAAGATCCTGCCGCGCTTCGACCTGATCGTCGGCACCGAAGAAGAATTCCTCATCGCGGGCGGCAGTGAAGACTTGCTCGCTGCCTTGCGCAAGGTGCGTGAACTGACCCCGGCGACGCTGGTGGTCAAGCTTGGCCCGCAAGGCTGCACGGTCATCCACGGCGCCATCCCCGCTCGCTTGGAAGACGGCGCCATCTACCCCGGCGTGCGCGTGGAAGTGCTTAACGTGCTGGGGGCCGGCGATGCGTTCATGTCGGGCTTCCTCAGCGGCTGGCTCAACGATGCCAGCGACGAGCGTTGCAGCCAATTGGCCAATGCCTGCGGTGGCCTGGTGGTTTCGCGCCACGCCTGCGCACCGGCGATGCCGACGCCGGCGGAGCTGGAATACCTGTTCAACAGCCCGGTGCCGATCACCCGTCCGGACCAGGACGTGACCCTGCAACGCCTGCACCGCGTGACGGTACCGCGCAAATGCTGGAAGCAGCTGTTCGTGTTTGCCTTCGACCACCGCTGGCAACTGGTGGACCTGGCACAAAAGGGCGGCCAGGACCTTGCGCGCATCAGCGAGGCCAAGCAACTGTTTATCCAGGCCATCGAACGTGTCGAGCAAAAGCTCGCCGAACAAGGCGTAGAGGCCGATGTCGGCCTGCTCGCCGACCAGCGCTTCGGCCAGGACGCACTCAACGCCGCCAGCGGTCGTGGCTGGTGGATCGCGCGCCCGGTGGAAGTGCAGAACTCGCGGCCGCTGGCGTTCGAGCATGGCCGTTCGGTGGGCAGCAACCTGATTGCCTGGCCCCAGGAACAGATCATCAAGTGCCTGGTGCAATTCCACCCGGACGACGAACCCTTGCTGCGCCTGGAACAGGAAGCGCAACTGAAAGCGGTGTACGAGGCGTCGATTGTCAGCGGTCATGAACTGCTGCTGGAAGTCATCCCACCCAAAGACCACCCGTCCACCTATCCCGACGTGCTCTATCGCAGCCTCAAGCGCCTGTACAACCTGGGGATCTACCCGGCGTGGTGGAAGATCGAGGCGCAATCGGCCGAGGACTGGCGCAAGCTCGACGCCCTGATCCAGGAGCGCGACCCGTACTGCCGAGGCGTGGTGCTGCTGGGCCTGAATGCCTCGGCCGAATGCCTCGCCGATGGCTTCCAGCAGGCCCGCCTGAGCACCACTTGCCGAGGCTTTGCCGTGGGCCGCACGATCTTCCAGGCGCCGAGCCGGGCGTGGATGGCGGGGGAGATCGACGATGAAACCCTGATCCAGCAGGTGCAGGCCACGTTCGAACAACTGATCAACGCCTGGCGCAGTGCCCGAGGCTAAACCCGGTTCTTGATTTGAAATGCAATCCAATGTGGGAGGGGGCTTGCCCCCGATTGCGGTTGTTCAGTGACAGCAGTGGTGTCTGACACTCAGCTATCGGGGGCAAGCCCCCTCCCACATACAGCAAAAAGCAGATCTCAGTGATACCTGAAAATAATAAAGGTGCAGCCATGCCCGCAATCCGAATTGGCATCAACCCGATCTCCTGGAGCAACGACGACCTGCCGGCCCTGGGCGGTGAAACGCCCCTGAGCACCGCCCTCAGCGAAGGCAAGGAAATCGGCTACGAAGGCTTCGAGCTCAACGGCAAATTCCCCAAGGACGCCAAGGGCGTCGGCGATGTGTTGCGCCCGTATGACCTGGCGCTGGTCTCCGGCTGGTACTCCAGCCGCCTGGCCCGGCGCTCGGTGGCGGAAGAAATCGAGGCCATCGCCTGCCATGTCGAGTTGCTCAAACAGAACGGCGCCTCGGTACTGGTCTACGGCGAAGTGGCCGATTCGATCCAGGGCTCGCGCATCCGCCTGATCGAACGTCCGCGTTTCCACAGCGAACAGGCCTGGCAGGACTATGCCGACAAACTCACCGAACTGGCGCAGTTCACCCTGTCCCAGGGTGTGCGCCTGGCGTATCACCACCATATGGGCGCGTACGTCGAGTCCCCGGAAGACATCGACCAACTGATGCAACGCACCGGCCCCGAAGTCGGCCTGCTGTTCGATTCGGGCCATTGCTACATGGGCGGCGGCGAGCCTCTCGCGGTGCTGCGCAAACATATCGACCGCGTCTGCCATGTGCATTTCAAGGACGTGCGCAAACCGGTGGTGCAACTGGCGCGCAACCAGATGTGGAGTTTTCCCGACTGCATCGTCAACGGCACTTTCACCGTGCCCGGCGATGGCGATATCGACTTCGCCGAACTGCTCGATGTGCTGCTGGCCGCCCACTATGAAGGTTGGCTGGTGGTGGAAGCCGAACAGGACCCGGCCGTGGCGCCCAGCTATATCTATGCGAAAAAAGGCTACGACACCTTGCGTGCGCTTCTGAATGAGAGGACCGGACAATGAGCTTGTTGGTCAAAAGCAGCAAACGCGGGCAGACCATGGTCGCCCTGGAGCCCGGGCGCCTGGAGTACGTAGGGTTCGCCGCCTACCGCCTGAGCCTGGGCGAAACCCTGCCGGTCAGCGCCGGAGACCAGGAGTTGTGCCTGGTATTGCTCAGCGGCCGCGTAAACATCGAGGGGGAGGGCTTCAACTGGCAGAACCTGGGGGATCGCCAATCGGTGTTTGAAGACAAATCGCCGTTCGCCGCTTACCTGCCGCCGGGCACCGATGCCCAGGTCACCGCCTTGAGCGATGTGCAGATTGCGGTCTGCGCCGCGCCCGGCGCCGAAGGCTACGAACCGCGGCTGATCCGCCCGCAAACCTGCAAGCGCAGCGTGCGCGGCAAAGGTGCCAACACCCGCTACGTGTGCGACATCCTGCCCGACAGCGAGCCAGCCCATTCGCTGCTGGTGGTGGAGGTGCGCACGCCGTCCGGGCATTCGTCGAGCTACCCGCCGCACAAACACGACACCGATGACTTGCCGCGCCAGAGCTTCCTCGAAGAGACCTACTACCACCAGATCAATCCGCCCCAGGGCTTTGTGTTCCAGCGCGTCTATACCGACGACCGCAGCATCGACCAGGCCATGGCCGTGGAAAACAGTGACCTGGTCGTCGTGCCCAAGGGCTATCACCCGGTCAGCGTGCCCTATGGCTACGAGTCCTATTACCTGAACGTGATGGCCGGCCCCAAGCGCGCCTGGCATTTCCACAACGACCCGCAGCACAGCTGGCTGCTGGACCTCTAATCAGCGGTTCCGGACGGAGAATAACAACAATGAAGTCGCCTCTACGTTTCGCCCTTAACCGCATGGTCGCGCCCAACCTGTCCCTGCCGGATTTCATCCAGTTGGCGGCGGCGCTCAAGTGCGATGCCATCGAGTTGCGCAATGACCTGGCGGACAAGCAGATCGAGTTCGGCACCCCGGCCAGCCGCGTGCGTGAGTTGTGCGCGGTGCAGGGCATCACGGTGCTGTCGATCAACGCGCTGTACCCCTTTGATGTGTGGAACGACGAGCGCCGTGCCCAGGCAATCCAGATGGCGACCTACGCCCGCGAGTGCGGCGCCCAGGGCCTGGTGATGTGCCCGCTCAACGAGCCGGGCGACACCCGCAACGAAGCCCAGCGTGCAGCCGGCTTGCGCACGGCCTTGAGCGAGCTGGCGCCGATCCTGCGCGAGTACGGCATCCTCGGGTTTATCGAGCCCCTGGGCTTTGAAGAGTGTGCGCTGCGGCGCAAGCGCGTGGCGGTGGACGCGATCATGTCCATCGGCGGCCTGGATGTGTTCCGGCTGGTGCACGACACCTTCCATCATCACCTGGCCAGCGAACATGAGTTCTTCCCGGAGTTGACCGGCCTGGTGCATATCTCCGGCGTCGAAGATGCCCAAGCGCCGCTGAGTTCGATTCGCGACGGCCACCGCGTGCTGGTGGGCGAGGGCGACATCCTCGGCAATGCGGCGCAGATCGACACCTTGCTCAGCACCGGCTACAGCGGCTACCTGTCGTTCGAGCCGTTTGCCGAGAGCGTGCACGGGCTGGCGGATATCCAGCAGGCCTTGGGCGCAAGCATCGCCCACCTGCAGAAACGATAAGGGGCGCGACATGACCACAACCCGACTGACCATGGCCCAGGCCCTGGTGAAGTTCCTGGACAACCAATACATCGAAGTCGATGGCGTGCAGAGCAAGTTCGTCGCCGGGGTGTTCACCATTTTCGGCCACGGCAACGTGCTGGGCCTGGGCCAGGCCCTGGAGCAGGACAGCGGCGACCTGGTGGTGCACCAGGGTCGCAACGAGCAAGGCATGGCCCATGCGGCGATCGGGTTCGCCAAGCAGCACCTGCGCCGCAAGATCTACGCGTGTACGGCGTCCGTCGGCCCAGGCGCTGCCAATATGCTGACCGCCGCCGCGACCGCCACGGCCAACCGTATCCCGTTGTTGCTGTTGCCCGGCGATGTGTACGCCAGCCGCCAGCCTGACCCGGTGCTGCAACAGATCGAGCAGTTCCACGACTTGAGCATCAGCACCAACGATGCCTTCCGCTCGGTCAGCAAATACTGGGACCGCATCAACCGCCCCGAGCAGTTGATGAGCGCCGCGATCCACGCCATGCGTGTGCTCACCGATCCGGCTGAAACCGGCGCGGTGACCCTGGCATTGCCCCAGGATGTGCAGGCCGAGGCCTGGGATTATCCGGATTATTTCCTGCACAAACGTGTGCACCGTATCGAGCGTCGCCCGGCCACCGGCGCGATGATCGGTGATGCATTGGCCGCCTTCCGGGGCAAGCGTAAGCCGCTGATCATCTGCGGTGGCGGTGTTAAGTACTCCGGCGCGAATGCCGCGCTGCAAGCCTTTGCCGAACGCTTTGATATTCCCTTCGCCGAGACCCAGGCGGGCAAGAGCGCCGTGGTCTCCAGCCATCCGCTGAACGTGGGTGGCATTGGCGAAACCGGCTGCCTGGCGGCCAACCTGCTGGCGCCCGAGGCCGACCTGATCATTGGTGTGGGCACGCGTTACACCGACTTCACCACCTCGTCCAAATCGCTGTTCAAGCACCCTGAGGTGACGTTCCTCAACCTCAATGTCAGCCCCTGCGATGCCTTGAAGCTCGACGGCGTGCAAGTGCTGGCCGATGCGCAGGTCGCCCTCGAAGCATTGGCCGATGCCCTCGGCGATTACCGCTCCGGCTGGGGTGGGCAGGTCGTCGCGGCCAAGGCGCAGTTGGACGCCGAAGTGGATCGTGTGCACCAGGTGGAATATGACGGCGACGGGTTTGTGCCCGAGGTCGACGACCGTCTCGACCGTGGCGTGCTGCGTGAATTCATCGAGCTGACCGGCTCGTGCCTGACCCAGAGCCGTGTACTGGGTGTGCTCAACCAGACCCTGGCCGACGACGCGATCATCGTCGCCGCCGCCGGCAGCCTGCCCGGCGACCTGCAACGCGCCTGGCGCAGCAAGGGCGTCAACACCTACCACGTCGAATACGGCTACTCGTGCATGGGCTACGAGATCAACGCGGCGCTCGGCGTGAAACTCGCCGAGCCGACTAAAGAGGTGTACGCGCTGGTCGGCGATGGCTCCTACATGATGCTGCACTCGGAGCTGGCCACCTCGATCCAGGAGCGGCGCAAGATCAACGTGGTGCTGCTCGACAACATGGCGTTCGGCTGCATCAACAACCTGCAGATCGGCAACGGCATGGACAGCTTCGGCACCGAATTCCGCTACCGCAACCCCGAGAGCGGCAAGCTCGACGGCGGCCTGGTGCCAGTGGACTTCGCCATGAGCGCGGCGGCCTATGGCTGCAAGACCTACAAGGTCAGCACCGTGGAGCAACTCGAAGCCGCGCTGGCGGATGCGCGTATACAAACGGTGTCGACGCTGATCGATATCAAGGTGCTGCCCAAGACCATGGTCCACGGCTACCTGTCGTGGTGGCGGGTGGGTGTGGCGCAAGTGTCCACCAGCGAACGCACGAATGCCGCTGCGAAAAAACTCAATGAACACCTGGCGAAGGCCCGGCAGTACTAATAACAAGAGGAGTGTTTGTATGTCTTTGAAGCTAGGTGTCATCGGTACAGGCGCTATCGGCCGGGACCATATCCGTCGTTGCAGCCAGACCTTGCTCAACAGCCAGGTGGTGGCGGTGACTGACATCAACCTGGAGCAGGCCGCCAAGGTCGTCGCCGATTTGAAGCTGGACGCCGAGGTGTACGCCGACGGCCATGCGCTGATCAACTCGCCGCAGGTCGAGGCCGTGCTGGTGACGTCCTGGGGACCGAGCCACGAAGAGTTTGTGCTCGCAGCGATTGCCGCCGGCAAACCGGTGTTCTGCGAGAAACCCCTGGCGGTCACCGCCGAGGGCTGTCGCAGGATCGTCGACGCCGAAGTCGCCTACGGCAAGCGCCTGGTGCAGGTCGGCTTCATGCGCCCGTATGACGAAGGCTATCGCGCACTCAAGGCCGTGATCGACAGCGGCCAGATCGGCGAGCCGCTGATGCTGCACTGCGCGCACCGTAACCCGACGGTGGGCGAAAACTACAAGACCGACATGGCGATCACCGACACCTTGATCCACGAACTGGATGTGCTCCGTTGGCTGCTCAATGACGACTACGTGTCGGTGCAGGTGGTGTTCCCGCGCAAATCCAGCAAGGCCCTGGCCCACCTGCGTGACCCGCAGATCGTGCTGTTGGAAACCGCCAAGGGCACGCGCATCGACGTGGAAGTGTTTGTGAATTGCCAGTACGGCTACGACATCCAGTGTGAAGTGGTGGGGGAGACCGGCATCGCCAAGCTGCCGGAGCCTTCCCAGGTGCAACTGCGCAGTGGCGCGAAGCTGTCCAACGCGATCCTGATGGACTGGAAGGATCGGTTTATCGGTGCGTATGACGTGGAATTGCAGGCGTTCATCGACAGTGTGCGCGCCGGGCAGGTCGGTGGGCCGTCGGCGTGGGATGGCTTTGCCGCAGCGGTGGCGGCGGATGCGTGTATTGAAGCGCAGGGCAGTGAGCAGATTGTGAAGGTGAGCTTGCCGGATCGCCCACGTTTCTACGGCTGAATCACTGAAGAAATGCTGTGAAAAATGTGGGAGGGGGCTTGCCCCCTCCCACATTTGAATCGGGTTTTCACTTCAAGCAAGGAGTGTAGGTATGCGAATCGGACTAGTCGGCTACGGCCATGGAGGGCGCTTCTTTCATGCGCCGCTGATTGCCACATTGGCCGGTGCCACATTTGTCGGCGTGGTCACCAGGTCTGCGGAACGCCGCCAGCAACTGGCAACCGACCACCCAGGCCTCAAGGCCTTCGACTCCATCGGCCAGATCGTCGAAGCCGGCGTCGACGCCCTGGTCATCTCCACCACCCTCAAGGGCCGCCCCGCGCTGGTACTCGAGGCCATCGAACACGGCGTAACCGTGGTCAGCGACAAACCCTTCGCCGCCAGCGCCGAACAGGCCCAGGCATTGATCACAGCCGCCGAACGCCAGGGCTCGCTGCTCAGCGTCTACCAGAACCGGCGCTGGGACTCGGACTACCTGACCCTGCGCAAACTCATCAATGCCGGCGCCCTGGGCACAATCACCCGCTTTGAATCCCGCGTGGAACGCTACAGCCCGCAAGCCGTGGGCAACGCCAGCGGTGGCGGCTGGCTGCGCGACTTGGGCAGCCACCTGGTCGATCAGGCCCTGCAACTGTTCGGCCCGGTGCATCGGGTGTTCGCCCAGTTGCACTACACCGCCGAACACCCCACGGTGGACCACGGTTTTTTTGTCTCCCTGACCCATGCCAACGGCGTCATCTCGCACTTGTGGGGCAATGCCTTGCAGAACTGCCAGGCCCCGCGTTTCAGAGTCAGTGGCACCGCCGGTTGCTACACCGTCGACGGCCTGGACGGTCAGGAAGAAGCGTTGATGGCCGGCAAGTCACCGAAAACCGAAGGCGAGCATTGGGGGGCAGAGGAACACCGACGCTGGGGCTGGTTCGAGCAAGGCGCGGAACGCGAGCGAGTGCCGTCGGAGAAAGGCTGCTGGACGCAGTTCTATCGCCAGTTGCAAATAGCCGTGCAAGGGCAGGGACCGCTGCCGGTGGATGCGCATGAGGCGCTGGAAACCACTCGCCTGTTGGACGCCGCGCGCCTGAGCGCGGAGCGCCGACAAGTGATCGAGACAGCTCTGCCGTAGGAGATTTCGATAAAAATAGAACAAAATTCTAAATAATGTTGATATGGAAATTATTTTCCAATAAAGTCTTTTCCAGGTTGCAGAAAGTACGTCCGGACTCGATCCTGGCGACTCAACAAAAACAAGATCAAAAACAACCAGGTACCGTCAGATGAAAATCTTCAACGCTGTACTGCGAGTTTTACGCCCTGCCCACACGCCACGCGGACTGCCCCGCGCTCGGCCGTTCTACTTCTCCTTCCTTAATGTGCTGTGCGTCGAAAACCAGGGCGCGCTGGTCTGCTGCATTCCCGGCGCGCCGGTCGTCCGGCTGCCTGCCGAGCTCTGATAAACGCAACGTCCAGAAAACCAACAAGAAAGTGGAGACAGACCGTTCATGAAGACCCCGATCCGTTTTACCGCGCTGGCCTTGTCCATGCTGCTCGCCAGCGGTGTTGCCGCAGCTGCCGATCTCAAGATAGGCGTGAGCATGTCCGCCTTCGATGACACCTTCCTCACCTACCTGCGCGAAGACATGGACAAGCAAGCCAAGTCCTACCCCAAGGGTGACGGCGTGCAGTTGCAGTTCGAAGATGCCCGTGCCGACGTGGTCAAGCAGTTGAGCCAGGTCGAGAACTTTATCAGCCAGAAAGTCGACGCGATCATCGTCAACCCGGTGGACACCGCGTCGACAGCCAACATCATCAAGGCCGCCACGGCGGCGAAAATCCCCCTGGTGTTCGTCAACCGCCGTCCTGACAGCCCGACCCTGGCGCCGGGCGTAGCGGCGGTGACCTCCGACGACGTCGAGGCCGGCAAGCTGCAGATGCAGTACATCGCCGAAAAGCTCGGCGGCAAGGGCAATATCGTGATCCTGCTGGGCGATCTGGCGAACAACTCCACCACTAACCGCACCAAGGGGGTCAAGGAAGTCCTGACCCAATACCCGGGCATCAAGATCGAACAGGAACAGACCGGGATCTGGTTGCGTGACAAGGGCATGACCCTGGTCAACGACTGGCTGACCCAGGGCCGTGAATTCAACGCGGTGTTGGCCAACAACGATGAAATGGCCATTGGCGCGTCCATGGCGCTGAAATCGGCGGGCAAGAAGGGCGTGTTGATCGCTGGTGTCGATGGCACGCCGGACGGCTTGAATGCGATCACCAAGGGGGACATGACCGTGTCGGCCTTCCAGGATGCCAAGGGCCAGGCGGACAAGTCGGTGGAGACCGCGCGCAAGATGGCCCGGAACGAGCCCATCGAGCAGAACGTGGTGATCCCGTTCCAGCTGATCACCCCGGACAACGTCAAAGACTTCAAGTAGTCCCTACATAACAACAATAAGCCGGCAGGGCGGTCGTGCCCGCCTTGCCGATGGAGTACCTCCCTATGCTCGCTCAAGCCGCTGTCTCGCAGCCTCCCGGTATCCAGCCGCTGCCGCTGGACGAACCCTACCTGCTGGAAATCGTCAACATCAGCAAAGGCTTTCCCGGCGTCGTGGCCCTGGCCGACGTGCAGTTGCGCGTTCGCCCTGGCACGGTGCTGGCGCTGATGGGCGAGAACGGTGCGGGCAAGTCGACGCTGATGAAAATCATCGCTGGCATCTACCAGCCCGATGCCGGCGAGATTCGCCTGCGCGGCAAGCCGATTGTGTTTGAAACCCCCCTGGCGGCCCAGAAGGCCGGGATCGCGATGATCCACCAGGAACTCAACCTGATGCCGCACATGAGCATCGCCGAGAACATCTGGATCGGCCGCGAGCAGCTCAACAGCCTGCACATGGTCAACCACCGCGAAATGCATCGCTGCACCGCCGAGTTGCTGGCGCGCCTGCGCATCAACCTGGACCCCGAGGAACACGTGGGCAACCTGAGCATCGCCGAACGGCAGATGGTCGAGATTGCCAAGGCGGTGTCCTATGACTCCGATATCCTGATCATGGATGAGCCGACCTCGGCCATTACCGAGAAGGAAGTGGCCCATCTGTTTTCGATCATTGCCGACCTCAAGGCCCAGGGCAAAGGCATCGTCTACATCACGCACAAAATGAACGAAGTGTTCGCCATCGCCGATGAAGTGGCGGTGTTCCGCGACGGCCAGTACATCGGCCTGCAGCGCGCCGACAGCATGAACAGCGACAGCCTGATCTCGATGATGGTCGGCCGTGAGCTGAGCCAATTGTTCCCGGTGCGCGAGACGCCCATCGGCGATCTGCTGCTGTCGGTACGCGACCTTAGCCTGGACGGCGTGTTCAAGGACGTGTCCTTCGATCTGCATGCCGGCGAGATCCTCGGCATCGCCGGGTTGATGGGCTCGGGCCGTACCAACGTGGCCGAAACCATTTTCGGCATCACCCCCAGCAGCGGCGGCCAGATCATCCTGGATGGCAAGGCGGTGCGCATTACCGACCCGCACATGGCCATCGAGAAAGGTTTTGCCCTGTTGACCGAGGACCGCAAGCTCAGTGGCCTGTTCCCGTGCCTGTCGGTGCTGGAAAACATGGAAATGGCGGTGCTGCCGCACTACACCGGCAACGGCTTTATCCAGCAGAAAGCCCTGCGGGCGCTGTGCGAAGACATGTGCAAGAAGCTGCGGGTGAAAACCCCGTCCCTTGAGCAGTGCATCGACACCTTGTCCGGCGGCAACCAGCAGAAGGCCTTGCTCGCGCGCTGGCTGATGACCAACCCGCGCCTGCTGATCCTCGATGAACCGACACGGGGCATCGACGTGGGCGCCAAGGCCGAGATCTACCGGCTGATCTCGTTCCTCGCCAGCGAAGGCATGGCGGTGATCATGATTTCTTCCGAGTTGCCCGAAGTGCTGGGCATGAGCGACCGGGTCATGGTGATGCACGAGGGCGAATTGATGGGCACCCTGAACCGCAGCGATGCGACCCAGGAAAAAGTCATGCAGTTGGCCTCCGGGATGACCGCAGTCCACTGACGTACAGAATAAAAAGGTGATGGGCTATGAACGCAATAACGGATAACAAACCTGCGACGGTGCCAACCAAAAGTCGTCGACGCATGCCCACCGAGCTGAGCATCTTCCTGGTGCTGATCGGCATTGGCCTGGTGTTTGAATTGTTCGGCTGGATCGTGCGCGACCAGAGCTTCCTGATGAACTCCCAGCGCCTGGTGCTGATGATCCTGCAAGTGTCGATCATCGGCCTGCTGGCAATTGGCGTGACACAGGTGATCATCACGACGGGGATCGATCTGTCTTCGGGCTCGGTGCTGGCACTTTCGGCGATGATTGCTGCCAGTTTGGCGCAGACGTCCGATTTTTCCCGGGCGGTGTTCCCCAGCCTGACCGACTTGCCGGTATGGATTCCAGTGGCCATGGGGCTGGGCGTAGGACTGTTGGCGGGGGCGATCAACGGCAGCATCATTGCTGTCACCGGCATTCCGCCGTTCATTGCCACCCTGGGCATGATGGTCTCGGCCCGTGGCCTGGCGCGTTACTACACCGAAGGCCAGCCGGTGAGCATGCTCTCGGACTCGTACACGGCCATTGGCCACGGCGCGATGCCGGTGATCATCTTCCTGGTGGTGGCGGTGATCTTCCACATAGCCCTGCGCTACACCAAGTACGGCAAGTACACCTACGCCATCGGCGGCAACATGCAGGCGGCGCGCACCTCTGGGATCAACGTCAAGCGCCACCTGATCATCGTGTACAGCATCGCCGGTCTGCTGGCAGGTCTGGCCGGGGTGGTGGCTTCGGCACGCGCTGCGACCGGGCAGGCGGGCATGGGCATGTCCTATGAACTGGATGCGATTGCCGCAGCGGTCATTGGCGGTACCAGCCTGGCGGGCGGGGTAGGGCGCATTACCGGCACGGTGATCGGCGCGCTGATCCTCGGGGTGATGGCCAGCGGGTTTACCTTTGTCGGGGTGGATGCGTATATCCAGGACATCATCAAGGGGCTGATCATTGTGGTGGCTGTGGTCATCGACCAATACCGCAACAAGCGCAAGCTCAAGCGCTGAGGCGCAGCGGCAAGCCTCAAGCTGCAAGCATGCTGATGTTTGCAGCTTGTCGCTTGCCGCTTGCGGCTTATAGCTGCTTCACGAACTTTCCTGCTATAAACGCACTCCGATAACCATTCGCCAAGCCCTTCCTGGTGCCTTTTGGGGTTATCCGGGAAAAAATGCCTGTCATTTCAGTTGCTGCGCCCTCAAGTCGGCCTTAGACTGCCGCCCCTCGTAAATTGAGTGCCGGGTGGCGCTTGAAATGGACGGCGCCTTTCCGAGACCTGCAGAGGCCTTCCGGAACGCTCCCTTATTCGCCTTAATGCACGTATTTTTTATAGAGAAATCAATGACAAAGGAAAAGTTGCTGGCCATGCCGGCGGATGACTACATGAATGCCGAACAGCACGCTTTTTTCGAGAAGTTGCTGCAAGACATGAAAGTGGAACACCACGAGCGCATTGAACAGAACCGTATCGCCATTGAAAGCCTGGACACCCCGGCCGACCCGGCCGACGCCGCTTCCGTTGAAGAAGAGCGTACCTGGCTGGTCAACGCCATCGACCGCGACCAGCGCATGCTGCCGCAGCTTGAGCGCGCGTTGGAGCGCATCAAGGAAGATTCCTTTGGCTGGTGTGACGACAGCGGCGAGCCTATCGGCCTCAAGCGCCTGCTGATCAGCCCCACCACCAAGTACTGCATCGAAGCGCAAGAGCGCCACGAGCAGATCGACAAGCACCAGCGCCAAGCCTGATGCGTTGAAGCTGGGGGGCCGCCACGCGGTTCCCCAGGGCAAGATCCGTTACACCCTGTCTATTGATCTGCTGCAAGCTACCCCACTAAAGGCCCATGGATAATGGCCCGATAGTGGCGTTTAATGCAGTGACAATAATGACAAGCAGTGGGGTAACGAAGATGGCTGGAGACGGACCTCTGATGGGCGCAGCCGTGTCACCGCAACCGGTGGCGCGCGGGCTGCCCGGCTGGCTCACGCCGTTGTTGCAGAGCACCGCCCTGGTGCTGGTACTGCTGGGCCTAGCGTTCGCCAGCTTGCCGCTCTACCTTTGCCTGCCACTGGTCCTATTGGTGATCTGGCTGCCTCGCCTGAAAAATCGCACATCAGTGATTGCAGCTTTCGACGCCGCCGATGCCATTGGCGAGTTGACTCGTGACCTGTCGTATACCACCAGCCACAACGCACTTTCCGCCGCCGGCGTGGCCTATTCGGTCAAGCAACTGGCGGCGCGCCTGCAGTCGCAGTTGAGCGCGGCCAGGCAGATCGTCAGCAGTGCCGAGGTGATGATCGGCACCGAAAAAGTCACCTCCCAGCTCAGCCGTGAGGCGTTGGGGGCTGCGAGCCAGGCCCATCAGCGCAGCACCGAAGGCCGTGAAGTGCTGGCTCAGTCGATCAGCCGCATGCACCAGCTCAGCCAGCGGGCCAATGCCAGCCGTGAGTTGATTGAGGCCTTGAGCCAGCGCAGCGAGGAAATCCAGCGGGTGACCCTGGTGATCCAGTCCATCGCCAGCCAGACCAACCTGCTGGCGCTGAACGCGGCGATTGAAGCGGCGCGGGCCGGTGAGCATGGTCGCGGGTTTGCCGTGGTGGCGGATGAAGTGCGTGGGTTGGCCGGGCGTACTGCCACGGCCACCGATGAAGTCGGTGTGATGGTGGCCGACATCCAGCAACGCACTGCTCAGGTGGTAGAGCAGATTCGCCAGCTCTCGGCGGACCTGCACACCGGTGTCGAGCAGGTAGAGCACGCTGGCGAGCAACTGCAAAATATCGCCAGCCTGGCGGCGGATGTGGAAGGCCAGGTCAATGAAATCGCCCAGGGTACCGACACCAACCGCACCCAGCTCGACAGCCTGTTCCATGCCGTTGAGCAGATGCGCAGCGACCTGGCCGTCAGCGATCAGCAAACCCGCCAGCTGGCTGATGCTGCCGTACAAATGGAAGGCCAGGCCGAAACCATCAGCGAGCGCCTGGCGGAAGTCGGGCTGGATGACTATCACCAGCGCATCTATGACCTGGCCCGCGAAGGTGCCAGTCGGATTGCCGCGCAATTCGAAGCCGATGTGCAACAGAACCGCATCAGCCTGGACGACCTGTTCGACCGCAGCTATACGCCGATCGCCAATACCAGCCCAATCAAGTACCACACCCGCTTCGACGGCTATACCGACCAGGTATTGCCAGCGATCCAGGAGGCGCTGTTGCCGCGTCATGAAGGGTTAGTGTTCGCCATTGCCTGCACGCCCCAGGGCTATGTGCCGACCCACAACAAGGCTTTTTCCCAGGCGCTGACCGGCGATGCGCAGGTGGACGCCGTGCAGAACCGCACCAAACGCAAGTTTGAAGACCGTACCGGAATCCGCTGCGGCAGCCATCAGCAGGCGGTGTTGTTGCAAACCTATACCCGCGACACGGGTGAGCTGATGCACGATCTGTCGGTGCCGATCATGGTCAAGGGCCGGCACTGGGGCGGTTTGCGCCTGGGTTACAAGCCCGAGGCCGCGAAAGGCTGACGTTAGGATTATTGCCGTTTATGCAAGGGAGCTATTCCGGGAATAGCTTTTTCAAGCGGACGTAAAACCGTAGCATGGGCAACATTGTTAGCCAGCTAACTAATGCTGCGGAGAAGCGCCATGCAAAACAAAGTCGATGTCGCCGTGATGATTGGCAGTGGTGTACCGCATGCCTTGCGGGCATTGGGTCAAAAGGCCTGTTGGGTGGTATTGCTCAACGGTGAGCAGCGCGGCACGGCGTTTGCCAGTCGCGATGAGGCAGAGGAGTGCAGGGCTGCCTGGCAGGCTCTGATGCGCCTGGAGCAG
This sequence comes from Pseudomonas sp. NFPP28, assembly GCF_900115535.1. Classification (NCBI taxonomy): domain Bacteria; kingdom Pseudomonadati; phylum Pseudomonadota; class Gammaproteobacteria; order Pseudomonadales; family Pseudomonadaceae; genus Pseudomonas; species Pseudomonas sp. NFPP28. The sequence continues at coordinate 7,914 of NZ_FOWT01000005.1, read as the reverse complement.
TCAGACAGCCTGCATTGAGGGCTGTTTATTGCGATTGATGCAGGCGCTGGTTCAGCTCATCCACCGCGATAGCCCATTCGGCGTCGTCACGCAGTTCTTCCTTGAGAAAGCTGGCTTGTTGTGCAGACCAGAATGGCGCATCGATCAGTTTCACGTCTTCAGGCAACGGATGGGCGACGATAAATGCATCGATGGCGTCCGGGGTTGAATCCAGGCCCAATTGTTCAAACAGGGTTTCAAGGGTGGGGATTGGCGCGTCCATTTCGTTCTCCATGCAGGGGGGCGTTATGCATGGGAGGGTTGTAGCGCGGCGGAGTTCTATCGAATGTTCAGGAATTAAGGGCCCCGGCATCCACAGCAGTCTTTAACGCCCTGGCGGCCTCTTTTGCAGCGGCGGCGGCTGCGTCGACGGTTTTGAACCAGCGGTCTTTTTCCACTTGGTGCGTGGTGACAGTGGTCAGCGGTGGCTTGGCCCGCATCACGATCACTGCTTGAAACTCACCGTCTACTTCCCTTGCGTCGCCATGGATGAAAAATTCGCCGATATCAAATTCCGTCACGTAGAGCCTTCCCTTGGAGATAACTGCACTGGAGAAACCTGGCCCGTGGGGCGCAAACTTCAGTGGACGGGCCAGTATGGCAGTTGTTGCGGGTCGGCGGCGCGGTAAAGTTACCGGGCGGACGAAACGATAGCTCCATGTTGGGCGTGCAACACGGCTTCGAGTTTTTTGGCCAGTTCGCAGGCCTTGACATGGTCGCTGCGGAAGCCTTTGATGCGGCCACTGAGCACTTCGCGCACGTGGAAGAAGTTCCGGCCGGCAGGTACAACTTGGTAAAGAACCGAATCCGGGTACCCCTCGAAGCTGTTCAAGCGGTAGTATTGGGCCTCGTCCTGACAGGATGAACGGGTTTGCGAAGACATAGCGCTGTAGGGTGATCGTTGCATGGCCTGCTCCTTTTCGATCTTGCGGGATGACTGGATTGCAGCGTTTTGAGTGGTCTTGATCCATGCTGCTGTTTTAGTATTGTCGTCAGCAGTCAGCGTCCGGTTCCATGACAACGTGTTTATTTGTGTATGCATGTAGGAAAACTGCATTTTTAATTGGGTTATTCTCTGAAGTTGGTCGACCCGTATTCTCGGGCCGTTGAACCTGTGATCTCCTGTGGCGCCTGATGACCTTGCACAAGGCCCATCGCGCATGTCTGTACTAGTCTTTCGGCTCGACAGCAGGATTTTCTTCAGTTTTTCAAAGAATGAGTTGTGTGATCGTGCCGTGATGGCCGTTTTTTGTGCTGCCCGCTCTGGCGGACAGCGCTCTTTTCCATGTGGGGGCGTTTCCTTGGCAGTCAGTAATCTGGATATGCACGCGTTGTTCGTGCTGGGTGATTTGCGCGCAAAGTTGGTCAAACAGTTCCAGTCCCGTTTTGTCTACATCACCGAGCAGACGCCGGAGGGCATTTACATCGCCGAAATCGATACCGAGGCGGCGATGGTGGTGGATGACAAACCACGCCTTGAGCTCAAGGTCGGCGACCATTTTCGTGCAGCGGTATTGCCCAGTCGTGAGGGCGGCAAGTTCGAATTGAAGTTCCGCGACATCAAGTTGACGGTGTATGGCCTGGGCGACTACGCCTTTGTGTCGTCGGCCGAAGGCCAGGGCATCGTGTTCAAGGAAGGCCACAGCGTGATGCTGGTGTTCGCCGCCAACGAGCAATTGCAGGAAGGCCTGACCAAAACCCTGAAGGCTGTGACCGGCAAGGCCGCCAAATGGCGCAAAGGCGAACTGGTCACCTTCAAGGCCAGTGAATAATCAGCAAAAAAACGCGAACACCCGTTATCTCCCGGAACCTCTACTACAGTTGAGTTGACTTAACTATTCAGAGGCTTCGCGCATACGCAGCAAAGCCGTCCGCCATTGGCTGCGATATCGCGAGGTGCGAAGGCATGAAAGGATTGAAAACGCTGTTGGCTGCGTCCCTGACGACCCTGGGGCTGTCAGTGGCCACGTTGCCGGTAAGCGCCGCCGAGGCGCCGGTACATTTTGCCGACCTGAACTGGGAAAGCGGCAGCCTGATCACCGAAGTGCTGCGGGTGATTGTCGAGAAGGGCTACGACCTGCCCACCGATACCTTGCCCGGCACCACCATCACACTGGAAACCGCCCTGGCAAAGAACGACATCCAGGTGATCGGCGAAGAGTGGGCCGGCCGCAGCCCGGTGTGGGTCAAGGCCGAGGCCGAAGGCAAAGTGGTGGGCCTGGGTGACACGGTCAAGGGTGCGACCGAAGGCTGGTGGGTGCCGGAATACGTAGTCAAGGGCGACCCCGCCAAAGGTATCAAGCCCCTGGCGCCGGACCTCAAGAGCGTGAAGGACCTGGCACGCTACAAGGATGTGTTCAAGGACCCCGAATCCCCCGGCAAGGGGCGCTTTCTCAACAGCCCCATCGGCTGGACCTCGGAAGTGGTCAACAAACAGAAGCTCAAGGCCTACGACCTGGACGACAGCTACGTGAACTTCCGCAGTGGCTCGGGCGCGGCACTGGACGCGGAGATCGCTTCATCGATCCGGCGCGGCAAGCCGGTGCTGTTCTATTACTGGTCGCCGACGCCGCTGATGGGGCGTTACAAGTTGATCCAGCTGGAAGAGCCGCCGTTTGATGCCGAGGCGTGGAAAACCCTGACGGATGCGGATAACCCTGATCCGAAGCCGACCCGGTCGTTGGCGTCGAAGTTGAGTATCGGGGTCTCGACGCCGTTCCAGAAAGAGCATCCGCAGATTGCGCAGTTTTTCGAGAAGGTCGAGTTTCCGATTGAGCCGTTGAACAAGGCATTAGCGAGCATGAGTGAGAACCACACGGCGCCACGTGAGGTGGCCCAGGCGTTTCTCAAGGAGCATCCCGAGGTGTGGAAGGCCTGGTTGACTGAGGATGTGGCGCAGAAGGTTGAGGTGAGCCTGAAATAACCACGGATCTTTAAGTTCAATGTGAAGCAAGTGTGGGAGGGGGTTGTTACCGATTGCAGCGAGTCAGTCACCGCATGGTTGACTGCTCCAACACTATCGGGAGCAAGCTCCCTCCCACATTTAGTTGCATTCCAGGATCAGAACCGGGTCTGCACCGCCAACTCAAAGGTTCGTGGTGAGCCCAAGTAATACGCCGGCGACACATGGGCAAACTCGGCATACACCTCATTCGTCAAGTTGCGCACCCGGCCCGTCACCGAGGTGTGCGAATCCACCTTATAGCGCAGGAACGTTCCGAACAGGGTGTAGGCCGGCACTGTCTGGGTGTTGGCGTTGTCTGCATACACCTGGGTTACATATCGCGCGTCCACACCCCCTTGCCAGTCCTCGGCAAAATCATAGGTCAGCCACAGATTCCCCACGCGCTTGGGCACGTTGGTTGGCGTGTTGCCCTTGCGCGACACCACGGCGCCACTGGCGATTTTCTCGTTGAAGTCATCGTACTCGGCATCCACCCAGGCGAAGTTGCCTTCCGCCAGCAGCCTTGGCGTGATGCGCAGCGAGCTGGCCAGTTCGATCCCCTTGGATGACTGCGCACCGACCGGAATGCTGTTGGTGGGGTCCTGCGGGTCGGTGACGGCAAAGTCCTTGCGCTCGATCTTGTATGCGGCAACGGTGGCCGAGCCGCGCCCGTCCAGGTAGTCGAATTTGCTGCCCACTTCCCACTGCTTGCCCGTCGAGACATCAAACACTTGCGTGGTGGTGTTCGGTTGCTCGGCGGCGGTGCTGTATTGCACATACACATTAGCCGTTGGGATGAACTGATAGGTCAGGCCCACACGGCCGGTCACCGGTTCCCAGTTGCGTTTGAAGTGGCGGGGGTTGGTGGCGGTTATCGCACGGTGGTTGGTCACATCCAGGTCGATAGCGTCATAACGCAGGCCAGTCAGCAGCGACAATGTGTCGGTAAGGCCCAGGCGATTTTCCACGAACAGTGCCTTGGTGGTGACTTCGTTGGTCTTGTCCTTGCCGAAGCGTTCCCGGGTCCGCGGGAGGTCAAAGAAGTGTCCGGGGTCGAAGTTGTTCGGGTCTACCGTGCTGTTGCCTGGCACATTCCACGGAGTGTTGGTGGTGCTGTTGACTTTGTACTCGAAGCCGCCGGACCAGGTAGTCGACAGGCCGAAGAGGCTATCGTCGTGGCGCAGTTCGAACTGGTTGCCGTTTTGTTCGCCCTGATGACGTACCTGATAGGCCGTCGAGCGGTTTACCGCCGTGTTGTTCGCGTTGTACTGATAGGTTTCCAGGTTGCGGTAATCGCGTTGGCTGTCCAAATGGTAAAGGGTGTTTTTCAGCGTGGTGCTGTCGTTGAGCCGGTAGTCGATGATCGAGCGCGCCCAGATCGTGCGTTGTTCGTAGCGCCCGTCGGCGACGTTGTAGTTGTTGAAGCGGTTGTGTCTGTCGATCTTCAACTCGCCTGCCTTGGGGTTGAGCACCGGTGTGCCCCAGTAGGGGCTGTCTTCGTGCTCATCCTGGTATTCCAGCGCCAGGGTGTGGGACAGGTCGGGCGTGAGGTCACTGAGCAGGGAAAACGCCAGGCTCCACGCGTCGCGCTGATCGCGGTCGATATAGCTGTGGTTGGTGTTGCGGCTCACATCCAGGCGTGCGTAATGCTGCACCTCGGCGCCAGGTTCGGTCAGGGCATGATTGACGCCGAAGGCCATGCCGGCGGTGTTGTAGCTGCCATAGGTGAGCTGGCCTTCGGCGGCCTGTTCCTCACGGGTGGCCAACTTGGTCACGTAGTTGAGCGAGCCGCCCACGGAGCCTGCGCCGTTGATCAGCGAGGAGGGGCCGCCCACCAGTTCCACCCGGTCATAGATCCACGCATCCACGGGGCGGGCCAGGCCGGTGGCGACGTTGATACCGTTGAACATCTGGGTGATCTGGCTGCTGGTAAAGCCGCGATAGGAAACAAACCCGCCAAACCCCGGCGGGGCGCTGGCGTTGACGCCGGGCAAGGTGTTGGCGGCATCGCGGAAGGTCTTGGCGCCATGGCGCTCGATGTCACTGCGGTTGGCGATGGCCACCGACGCCGGGGTTTCCCGCACGCTCAAGCCCAACCGCGACGCCACGCTGCTGGATTGATCCAGGGCCAGGCCGGGTTCGGCGGCTTGCTCGCCATCGATGGTGGTCGGGGCCAACTCAAGGGCCCAGGCGCAGACAGGCAGGCAGCCGAACAGGCCTGCCAACAGGGGTAGATGTTTCATGGTTGAATCCTGAAAAACTTGGCTTGAAAACAATGCACAGCCGCCCGTACTTCCTTGCGGAAACGGTACTCAGTGCAGATCGGAAAGCGAAGGCATCAGGCGAAGGCAGGCGGCGCGCGCGGATTGGCCGCAGGCCAGGTGAAGCGGGCAGGGATATCGGCAGCCAGGACGATGGCCGGCGGTGGAGCATGGGGCTGTGGCAACACCGCCACGTTCAGGCTGGAACTCAGCGCCGGGCCCATGCCGCCGGTGGAACACAGCGGGCAGCCAAACGCCTTGGACAGCGTCGGCAAATTCTCTTCAGTGGAATTGGACGGCTTGGGCGCCTGGGTACGTGGGTCCACCGTACAAAACTGACCGCCGATGCCATTGAGCTGCATCCCGACCATCTGCCCATGCCCGATACTGCAGGCGAACACATTGAACAGGACGCAGCAGTAGAGCATCCAGGCAATGAGCGAGCGGTCGGCACGGGCAAGTTTCATGGGGCGGCACTTTACCATCAGCCGCCGACGAAATGCCTGCAAAAAATCTCAGGGCGACTATCCTGTTTCGCACCTTTTCAGGGAGAGCCAGCCATGAGCTTCGTTGTCGCACGATGGATTGTCGGCGTTTTTACCTGCATCAGCATGGTCCACCTGTACTGGGCCGCCGGCGGCAAACTCGGCTTCCAGGCCGCCATTCCCCAACTGCCCGGCGAATTTGCCAACGGACCCAGACCTGCATTCAAGCCCTCGGCACTGGGCACGTTCCTGGTCGCGATGGGGTTGGTGGCCATTGCACTGCTGGTGTGCCTGCGCGCCGGGTTGTACTTCTCGGCGGTATCCCATGGGGCGTTGCAGTGGGGCATCAGCGCGATTGCCGTACTGATGTTTGCCCGTGCAATTGGAGATTCGGAGTTGGTGGGGTTCTTCAAGAAGGTCGGTGGGTCGAGGTTTGCGAGGTGGGATACGTATTTTTATTCGCCGTTGTGTCTGGTGTTGGGGGTGGGGTTGTTGGTGGTGGCGTGGGGGTGAGGGATTAATGGATGGGTTCTAATCAGCTAGAATAAAAAAAAGAGGCCTGTTCGGCTTTTGACCGCAAAGATGTTTAGGTCGATTACTTTTCTTATGGTTGATGAGTTTGCAGGCATCTCGATGTAAATATTGCCCATTCTTGGCTCTGAGGTAGAAGGTATTAAATGTTTGTTGGATACAACAGGACTCTGGTTGCTCTCACGTCAACATAGCCTGATTTTTGAGTGACGGGGCCGTCTAGCTCAATCAGGAGTACTGAGCCGCCAAGCTTTAGTGCTGCACAATCTTTGTCCGAGGCGTGAATCAGCTCAGCTGTTATTTGAGTGACGCCGTTTGTATGGGATATTTTCGGAACTTTACTGGAGGAGGGGGTAATGTTTTTCCCCCAAGAGAAAATTTCATCCAGGTCGAACTCGACATCCACCTCATCGCCTAAATTTGGCGCGATGCCCACCCATAAAGCTGTGCCGCTACCCGCAGGTGAGTGGAAACTCACAAGCAAAGTTTCCGCGTCAGGCATCGCCTCGATAATTTTTATCTTCATTTCACTTCTTCGGTAGTGGGACTCTAACAACGGTGTTGTCTACATTTATGGTGCTGGTTTTAAGCTCAAGTGTCCATGTCTCCTCATGGTAGTGATGCTTGCTTGGTTTGCTGCTCATTTCGTGAGAGCCATAACGAATACTTCTTTTTGCATCACCGGAAACAATCCTGTCGCGATCGGGTTTTCCAGTGCGTGGATTGATGTTCGTGTGAGGACCTGGCCCTAGAAACTCATCCCACTTCCGGACGGTTTCTTCCGGTTTAATTGGTTTATTTGCATAGGTTTCTTTGTGGTATCCCATTTTAGGTGGGGTATTTGAGGTCGAGGGGCTGAATGGTTCGCCCTCATTGGTATTTGCTTTAGTTTCTGGTTCTTTAACTTCGGTGGTTGGTTTGCACTTATCTCCACCTGGACAGGCACTCAGTCCTAAAGGATCCACCCATCCCGTAGGATTGGGCACGTACTGGTAGGCATTGATCCCACCCGCCAGCTTCACCGGATCCGGCGTCAGGTACCGACCAACATCCGGATTGTAGTAGCGATGGCGGTTGTAGTGCAGTCCGCTTTCCTGATCGAAATACTGACCCTGGAAACGCAGCGGGTTGTCGACTTTTCCGATGTCGAGGCGGGTGATTTCCCCGTAGGCGCGGTAATGCGCGGACCAGACGATTTCGCCATCCGGGGCGGTGAGTTCCTGCGGGGTGCCCAGATGGTCAAGTTGGTAGTGATAGGCCTTGGTTTCCTTGGGGCCGAAGCCTTCCAGCAAGGCTAGCGGACGAAAGCTGTCCGGTTCGTACAGGTAGCTGCGGTGGCGGTCCTGGTGGTGTTCGGCAATCAGTTTGTCGCCTTGCCAGAAGAACTCGGTGGTGATGCCGTCGACGGTTTTACTGATACGCCGCCCAAACGGGTCGTAGCGGTAGCTGGCGATCTGGCCGTCAGGTCGGGTGATGCTGATCAGACGGTGCTGGCAGTCGTAGCGGTATTCGGTGACGAGTGCGTGACCTTTGCCGCGTCGTTCGCGAATCAGGTTGCCGAAGGCGTCGTAGTCGTAGTGGTGGTCGCCCTGGATCATCAGGCGATTGCCGGCGACGATGTCGGGGCCGGGGCGGTTTTGCATGAGCAGGTTGC